>CAWEVD010000020.1:0-326771 GCA_963812485.1 uncultured Acidobacteriota bacterium
ATACCTTCTGCCCCAGGATGTGCGCATCGCCGTTGAAACGGCCGCGCCACATCTGGTAGCTGATAACGGCCAATTGCTGCCTGCCTTCGTCTTCCTGTTGGGTGAAGGTGCGCCCCATAAGGGGCGGGACGCCAAGAACCGGAAACACATTCGAAGTAATCCTTGCTGCACGAACCCGCGCTGGTGCGCCCAGCCCCGATAATTCAAAGCCGGTATAGTGATAACCCCCCACCCCGGCAAAGGCGTGGTTATTGCGGTCATAGGCGCGCACGCCGGGAGCCGACGTGCTCCACAGGTTGTCGCCGTGCTCATTCCCTCGATCTCATCGCCCAGCGACCACCAGCCGGGCCGGATCGCGAAACGGCAGGGGCCGCAGCAGCACGCCTTCCACGATGGAGAACATGGCGGTAGTGGCACCAATACCTGAAAGCAAGATAAAGCCGCGGTAAGCGCAAAGCCGGGGAGCAGCGCAACTGCCGTAATTACATACCGAATATTAACCAAAGGCTACTCATCGCGTGTTCCTCATTCCGCGCTTCTACCATCCACTTGAATGAACGCTGCCTGCGTAAGTTGCAGATCTGATGCCCAATCATCCGAAATGCAAGTGATGAGATATACGTAATTTGCTGATTCGACGACTACGGCAGGCTGTGCGAAATTGAAACCAATGTTCGAATCTGAACAGAATCCAGATAAACGAAGTGCCAAATACCCTTCTCGGAAACCGTGATCCTTATAACGTTCGAGCTTTGTTGTAATCGGCTCGGCATGAATAGCACGGTGTTCGCGCGCCGGACTTCGCTGAGCAATCTTGGGTTTTCGAAGGGGACGTCCGCCGAGCAAGGTCCGTGAAGATTGAGAAACCTGGTCACACTTGCTCGTGTCTCGCCGCCGAGCCTGAAATTCATTTACTCAGAATATGAGCGAATCAAGAAAGTCGTGCAGGGCTATATCGATGCGTCCGTCCAGGGACTTATGTGTAGCTGGCGCACTGTGCCAGATCTCAACAAAGAAGGGGTCGAATCGAGAGCACAACCCATGTTGACGCCTATGCAAGTTTGAGTTGAAAGGTGCAGTGCACCCCGCCTCGACGGGGCGATGTAATTACCTTCACGCTCACCGGCCCTCCGGCGACGGTTTCGAAGAGAGTCCGGTTATTCTCCGCAGAACGATCGCAGTAAGGATCGTCCGGTGTCGGCGGACGGTCAGGGTTCCAACCGCACACGCACTTTGTGACCGGATAAACGAGCGAAACGGTGTTGCCCGACCGGGTGCAGTTTTCAGGACCGACAATTCTACCCATCAGTTCGCACGAGCTTCTTTACGTCCCCGGCGCTCTGATCGATGAGGTCCTGGCGGAATTTCAGGTTACGGCAACATGCGCGGGCCTCGTTGCTGCATCAGCTTGATACAGCGTCGCGCGGTCGAGATTCTGTTCTTCACTGGTGCAGGAAAGTCGAATGGAACTGGCGGACGGCGCCGGAATCAGACATGCACGCGGTATCTTCGCATTTTCCGTTCTTGGCGGGGCAGCAAGTGATCCGCAAGGTACGGCGGCGCCAAGAACGACCAAGCCCTTCAGGAATGTCTTGCGATCCATGGGAACTCCGGTGTGTGGATGAGTTGCCTTGAAATTACCGCCGCCCGATTTCAGTTCGTCATTCGCTTTGGTTCAATCCGGATTGAATATGAAACGAACTGGATTGCTTCCGGTGTTTGAAACGCGACTCAAGGTTGCCCAAGAGCTTACGCTCCCTTCCGGCTCAGTGTCTCCCAGGGTTGCAGAGCGCGAGTTCCCCGCTACGTCGATAAGTGGAGACGCGTGATCCAGATCACCGCAAATCAGCGGGACGCCTCATTAACTATCCTCCATCGAAAAACACATGGGTTACATGCAGTCACATAATGATGCACGCCGACGTCGCGCGGCCGTTCGTTTTTGAACAGTGATTTCAAGAATCGAACACACATGGAATCAGCAACACTCTTGATCTCCACACCGATGCTACTGTTATCAGTCGTTTAAGTTCGAAGTGCTTTGGAGACGAAGATGCCGGTGCAAGAAACAAACACACTCTTCTGCTTCACATCTTTCAACAAGACGTCTCTTCCTGAGACGCATAACTACGGGTTTCGATAAGGAAAGGAGAATCGATGCCTCAGCGCTTGGTTGTCTTATGTTTACTGGCCACGAGCAGCCTGGTGTGGTGCAAAGCGACGGCACACGCAACCTTTGCTTTCCGGCCAATGGGAAGGCGCGGTGCAGATTCCGGGATATGAATTGCGCGTGGTCGTTGATCTTGCGCAGCAGGGTCATGAGTGGGTTGGGTCGTTGACTGCGCCCGAGCTTGGAGTGAAAGGGCGCGACATTGCGTGGTATCGCGGTCAAACAAAGCGATGTTGAATTTGAATCGAAGGGGGCGGCGAGTTTCAGGGGGCACCTCGAAACCAACGGCGAGCTAAAGGGCGAATACAAGCAGGGCGGCAACAGTGCGCCATTTCTACTCAAGCGAGTTGGGGGATGCCCATGTCGACTATCCCGAACCCAGTACTCCGATCAGCAAGGACATTCAGGGAGAGTGGAAGGGAGAATTTCAACTTGTTGACTTCGAAGATCAATGTGATCCTTAAACTTCCGAACAGCGGGACGCCGGCAGCGCCGGCGGCGGAGTTGACGGTCATCGACTGGGGAAACGCGAAGATTCCCATCACTCTGTGGAAACAGGAGGGCAACCACATTTTCGTTTTGCTCGGGGAGAGCGGAATGAGCTATGAGGGCGAGTTCCACGAAGGTGCGATGGGAGATTGCCGGGAATCTTCGCATCAGCTTTCTCGAACTGCCGTTATCGCTCCATCCCGGACACGACGCCTATATCCGTCGGCGACCCCCGCTGCACACGCAGAGATGAAGTGAGAGGAGAACTTCGGATGAAGCCATTGCAGAGAGCATTGCCCTGGGTTTGTTATGGAAGCCACTGGTCCTTGTAACCCTCGCATCGTCTGTGTCCTTATTCTGTGTGGCGCAGTCGATGTTCCGGGGCAATGCGGCACATACCGGCGTTTACGACGCGAATGGGCCACGGGAATTCAAGGGAATCAAATGGAAGTTTGCGACCGGTGGCGAGGTCCTGTCTTCGCCGGTTGCGGATCAAGGCGTAATCTATTTCGGCAGCTACGATCGCAACGTCTACGCAGTCGACGCCGAAACAGGAGTGCAGAAGTGGAGATACTCGAACGTCGGGCCCGTGGCATCAACGCCTGCCGTCGCCAACGGCGCAGTGTATTTCATGAGCTATGACGGCAAGTTCTATGCTGTTGACGCCGCCACGGACATGCCATGTGGAAGTTCACCCGGCAGGAGACCGACACTTCGAGGCTAAAGGGCTCCATGGCAGCGCAACCGATGAGTCAAACCTACGTCGACGCTTGGGACATGTTTCAGTCAAGCCCAGTCATTAGCCCAGGGCATGGTTTTCTTCGGCAGCGGTGACGGGAATCTCTACGCGCTTGACGCTGCTAACCGGCGCGGTACGGTGGAAGTTTGCGACGGGCGACGTGGTTCATTCCTCGCCGGCTTTCGATTCGGGAACTCTCTATTTTGGCAGTTGGGACAGCTATCTCTATGCCGTCGATGCCGCCACGGGCCAGAAAAAATGGCAATTCGAAGACTGGAGAAGATCCGCTCATTCATAACCAGGTCGGATTCCAGGGTTCGCCGGCGGTGGTCAATGGGGTTGTTTATGTCGGTTGCCGCGACTCCGGCTTCTACGCCATCGACGCCGCACCGGAACGCAAAAATGGAAATTCGACAATAAGCAGAGTTGGATCGTGGTCTCTCCCGCCGTAGTGGATGGTATGGTCCTTTTCGGAACCTCGGATTCGAGCCTGATCCAACGGGCGATGCAACTACGGCGAAACCGGCTTTCGACCTTCACGTAAAATCTTATGACTTTTCATCTCCTGCAGTGGCTGCGTGACGTTGCGTATTTAGGATTGATGAACGGCACCCTTGTCGCAGTCGACTTGAAAACGGGCAAGCAGTTGTGGGAGTTCCAGACGGAAGTTTCCCGCGAGAATCACGGCTTTCTTCTGAACTCCGACAAGACACTGAACAACATGATGCTCTTCAGGAGCGACTTCGAACAGAATGCACTTCAGGTGGAAAGGTTGTTTACAATCGGTTCGATCGCGTCATCACCGCTCGTCATGAATGGAACGGTATATTTCGGAAGCACTGATGGATACGTGTATGCGCTCCAATAGTCCTCGCGGAGAACGCTCGCCAATCATTGAGCCCGGATGAAGTGCTGCTTTCAGGGTTCCCTCCGCATCTAGGAGATCGACTATGAGCGGAGCATGGAGCCGTCTGCGTGTTCGCGCAACTCAAACGAAGGGTCAAGGACGAATGACGCCCTTTCCATCCGGATCGCGCCAACCCATAGATGCCGTCGGGATCCCAGCGGCTTGTAGTAGGGCGCCTTCATGAAACTGCTGGAATCGACACCTTCGCCGATGTAGTCCTGGTAGTCTCTCGGGTGGATGTTGTCGGCGACTATGTTTTCCATCTGCGTCGGCAAAGCGAAGCCAGCCCTCGTGGGACCTGCGGGAGCCGTAGAGGCATAGATTGCCGTCCCTGCGGCCGACTGCCATGGACATGGCGGGGAAGTTGCCAAAGACTACGGTTTCATCGAACAAGCTTCTCCATCATGTGCTTAAAGAACTTCAAGGTGCGTGTCGCGGTGGCGAGGGCTTCCGAATCCCGCTCAGATTTCGTCCCGTCTGCAACCGTGAGTGGATGGAGGCTACACCGCCGGGCACGATCCACGGAGCGTCGCCAATTGTTTTGCCCCCGAGCAACTCAATCGCATGCTGTCCCCACTTCCGCAGGTGAATGCCACTCACAGCCAGGTCCGAATGCTTTTGAGCAAGGCCGAGAATGTTGCGTTCCAAAGGGTCGGCATCCCAGCCCATCAGGAAGTCCGGCGAGGAAAGGTAAAAGAATCTGAGTGCGTGCGACTGGACGATTTGGCGTCGCACGCCTTCGCGGCCGCAAGCAAGTGACTTATTGGGCAGATGCCGCGGATGCGCGCCGTGAGCGAGGGCATTTCATGGAAGGGCCGGCCCTCGCAGAACTTTTCGAATCCGCGAAATTGAAGTATATGAAGATGCGCGTCTTGCACGGCGCCATGGTCGTCAAGCTGGATAGTAATTCTTCCGTGCCCTTCAACCCGTGTAATTCCATCAATAAGAATGGCCTGCATTCGCTTGCTCCTAATTACCAAAGCGGCTCCGAGTGGCCAGGTCGGTATGCGCCCCGCGAGTACTTCGCTTAGTACGAAATAGATAAGGTCTGCCGAGGGCGGACATCCGGGCACGAACGGATCCACCGTTGCGCACTCATGCAAGGGGATTACGTTGGGTTCCAGCTCGGAACTTCGTGGATCGACGCTCCCTGGTTAGCGGTTGCGTTTTCGACATAACCCCGTGTGAGAACGTCTTCGAGCACAAAGTTGTTGCGCATGGCGGGAACATTGCCGGTTACAGCGCAATCGCCGAGCGCAACCAGCATTTTGGGTTTGCTTGGGAACCGCTTGATCTTCTCGAGGTCTTCATCGCTGGCGATGGCGCCTCAACCAGCGTCAGGTCCACGTTGTCCGGAAATTCCTTGGCATCCGCAACCGGGCTGTACACCAGTTCGATCTTGCCGGCGATTTCCAGCAGTCGCTCATCCATATCGAGGAGAGACATATGGCAACCCGAGCATCCATCCAGCCAGAGCGTTGCTATCCGTGGCTTGTCCATCGTGCCTCCCCCCGCATTTGGAGAAGATATGGCAAGAAGTTTGGTTTGGTCATCTCCGATATAGCTTTGCCTTTCTCGACGAGCGCGCCCACCGGGCAGACGCTGATGCATTTCCCGCAACTGGTACAGGTTTCCGAATCTCCCCAAAGCTCACTGAGATCGGTAATCATGCGGGCGCTGATGTCACGGCCGGTGATGTCCCAGGTGTGTGCGCCTTCTATCTCGTCGCACACACGCATGCAGCGAGCAGAGGACGCATCGATTATGATCGGCGATGAAACGCCGGTGGGGCCCCATCGGTGGCACATTTGATGTGCACACATGGTTGCGCTCGGTAAACAGCAACTCAACGATAAGCTTGCGGAATTCATGCAACTGCGGCGAATGCGCGGTGACTTCCATCCCCTCCTGCGCCTGGGTCACGCAGGCAGCCAGAAGTTTGTTGTTGCCTCTGACTTCGACAACAAATAGCCGGCAGGCGCCGATTCCTTTGAGTCCATCAAAGTGGCAAAGAGTTGGGATATCAATAGCGTTTTCACGAGCCACCTCGAGTATGGTCTGATGTTCGGCTGCGCACACTTCCTTGCCGTCGATGGTGAGCGTCTTGACCTGATATTGATTTCGCTCGGGCATTTGTCAGCTCTCCTCATTTCTCTGCCATGGCCGGCACCTTGGAGCAAGCGCACCTGCCTTGCGCGCAGATCTTGCCATTGATGTGCTGTATATATTCGTCGCGGAAGTACTTCAGCGTACTGCTCTCTGGGTTTGGTGCGGTCTGGGCCGAGGCCGCACAGCGCGGGCGCTTGACCATGACCCCGAGACGTCCAGCGTCTCCAGGTCCTCCATGCGCCCCCGGCCCTCGCTGACTCGTTCAAGCAGGCCATGCAATTGCGTTGTGCCAATCCGGCAGGGGATACGCGCGTGAAGTCCATGAAGAACTTCGCCACGTCAACCATGCAGGCAGTATGTTCGCCCGGCGGCTTCAAACTGAAGTAGTGATAAAACGTCGCCACGCCGTAAACCTTGCTCATGGGAAGGCGCAAGGAAGAGGCGACGAAGCGTAGCGATACCTCGTCGAGAAAGCCGAATGACTCCTGAACCGTGCGGAGAACCTCTATCAGCGCTGCGGCTTTATGGCCATGCCGGCGCATCGTGCCCTCCACAAGTTTCCATCGTTTGTCGTTTGAGGGAAGTGGAACGTCAGACGGATAAGCCTGCATGCTCTTACTCCTTTCTCAAAGAACCCAAAACAGAGCATTAAGTGTTTGTCAACCCGGTCGTAGCTTTCTGAAATCTGTGAGAATCACTCGTGGGGTCGTTTGGCAACAGGTGCGGTGCGACTCATCAGCCAAACCGGGAACCAACAAACCACCGCAGATGTCGGGGGAGCCGGTGCGGAGCCAAGAGCCAGTGGTGGCAAGGCGAAGACATTAAGGAAAGCGGCTTTTGCACGATCCGAAAAGCTGAGCGACGATGTGACATAACTTGATTGAAGAACTCTGGACGAAGGCCGGGCTGATGCCGCAATGCTCTTCATTGTTCCAACTTGGAGTCGGATCCGCCGGTACGGCGTCGGGCGACCTCTGCGCCCTTCGATGGGGCCGACATACAGCGCGAGCGGAAGATGGATCAGCCACAGCATCTTCCAAATACCAGGGCAGACTGGTTGCTCGGGCACGATCCTTGCGAGGGCCATTTATGCTGATCGCGCGTGCACCAGTCCGAGCTTCGCTGTGCGGATAAGTTCAGCGTGATGCGCTGAGTCTTGTAGCCAGCGAAATGTCCGGCTGGAATACTCGGATTACTAAAGCTTGTTTGGATGGATCACGGATCACACCTGCATGTGATTGTGATTTTGAGGAATCGGAATTATCACCAGGCGGCCAGCCTGCCGCTTGTTGCTTTTACCAGTTGGCAAGCACCAGCGGATGTAGCGCCACTCAAGTCTGGGCAAAGACGTTTGATTCCCGCCGGTTCTGGAGGTCGGACGTGCCATTCAACCGGCAAGACATATACGGGCGGAAGTATGGATTACAACGAGCGGCAAGAACTTGGAATTCTTAAGGAGCTTAGGGGCCGACGGACGCCGACCTGGCAATTTCTGACTATCTCTTTCCACCCCTATGATTTTTACCTCAAGGGGAGGTACCAGTGGAGTCTGTTTCGATTTGCGCCGCACTAGCGGCACTCGTATACCGGAGCCAGAATGCGCTTGCGTCAACCCATCCGATGATCGTGCGCATCAATATCGTGTGGCGCGGGGAGAGCCATCGACTACCGGAATTTCCAGTATCGCCCACAGGAGGCCGAGGGCAAGTTTGCGGTGGGGACAGCAGTCGGTGTTCAGCAGAAGATGATGCGGCACGCGGATGTGGCAACGACGATGAATGTCTACGAGAAGGGTTGATGGACAGCAAGCTCACTGCCCACACAAAACTTCTCGAATATGCAGGTGTGGGGATTTGTGGGGTTGAGGTCGATCAAAATCGATGTAAGTTATTGATTCTAATGGTCGGGGCGGAGGGATTCGAACCCCCGACCCTCTGCTCCCAAAGCAGATGCGCTACCAGACTGCGCTACGCCCCGACAATGCTCTGATTGTATCGCGAAACGCTTTTGACTCCGGCTCCCACGGGTCCGCCATTTCGGCATCAATCCGACCATTGTCTCGGCTGGGCGGTATCGCCCTTCTTCATGACCGGCAAGTCAGTCTTGTCCGGTGCGAAGTGAGGATGGTGAGAAGAACAAAGAATTGAAATCCGGAATGATGGTGCTGCTGCTTCATCGTGACCTTACTTTCTTGCCGGACCATTGCAGGAATGGCGAACCACGAGTCTCTTGTCAGACGTCGCACTTGGCGTACTTACAGTTCACTCACATGGAACAGGTGAAATTTCCACCCACCTAAATCCACGTAAAGGCCGTTGTCCCTTATCTCGCTTCCACTCCGGTTGTAAGATTCCCCAGATAAGACATCTGTGAAGCGCCAATCCTTGCCTCTCAGTTCATCCCACGGCACAAGGACATGCGCCTGGGCAGCTTCCTGCCGGAAGTTGATGACCACGAGGTAGCGCACAGCGTCGTTAACCCAACACCATGTGAGCAGATTCCGGCAGCTCTGGTTGTCGGGCCAGCCAACCCGCTCGCAAAGGCGCCAGGTACCGTTGCGAAAAACATCACGATCGGTCGCTTTCAGCAGCCGCTTGTAAAACACGACGAGGTCTTGATCGGCCGGCTCTTCCGGGCGACGGCCCAGAAATACCGGCAACCTGATCTGTCTCCCCTCGAACTGTCCTTCGTGAAGCAGCGTCGCGCCCATCAGTGTCAGGATGGCCACGGCGGCAGCACATTCTTTTTCCCGCCCGAACGTGGCAGCCGCCCTGGGCTCGTCGTGGTTCTCGAGGAAACGGACCATCTTTTCCTGGTAGGCGAGGTCCGCGCGAAGGTGCTGATGCACGCTCTCGGGATCAGCGTGTTCCATCCGGTCGTAGAGTTTCTTGTCGTAGCAATAGTCAAACCCCTGCTGTTGCAGTTCCCACTCGAGGTCCCAGTAGGCTTCGGCACCGAACTTGAAGTCCGGGTGCTTCCCTCTGGTTGCCGGGATCACCGTCGTCCAGTAATCGTCGACCGGTTTTGGTCCGGCACGAGACCCCCAGGTGCGCTCGAAGATGTCGTTCAGCACAAGCATCGACATATCGCATCGAACGCCGTCGCACTGTGAGGCGATGGTCGAGAGTGTTTCGATTACAGCCTGCCGCAGTCCCGGGACAAATGCGTTGAGTTGAAGCACATCAGGCCAGGCCGGGAAGTACGGATCGCGTCCGCAGGCGAAATACGATCCCGCCGATATCGAGGAACGATGCCGGATCTTTCTCGAGGTCGTTGGCGTCTCCCCTGACAAAATACTCGGGATGGTCGAAAACCCAGGGGTGATCCGGAGCGACGTGGTTCGGCACAAAATCAAGCAGGAGGCGGATGCCGCGCATGGCGAGGGCCTCCCGGGCCTGGGCAAGCCCCGCCGGACCGCCGAGATGTGCATCGACGACATAGCGGCGCACACAATACGGCGACCCGACATTGTCCTCCGCCGAAAAGTCGGGGAGGGCCCGCCGGAAATCCTCCAGGAGCCCTTTGTTCCGCATCGAGATTTCGATTCCGGCAGGGCTCCGCTCCCACACCCCCATGAACCAAACGACATCAAATCCAAAGGAGGCAATGGCGTCCCACTCCTCATTCGGAACCGTGGCGAGGGTCACAGGCTTCTGATATCTCCGGCTCAGCTCGCTCAACCATACCCACGTGTTGATCTCGTAAATGACTGGATGCCTGGGCCACGTTTTCATGTTGAATCCTTTGGTACTGCATCTCCGAGAACCAGACAGCTCGACGCGAGCACCATTCTGCCCATTGAAGACAGGGTTGCGGCGAGCAGCTTATTACATTGAGAGTGCTTGCGTCGAGGGCACAGCATGGGGGAAAGACCGCGCGCAGAGGCCAGACCCTTCTTCAGCGGGTTGGAATCGTGAGCACCGGCAGATTCTCTCGAGCGCCGGTATCGGTCATGGTGAATAGCTGCATCAGTTGCGCGAAAGCACGCTTGGAATAGAGGTCGCCGTCGTCGATCCAGAACCAGGTGTTGCGATAGTTGATAGTCACGAAGGAGCCGTCCGGCTTCTTTTTTGAGCTTTGGATCCGGATCAGCGGGACAATGCCGGGCATGGTGTGGCCGGTCTCGAAACCGGGGAACGCCCGATGACGAGTAAGGTCCTCTGACGGAACCTCGACCTGGGCTGCCATCGTTGCCAGCAATTGGATCATGGACCGAGTCTGGACTGCGATCTCTGTGTCGTTCGAGGGCAGGGGCGCGGCGACAAGCTTCAGCTCCGTGGCGTCCGGATTCAGGTGCAACAGGCGACGCAATTCCACAATGTCGGCGAGAATGTCCGGCGCGATGTCCTTCGAACGAAGCGAAAGAATGTCGGCCTGCTGCTTGTCGGGATCCACTTTAATGTAAAGCTGAACCGCGCCTGATTCCTGGATCAATTCCATCAATTCCCTCACTCGGTGGAATTCCGGATCGGCCGGCTTGATTCCCTCCAGGCTTACGTTCTGGTTTCTCAAGCCATTGATCGACGTCACAGAAGCGAGCAGGATGAAATCGGCAGGAACGCCATTTTGAATGGCAGCGAAAACCAGCAAGGGGGGAAGAGGCGTAACCAGGCCCTTGATATATGCATTTCCGGTGAGCGGAGTGTAGGTAATCGTCGGGTTGCTCGAAAACGCTACAGAACCGCCTACGCTGGCACTGTTGGAGCCGCTGGGAACAAAATTCCCTCCTAGCGATGCACCCTGTGAGAGGCTGTAGCTGGAAACAATGCTTCCCACGTCCACGAATACGGGTGGATCGACGTAGCGAAACTTGACGATGTTCAGAAGCGTTTGCTCTTTCCAGGAGTCGGAAAGAGAGAGGCTGTAGTCGGCCCGGTCGCGCGGCAACGAGTGCGGGCCGATCTTAGGATGCAGGCATCCCGTTGTGAACAAGCCAACACAACAGGCAAAAAGAATGAAAGCTTTGTTGCTCATGATTCAACTTCTCCGGAAGCGGATTTCCCGGCAACTCAACAAGCTTCCATCCGAACGGGTTCGAATTACTGTTCTGGCCTACGCGAAGGATTCGATCGTTTTCGCCGTGGCAAATCAGGTCTGCAATTAAATGCCGAGAGGACACCGATCGAGTGATGTCCCCGCAGGCTTCAGGGTCCTCTCAGGGACCGTGTGCCCTTCGGGGAGCGGCTTGCGCTCCTGAGGTTTCACCGTGTATTCGTCCACCGGCGTAGTGCCAGAGACGTCTGGGGAGAAATTTGCTCCGGCCGGCACGAGATTACGAGCCTGCGCGCAACTTACGACTTGGTAACTTTGATAATTACCGACTCCGTCAAAACCGCATCGACTGACTCGCCGACAGCCAGACCAGAGATGTCAACGCTCTTCCTGACTTTCACCGTCTTTTTCTTTCCCTGGGCATCTTCGTACGTCACCTTCCGCTTTTCGCTGTCGATGGCCAGGATCTTGCCGCTGATGGCGGTTGTTTCAACCATCACACCTCCCGGCTTCGAACCTTTGGGAGCCAGATTCACTGCGCCGATGCTTGCGGCGCCGGGAGTTTCTCCCGACTTGTTCACCGTAACGATTAACTCTTCGGTGTAGGACATCTTCACGTGATCGCCGACCTGTACCTGGTCGAGATTCACTGCCCCTTTATCGACCTTATAGGTCTTCATCTTCCCGTTATCGAGTGTCATTGTGACTTTGCGCTTTTCAAGGTCTATCTTGTTCACTACGGCTGTGACTGTGACTACTTCCACGTCGTCGATGCCCTTGTCGGGCGAGATCGCTTGAGCATGAGACTTCGGAAGCGGTGAGAGCAAGCAGAGCGAAGCAACCGCAAACAACCCCAGGACTGGCTTCATACATTCTCCATTTCTCGTGTAAGAGCCGGATTCTTCGGCTCCGCAAAGGTTATAGCGGGGAGGTTCGACTTTCGCCAGCCGCCTTCACAGGTGCTGGTACATGCTATTAGCGATCACAATCGTCAGCTGCTTGCTGACGCCGTCGATCGATTGTGATGCAACGTGATTCGGTCCCCCGGGAATTCCGGCAAAGGTCACCGAAACGTTGACCGCATCCTTGGGATCACTGAGATAACTGGCGATGGTCACGCCGACCAAGTGCCTTCTGCTCCTTGTCAAACACCAGGGTCATTTTGTCGCCCGGCTTGACGTAGTTGGAAAGCACGAGCCGATACTGTCCCGGCGCGCCGCCCGCTGGTCCCAGTGCGACATTTCCCTGCTGGGCTGCCTGTTGGAGCATGTCCTTGTCAGGTGGAACGTACTGCTGGATCAGGTCCTTGATCTGGTCGACGTAGTCCTTGTACTCATCCTTCTTTTTCTCGACCACATGTTGTTTGAGCCGGCCGCCGCTGGGGGCAGCAGCCTCTTGTGGCGCGTCAAGTGATTGCTTTTGCGGCTTGCCGTCGGGTCCGAGGCGAACCTGGAAGTGCTCCTGCTTCTTCACGTCGCCCTTCAGGCTAACCGTCACTTGCTCCTGCCAGGTGTATTGCGCGAGGGCCTGCTTGTTTGCGGCCATCGCTTCCTTCACCTCGGCGACTTTCTGCTGCAATTCCGGGTTCTGCGCAGACACCACCGATACTGCGACGGCCGCGACCATGGCAATCGCCGACAGGCGACTGCCATTCATGGGCGGCCAGATGTGACTCCGTTTCATGCTGTCTCCTCATGGATTGTTGAGTATCGTTCGAGCCGGGGCCTGGGAAAGGTTTCGCAGCAATGCGACCCGACCCGAACAAGGCTCCTATTTTGCCGGCGGCGGGTAGTTCTTCAGCATCTTCGCCATGCCCTTGTTCAGGTTTTTCTCAATCTTGTCCTGCTTGGCGTTGGTATCGATCTGCTTGGTCGCAGATCCGGTCCAAACAAGCGACTTCGTCCCCGGTTCGTACATATCGAGCGTAAGGCTTCCAGTGGTGATCGTCGATTGCGTCGCGGTGGCCATGCCGCCGCCCCAACGATAGCCACCCGTTCCGTAGGCATTCCATTGCTTGTCCTGTTGAAGGGCGACCTGGTAGCCGATGTAGAGGTCGGCTTTTTCATCGTCGGTCTTGGTCAGTCCCTTGGTTGCCAACTGCGCATCGATGGCCTGCTTGATTTGTGCGTCCAGGATCTGGCTAGGTTGCTGAGCGCCCTCGATGACGACCCACTTGTAGGTGTGGTACTTCGTAAAATCCGTGCCGGGCATCGAGTTGTACTTGACATCCTGTGCCATGGCAACAGCACAAGTCAGAAACGCGATCACGAACATGGTCGGAACGATCCGAATACTCCGATTCATACAATCTCCTTTTTCTTTGGTAATGAAATTCCAAAACCTGGACGAAGCGCCTTTGCATGGGCTTCGATTACCAGGACGCTTCGATCCCCGCCACCGGTCCCTTTTGCGTCAAGTCCAAGCCCACCGTGCGGCCAGAGTCCGTTTTCACTTTGAGCCGGGTGCCCAATTGATAGCCGGCGGTGAGATTCAGATGTTGGAGAACTTTGACTTGCGCCTTTCCATTCGCCGAATAGAAGCTGCCGTATCCGAAAAGGTACATGCCTTGAAAGGTGCCCTGGAGGGAGAGCCGAGTCGAATCGTGGATCGGATACCAGCGGCTGGTGAGGCCCAGAACGGGTATGGGAGCGAGCAGCTGCCCGACGATTTGTACGTTGCGGAAACACCATTAAGGGTCCCGGTTCCGTTGATCGATCCCGATGTATCCAGCAGGTTCAGCGCGGTTGCCAGCGCCACATAGCCTTGCCGTCTGCGGATGAAGTCCCATTGGTAGCCCGGGGAGAACGCCAGCGAGTTGAATTGAACGCTGACTTCCTTGCCGAGGGTATACGTCACACCCCGAAAGGTGATGTCGCGCGTGAGCGTGCTAGAGCGCGAACTGTAGACGGGACTCGCATTAAACAAGAAATGGTGTCTTCCTGGTGAAGTGCCAGTCGACCCCTCCCGAAAAGGTCGAATAACTGCCAAAGCTGAAATCTCTGCTCAGGTCAAACGAGACCTGATCTGAGGAAGCGGTAAAGCCGCCAGTCGGGTGCGAATACCACCACAGAGCCGTAACGCGCCACTTGTACGAATCGAGGTCGCCGCTTTTTTCCTGGGCTCGGAGCGAGGGTAAGGCAACGAATAGGGAAAAAGCTGCGATCAGTATCTTGCCAAAGACGCCTTTTGCGGTGCCCATCTTGAATTGCTCTCCTCTATTGGGAAGTGGCAGCATCGCGAAAGTACCACCCGCGCCGACATAGGGGATACTGGCAAATCTTATAGGGGGATCGGAATAAGACGTCGACGCCGGCATGAAGTCCTCATCACCGGCGCGAGGTTGTTATGCAGACAATGCGGTCGGAGCGGGGCTGTTTGCGGCCGACGCAATCGCAGTTCTCCATTGCGAGTCGGCACCGTTCGGGTGCTCAGATGTCTGTTGGAAATTTACCTGCAAAAACTGCCAGTATTCGCGGAGCCACGGTTACTGACGATTCGGCTTACACGCCGTTCGCGCGCCCCATGTCAATTCCGAAGCGAACCTGGCCGGCTGATTACGTATGGGCCGCGTTCTTCTGAGCGACGGCCCTTGCTGGTTTCGTTTGCTGGCTTCACACAGCGAAACCCGAGATGATTCGTTCCCGTGGTAACCTCGCCTTTGCCGCGCGTACCCACTACATAACGAGAGCAATACTGGTCGGTGCACAGAAATGAGCCGCCGCGGTGCACCTTCTTCTTTTCGGTCGGTTCAGAGGGATCGAAGGGCGTGTCCGGGCCCCGTGGATTCCGCGCCACGCCGCCGGTTGCCGCCAACTGCTGGTAGTAGTCGGGCCGATACCAGTCAGTGGTCCACTGCCATACGTTGCCCGCCATGTCGTACAGGCCGTATTTATTGGGAGGATACTGCGCCACCGGAGCAATTCCCGCGTATCCATCGGCACCGGTGTTACTCACTGGGAAATGTCCCTGAAAGGTGTTGGCCATCCATTTGCCGTTCGGACGGAACTCATCGCCCCAGGGGTAGAGTTTCCCAGCCAGCCCCCCACGCGCCGCAAACTCCCATTCGGCTTCGGTGGGCAGACGCTTGCCGGCCCACTTCGCGTACGCCTGGGCGTCCGGGTAGGACACCTGAACAACTGGAAACTTGTCCCGCCCCTTGAGGTCGCTGCTGGGGCCTTCAGGATGGCGCCAGTTCGCTCCTTTGACGTACGACCACCACTGGAATTGGTTGTTCAGGGGCACCGGATGATCGGGGGGTGAAAAGACGACGGAACCAGCGACCAGGTTCTCCGGTGGCGCACCAGGAAATTCTTCCGCGGTCGGCTTGCGCTCCGCAATAGTCACGTAGTTTGTTGCTTTCACAAAGCGGGCAAACTCTTCATTGGTGACGTCGGTCTTATCCATCCAGAAAGCATCGACATAGACGCGGTGGACCGGGCGGGCATCAACCGCGGCGTGCATGCCCACTTCGCTGACCGCCGGAGGATCCATGGCTCCCATCGAAAATTCACCGCCAGGAATCCATACCATGCCGTTTGGTGATGGAGAGGGAGCTGTAACCTTGTTGGGAATGGTGGGGGCGAAGGTCGCCAGCCCTGAAGCATCAGCCGCTCCGGAGCTTGCTTCCACATTCCCTGGATGGGAAAGAAGCGACGAGCCGAGCACAGCAAACGCGGATAAAGCACTTGCAGTTCCCAACGCGATAACCGTCCAAAAGGAACGCCTCAGGTAGCCGTGCGCCACCTTCGGCGTTCAACGCGCCTTGTTCACTTCGCATCATGCGCACCTTATCCGCCGCATTAGTCCGTCCCAAACAGGCAGGCACACTGAATCCTAACGAAATAGGGAACCAGCCTGCACAGTCAACTCTGACAGCCCCACCCATGAACAGCCTTTCACAGGGAGAAATGTCGGCCAACTGACACTTCTACCAGTAGTCAGCGCATCGAGGCCGTCATTTTAATGGTAAGGCAATGACCAACCCTGAAAGTCAGGGTCGGCCTGTGTGTCTGCAGGCCGGCTGCGGTGGGTCCAGTGAGATCCCCGTTCCGGATGCCCTTTCGCCATTGTCGCCATGGCCCGCTCCCCGTGGATCCACGCGCAGTTATCACGCCATGGTCAAGCCGACCGGATCCATTTGCAACCTCGACTGTACCTACTGCTATTACCTTCACAAGAAAGAACTTCTCGGCAGCACCAACAAGTTCCGCATCTCCGATGAAATTCTTGAAACCCACATCCGCCAATATATCGAAGGGCAGGACCGCAGCGAGGTGGTCTTCTCCTGGCAGGGTGGTGAGCCCACATTACTTGGGATCGAGTTTTTTCAGAAGGTGATCGCGCTCGAACAGAAATACAAAAAGCCGGGCCAGCGGATCGAAAACGATCTCCAGACAAACGGGACCTTGCTCAACGACGATTGGGGAGCCTTTCTCAAGAAGCACAACTTTCTGGTTGGTCTGAGCATCGATGGTCCCGAAGAATTGCACAATCGCTATCGAGTGGCAAAGGATGGCGCGCCGACCTTTCACAAGGTCTTCGCCGCCGCCGAAATGCTGCATCGCCATGGTGTCCCGTTCAACTCGTTGACGGTCGTCAATCGGGAAAACGCCAAACTGCCGCGCGAGGTGTACAAGTTCCTGCGCAACGAAGTTCGGCCGCGGCAAATGCAGTTCATTCCGTGCGTGGAGCCGAAAGTATTCCGGGACACCGCACCTCAGAAGTGGGATCCCGCGACTTTGCCGCTGCAGGACTCGTCCGCCGCGCGGCCTGGAACTCCGGACTCCGTGGTCACGGACTGGTCGGTCGATCCGGACGATTGGGGCAATTTTCTCTGCAAAGTCTGGGACTACTGGTATCGAAAGGATATTGGCAAGGTTTTCGTCAACCACTTTGAAAACGCGGTTTCGATGTGGATGGGAAAAGGCGCGCAGATGTGTGTCTATCACCAGTTCTGCGGCAAGGGAGTGGCGCTGGAGCACGATGGAAATCTCTACGTCGTGCGACCACTACGTGTATCCCGCGTACAAGCTGGGAAACATTCTTGAGGTCTCGAGTTCGCGCATGGTGTTCTCTGAACAGCAGCGCAAGTTCGGGTTTGACAAGTCCCGCTCGCTGCCACGCAGTGTCGTGAATGCCGGTTTCTGTTCGCCTGCAATGGCGAATGCCCCAAGAACCGCCTTATTCGCACTCACGACGGTGAGCCCGGACTCAACTACCTGTGCAGTGGGCTGCAGAAGTTCTGGGGCCACATTGACACCGATGTGAGAGACATCTGTCTCCGACTGGCTGAGGGCAAGCCACTGTACCGGGCCTGATAGCACCACTTCTAAGCCTTGGCTGACGACAGGTCTGCTCAGGCCAGAAGCATGACTTGCCCGTGGCGAGCATGAATCTCAATTGGACTTGACCCTGCCCTCGACGAGTGAATCGAGGGTACTTACCTTTCATTCAATCGGGAGACCAGAAGGCTTCTGAGACACCGCAAGGAGTGGACATATGGAATTTGGAACAAGCCTCACAAAAATGGCAATGGGAGCGCTAAGTCTCACGACTCTGTTCGGGGGAACGATCGCGACCACCCATGCACAAGCGAAACAGCCGAACATCGTCGTGATCATGGGCGATGACATTGGCATGTGGAACATTGGCGCTTACCACCGTGGGATGATGGCCGGGCAAGACGCCGAACCTCGACAAGCTCGCCAAGGAAGGCATGTTGTTCACCGACTATTACGCTGAGGCAAGCTGCACGGCGGGCCGGGCCAACTTCATCACCGGTGAGCTTCCCATTCGTACCGGCATGACCACCGTCGGCCAGGCCGGCGCCAAAGTCGGGCTTCCCGCCGAAGCGGTGACCACGGCCACGATCCTGAAGTCGATGGGCTACGCCACCGGCCAGTTTGGCAAGAACCATCTCGGCGACAGGAACGAGTACTTGCCTTGCGTTCATGGCTTCGACGAGTTCTTCGGTTATCTCTATCACCTCGATGCGATGGAAGACCCCGCGCATCCCAACTATCCACAGAATCTGTTGAATCAGGTCGGCCCGCGCAACATGGTCCATTGCTGGTCCACTGACAAGGACGATTCCACCGAGGATCCGCGATGGGGCAAAGTCGGTAAACAGAAGATCGAGGACGCCGGCACGCTCTACCCCAAGCGAATGGAAACCGTGGATGACGAGATTCGCGACCTCTCCATCAAGTTCATCGAAAAGGCAAAGAGCGATAACAAGCCATTCTTCGTCTGGCTCAATCCGACGCGCATGCACATCGTTACGCACCTTTCCCCGAAGTATGAAGCGATGCGCAACTCCGAGAATGGCTGGTCGGAAGAAGAAGCCGGCATGGCGCAGATTGGACGACGACATCGGCATCGTGATGGACAAACTGAAGGCCATGGGCGAGGACGAGAACACGATCGTGCTGTTCACCACGGACAACGGCACCGAGGTCTTTACCTGGCCCGATGGCGGTCAGACGCCGTTCGCCCAATCCAAGGGCACCGTCCTTGAGGGCGGCTTTCGCGTGCCCGCGATTCTTCGCTGGCCCGGTCATGTGCCGGCGGACTCCGTGCAGAACGGCATCTTCTCCGGACTGGACTGGCTTCCCACCTTCGTCGCGGCAGCGGGTAATCCAAACATCACCGAAGAGTTGCTGAAGGGCAAGACAATTGGTGACCGGACCTACAAGAACCATTTGGATGGCTACAACCAGATGGACGCCATCACCGGCAAAGGCCCGTCCGCGCGTCATGAAATCTTCTACCTCGGCGAAAGCACGGTCGGCGCGGTACGCATTGACGATTACAAGTTCCGCTTCATCGACCAGCCTGCAGGCTGGCTGGGTGAAAAGACCCATCCAGACGTGCCTTACATCACCAATCTGCGTCTCGATCCCTTCGAGCGCACCGGCTGGCCCAGCAACGGGACGAAAGACGGAGCGCAACAATACTTCGATTGGTTCAAGTTCCAGTTCTGGCGCTTCGTGTTTGTCCAGCAGGTGATGGGCAAGGAATTGCAGACTTTCCTCGATTACCCACCGATGCAGCGGGGCGCGAGCTTCAACCTCGACGCAGTCAAAGCGGAGATGGGGAAAAGGATGGCCGAGGCGGAGGCGGCGTCCAAAGGCCCCAGCAACTAACAGGAACGACCTTCACGGCAGACGGCTCGCAAGAGCCGCCCGCTGCCGACTTTGACGCGGCGCATTGTCGAGCCGCACCCGCAGGTATCGCGGGTGCGGCTCGATCGCGCTGGAGGCTTGCGATGGAGAGCTTCACTGATGAAGCGCTTTTTCGATGTGACCTTCCGGCCGTTCTTTGTTATCACCGGGATGGTGACGGCTTTGGGCGCTCTCAATGCCTTCTGGCCCAGGTGGACCGCGGAGAAGATTGAACTGATCCCATTCAACCAGGACTACACCATCATTCTGCAGCACTGGGGGTTCATGCTCGGGGTGATGGGCATCTTCATGATCGTCGCCGCATTTTTCAGGGCCTGGCGCAACCCAATTCTCATCTTCAGCGCCTGTGAGAAGGGCTTCATCGTTTACCTTGTTGGGACCAACTTTAGCCAACCATATGCGCGAGGCTTTTGGGCAGGAGCCGCGATGGATGCAACGATTGTTCTGTACACCATTGGTTACTTCCTCGTGGGCGGGTTCAGAAACCCCGCAAAGCAGTAAGGTACCTGCTCCTGGCCGGACTATTCGGCCCACTGGCTCAATCGGCGAGTGAAGACCTGATCCGACCGGAGGGATGGTCGAACCGAAAGGCGCAAGGACGAATTGCCTGAAGTCGACGGAGCGAATATCAAATTGCTCGATCATCTGGAGAGTCAGTCTGGAGTTTGTCGCTCTTCCATTCGCGAACCGCTCACGCGAAATGCGGGCGCGGTATAACCCCGAGGCCGGTCTTGCGCCGGAATCGCGATGGTGTTGCCATCCCGCAAGGAGGAGAAATGGGGCGAGCAGATCTCCACGCCTGCCTCGTTGAACCGGTCCTGGATGTTCTCGTGGAGATCTGAATAGATAAACTGCATTTCGACCGGGACATCGGTGTAGGCGTTCAGTTCATAGGACACGTAGAAATCATTGAGGGCCGTCTGCAACACAAATGGCGCCGGGGTGTGCAAGACGTGTTTCGTTGCACGGGCCGCGTCTATCAGCAATTGATGCACCGTTTTCCAGGGAGCGTCATAGCCGATGGTCACGGTGGTGTGAAAAATCACCCCGCCGTTCTTCGCTTCGCGCGTGTAGTTCATCACCGAGCCGTTCATGACAGTGGCATTGGGAATGGTGATGATCTCACGCTTTTGAGTAACGATCCGGGTCACGAGCGCGTTCTTTTCGACGACCTCCCCCACGGTATCGCCGATTCGCACCCAATCGCCCACAGCAAAGGACCGCATGTAAGTAAGGATGATTCCCGCGATGGCGTTGGCGACAGCCGAAGACGAACCCAATGAGAGCAATACGCCCACAAAGATCGAAATGCCCTGAAAGGCGGGGCTCTTGGAACCGGGCAGGTAGGGAAAGATGATGATGATAACCAGCACCAGCACCAGCGCCCGGATCAACCTGGAGGTGGGCTCGGCCCACTCAGGATAAAAGCCGGGGAATGCCAGGTTTCCTTTCCCGATCTCTCCAAAAATCATTGAGATCAATCGAATCACCTGGCTTGCGACCGCAGCGACAACGGCTATGACGACGAGGTTGGGGATATACTCCAGGGCGGATTGACCCAGCCCCGTCCAACGCCGCAAGGATCCAACCATTAATTGCATGCGAGATATAACGCGATCCCGGATAAAAGCTAAGAACAACGGTTGCGTACGCTTGAAAAAGTGCAATCAGCAGCAGCCATCGGATGACTGTGCCCACCGCCACAGCGAGAGAGAGTGCGTAATTAACGGCTACCTGCAATGCCGTTTTCTTGCCTTCTGTGTCTTTCTTGCGGGTTTCAATCCACTTTGCAAAACGGGATCGGCCTGCAAGGCGAACCTTCCTGAAGGCCCACGCGATGGCCAGAAGGATGGCCGTAGCCACAAGCGTGTAGATGATGGCCCGCAGAGTCGCGTTCCAACTGTGATCGCGGCGGTAGTTCACCAGCGCCTGGCGGATGTTTCCCGCGGCCTCACTGGCAAGTTGTTTCCTTGGATTTTCCGGCCATCTTTGCGTCGAGATCTGTGACCGCCATGATGACTGTGGAACCGGCCGAAATCTCCGTCCAATCATTGCCCGGGTCGTACGGACACCGATTCGGGCGGAATGTTCGCATCCTCAGCTACCGCAATGATGCGTCTCGCGATTCTTTCTGCTCTTTCTTGCGGTGTGGTTGCTCCGATGGGTTGATAGACCGTCAAAATGGTTCGGCCGTCGATGATCACATCGGCACCGGTCTTTTCATTCTCCGCAATCTCGGGCTCTTCCTCGGTTGGGGCAACCGCCGCGTGGGATCCAGTGTCGGGCTGTTGCTGCGCAAGCACGGGCCAAGGGAGGCCAAGGATAGTGAGAAGTAAGGCAAGCCTCAAAAGCCGCTGTGGAGTCCAATCCACCATCGCTCGAATCCGCAATTCATTTGGCATAGGCTTGACTTGCCTCTCTCTCGTCATCACCAGGTTCACGACAAGCTCACCCAGGAGCATTGTGGCAAACTTATTGCACGAGAAGCACTAGCATTTTCGCAGTAACTCCTCGGTCTGTCTATGTTGAGCGGGAGTGAGGTATCGTTCGTGGGCGAGATCCCGCCGTGGTGCGGAAGAAATTGCGAGCCGGTTGGGGCTGGCACCGCAGTTTGCGGGACGAACGTTCTAAATGGACCCCCTCGTGACCAGGGGAGGCCAAGCCGCAGCGCGCTCCTCACTGAGGCTATAAGATGGCGTTACGCTGATGCTTCTGGAGCCGCTTGTCATGAAATCAGAACGCGCTTGTCGAATCAAACGTTATGTCGCTCCTGTCTTTCTCTTGTTGTTGGTTTTGGGTAAGGCTGTTCTTGCGCAGGACGCGAGCACAGGTTCGCAGGCGCAATGGCAGCCCGATCTGCATTGGAGACTGGTGGGGCCGTTTCGCGGCGGGCGAACGCGCGCGGCCACCGGTGTTCCTGACCAGCCCAACGTTTTCTACGTCGGCCAGGTGAATGGCGGCGTGTGGAAGACGACCGATTTTGGCCGGACCTGGAGCCCGATCTTCGACAATGAGTCATCGCAATCGATCGGGGCCATCGCCGTCGCTCCCACCGACAGCAATATCGTCTACGTTGCCAGCGGCGAAGGACTGCGCCGGCCCGACTTGTCGGTCGGCAACGGCATTTATCGGTCGGGCGACGCCGGCAAGACCTGGCAGCATCTTGGATCGAAAGAGGGGGACGAAGAGGGGACTACGCGACGGGCAGCAGATTCCGGCCCTGGCCGTCGATCCGCGCGATCCGAATCGGTTGTTCGCGGCTGTGCTTGGCCATCCCTACGGACCGAATGAGGAGCGCGGCATCTATCGCTCGAGCGACGGGGGCGCGACCTGGAAGAGGGTGCTCTACAAGGATGCCAATACGGGCGGCTCTGATGTGGCCATCGACCCCGTTCATCCCGACGTGGTCTATGCGGCACTGTGGGAGTCGCGCCTCGGTCCATGGGAGGACGGCAACGATTACGAGGGCACGCATGGCGGGTTATTCAAGTCCACCGATGGCGGGGAGACGTGGAAGCAGCTTACCAAGGGATTGCCGGATAACCTGGTGCAGATCAATGTTGCCATCGCTCCCAGCGATCCCAACCGGCTTTACGCAACGCTATCGACGACGCACGAGAGCGGCTATGCAACAGGCGCGGGATTGGGTGTTTACCGCTCCGACGATGCCGGCGAGAGCTGGACGAAGATTACGGACGATCCGCGACCGGCACTGAAGATCGGCGGCGGCGATTTGCCGGTTCCCGGAGTCGACTCCAAGAATCCCGACGTCGTCTACAGCGCGAGCATAGTGACCATGCGTTCGACCGACGGCGGCCGGACGTGGTCCGGCTTACGCGGCGCGCCCGGCGGGGATGATTACCAGAACCTGTGGATCAATCCCAAGGACCCGAACATCATTCTCCTGGTGAGCGACCAGGGCGCGCTGGTGAGCGTGAATCGCGGCGAAACCTGGAGTTCGTGGTTCAACCAGCCCACCGCGCAGCTCTACCACGTAGCGACGACCAACACGTTTCCCTATAAGCTATGCGGGGGACAGCAGGAGAGCGGGTCTGTCTGCATCTCGAGCCGCGGCAACGACGGCGAAATCACCGATCGCGAATGGCATCCAGCGGGTGTGATCGAGTACGGCTACGTCGCTCCGGACCCGTTACACCCGGGCACGATTTATGGCGCGGGCCGCAGCGAAGTATCGAAGTTCGATAGCATCACCGGGCAGGTGCAGAACGTGACCCCGATGCCCGTTCGCAGCCCGGAATATCGCGCCGACCGCAGCGAGCCGATTCTTTTCTTGCCTTTGGACCAGCGCACCATGCTGTATGCAACCAACGTTCTGTGGCAGACCCGCGATTACGGGAAGAACTGGGAAAAGATCAGCTCCGACCTCTCGCGCGAACATACCGGACAGCCTGCGTCTTTGGCGCCGCTGCCGGAGAAGGACCAGGAGCGCCGGCGGGGCGCGATCTATTCCGTCGCCGCTTCATTCAAGAATGTGGATACGATCTGGGCCGGGACGGACGACGGACTGCTGTGGCTGACGCACGATCACGGCAAAAACTGGAAGAACATCACGCCGCCCCAACTGACTCCGTGGAGCAAGATCACGCAAATCAGTGCCTCGCATTTCGACGACCAGGCGGCGTATGTATCGGTGAGCCGGTTCCGCGTCGACGATCTGCATCCCTATATCTACCGCACTCACGATGGCGGAGCGACGTGGTCCGTGATTACGGCGGGTCTGCCGGAGGATTCGCCGGTCAACACGGTACGCGAAGACCCGGTGCGCAAGGGATTGCTGTTCGCCGGAACAGAAACGGCGGTGTGGATGTCGAGCAACGACGGCGATCATTGGGAGTCGTTGCAATATAACCTTCCGCACACGTCAATGCGGGACCTGGCCATCCAGGGCAACGACTTGATCGTGGCCACACATGGCCGGTCGTTCTGGGTTCTCGACGATATCTCTTCGCTGCGTGATATTGAGTTGATGAAGCAGGCGCAGTCAGAGGCTGTGCTCTTCAAGCCGGGCGGGGCGTATCGCGTGCGCCGAAACACGAATACCGACACGCCTCTGCCGGCGGACGAGCCCGCAGGGGAAAACCCGCCGGATGGCGCGGCGATCGATTATGCGCTGCCTGCTTCGGCCGAGGGCGCGGTGACGCTGGAGATTCTAGATGCCAGCAACAAGGTGGTGCGCCGCTACGCGAGCACCGACAAGCTTGAACCGACGCGCGAGGAAATGGAAAAGCAGTTGATCCCGCTCTATTGGTTGCGTATGCCGAAGACGCTGCCCGGCACTGCGGGAATGCATCGCTGGGTGTGGGATCTGCATTACACGACACCGACTGCGCCGCGCTACGAATACCCGATCTCCGCCGTACCGCATGACACGCCGCGCACACCGCAAGGGGTGCTGGCGCTGCCCGGAACCTACACCGTGCGGCTCACCGTGAATGGAAAAGCGCTGACCGCTCCGTTGACCATCAAGATGGATCCGCGGGTGACGGCTTCGAATGCCGACCTCGCGAGCCTCTTCAAATTGCAATCGAGCTTGTCTGCCGCCGTGACCAGCAGCGGTAAAGCTGACCTCGAAGCGCACTCGGCACAGGAGCAGATCGAGAAACTTGCAAAAAACGCTGCGACCGAGTTGAAAGAACCCCTTGAAAAACAAGCCAAGGAAATTTCGGCCCTGCTCGAGGGACAGGAGAAGTCTGCGAACAGCGAAGAGAAGCCCGGGCTGGACGACGTCGCCAACGAAGCTCTGGGGCTGTACGAACAGGTAGGGCAGGCCGATGCGGCGCCCACCGTCGCCCAACAAAACACCGGCGCGCAGGTAGGCAAAGAAGTCAGCGAAGTCGTGGAACGATGGGAGCGAATGAAGAACTCCGCGTTGCCCGCATTAAATCGCAAGCTGAACGATGCTCACCTTCCGCCAGTCGATCTCGAGCGCCGGCCGGAGACTATGCCGGAAGGCGGCGACGAAGACTGATCAGGCAGATTGGCCGCTGACCGGCCAGTGGCATTTGTTCACTCGGCCTCATTGAACACGTATTCGTGCTGGGCATCGCGGAGAGTCAGGATGCGCTTGCCGGCGCGATTGCCCACGACGAATTCGAAACCGTCGTTGGTGGGATCAATCGTGATGAATGAGATAGTGCCATCGTCATTCTTGCGGGAGGCCACCGCGCTCTTCCACTCGCCAAAATCAAAGGTGGTTGAGCCGGCAGCCTTCAGTACGTCGAGTTGGCCGAGTTCCTTGCTGGTATAGCGGCTGGCCAGTTGATTCACGATCGTCGCATCGGCAGGAACCACGAGTCGCTCGCGATCCTTGGCTAGAGCGGCTTTGTAGTTTGCAGCAGCTGCCGAGAGGTTGCCTTCGGCCTCCGGTTTGCCGTCGAATAGGACTTCAAGGAGGCGCCTGCTGAACGGCCCCTCGAGCATGCCGCCGGTGTCGGAGTTGGTCAACACAACCGCGCCCACGCCGGAGTCAGGCAGAAAGAAGAAGTTGGTTTTAAAGCCCGCCATGCTGCCGCCGTGACTCACCACCGGCACGCCGTACCTGCGATCCACGGTCAAGCCCATGCCGTACCACGAATCCTCGCCGAGCGAGATCTGCGGCGCCCGGCGCATGAGGAGGTTTTCTTCTGAAACCAGGCGAGTGCCGTTGGGAAGCTTCCCGAGGTCCAGCTCATCGAGCACGTATTGGCTCAGGTCGTGCGACGAGGTCCACACACCGCCCGCCGGCCGCGCCGATTCGATGGAGTAATTGAATGCCATATTGGCCACCCTGGTTTTGCCATCGACATCATCCCCATGCGGGCTGGCGTGATTGCCGGCCAGGGCCCGCGCGTAGTCAAAGGTGGTCGATTTCATTCCCAGTGGGTCGAAGATCTTTTCCTGCATGGCCTTGTCATACGCGGCGCCAAGCTCCATGTCCGGATAGAGCAAGTGGGCGCCGATATAGCCTGCAGCGGCGGCCATCATGTTGCTGTACTGGAACACCTCGCCGAATTTGCTGGTTGGGTGCATTGTTCCAAGCAGAGAAAGCACCGTTTCCGGTGTGGCATTCTTGAATTCGAACAGCCATTCAAGATCCTGGCGCGGCATACCGGTGCAGGCGCAAATGAGATTTTTGACCAGGACTTTTTTGGTGGTGTCCGGGTCGCCGAGTTTGAACTGCGGGTAGGCCTGGATGACCGGTTCATCCCATCGCAACTTTTTTTCATCCACCAGTTCCGCGAGCAGAAGGGTTGTCATGCCCTTGGTGTTCGACGCGGCCATGAAAAGCGTGTTCTCGTCCACGGGATCGGGCTTACCCAGTTCGCGCACGCCAAACCCGCCGTCGAAGACCACCTTGCCACCCTCGATGAGCGCCAGGGAGACGCCTGGCACGCCCAGTTGTTGCATCGCCGATTGAACGAAATTCTTGAGCTGTTCGATGCGGTCTTTGTCCAGCGGGTGTGCCTTGCGCCCCGCGAAGGATTCCCGGCTGTAGCCCTTGGGCCGCAGACTCTCGAAGATCAAGCCAATGGGGGCGCCGCGTTTCTCGACAGTCGGTTCGCTTCCGTCGAGGATAAGCACGGTCCATGCGCTTCCGGCGCGCAGGGCGAATGCGAATACGACCGCTCTTTCATTGGGAGAGGTTTCGTAATCGAACGCCTGCCGCTCGTCCCAGCCTTCGCGTGCAGGGCGGGGCGTGATGAGCTTGATGGGGCGCTTCGAATCGGGTTTGTAGGCGGCCCAGGCGGAGGCGACCGCCGCTTTGGCGTCGGTGGCTTGCGCGTCGAAGATAGCGATAAACGTGTCGGTTTCAGGCGGAGAGAGGACTACCATGTTCTTGCCCGTGGCAATGGACCAGCCCCCGGGCACCGTGAACGTGGCGCCGCCGGGCGTGGTTCGCGGTGTATCGGTGGCCACCAGCTCCGACGAAGGCCTTGCGGATGACTGCGATGACGGGACGAGGCAGATTGAGCGATTGCGCCTGGCAGGCAGGCGCTGAAAATCGCCATGGCGATGACGCATCGATGGGTCAGCATGAATGATCACCCCTGGGAAAGCTGAGACACCGAGTGTACGAAGAGTGGTGCCGGTTGTAAACCGGGCAGTCCCGGAGGTGTCCTCTGCCGAGCGCGGTTCTGATCCCCTCAGTTCGCGCGCAGGGCGACCAGCGGGCTGATGCGCGAAGCCCGCCGCGCGGGCAGATAGCCGGAAACGGCTGCCACTGCCACCAGCAGCAGCGCCATCACCAGGTAGGTGGCCACGTCCCATGCCGAGGTCGCGAACAGCAGCGACGCGATGAGCCGGGCCACGACCAGAGAGGCCACGCAGCCCAGCCCCACGCCAATCAGCGCCAGCCGCAGCGTTCCCTTCAACACCTCAGCCTGCACCCGGCCGGCGCTCGACCCCAGGGCCATGCGAATGCCGATCTCCTGTGTCTGCCGCGTCACCGAGTACGAAATCACGCCGTAAATGCCCAGCGCCGCCAGCAATAGCCCCAGCGTGGCAAACGCGGCCACCAGCAGCATGAAGAACCGCCGCGGCGAGTTGGCATGATCCACCAGCATCTGGATGGGCTTGAACTCCGCGGCCGTCTGCTTCGGATTTATTTCGCGCAGGATACTCATGACGCTGTTTGCCATCTGCGCAGGCGGAAGGGCGGTACGCACCACAAGCTGCGTTGCCCCTGCAGACGTCTGGGTTCCGGGATAGTAAATCTGCCATCCGTTCTCGCCTTCCACGCTCTCCGCATGCACGTCCTCGGCAACGCCGATCACCAGCTTACCCGGATCCTTGTCGCCATCTACAAGAACCTGCCCCACCGGGTCGTTATTCGGCCAGTGCGCGTAAGACGCCAGGAATTTCCCATAAGCCTCGTCGATCACCACCACGTTCTGCGTGCCCGTCTTGTCGCTCCAGTTGAAGTCGCGCCCGCGCAGCCTGGTTCCCATGGCGCGCATATAGCCGGGCGACACCACATAGACCAGCGGACCCGACACATGTAAATTCTTCGGCCGCTCCACTCCTTTGGGAAACGGCAGTCCCCACGATCGGTTTCCGGCCAGGGGAAGAAAATCCGTGGTTCCCGCGGCCTGCACGCCGGGCAGCGCACTTATGCGCTGGATCAGGGGCTGAAGGTAGGCAGCCCTGTGCGCCAGGATCAGATTCGCCGAAGCCTCCGAATTTCCGTCTCCGTCGGCCGGATTGTCCTCGTAGTCAACGGTCACCGCCGCACTGCGCGCCGGCTGGAATCCCAGTTCGACATCGAGCACCTTCAGGAAACTGCGCAGCAACAGGCCGGCTCCGATCAGCAGTGTGCAGGCCAGCGCGACCTCGGTCACAACCAGCACCGCGCGCAGGCGCTCGTGGCGCCGCCCTGAGCCCACGCCCATGCCCGATTCCTTCAGCCCCTCCTGGAGGTTCCCGCTTGCCATGCGCAGACCCGGGAGCAGGCCGAAGAGCATCGCCGCCGCTACCGCCAGAATCACCGTCCATCCCACGGCGGAACTGTCGAAGCGCAACAATCCCAGCAGCGGCAGCGCGATCGACCCCTGGTGCGCCAGCCACTTGACGAGTGCAAAGGCGAGACCCAGCCCCAACGACCGCTCCCCCGGCCGACAGGATCAGGCTCTCGGTCAGCAGTTGCCGAACGATCCGGCCGCGGGTGGCGCCCAGCGCTCCGCGCATGGCGAACTCCTTGCTGCGCGCCGAGGCGCGTGCCAGGAGCAGGTTGGACAGGTTCACGCAGGCAATCAGCAGGATGGCGCCAACCGCCGACCACAACACCACCAGCGAACGCCGCAATCTGCCGCTGACGTAATCCTTCAGCGGGACGGGAACAACAGCACCTATGTAGTCCTTGCCGCAGCCGTTCGGATAGCGGTTATTCCAGCACATGTACTGCTCAGCCGCCTTCGCGTCACCCACCGCCTGGCCCAGCGTGACGCCCGGTTTCATCCGTCCGATCATGGTGATGATGTTGCCCCAGTCGCGCGGCGGTCCATAGAGATCGAGCGGGGTAATCGCATCGATCTTGGCGCCGGGAGAAAAGACCGCGCCAAAATCAAACGTGCGCGGCAGTACCCCGATGATGGTGGTCTGCTTGCCGTTCAGATCGATGGCCTTGCCCACGATGGCGGGATCGGCGTTGAACTGCCGCCGCCACCACGCATCGCTCAACAGCACTACGGGCGCCGCGCCGTGGCGGCCGTCCTCGGCCCTGAATGCGCGGCCCATGGCGGGCTGCACGCCGAGCACCTGGAAGAAGTTCGCGATCACGTCGATCCCCGTCGCCGGAATGGGCACGCTGCCACTGCGGGCCAGCTTCAGGTTATCGGGGCTGGAGAAGGCGAAGTATCCGGTCACGTCCTGGAATGAGCGGGTATTCACGCGAAACTCGTCGTAAGCATCGGTCGAATACGTTGCGCAGGACAGACCGCACTTGGCCGGCGGCGGGGCTATCCACACCAGTTGCTGGGGATTGGGAAAGGGCAGCGGCCGCAGCAGCAGCGTATTCACCACGCTGAAAACGGCGATGTTGGCGCCGATGGCCAGCGCGAGAATCAGGATCGCAACGGATGTGAATCCGCGATCGCGGCCCAGTGTGCGCAGCGTGTAGCGAATGTCCTGTCCCAGAATGTCGAGTGTCATCAGTCCTCGCGCCTCCCTTTGCTTCTCCCGAGCTTGTTGTATTCCGCCGATGCTGATCAGGGCCACTCGGCGCGCCTCGGCATAGCGAGAGGCCGCGAGCCAGGTTGTCCTCGATCGCCATCTCCAAGTGCGCTGCCAGCTCCGCGTCAAGATCCGCATCCAGCCGGGGCTTGCCGATGAAGGCCCCCAACCGCCTCACGGAGCGCAAAAGCCGGCTCACGCAGGCTCCTTGCCGGTATCCGCCCCCATGGCCAGCACACGATCCATCACGGAGGTTAGGCGTTGCCAGTGGTGCGCGTCCTTCGCCAACTGGCGGCGGCCGGCGGCGGTGATCGAATAGAACTTGGCCTTGCGGTTGTTGTCCGAAGTGCCCCAGTTCGAGGCGATCCAGCCGTGCTGCTCGGTGCGGACCAGGGACGCATAAATCGTGCCCTGGTTCAGGAGCACTTCGTTGCCGCTGACCTGCTCGATACGGCGGGCGATGCCGTACCCGTGCATGGTCCCCATGGCTGCCAGCGTCTGCAGCACCATCAAGTCAAGCGTGCCTTGTAGAAGATCGAGTTTGGAGGGTTCCATCCGTCCCCTGTGGCGTTACCACATAAGATAACCCACGGACCTGTGTGATCGCCACAGGAAAGCGGCCAACGCCGGTCTTTTGTGACCGGGGTTAGTGCTGCCGTGGCGAATGGTTAGAATTGCTCCTCGCCCGACGATCTTGCGTTATCCGATCGCCGCTGGTAAAAGGTGAACGTGCCGCTGATAACGATGGGTCGGCGTCCCATCTTCGCTCGGGCGCTGATCTCTGTAGCCTGTTCGGAAGGCTCCGCGGGTTGGTCTGCGCTCATAGGCGCGAATTTCGGACGGCTCGCTCGCGGCGTGTCCGCTGCAATTCAAAGTCTGCTTCGCAAGGGAAGACAACAAGGTACTTGAGGCTCAGTCCCATGTCCTCTTCACTCATGCCCCACGCGGTGTGCTGGAGCCAGGATCAACCCCTGATCTGGACCATGGTGGTCACCAACACGATCACCTTCGTCAGCTACTTCAGCATCTGTATCACCCTTTTTTACCTGGCGCGGAGAACGCGACGTTCGATTCACCGCGACTGGGGTTACCTGGCGGTGGGATTCGCGCTCTTTATCGTGGCGTGCGGATCGACCCACTTGATGGACGTGGTCACGACCTGGAACCCTGTTTTCTGGATCGACGCTTGGACAAACATCATCACGGCGATCCTGTCGGGTTATGTCGCTCTGCAATTTATCCGCAGGGCGCCGGACCTCGGTTTCGGCATCAACGATTACGCGATGCGTCTGACCAACAGCGAAAGCGAGAAGGCGCAGGTTGAAGAGAGCCTCCTGGCCGCCCGGAAGCTGGAGGAGTGGAACCGCATGTCGGCCGTGGTCACGCACGAGATTGCCAACCCGCTGGCGGCCATCCAGAACCTCATGTTCCTCATCGAGATATCTCCGGCCGCCACCCCGGAAATTGTGGCCATGGCGCAGCAATCGTCCGAAGAAGTGCGGCGCATCGAGTCCCTGACCCGATCCACGCTGGGATTCTTCCGCCAGACCAAAACGCCGGAGAGGGTGGACTTGCGTTCTTCAGCCGAATCGGTGCGCTTGTTGCTCGATCCTCTGATGCGCAAGCGGAGCATCGAACTCGAAATACGCAGCAGCGGCGACTGCGTGGTGACGGCATTCCCAGTCGAGACCCGCCAGGTTCTGCTGAACCTGGTGCGCAATGCCTGCGAGGCCACGATCCGGAAGGAAGGCAGGGTGAGCGTGATCCTTGCCGGCAAGCCGGATGCGGTCGAGGTGGTGGTCGCTGACGAGGGCGCAGGAATTGATCCCACGATGCTGCCCAGCCTCTTCCAGTTTGGCGCCAGCACCAAGGGTGACCGGGGCAACGGCATGGGTCTTTGGGTGGTGAAGCAGCTTGTAGAGAAGCACGGCGGCTCGATCGACCTCGACTCGCGGCCCGGCGAGGGAACGCGCTTTACGATCATCTGGCCGCGCCAGTTTCCCGCCTCGAGCGGCGCTGAGGAAGCTATGGCAACGCCGTTCGGCCCAAGACTGCGCGGGTCAGAAACCTGATAGCTGAAACCTGTCTTTACGTCAGCGCCCGATCCAGATGGACATATCCTCCATCCACGATCAGGTGCTGCCCGGTGGTATGGCCGGACTGCGTAGGCGAGAGAAGGAAAACCGTCGCCGCCGCAATCTCGGAAGCCAGGGTCATTCTCCGGCCGAGCGGAATCTTGTCGGTGATCTGTTTGAGCCGTTCTTCCGGATCTCCCAGCGTGTCGAGCCAGCGACGGTAGAGAGGCGTCATCACCTCTGCGGGCAATACCGCGTTCACGCGGATGTTGTAGGGCAGCAGTTCCGCGGCCCATTCGCGGGTCAGCGCCAGTTGCGCGCCCTTCGATGCGGCGTATCCCGAAGTGCCGCCCTGCCCGGTTAGAGCGACCTTGGAACTGATGTTGACGATCGATCCCTGGGAATGTTTGAGAGCCGGCAATGCGTAGTGGGCCAGCGCGTAGCAGTGAATGAGATTCTTCTCCAGGCTTTGGACGAATTTCTCCACGCTACCCGATTCCAGGCCTGCGCCATCGTTGACTCCGGCATTATTGACCAGCCCGTAGATAGACCCGAAGCGCTCTTCGACTTCCGCAATGGCCTCTTTACAGCGCGCGGTGTCTTCGAGGTGGGCCTCGATCAGTTCGCAGCGGGCTCCCGTCGACTCCATCTCCGCCATGAACTCGCGCACATTCTCCGATCGCCGTCCCAGCACCACGACACGTGCGTCCTCCGCAAGGCAGGCGCGCGTGATGCCGGCTCCGATTCCAGCGCCGCCGCCGGTCACGATGATGACTTTGTCTTTCAGTCCCAGATCCATGCAGCATTCCTCGTCGTCGAACGTGATTTGGTTTAGCGACGGCGCCTAGCTCAGCCCTGCCATTACCAGCATGCGCGGTTCGGTCATCTCCTGGATCGCGGAGCGGATGCCTTCACGCCCCAGGCCGGAGTCCTTCACGCCGCCGTAGGGCATCGGGTCGAGCCGCCAGCTTGGCGTATCGCCCACAATCAGGCCGCCCACCTCCAATTCGCGAAAGGCGGTAAGAATGCGGCCCGGCATCGCGGGTCAGCAGTCCTGCCTGCAGCCCGTATTTCGAGTGATTCACCTCGGCCAGCGCTTCTTCGAAATCATCGTAGGGTTCGATGACCATCACCGGCCCGAACACTTCTTCGTCGCGTACCTTCATGCCGGGCTTGGTCCCGGTGAGAATCATGGGCGTGATGACCGAGTCGCGGCGTTCCCCGCCAGCCACAAGCTTGGCGCCGCTATCCACCGCTTCCTTCACCCAGGCCTCCACGCGCTCGGCTTCGGTGGCGCGAATCATCGGCCCCACGTCGGTCGCTTCGTCCGACGGATTGCCGCTCACCAGCTTGGCCGCGACTTCCACGACCTTCCACAGAAAAGTCTGGAAGATGGTTCGCTCCACGTACACCCGCTGCACGCTCACGCACGATTGACCGGCATATCCGAAGGCGGCATGCGCGGTGCGAACGGCGGCATCGTCGAGGTCGGGCCAGTCGCCATGCACGATCATTCCGGAGTTGCCGCCCAGTTCCAGCAGCACGCGCTTGCGGCCGGAATGGGCTTTCAGGTCCCATCCCACCTTGGCCGATCCGGTAAAACTCACCAGCTTGATGCGGTCTTCCTTTTCGGCCAGCCACGCGGTGTCGGAGTTCGAAAGCGGCAGTACCGCCAGCGCCTCCTGGGGCCAGCCGGTCTTCAAAATCACCTCGCCCAGCGCCAGTGCCGTAAAGGGCGTCTGCGGCGCCGGCTTGAGGATGAACGGACAGCCGGCGGCCATGGCCGGCGCAACCTTGTGCGCCACCAGGTTGAGGGGGAAGTTGAATGGAGTGATGGCCAGAATCGGCCCGACCGGAAACCGCTGCACCAGGCCCCAGCGGCCCTCGTTGCCTTCGGTCAGGTCCAGCGGAATGGTCTCGCCGCCGAGCCGCGACACTTCCTCGGCTGCGGTCTTGAACGTGAGCACCGCACGGTCGACCTCGGTGCGCGCCAGCCGCACCGGCTTGCCGGCTTCCGCCACAATCAATTGTGCGAAACGCTCCTTCTGTTCGATCAGCGCCGCGGTCACATCCTCAAGAATCTCGCGCCGTTTCCAGCGCGGCAGGGCGCGGGCGCGGCGCATACTGGCCGTGGCGTGGTTGACGGCCTGGCGCGCGTCGGCTCGAGTGGCCACGGTGACGCGCCCGACCAGCCCCTGGTCCCAGGGCGACCGCACCTCCAGCGCTTCTCCTTCGCTCCACTCCTTGCCGCACAGCAGAAATCCCGTTTGCGTCCCCGGCCGCATCTTCATGAGTCTGGTGCTCCTCTGCTTCCCTACGCTCTTGATGGTACAAGGACGGGGCGGGGGCTGCCGTTAGTTAAAGGCCTCTCGAAAACTCCCCCGGCGCTCTGACCGCGGTTGCTCTGGATGTTCCCGTCGGTTCGACGCGCGACTCATGAGCGAGTAGACTCAAAGCAGGCCGAGGCGAATGATGCATCACCTGTTCAACACGGGACGGCCGGACTGGATCGGGTTCGCTCGCCCTGGTCACTGGTTTCAAAGCGTGGGCCGCCTCCTGCTGGTTCTGGCATCCGTGGTGTTGATCGCCCTTCCTTTCACACAGCAAGTCTGGACCTGGGATCGCTTTCTTCACGGCGGTCAGGACTTTGAAACCACCGTGTTGCTGATCCTTACCTCGCTATGCCTGGTGCTGGTGATGGCTCGAGGTTGCCGGCAAGGCATCAAGCTGCTTCTAACACTGTGGTCACAAATGCTGGTGCGACGCTGTTCGGCGATTCTGCATCCGTCTCGGATTTCGGCCACCTGCGTCAATCGCAGCTCTGGCCCCCCTATCGCTACTTACAACCTTCCTCTTCAGATTTGATCGTCAACCTTTCCTTTCTTGAAAGCTGAACGTCCCCGTAGGGCCTATCCCCGGCCCTATTTGACAGCTGCCAAGTTCGACCGTTTTGTCGGAGAGGTCATGAAAACTACTGAGGTGTTACATGCGTGGGCTCGCATTCTGAGCGGCCGCGCGCCGTCGCTATCCATCGAAATCACGAAAGAATGTCCCCTGCGCTGTCCCGGGTGCTACGCGTTCGATGCGGCACATCTGGGCGGCACAACCCAACTGCGCGACCTGGCCGATTTCAAAGGCGACGAGCTGGTGAGGCGGGTCCTCGCGGTGGTGGATGAGCACAAACCCCTCCACGTTTCGCTGGTGGGAGGCGATCCGCTGGTTCGCTATCGCGAGCTCGACGTTTTGCTGCCGCAGCTCGAGAGTCGCGGCGTCCACACGCAGGTGGTCACGAGCGCATTCCGTCCCATCCCCGGCGCGTGGATGAAGTTGAAGAAGCTGAACGTGGTCATCTCGGTCGATGGCCTGCAGCCCGAACACGATGTCCGCCGCAAACCCGCTACCTACGACCGCATTCTCGCCAATATCAAAGAGATTCTGGTTACCATTCACTGCACCATCACGGCGCAGATCGCGGATCGTCCCGGCTACCTCGATGAGTTTTTGCAATTCTGGACAAGCCGTCCGGAAGTCAACAAGGTCTGGTTCAGCATTTTCACTCCGCAGCGGGGAGCGACGGATCCGGAGATTCTGAGCGGCGCGCAAAGGTCTTCAGTAATTGCCGATCTGCTTCAGTTGCGCCGGAAATACCCCCGCCTCGACATGCACGAGTCGCTCATAAGGGAAATCGAGTCTCCGCCCCAAAGCCCGGCCGAGTGCATCTTTGCGCGGACCACCAAAATCATTTCCGCGGATCTGAAGACTGCGATTTCTCCCTGCCAGTTCGGCGGAGACCCGGACTGCAAACAATGCGGCTGTATCGCATCCATGGGCCTGGCGGCTGTCGGTCACCATCGCGTCGCGGGGCCGATCACCGCCGGAGGTCTCTTCTTTGTTTCAGACCGAGTCGGCAAGCAATGGCAGCGGCTCAGCAAGCCGTTCGGAAGCCAGTCTGGAGTTCCGATCGCGCAGAGTCCCTTCAAAATCGTCAAATCGTAGCGGGTGCGTCGAACGCTCTCGAAAAATCCTGACTTCTGAAATCGCGGTGCGGGGATGAGAGGCCTCGATCCAGTGTGGGGGACTGTGCCACATCTGCCAATCGCAAGATACGTGATACGATTTCCACCAGTCTGGATGCACTCACATGCGGTCGATCATTTCGGGGCATACCGATGAAGCGAAGGCAATTCCTGAAAAGTTCGGCCGCAGCGATTGGAACACAGCTGTTCGCCGGCCAGATTCGCAGCCAGGAACAGGCGAGGCCGAACGTGAGCGCACCTACTTATCGCCTTCTGGGAGTTCCTTTGCGTGCCGGCTCACTGCTCCCGGGGAATGAAAACGACGCCCAGGCCTACCGGGAAGTTCAATTGCTCAAGCGCCTTGAAGCGGTGGGCTGCAAGGCGATTGACGATGGCGATATCGCGATTCCAAGCTATCTCCCTCATCACTCGATCCCGCCGATCAGGAGTTGGCCTGCACCCCGAATTGCCTGGGAATGCGTCTCCGAGCGTGTCGTGCCGTTGTTGAATCAGCCGATGCAGGTTCCCTTACTGATCGGGTGCGATTGCAGCGTCGTCATCGGAACTACCGAGGCGTTGATACGCGCATCGGCGCAGGACATTCATGTCCTCTATGTTGACGGCGACTTTGACGATGCTGCCCCGGAACCCGGACGCTGCCAAAGCGCCGCATCGTGTGCCGTGTGGCTGCTAACGCATAATTCGCCGTTCTGGATCGGCCCACCACTCGGTCCATCCCAGGTGTCGGTGATCGGATGGACAAATCCTTCTCGATCGGCATCGGGGATAGGTTCGATGTCTCTGGCAGAGGTGCGACGTACAGGGCCCCGCGAGGCCGCGCTGCAAGCACTAAAAGCGGTTCCGGCGTCCGCTGCTCTACTGCTTCATTTCGATATTGATGTCCTGCAAAAGCGGGACATGCCGGCAGCCTACTTCCCCCACACGGAAGGGCTGAGCCTCTCCGAGGCCAAAGAGCTACTCGGCGTCTTCCTGAAGGATCCACGAATCCGGATCATCGAGATCAGTGAATACGCTTCTTTGCGCGACCTCGATCGGGACTATGTCAACAAACTTGTCGACTTACTCTGTGAAGGACTGAAGAGGTAAGAGCGGGGCCACGCCTATGCGGAAGTCATCCCTTGATCACATACCGGAACCGCGCATCCTCGCCGTACCACATGATGTAATTTGTGCCCCATGCGTTGTTAAACAGGCAGGAGTGAATTCCGCGGCTGAGGTCGGGCTGTTCGTTCGAAAACAGCAGCGGCGTCCTCTCGCCCAGCGCTACCACGGGCGCGTCCAGCGTCTCGACGGCAAAGTGATGTGGACCTTCTCTGTACTCAAATCCCTTCGTGAGCGCGTGCATATGTCGATTGCCGGAGGCCACTACCTCAAACGGCGACACGGCTTCGTTCGACTTGTCCAGGCTCCAGCCCTTCTGATCCGCGGCCTGGGGATTGAAGGTCAGCCACAGCGCCTCGGGCAGCCGGGTTGGCGGCTTTCCAAACCAGGACACCGCTATATGAATCGATGGCTCCGCCTTGGGCAGCAGCAATTCGACAAACACTTTCCGCGGGAACGAAGCACGCCCCGACTGAAATGCATCCTCGTCCTCGAATTTCGGCTGGATCAGGATGCGGTGCGCATCGGCGGTCTGTTCAATGCTGATGGCCGCTGATCCTGGCAGCCATGTTCGGCTCGCGGCTCCGAATCGCTCGATGTTGGGCTTGCCGAAATCCTTGAATGCCCAGTCCGCCGTCGTGGTCAGATAGCTCTTGATGAACGACATCGTAGTCGGCGCTGGAAAGTGTCTGATAGGCCACCAGCGCAATCGGATTCTTTTCACCCGCCCATTCGTGCCCTGACGTCTTGTTGCGAAGTCGCGTGATCGCGCCGGTTTTTGGGTCGAATCCCAAAACGAAATGCGCCGTCTCGATCGTCTCTCCGGCCGGCAGCGTGCGACCGCCACTCGGCGGCTCGGCGGGCTTGAGATTCTCAATTGCCTTCTGCGCCTCGGTGCGCAGCGACTCCGGCAATGCGGCCACCGCGTCCAGCAGGTCCTGGCGCTTCTCCTGCCAACTGAATTGCACCACCTTGTAATTCTTCGTATCGAGCATCCGCTCGAGATCGGCCGGCTTGTAGTTGTCGAAGTCCAGCCAGGTCTTGGTGTCGGTGCCCCAGGTGTGCTCGGGCTCCAGCAACAGGCGGCGGAGCAGCGCTACATCGGTCGAGTCGCCGACTTTGAACCGGCCGGCCGCGATCCAGCGTTCGCGCAGCCGTGCCACTTCGCGGTAGCGAGCAACCTTCAGCGGGTCGCTGGCCACGCCGTGGATCCAGGTATCGGCGATCTCTTCCGTGACCACCGGCAGCGCATCGCGATGCGGAGCCAGAGCCTTCGCCATGTCCGACAGATTGCACGCGATGATTTCGGCGTTGGGAAATTGCGCGGCCAGTTCGGAGTGAATGGAGGCGATCTCGTCGGCGGTGTGCGGTCCGCTGTTGTCATCCCGCACCCTCGTCACCAGCGCGAGATCGGAGCCCGGCACGCGCGCGATGCCGCTGTAATCCCAGTGGTACATCACCGGCAGGCTCGCTCCGGCGGGCGACTTCCACAGGAACAAGGGCGGCAGCTTCGCCACCGTCGAGCCGCCGTTCACGCCGATTTCGAGGAAGCCGACACCGTGCTTCGCCAGCGGTGCAATCAGGCCGCGCGTGTGTCCGGGCACGTCGGTCATCTTGGCGCCGGTCGTGACTTTGCCGAAGCGCTTGTCCAAAGCCTGCGAGAGCCCGAGGCTCCCTTCAATCAACGACTGGCTCAGCATCTCTGTCTGCCAGGTGAACGGCAGGGCATGCCAGGCGATGTCGCCGCGCCCGACGGCCTCTTCCATGGTTTTGCGGTCGGCGGGGGACGCCTGTTCCAGGTACTCGTAGAGCAGCCACGACCCGGTGGTCCAGACATAGCGGCGCTTGCCTCCGGCGTTGGCGGCGCGAGCTACGTCAATGGCGCGGGGAAAATATTCCGCGAAGTAGCGGTGAACCACATTGGCCTGGGTGTCGATGAATCCCGCGTCGAAGTGGCACTTGAACATCACCAGCACGCGCTTGACCTGCGGATCCGGTTGAACCGCATCCGTTTTAACCTGGTCTGCCCATAGCGAAGGGTCCGCCGCCCGTGACAGCATGAGGCCCGTTCCCGCGGCGGTGAATGTCTTTACGAAAGTGCGGCGCTCCATGCCCGACGGCTCCAATCCGACTCCGGAGTGTATCACCCGGCGGTGGCGGGCGCGATCTTCGCCACCCTCTCAGGAATGCGGTTGCGATAGACTCCATCCATGCCCCGCGACGGCCGCAGCCGCAAACTTCCTTTCGACCCCGACGAAGCCCTGGCCCACCTTCGCGCCCGCGATCCCAAGCTGGGCGCGCTCATCGACCGCGCCGGCCCATTCAACCTGCGCCTCAGTGCTCTCCCCTCACCGTTCGAATCGCTGCTCGAATCGATTCTTTACCAGCAGTTACATGGCAAAGCCGCGGCCACGATTCATCGGAGGGTGCGCGAGTACTACGGCGGCGACCCGTCGCCAAAGGCTCTGCTCGATACACCCGATGAAGTGCTGCGCGCCGCCGGCGTCTCCGGCAACAAAACGAAAGCCATGAAGGACCTCGCCGCCAAGACTCTCGACGGCACCGTGCCGTCGCACGCGGCGATCGTGAAGATGTCGGACGCCGATATCGTTGAACGCCTGACGGAAGTCCGCGGCATCGGACCGTGGACGGTGGAGATGCTGCTGATCTTTCGCATGGGGCGGCCCGACGTTCTGCCCGTTACCGACTACGGCGTGCGCAAGGGATACGCGCTCACCTTCATGCGCGTCCCGAAATCGCGGCCGATCGAAGCGGGCGACCTGCCCAAGCCGGATGTGGTCTTCAAGCGCGGCAAGCGCTGGGCGCCGTTCCGCTCCGTGGCCAGCTGGTATCTGTGGCGGGCCTGCGATCTTGCCAAACCCGAGACGCCTCCGGCGGGGCGAGCCTGAACCCTTCGTCAGCCTGCTGGTGGGATCGATTCCACCGGCGTCGTTCGCGGGCCAACGCAACCCGGGTGCGCGGCACTAGAATAGTCAGGTGGCCGCGCTCCCCTCTCCCGGCGCCGGCCCGCGATGGGGAAGTGTTCATGGCCACCAGCAAGCGCTTTGTCTGCATTCACGGTCACTTTTATCAGCCGCCGCGTGAGAATCCGTGGCTGGAAACCGTCGAGACCCAGGACTCCGCTGCTCCCTACCACGACTGGAACGAGCGCATCTGCGCCGAGTGCTACGCCACCAACGGCGCTGCCCGGGTAGTCAACGTCAAAAACAAGATCACGCGGATCGTGAACAACTACGCGCGCATCAGCTTCAACTTCGGCCCCACGCTTCTGAGCTGGCTGAAGGAAAATGCGCCGCGCACCTACCGCATGATCCTCGACGGCGAGCGGCGCAGCCGCAAGAACTTCAAGGGACACAGCTCGGCGATGGCGCAGGTCTACAACCACGCCATCATGCCCCTGGCCAACCGCCGCGACAAGATCACGCAGATTCGCTGGGGCATAGCCGATTACCAGCTTCACTACGGGATCGCGCCGGAGGGCATGTGGCTGGCCGAAACCGCCGCGGATACCGAGACCCTCGACCTCCTCGCCCAGCATGGCATCCGGTTCACCGTGCTGGCGCCGCATCAATGCAGGCGGATCCGCGCCCTGAGCAACGACGGCGCAACGGCACCATGGATCGACACACCCCACGCGAGCGTGGACACGACTCACCCGTATCTGATTCGTTTCGAATCCGGCGCCTCCATGGCCGTCTTCTTCTACGATGGGCCAACCTCGCGCGCCATCGCTTTCGAAGGCCTGCTGAACTCGGGAGAAAACTTTGCCAATCGCCTCAAAAGCTGCTTCCGTGACGCCGCGCCCGCAGAGCTTGTTCATGTGGCTACGGACGGCGAGTCCTATGGTCATCATCACAAGCACGGCGAGATGGCCCTTGCCTACACGCTGCGGCTGATGGAGCAGGACAAGACCGTCAAGCTGGCCAACTACGGCAGCTTCCTCGCCCAGTTCCCGCCCGAGTTCGAGTGCGAGATCAACGACAACACCTCGTGGAGCTGTGCCCACGGCGTGGAGCGCTGGCGCTCCGACTGCGGATGCAACGGCGGCAAACCAGGATGGAACCAGGCCTGGCGGAAACCACTGCGCCAGGCGCTCGACGATCTGCGCGACGCGCTCATTCCGCTCACCGAGGAAGCCGGCAAGGAGTTGTTCAAGGATGTGTGGGCCGCGCGCGACGCCTATATCAACGTTGTGCTCGATCGCAGCACGGAGGCCATCAGACAAATTCTTCTTCGAGCATCAGAGCCATCCGTTCACCGTGGACGAGTGCGTGCGCGCGCTCGACCTGATGGAGATGCAGCGCCACGCACAATTGATGTACACCAGCTGCGGGTGGTTCTTCGACGACATCTCCGGCATCGAAACGGTGCAGATCATCGCCTACGCCGCGCGGGTGCTGCAACTGGCGCAGCACGTCTTCGGCATGGAGGCAACCGCCCTCGAGCCCGCGTTTCTCGAAACATTGAAACAGGCTCGTTCCAATGTCGCGAGCGAGGGAGACGGCGCGCATCATCTACCTGGATAAAGTGCGCACCATGGAGATTGGCCTGGAGCAGGTGGTGGCTCACTACGCCATCAGCTCCATGTTCTCCTCCTTCAGCGACGAGACGGAGCTGTTCTGCTACAACGTCCGGCGCATCTCCTACGACATCTACACTTCGGGCCGCGGCCGCCTGGCCATCGGCCGCGTTCATATCTCCAGCGCCATTACCGGGCAGCAGAAAAACTTCTCGTTCGCGGTGCTCCATTTCGGCGATCAGAACATCACTGCCGCGGTCAAATGCTATGAGGCCGCAGACGTCGAGAGCTTCAAGACATTCGTCGAGCAGGCCGCAGCGCAGGTGCTCCGTGCCGATTTTCCCGCAGGTCATCCGCCTGCTCGATGCCTACTACGGCCACGTGGATTACTCCCTGACCTCGCTGTTCCGCGACGAACAACGCCGCATCGTTCAACTCATCCTCAACACCACGCTGCTGGAACATCGAGAGCTCGATGACCAGCATCTACGAAGATCACGCCAGCCTTTTGCACTACCTTTCCCAGGCTGGATTGCCGAAGCCGCCGGCTCTCACGCTGGCCGCGGGATTCGCCATCAACGCCGGACTGCGCCGCGCTCTCGAAGGCGACCCCATCGACCAGGCGGCGCTGCGATCGTATCATGGCCCTGGCCAAGGCCGACCAGGTGCCGCTCGAGACGGCGACGCTTTCCTACATCGCCGATCAGCGCATGAAACGCGCCATGATCGAACTGCTCATGTCGTCGGGATCGATGGAGATGCTGGACCGCGCGCTTACGCTGGCGCGCGTGTTCGCGGAATTGCCGTTCGATCTAAATCTGTGGCAGGCGCAGAACATCTGGTACGAAATCCTGCGCACCTCCAGCTATGCCCTCACCTCGCTGACCCCGGACGACCGGCCGCAGTGGGACAAGGCGTTCAGCGAATTGGCCGTGTGCCTTTCGATCGATCCCGAAGCGATCACGGTCCAGGATCTGACCGCCGTGACCACCGGGCGATTAGAGACAGCTGTCAGCTCTCACGGCTCCGGTTCGTTCATCTTCAGCTGCGCCAGTGCAGATCCACGGGGCCATCCATCGGATGCTTCAATTTGGGTGCCCCAGGTCTCGCTTCTGAGACCTGGGATCCGGCTTCCAGCCGCGCCTGTTTCAGCGCGAAGTACCATTTGGCCGGCTTGTCCGCATCGTCGATCAGCATCAGGCTGGGATTGTGCTTCAGCCCCTCGGCCTGCTGAATCATCGTGACCTGGTCCTGGCGCACGAATCGGGCCCCGAAGAACTTCGCGATCGGGGTAACAAACGGCACGTGGTAGAAGACGTTCCACGCCCCCACCACATCGATGCGGCAGGTCGAAGCGGTCACCGGCGTCACCGTCGTCAGGCTGGAAAACCACTTGTCGCCGCAGCGGATCGTCTCCGTGCGCCGGTTGGGCAACACAAAATCGATGGTCGTCTCCACCGGCTGCCCATACACGCCCAGCAGCTTGTAGGGCGCGGAGTTGCCGCTGGGCGCATGCGCGCTCATGCGGAACCCCTCGGGAATCGGCTCGAACCGCTTGGTCTTCTCGCGGATGCTGGCCCGCGAACGCCACCACCACGCCTGGTGCACGAACGGCCCGTGCGCGGGGTCCATCAGCCCGATGATGCCGTGGTCCACGTTGCAGGGAAGGTCGGCGGTGAGAAACGCGGTGCGATAGCGCGGGCCGAACTTCTTCAGTTCCGGCACCTCTCGCAGCAGCTCGGCACTCTTGCGTCCCGATCCCGGGCCGGGCACATAGACCCACGCATGCCCATCGCGCTCCTCGCAGGGAAACGCAGTCGCATAGATCCGCGTCGCATCCAGCTTGTCCTGGCTTGTGAGCGACGGAATCAGCGCGCACTGGCCGCTGCAGGGCTCGAATTCCCACCCGTGGTAGCGGCACGTGACCCGCTGGCCGTCAAACCAGCCCTCGCTCAGCGGAATCCCGCGATGGGGGCAGCTGTCACGCAGGGCAAACACGCGTCCATCACTGCGCCGGCCCAGGACCAGCGGAATGCCCAGCAGCATGGCGGTGGCCAGCTTGCCTTTGCGCAGACTGTCGCTGCGCAGCGCCGGGTACCAGTCGTCGTAAATCAGCGTCGCGGTTGGACCTTGAATCGGCACGCCCGCTTCTGTAGTGGTCACAAAGGGCATTTGGCAATCACCATAGCACTGTCGCCAACGCTCATGCCAATGCGTCTAGCGCCCAGCCCCAGTCACAATCTGCACCAGTCGCTCTTCGTTCGCATTCGTCGGGATGCCTCCGCTCGTCCAATGCTTTTCGCAGCCCGGGTAATCGAGCGGCACGCATTGCGAAGCAATCCGGCGGGCGCGCATCTCGTAACCGCCGGGAAGGATGTTCAGCATGCAGGCCACCGCGGCGACACCCACGTTGGGATCGTCCTGCCAGCGCTCCAGCCAGCGGCTGAACCCGGTTGCGTGCGGCACCATGTACACCTGGACGCCCTCAGACCGCATCCGCCGGGTGATCCGGTTGACGGCGCAGGCTGGATCACATGCCGCGCATCTGATATCCAGGCCGCGAACGACCGCCTTGCACTGATCTTTCTTCGCGCCGCGCATGCAGGTGGGAACAAGAAGAACTTTTCTCGGCTTGCTGACGAAGTCTTCGCGCAGACCATCGTTCATCACTTCGGCCGCAACCATACCCAGGTGATACTCGACCGGCTCCCGGCCGCAAAAGATCTGATCCTCGCGCCGAACTCGTGTGGGGTAGGTCTTCTTGAGGAACGGAGTCACGCCCCGGGTGTAACTCCCCAGCGCCGCATCCGCCTCACGCGTGAACCAGTCGAACAGGCTCAGCGCAATCCCGATCCAGGCTTCAGCCTCGATTCGGGGAAGTTCGTGCAAACAGCTCATCCAGTTGTCGAGCCGTCTTGATTCCTGCTCGAATTCACCGGTCGCGTGCATCCACGCGATGACGCGAGGAAGGGCGTCGAGGCTGGTTGCGTTTCCAGCATCGAAGTATTCGAAAACTCCAGGGCCCGCAAGGTCGGATGAACGGAGCTGCCGCCGCAGAAAGAGCTGAAACATGACTGCCCGAACCCAATCGATGACTGGTTTCATGCGGGTCGAGCGACGGCGCAGCCAGAACAGTTCCCGGCAGGCAGCGACCACCCATCCCGGCGTCTTCGTCGCCAGCAAGCCGTAGAGCCGCAAGGCCATGCCGACGGTGAGCAACTCCAACCCGTATTCACCGCGTGTGCGCGGAGATTCGAGCAAGTTCTCGGTCACGTAGCGGCTGTAGCGATCGAGCGCGGGCGAGGCCCGACGCTCGATTTCCTTCACCGTCTGGGCTGAAAATGCAGCCACATCGTCGTAAAAGCGTTGCGATGAAGCTTGATCGAGCCGGAGATCGTAGACGAGCTCGTTTGGAAGGCGCTTGCAGATCCGTGTGAAGGGTGTCGAGGGTGCGCATCGCATCGCTCTTTCCGCGATTCCGCGTCGACCAGCGCGGAGCTATGACGAAATACTACGCGCTGCGCTGCTCAATGTTCCTTAAAGATCAATCGCAGTCCGAGCGGCGTTTCGACAGGACAAACAATCTACGCGAAGCGGCTATCGCGGGGCGTTTTCGAGCTTTCCGTGTTTCACGGTAAAGCGCTCTCCCCGCCACACGATGGTGTTTCCGGCGAATCCTGCTACCCACAACCCCATGGCGACCACGTCCCGGAGCGGGAATCAGCCACAGGCTGGGCAGGACCTGGCGATCGCCCAACACTTCGGCGCCGACAGTCATGGCCAGGGACAGGCGTAGAAAGAAGCTCAGCGCCAGAAGCCACAAACTCAAGGGGCTGAGTCCGCTGGCGAGCAGGTTCAAGAGCGCCCAGCCTAGTCCGCAGGTGAAGACCAGCCCCGCATAGCCCCAGGGACGGGCGTCACGCACCGTCCGGTACCAGCGCAACTGGTGATCGAAGAAGCCTTGCCAGGTGTAGGCGGGGACGCTGGTTTCAACGACTTCCGCGCTCAGGGCCACGGCGTACCCGGCCTTGAAAATGCGTTCGCCGAGTTCGTAGTCGTCGGCCAGGTGGTCCACCAGTGGGCCCAGGCCGCCGATGCTCTCCAGGGATTCGCGGCTGACACACAGCGTGGACCCCAGCCCGTAACGCAGGCCGCCCTCGATCCATCGGGCCAGCAGCACGCTGGGCATGGAAGTCGGTGGCGATGCCGAGCGCTTCCAGGCGTGAGGGTAGCGTGTCATGGGCACGGCCGCGGTAGAGCGCTGTTACCAGGCCGGTCTTACGGTCCTGCGCCGCTCGCGGACGCCGGTGCATGCAACGCCATAACCCGTTGCAGGTAATGCGGCGAAACCGTGATGTCGGAGTCGTTGATAAGAACAAAGTCATATTGCGCGTGGGGCAGGAGCTGAATCAGGGTGCTGACCTTGCCATTGGTTCCCAATCGCAGCGGACACTCGATCAAGCGGATCGTTCGATCGGGGAATTCCGATTGAAGCTCGATGACAGCGGCGATGGCCGGATCTTCGGGCGCCGAGACGCCAAACAGCAGCTCGTAGGGGCCGGTATAGTCCTGGCGGCAATGGCTGCGGAATGCGTCCAGCATGCCCGGGTCGAGGCCCTTGAGCGACTTGAGGATGCTGACTCCGGGATCGCAACTGGGGCAAAGGAGCGCGGCGCTTGAGAAGGAACACACGCGCTGCGAGGAGGGCGGCCACAAAGTAGCCCATCCCCGCCACGGTCAGCACCGTGGTTAGCAGCTCCACGGCGTGTGCCAAAGCGTGCGGCATCCCAGGTGCTAGTGTAGCGGAGCGAGCCGAACGGAATCAGCGAGCTGCTCGACCGAGCTTGGGTGCAGCACTCGATGCGCGATGATGGATGCAGCCTCCATCGGCTCGCACCGGCGATATCATGCGAACAGCGACATCAGACCAGGAAGCAATGATGTCCAAAGGGCGAAACAACCGCCCTGACATGCACGGATTTCGGGTTTGAGGTGGAGATGCGGGCGCTGGCAGTTTTGCTCACTTTGGCTGGATTCGTGCTTCCCGCGTATGGGGCAAAACGGGTCACGGTCGCGGAGTTGGAGCAGACGCTTGCCGCGGTTCACGCCTTGCCGGACGCGGAAGTTGCCATGCAACTGTCGGATCTGGAATTGACCGAACGGTTGAGCACGGCAAGGCTCGACCGCCTGGAAACGGACCTGCCCGGCAAGAAATCGCGGCAGGCGCTCATGATTTTGGCGGATACGTCGGCCTTCCTCGATCCTCCCGCGGCGGAGATTCCCAGCCAGGCCCCCCCGGACCTTACCACGCAGCAGAAGATTCTGGCTCTGACCGTGAATTACGTCACGCAGACACTTCACCAGTTGCCAAATTTCTTTGCCACACGAGTCACTCGCAGTTTTGAAGACACGCCGGCGGTGAAACTGGATATCGGCGCTGGCGACATCAACCCAAACGCTGCCTACCACCCTATTCACCTGGTCGGCGACTCCAGGGTCACTGTGTCTTTCCGGGATGGCCACGAGGTTTTGGAGAAGACCAAATTGGATCCGCTGGTGCGAAACCTGGACACCGCCGGTGTGTTTGGACCGATCCTTGCCACGGTGCTGGTGGATGCTGCGCGCAGCAAGCTCGCGTGGAGCCACTGGGAGCAGGGCCAATCCGGTCTCCAGGCCGTTTTCAGTTATGAGGTACCAAAGGAAAAGTCGCATTACACAATTACCTACGACTCCGTTCCTATCGATCCAGCCCCGTGCAACATCACGAAACAGACCTTCAGCAAGGTGGTCGCCTATCACGGAGAGATGGCCGTCGACCCTGGCAGCGGAACCATCCTGCGACTGGTCCTGCTGGCGGATCTGAAACCGGATGAATTCGCCCCCTCGAAGTCTGCCATTGAGGTGGAATACGGACAGGTCAGTATCGGCGGCAAACCCTACTTCTTGCCTGTCAAGAGTGTTACCTCTTCGCTTGGGCATTATCTCTTTATCCGCGGGGCGGGAGGGGTTGAAAGCTGCTCCTGGCTTGCGGTGACGCGGGCCTTTCAGACATCGCTGAACGATGTGGCTTTCGAGAACTATCACGTCTTCCGTACGGATGCCCGCGTGCTGACCGAGAGCGAAGCGGTGAACCTCGAGCACCAGCCCGCTCCCGCTCCCAACGGGCACGGTTCAAAGCAAACAGAAGAAGCAAGCTCCTCTCCTGTTGCGCCCGCACTTCCCGAACCGTCCCCTGCACAAAGCAGTTCACAGACTGCGTCCTCCATAACCGCCGCTGCCAATTCGGCGAATCCTCCCGCCCCGGAATTCCAGCCGGCCGCGCGACCCGCGCCCGACATTGCCAACTCCGCCAACTCCCCTGACATCCCCGTCTTCCGTACCGCCGCCCGCCAGGTTCTCGTCGATGTCGTCGTCGGCAAGAAAAACGGCGCTCCCGTTTCCGGCCTGCCTAAATCGGACTTCTCCATCGAAGAAGACACCAAGCCCCAAAGTATCGACTTTTTCGAGGAACACTCCGCAAGCGCATCCGCCCCCGTCGCGCAACCCGACCTGCCCCCGATGCCGCCCGGAGCCGTCACCAACATCCCCGCCGCACCGCCGTCGGCCGCGCTCTACGTGTTCCTCCTCGATTCCCTCAACAGCGAGCCACAGGATCAGGTTTTCGTCCGCGAACAGGTGCTCTCCTACCTGCACAAAATGGATTCGGGGACACAGGTTGCCGTTTTTTCGCTCGGCTCCGGTCTGCGTCTTCTGCAGGGATTTACCTCCGATCCCGCCGCGCTGCTGGCCGCCGTCAGCCGTAAGGGGGGCGATCGCGTTGCCATGGCCCAGACCCGCAGCGACAACGCCGACGATGCCGACGCAATCGCCACCCTGCAGGCCATGCGCTCCAACGGTGCCGCAGCTCTTCAAGGCAGCCCAGGCCAGTTCCCACGCCTACAGCTTCGGCGCCCGCGCCTCGATGACCTTCGAAGCCCTCAACGCGCTCGCCCGCTATCTCCAGGGCATTCCCGGACGCAAGAATCTGGTCTGGTTTGCCAGCTCGTTTCCCGTCGTCTTCTTCCCCACGTCCGCCCAGCTTGACCAGCTCAAGAACAATCCCAATCTCCCCGGCTACATGAACCACGTCCGGCAGACGGCAAACTTGTTCACCCTCTCCAAGGTCGCCGTCTACCCCGTCAGCGGCGCGGGCGTCATGAACTCCAACATCGGACTGGCCGACTCCGCCGGCGCAGGCTCTGCCGGTGGTACCGGCCACTTCGGCACCGCTGAGCACCCGACCGCATCCTTGGCCGGCGAAGCCATGAATTCCGCCTCCGCCCTCACGACCATGGAACAGCTCGCCAGCTCCACCGGCGGGCGCGCCTTTACCACCAACGACATCGATGCCGCACTCCGCCGCATCGTCCGTGACACCGACGTCTACTACACCGTGGGCTACGCGCCCACCGATTCGAACACCGACGGGAGCTTCCGCCACATCGACGTGAAAATCGCCGGCGGCAAGTACAAGCTCGCTTACCGCCAGGGCTATAACGCAGACTCCGCCCCAACCGATAGCGCGCCGTCGGAAGACCCCATCGCGCCGCTGCTCCAGCTCGGCCTGCCCAACGCCACCGGCATCTTCTACGGCGCCAGCGCCGCGCCCGGGACCGACGAGGGCGGCGAACCCGCCGGTCAGAACGCGCAGGTCAAAGGCCCCCTCACTCGCTACACCGTCTCTTTCACCATTCGCGCTCAGGACGTTTCCTTCGGCCAGGCTCCTAACGGCGGGCGCATTGCCAAGCTCCTCATCGGCGTCAAGGCTTACGGCGAAGATGGCTCTGCCCTCAACTGGCAGGCCAACCGCGAAGCAGTCGAACTCGACGCCGAGCACTATCAATCCGTGCTGAAATCCGGCATTCCCGTCTCACTCGCTCTCGACCTGCCGGCCAATACCTCCGCCCAGGATCGTCACCGCCGTCTACGACTGGAACACGAACCGGTCCGGCACCCTGGAAATCCCCCTCCACCACTGATCCCCGACCCCGAACACCGCGGAATCATCCTCTGCCTGCGAGGAAACCGGTAGTGGGCGGAAATCGTCAGTATTTGCGGGAGGGTCGCATGCGTGGCTTTGTCTGTGCATCGCTTCTCGGACTCGCTGCAACCATGGCGGAAGCTGTGCCGGTCATGCTCGCCGCGAGTCTCCCTGGGCAAGGGGAGTCGTGGTGAATCGAGCTATCGCGGCGCGCACGGCTCTTCTCACAGGCTTCCTTGTTGTTTGTGCCTGCTGGGCAGGCGGGCAAACCCCGCCTTTGCGAGATCCGTCCGTAGCACAAAAGCCGCTCGCGCCCCTGACCGCCACCGATCCCGTCGTGCACAAGGGCCTCTTCTCCATTGACGTCGCCGTGACAGATGCGGCAGGGAACCCGGTTTCGGACCTCGCGCCCTCGGATTTCACCCTTCTCGACAACGGCCAACCGGCAAAGATCCGCACCTTGCACAACTCTCTGGCGGCGTCCGAACCAGCGCCCGAGCTGATCTTCGTCCTCGACACTGTCAATCTCTCGCCCCAGCAGCTCACGCAAACCGAAAGCGCGATTGCCCATTTCCTGCGCCGAAATAGCGGACACCTGGAATTCCCGTGTTTCCTCTACCGGCTCACGCGCAACGGACTGTTTTCCTCACTGAGGCCCGCGATGGACGGGGCTCTTCTGGCCAAAGAACTGGAACAGGAGAGATCTCAGTGGCCCGTTTGGAACGCCGATCGTCGGGAAATTAACTCCCTCGGCTCATGGGAGTCAGGATTGAGCCGGAACCGGCTCTCCCTGCGCGCCCTCGGCTCCATTGCGATCGGTCAGAGAGACGTCCCCGGCCGCAAAGTCGTGGTGTGGATCAGTCCGGGCTGGCCCGTGAACAGCGGCGAGGTCGGTTTCGACGAGGCAACGGAATTGTCTACGCGGCTGCGGGAAGCGCGCATCACGCTGGACAACGTTAACGTGTGGCCGAATCCAGACCAGTCGTTGAATGACCACGATTACCTCGAAGCGCCCCGGTCGCAAAAGGACATGCAACCGGCCAAAATGGCACTGCCGGTGATCGCGAGGCGCACAGGAGGCCTGGTGCTGGACTCGTCGGGCGACCTGAATCGAGACCCGATCGAGACATCGAGCGCTGCGTCCGAAGAGGAGCGAAGCTTCTACACTCTCACCTTCAATCCCCCGCATACATACCAGATGGACGAATACCACGACCTTCGTGTCCAGGTGGCACGTCCTGCCCTGACGGTCCGCGCTCCCACGGGCTACTACAACGAGCCTGTGTATTTCGACCATCCCCGGCCTGGGATAGAAAAGGTCACCGTCGCGCAGCTTGAAGAACTGGTGCATTCGCAGACCGACCTGTTGCGCAAGCTCGAGAATCTGGAACTAACAGAACGACTAAGCACGCCCCGGCTCGATGCGCTGTTGAGCTTGGTCCACGGCGAACGGGAACGCCAGGCGCTGACGGCGGATGCCGATCTGTCGATCGCGCTCGCGCCTCCTGCTGACGAAATTGTGAATCGCCCGCCGCCTCCGGTGGAGGAGCAGCGCGCCATCCTCCGGCGAACATTCGACTACCTGCAGAATGCCATTCCCAAACTGCCCGACTTCTCTGCCTTGAGAACCACGGTGCGCTTCGAAGAGCCTCCGGAACGCGACAACGAGATCTGGAAGATGCCGCGCCAGGACCAGACTCTCCACTTTGGCACCGGGGAGCACGCTACGGTTCTCTACCGAAACGGGAACGAGGTTGTTGAGAAAAAACAGAAGCTCGGCAAACGCCGCGTCGCCGGAGCGCGAGCACGCGATCTTGAAACATGGGGCACGTTCGGTCCCATTCTTGCCTACGTGCTGACTGCCGCGGCCAAGGCTCCGAGCAGTATCACTTGGAAGCGCTGGGAGCGCGGCAAGGACGGAGATCTGGCCGTGTTCTCCTACAGTATTGGCAGCCCGAATATCGTGCACGAGGTCACCTATTGCTGCCTTCCTGAAGGGGATGGGACCACTCTCTACCGAAGCAAGACCGACGCCTACGGCGAATTCGCTCTCAATCCCGACACCGGGGCAATCATGCGTATCGTGATCAATGGGGATCTCGACGAAGAACGGGATCCTGACGTGCCCCTCATCCGGTCGCAATTGATGGTCGAGTACGGCCCGGAGGAACTGGGCGGCAAGACCTATATCTGTCCCCAGCGAAGCGTGGAGATCTCCCGCGGCCGCTCCGAGCGCGAACTCCACGAGTGGGGCATGGTCTTCAGACTCTACGGCTATTTCGAAACCATGATCAACGACGTGACCTTCGGCGGGTACCACAAGTTCGGCTCGGAAGCCCGCATTCTGCCTGGATTCGAAGAGACTGAGGACACAAAAACTCCCGCACCCCCAAAGAAAGCACAGCCTGCCATTGAAGAGCCGGGTGGCCCGCGGCCAGCGACCGTGGCGCAACTTACTGAGATTGTCGGCAGGACAAAAGGTGCCGATGATCGGGAGGCAGCAAAGGAGATCGAGCATCTGCAATTGACGGAGCGGTTGAGCAGCCCGAAGCTGGCGTTGTTGAGCGCCCAATTGCCGGGAAAAAAGTCGAAGTCCGCGCTGATGGCGGTTGGGGACGTGTCGGTGTTTCTGGATCCACCGCTAGACGAAATCCCTCAAAAAGCCGCTCCCGATTTGGCCGAACAGATGCCGATGATTTCGCAGGTGATGGACTACCTGAAGACGATCATTCCGAAGCTGCCGGATTTCTATGCGAGGCGATTCACGACATCCTTCGAGGAGGTCTGGAAGCCTAAGGATGAAGAGGGCATGCACAAGAGAATCGCCCTGCACTCTGCGGGTGAGTTCAAAGCGACGGTGTATTACCGGGAAGGCAAAGAAGTCGTACACGAAGAGGGCGCGCAGGAGCATGGGCTTATTACGCGAGGGACCTTCGGGCCAATCCTGAGGGTGTTGGTCCTTGATGCGTCGCACAGCAATACCATCCAATGGAGTCGATGGGAAGAGGGACCGAACGGATCCATGGCAGTTTTTCGATTCCGGGTGCCGAAAACGAAATCTCACTATGAGGCCTCTGGAAGCGGAGAACCTGGCATGAATGATCCAACCGCGTATCACGGGGAGATCGGAATTGACCCGACTTCAGGAACGATTCTGCGGCTCATGCTGCAGGCCGATCCTGACTTAGGTTCAACCATCGAGCGTGCCGACATCATGGTGGAATACGGGGCGGTTGCGATCGGCGGTAAGACGTATACCTGTCCGGTGCGCAGCGTTTCGTATTCGGTGGGCGCGCGTTATGTTTCGACGTCGTTGGGTGTTCCGATGTCGTCGAAGGGGAAGGCCGCGCGGCTGAACGACGTGGTCTTCAGCGACTACCACGTGTTCCGAACGGAGATGCGGATCGTGCCGTAACCCATCGTGGCAGAAGTCACGCGGCGTTATCCCCGGCGGGGGCGAACCGCTTCCTTGGCTTCCGTGGGGCCGGTGGCGGGAACTTCGGGCACCTCGGCCTTGGAGGCACCGATGTTGAGCTTCTTGCGCAGCTCGGCGTCCATCTTGGCGAAGATGTCCCGGTTCTCCTTGAGGAAGGAGCGGGTGTTTTCGCGGCCCTGGCCGATGCGTTCGCCGGCATAGCTGTACCAGGCGCCCGATTTCTCGACGATGTTGTTGGCCACGGCCAGGTCAAGCACATCGCCCTCGCGGCTGATGCCTTCCCCGTAGAGGATGTCGAACTCGGCTTCGCGGAACGGCGCCGCTACCTTGTTCTTCACGATCTTGACCTTGGTGCGGTTGCCGGTAACGACGTCGCCTTCCTTGATGGCGGCGATGCGGCGGATATCGACCCGCACCGAGGAGTAGAACTTGAGCGCGCGGCCGCCGGTGGTCGTTTCGGGGTTGCCGAACATCACGCCGATCTTTTCCCGGATCTGGTTGATGAAGATGAGCGCTGTCCGCGACTTCGAGACCGTGCCGGTGAGCTTGCGGAGCGCCTGCGACATGAGCCGGGCCTGCAGGCCCACATGGGAATCGCCCATTTCGCCGTCGAGCTCGGCTTTGGGCACAAGGGCCGCTACCGAGTCCACCACCAGAACGTCGATGGCGCCCGAGCGCACCAGGGCTTCGGTAATCTCGAGGGCCTGCTCGCCGCTGTCGGGCTGCGAAACCAGCAGGTTGTCGACATCGACGCCCAGCTTCTTCGCATAGCCCGGATCGAGGGCGTGTTCCGCATCCACAAAGGCTGCCAGCCCGCCCATCCTCTGCGCTTCGGCGATGATTTGCAGGGTGATGGTCGTCTTGCCCGACGACTCCGGCCCGAACACCTCGGTTACCCGGCCGCGGGGAATGCCGCCCACGCCCAGTGCCGCGTCGAAACTGATCGATCCTGTGGAGATCACCGCGATGGGCAAAAGGGCCTCGCGCGATCCGAGCCGCACGATTGACCCCTTCCCAAATTGTTTCTCGATCTGGCTCAGGGCAAGTTCTACGGCTTTGGCGCGGTCATCGGCAACGGGCATGGTGCGGTCTCCTCATCGGCATTTCGCAGGTATCTCCTGTCATCCGCATGAGCGACGCGACAACGAAAGCCTGGAATGCATTTCGTTCGGATTGTAGCAGTACGAGACAATCAAAAGACAGGATAAAAGCGAAGAAAAGGCGATACTATGCTGATGCCTGTGCCGCCCGTCACATCGCGGCCTGAAAAGAGGAACGCGAGTCCACTCCGCTTCAGGCAAGCACGGCTTCCTTCGCCAGTTCCTCGACCACCTGGCGCGCTGCCGAGGCCACAATGTCCACGATTTGCTCGGCGTCGCCGCGGGTGAGAACCAGCGGAGGCGCAAAGCCCACCGCCTCGCTCTGGGGCATGGGACGGGTGATGACTCCGCGTGCGCGGGCCGCATTGGAAACGCGATAGGCCACCTTCAGCGCCGGGTCAAACCTGCGCCGGGTGGCCGGATCGGCGACGAAATCGACCGCCAGCATCAGCCCCACGCCGCGCACTTCGCCGGTGATGGGCAGGCCGTCAAACGCCTCGTGCAGCAGCCCCAGCATGTAGGCTCCAACTTCGCCCGCGTTGCCGGCCAGGTTCTCGCCTTCCACGATGTCGAGGTTGGCGTTGGCCGCGGCCGCACAGATGGGGTGGCCGGTGTAGGTGTAGCCATGGGGAAAGATGCCCGGCCGTCTCCGCGCCGTCTTCAATCACCCGGAAAATGCGCTCGCTGATGATCGACGCCGACAGCGGCGCGTAGGCCGAGGTGATTCCCTTGGCCACGGTGACCAGGTCGGGCTCAATTTCGTAGAGTTCGCTGCCGAACATGCGCCCGGTGCGGCCAAACCCGGTGATGACTTCGTCGGCGATGAGCAGGATGTCGTATTTGCGCAGCACGGCCTGGATGGCGGCCCAGTAGCCGGCCGGCGGAGGCACAAGGCCGCCCGTTCCGAGCACCGGTTCGCCGATAAAGCCGCCGATAGTTTCAGGATCTTCGCGGAGGATGAGCGCTTCGAGTTCTGCGGCGCGGCGCGAAGAAAACTGGGCTTCGGTTTCGCCCCGCTCGGCGCCCCAGTAGTAGTGCGGCGCGCCGGTGCGCAGGACGGCGGGAACCGGCAGGTCCATCAGGTCGTGATAGAGGCTCAGCCCGGTCATCGAGCCGGACATCACGGTGTTGCCGTGGTAGGCGCGCTCGCGGGCGATGATGCGCTTCTTCTTCGGCTTGCCGATCAGGTTGTGGTAGTACCAGACCAGCTTGGCCTGGGTTTCGTTGGCATCGGAACCCGACGTGCCGTAAAACACCTTGCTCGGCTTGCCTGGAGCCATGCGCACCAGCCGGTCGGAGAGGCGAATCAACTCCTCGTTCGAGTGGCCGGCGTAGCTGTGGTAGTAAGCCAGTTTGTGCGCCTGGCGGGCGATGGCGTCCGCGACCTCGGTGCGTCCGTAGCCGATGTTGACGCAATAGAGCCCTGCGAACGCGTCGATCAGTTCGCGGCCATCGACATCGCGAATGCGAATGCCGGCGCCCGAGTCGATGATGGTCTGCGGTGCTTTTCCGGCGGCAAAGTCGCGGGCGTTGGTGGCGGGATGCAGAATGGAGGCGCGGTCAAGGGCGGCGAGACCGGCAGCGTCATGGGCTGGGTGCATGCAATCCTCCCCGATGACTGAAACGAGGTCGGTGAAGGATTTCAGTGTACGCGATGGGAGGTTACGGGAAGATCAGGTTGTGAAGGCCCCGATGCGCGTCTCGCGGCTGACGAGTGCGTCGCAGTCCCGATCCACGGCTTCGTACTCCGCGTCATGATCTCTGCGGAAGGCGCGAAAGGCCTGCTCGCTGGCCCAGCGGTCGATGGTGAGGTAATTGCCCGGGACGTAGGCGTCGCGCATCAGGTCCGTACCCTGATACTCAGGCGACGATCGAAACAGCTGCGCCCACGGGCCTTCCGGCCCATATGCGGCTTCAAAAGCGGCGATCTTCTCCTCGGCAATTTCAAACTGCCACACGACGACGAACATGCGCACCCCGGTCTTCCTTCATGGTAGCGCAGGGAAATGTCTTGCTCGTTATTGAAGGATGAAACCAACGCTGGCACAGCAAGGATGGGGCACCCAGCACCCGTGCGCTAGAGTGAGTTATGCCTCGCAGTTCCCTGCTGATCCTGATCGCAATTTTCCTTGCCGGCCCGAGCCTGACGGTTGCGCAGGATGGTGCGGTGTCGGCCGTACGCGCCCGCGACCTTGGGGTTCCTTTCGACGGAACGCCCGGCCGTTTGAACTCCATCACCGACGTAGCCGGGGTTACGGTTGGGTTTACGACCCTGATCCGAGGCGAAGGGGCGTTGAAAGTGGGCGAGGGGCCGGTCCGGACCGGGGTGACGGCGATTTTGCCGCGCGGCGCCGAGCAATGATCCGGTGTATGCGGGGTGGTTCAGCCTCAACGGCAACGGAGAAATGACAGGAACGACGTGGGTGGAAGAGTCCGGCTTGCTCGACGGCCCGGTCGCCCTGACCAACACCCACAGCGTGGGAACGGTGCGCGATGCGGTGATCGCGTGGGGGTTGAAGCATGGAGTTCTCCATCAGGACTGGTCGCTGCCGGTGGTGGCGGAGACGTGGGATGGATGGCTGAACGATATCAACGGCTTTCATGTGAAGCCGGAGGATGTGTTTGCGGCGCTCGACTCAGCCAGGAGCGGTCCGGTTCCGGAGGGCAACACCGGCGGGGGCACGGGCATGGTTTGCTACGGCTTCAAGGGTGGGACGGGAACGGCATCGCGGGTGTTGGCGAAGGAACAAGGCGGCTACACGGTCGGGGTGCTGGTGCAGTGCAATTGCGGCAGGCGTCCGCAATTGACCATTGCAGGGGTGCCGGTGGGAAAGGAAATTCCGGGCAACACGCCCTATGCGCAGAACAAGCCGGCCGGTAAGACGCAGCCCAGTCTGGCTTCGGACCCGGGGGCCATCCCGCCGGGAAGCGAGACCGAGGGCGACGTGGGCTCCATCATTATTGTCATCGCCACCGATGCGCCGCTGCTGCCGCATCAGCTGAAACGACTGGCCCGCCGGGCCTCGCTGGGGCTGGCGCGTACCGGTTCCACCTCGGGGAATGGGTCGGGCGACATTTTTCTGGCGTTCTCAACGGGGAATTCGCACGTGGACGCTTCGCCCGGGCCCAATACGGTCGAGACGGTCTCGAACGACCGCATCAGCCCGCTGTTTGCGGCGACCGTGGAGGCGACCGAAGAAGCGATTGTGAATGCGATGGTGGGCGCGAAGACGATGACCGGCATCGATGGGCACACCGTGATTGCCCTGCCCCACGATCAGCTGCAGCAGGCGCTCAAGAAGTACAACCGGTAAACGCCTTCCGGTTTCTACTGATCCTTCTTGTCGGTTTTCGAGAAGAGCGGGATGTGGAACGGCAACTCAGCGTCGGTCGCCTGCTTTTTCTTCTTGCCATTGGGGCCGTCCTCGCGCAGCATCGTACGCTGCGAATTCACGCAGACCCACCCGGCGCGCATCTTCTCGTAGACGTGGGTGAATACGCCCTTTTCATCGACCGTGGCCGAGGCCGTCTTGTGATGGAGAACGTAGGTTCCGTTGGCGACGGCCGTATCCCCCAGCAGGCGCACCGTGACCACGCGCTGCTCGAGGTGCACGGTCTTGTCTTCCCCGGTGATCAACTGGGCCAGCTGCTGATTGCGGGTGGTGATGTCCCCGCTCGCCGAGACATCCACGAACAATGGCGACAAGACCAGTTCCAGGGCGTACTGGTCGCGCTGGTTGATGGCGTCGGACCAGGCGTCCTCGATTTTCTGGAATTCGCGAACCTGGGGGCCGACGTCGGCGGTGACATTCGTTGGCGCCGGAGCCGGTTGGGCCGGCGATGCCGCACTCTGGGCAAAAACAACGCAGGAAGATGATCAAAAGAGCAGAAAAGCAAGCCGCTTTATGAGTCATATAAAACTTGGACTCCCATCTCTAGATTTTAGCTCCTGGAATGTGGAGCGAAGCCTCGGGGAAGAGGCAAATCCGAGGTTTCGGATGGGGCACGGTTAGAAACGAAGGTCACACGCGTTGGTCACGGAGAGAGGACAAAACAAAGCAGTTCCGCGATTTGGGGGTTAGATGAGGGCTTGCAGCCGGTCCGGCTGGTGAACCGTGACCAGGGAGTCCTCAATGGTGATCCAGCCGTCTTTGCGAAACTGGCCGAGAGTCCGGGTCACAGTTTCGCGGGTGGTGCAGGCCATGGAGGCGATTTCCTCGTGGGTCAAGAGGAGGGGGAAGCGGAAAGCGCCACCCTCCAGGTGTTCGCCGATCTGATGGGACAGTTCCAGCAACAGGCGGCCGAGCCGGGCAGCTACCGTTTCCGCGAGGGCGATGCGACAGGCATCCTGGAGGGCGAAGCGATACTCCTGGCAAATGCACTGAACAGCGCGCATCTGGGCTTCTTTGTGGGCCCGCAGGAAGCTAAGGAAGCGATCGCGCTCCACGGGGCGCAACTGGGCGGGCGTGAGCGACTCGGCTGAAACTTCATAGACGCCGTGAGAGAGCACCGCGTAGAGGCCCAGCATCGAACCAGGGCCGGCCACGCGCACGATCATCTGACGATCCTGGGCGCGCCCGGCGGTGAGCTTGAGATAGCCTCCGCAGATCAGATAGAGACAGCGCGCCTCGTCGCCCTGGGTGAACAGCGGCGCTTCTGCGGGTAAAGAGATAGTGCTGGTGGCGAGTTCGAGATCGGCCAAGACCGCACTTCCCAGCGAACAGAACCAGCCGGGACGCCGGTTAGAACAAGCCGCACAACCAACCGGCGTCTGCCGATGCATTGGCTTTTGCCGAGCCTGGAAAACTTCGAGGTGTTCCACTTCCGCCATGGTTTTGCCCCATACGCCGCGCCGAAGCGCTACCAACTGCTCCCAACTCTCCGACCTCGGCGAGGGTTGATGATTAAGAGGAAAACACTTCAGCCCGGGTTCGAACTTGTAACTCAGTTTGCTGGACGGTGGGTCCGCTCCGATGTGACGAGGCTCACGCCTAGTGGGGCTTTTCGATCCAGAACGAAAAAACGCTCTGCTAGTAGTTCTTCCAGTGTTCTAAATGAGAGGCTCGTACAGATCATCGATGCAGCGTTTTCTTGTGTGACGGGTACGCAAGTAACCGGCGAAAAAACGGGGCACAGGATAAGGGTCATTCGAGGCATGAACCAGGTCCGAAGCGCGTGATTCCGTCCCGGCATAAAAGGAATCGACTTTTCCCCGCTTCTGAATTCGACATTTGATTGATAATGCATGATTTGCAGGGTCGTATGCGAGAATTCGCCCGATGCGTACCGCGCATGCATGCGAGGAAGCACCTTCGCAGTCCGCAGATCCGGCTGGCACGAGGCGAAACGACGGCTTGTTTTCCTGTGACGAGTATCACCGTCTGCTGCACGGCAAACTCCGTAGGATTCTGCGGAGGAAGTGATGCTCCGCACTAAAAGCTTGCAGAGACGGGCTCGGAGCTTCGACACCCGATAACGATTTCACCCCGGAAAGAGCGCTGTCGGGAAATTCTCACATTGGACCTTGAATGCACCAGTTTCAGCGAGGCGGTATGCGCATGCTAAAAGACGGGCCATTCGATCAATCGCCGGGCGGTGCTCCGGAGTGGGTCCGGGGACTGCGGACATTTTTGACGTTTGTTCTGGCCGCGCTGGTTTGCTGCGTCATCGCGTTGGCGGCGCCGGCGCCGGGTGGAAAGCCGGCCGCCGGGCAGGCGAAGGACCCTGCGGCGTCGGACTTCGTCGGTTCCGAAACCTGCGCGGCGTGCCATGAGGAAGTGGCGAAGGGGTTTGCTTCCAATCCCCACACCAAGATGGCGCAGATGCACGGCAAGAATGGAGTCACCTGCGAAAACTGCCACGGGGCGGGCAAGGCGCACGTGGACGGCGGCGGAGACACCGCCAAGATCTTCAACCCCGGCAAAGGCAAGGCCAAGGAAGTGGATGCCAAGTGCCTGGAGTGCCACCAGGGGCAGCACGCGAATTTCGAGCAGTTCCGGCCACGGCGAAGGCAATGTGAGCTGCCTGGGTTGCCACAGCATTCACGGCGGCGAGGATCGGGAGCAGCTGCTCAAGGTTGCCGCAGCCGGCGCTGTGCTTCCAGTGCCATACCGACGTAAAGCCGCAGTTCGCGATGCCGTTTCACCACAGGGTCGAAGAAGGCATCATGAAGTGCTCGGACTGCCACGATCCGCATGGAACGTTTGGACGGAAGGGTCTGCGGGCCTCGGCGCAGCAGGATGCGGTCTGCACCAAGTGCCACACCGAGACGGCGGGGCCGTTTGTGTATGAGCACGCGGTGGTCAAGACGGAAGGCTGCGTCGCCTGCCATACGCCGCACGGCGGTCCGAATCCGCGGCTGCTGAATCGCGCCAATATCAACACCATTTGCCTCCAGTGCCACTCGCCGTCGACGAACTTCTCCACGGCCGAGCCCATGGGGCCGGCGCACAACCAGAACACGCAGTACCAGTCCTGCACCATCTGCCACGCCGAGATCCATGGCTCCAACGTGAGCGCCGTGTTCTTCAACACCAAGTAGGTAAGGGGCTAGCGATGACAAAACAGACGAAATCTTTCCCAGAGTCTGGGTGGGTCGCAAGCCGGGGCCGGCATTTTCCGGTTGAGCACCCTTACCCTCGGCGCCATTCTGGCGGGCAGCATCGTGGTTGCCGGTCATGCGCAGGAACAGCAGCCGGCGGCCAAAACCGCGGAACCGCCCCCGGCGGCCAAGGCCGCCCAGCCGACGGAGAAGAAGCCTGCCTCTCCCGCGGACGGAAAGGTCATGGGCGGCTACCAGGTTCACTCCATGATCGATCTGGGCGGACAGTTCGTGGAAAAGAGCGGCAGCAGCGCCATGTGGGCGACGATGGTGAACCAGACCACAGGCGCACGGGTTCTGGGGCAGGAACTGCAGATGCATACGCTCGATCCGCACAAAACGCCGTTCTACGACACCCTGAATACATCCAGCTACGGCTATGGCGGCGATCCGTATGACTCCACCTATCTGACCATGACCAAGGGCAAGTGGTACGACTTCGCCGGCAACTTCCGGCGGGACCGGCAATACTTCGACTACAACCTGATGGTGAATTCCCTGCTGGGACCGAACCAGCTGGTGCCGCAGCCGAGTTCCCTGCACCTGTTCAACACGGTCCGCTACAACACTGACACGCTGCTGACCCTGATGCCGGTGTCGGTGGTCAGTTTCCGTGCCGGGTATAACCACGGCACGCACGAGGGGCCGGCCTACTCCACTATTCACCAGGGCGGCGACGTGCAGGAGTATCTGTGGTTCCGCAACGGGCAGGACACATATGTGGGCGGTGTGGACGTGAAGCTGACCCAGCGGTCCACACTCAGCTATGACCAGTTTCTGGTCTACTATCGGGGCGATACGAGCTACGTGGTGACAGCGCAGCCGTTCAGGCTGCCGGAAGGCACGCCGGTGAACGTGGGCGTCAATCTTCTGACAACCTCGACGTGCGGAACGTCGGGCACGTCGAATTTCAGCAACGCGGTGGTCAACGGCATCGTCAATCCGTTTTGCAGCGGCACGTTTACGCAGAACGAATCGGCGCCGACGCGGACGAGTTTCCCGACCGAGCAGTTGCGTTTCGCTTCGCACGCGGACAAGGTCTCGATGAACGGCCGGTACCTTTACAGCGGCGGAACGGGAAACGTGAAGAACTTCAACGAGACGTTTATCGGGTTCAGTTCGCGCAGTTTCGAAAAGGAGCAGATCGACACGGGCGCTTATCCGGGCGGCAAGTTTGCCAGCAACAAGCGCATCAACGTGAATGCGGACTACAGCGTTCGCGCCGAACTTTCGCGTAACGTCGAGCTATCCGATACCTTCAATTATTGGGACATCCGGGTGCCGGGAAACACGGCGTTCAATCATTTCACCCTGACCGGAGTGGGCACCCAGACCAAGCCGACGGTGAAGTTCGGAACTTCGCTGCTGACGCCGCTCACGGATCCGAGCCTTACGCCGGCGACCGCTCCGGGTGCGGAGTCGTACTACCTCGGCCACAAGAACATCGGGCAACACGATCCTGGGAGCGGTGACGGTGACGCCGGCAGCCAAGCTCTCGGCCGGCTGGCGTTTCAACGACCGCCAGATCAAGTTCAATGACGACGATACGCTGACCTGGCACCAGAACTGGATGCTGCTGGGCGGAGTCGTACAGCCTTCGCCGGTGTTCCGGTTGAACGTGAACTACGACATGATGTGGTCGCAGTCGTCGAACTCGACTACGACGCCGAGCAACACATACACGCGCGAGTTGCCGAACAAGATCGAGCACCTGTGGGGGCGGGCGCTGGTGAAGCCCGCGAAGTGGATCAACTTCGCGGTCGCGGGGGGTGACTATTCCGCCGAGAACAACGATCCGCAGGTGAATCACAAGGAGCACAACCAGGACATCAGCTTCGCCGTCCAGTTGATCCCGGCGGAGTCGATGAGCCTGGACTTCAACTACGCTCATGACGATGTCTTTTCGGTGACCGATCTGTGCTATGCGACGACCGCGCCGCCGCCGGGCGCAATTGCCAACGCCGGTACATGCGCCAATACCACCGGCTCGAACAAGTATCTTGGCAACGGCTACTACGATGCCCCGGTCAACTTCTTTACGGGGGCATTCAACTACTCCTCGAAGTACTTCCGTTTTGACGTCGGGGGAAGGTACAACAACGTGGATGGAAGCGCCGAGATGCTGAGTCCTTACATGGTCCCGGGGGCCCTGCAATCGAAGTATGTGACTCCGTATGCAGACCTCGTGATCAACATTGCGCCGCAGTGGTCGTGGCACGGCAATTGGAACCGCCCGGACTACAACGAGTCGGGGCCGGCCGGGCCGGCACCTCGCGACTTCAACGGGAATATTTTCATTTTGGGCGTGAAGTACGCCTTTTGATATAGGGGTGGGCGGCTGCCGAACTGCGCCGTCCGCCCTTTTCGACGTTTCCGGTTTGGATGGTGGTGACTTGGGATGCATCCAAGTACGGCCGGAGAACAACTTAAGGGACGGGTTAGAGTTCCTTTGGGAAGAGGGCGTCGCAGCGAGGGCGTCCGGGGAGAGAAAGAATGTTAAAGATGGTTCGTTTTTATGGTTCGCTGGCGGCAGTTGTTGCCCTGCTCAGCGGAGTGAGCTTTGCGCAGTCGGGCGAAGTGTACAAATCGAAGTGCCAGATGTGCCACGGCGCCACCGGCATGGCCGACACGGGCGCAGGCAAGTCGATGAAGGTCAAGCCGGTCACCGATCCCGACGTAAAGAAGATGAGCGAAGCGGACATGATCACCGTGACCACGACCGGCAAGGGCAAGATGCCGGCATTCAAGGACAAGCTTACCGATGCGCAGATCAAGGAATCGGTAGCTTTTTACCGCAGCCTCGGCAAGTAGAGTCAGACGAGCAGGAGCATCCGCGTCGGGCCGCAACTCACCTTTCACGGTGAGAGCGGGGTTGTTTGACTACCGGCGGCCCGTGTCTCTTTTGGAGGCTCGGTCCGTGCCAGATTGGGCGCGACAGGCGCGGTTTGCCCTGGATACAGTTCTGCAAGGAGCTTTTTAAATGAGGAAGACGATTCGTACTCAGTTGGTGTTGGCGCTGATGGTAGCGGCGGCCGGCACTGTGGGCTTCGCGCAGTCAGGCGGCGAAGCGGTGTACAAGGCCAATTGCCAGAGCTGTCACGGTTCGGCCGGCGTTCCAAGCCCTGGAATCGCCAAGGCGATGGGCGTCAAGCCAGCCAACGATCCGGATTATAAGAAGCTGACTCCGGATGAGGAATTTGCCTCAGTCAAGAACGGCAAAAACAAGATGAAACCATTCGCCGGCAAGTTGACGGATGCGCAGATCAAAGACGCGGTCACCTACTTCCGTTCATTCAAATAAACAATCGATGTGAGCCCCTGGCCCGCCCTGCGGCGGGCCAATCCATTGAGGAGGTCAGAGCCGCGTGCCGATCTTTCAGAAATTTCGTGAACACTGGGTGCGGCCGGCGCTGTTCTTCGGCAACAACCCGCTGAGCCTTGCCGGAGGCGCGATTACCACTGCTTCCGGTGTCACCATGATCGGGCACTGGGTGGTCGAGCTGCTGGGTCATCAGGAGCGATAACCCTTACCTTGGCATCATCTTCTTCCTCATTCTTCCGGCTCTGTTTGTCCTGGGGCTGGTGCTGATTCCGATCGGGATGTATTTCCGCCGCCGGACGCTGCGGAAAGAGGGGCAGATTCCCGCGGAGTTCCCCAAGATCGATCTCAACGACCGGATGTTTCGTCACGGCATCGACATTGTGCTGGTGGCGACGATCGTGAATTTACTGGTCGTATCCGTTGCCAGCTATCGCGGCGCGTCCTATATGGACTCGCCCCAGTTCTGCGGCGCATCGTGCCACGTGATGCACCCGGAATATGCCGCTTACCAGGTGTCGTCGCATCCCACGTGGACTGCGTGCAGTGCCACATCGGCTCCGGCGCGCGCTCTTATTTCGAAGCCAAGCTCAACGGCACCAAGCAGCTGATTGAAGTCTCGCTGCGGCCGGTGGCCGGAATGGCTCCGCGGCTTATCCCCACCTATCCGACCCCGATTCCATCCCCGGTCATGAACCTGCGTCCGGCGCGCGATATCTGCGAGGAGTGCCACACACCGGCGCGATTCATCGGCGAGAAGCTGCTGGTGAAATCCAGTTTCGCCGATGACGAGACGAATACGGAGACCCAATCGGTTGTGGTGCTCCACCTGGGCGGGCGCGATTCGCTGTCGAACCTGCACGGCATCCATGGCGTGCACCTGGGCCACATCGAGTACATCACCACCGACGAGACGCGCACCACGATTCCGTGGGTTCAACGGCGCAACGCCGACGGCTCCGAGACGGTCTACGGCGTATCCACGCTCAAAGGTTCGACGCCGCAGGGTGAGCGCCGCGTGATGGACTGCATTGATTGCCACAACCGCGCCGCACACACCATGCAGACGGCCGAGGACGCGCTCAACCGGGCGATGGTGGAAGGGGCGGTCAGTCCGGATCTGCCGTGGATCCACAAGAAGAGCCTCGAGCTTCTCAAGGCCGATTACTCCACCGAGGCCGAGGCACGGGAGAAGATTCCGGCACAACTGGAGGCGTTCTACCGCACCGAACATCCCGACGTGTTTGCCGCCAAGGCCAACCTGATCAAGTCTTCAGGCGAAGGGCTGGTCTACATCTTTACTCATAATGTGTTTCCGGAGATGAAGGTGACCTGGGGGACGCATCCCAACCACATCGGGCACATGAGTTATCCCGGGTGCTTCCGGTGCCACGACGGCGACCACACGGCCAAGAACGGAGACGCCATCACCCAGGACTGCGCGGCGTGCCACAACTTGCTGGCGGTGGACGAGAAGAAGCCGAAGGTGCTGCAGGACCTTGGCATCGTTGCACCGTAAGCGAATATCACGGGCCGGAAATCGGGAGGAGGTCCTCTTCATTTCCGGCTCCGGCCTGCCGTTCACCACTGCCGCAACTGTTTTCTTCCCCGGAACACAATCCCAATCCTTCGCCGAATCTGCCGCGCGCCGGGTTACAATCGGGGCCAAACACACAAGCTGCGTCAGGCTTTCCCCAAAAGTGGTAGGGTGCGCAGGCGGCCGGATAGAGCAAGATACAGGCAATGTCCTTTGAACACAGTAAGAAAGCACTGGTGTTCTCTGGTTTTTTAGAAGAGGAACATGGCATACGTGCAGCGGGTCGGCGGTTCACTGGCGCTGGTGATTGCGATGCTCATGGGAGCCGCGATGGGCCAGTCACCCGCGTCCGGCACCGCTGTCCTGACGTCAGGCGTCTATGCTGCGCAAGGTTCGGGTGAAGCGGCTCCGGCATCGAGGCTGGCCGGTGACTGGCGTTCCAGCCCATCCGTTGTGATTCCTGGCAGCCAACCGCCTGCGGCCAATGAGTCCACCGATCTTGGCCCGGCACCCGCTGGAACGCGCCTCGACCGCATGCTGCTTCTGCTCGAACCATCGACTGGCGCAGCGCCAGGCACTTGACGCGGAACTGGCGAACCAGCTGGATCCCAAGTCCTCCGAATACCATCATTGGCTCACGGCGGGCGCCTTTGCCGACGCATACGCGAATTCGCGGCCGGATGTGGACGCGATCGTATCGTGGCTCGAAAGCCATGGGTTCGCGACAGCGCCGCTGCCGTCCGGGACGCGGATGGATCGAGTTTTCGGGCACAGTTGCCCAGGTAGAGGAAGCCTTTCAGACGCGCGTGCACGCGATTGCCACCTCGAGTGGAACGCGGCCGGTGCTGGTTGACGCGATCGCGGTGCCGGGTGCGCTGCGTCCGCTGATCCACGGACTGGTTTCACTCGACGGTGTGATCGCAGCGCCGGCGATGACGGCGCCCGAACCCGTTGCCGGTTCAACCGCCGAGCTCGCCCGGACGACTTCTGCGCTGCAGGCAAAAGCGCTCAGCCCGCAACTGGCATCGCAGTTGATCCACCTGGATAGCCTGCAGTCGAGCGGCAATACCGGCAAAGGGGAAACCATCGCCATTGCCGCGCGGAGCAACGTTCAGGCTTCGGACGTGGCGGACTTCCGCGCCACCTTTGGATTGACGGCGAGCGCGCTGCAGATCGCGCCGAATGGAACTGATCCGGGCCGGACGAGCGATGAGGCTGAGGCCGTTCTGTCCGCCGCGTGGGCGGGTGCGGCGGCACCGGGGGCACAGGTTCTGCTTGTGCCGGCGGGCACCACCAGCGCAACCGACGGGCTGGACCTCTCCCTGGCGGCGATCGTCGATGAGGCGGTTGCCCATACGGTTGCAGTCGGGTTTTCGGCGTGCGAAGCCTCGCTGAGCGAAGCGCGCCAGGCGTTTTACGCGGCAGTCTACCGGCAGGCGGCGGCGGAGGGTATCGCAATCGTTGCGGCTGCGGGCGACAACGGCCCCTCGGCCTGCCAGGCGACCGGCGCTGGCGCCGTGAACACCGGCTATGGTGTCAACGCTCTTGCCTCGACGCCATGGAACACTTCCGTGGGCGTTGCCGCCCTGGCCGAGGGTGGAACGACGGCGGACGGTCATTCGCTTGCGGGCTGGTCGCCGGTGAGTGCGGCGGATCCGGCGAACGCGGGAGGCGGCGGAAAGAGCCTGTTGTATCCCGCGCCAGTCTGGCAGCCACTGCCGGCACAGGATTCGACGGGCGCCGGCGGCTATGCGCGCCTGATGCCCGATGTCGCATTGCCCACCGCGGTGGATTCGGGCGTGAATCGCGGACTGGCCTACTGTCTGAGCGGATCGGCGACCGGGTCGGCGAGTTCCGCCGGATGCGTTGCTGTACAGGAGCGGAGGCAGTGCGGCAGCGGCAGCGATGTTCGCGGGAATTGCTGTCCCTTTTGGCCGCCAAGAACGGACCGCAAGGCAATCTTGCACCGGAACTGTACAACTCAGCCGGCGCAGCGGCATCTTCAATGATGTCCAGCAGGGCAGCGACAGGCTTTTCTGCGCAGCCGGCAGCACGGACTGCGATGCGAACGGGCAGATCGGCTTCAGCGCTGTCGCCGGCTATGACATGGCGACGGGACTAGGTTCGGTTGACGCGCAAAAGCTGGTGAGCGCCTGGGCGACTCCCGAAGCCACAGGGACCGCCGCGGCCACTGTGAACCTCTCCGTGACCCCTACGGTCCCCAATACGACTTACAATCCGACCGCGCAGATCACGCTGACCGCCAACGTTGTGTCGGGCACTGGCGGCGCGACTCCCACGGGAACGGTTCTATTTGCCGATGCCGAAACTGGTGGCGACCTGAACCCCTCGGGGTCAACGCTGGATGCCAACGGAGTGGCGAATTACACCTTCACCAGCGGCCTCAAGATCGGCGGCAACAACATCACGGCGATCTACAGCGGCGACGCGACCTACGCTTCGGTGACATCGCAGCCACTGGTGGTGACCGCGGAGCCCAGCACCACATCGCTCACGGTTGTGCCGTCAACCACCAAGCCGACGGCCGGACTGCCCTTTACCGTGACTGTGAACATTGCCGTGGGGACGCCGCCGGCTGGAACGCGTGGCGCCGACCGGCAAAGTCACGCTGAATGTCGACGGTCTGCCGACCGCCACGGCTTCGCTTGTCACCACGGGCGGAGTCACAACCGCTACGTTTCCCTCGGTAACGATCAACGCGGCCGGCGACCATCCATTGCAGGCCGTGTATGCCGGGGATGCCAACTACGCCGCGTCCACTGCCCCGCCGGTCACGGTGACCATTGGCAAAGGAGCGACCGTCACGGCGCTGGTCGCGGTTCCCCCGGCTTTAACCGCCGGCATGCCGGAGACTTTTACGGCCACGATTGCGCCCGCCAATGTGGCCAACGGCACGACCTACACAATCACGGGAACGGTGAGCTTCTACGACGGCACGACGCTGCTGGGGACGGCGGTGATCAACGCCAATACTGCCTCGCTGGCAAACATCACTCTTGCTCCCGCCTTGCTGCATACGATCACCGCCATCTATTCGGGCGACACAAGCTGGGCGGCGAGCACTTCCAACGCCATCACGCTGCAATCGGTACTGCTGCCGGACGTGGTTACGCTCGAGCTCAACATCAATACCATCGGGCCGGGCCAGTTGGTGACGCTCGTCGCCAGGGTGACTCCGCTCCTCCCGCCCGCGGCCAATATCGAGCAGAATCCGACCGGCAACGTGATCTTCTACAACGGAACCACCGTAATGGGGACCGTCGCGCTCACAGCCGGTCCCAACAATACTTCCAGCGCCACACTGATCAGCGGGACATTGCCGGGGGGAAACAACGTCCTGACCGCCTACTACGTCGGCGACCTTTATTTCGCGCCCGGGACTTCCAATCCCGTCACCATCGACGTGCAGGATTTTTCCATCACACCATCGCCCACCAATCCGCCGACCAATCTGACCATCGTCAAGGGATACGTCGGGGTCGGCTTCGTTCATCGTGACGGGCCTGGGCGGCTATAACGACCTGGTCCAGGTGGTGTGCGCCGTGCCCACGCAGGTCGACATGACCTGTGCGGCAACCCCGCAGCAAGTGAGACCGACGGCCGTCGTCAGCTTCACGGTGCAGACGTACGCCGCCGGCGGCACCGCTGCGGCCGGCAACAACCGCGAACCGTTGTGGCCGCGAGCCGCCGGAGGGACAGCGCTTGCGGTTCTGGTCTTCTTCGTTTTGCCGGCAGGCCGCCGGCGGCGCATGTTCACCGAGCGCACCCGCCGGTTCCTCGCGGTCCTTCTGCTGCTTGCGGGACTGGGCGGCGCGGGGATCGGCTGCAGCAACAGTACGACCGTGCCGCAGAACACGGGAACGCCGCTGGGAGTCGCGACGTTGAACATCGTGGCGACGGCGTACATCGACAACACGGTGATCAACCGCACCGTGTTCCTCACGGTCAATGTCATTCCGCCGGGGTCGAGTACCGCCGTCCCGGTATCTGCATCCAAGACACTAGGCTTCCCTTTTGCCCCCTGGAGCTTCGAACGACCATGTCTTCCAGCCATCCTCCGCAATTTGATCTTGTTGCGGCCGCCCATGCGGCCATGATCGAGCACGGTTTTCAGCCCGATTTTCCCAAGGGCGTTGCTCCGGAACTTGCGGCAATCCGGCGAACTCCGAAGCTGCCATCGGCGGGGCCGGGAGCGGAGTTCCAGGATTTGCGGAGCCTGCTCTGGTCCTCGATCGACAACGACACCTCAAAGGACCTTGACCAGATTGAGTGGGCGGAGCAGTTGCCGGACGGGCGAATCCGGGTGCTGATCGGGGTCGCCGATGTGGACGCGCGCGTCGCTGAAGGAACGGTCATCGACAGCCATGCCAAGAGCCGAGACCACCTCGGTCTACACCGGCGTGAAGGTCTTTCCGATGCTGCCGCCGGAATTGTCGGAGGGGATTACATCGCTCAACGAGAATGAGGACCGGGCCGCGATTGTGATCGAGTTCAAGGTGGATGCGAGCGGCGCGGCTTCCGAAGGAAAGGCGTATCGCGCGCTGGTGCGCAACGGTGCGCAACTGGCTTACAACGGAGTGGGCGCCTGGCTCGAAGGCAAAGGTCCCGCACCCGCGAAGGTGGCGGCGAGCGCGGCATTGGCTGCGCAGCTCAAACTGCAGGACAAGGCGGCGCAGGCAATGGAAGGAAGCCGCTATCAGCATGGAGCGCTGGATCTTGAAACCATCGAAACGCGCCCGGTGACGCTGGGCGGTGATGTGATCGACCTGGCGCGCCTCGAAAAGAACCGCGCGACATCGTTGATTGAAGAGTTCATGGTGGCGGCCAACGGCGTGATGGCGAGGACATTCGAGGATGCCAAGGTGCCTTCGATCCGGCGCATCGTGCGCACTCCGAAGCGGTGGGACCGCATCGTCGAAGTGGCGGCGGGGCTGGGAACCACGCTGCCGGCCGAGCCCGATTCGAAGGCGCTGAACGATTTTCTGCTGGCCCAGAAACAGAAGGACCCCGACCACTTTCCCGATCTATCGCTGACGGTGATCAAGCTGATGGGCCCGGGCGAATACGTGCTGGTCAAGGCCAGCGAGCCGTCGCCGGGACACTTCGGGCTGGCGGTGCAGGACTACACCCACTCGACCGCCCCCAACCGGCGGTTTCCCGACATGGTGGCGCAGCGGATCCTGAAGGCACTGCTCGGAAAAGGCGCACAGCCCTATTCCGAAGGGGATCTCAATGCCATCGCGCAGCGATGCACGCAGATGGAAGACGCCGCGCGCAAGGTGGAACGCGAGATGTCGAAGCGGATCGCGGCCGTGGTGCTGCGCCCGCGCATCGGCCAGAACTTCCACGGCATCGTGACCGGCGTGAACCAGTACGGCACCTTCGTGCGCGCGCTCGAACCGCACGTCGAAGGAATGCTGGTGCACGGCGGGCAGGGCCTGGACGTTGGCGACAAGGTGACGGTGAAGCTGATCTCCACCGACCCGCAGCGGGGGTTTATTGATTTTGCGGCGGCGTGAAAGGCAGCTTTTAGCTTCTAGCTCGTTGTGCCAGACAGAATGGGCTGGCAATGATGGATTCCCAGGTCTCAAAGGCGAGACCTGGGGCACCCGGCCGATCAGTTTCTCCGAGGTGCTTAGCCGTGCGCATCGTGCCGGCCTGCACCAGGCCGATGATGTGGCCTTCGGGATCGGCGAAGAGGGCGATGAGCGGGCCGTTGGGGACCTGCTCGGGCCCCGTCAACGTGCGCCCGCCGCGGCCTTCGACGACGGTCAGCGTCTCAGCGACGTTGGACACCTCAACGTAAAAGGTCGCGTGTCCGCGGCCTCCGTCCATCGACGTGCCGATCCCTCCGCCGATCCCGGTCCCTGGCGACACCATCGAGTAGTTGTCCATCACCGGGTTCAGCTGCCAGTCGAATAAGGCGCGGTAAAAGTCTTCGAGCACCGACTTGTCTTTTCCGAGCACTTCAAAGTGGACGATCGGGTTAGGCATTCTTCTCTCCTTCAATCGTTTGCGGCTTCCGCCCGGTGGGCAAACCGGGCCGAGCGCTTCCCCCTCTTAGATTCGCTCCACGCAAAAGGGGCGTTGCCGAAACAGCCTGATTTCCGAGGTTGTGCAAATCTTTTGCCGATTCCGCTTGACGCTTATCGCAATCCGCGATAGCTGTTATTGCATATTGCGATAGGGCAACAGCCGGAAGGGCGTACTATCGCAGAAAAGCCCATGAAGCTCGGCGAAAAGATCCGCTACCTGCGCGAAGTGGAGGGAAGCCTTCGGGGCCTCGACCGGGCCATGAGCCAGCTCGAACTGGTGCGGGCCATCGCGCAGGAGACAGGCTCGAAACTGAGCCAGAGCTATCTTTCGCAGATCGAGAGCGGCGCGCGGCCTCACCTGACCAACACGACCCGGCAGATCCTGGCGGGATTCTTCAAGGTCCACCCCGGTTACCTGGTGGACGATCCCGAGGGCTATTCGCCCGAACTGCAGAGCGAGCTGCGCCACGTCGAGGACAAACTCGACCTCTGGCTGGTGTCGGGCGCGGAGCGTTTTCGGCGCGACCCGGAGTTGAAACAGGCCCTGCTGACCGTGGCGCGGCACGAGCACACGCGCGAATGCCTGCTGCTGCTGGAGGCGATCCTGGAGACGCCGGGACTGGCGCCGCGGCTGGCGGAAGTGTTGCGGCCGAAGAAGCAGGGACCAGGGACTAGGGACAAGGGACTGGGGTCAGGGATCAGGGATCAGAGATCACGAAACAGGGGCGCGGCCGGAAAGAGGAGGCGCACAAATGACCTGGGAATCTTTTTATCTGGTTTGCTTTCTCGTGGGGCTGTTTCTGAGCGCGTTCACGCTGGTGGGCGGCATGGGACATTTCGGCGGGCACGTGCATATGCCTCATGCTCCGCACCTGCCTCACGGCGCGCATCTGCCTCATGGCGCGGCGGGGCCGAACCATGCGCAGGGCACAGCGACCGTTCCCTGGTGGAACGCGTTTTCGATCATGATTTTTCTGTGCTGGTTTGGCGCGGCGGGGTACCTGCTGACGCGCTACGGCACCTTTGTGGCCGGAGTGGTGGTGGCGCTGGCGGGCATCTGCGGCGTGGCCGGGGGAGCGATCATCTTTCTCTTCCTGACCCGCGTACTGATGCCGCACGAGCATGAACTCACGGCCGATGAAACCGAAGTTGTGGGCGCGGTAGGGCACGTTTCGTCCCCCATCCGGCCCGCCGGAACCGGAGAGATTGTTTACGAACAACTGGGCGCGTTCCGGTCGGTACCGGCTCGCTCCGAGGACGGCGCACCGATTTCCAAACAGGAAGAAGTGTTCGTCGTTCGCTACGAAAAAGGAATCGCGTACGTACGGCGATGGGAAGAGGTGGAAGCCAGGAAGAGGGATCAGGCAACAGGGAACAGGCTCCCAGCGCACTAGCTTCCAGCTCCTGGCTTCAGCTGCCGAGTTACGGCACTGGCAGCCGGGGGCCAGAAGCTCCTTCCCGGTTGAAAGGACCGGGATCGCAATGAGTACTCCAACCGTGCTGATTACGGATATGGCCATCCTGGTGGGAATCTTCCTGCTGGGGTTTCTGGCCAAGATGTTTCCCAGGAAAGCAGGGAACAGGGATCAGGCCGCAGGCAACCCGGCGAACACAGAAGGTTCGCTGGGGGCCCCGGTGGGGATCAGAGCTGATCGTTCATCGACTCAGCGCTGATCACAACCCCTGATTCCTGCCAAAAACTCTGAAACCAGTTCGATTCACACCCTCCCGGGCGAAAGGACCGGGAACCAATGACTAACCCAACGACGATTTTGATTGCTGGAATTGCTGCGCTGATGCTGATCCTGCTGATGGGAATCCTGGCCAGGATGTATCGCAAAGCGGGCCCCAATGAAGCTCTCATCGTGTACGGATTTCGCGGTCCTCGGGTCATCAAGGGCCACGGCACCGTGATCTTTCCCATGGTGGAGAACTGCCGCGAGCTGAGCCTGGAGCTGATGAGCTTCGATGTGGCTCCGCAGCAGGATCTCTACACCAAGCAGGGCGTGGCGGTCACGGTGGAAGCCGTGGCGCAGATCAAGGTGCGCAGCGACCAGGCCTCGATCCTCACCGCAGCCGAGCAGTTTCTTACCAAGCCGCCGCAGCAGCGCGAAGGCCTGATCCGGCTGGTCATGGAAGGCCACCTGCGCGGGATTATCGGCCAGTTGACCGTGGAGCAGATCGTGAAGGAGCCGGAGATGGTGGGCGACCGCATGCGCGCCACCTGCGCCGACGACATGAGCAAGATGGGCCTGGAAGTCATTTCGTTCACCATCAAGGAAGTGCGCGACAAGAACGAGTACATCTCCAACATGGGCCGGCCGGATATTGCGCGCATCAAGCGCGACGCGGAAATGGCCACGGCCGACGCGGAGCGCGACACCGCCATCAAGCGCGCCACGGCTTTGAGAGAGTCCGCCGTCGCCAAGGCGCAGGCCGACCAGGAACGGGTGATCGCCGAGACCGCTTCGCAAACCAGGCAGGCCGAAGCGCAGCGCGATCTGGAGATCAAGAAAGCGGAGTATGCGGAGCAGAGCCGCCGCCAGCAGGCCACGGCCGACAAGTCATACGAATTGCAGACCAACGTGATGCTGCAACAGGTAACCGCCGAACAGGTGAAGGTGCAGCAGGTCGAGAAGGAAGGCCAGATCAAGGTGCAGGAAGCGGAAATTCTGCGCCATGAGAAGGAACTCATTGCCACGGTTCTGAAGGGCGCCGAAATCGAACGCCAGCGCATCGAGAACATGGCCGCCGCGGAGAAGAATCGCCTCACAGCCGAAGCCGAAGGCCGCGCTGCCGCGATCCGCACCCAGGGTGAAGCGGAGGCGTCCATCATCTTCCAGAAGGGCGAGGCCGAAGCCAAGGCGATGAACGTGAAGGCCGAGGCCTACCAGGAATGGAACCAGGCCGCGGTGGTCGACAAGCTGCTGACCAACATGGCCGACGTGGTGCGCGCCATGGCCGAGCCGCTCAGCAAGGTGGACAAGATCACCATCGTGTCGACGGGCAATGACAGCAGCCGCCGGCGTGCACAAGATTACCGGCGACATGACGAAGATCGCGGCGCAGGTGCCGGCATTGTTTGAGGCGCTGAGCGGCATGGATATCAAGCAGTTGATGTCGAACGTGCAGGCGATTCGCCAGAAGCCGAATGGGAGCGGCGAAGCGCCGAAGAACTAGCTGTCGGCTATCAGTTCTCAGCCTTCAGCTTCCTGGCGCAAGGTTTCGAGCGCGGAACTGGAGGCTGAGGCCGTTTCGAAGCGGCAAGGTCGATATTTCGATTGAGGCAAGGCAATCAGTCACGAGAAGAACGAGCTGAATAGCTGAAAGCTGACGGCTTGAACAGGGAGGGTGGTATGTCGTTACTCGAGAGGGTAAGCACATTGCTTCGCGCCAATCTCAACGATCTGGTTGAGAAGGCTGAGGACCCGGAGCGGATGTTGAAGCAGGTTGTTCTGGACATGGAGAACCAGTTGCTCCAGGTGAAGACCCAGGTCGCCATCGCGATTGCCGATGAGCACCTGCTGACCAAGAAGCGAACCGAGCACGAGCGGGAGGCGGCCGAATGGCGGCGCAAGGCGGAGCTGGCCGTGCAGAAAGGGATGGACGACCTGGCGCGCGGGGCAATCGAACGGGCTCTGAGCCACGATCAACTGGCGGCGGGGTTTGGAAGCCAGGCGGAAGATCAGAAGCACGAGGCCGATAATCTGCGCCAGGCATTGCGCAAACTGGATCAGAAGCTGAGCGAAACGCGCGCTCATTGCGAGATGCTGGTGGCCGAGCATCGCCGCGCCAAGGTTGTGGGACGCGCGGCCAAGGCCCGCCAGGCCGTTGGTCCGGATCAGGACCATACGATGGACCGCATGAAGAGCCGCGTCCGAATCGAGGCCGCCGAGAATGCCGCCACGGCGGAGGTCATGGTCTCGGAATCGCTCGAAGACAAGTTCAAGGCGCTGGAAAGCGAGGATAAGGTCGAATTGATTTTGAGCGAGATGAAGAATCGGCATGCTCTGCCGCCGGGCTGACGATTCGGCAGACTGTACGTGCCAAACAAGGAATGCAGAGGCGTCGCATTTTGACGCGATACTGCAAACCGAATCCCCTGCATAGATCCAGAGGGTCGGAACGATGGCGCTTGACTGGAGTGGCGGCGCGCTTGCCGAAGGCCTGCGATGTTACCGCAACGAAGAGTTCTTCCTGGCGCACGAGCACTGGGAAGGCATCTGGCTGCAATGCGAGGAGCCGGAGAAAACATTTCTGCAGGGTTTGATTCAAGTCACCGCGGCGTTTCATCACCTGCGGCGGAACAACGTCATCGGTTCCGCATCGCTGTTGCGCGCCGCGCTGCGGCGGCTTGATTCATTCCCTGCTGCCTATGGCGGCATCGCGGTCGAATCTCTTCGCGAGAACATCCGCGCGTGGCTGCGCGCGTTGAACGGCGAGCGCACTTCGGCCGCCTACATTTCCCCACATCGGATGCGTACCCGAACAGCGCTTGTAATTTCCGATGTCTCAAAAGCTAGACGTGGGGTACCCGGGACAAAGCCTAGAGCAGGTTTACGGGGCTGACGATCCCTGGGTCTCAATCCGCTGCTTCACCAGTTTCAGGCCGGCCTGCGCTTTTTCGTGGGCCGCCGGACATCCGACGACGCGCTCGTACTGAACTTGCGCTTCCTCTAACTGACCGGCGTGCAGGTAGTGTTCCGCGCGATCGAGAGTCTTGGGGATCTCCGACTCGGTAAGGTCGCATTTTCCGGAAACTCTCGGCACCGGCTTGGTCTCGCCAGCCTGGTCGGGCTTGGGCTGCTTCACGCCCGAAGTGCCGCTCGGTTTGGTTGGAGGCGGTTTCACAGGTGTCGCCGGCTGGGCTGGCGCTGGCGTCGGAACGATCGCCGCCGGTGGTTCGACAGCGCTGGTTGACGGCGCGGGAGGCGGAACCGCAGTTTTGGCGTGATTGCCTGACACCAGGAAAGGGATCAGGACCGCGCCGAATACCACTACCGCCGCTGCCGCTCCGCCCACGATCAGCCATTTCTTCGTTCCTGGCGGCGCTGGAGCCGGCTCACGGCGGGTTGGTCCGAGAAGGTCATCCTCCGGGGCGGCCGCAGCCGAGACGTCGGGCCTGACGGCGGCAGTCACTGCTCTGGGGGCCGGCGCCTGCAACTCCGCCGGGCAGGGATCTTCGCGGCCCAGCTCGCGGATCTGGCGCAACACCGACTGCTCGTCCGCGGCGGGATTGGCGGCGACCGCGCTTCTCCATAGCATTTCGCGCCAGCCGCCGGGCCCCGCCGCTTCACGCAACATGATGTTCGGCAGCTGGTACACCGATTCCGCAACGCTGCTGCCAAGCAGAATCCGCCCCGGCGAGGCTTTCTCGAGCGCGGCCTGCGCGGATGTGGCACTCGGATCCTCGGCCGAATGAACCAGGATCGTCGCCGTCGCGTTTCCGGCCTCGCCCCCCAGACCCTCGAGCGCCCATTGCAGACGCCGCGCTGTCAGCAGGGCCGACGAAAGGTTGGGGAATCCGGCGGTCACGACGGCCTCGCCCCCCGCGTCCCGCGTTCCGCCGGACGCCTTGATCAGATCGAGGGCAAGCGTAGCCGAGGACCCGGCGCTGTTCCACGAAACGCCCGCGGGCGCGGCGCTGCCGTCTGATGCAAACAAGCGGACTGCAAGTACGAACGCGCGCTGATTCTCCGCCTTCGCGTCGGGTGCGTCAGCCTGGACTTCGGGCGCAGAAGCTGAGGAGAGCGTCCGGTCAGGCACTCGATCTTTTCGCAGGTTGGTCATGCTTTTCCGAGCCGCCAGTTTCGCCTCCCGCGCACCGAGAGCGAAAACGATTGCGCCTCCCCGGGGGAGGTGGTAGTTTATCAGCCAGAGCGAACAGCCGTAAATCTGTTCGTTGGTTACCGGTACCGTATCCCTAACGGGAGGGTAACTCTGACGCTGGGGTCCTGAACATTTTTCGTAAATCAGCTATCGCGGAGGCGGGCTTTGTGTCCGCCCCGTCGAGCCGTCTTCAAGGGGAAATCATGGGTTTGTTCGGATTCATACGCCGGGGTAAAGGCCCTGGCACTTGTCTGCGTGCCATCATTGTTTTTGCCGGGGTCGTTCTGGGGTGCTCGGGTACGGGAAGCTGTGCCAAGGAGCCGTCTCTTACCGCGATCGAGTTGTATGACGGGGCCTCGGGCGCGGCATACATTCAAATTGCCGATGTGCTTCTGAACGGCAAGGCGGAACTGCGCAGTTGCGTTTCATCCGAGTCCATTTCGATCGACAAGTCCACTTACAACAAATTTCAGAAAGTGGGGATCGCGCCCGGCGGCGTTCTGGAGCGGGGAGCAGACGGGGTGTTGCGCTATGGAACGGGCGACGGGCAGGCGGGGTGCGTGGTGCCTGACGGCATCAAATTCGAGCACAGCGCCACGTTCACTGCGGCGGTGATGGCCGACTCGGCGGATCTGCGCGGACGGCCGATCGCCAACGGCACCGATGGGGCGCTGACCGCGCCGCAGATCAAGAAGGGCACAAAGCTGGTCTTTGTCGCCGCTCCCAACGTGGAGCAGGCCGAGTACATGCTCGCCCAGCGGGTATCGACTGAGAAGAGCTGGCAGACCTACCTTACGCCGTACCCGGCCTCGCCTCACACGGACGACGCCAAGCGGGTGCTGGCGGGGATGTATATCGACGCGGGCGAAAAGGCACTCGCCGCCTATTTGCAGAGCGCCTCGAGTACGTCGCCATCCTACACCGACCTGAAAATCGCCCGGACCGAGGTAAACCAGGCCCATCAGGTACTACCCAACTCCGAGGGAGAGGTAAAGCTGGCGGAGGCAGTTCGTGCCAGCCTGGGCGCACTGGCGGACAAGGCGACGACGGAACTCAACGCATACAAGGCAGCCCTCGCATCGGGATCTCCGGGGTATGTTCACCTCCATACCGCGAAAGGACTGGTGGATGCGATCAGCGATGTCGACGGTACGTTTGCGCCAGGGGCGAAATTGAAGGCAGACGTATCCCAGGCCAGCGACACATTTGAAATGGCCGTTCGCACCGCCCAGGCAGCCCTGGACGGCAAGCAGTATGACGCTGCCGCCACGGCGATTCACCCCTATCGGCAGTTCGCCGCTGAAGAGCCGCGCGTGGCCCGGATCATCGACGGCGCTTATTCCGCCTACCTCCAGCAGGGCCAGCAGTTCGAAGACGCAAAGGATTGGCAGAATGCCATCAAGTCGTTCCAGAGCGCCCTGGGGGCCAAGGACACCCCGGAGGCGCGGGATTCCCTGAAGTCTGCCCAGAAGGAATTTGGCGCTGCTCAGGACGCGCTCGCAGCCAATGCGGCGCTTGAAAAAAGCAAGACCTACGAGTTGCAGAAGGACATGATTCCCGCTTACGAGGTTCTGACCAGCCTCTCCGAAGGACAGCGGGCCATCGTCAAGGAAGATATCGACCGGCTCGCGCCCGGCATATGTTGAGGCCGCATCGCAACGGGCCAAGGACATCGCCAAAGCCTATCCCACGGTTCAGGGCATCGGCGACGAGAGGGCGGTTGAAAGCGCCTACGCCTTCCTGCAGCGCGCTTCCGATCTCACCGAAGATGAAGCTCAGAAGCAGGCGTTCCAGACCCGGATGCAGAACCTGGGCGACGAGCTGAGCGCGTGGTTTCTCGACCGCGCCAAGCACAGCCTGCTAAAGCCCCTGGGGTCGGGGACCGAGCTCGGATGGGCCTACCTGAAGGAAGCCGAGGCCTACAAGGCCGCCAACCTCGAGGCGGTTCGCGACCAGATGAAGATGGCCGAGCCGGCCCACGAAATGCACTCGAAATTGTCGATCCGGGTGCAGTTCCGCGACCAGACGTCGCAGCGACAGAGCGAAGGTTTTGCCAACCAGATGGAAAGCGCGATCGCCGCCGGGCTCGACACGTCGGGAATGCCGGTGAAGGTGGTTCGTTCCGGAGATACGCTCCGCCAGGACGTAGACCCTGACTTCCTGATCGCGGGTGACGTTCTGGAACATCACATCGCGGCGCCCCCCAGCGTCGAATCGGTGGAGTCAACATATATCGCCGGGGTGCACGAGATTCCCAGCGACGAGTGGAACAAGGCCAACCGGGTTTACGAGTCGGCCACGAACGAACTGCACACCGCACAGGCTTCGCTGCAGGGCGCACAGGTCAAGGGCAAGAAGAAAGAAGTCGAGGACGCGAACAATCAGGTGGCGGCGGCACAAAAGAAGGTGGATGACGCCCGCGTGAACCTCGATTCCATCGCCAAGAGCAAGACCGAAGACATCATCCGGCCGTACACCTACAAGAAAACCACCTACGACGTCACCAATCGAGTGGTGCTCCAGTTCCGTATCGATGACCTGTTCAGCGGCCAGAAGGGGGAAGCTGTGCAGGTCGAAGCGGAGGACAAAAAGAAGTTCGTGACCCTGACCGACGTGAAGCCGGAAGACGCCAATGGCGTGAAATCGGAAGGAAGTCTCCCCGACGTGAACGAGTTGCAGACCCAGTTGGAGAACGTCGCGCAGGGAACACCTGATCAAGATGGTGCAGGAGAAGATTGTGGGCCTGCCGCAAATCATTTACGACGCGGGACAGCAAAAAGGAAACAGATGGATACACCGACGATGCCGGCGAGGCATACATGCGCTACCTCAATGTAGCCCCGGCTGATCAACTGAACAACCGCGAGCACGCTGAGAAGTTTCTTCGCGACCAATTCAATTTTCAGACATTTCCAGGACAGATCAGGGACAACCCGCGTCCCGCTCCTGCCCTCGAGCAGGGGATGACACAACCGGCGCAGCCGGCTCATTGATCGCCAGCTTCTTCGCTCTGCACGGAGCGAAGCGGCGAAGTGCCCAAGTTGCACGAATATCTGGCGGTGGCGCGGCCGGTATGACAGCCGGCGGGATATCCCGATCTTCCTGGAGTCGCAACCAGGTTGGAGAGGCTTCTTAAACGGAAAGCAGGAGAGAACGTGGATTCTGCCAAAGATGACAAGACTCCGGAAACCAAGCGCATCGGCAAATACGATGTGATCGAGGTGCTGGGCAGGGGCGGCATGGGGGTTGTGTATCGCGCCATCGATCGCCAGATCGGCCGCGAGGTGGCGGTCAAGACTCTCACCCAGGGAGTGGCGGGCGACCCCGAAATGCTGGCGCGCTTTTACGAAGAAGGCAGAAAAACCGGGCGCCTGAATCACCCCCACATCGTTACCGTCTACGACCTTGGGGAAGATAACGGCACGCCCTTCATCGTGATGGAACGGGTGGAGGGCGATCCGCTGGACCGGATCATCGCCCGGGACATGCCGCTGACCATGATGGATCGCCTGCGGATCATTGAAGAAACCTGCTCCGCGCTCGGCTACGCGCACAGCAACAACATGATTCACCGCGACGTGAAGCCGGCCAATATCTTTGTCCAGCCCGACGGCAAGGCCAAGCTCCTCGACTTCGGCATCGCGCGCCTGGAGCGACGCAGCCGGGACATCAGCCTCACCCGGACCGGCCACATCATCGGCACCGTGCCTTACATGGCGCCGGAGCGGCTGCGCGACAAGATGATCGACGGGCGATCCGATATCTTCTCCGTCGGCGTGGTGCTGCATCAGTTGATCACCGGGCAGCTCCCCTTCTCCGGCGAAGATTACGTGCTCATGCAGAAGATTCTGAATGAGCCTCATCCGCCGCTTCGCGATTACTGCAGCAATTGTCCCCACGGCCTGCAGCAGATTGTCGACTACGCCCTTGCCAAGTCGGCCGACGACCGCTACCAGACCGCCGAGGAGATGGCCGCCGACCTGCGCTCGGTGATTGAGGAGCTGGGAGAAGAGCAGCTAGTGGAGCTGTTGCCGGAAGCTCGCCGCCTGGTCGAGGCCGAGGATTACACCCGCGCCCGCGTCGTGCTCCAGCAGTTGCTCAAGGTGCAGAGCAAGCACACCGGGGCGCGCGAGCTGCTCGGCGAGATTCAACGCCGCATGGTGCAGCGGCAGCGCGATGAGCGGCTCCGCACTGTGCGCGTGCAGGCCGAGGACGCCCTCAGCCGCCGGGACTTCGAACAAGCTCTCACCGTTCTCAAGGAAGGCCTGGAGGTTGATCCCACCAATGCCGAACTGCTCGCGATGCGGGAGAAGGTTCAGCAGGAAAAGCGAAAGCAGGAGCAGGTAAACGGGCTGCTTCGACATGCCGACAACGCCCGCCGCAAGGGCGATCTTCGCTCCGCCATGGCCTCCGCGCAGGAAGCACTCAACGTCGACAATACGAATTCCAAAATCATCGCCCTCTGCACCATGCTGGCCGCAGAGGCTGAAGAGGCAAAGAAAAAGGCCGAGGCGAAAGCCCTGCTCGAGTCGGTGCGGCGGCAGCTCGACTCCCGGCAATTCGAAAAGGCTCTGGAATCCCTGCACAAGGTGGAAGAGCTGACGCCGGCCGACCCGGAAGTGCAGCTCCTGATCGGGGACGCGAACGCCGGCCTCGAACAGAATCGCCGGCGCGAACTGATTTCCAGCCTGGAACAGCAGGTGACGCTGGCGGCGAACCTCGAACAGCTTCAGAATGTGGTCCGCGCCATTCAGGAAGCGCAGGCCGCCATGCCCGCTGAGTCGGCCCTGTTCCGCCTCAGCGCCCAGGCCGACCGTCGCCTGAAGGAATTCGCCAACCGCCGTCTCGTCGAAGAAACATTTCAGAAATGCCGCGACATTCACCCCCGCGAGGCACTGGAAGTGGTTCGCAGCGCGCGCGAGCGCCTGCCGGACGATGAGAAGCTCATGTCGCTCGAAGCCCTGATCAACGAGAGGCTGCAGCAGCACTCCGTCGGAGAGCGGCGAGGCGAATATCTCTCCAGGGCCCGGGAGGCGCTCAAGGAGGGCAAGTCAACGGATGCAATCCACATTCTCGAAGCCTGCGAGGCAGAAGGGATTGCCAACAGCGAGGCGCATTCCCTGCTTGAGTTCGCGCGCGCCGAGGAAAAGGAGATCAATGCGCAGAAGCTCAAGCGCAACCGCCTGGTCCGGGCCCAACAACTGGTCGGCGACGGCGACTACGACGAAGCGGTCGGGTTTCTGCAGGATGCCCTCAGCGAGGGGGACGACACCGCCCTGCGCTTGTTGCTCGAGCAGGCAGTCACTGCCCGCCATGGCCTGCAGCGGCAGGTGGATGCCGCCCTGACGTCGGCGGGAAGACTGGTGCAGGCGGGCAAGGTCAACGACGCGCTCGAGCTTTTGCGCGGTTCTGCCTCGCGAGGTCCTGCGTTCCAGCCGCGTGCAGATGGCCATCGCCGCGGTTGAGGATGAACGAGACCTGGCCCTGTTTCGCATGACGGGAAGAGCGTATGGGCTCCTCAATTCGGATCTCGGCGCCGGACACCGGATCATGCAGCGGGTAGCGGCTGCTTCCGTCGAGTCTTCTCCGACCGCCGCCGTCGCCGTCGTCTTCCGTACCCGGGAACAGGCCAGTGCCGACCGTGTCCTTGTCGAAGCGGCGCAGAAATCGGAAACCCTGGTGCGCACCAAGGACCTGGCGGGGGCGGAATCCATCGTGCGCGAGGCGGACCGGATCGCGGACCTGGCCAGTCCCCAGCGCAAATCCGAATGGCGAACTCATACCGGCAAGTTGAGCCGGAAAGGCCTTCGTGGCCGAGTGTGATCTTGACGCAGACAGCAGAAGGCGGGCATCATAGGGCGCGTCTTCTTGGCGATCCATCCCCTGCAGTTCTGAAAGATTCAGGCGCTTTTCTTCCCTCGGCCGGTTTGGTTCGCATTCCTCAGCTACGGGCGCCCGAAGTTTGTGGCCTGGCCGTTCCGGCAAGGCAGCTTGATTCGGGAATCGCAGGAGGCCTCCTGGTTTCCCCACTCTTTCGCCCCCGGGACGCGAAAACAGCACGATATCTGGCGCTGCAGTCGCTTTTTTGTCGCTTTTAATATTGGGTAACGAAGGAAAATAGAGAGGGAGGTTGACGCGATGCCGAATCAGGTGTGTATGGGAGCCATGATGATGTGCACGATGGGCATGGCGCCAAGTTCCCTGGTTGTCCTTCCGACCAATAAGGTTTTGACCGACCAGATGCCGGACGCCAATATCATGGACCACATTCCCATGACCAACATCATGCCCTTCGGCATGTGCATGTCCCCGGCCAACCCCACGGTAGCCGCCGCCACTGCCGCCGCCCTGGGCGTACTGACCCCCATGCCCTGTATTCCGAATACGCCTGCTCCCTGGGTTCCGGGAGCGCCGACCGTGCTGCTCGCCAACATGCCGACGCTTGATAACACCTCCCAGTTGATGTGCATCTGGGCCGGGGTCATCACCTTCACGACTCCTGGCGAATTTACGGTCGAAGTTCCCTAATCTGCTGCAAGAGACATGCTGTAAGCTTCGGTTAACCCGATAAGGCAGCTTCAACATGACCCAGGCATTGACACTCACTCTCGATTTTGCTGCAGCTACCGATATCGGCTGCAGACGCAGCAATAACGAGGACAGCTACGGCTACGATGCCGAACAACACCTGTACGTGGTGTGCGACGGGATGGGCGGAAACGCGGCCGGCGAAGTTGCCAGCGGGATGGCGGTGCGCACGCTGATCGAAGCGTTCGGCCAGCTGGGCCAACATGCCGTCGACGGCAGCGCGATGTCCCTGATCGAGAACCGCCTCCTCGCCTCCATCTTCGAGGCCAACCGCGTGGTGCGCGAGGCGGGAGCCGAAAAACCCGAGTTGCACAGCATGGGCACAACCCTGGTCTGCGCGTGCCTGGACGGGAACCGCGTGGTGATCGGCAACGTTGGCGACAGCCGCGCCTACCTGCTGCGCAATGGAAACTGCCTGCAGATCACCCAGGATCACTCCCTGCTCGACGAGGAAGTTCGCAGCGGCAACATGACCCCCGAGATGGCCGCCGCTTCGAACCTGCAGTCCGTGATTACCCGCGCGATCGGGGTGGCGGACCTGGTGGAGCCCGACCTGTTTGCAGCCGTACTCCAGGTCAACGATCTCCTCCTGCTGGCCTCCGACGGGCTGACCCGGTATGTCAACCCGGAAGAGATCGCAGAAGCCGCCGCCAACGGTTCGGAACTGACCGCGATTTGCCAGGCGCTCATCGACCACGCCAAGGAGCGCGGCGGCGCGGATAACATCACCTGCGTCCTGCTGCGGGCGCTGGAGATGCCCCCGGGGGCGCTGCCGAACGAGGTCGAAGCATTCTCGCCGGCTATTTGAGCTCTAGATTTCTCACAAGCTTCGAAGCTTGAGTTGTGGCTTGATCGAAGTGATCGACATACAGTTTTACAGTTTCAGTATTCACGGGGGATGCCGATCCGGCTCCTCATCGTGTACAAGTTACTGAAGACAAAGCTGATATTGGCCCTATCCTGCAAATATAAACTGTCCGAAAGGGCCGTTTTGGGGGGTCTAAAGCGTTCTTAACGAAGCCTAATTGCCTTCCCATACTGTGGGTTCTGCCTGAGGCCGCACTTCGATTCTCTCTCCCACCTCTATTGTGACAAAACCGGTAGAAAGAAACTGCAAAGCGGGCGCGTCTTTTTGGGCAATCACGAAGACGAGGGTCCGCGGGCTGGGAGAAGCACGGCCTGGAAGTAATGCTGTTCACCTGGGCGTCCTGCTCTGCCCGGGAGCACCCGACACCCACCCTGGCGACAAAAACCAAGACGTCGCGAGGGTGGGGCACCCGTTCCGCAGGAAGTGCTTCAAACGGAATCCTACGGTGAAAGCCCTACCTCGCGGCGCTCACATTCAAACCTCAACAAGGATCAACGGGAGGCGGCCGGCAGAATCACCGGGCTGGCGCACGTCAGGCCGATGAAGCCATCGCCGACCAGCAAGTCCGCGCCCGGACCGGATAGCTCGAACGTAGCCGTCTTGGTGGCTCCCCCGGGGCCGGTGTTGCGGCCCTGAATGGTGGTCGCCGTATTGATGATGTAGTCCAGCCGGTACCCTCCTGCCGTCTTCGTGACTTGCGCGGTGCGCACCAGTTCAAAGACCGACCAGGTGCCCTGGAAGGGCAACGCCGGGGTCCCGTCGTAGATCAGCGATGCGCTCTGCGCGCTGGCTGCGTTCCACGTGAACTGCTGGCTGTTGCCGGCGGCCATGCGCTGACCGTCCACCACGAAAGTCGCGCTGGAGACTCCGCCGCCCGGAACGAAGCGCACGTTGAACGTGAATGAAGCCGCCTTCTGGCCGGGCGGGTAAAGCGTGGTGCTGACATGGGCCGCGCGGTTGAAGTAAGCCACGAACCTCGGATTCACCGGGCCGGGGGCAGTCGGCGCCGCGATGTACTGCCCTCCCTGCTGGATCAGGGCCGCCTTGAGCGGCGGGCTGTTGTACGCGGACCAGAGGGCGCCTGTTTCCGGTGCGAAGGCAGCATCGACCTCGGGCAGGCCGGCCTGGGCATTGCTGTTGTTCAAGAACGGGTATTTGCGGAGCAGGGGGCTGATGGCGTCGCAGATTTTCGCCCCCGCGCCGTTGGCCGGGCCGCCGGGGCTCGGAGCCAGCTTGCTGACGCAGTCGATCGGAGCCCTCATGAGCGCGACGACCATGGCTTCCGTGTGCATTTGCGCATCGACATTGAATCCCTGCGCCGCCTGGGTTACAGATCCGTTGGCCATGATCACTTGTTGCGAAATGGGCGCGAAAGATGCCTGATCGGGCGGCGCCGGGTTTTGGGCCGCCAGTTGAATGGCGCCGGCCAGGTTGCTCAGCGCGGTGACGTAGGGCGTGCTGCCCGGCCCGATCAGCCGGTCGGTCGCGTTGGGATCGACCAGCACCTGCGTGGGCTGGAAGACCGACTTGATCTGCGGATCGGAAACCGCGGTGTTGTGCGACACGGTGTAGAACAGGGCCAGGAGCGGCGAGGCCGGGCCCGCCAGCGCGTTCAAACGATCCGGCGTTTCCTGCAGCGTGCCGCAGCCCACCTTTGCGCTGGCCAGGAAGGCGCGCCATTCCTTGAGGAAGTCCGCGGTGTACTGGGCGGTAAGGTCCCGACCAATTGCGGAAGTATTCAGCGATGACGTCGCCTGGTTGCCGAGCACCCAGGTTTCCCCCTGCGCATATTTTTCCGGGTGCTGGAGCGCGTCCTGCATGAACCCGAACCCCGTTTTGGTAAACGCGCCGCGCACGATGTGGGTATCCACGACATAGGTCGCGCTTCCCGGATACTGGCGGTTGAAATCGATGGTCTGGCTGTTCTTGTCGGCATCGGTCAGCATCTGCTGGTAAATCCGGGTCTCGGCCAGAAACTTGGAAAGAAATGCGCGTGTGTGTTCTACCACCAGCGCGTCTGGGGTGACGTCGTAGGGTGGATGGCGCAACAGTTCATTCCCGTAGAAGTCGATCTGCTTATTTGCCAGCGCCTGCTGTTCGGGTTCCACCGCTCGCGTTCCCACCCAGTATTGGTAGAAAACGGGAGTGAGAAATTTGGGTTGGCTCTTATCCGGATTGCTGGTCGTGATCAGGTAGGCCTTGAGGGGGTTATAGGCCGCGATGTAGGAAGTGAAATCGCTGCTGGTGGCGGGCGCGTCGGGCAGGGTGCGCATGTAGGCTACCCAGTTGGCCTGCGTCGGGTTCAACAGCATGGGGCGGAAGCGGTCGAAGTAGATCGCTGCGGGCCTGATCGTCGAGCTTGTCACCCCGGTAGAGGCCCCAGCGATAACTCCAGGGCGCGCCGTTTTGCCGGTAGTCGTCGAGCTGGACAATGGTCTGCCGCAAATCGTCGAGGGCCTTCAGGTCGGTCAGGCTGGGCAGGGACGTGGCGGTTGCGTCCACCGAAGGAATGGCATGCGCGGCCTTCTGGATGCGATGTTCAATGCCTAGATTATTGAAGAACGAGATGATCAGGAAGACGAGGTAGAGCGTCAGCAAAAAGGCCAGCGTGCCGAACAGGATCCTGCGGAAGAGGCGCGCCGGCGCGGTTTGCGTGGTCGCGGAGAGCGCGCTCCTGTCGCCCAGGATCACTTCGGGGAAGAGTCGCGGCAGGAAGGTCCACTGCGGCACCCGCGACGAAGTCATCACCGGCGTGGATGCGGCGGCGCGGGCACCGGGGCGCCCCATGGAGAGGTTGATGTACTGCGTCGCGCCTGCATCCTGCGGCTGCATGGGGCGCTGCTCGACGGCGGCGGGAGCGTTGGCCATGCGCTCCACCATGCGGGCGCGAATGCCGGTAAAGAAAAAGCCGCGCAGGTAAGGATTGGCGCTGAGCTGGCTGGGCTTGCAGAGTTCCACCAGGTACTGGTTCAGGTTCTTGCGCACCTTGCCGAGCTCGCGCGGAAATTCGTACACCCCGGGAATGCTGGCCGGATCGTTTTCGCGGTCCAGCATCTCCACCCGGAATTCCCCCAGTTTGAAAATCAGTCCGTCAATCGAGCCGGCGAGCATGCGGGCCGCCTGGTCGGCGTAGGTTCCGACCGATGCTTCGCTGCGCGGCAGCGGCGAGCCCAGTATCTGGCGGACTTCGGCGTCGGAAAGATTGCGGACGTAGTTGTTCGAAATGGGGAATCCGATCCAGCTTGGTGACGATGACATAGACCGGGACCGGCATGCCCAGCAGGCGGCTGATCTCGCGCAATTGGCCGCCCGTGGTGCGCGCCGACGCCATCAGGGATTGACCGCCATCCCCCGCCAGCAGCTGTTCGGTGCTGAGACACACCACGACCGCGCGCGGCGCGGCCCCGGTGCCGAAGGCGGAGCGGTATGCGCGGGCGCGGGTGCGATGCACGAGGCGTCCCAGGAGGGTGTTGTTCTGACGGACTGCCGCGCCCACTTCGAGCAGGGCAGCGATCTTGGTGAACCACAGATTCAGCACGTCTGTCTGGACTTGCTGGCCCTCCTGCGGCGCCGTTCCAGCGAGCAACTCCGGATCGAGTCCGGACCGGATGACGGTGGTGGTCTTGGCCGTGCCGGAGTCGCCGAGTATGTACACCAGGGGAAGCGACTCGAGCGTCTTCGCGCCCTGCTGGGACGTGCGCAGCTTGCGATTGGCGTCGTTCAGCAGCAGGTCCAGCTCGGCGGTGGCGCCGGTGCCGGGAAGTTCACCTTGCTGCTCCTTCTCCTTCTTGGCGCGATAGTGCAGCACCAGGATGACGACCGCGGCCGCGATGCCGAGAACCAGCACGAGGATGACAAACACCGAGATAAGCCCGCCCTGGAGATGGAGCAGGGCGGCGAGGCCGAACGCGAGAAGCGCGGCAACCACAAGCACGACGAAGGCAAGGATGTAGGCGAGCAAGCAATCCCCCCGGGAAACGAAAAACACTAGCTGATCTGGACTAGCTTATCTGGGCGGCACCGGAACTCAACAGGAACCAGAATCCGCCAAAGGCCAACAGGACGAGCACCAATAACACCAGCGCGGCAATTCCCAGGCCGCGGCTCCAGCGATCGACGGCCGCCGTCTTTTTCACCTCGGGCGTGGCCGCATCGGGCAGGAAGCTCATGGCCCCGCGGATGCGATCGATCTTCTCCCGCGCCTGGCGGATCAGGGTCTGAATCTCGCCGCCATAGCGCGCCCCGGCTCCTCCCTGCCCCGCGGTATAGCTGATGCTCGCAACGAGAGCGTACTTGCCCTTGAAGCCAAGCAGCATGCACAGGGCGTAGACCTCGAGGCAGTCCGCGGTTTCCTGCGAATCCTGGCGCGTGAGCAGCGTGCGAAGATTCTCGAAGAAAACTTCGCCGGCGCGATTGTGGCCGAACATCTCTTCCTGCATGGGCCGCTGCGCCCAGTCGGCGAAGGCCGGGCTTTGCAGCTTGAGCACCGATTCGTCGAGCAGCGACACCACCGCGAAGAAGGCCAGCTGATTGATCTCGCTCGAATAGCCGAGCCCCTTGGCCTGCTCCATGGCCGCCTTGAGCGCCGCCCGGATACTGGTGCGGAAATCCTGGGAGTTGGCTGCCGACTGCTGATTGAGGGACGCCAGGCGCAGAATGATGGTGAGAGCGTTTTCGTAACAGGAGGCAAGGTTTTGCGTACGCTGCATCGTGGCGTTCATCGGTTCGTCTCCCAGGATGGTGCCCGACCGGCGGCCCAGTTTTGCCCAGCGAATTTCAGGCCATGACCCGGCCAGCGCTCAGGAGCAGCCGACCGGGAACGGACTGGTTTCGAAACACTAAGAGCATAACTCAAGCGCAGGAAAGCACGGGGAACTTCTCCTCGCGCATTGCGCGTTCGACGTTCGTTGAAACGCCGGATCGAGGATTTCACCATCACAGTATGGTGCGCGTTTCCGAAATGCGTTTCCGGAATGCGTTTCGCCGCGGTTTCAAGTCCGGGAATGAAAACCCCGGTCCGGACCAGGGTCGCGGGGATTGCTCTTTACGCCGCGATGATGGGCGTGTAATCTTCGCAATGAACCCAGTCTCCGAGCAGAGCAGGATTCTCCTTTCATGAGCAAAGACAATCCCAATCAAGAGCAACCGGATCCATTGAGCGCCACCGGCATGTTTCTCCGGGCTTTCGATGTGGAAGGAGAGAAAAAGCCGTCGGACCCGTTTGCTCCGGCGCCGCCCGCCGCGCGTCCTCCGAGCGCCGCCAGCGAACGGCCGCCGTATCCGCCGCCGGCGCCGCCGCAGGGAGGTCAAGGTGGGGGCCAGGGCGAGTTTACCCAGATGTTCAACTCGCAGGCACCGCGGCCGGCTCCGCCGCCCGCTCCGCGCGCCCAGCCGGCAACCGAGGCTCCGACCGCGGTGTTCAGGGCCCCTTCGTCTCCGACTCCGCAGCCGGCTCCCCCCGACCAGCCGCCCGGCGAGTTCACGCGCATCTTTGTTTCGGGGGTTACTCCTCCCCAGACGCCGCCGCGCAGGACCGGCGAAGATCCGCCGCGGCCGGCTCCCCCGTCCTCCGCGACTTTCGTGGGGTCCGTGCCTTCCTCAGGGTCGTCGCGTGCCAAGGGATTCTCTTCGCCGGGAATCTCCGATTCAGCCGATGGCGGCTTTACCCAGTTCTTCAGCGCCCCCGCGAGGCCGGCTGCGCCGCCGCAGTCCGCCGCGCCGCCTCCACCCCGGCTTCCCGGCCCCAGCCAGCTCCCGACATGTCCTGGAGGGATGATCCGTTTTTCCGGGCGCCCGAGAAAACGCCGGAACAGCCGTCCCAGAGCGTCACCAGCATGCTGTCTTCGCTGTCCTCACCGGCTGGTTCAGGTTCGCGGCCAGCCGGAACCGGCGCCCTACCGGCCCGAGCCGATGCCATCGTATGCGCCGCCCAAGCCTTCCGAGCCGTCGCCGGCGGATCCCGGTGGCGTAACCCGACTTATTCAGCGCCTCGCCCAGGAGCAATCCGCGCCCGCCGCGCCGCCTCCATTCGCGCCCGAGCCGCCGGCGGATTCAGGACCGGGCGAATTCACGCGCATCATGGCTGCCCCGGCTCGATGAGTGGCCAGCCTGCGTCGTGGCGCCGGCACCGCCCGCTCCGCCGCCCGCGGCTCCGATGTTCGCGGCTCCGCCTCCGCCGGCGATGCCCAAGGTTGCACCCCCGCCGTTCGCACCGCCACCCTTCGCGGCCCCGCCGCCCGCGGCGCCCGCGCCGCATCCCCCGGCTTTTGCTGCGCCTCCGCCGCCCGCGTTCGCGGCTCCGGCGATACCGATGCCCAAGCCCGCACCGCCGCCCCCGGTGCCCGCTCTTGCGGCGCCCAAAGGCAAGCTGGAAGCCATGGTCCCCATCCTGCTGGTGATCAATACTTTCCTGCTGCTCTTGTTGCTGATGGTGGTGATCTTCCTGATCAAGTCGAAGTAGGCGGAGAATTCGCCTGAACAGCAGGTCGCGCTCAGGCCAGCAGACCCTTTTCCTTCAGCAGGGTGTCCGCCCGCTCGAAACTGGGGATGATAATCACGCCCTGGGCACGGGCCTTGCCCGCATGGCGGGTGGCATCGTCTTCACTGAACTTCAAGTCCTGGAGGAGGGAGACCAACTCATCGTAGGAGCTGGCCTTGGCCGGAAGCGTGTTATGCCGCCCCGCATAGGGAAGGAAGACAACTTCGAAATGGGCCTTGACGCCTTCCGCAGCAGGCTTTGCGGTAATGCGAAGATTCCCAATCACCTTCGCCATGCACCCCTCCGTGCGCCAGAGACCTTGCGACTGGACTTGCTCATGAATCAAGTCTGCCATATCGGGGCCCGCTGAGGCAGTGCTCAAGCCGGTTCCCGAGTCCTCAAACAGCGATCATGAATCCGCGCTCGATCAGTTTTCGGATCATGGCCAGGCACTCCCCCTGCACCCGCTCGACCGGGGCATTGGCGTTGGCGGCCAGACCCTGGATGGCTTCGCCGGCGGTGCGGGTTCCATCGCAGGTGACGAGGAATTCGGCAACCAGCGGCTGCACATCCACGTGGAAGGGGAAACCGTTGATGAGACGGAGCGTCAGCGCCTCCGCGTGCCATTGGCCTTCACGCTGCTCGCAGACCTGTTCCAGGCGAACGTGCGGGGATAATTTGGGACGGAGGGCGAGCACCTGGTCGTCGCCGCTGTTCTGCTGCATCAGATCGTGCGCCGCGAATGTGGAGACGATCATCTCCCCGAGATTGCCCTTGGGGGTCTTGGGCACTTCTTCGATGCGTACCCAGTTGTGCCCCTCGCGGCGGCGCATCACGATCAGGCCGTCATGGATGGCTTCGACGCCGCGATGGCGATAGTACTGCATGTAGCCCGCGTAACTGGCTGCATCCTGCGACGGATCCTGCGACGTTTCGCGGATGCGATGCTGCGCGTACTCTTCCGGATCCTGGGTCAGTCCTTTCATCACCCAGGCATCGCAGCCGGTGCCCTCCAGCCATTCGGCGATGCGCTCTTCCCACGGCTGGCCTTTGATCTGCGCCCATTCGCACAGCATCTGCATGTATCCGCCCTCATGCAGATAGTCGGGCCCTTCTTTGACCAGGCGGCGGCACAGGCCATCGAGTTCCATGGGGTTTTCGCAGAACAGGTAATCGCCCTGCGGGGTGATGAAGAAAGGCGGATTGGAAAGAATGAGGTCGAAGCGCCGGCCGGCCACGGGAGCGAAGCAGTCGCCCCCCATGACCTCGATGTTTGCGACATCGTTGAGGCGGGCGTTGAAGCGCGCGCAGGCCACCGCGCGCTCGTTCAGATCGGTGGCCACCACCGCGTCGCTGTAGCGCGCCGCATTGAGGCTCAGGATGCCGCTGCCGGTGCCCAGATCGAGCGTGGCGCGGGAGTGGCGCTGCACCGCAAACCGGGCCAGGAACTTGCTGGTGGGGTTAGGCCAGAGCACCATCTCCACATTCTTGTTGTCGATGGCCGAAGCATGGTCGGACGCGACCAGAAAGCCGTCGATGTGCAGCAGCATGGCCTGGGGGATGAGACTGTCGCCCTCGCGCGACAGCAAGCCCGATTCGAGCATGAGGGAAAGCATGTCGGCGGGGATGAGTTCGGCGACCGCGGCGCGATCCTGCGGCAGGGCCAGCCAGAACCAGCGCAGCAGCACATTGAGCGGGGTGGATGCCGAAGTTCGATCGAGAAGCCGGGCCTCGTTGCGCAATTGCCGCGAGGGGAGTTCCGCAGCGCCCAGATGTTTGCGCAGGCTGGTCTCCGTATAGCCCGCGTCTTCAAAGAAGGCTCGCAGACGGCGTGAATCTTCACTGGAAAGCAGAGTGAGCATCAGGACACAACATAGCAGGTTTCAGGTGTCGATTTCGGCCGCGAGGCGATTGGCCCCTTTCTTCAGGATCTTCCGCTTGTACCGGCATGAGCCTTTGCTTTTGCGCGATGAAACTTCCCCACGGTGTTCGACATGTTATCAGCCTTGACGCTCCCATTCCCTGCTCTTCGATCGCTCGAACGGGAAACTTGATTTAGGGCAAAGAGGCCAAAAGTATTTGTCTTGACCGAGGCCGGGGCGTGTGTTATCAACAGAAACGCGCAGAATGTGGGTCACGAAGTGTGGCTAGCTTTTTGGGGAGTTGACCCCAAAGTGCGGTCACGTTTTGTGCGTCGGCCCAGATTCTCCGGTTCTTCTGGTAATCCCCACAACCCGAAGCTTGTCTCGGTAACGAGGTTTCGTCTCTCACCGGGGCTGTTGGTGCGCGAGTCGAAGAAAAGATTTCGACGAAACGTCCTGGCGCCCTTGATCACAATTCGTCTTGAGGAATTCATCATGGCAAAACAAAGTGCGCAGCATAAGCTCGACCGGGTGCGTCCTCCCCGGGTGCAAATCACGTATGACGTCGAAGTCGGCGGCGCCATCGAGATCAAGGAATTGCCCTTCGTTGTTGGTGTACTTGGAGATTTCACCGGCAATCCGGAACAACCGCTACCCAAGCTGAAGGAGCGCAAATTTGTCGAGGTGAATCCCGATAACTTCGACACGGTCCTGGAAGGGATGAAGCCCCATCTCTCCTTCGCCGTCGAGAACAAGCTGAGCGACGATCCGGGCGCGGCAAATTTGAAGGTTGATTTGAAATTTCGCAAATTTGACGACTTCGAGCCCGCAAATGTCGCTAAACAGGTTAAGCCGCTGAAGGAGCTGCTGGATCTGCGCACGCGTCTTTCCGACCTGCGCGGTTCGCTGCAGGGCAACGACAAGCTCGAAGAACTGCTGCTCGAAGCGGTGGGCAATACCGAGAAGCTGGACAAGCTGAAGGGTGAGATCGGCCCGGGAGGTTCCAATGGCTGAAGCAGCTGCGAATGCAGCGGCGCAAGCCGCAACAGTTGAAACGCAGGAATCGAGCCTTCTCGATCAGATCGTCGAGCAGGGCCGGTTTGGCGAAGCCAAGGAGCGCGGCAAGGACCTGGTCAAGGAATTCGTGGCCCAGGTGCTTGAAGGCTCCATGACCATCGCCAAGGACGCGGAGATGATGATCAATGCGCGCATTGCGCAGATCGATCATCTGCTCTCCATCCAGTTGAACGAGATCATGCACCATGCCGCGTTCCAGAAGCTGGAAGGCTCGTGGCGCGGACTGAAGTACCTGATGGACAACAGCGAGACCGGCGTAGGGCTGAAGATTCGCGTGATGAACGCCTCGAAGAAGGAGTTGCTGCGCGACATCGAAAAGGCTCCGGAATTCGACCAGAGCGCTCTCTTCAAGAAGATCTACGAGGAAGAGTACGGCGTCTTCGGCGGGGCTCCTTTTGGCGCCCTGGTCGGCGACTTCGAATTCGGCAAGCATCCGGAAGATATGGCGCTGCTCGAAGGTCTTTCGCATATCGCAGCCCAGGCCCATGCGCCCTTCGTGAGCGCAGCGGCTCCCGATCTCTTCAACCTGGAAAGCTACACGTCCCTCGATGCGCCGCGCGACCTGGCCAAGATCTTCGACATCGACGGAATACGCCAAGTGGAAGTCGTTCCGCCAGAGCGAGGATTCGCGCTATGTCGCCCTCACCCTGCCCCGCACGCTGGGCCGGCTGCCCTACGGCGCGGAAACCAAGCCCATCGACGAGTTCCGCTACGAAGAGCACGTGGACGGCACCGATCACTCCAAGTACCTGTGGATGAACGCGGCCTATGCGCTGGCCTCGAAGATGACGCAGTCCTACTCGCTGTATGGCATGTGCGTGGCCATGCGCGGGGTAGAAGGCGGCGGACTGGTGGAAGGCCTGCCGGCCCACACCTTCGCCACCGATGAAGGCGACCAGGCGCTGAAGTGTCCCACCGAAGTGCCGATTACCGATCGCCGCGAAAAGGAATTGGCTGACCTCGGCTTTGTGCCGCTGGTGCATTGCAAGGGCACGGATTACGCCGCGTTCTTCAGCGTGCAGAGCTGCCAGAAAGCCAAGACTTACGACACCGATTCGGCCAACGCAAACGCGCGCCTCTCGACCCAGCTTCCCTACATCATGGCGGTCTCGCGTTTCGCGCACTATCTGAAAGCGATGATGCGCGACAAGATCGGCAGCTTCATGTCGCGGGAAGAAGCGGAACGATTCCTCAATCGCTGGATCACGCAGTACGTCACACCGGACGATTCCGCGTCGCCGGCAACCAAGGCGGAACGTCCGCTGCGCGAAGCGCGCATCGATGTCAGCGAGGTTCCGGGCAAGCCAGGCGTTTACCGCGCCGTCGCTTTCCTGCGTCCTCACTTCCAGCTCGACGAACTTACTGTTTCACTTCGGTTGGTGGCCGAGTTGCCTGCGCCCGCAAAGTAGTACGAACCGATCGGCACAACGGAGCAGCTGCGGAAGACTCGGAGTTTCGAAAAAGGACGCGGTCCAGGGAGTTCCCGAACATGCAGTTCGCGTGTTCGGGGCCTTCGGATACCGCGCCGCACGGACCAAGCGTTAGACCTGGGGTATATTTTCGGGCCGTACGTTCGACCCGGAATCTTTCGCAGTTGCTGAAGTTGTGCTCTGATGCGGGCGAGTTTTCTCGAGACGCGCAGTATCAGGGGAAAATTCCTCTTGCCTTGACCTCTGGGCGGCAGCCAGCTGTCGCTCTCACCTGCACGTAGTTTCGAACGGACCTCTCAAGGAGATAGCAATGGCAGTCAATGCATACCTGATCATCGATGGACGTCCCGGGCCCAGCACCAGCAAGGCCGATGCCATCGATATTCTTTCGTTTAGTTTCGGAGCCAGCCAGACCGCCGTCATCGGCGTGGGCTCTTCCGGCGGCGAGGCCCGTGCGGGCCGTGCCAACCTGAGCGACATCACCATCATGAAGGTGGTCGACAAGGTGTCTCCCCTGCTCTTCGACGATTGCGTTACCGGCAATTATCTGAAGAAGGTGGACATCATTTACGACAAGCCGATGGGCGACGACCAGCAGGATTACTACAAGATCCACATGGAAGATGCCCTGATCACCTCCATCCAGCACTCTGGTTCGAATGAGAACCCTGTGGAGTCGGTCAGCTTCGCCTACAGCAAGATCAAGGTGAGCTACAACCCTGAAGAGGGCGGCGCGCTCAAGGGCTTCATCGACAAGGGCTTTGATGTACTCAAGCTGAAGCCGTGGTAAACGGGCGGGCAAGAAGGCAAACGGTGGCATCAAACCCCAAAGAGCTGTTCAAAGCGGGGAAGGTGCGGGAAGCCATTCAGGCGCTCACGGCACATTTGCGTGATCATCCTTCTGATATGGCTTCAGCGCACCTTCCTGTTCGAGTTGCTGTGTTTCGCGGGCGAATTCACGCGCGCGGAAAAGCAGCTGGCGGTGCTGTCCAGCGGCAGCCCGGAAAAAGAGACCGGCGCGATCGTCTACTACGCGGCGCTGCATGCGGAGCGGACGCGCCATGAGCTTTTTGAAAAGGAGGATTTTCCCGCGGACTCGCCCGTGTCTCCCCCGGGCGAACTGAACGGAAAGCCCTTCACCGAATTGCGCGACGCCGATCCCGATATCGGCGCGCGGCTGGAAGTCTTTGCCGCGGGGGCCTATGTGTGGCTGCCCTTCGAGCACGTGGAATCGCTCGAAATGGGCCCGCCGCAACGGCTGCGCGATACGCTGTGGGCGCCGGCGCTGGTCCAGGCGGCTCCCTCGTTTCAAAGGCATGGACCTGGGAGAAGTGCTCGATTCCGGCCATTTACCCGTTCTCCTGGAAACAGCGAGGATGAAGCAGGTGTGGCTGGGCAGAATCACGGAATGGTTGGCGGATGAACAAGGCCGGGAATCCCCTACCGGCCAGAAAACATTGCTTGTGGATGGCGAGGAGTTTCCGTTCCTCGAAGTGCGTTCGCTCAAGTTCTTTCATCCGGCGGAGACGCCGTAGAATCGGCGGAAACGTCCACAGAGCAATGAGAACGAGTTCGAAATCAGGGGCCGGTCATTATGCCAATTCGCGAAGACATCCTTGTCCCCATTCCCGGTGAGAACCCGAGCGGCGTCGATCTGCGTTACGACACCAATTGTCTACGACAAAATCAAGGAGGCCCGGCGTCAGGACGACGAACTGGACCAGGGCGCCTGGCAAAGCGAACGCAAGACCGCCAACTGGCCCCTGGTCCTCAAGCTCACCCAGGAAACCCTGGCCACCAAATCGAAAGATCTGCAGATTGGCGCTTACCTGACCGAGGGCCTGCTGCAGACGGAGCGGTTCCCGGGCCTTCGCCAGGGACTCGATCTCATCAACAGCCTGGCCACCGGGTTTTGGGATACGGTTTACCCGGCCATCGATCCGTCCGATCCGGAGACCCGCGAGGAGCGCGCCGCGCCCCTGGCCTGGATCAACCTGCAGCTCGACCTTCCCATCCGCTCCACGCCCATCAACAACGCGGGACACTCCTCCATCAACTTACAAGGACTCCCGCATCGTCGGCTACGAAGACCAGGTCAAGACCGACAAGGACCGCAAGGCCCGCGGCGTCATGATCACCGACGGCAAGATGGCGCCGGAAATCTTCGACAAGGCATTCAACGAGACTCCCAAGGCCTTCTATCTGCAGGCGGAGAAAGACCTGGATGCCTGTCTTGCGACCGTCGCCACGCTGGAAAACTTCTGCGACGAGAAACTGGGGAACGACTGGGACGGCCTCGGCAAGTTGAAAACCACGCTCACCGACGTGCGTCTGGGCGTACACCAGCTGCTCGAGAAGAAGCGCGAAAAAGAGCCGGACCCGGTGGAAGTAGTTCCGGAAGAAGCCGCCGCCGCGCCCGAGGCCGCCGCCGAAGCGGAAGATGGAGTCGCGGCGCCCGCTGCCGGCTTCGGCACGGCATTGATCGCGGAGCCCGCGGATCGACGCCAGGCAGTCGCCGGCGTCGTGGCCGCCGCAGCCTTCCTGCGCAAGCGCGAGCCCCTCAGTCCCGCCCCCTACCTGTTGCTGCGCGGTCTGCGCTGGGGTGAACTGCGAAGCGCGTCGCGCCTGGCTGACAGCCCCATGCTTGAAGCGCCCCCGACCGAGCTCCGCCAGCAGGTCAAGCGGTTGGCCATTGCGAAGAAATGGGCGGACCTGCTCGAAGCCGGGGAGCAGGCTATGGCCCTGCCCGGCAGCCGCGCCTGGCTCGATCTGCAGCGCCTGTCCGTCGCCGCCTGCACCGCGCTCGGCAAGGAATACCTGCCCATCGCCACCGCCATTCAATCGGAGTTGCGCGCGCTGCTGAACGATCTTCCCGAGCTTGCTCGATGCCACGCTGCTCGACGACACGCCGGCGGCCAATCCCGAAACCAAGGCCTGGTTGCAGGGGTTGAGTGCAGCTGCGCCTGTGCCATCCGCCGCCGAGGATGAAGCCGCGGAGACGCCGCGCCCATCGCAATGGCGCGCCCACGTGGCTCGCTCCGGCCGTCGATGCATTCGCCCTGGCGCAGGATGCGCTGGCCGCGGGCCAGGAAGAGAAAGCATTCGCCATCATGCGCGCCGATCTCAGCCGCCAGCGCTCCGGACGCCGCCGGTTCCGGCGCACGATGCAGATGGTCGAGCTCGCCATCGCCGCCGGAAAAGACGGCATCGCTCAGCCGCTGCTCGAGGACGTTGCCGCGTTGATCGAGAACCACAAGCTGGACGCCTGGGAAGAGCCCGAGCAGATCGCCAGCGATCTCATCAAGCTGATGCGCTACAGCAAGAAGATCCAGGGCAGCGCCGCCGACAAGCAAAAGCTCTTTGACCGTATCTGCCGCCTCGACCCCGTCCAGGCGTTGAGCGTGGGGTAAGCCATGGCGCGAGGGCTGGGCGAAACAACGATCACCATTTCGGTGCTCGATCGGCTCATCGATCTGGAGCCCGACAACCACATGGAGAATCCTCTGAGCCGCTCGCAGTCGGTGCGCCTGCTGAAGAATGCCGTGCGCCGCGACCTGGAATGGCTGCTCAATTCGCGCCGCATCGCCGAACCACCCGACGAAGGGCTGAAGGAAGCTCAATCGATCGACGTATGTCTACGGGCTTCCCGATCTTTCCGCGCTTACCATGGCGTCTACCGCGGACAAGAACCGTCTCGTCCGCCAGATTCTTGCCACCATCAATCTGTTTGAACCGCGCCTCATGAATGTGCGCCTCGTGATGGTCGAAACTCCGGATGCGGGCAAGAAGGACGTCCGCCTGCGCATCGAGGCGATGCTGCGCATGGACCCCGTTCCCGAGCCGGTTTCATTCGATACCGTCATCGAGCTGAAGAGCGGCAATTGCCATCTGAGCGGAGGCGAAGATGCGCGATGAGCTGCTCCTCTACTACGAGCGCGAGCTGGACTACCTGCGCAAGTCGGCCGCCCAGTTCGCCGAGAAGCATCCCAAGGTAGCGTCGCGGCTGGTCCTCGAGCCCACCAAGTGCGAAGACCCGCATGTGGAGCGGCTCCTCGAGGCGTTCGCGTTTCTGGCCGCCCGCGTTCACCTCAAGCTCGAAGACGAGTTTCCCGAAATCACCGAGGCCCTTCTCAGCGTCGTCTATCCGCAGCTGGTGCGGCCCATTCCCTCCATGTCGGTGGTCGAGTTCCAACTCGATCCGGAGAAGGGCAAGCTGGCCAGCGGCATGAAGATCGAGCGCAACTCTCAGCTCTACTCCAAGCCCATCAGCGGTGTTCCCTGCACCTTTCGCACCTGTTACGACACCACGCTGTGGCCGCATCACCGTGAGCGCCGCGGAACTGAGCCCGCCCAGCCGCCTCAAGCCGCCGGTCAAGACCAGCGACTCGGCCTGGGCGATCCGCCTCGAACTGCGCTGCGCCAAGGACGTCAACCTTGTCGCTCTGAAGCCGGACAAGCTGCGCTTCTATCTCGACGGCGAGAGCGGGCTGGTGAACATCCTCTACGAACTGCTCTTCAGCCGGCTCAACCGCATCCAGGTGCGCGATCTCACTCCCGGCTCGAAGCTGGCGCCCGTCACGTTGCCTGCGACTGCGCTCAATGCGGTGGGCTTCGGGCCCAATGAGGGCATGGTTCCCTATCCTTCCTCATCCTTCGCGGGTCACCGCCTGCTGATGGAGTACTTCGCCTTTCCCGAAAAGTTCTTCTTCATCGATCTTGGCGGCCTCGAAGCCGTGTCGCACGCCGGATTCAAAGACGCCATCGAAGTCATCTTCCTGCTCTCCGATATCGAAGGCAGCGGCCGCCAGCAGCGCCTCGAACTGGAGCTTTCAAAGAAGACCTTCCGCCTCGGATGCACGCCGGTCGTGAATCTGTTTCCCCAGGTGGCGGAGCCGATCCAGTTGAATCAGCGCCGCGTCGAGTACCCGCTCATTCCCGACGTCCGCCGGCCTTACTCGGTCGAAGTGTATTCGGTGGACGAGGTCAACGGCATCAACTCCGCTAACCAGAAGATCACGACCTATGAGCCGTTCTACTCGCTGCGCCATTCGGCGCGGAGAGACGACCGATCCTGTTTCTGGCTGGCCCGCCGCCGCCCCTCCAACCGGCCCAACGATGACGGCACCGACATCTCCCTTTCGCTGCTCGACCTGTCATTGACCACCGCCGATCCCGACGCCACCGTGCTGTCTGTCAAGCACCACCTGCACCAATCGCGATCTGCCTGCGCGCCTTCCTTTTGGCAACCAGGACAGCGACTTCGAGATGGAAGGCGCAGCGCCAATGAAGCGCATCGTCGCGCTCCGGAAGCCGACCGGGCCGGTGCGGCCGCCCATGGGCAAGAGTGTGCTGTGGCGGCTGGTTTCGCACCTGTCGCTCAACTATCTGTCGCTGGTGAGCGAGGGCAAGGATGCGCTGCAGGAGATTCTGCGGCTCTACGACCTGGGCCGCACGGCGTACTCGCAAAACGTGATTCAAAGCATTCTCCAGGTACGCAGCCGTCCCCACTTCGCCCGCCTGGTTTCCGAACAGGGCGTCAGCTTTGCGCGCGGGCTGCGCATCGAGATGGAGATCGACGAAGACCAATTCACCGGCGGCGGCGCCTTTCTCTTTGCCGCCGTGCTGGAACGCTTTTTCGGCCTCGCCGCATCCTTGAACAGCTTTACCCAGCTCAGTGTCACCACTCCGCAAAGAAAGGAGGGACTCTACGAATGGGAACCGAGATCGGGCCGTCGTCTGCTGGTATAACCCAGACCACCGCAATGCCGCGAAGCAACGATGATGACCAGCTGTCGGACGGCACAGACATGCCGCCGGCGCTGCAAACGAACAGCGCCAGCTTGCGCGAATCGCCGCTCGGCCTGGATCTGCAGGAGGACGCCTGCTCATTCGAGTTCTTCCAGGCGGTGTCGCTGTTGCAGCGCATGATGGGCGACCGGCGCCCCGTCGGCCACTTCTTCAGCCCCGAAGATGAGGCGGTGCACTTTAACGTCAATCCACGATTCGGTTTTCCCGCCAGCGAAATCCAGGAACTGGAATTGCGGGAGGATGCGCCCGCCGAGATGATGGTCAACTTCATGGGGATGACGGGCCCCCAGGGCGTGCTGCCCTACGTCTACAGCGAACTGATTCTGGAACGGGCGCGCGCCAAGGACCGCAGCCTCGCCGCGTTCCTCGACATCTTCAATCATCGCGCCATCTCGCTCTTCTACCGCGCCTGGCAGAGAACCCGCTTCCCGGTCAATTACGCCGCCGGCGTGCGCGATCTATTTCAGCCAGTACCTGCGCGATCTTCTGGGACTGGGCACGGCCGGCCTGCGCGACCGCCAGGCCGTCGAAGACGAAGCGCTGATGCATTACGTCGCGCTGGTCGCCATGCAATCGCGCTCCGCGGTGGCGCTGGAACAGATGCTGGCCGATTATTTCGAAGTGCCCGTCGAGATCATGCAGTTCACGGGGGCGTGGTACTCGCTCGATCGCTCCACGCAATGCGCGATGAACGAAAAGGAAACCTCGTCGAGCCAGGTCGGTTGGGGCGCGGTTGTGGGCGACGCGGTGTGGGATCGCGGCGGGCGGGTGCGCATTCGCATCGGCCCGATCAGCCTGGAACGCTACCTCGACTTCCTGCCCGGCGGCAGCGCCTACGACGCGTTGCGCGCGATTACCCGATTCTATTCACAACGGCTGCATCGATTTCGAAGTCCAGCTGGTGCTGGAGCGCAACGAAGTGCCGGCCGTCGAACTTGACTTGAATACCAAACACCCGGCGCGTCTGGGCTGGGTGTCGTGGGCCAAAACGGCGCCGATGGGCGTCGATCCGGACGACACGATTCTGGCTTTGTGAGGTAGAGAGATGGGATTGAATCTGAAAGCACTGATCGCCAAATTGAATGACCAGACCCGGGGCGCGCTGGAAGGCGCCGCCGGCCTCTGCCTTTCACGCACCCACTACGACATCGAGGTGGAGCACTTCCTCACCAAGCTGCTCGATTCGTCGTCCAACGACTTCGCGGCCATCATCAAGCACTTTGAAATCGACAAGTCGCGCCTGACCGCGGAACTGGCGCGCAGCATGGACAAGCTCAAGTCGGGCAATGCCCGCACTCCCGCCATCAGCCCCACGGTGCTCAAGATGCTGACCACCGCCTGGACCGTCGGCTCCATCGACTTCAACGCCGGACAGGTCCGCACCGGATTCGTCATTCTCGCCCTGGCTTCGGATGAAGAACTTTCGCGCCTGGTTCGCGATGTGAGCAAGGAATTCCAGAAGATCAATGCCGACGCTCTGAAGAAAGATCTGCTGGGCATCGTCGCGCTCTCGCAGGAGACCACGACCAGCGGCGCGGCGATTGGAGCCGGTGCGGGGCCGGGCGATGCCGCGAAGCCCATGGGCGGCAAGACTCCCAATCTCGATTCGTACACTGTGGATCTCACCGGCAACGCCAAGAAGGGCAAGATCGACCCGGTGCTGGGGCGCGATCCCGAGATTCGCCAGGTCATCGACATCCTCACCCGGCGGCGCCAGAACAATCCCATCCTCACCGGCGAGGCCGGCGTGGGCAAGACCGCCGTGGTGGAAGGATTCGCGCTGCGCGTCGCCAACGGCGATGTGCCGCCGCCGCTCAAGAATGTGCATATCCGCACCCTCGACCTCGCGCTGCTGCAGGCCGGCGCGGGCGTGAAGGGTGAATTCGAAAACCGGCTCAAGGGCCTGATCGAGGAAGTGAAAAACTCCGCCACGCCCATCATCCTCTTCATCGACGAAGCGCACACGATGATCGGCGCGGGCGGCCAGGCCGGCCAGGGCGACGCGGCCAACCTGCTGAAACCCGCTCTCGCGCGCGGCGAGCTGCGCACCATCGCCGCCACCACCTGGTCGGAGTACAAGAAATACTTCGAGAAGGATGCGGCGCTGGCCCGCCGCTTCCAGGTCGTCAAAGTCGAAGAGCCCAGCGAGCCGCAGTGCGGAATCATGATGCGCGGGCTGGTGGCGTCGCTCGAGAAGCATCACAACGTCCGCATTCTCGACGAAGCGGTTTTTGCCTCGCGTGAGGCTCACGCATCGCTTCCTGGCCGGACGCCAGTTGCCTGACAAGGCGGTGAGCATTCTCGACACCGCGTGCGCGCGCCTGGCGCTGGGCCAGAACACCACGCCTCCGGCGATCGAAGACCTCGAACGGCACGATCGACGCGCTCGAAGTGCAGACGCGCATCCTCAATCGCGAAGAGATCGTGGGCGCCGACCACCAGGAAAAGCTGGCCGAAATCGCGGCGCAGAAAGAAAAGGCGGAGGAAAAGCTGAAGTCGTTGCAGGACCGTTGGGAAAAGGAACGCGACCTGGTCGGCAAGATTCGCGAACTGCGCGGCAAACTCGAAGGCACACAGGATGGCAAGGCTGCTCCGGCCGCGCCTGCTTCTCCCGCAGCGCCCGCGCAGCAAAACGGCAACGCTACCGCGGCGCAGGAAGTGGCAGCCACTCCAGAAGAGACAAAGGCGCAGTTGCAGACCCTCGAGGCCGAGCTCTCCGCGCTGCAGGGAGAGACCGGCCTGATCCGCGTATGCGTCGACGCGCAGATTGTCGGCGAAGTGCTTTCCGCGTGGACCGGCATTCCCGCCGGCAAGATGCTCAAGGACGAAATCACGACCGTGCTGGCGCTGCAGGAGCACCTCGGCAAGCGCGTCATCGGCCAGCCGCACGCCATGGAGATCATCAGCCAGCGCGTGCAGACCTCGCGCGCCTCGCTCGACGATCCCAACAAGCCGGTGGGCGTGTTCATGCTCGTCGGCCCCAGCGGCGTGGGCAAAACCGAAACCGCGCTCGCGCTCTCCGATCTCCTCTACGGCGGCGAACACAATCTCATCACCATCAACATGTCGGAGTTCCAGGAACCGCATACGGTGTCGACGCTGAAGGGCTCGCCGCCCGGATATGTCGGCTACGGCGAAGGCGGCGTTCTTACCGAGGCGGTGCGGCGGCGTCCCTACTCCGTCGTCCTGCTCGATGAGGTCGAGAAGGCCCATCCCGACGTGCTCGAACTCTTCTTCCAGGTCTTCGACAAGGGGCAGATGGAGGATGGCGAAGGCCGCGAGATCAACTTCAAAAACAACATCATCATTCTCACCACCAATGCCTGCACCGACCAGATGATGAAGCTGGTGGCCGATCCCGAAACCGCGCCCAGCCCGAAGGGCCTGATTGACGCGATCAAGCCGGAGATGAACAAGATCTTCAAGCCGGCGTTCCTGGGCCGCATGGTGCTGATTCCCTACTACCCGGTGCGCGACGAGGCGCTCAAGCAGATCATTCGCCTCAAGCTGGGCAAGATCCAGCGGCGGCTGCTCGAGAACCACAAGATCAAGCTGACCTACGACGACGCGTTCCTCGAAGCCGTGGCCGCCCGCTGCACCGAAGTGGAAAGCGGCGCGCGCAACGTGGACAACATCCTCACCAATTCCCTGCTGCCCGACATCTCGCGCAAGATCCTGGGCAGCATGGCGGAAGGCGAGAAGATGACCGCCATGCACGTCAGCGTTGGAGAAGACGGGGAGTTCAGTTACAACGAGCCTGCCAGCACCCTGGCCGGTGCGGTTTCCTGAGATTCGGATTCGGGAACGAGGACGGCAGTTGGGGAACAAGAGGACAAATCCGTGGGTGTTTGACACGGTTTGTCCCCTTTCCGTCGCTTTAGTAAGTGTCAAGATCTTCGGGACCCTGAAACTTCTCTTTCTCGACCGACGAAGGGATACGTATGGCACTCTACACACAAGCCGGCCGCCTGATCTCGCTGACCTCGCCCCTGGGCGAAGACAAGCTGCTATTGACCGGGTTCACCGGCCACGAAGCCATTTCGCGCCTGTTCCACTTTCACCTCACTACGTTGTCTGAAGACACGGCCATCGATTTCACCACCATCGTCGGCCAGGCCGTCACCATCAATATCCTGCAGGTTGACGATTCCCAGCGTTACTTCAATGGCATCGTGAGCCACTTTGCCTGCACCGGCAAAGAGGGCGACATGACCCGCTACGAATTGCAGGTGGTGCCCAAGCTCTGGCTTTTGACCCGCTACGCCGATTGCCGGATCTTCCATAACAAGGATGTCACCGAGATCGTCAAGTCGGTCCTCGACGATCGCGGAATCAAGTACCAGGGCAGCCTCACCGGCACGTACAACAAGCTGGAGTATTGCGTTCAATACCGGGAGACCGACTTCAACTTCGTTTCCCGGTTGATGGAGCAATTCGGCATCTTTTATTTCTTCCAGCACGACGACAGCGATCACACCATGATTCTGGGCGACTCCAGCAGCGTGCATCAGTCCTGCCCGGGCCAGGGCAGCGCTGGATTCAACCTGGCGAGCGGAGGACTGGACGCCGGAGATGTGGTGAATTCGTTAAGTATCGGTCAGGAGCTGCGCAGCGGCAAGCACTCCCTGACGGACTATAACTTCACCACCTCCAACGCCGATCTCAAGGCGACAGAGTCGACCATTTACACCGTGGCCGCCAACGACAGCATGGAGATCTTCGACTATCCCGGACTGCACCTGACCGGGTCGGACGGCACCGCGGTGGTCAAGATTCGCATGCAGGAAGAAGAGGCGGTGCACAAGATCGGCGCATGGAACGAGCGTTTGCCGGCCATTCACCACCGGTTACAAGTTCGAGCTCAAGGATCACCCCCTGGAGTCGATGAACGCGTCGTATTTGCTGACCGAGATTCAGCACGTTGCCACGGTGGCCGGAACCTACCGCGACGACGCGGCGGGCGGCGGAGACAGCTACACGAATCACTTCACCTGTATTCCCGCCGATGTGATGTTTCGCCCCGCGCGGATCACGCCCAAGCCCTTTGTTCAGGGGCCCCAGACCGCAAAGATCGTCGGCAAGAGCGCCGACCAGGATTCGAGCGACGATCAAGGCGCCGGCGGAGACGGCGAAGAGATCTGGGTCGACAAGTGGGGCCGCGTCCTGGTCCTGTTTCCGTGGGACCGAAAGAAAGCGACCTCCTGCTGGATGCGGGTTTCGCAGGACTGGGCAGGAGCGGGGTGGGGAATGATCAATATCCCCCGCGTGGGGCAGGAAGTGATCGTGAGCTTCATCGAAGGCGATCCCGACCGGCCGATCATCACCGGGCGCGTTTACAACGACCTGCAGCTGGTGCCCTACAAGCTGCCCGACCACGGGACGATCTCGACGTTCCGGACCTCATCGTCGACGGGAGGCGGGACCGACCACTACAACGAACTGCGGTTTGAAGACAAGACGGGGAAAGAGCAAGTCTTCCTGCGCGCCGAGTTCGATCAGGACAACTACGTCAAGAACGACAGCCGCGAATGGATCGGCAACAACCGCAGCCTGGTTGTCACCAAAGACCAGACGGACAGCATCGGCGGTGATTACCAAGAGTCGATCACCGGCAACAACGTGATCAAGATCGGCAAGGACCGCAATGAGCAGGTCGGCGGCAAAGAGATCATCAAGATCGGCGGCGACCGCAACGAGAAGGTGGGCGGCAATGAGGTAATCAAGATCGGCGGCGACGCCAACCACAACATCGGCGGCAATCAAAACGACAAAATCGGCTCCAATCTCTCCATCCAGGCCGGGCAGAACATCTATGAGAAGTCGGGGATGAACTGGGCTCACGAAGCCGGCATGGCCATTCATCTGAAAGCCGGGATGTCGGTGGTAATCGAAGCCGGCATGGAACTGACCCTGAAAGCGGGGGGAAGCTTCATCGACATTGGGCCTGCGGGAATTGCCATCTCCGGCGCCCCGCTGGTGATGATCAACAGCGGAGGCGCGGCCGGTTCCGGCAGCGGTTCCAGCCCCACGAGCCCCACCGATCCGGTGGATCCCAAAGATCCCAAAGATCCCGACCTGGCTGACGACGGCAAGTCCGGCACCAAGCGCGGCAGCGGTCTCGCGGGGTCGTCCGCTTCGGGCGGCGGCGCGGCGGGCGCAGCAGGTGGCGGTGGAGCAGCCGGGGCAGCCGGCGCAGGGGCAGCCGGAGCCGCCGGAGCAGCAGCAGGCGGAGCCGCGGGAGCAGCCGGAGCCGCAGGCGCAGCAGCGGCGGAGCCGCTGGAGCAGCCGGAGCCGCAGGCAGCAGCAGGCGCAGCGGCCGGAGCCGCAGGAGCAGCGGCCGGCGGAGCCGCTGGAGCAGCCGGAGCGGCCGCCGCGGGAGCAGCTGGCGCGGCAGGCGCAGCAGCCGGCGCGGCTGGGGCAGCCCTCAACCAGGCGCAGCAGGCGGCACAACAAGCCACGCAGCAGGCGGCCCAGGTCGCCAATCAGGCGCAACAGGCAGCCCAGCAGGCCGCAGCGGAAGCGCAGCAGGCGGCGAACCAGGCACAGCAGGCGGTACAACAAGCCGAGCAGCAGGCGCAACAGGCGGTAGGCCAGGTCCAGCAGCAGGCGCAGCAGTTGGCAAATCAGGCCCAGCAGGCTGTCCAGCAGGCGCAACAGCAGGTGCAGCAGGCAGCCAAGCAAGCGCAGCAGCAGGCGCAGCAGGCTCTAAGCCAGGCGCAGCAGGCGGCCCAGCAAGTTCAGCAACAGGCCCAGCAAGCCGTCCAGCAGGCCGAGCAACAAGCGCAACAGGTGCAGCAGCAGGTACAGCAGGCGGCAACCCAGGCCCAGCAGGCCGCACAGCAGGCGCAACAACAGGCCCAACAAGCCGTGCAACAAGCGCAGCAGGCAGCCCAGCAGGCGCAGCAGCAGGCTCAACAGGCAATGCAGCAGGGTCAGCAAGCTGCCCAACAGGCTGAGCAGCAGGCTCAACAAGGAATCCAGCAAACGGCGCAGCAGGCTCAGCAAGCGGTGAGCCAGGCCGAACAGCAAGCCCAACAGGCAGCCCAGCAGGCCAAGCAAGCGGCCCAGCAAGCTCAGCAACAGGCCCAACAGGCGGCACAGCAGGCTCAGCAGGCGGCACAACAAGCACAGCAACAGGCACAGCAGGCGGCACAACAAGCGCAGCAGGCCGGCCAGCAGGTCACAAATGCAGCCAGTCAGTCCCTTCAGCAGGCACAGCAGTCCGCGCAACAGACGCAGCAAGCGGCGCAACAGGCGATCAGCCAGTTAGGGCGTGGGATTTGAGCTTATGCGCTCGATCCCTGCTCTTGTTCGCCCGGGGTTGAGTTGCTATCGTTAAGCTTCGGTCAGGAGCCATGAAACAGCTACAGCCCGTTCTTTGGAGCAAAGGCACTTTTCTGACGCCCCAGCATTTGCAGCTTCAGGACAAGTTCCTGGAAGACAGCATGAACTTTCGCGTCCAGTCGCTGAAGTTCTGCGCCTGGGGTTTCAATGAAGTCGTGCTCGACCAGGAACTGCTGGCCGATGGGCAACTGGCGGTGTCACGGGCTTCCGGTATTTTTCCTGACGGCTTGCCATTTGATATCCCCGGCCCCGATCAGCCGCCGCCCTCGAAGTCGCTCGCCGAGTACTTCGATCCCGACGTAACCAATCTCGACATTTATCTAACGGTCCCCGACTACAAGGACAAAGGCCTGAATGTGGCGGGGCTGGGCCGCGTCGCCAGCTCGCGCTATCTCGCCGAAATCGCCACGGTGCGCGACGACAACACCGGCGCCGGCGAGAAGCCCATCCAGATCGCGCGCAAGAACCTGCGCCTGCTGGCCGAGAACGAAACCCGCGAAGGCAGCTCCGCGCTCCGCATCGCCAATGTCGAGAAGACCGACACCGGCGGCTTCCGGCTCAATCCCCGCTTCGTTCCTCCGCTGCTGGAGGTGCGCGCCAACGACTACGTGCGCGGCCTGGTCAACGGCCTGCTCGAGATTCTGTCCGCCAAAAGCACCCAGCTCTCCGGGACCCGCCGCCAGAAGAACCAGAGCCTGGCCGACTTCACCACTTCCGACATCGCCAATTTCTGGCTCCTCTACACCGTCAACTCCAACATCCCGGTGCTCAGCCACCTCCTCCAGGGGCAGCGATGCCATCCCGAGGAGTTGTTCTCCGCGCTGACCATGCTGGGCGCATCGCTGACTACCTTTTCGCCCACCATCCGGCCGCGCGACCTGCCCCTCTACGATCATTCCGAATTGAGCAAGGTCTTCACCGACCTGGATGAGAAGCTCCGCATCCTGCTCGAAACCGTGGTTCCGACCAACGTCGTCTCCCTGCCGCTGAAGCAGGTCAACAACACGATCTACGCGACCGCGGTCGACCAGGACAAGTACCTCGCCAACACCCGCATGTATCTCGCCATCAGTGCCGACTCCAGCGAGGAAACCATCATCCGGCGCGTGCCCCAACTGGTGAAGGCCTGTTCGGCTACCCACATCGACCAGTTGATCAGCAATGCATTGCCCGGCATCACGCTCACGCACATTCCCAGCCCGCCAAGCGCGATTCCCATCAAGATGAAGTATCAGTACTTCAGCCTCAACCAGTCGGGAGCGGCCTGGGAAACCGTGACCCGCGCGCGCAACTTCGCCGCCCACGTGCCGGGCGACATCATCAATCCGCAGATGGAACTTGTGATCCTGCTTCCGCAGGCGGGAGGTGGGCTATGAGGACGCTTACCAAACCCGTGTGGACGGAAGGGATGTATCTTGGCCCGCATCACTTTCAGGCCCAGAATCGCTATTTCGAAGACGCCCTCAACTTCGTCACCGACAGCCTGTGGCGGGATGCGTGCGGCTTTGCCGGCCTGCAGTTCGACAAGGATGCGCTGCGCAACGGCACTCTGACGTTGACCCACGCGCGCGGCCTCTTCGATGACGGGCTGGCCTTCGATCTCCCCGGTTCCGACACTCCGCCGCCTCCCCGCGCTTTCTCCAGCCTTTTCTCGCCGGTCGCCGATCACCTCACCATGTATCTCGCGGTGCCATCCATGGTGCGTGACGGCAAGAACACCAGTCCCGACGCCAACGGCACCATGACACGCTACATCGCCGCGGAACAAAAACTGCCTGACCAGAACAGCGGGCTCGACGAAAAGCCCATCCAGGTGGGCCGAAAGAACCTCCAATTGCTCGGCGAGGCGGAGATTTCCGACCGCTACGTGCATCTCCCGGTGGTGCGCCTGCTCCGCGACGGGACCGGCCGGTTTGAACCCGACCCCACCTTCATTCCGCCCTGCATCGGCATCAGCGCCAGTCCGGCTTTGACGGGCATGCTTCGCCGCCTGCTTGAAATCCTCGACGAAAAAAGCACCGTGTTCACCCAGGAACAGCAGCAGCGCAATGGCGTCTACCAGGCCGGAATGTCCGCGCGCCACGTCGCCCAGTACTGGTTCCTCCACGCTCTCAACTCCAACGTGCCGGCGCTGCGCCACTTCCTGCTCTGCCAGCACGCGCATCCCCAGGAGCTGTTCCGCGAGATGTCGCGCCTCGGCGGCGCTCTGTGCACTTTTGGCCTCGAGGTGCACCCGCGATCGCTGCCAACCTACGACCATTGGCACCTCGATACCTGCTTCGGCGCGCTCGACGAACATATCCGGCGCCATCTCGAAATCGTGATGCCCTCGAAGGCCATCAAGATCCAGCTTCAGCCCGTCGAGAGCTTCCTCCACCAGGGCGACGTAAGGGACGAGCGCTGCCTCGGGCCGTCCCGCTGGGTCCTCGAGATTCAATCCCCTGTCGGCGAGGCCGACCTGATCGCCAACGTTCCCAAGCTGACCAAGGTCTGTTCCGCACGCTTCGTGGTGGAGTTGATCAAGCGCGCCCTTCCCGGCCTGCTGCTCAAGCATCTTCCCGTGCCGCCGCCCCAGATCGCGGCCCGCGTGGAGAGCCAGTACTTCTCCATTCAGCGCACCGGCCCCTGCTGGGAACACATCGTGCAGACCCGCCAGGTGGGCGTCTACGTTCCCGCCGAGATTCCGGCGCCCCAGCTGAGCCTGGTGGTGCTGCTCGACGAATAGCACCACCTACAGACTGGGTGCCCCATTCTAACGACCTCGTCAGACGCCGTCAGGGTGGGAAACCCACCGTTGCACCTGCAGTTATTGCGATCACGTCCATGCGAGGCGCGGGAGTGATATTCTGGCGCGTCGTTTCACAGGAACGAGGAGGATGACGTGAGAAAGGGCATCATACTGGCGATGGGGGGATTGCTGGCCATCGGGGGATTGGCGTTTTTGGCGGGGTGCGACCAGGGGAACAAGGCTTCCAACGTTCCGATCGAGCCCAAATGGAAGGGGGCTGCCTACCGTATCGCGTTTGACGCGCCGCCATCCAAGCCGAACCCGGCAGGCATCACCATTCCGGTCGTCAAATACACGGCGAATCCTGAAGCGCTGGAGAACCAGGGCCAAGCTCGTGGTGCGATTCGACTCGTCGCAACTCACGAAAAATACGGACAACGGGCCCGCCATGAACCAGATGGTCGGGGCTCCCGTCGATATCCATGGCGCGGAGGGCGCGCTTCCAGCCGACTACATGGATGCGACAAATAAAGACCTGGCGAGATTTTTCGGGGCTTACTGCGCCAAGGGAAAGATCAAGATGTCGTTGGCGCTTGCCCGGTCGTCGCTCAGCAGCCATCCTTCCGATGCCGAAATAGATACGAAACGCCTATCCGACTGGTTGCCGATCGAGCTTGAGTTCAAAAATCCCCATCCGAAATGCTAGGCCCGCATCGCTGACGGGCCTAAAAAAACAGGGACCAGTTCGCCAGGATATTCAGTGCATTTGGAACCCGCGGCGTAATTGCCGGCCCGTAGACATAGCTCAATCCCAGGCTCAGGTAGTTGCCGGGTGAAGCGCGCAGGGAGTAGCTGCCGGTAACCGTTGTTCCGGCCCGCCACACGGTCTTGCCTTGGGCGACGAGATTGTCGGTAAAGGTGCTGCTGTAGCCGGTGCGGGAGGCAACGACAGAAAAAACATCGTTGGGGCGGGATCGGAACGGCGCCTCCTTGTAGAGCCGCGCCTCGTAATAGCGGGCATATGGATTCATGGTTTCCGGCACGGTCATGAAGGATCCACCAAGGTAGAGCCCCTGGTTTGGGTGCTCCCGGCTCGACTGGAGCAATTGATAATCCATGAGAGCGTATGCGCAGTAATTGCCCGACTCGGACTGCCCCGTGGCCTCATTCCTGTAAAGCGTGGTGTTGTAGATATAGCCGGCGCGAAACCACGCCTCGTGCGCATCCGCGCTTGGTGCACGCTGGTAGCCGCCTTCGTTGATCAGGACGAGCTTGTCCCCGTGCGGAATGAACCGGAATCCGGTGTGATTTCGTTCCACTTCGGTCGGCCCGCCGTTGGGATCGAAGCTCCGCTGCGCGGCGGTCTTGACGTAGGTATTCTTGGGACCGCGAACCCGAACGTTGAACGAAGGCGCCGTCATAGGAAAGTACGACATGCCGACTTCGTAGGGCAATACGGCATACACGCCTTGCGCGCCGGTCGCGGTTGATCCTCCTACAAAGAGACCGACGAAATTCATGTTGTTGGCGATGTAGCCCGCCTTGATCTCGACGCGATTCTCCCCGAACGCCTTGAAGAAATAGAGGGCCCATAGCTGAATGGTCTTTGGACCCGCGGGGTTCCAGCTTACCCAGTTCCACACCGCGCCCATATACAACTGTGCGCGCTTCAGGTGCAGCTGACGAAGATCGGAGGAGAGGATCGGCTGCGCAAACATGCTCTCGAAAGCGCGCTGACCCACATAGACCTGTTCATCCGCAGACACCGGCGCATCCAGCAGGTTCTGTGTGTACTGCGGCCCCGTGATCACTCGAAACGCGAGTCCCTTGCGAAACATGGCCTGGCGAAACTTCGAGTTGATGTCGATGATGCTGTCGGAGAACGGAGGCATGGCGGCATCTCCTCCGAGGTAATTCAGGTCCTCGATGGAGCGCTCGGCAACGGGATGTTCGCCAGGTTTTGGGGAATCAGGCAGGACCGGATTTGCCTCGTTGCTCTGTGCGGTGCTCATGAGGCCGCCACACAGCATGAGCGCGGCTGTGAGCATTTTTCTGGCTCGTCCGTCGTTCCTGTCTTGCATTTCTCCGGTACCTTCGGTCTTTCTCGAAGCAATACGGCTTTACGTCCTTAACATTTGGCTCAAGGGGCTTAGATTGAAAATACACTGCCTGCCGGCAGCGCACGTCCCTGTACGGACCGCATGTCCTTCCGAATGGGGGGTAGGGGGCGTCTAATGTGGCGAGGACTTCAGGAGAACTATGTCATCGGATGAAACCAACGCCCAGCGCCAACACGCTTACTCTGGCCCGCCCCTGCCGCAATTGCCCGAACCGAGCCATGCCGAGCGTGTACGCACCCTGCTATCGCTGGCGACGGTTGGCACTTTATCGTCGCTCTCCAGAAAGCACCCGGGCTTTCCCTTCGGTTCCCTGATGCCTTTCGCGCTCGATCCCGAGGGCCGGCCCATATTCCTGATCAGCGGTATGGCCATGCATACCCAGAACCTGAAGGCCGATCCCCGCTGCAGCCTCTTTGTGGCCCAGGCCAGTCCAGACGGTGACCCCCTTGGGAGCGCGCGCGCGACGCTGATCGGACCTGCGGAACAAGTACAAGCGCATGATCTTGTTTCAGTTCGAGAAACGTATCTTGCCCGCCACGAGAACAGCCGCTACTGGGTCGATTTCGCCGACTTCAGCTTCTTCCGCCTTCAGCCAATCGACCTCTACTATGTCGGCGGCTTTGGCGTCATGGGGTGGGTGGAAGCTGAGGAATACGAGAATGCCGCCGCTGACCCGCTCGCCCAGGTCGCTCCCGGTATCCTTGCGCACATGAATGCGGACCATGTCGATTCGATGATCCAGCTCGCGCGGATACATGCGCAGATTGACGCAAGTGAAGCAACCATGACGTCTATCGACCGTTTGGGCTTCTACCTGCGATTGAAGACGGTCGACGGAATGAAGGGGATTCGGATCAATTTTCCAGGCGAGGTCGCCACGTCAAAAGAGACGCGAGAAATGCTCGTCGCGATGGTTCGGCAGGCTGGATAAGAGGGCGACCCGTGGCACGTCGACACTGGCACGCCGTCACTACCTGCAGCTCCCTTACGAAAGTTTGCTTCGAACCACCTTTTGCCAAACCCCGCATCTTACTGGGTAGCAGCGCCTCGCCATCAAATAAAGATCCGATCGCGGGACGCTCTCTGTCCTTCAGGCCACTCGCTCGATTCGGGGAAAGAACTACAAAAGGGGATATCTTATGTTCACAGGCAAACTCGTGTGCCTGGGCGCACTGTTGTGCGCAACCGGCGCATTCGCTCAGACTTCAATTTCCAGGCCAGATGCCGAACCAGATACGGCCGCTTCCGCGCTCCGCGATCCGGTCGCTTATGTCTACGTGTCCACCACCCCAACCGGCAGCAGCGTCAACGAGATCGTCGCCTATGCGGCGGCGGCCAACGGCAAGCTTACGCCCGTGCCCGGCTCTCCATTTACGGCCGACGTGACCAGCCTGGCCGTGAATGGCCATTATCTCTTCGGGTCCAACGCCAACGGCGTGAACGTGGATACCTACGCTATCGAATCCAGCGGTGCCCTCACCCTGGTCGATCAGACCGACGTTGCCGGCTTCAACTCCGGCGATTGCGGCATCACCGGGCCACTTATTCGTCGACCGCACGGGCCATACTTTGTATGACATGGAGTACATCGGAACGACTGCTCGAACAATCAGTATGCGTCTTTCCATATCGGCACAAGCACCGGGGCTCTAACCAATATGGGAGCCGGCGTCTACAGCTACTGGCTCTACCAGCCGGCCAGCTTTATCGGCAACAACAAATTCGCCTATTCGGCGTCCTGCCTGGGCGACATGTACTGGACCATCTTCGGCCTGCAGCGAAGCAGCAGCGGGTTGCTGAGTTCGATCAGCAACTTCAGCGCTCCCGTGCCGACGCCCCCGACCGGCGATTTCTACTGCCCCTCGGAGGTTGCCGCCGGCCCGACAAACCACGTGGCGATCGCCCTCCAGCCGGTTGCACAGGACACCTTTGCACCTGACGGCGGTCCCCAGATCGGATCCTTTACCGCCGCGGCCAATGGGGATCTCTCCACTACCAATACCAGCGCGGATATGCCAGAAAGCAACGTGGGAACTGCCCTCGGCATGAGCATGGCCCCGTCCGGCAAGCTGCTGGCCGTGGGTGGAAGTGGCGGCCTGCAGATCTTTCATTTCCATGGATCCGCGCCGCCTACCGCCGCCACCGGGCTTCTGACCAGCGACGAAATCGATCAGCTGTTCTGGGACAACGACAACCACCTGTATGCCATCAGCACGACCACGAATCGGCTGTTTGTGTTTACCAGTTACCCCCACCCATCACCACGAGGCTCCCGGATCGCCGTACACCGTGGAAGCCCCACAGGCCCTGGCCGTTCAGCCCTAGCCTTTACCCCTTGGGCGAAATGACACCTGCCGTCCGCAGGCGTTGCATCCTCTCCTGTTACTCCCATACCAGGAGGGGATGCGGCGATGAGATCTCCCCCGTTTTGCCGTAGAATTGCGGAAATGATTTGAGGCTCATGGCGGCGTAGGATCTAGCCTGGGAACTTTATGGCTTTTGAGGCGGGGCAGAGGATCGGGGATTACGAAGTTGTTGCGCGGCTGGGCGCCGGGGGCCTCGGTGTCGTTTACGAGGTCCAGCACCTCATCTCCGGCCGCCGCGAAGCCATGAAGATCCTGCTTCCCGATCAGTCGGGTACGCCGGAGATGGTGGAACGGTTTCGCCGCGAAGTGCAGACGCTGGCCAGCCTCAACCACGTCAACATTGCCCAGCTTCATACCGCTTTCTATTACGAGAACCAGCTCGCGATGGTGATGGAACTCGTCCATGGCGAGACCCTGCGCGACCTGCGCGCCCGCGCCGGGATCTCTTTGCCCCACGCCCTGGCCTATGTCGCACAGGTTCTTGACGCTCTCGCCTACGCTCACCGGCTGGGCGTCGTGCATCGGGACATCAAGCCCTCCAATGTCATGATCGGCGACGGCGGGGTGGTGAAACTGCTGGATTTCGGCATCGCCGTCACCGGCGTTGGCAGCGATCTGACCCGCGCCGGATACCTGCTCGGCTCCCTCAACTACATGTCGCCGGAACAGATAGGCGGCAGCAAGGCCGGCCCGCGTTCCGACATTTATTCGGTCGGCGTGACGCTCTACGAACTGCTCACCGGCGAGCTCCCCATCAAGGGCGCCAATAATTACGAAATCATGATGGCCCACATCAGCCAGGTGCCGGTGCCGCCGCATGAGATCGCGCCCATGGTGCCCCTCGTCATTTCCGACGCGGTGATGCGGGCGCTCGCCAAGGACCCGACGCAGCGGTTCGCCACCGCCGAAGACTTCCACTATGCCCTGCGGTTGACACCCGCCCCGGCCGACGCCGGCGCGACCTTTGCCGCGCCCCTCCCCACGCCTCATTCGTCGGCAAGTGTCAGGACGGCTCCGCCGCTGCCCGCCGCTTCAAACTCGCCGGTGAGAGCGGGCTCCGCGTCCCATACGATCTTCGCAAGCCACTCCCCCCAACCGAAGTCCACTGCTTCCTCGACTGACCTCCAGAACTTATCTCTCGAAGACATCAGCCGCAGGCTGGCCGTCTATATCGGCCCGGTGGCCAAGTTCGTCGTCAAGAAACTGGCGGCCCAGTCCGACGACCTCGACTTCATCAACCGCGAAGCGGCCAAGCAGATCCCCTCCGAGACGGATCGGGCGGCGTTCTTGAAAGCGCGGCGGCACTAGGCTCCCGGATGCTTGGGTCATCTCGTCCAGCCCACAAATGAAAAATCGTTTGCCGATGGCATTGCGAAGCAGAATCGGCGGCTCAGCCCTGGAAGGCGCTTTCGGCATTGCGGAAGAGGGCGCCGAGGGCACGCCAGACCCAGCGGATGAGCAGGATGATGATGAAAACGAATGCGGCGGCGATCGAGGCGGCGACAAAAGGGTGTCGCGTGGCCAGCCAGGTGAGCGCAATGGACACCCCGTCTTCGCCAAGGCTGAGGCCGATATTCGAAAAGGGCTCGGGCGAGGGTGTGACGGCAGCGCGAGCGGCGGTTTTGCCACCGTGGGCGGCCAGGGCGATCAGGCCGCCGAGGAGGGTAACGGCGAGCTGCTCCCCTGGCGTCAGAGTCGACGTCGCGCGCCATGCGAGCAGGGCCGCCGCCGGCACCCGGATGAAGGTGTGCAACGCGTTCCAGACGAGGTCGAAGGCGGGAATCTTGTCGGCAAAGAACTCCACGGCAAAGAGCGCGGCGCTGGCGCCGATGACCCACCAGCTGGCGAGCAGGTGAAGCGCTTCCGGAAGGGGAAGTACGCCCGCGTGCGCCAACAGACCCAACGTGGCGAGGGTGGCGTAAAGGTTGAGCCCTGCGGCGAAGGACACCGCGACAATCATCGCAACCAGTTCCTGGCCGTGGAAGGGGATTTTCACTTAGCAAGTATAGGACCTGCCCGACCGCGATGCGCTGGTTGCGCATCTGGCGCGGCACTGTAGTAGAAAAGAACGATTCGGTCATGGCACGATTTGCCGGAGACAAGGAAAGGCTGCAACGCAACCATTCATCCCGAAAGCAGAAAAGCGAGTGACGATGAGAACGGAATTGCTGCGATTCAACGGCGCTGTCGAGCGGGATCCCGCCATCGATGCGTGGATGAAAGAGCACCCAGGTGAATTGGGAGCCATCGCGCATCAGTGGTTTGAGGTGATGCGAAAGTGCGGGGACGAGGTCCGGGAGCTTTTGCACGACGGCTGTCCTGTTGCGTGCCTGGGAGACGCGCCCTTCGGTTATGTCAATGTATTCACTTCGCACGTAAACGTGGGGTTCTTTCAGGGCGCAGCGCTGCCCGATCCGGCTCACTTGCTGCAGGGCGCCGGCAAGTTCATGCGCCATGTAAAGCTGAAACCGGGAACGGCAACAAACGCCGGAGCGCTAAGCAGGCTCATCGATGCGGCGTACTCGGATATAAAGGCGCGCGTCGAAAACGGCTGATTGAGTGGCTTGTCCGCATGGGCAAATCTCTAGAAGGTACTTCGATCAGGGACATTTAGTGCGAAGGCTGTTTTTTTGTGAATCTCTAGACCGACCGGTCTACTCTATTGAAGTGCGAGGCAGAATGCTTCGGGAGTTCAGGAGGAATCACACCATGTCAGCACTAGCATCCAAAGGCACGGCTCTTATTACAGGCGCTTCCACCGGGATCGGCGCAGTCTACGCCGATCGCCTGGCCAGGCGCGGTTACGATCTCATTCTTGTTGCGCGCAGCGAAGAGAAGCTCACCGAGGTTGCCGCGCGACTGAAGGCCAACGGACGCAGTATCGAGACGATGGCTGCCGATTTGACGAAGAAAGAAGACGTTCAGCGGGTCGCCGATCGGCTGAGCACCGACGCCACCATCACTGCGCTCGTGAACAACGCGGGCACGGCCAGCGTAGGCAAGCTTCTCGACGTCGAAGATCGACGAACTCGAATCCATGATCAATTTGAATGTCACTGCGTTGACGCGGCTGGCACTTGCCGCTCTACCTGGTTTCGTGGCGCGCAAAAACGGGCTGCTCATCAACATTGCATCCGTCGTTGCCCTCGCGCCAGAACTTCTGAACGGCACCTACAGCGGCACCAAGGCCTACGTGCTCAACTTTACGCAGGCGCTGAAGAACGAAGTGGAAGGCAAAGGCGTGACGGTGCAGGCCGTGTTGCCCGGCGCGACCGCAACACCCTTGTGGGAGAAGGCCGGCCGGCCGGTGGAACATTTGCCCGCCGAAATTGTCATGACCGCCGAGGATATGGTGGACGCTTCCCTCGCCGGGCTCGACCAGCACGAGCTGATTACCATTCCATCCCTGCCGGACATTGCCGACTGGGAGAAGTTCGAAGCAGCGCGCAAAACTCTGGGTCCGAATCTTTCCCGCCAGAAGCCGGCCGCTCGTTATGGGATTCAAGGCTGATCTCACTTCGGAGGATTTCAATCAATCGGGATCAGCGAGGAACTTCTTATGAGCGAAAAATCGACGCGTGACCACCTGATCGACGTGGGCCTGGACCTGATGCACCGGCATGGGTTCAATGCCACAGGCCTGACCGAGATCCTGCAGGCGGCGGATGTGCCCAAGGGCTCGTTCTATCACTTTTTTGGCAGCAAGGAGGAGTTTGCCGCGGCTGCGCTGGAGAGATATGCCGCGCAAAGGGCGGAGCATTCGGCCGCAGCCTTAAGCGATGCCACGATCAGCCCGCGGAAGCGTTTGAAACGCTATTTCGTCGACCTGGTAAAGATCGCCGGCCAGCATGGACCGGTTCCGGGCTGCCTGCTGGGCCGATTCAGCCTCGAGATCGCCGCAGAGAGTCCACAGATGAGAAAGCGGATCAGCGCATCGTTCGCGCGCTGGCAACACGCGATCGCGGCGGTCATCGAGCAGGCGGTTACGCAGAAGCGAGCTTCCCGCAGACACGAATGCCTGAGGCGCTGGCGGGATTTCGTGCTCAACAGCTGGGAGGGAGCGCTTTTACGTTCGCAGGCTGACAAGAGCGACGCTCCGCTCGAAGCCTTCCTGCGAATACGTGTTCGATGGGTTGTTGGCGAAGAAATCGAAGCTGAAGGCCGGCGGCAAGCAGGCTGCCAGCCCATTGATTCGGGCATCGCGCGGGCCCCGTCCGTCTTCCGCGCTCACAACTATCCACGCGTCGGCGACAAAGCGCGGCGGCGCACTTGATTCACACCCATGACAATTGCCATGTTCACCGCTGTCCTGAAGACAGTGTGCAATGCAAAGGAGAAACCCATGTCCACGATCCATCTTCACCAGACAACATTCTTGGCGCCCGAACAGTACATCGCGGGGCTCACCGACTTCGGGCCGGGCCGCTCGAAGCTGTTTGGCAACAGCGCCGACGAATACCTCAAAGTGCATCAGCTTGGCCGCACGCAGGCCGACGTTACAGAGGGCTCGGGCGGCATCTGGGAACGCCTGCACTACGACTGGTCCGATCCCAACCACGTCGTGCTCACGACCACCGACTCCAACCTGTGGGGAGGCGCGTCCGGCCACACCTACACCTTCACCCGTCAGCCCAACGGCAGCACCGATATTGATGTCGACGTCGTACGCGAGGGGAAAAACCTCAAGGGACGCCTGCTTGGCTTCGTGCTCGGGACCATTGGCAAGGGCGTCCTGGAAAAGGCGTTTGAAAACAGCGTCAAGGTTCTCGAAGCGCGAAACGGCGTGGCGCAAGAGGAACGCGCAGCATGAGCGAGAAGAGCACCAGCCTCACCCATTCAGCATCTCAAACGCCTTGATGAGGCTGGTGTGCATGCGGTTGAACGAGGCCGTCACGTCGGCAATCTCGTCTCTGCCCTTCACTTGCAGCGGCGGCAGGTCGATTTCGCCCTTGCTGATGACGTCGGCGTTTCTCGACACTTTGCGCAGCGGGCGGATGACGATGAAATACATGGCCACGTCGATCAGGACGATGGTGAGAAGGAAAATCGCGCCCAGGCTGATCAGCAGGTTGCGAACACCCTTGTTGGCCATCTCGATCGCCACCGACATCGGCACCGACACGATCTGGGCTCCGACGATTTCATTCTCATTCCAGTTGAATCCGTGATCCGCTCCATAGTGAGTCACCATGGCCTTGGGGGCCCGAGCAGCCTCGCTGTGGCAGGCAAGGCAGCCCGAGGCGGCCACGATGGGAGACGCGACATAGAGCATGCGACCCGATGGTGAATCGCGCTCGCCAACGGTCTGCTTCATTTCCGGGTGGTCGCGGAAACCCCGGATCAGATCGGCCTCCCAGTCCACCGCTTTGTCTTCCGGATTGGTCGGATTCAGCGCCGCCTCGCGCATCTCGTAGTCGCGTATACGAGGTGCGCAGCCGCTTGAACGTGGTGTTGGCCGCGTAGAACGGGATGGTCTGGGCCAGGAAGCTGGCCGTGTGCTGGGGGGTATTTTCGAGCACCGGGCTGACCTCTTCGTCGGTATACGAAATGGTGGCCTTGGCGCTGGCCGCCATCAGCTGCGCCTGCTCGAGCACCTGCTGGCGCGCGTCGTCGTTCAGGAACTTGTAGGCAAACTGGGAAATCAGGTACATGCCCAGCCCGAACACCAGGACCAGCACCAGGTTGAATTTGGTCAGCAGTTTCACGAACACCCCTCCTGAAATAGAAAGCGATTTTTGTTGCGATTAGGTCGCAGAGATCGGCCAGGAGCCTGGCAAAAATTGCCGATGCGTGGCGGTTCCAAGTCAATTTATATGTGGTCTAACCGGTTTAAGCGAACATGTGCAGCCGTAGCGGCTCTTTTGAATGTGGCACCAACCCACCGAGCCCGATTCCGCCGAATCTCGCGAATTCGCTCTTGACATAAACAATTATTTATATAAATATATTTGTTATATAAAGGTTCTGCTATGCACAATCTTGATGCTGCCTTTTCCGCGCTGTCCGATCCCACCCGCCGGGCGATCCTTGCCCGGCTGGCGCTGGGAGAGACGACCGTCATGGAACTCGTGAAGCCGTTCGAACTGACGCAACCCGCCATCTCCCGCCACTTGAAGGTCCTGGAGAACGCGGGTCTGATCGTGCGCAGGGTGGAGGGTACGAAGCATCCCTGCCGGCTGGCGGAGCATGGTATCGCCGAAATTGATCGATGGCTTGAGATGCTGCGCACCGCTTTGACACGGAACTATGACCGGCTGGATCAGGTGCTGGCAGAAATGAAATCCGATATGACCAACAAAGGAGAGGAAACGCGATGAGCAAATTGACGCTGAAAACCGAAGGAGAGAAGCACGTTGTCGTCACCCGGCGCTTTGCTGCGCCGCCCGAAGCGGTCTACCGCGCCCACACCGATCCGGCCCTGGTCCAGAAGTGGATGCTGGGGCCCGAGGGCTGGACGATGCCGGTATGCGTCATCGACCCGCGTCCCGGCGGCAAGATCCGCTACGAGTGGTCAAACGGCAAGGGCGGCGGATTCTACCTGACCGGTGAATGCCTTGAACTGGATCCACCTCACCGCATCGTTCACGTGGAGCGGATGCACCTGCCTGATCCGACGCCGGACAACCACATCGAAACCACGTTCGAGCCCGACGGAAGCGGCGGCACCGTGATGACCATGCGCATGACCCTTCCCGACGCGGAGACCCGGAGGCAGATGCTGGCGACGGGAATGGAGCATGGCATGGAAGCCAGCTACGTCCGGCTCGAGAACGAGATTCTGGCAGTTCGGGTGTGAGGACGTTGAGGTTCTGGATTCCCAGGTCTCAAAATCGAGACCTGGGGCACCCCCGACCGAGATAGGGACTGACCCGTTACAGGCTCCGCACAGAACGGAGGGGCAAATCTCCCGCGAGATTTGCCCCTCGTTGTCTACTCATGGCGGCGCAGAAAGCGGTCAGTCCGCGAAGGCCGCCTCTTCCACGCACGCGTTCTCGAGCAGCTTCACCGGATAGTACGCATTGCGGTTGTATTGCTTGACCATGCGATTGGTGTTGAAGAACGAGCCGTTGAAGGCCAGCGTTGTCTTCATCAGCCGGGCCCATTTTTCGGGTGCCTGCAGATACAGCGGGACCACGGCGTTCTCCAGCTTGTTATAGAAAGCCATGGCTTCCTCGGTATCGTTGGCCCCGTCTTCGATTGCCCAGCCGGTCACACCCTCGATGCATCCTTCGATCCACCACCCATCGAGAATGGACAGGCTCGGCACGCCGTTGAGCGCCGCTTTCATGCCGCTCGTGCCCGAGGCTTCGTACGGGCGCCGCGGCGTATTCACCCAGACATCGACGCCGGAGGTGAGCAGCGCGCCCAGGTCCCAGGCATAGTTTTCGAGATACACAATGCGCAGGATGTCGTTGGACAGGTGAGCGGACTTCTCGATCACCTGGCGGATCAGGGCCTTGCCCGGCTCATCCTGGGGATGCGCCTTGCCGGCGATCAGAATCTGCAGCCCGCCCGCTTTGGCGGCGATATTGACCAGCCGCTCGGGGTCGGTGAACATCAGGCCGGCGCGCTTGTAGGTAGCCACGCGGCGGGCAAATCCCAGCGTCAGAATCCGCGGATTCAGCACCAGGCCGGTCCGCGAGCCCACTTCGGCGAAGAGGTTTTCCTTGGCCCTTGCGTGGGCGCTGAGGATCGCCTTCTCGGGAAGATCGATGGCATTGCGCAGATAGAGATTGTCGCGCCGCCACGCGGGAACATGCGCATCGAGCATCTGCTGTACCGGCTCGGAAGTCCAGGTCGGCGCATGGACGCCGTTGGTGATCGAGTCGATCGGGAATTCGGGAAACATCTCGCGCGATACTTTGCCGTGCTGCATGGCGACTCCATTGGCGTAGCGCGAAAAGCGCAGCGCCAGAAGCGTCATATTGAGCAGGCCTTCGTGGAAGCAATTCAGCTTTTGCAGGCGGGCGGTGCGCTCCGCGCCCAGGATGCGAATCGCCTGTTCAGCGGAAAAACGATCGTGACCGGCGGGAACCGGGGTATGGGTGGTAAATACGCACTTGTTGCGCACCACGGCCAGGTCGGACTCGGTGGCAGCGCCCAGCGGACCGCCGCCGAGCTGGCTCTCCAGCAGGCCCAGGGTCAGCAGCGCGGCGTGCCCCTCGTTCATATGATAGACGTTTACATGCAGGCCAAGTGCATTGGCCATCCGGACGCCGCCCATGCCCAGCACGATCTCCTGCTGCAGGCGGTAGTTGGTGTCGCCGCCGTAGAGATGGTCGGTCAGGCCGCGATCCCAGCCCGAGTTTTCCTCCAGATCTGTGTCGAGAAGGTAGATCGGCACCACGTGCCCGGAACGCCCTTCAAGGTTGTAGCGCCAGGCGCGCACGGTGACGATCCGCTCTTCCACCGATACCGTGACCCGCGCCGCTTCTTCGGTGCAGAAATCGGACGGATTCCACGACTGGACGACTTCGCTCTGGATCCCAGCCTTGTCGATGCGCTGGTGAAAATATCCCTTGCGGTGTAACAGCGTGAAGGCTGCAAGCGGAATGCCGAGGTCAGCCGCGGAACGCAGCGTGTCACCCGCCAGGACGCCAAGGCCCCCGGAATAGGTGGGCATGGACGGATGAATCGCGATTTCCATCGAGAAGTAAGCGACCTGACCCGTTTGAGGAAGAGATTCGTATGCAAATGGTTTCGTTGACTGCGATTGCATGACTATGTTTATGCCTCCGGCTTCCCATTTAAGCTATGGCAGCCATCTACCAGTTCGTACAGCAAGGCTCAGCGCGAGGGCGTGTGCTGTGTTTGCCGGGGTGATTTCCCCGATTCTAGCAAGCCACGCTCCCTGAAAAATGCAACTTTTGAATCACGGTTCAAGGAAAGAGTGTACAGTCACCGCGTCGAGCCCCAACGCGATAACTGCGCGTATTTGATAAGACGCCGTTCGAACGCCGCTGAGTTTGCGCAAAGTCAACATTTTCGCGGCGGACCGATCCGGTTTTTCGCGCCGGGAGAATTCCGGCTACTTTACCGCTTGGATGCGCTCGGCGAGCCGGCTCGCGCCTCCGGAAGCATGACAAATGTGGATTTGGGGCACAATTCCGATCCTGCCCGCATAACGCTCCCCGAGGGTTTCCGCGAACGCCTGAGCGTGGTCGGTTTCTACCAGGTTGACCGTGCAGCCGCCAAAACCGCCGCCGGTGAGGCGCGCGCCAATTAAACCCGGGAGCCCCTGGGCAAGTTCGACCATCGCATCGCACTCTTCGCAGCTGGCCTCGAAATCCTGGCTATAACTCCGGTGAGCTTCCGCCATCAGCCGTCCCAGTTCGGTGAGGTCGTGGCAAATCAGGGCATTGGCCGCCGCAACTGTGCGCAGATTTTCCGAAATCACGTGCCGGGCCCGCTTCAGAGCCTTGGGGCTCATCTCCGCGCCGTAATTGGCCAGGTCGTCCATGGTCGCGTCGCGCAGAAAACGCACTTCGGGGCGATGGCGGCCGATCACCGCCGCGGCTTCTTCCACCTCGGCGCGCCGGCTGGTGTACTCGCCACCGGTCACCGCGTGTTTGACCATCGTGTTGGCAATCACCAGAGCCACACTATGCGGGATCGGGGCCAGGCGGAAGCTGAGGTCGCGGCAATCGAGAAGGAGCGCATTGTCCTTGACCCCGTTGGCGGAGATGAACTGATCCATGATCCCCGAACTGGCGCCCACAAATTCGTTCTCCACCCGCTGGCAAAGCCGCGCGAGTACCGGGCCCGGGTAGGTCACGCCGATCAGCGAAGTGACCGCGAGCATCGTCGCTACTTCGAGCGCCGCGGAGCTCGAGAGCCCCGAGCCGAGGGGCACGTCTCCCCACAGGCTGAGGCTGAAACCGGGAATCGCGTGGCCTTCGCCGGCCAGGATGGCAAGCACCCCGAGCGGATAGTCGCTCCAGTGCTGGCTGGCCTTTGACGGGAGCGCCGCCGCATCAAAGACGCGCTCCTTCGAATAGTTCTCCGAATAGATCACAACCTTGCCGTCGGAACGCGGCGAGATGCCAGCCAGGGTGGCAAAATCGATCGCCGCAGGCATCACGAAACCTTCCGCGTAATCGGTGTGTTCTCCGATCAGGTTGACGCGTCCCGGCGCGGCAAAAATCTCCGGGTCGGCATTGAAACGGGCTGAATGCAAAGAGCGTAAAGCTTCAGGATCGTGCATCTCATTCACCCTAAGGGTTCAAAATCAACGCGCATTGTCCATTCGGCGTATGCGCCGGGCTCAAGCAAACGCGACCAGGGCCCCGTTTCGGCCAGCGAATCCACCGGGGCAGTTGCTGGTTCGATAGCCACGCAGGTTTGTTTCGGTCCGGGCCGGTCGGGCCAGCCGCCATAACAGATCCACAACCCCAGATAGGGGGTCGCGGCCGGATCCAGACTTACCCGAATTCTGAGATGAGCGGAAGGCCGCTCGAGAGCGCACCAGTTCTCGGTTTCAGCCAGTGGTCCGGCAAACAGCTTGTCGCCGATGCCGGATTCAGGGGATTGGGCGACGCTCAGATCGGTGCTGCCGCCGTCGGCAAGCTTGGCCGCCGGCCAGCCGATGGTGTCATCCTTTTTTCCTAGCCGCCCGCCGCCCGATCCCTGCACGCTCAGCGTCTGAATCGATTGCGGCAAAACAATGCGATCGCCGGGCTCGACCGCGAACAGCGGATGAGCCGCCCAAGCCCAGGGCACCGGATAAGCGCCCGTGTTGGTCAGCTTGTAGTCCAGATCCAGGCGCCAACCGTTTCTCTGTTCTGAAAGCGTAAGCGTCCGGCTAAGTTCCAGCGGCAGCGAGAAGCAAGTTCCACACAAGCGTGATCGAAGCAGGGTTTCGTCCATTGGCATGGTTCCAGGCGGCTGATCCCTGATCCCTGATCCCTGATCCCTGTCTTTCCCACGCCACCCGCCACAAGTCTCCATGGTCCGGAACATGAGCCGTGCCCTCCGCCGTCGGCACCGCGCAGGCAGCCACCGATGGCAGACATTCGTCCCATCCGCTGGCATCGCCAGCATCGAAACTCATGGTCTGGGTGCGATTGGCGAGAGGGTTAATCGGGGCCTGCAGCAATTCCTGGTCTTCGATCCGGATCGAGGCGATTTTTCCGCCCAGGTGGGGCAGAACCGTCAGAGAGCAGGCCCCGGCCTGAATGAGAACGTTTTCTTCCGTGGCGCCGGCAAAAACCCTCTCCCCCATGGTTCCTCTTCTCTAATCCAGGACTTCAGCGCTTGCCGCAGTGTACGCCTCCCAGATCCGGTCCAGCCAAGCTTGGTGCTCCGGCTTCATCAGCACGGATCGGAGGCAGGTTACATACTCGGTTTGACTTCGCGAAAGTTCGCTTCCCGAAGTAAACCAGTGTTGCGGCAATTGTACTAGCGCCAGGTGCAAATTCCGCGTGGCACAGCGCGCAAAGATTTGCTGCGCCAGTTCCGACGCCCGGTCGGCGGGCTCGCCCCTCAGCTTCCACACCACGATATCCAGCTCCGGTCCGCCGGCCGGCAAAGCCTCGAATCGTTCGCCGCTGTCGTCGCGGATACGCCCATCGAGGTCAATCGCCGCCGCCCTCCCGCGTTGAAGGCCATTGGCGAACTCGCCTCCCGGAATCAGCGGCAATAACCGCTGAGTGGCCCACAAGGCCACCGCGGCCGCCCCCGCCCGGGAACACTCCAGGCTGATCTCGCCCAGATGCAACTGGTCGGAAGTGAAGTAGGTATACGGCGAATCATGCTTGTAGAAGCGGCCCACGCCGGGATCGCGAAACAGCACGCAGCCGCAGCCGTAGGGCTGCAGCCCGTGCTTATGCGGATCGACGACGATCGAGTCCGCCTCGTCCATTACCGCGAAGGCCTGCCGCGCCGGTTCCTGAAGGGCCTCCGGAATCAACCGGAAATAGCCGCCGTAGGCCGCGTCCACATGAATGCGAAAGCCGTATTTCCGCCTGAGGGCGACGATCTGGTCCAGTGGATCGACAGCCCCGATGGCCGTGGTGCCCAAAGTAACGACGACCATCCCCACGTCGCCCTTGCGCAGCTCCGCCTCCAGCGCATCCAGGCACATTCGCCCCTGCCGATCGGCTTCCACGCTGTCGTAGGGCAGCTTGAGTGCCGCGGAGATGCGCTGATGGGTGTAGTGCGCCTGGGCCGACCCCAAAATCCGCTTTCCCGGCGCCAGTTGCCCGGCGATCCAGAGCGCCTCGAGGTTGGCAAACGTTCCGCTCGAAGTCAAGTGACCCAGGTAGGGCGATCCCGCCCAACCGAACATGGCTGCGATTCCCGCCACCGCCTCGATCTCCATTGCCGAGCTCGCCCGGCCCCCGTCGCGCGCGTGGTTGTTGGGATTGATGGCCATCGCCAGCGCGTAGGCCGCATGGGCCACCGGGTGGGGCGGCTTTAACATCTGCCCTGCATAGAGAGGATGGAAGTAAGGGTAATTGTCTCCCAGCCGTTGCGCCGTTTCTGCCAGGACCGACGCGATCGCGGCGGTTTGCTTCGCCTGCGCGGGCGCCGGCTCAAACGCCGGCAGATATGCAAATTCCTGGCTCAGCCGCTCCATGGCGCGCTCGAGCAGGCCGGGAACTGAATCCGCAATGATCATGGCTAACGCACGGGTCCGGAACGACCCTCCACCCTATCACAGCCCGGAGCACGCCGGGTACCCTGCTCATTCTGAATCAGTTCCCGGCGCCGCCAATTCCGAAATGGGACGGCTGGGGAAGAAATACTTGTACTTTTTTGAGAGGCGCAATGGTACACTGCCCTCAGCGTTAGAGTCGAACCGGGCGTAGTGCAGTAGCTCGCCCAACCAAGCAAGATTCTGCCAGTGGTCGCTCCGATTCATCCAGCGCAATTCAATCCAGGAAACACGATCAAAATGGAACAAGGTACTGTGAAGTGGTTTAATGACGCGAAGGGCTTCGGCTTTATCTCGCGCCAGAACGGTGAAGATGTCTTCGTGCACTACTCTGCAATCAACTCAAGCGGTTTCAAGAGCTTGCAGGAAGGCCAAGCCGTGCAGTTCAACGTAGTGAAGGGCCCCAAGGGATGGCAGGCTGCGGACGTTCAGCCGCTCTAACGCCTTCCTTTAGGCCGGGTTCCGGCAGAATCGAGCAACCAGACGGGGATTGGACCTCTCGGTCCAGTCCCCGTCTGTGTCTGGGGCTTACCTTAATCTGACTCACCACGGGATCGATCCAGTCTGGATTTGAGTTTGCCTGCCATACGAGTGCGTCGATCTTACCCACCCGCAGGCCAGATGAGGATGCGTGAGGATCGCGTGTCGTCTACCGATTTAGCCGCCAGAACGCGCCGTTCAGGACGGACGCAAAGCTCACCCAGGCCAGGTAAGGAGCCATGAGCCATGCCGATACCGGCACGATTCGGCCAAAGACCAGCGCAGTGGCTGCGATCGCTATCCAAAGCACAAGGATTTCAGCCAGTGCAGCGCCGATGGCGTGTTTCCTGAAGAAGATCCAGGACCATGCCAGGTTCAGGCCGAGTTGCGCCGCGAACAGAAGCAGGGCGGCGGTGCGAAGCCCCGAGGGGGGTTCCAGGCCCACGCGCCAGGCAGAGACGGCCATGAGAAGGTAGAGCAGAGACCACACCGGACCGAAAACCCAGTCCGGAGGACTGAACGACGGGCGTATGAGGGTTCGATACCAAGCGGGGATTTCGTTCACGGTCCACCGCGCACCCAGCGCAGCCACCGTGAAACAGAGGACCACCCAGAACAACAGCGCCAACCAACGCACAGCGGCCTTCTTTCGACCCAGGAGAGCGGCCCCGGGCACATACACAGGACGCCGGGTTCATGGGCTTCCGTGGACTGAAATAGTGTAAGTGGATAAGAGTCGAGCATTTCCGACTCCAAAAAGCTGATGCTGGCGGCGATGACCTCAAGGGGTGTAATCGCCAGCCAGCATCGAAACGTCGTAACAGGTTGAAAGGTTCCAACTCGTGCCAGGAGCTACGTAGAGAACCGAGGTAACGAACTCCAGGGACCGTTTATCTACTTATTCTCCGGCAGGAGCGTCGTGCCGCAGGGTCCCGTCAATTGCGAACTGCTTTTGTGATCTGCTCGCGCGTCACTTGTGATTTCGTCGAAATCCGGTTGCTCGGGTCGTTTTTTCCGACCTTCGCAAAATTTTGATCCTGATCCGCGGATCTTTCCTCTTCGTAAGATGCCTTACAGTGCCCAACTGGGTGCATTGCCAAGGATTGCCGCACCGGAAAAAGCAACCGGACCCTTCCAGTCCGGTACCAGGAATCCCCGGGTGGGATGCGCTTCCGGGCCGGCCTGGTTATAGTGATGACCGCGCAGCGTCTTTTCGATCTCCCGGAGCGCTTTCGTCCGCTCCGCCTTCGACTGCCGTTCCCAGTAAAGTGCAAATCCCTGGCCGCATACACTGCAGCACGTTTCGACTTGTTCACTGCTGCTCTTGCAGAGTACTTGCATCTTACCGGCCCTTCTTTCCTGTCGCCTTGAATCTGTTCCCGTCCGATTCTCCGGTTGCGATGTAGGAACAGTAGCTCCATTCAAGTACGACTGGACATTCCCAATCCGGGGCTGAGTCGGACCGTTGGGGGCACCCGCCGATCCCACTCTGGTGGTATGAACAAAACTCTTTTACCAAAGGTCAAAGCCCCGAGTCGTTGAGCCAGAGCAAGAAGCCGTTCCCCGCCGGGACGGGCCCGCCATCGTCTCCCGAGCACATCCCGAAGGGTTCCCCGCTTACCCAATCGTGATCAGAACCCCGCAGCCGTTTCCTCATACGAGAGCATTTGTCGTCAGTTGCCGGGCTTGTTGCCCGATGCCGCCGTGGTGTCCACAGCGGGATTTGCAAACAGGTCCAGGTTCTGGCCTTTCCATACCATCGCGGAATGAATACGGTCGTAACCGCTGGGATGGTCAAAGAAAATCCACTCTTCCAGCTGGCCCGGATGCATCTTGCGGTATTCACCGAGGTGAATGGCTGCCTGGGCAAAGCCGTCGGGCTGCCGGGAGGCATTCAGGCCGAACATGTCGGCCTCTTTCTCCTGCAGACGGGTTTGCGTGTTCAGTATCGGGGTGAGCACGAAGAACAAAATCGAGATCAGCAGCATAGCCAGCGGCAGCACGGCCGGATCGCCCACATCCTGCACCCCCCACTTTGCGCCCCAGCGGCGGATAGACCATTGAACGCTCCACAACAACCAGGCCATGGAAACGACAATGACAACGGCGATGAAGAAAATGCCCCAGAGGATATGGTGGAGCACGTAATGGCCCATCTCGTGGCCCATGACGGCTTCTATCTCTTCGAGCGAGCCCCGGCGGAGAAGATTGTCATTCAGCGTAATGCGCATCGTACCGGCGAAACCGCTCACGTTGGCGCTCATGCGCGTCGTCTGGCGGCTGGCGTCGATCTCGAACACATCGTTGGCGGGAATGCCGTTGGCGTGCGCCATGCGCAGGATCGGGCGTCGTTACCTTGGGGTCATCCAGCCGGGTGATCTTGTTAAAAATGGGCTGCAGAAAGACCGGACCGATGGCCACCAGCAGGATGGTGAGTGCGATTCCGGCCAGGGAGCCGCCGAGCCACCAGGTGCGGGGGAAGCGGCGGACGATGGCGAAGAGGATGGGCAGCGCGATGGCGCCCAAAACGAGAGAAACCAGAAATCGCCTTCATCTGGTCGCCCATCCACGGCCCGAATGTCTGCGTGGCCAGCCCATATTTCTGTTCGCGGAAAAGGCCTTCATACCAGGCGAGCGGAAATCCCAGGATCAGCGTGACAATGTCGTATTCGATCCAATAGATCATGGTCTGCACCCAGCGGAACCGGGAAAGCCGGACGGCCAGATCGCGCATGCGCGCCGACCAGCGCAGGTTCAGCAGCAGGAGCGAGATCACGGCGCCGTAAACAAAATCCCAGAGGATGAGCCAGTATCCGCCTTCGAAATAGGCATTCGAGCGGGCGATGGCGGCGGGGGGCATCATCGCCATGTAGGCTTCGGTGGCCGCATCGGCGTCAAAGTGCGGCGAGGGCTGGGCCGCCGGAGGAACCTTGGTGATGTCCGCGGCGGGCTGAATGGCAGGTTGGGCCGACAGCACCGGCGTAGCGAAGGTGCAAAGCGAAAGGACCAGCGTAATTCCGAGCAAACGCTGAATCATGACTACCTCTTTTCAAATTTGGAGATACGGGAAGATGCCGGCTTTGAAGATGCAGGAAGATGCCGCGCAGGGCCGTGGTACTTATCGACGGTAGTTACGTGATCCAAGGCGAAGATGTTCCGGTGCCACAGGTTATCCTGAAATGTCGTCGGATTGCCACACCGTTGTGACCGGCTCTCCCGATTGGAACGAAAATCATGAGCTCGAATTCGATCGCCATTCATCTGCCCGACGGGGCTGTTCGCGAAGTGCCGGCGGGCACGACGCCTCTTGAGATCGCCAACTCCATTTCGCCGCGATTGGCTGCGGCTGCCGTGGTTGCGCGCCTTACTCCGTTGGCTGCAAATAGCCCCGGCAACTCGCCGTCTGACGCGAAGCCTGCCGAGGGCCACTCCTCCGAGGCGTCGATGTATGCGGCGGAAAACAGCGCAGCGCCCCGCCTGGTCGATCTCTCCACTCCCCTGGCCGAAGACACGCGCCTGGAACTGGTGACGGAAAAGGATCCCGAGGCTCTCAAGGTGGTGCGCCATTCCGGCGCGCATGTGCTGGCCACGGCGGTGCTCGAGTTGTTTCCCGAAACCAAGCTCGGCCACGGCCCCGCCACCGACTCCGGCTTTTTCTACGATTTCTACCGCGAGAAGCCCTTTACGGAGGCAGACCTCGCGGCCATCGAAGCAAAGATGGCCGAGGTCGTGGCGCGCGACGAGAAGTTCGTGCGCGAATACGAGCCCCGCGAAACAGGCGCTCGCCGAATTCGAGAAAGACGGCGACTTCATGAAGACCCACTTCGTGACCCGGTTCACGGAGCCCGGGTCGCAGGTGAGCTTCTACCGCAACGGGAAGTTTGTCGACTTCTGCCGCGGACCGCACGTCCCCTCGACGGGCCGCGTCAAGGCGGTCAAGATCACCAGCCTCGCCGGAGCCTATTGGCTTGGCGACGAGAAGAATCCGCAGTTGCAGCGCATTTACGGCACCGCGTTCTTTTCGAAAAAAGACCTCGACGCGCACTTCGCCCGCCTCGAAGAAGCCGCCAAGCCGCGACCACCGCCTGCTGGGCAAGCAACTCGACCTGTTCAGCATCCAGGAACTCGCCGGAGCCGGCCTCGTCTTCTGGCACCCCAAGGGCGCCATGGTGCGCAAGGTGATGGAAGACTGGATGAAAGAAGAGTGCCTGCGCCGCGGCTATCTGCTCGTCAACACGCCGCACGTGATGCGTCGCGACCTGTGGAGGGTCAGTGGCCATGAGGGTTTCTACGCCGGCAACATGTATACCCCCATGGAACTGGATGATGCCGAATATCGGCTCAAGCCGATGAACTGCCCGGGCCACATCCTGATTTACAAGAACTCGCCGAAAAGCTATCGCGACCTGCCCCAGCGCTATGCCGAGCTGGGCAACGTTTACCGCTACGAGCGCTCGGGAACCATGCACGGCCTGCTCCGCGTGCGCGGCTTTACCCAGGACGACGCCCACATCTTCTGCATGCCGAGCCAGATCGAGGATGAAGTCGTGGCCTGCGTCGACTTTGCCGAAGCCGCGCTGCGCACCTTCGGCTTCAACGAATTCAAGGTTGAGCTTTCGACGTGGGATCCGAACGATCGCGCCCACTACACAGGTTCCGACGAAAACTGGGCAATCGCCATCAACGGACTGCAGCGTGCGCTCGATCGCAAGGGCATCAAGTACACGACCATCCCAGGCGAGGCCGCGTTCTACGGCCCCAAGATCGACATCAAACTCGTCGATGTCCTTGGCCGCCTCTGGCAGCTCTCCACGGTACAGGTCGACTTCAACCTGCCCGCGCGTTTCGAACTCGAATACGTCGGAGAAGACGGCGCACGCCACCAGCCCGTCATGGTCCATCGCGCGCTCTTCGGCTCGCTGGAGAGATTCTTCGGGATCCTCATCGAGCACTACGCCGGCGCCTTCCCGCTGTGGTTGGCCCCCGTGCAGATCGGCCTTGTGCCGATCAGCGAGAAGCACCTCGGTTATGCGCAACAGCTTGAGCAGAGGCTGAAGGAGGCGGGCTTCCGGGTTGAAACCGATGCCCGCAACGAAAAAATGAATGCGAAGATTCGCGACTTCGCCAACCAGAAGACTCCGTACATTCTCGTTTTCGGGGACAAGGAAGAAGCGTCGGGATCTGTCAGCGTGCGTACGCGCGGCAAGGGCGACCAGGGTTCGCAGCCCCTGGACGACTTCATTGCCAGGGCCAGGGCGCTGGTGGCGAGCCAGTCGACCGAACTGTAGAGTCATGTGTCGGGGCACGACCCTCATCAGGTTCGAGGCTTCAGTCGCTGAGTTCTCCCTTTGACTGAACCAGATTCCATACCTGTGCTACGCTCAACGTAGGCTTCCCCCCTTGAAGAATTTGGCCGGCCTGCACGCCTAATGCATGGAAACCAGGTGCGGTCGCTGGCTCGCTCACGTATCCGCGCGCCGGACGGCAAAATGGCGTTGACCTGCCGTTCTTTCGGCGGAATCGCGCCCAGGGGGCGACCAGGGTTTACTTGAATGTCGATGAAGTTGCCGAGCGCCAGCGCCGTCGAACGCCTGCCGTGGTTTGTTCGTGCCTCCCTTGGGCTGTGCACAGCGGCATTTGCGGTTGCGCTTACTTACACCATCTCTCCCCTGCGCGCGTTTCCCCTGCTGCTGGCCTTTCCCACTGTCATCCTGAGCTCCTGGTTCTTCGGGATGGGGGGCGGGATTGCCTGCGCCGTTGCCGACGTAGTTCTGGTCGACGCCTTTCTCACCCGTGAGCAATTCCGCTTTGCCATCGGAAGCGGCAGCGAATGGCTGCGCATGGCATTGTTCCTGGGTGTCTCGATCACCTTGGGTTGGATGGTGCGGCGTTTCGCGGATCGGCGGTCGGAGATGCGCAATCGGGATCTGCGGCAGAAACTCGTCCTGGCCGACACCGAGCGACGGCTTGCTGAGGAACGCGCCAGCGCCAGCGAAGCATTGAGCCGACATCACGACGAACTACAGTTGGCCCTGCGCGCGCATGGCATGGGCCTCTGGGCGTGGGACATACAGACCGGCACCATTGAATGGACCGACGAGGTGTACCGCCTGCTCGGGCACGAGCCCGGTTCCATCACCCCCAGCCTGAATGCCTGGTTCGATGCGATCCACCGCGAGGACCTGAAGCAGGTGAAGGAGTCGACGGCGCGCGATCTCGAGAGCGGAAACGAATTCTCTTCGCAGTTCCGCATCGTGCGCCCGGAGGGCTCGATCCGCTGGATTGAGTCCCACAGCACCTGCCGCCGCGACGCCGAGGGCAGGGCCCTGCGCCTCATCGGCGTGCTGGCCGATGTGACCGGCCGCAAGCACAGCGAAGAAGCCATGCTGCGCGCCGAAAAGCTGGCCGTGGCGGGCCGGCTGGCGGCCTCCGTGGCGCACGAAATCAATAATCCGCTCGAGTCCATCGCCAACCTTCTTTACCTCATCACCATCACCTCAACCGCGCCCGAGACGCTGGCCCACGCGCAGCGGGCCCTGGAGGAGTTGATGCGCGTGTCGCTGGTCACGCAATCGACATTGAAGTTTCACCGCCAGGCCGGCGCGCCCCAGATCACGCGACTGTCGGAGGTGCTGGATTCGGTCCTGGTCCTGTTCCGCGGCCGCCTGCAAGCGGCCGAGATCCATCTGGAAGTCCGCGTTTTCGGCGAGGCGCCGATTGCCTGCATGCCCGGCGAAGCGCAGCAGATTTTTGCCAACCTGGTCTCCAACGCCATCGAGGCCATGCCGCGCGGGGGCAAGCTGCAGATCCGGCTGCGGCCTTCGCGCGATTGGCGAGACCACACCGACCGCGGCATGCGCGTGACCTTCGCCGACTCCGGCGTGGGCATGGATCGCGCCACGATGCGCCGCATCTTCGAGCCCTTCTTCACCACCAAGCTCGATACCGGGACGGGATTGGGCCTGTGGGTTGTGGCTCAACTTGTGGAGCGGCACCGGGGCGACATTCGCGTCTGGAGCAGCCCCCGCCCTCCCGCGTCCGGAACCGTGTTTTCACTGTTTCTGCCGCTCGGCCGCGTTCCCGGATCGAGCGATGCCGCCATGCCCGTTTCGAGCAGCAACCAGGAACTCATCACCGGTTGATATGGCGGACTCCACCTCAGTATCCCGCCGCCTTGCCGTAATGGATGCGGTTATCCTGCCCGCCCAGAAGCTCTCCGGTCTTCCGATCCACTTCGATACATTCGCCCTCCGACCAGTGCCCGTCTTTCACATCGACGGTATAGCCCATGCTGCGCAGCTGGTCGATCGTCCGGGACGGAAATCCGGGCTCGAGATAAAGCTTGTCGGGCAGGTACTGGTGATGAAAACGCGGCGCATCCACCGCCTCCTGGATGTTCAACCCGCCCTCGGCCGCCGACAGAAAAATGTTGGCGACGGTGGTGATGATGCGCGCTCCGCCCGGCGAACCGAGCACAAAGCGAAGCTTGCCCTTCTCGAGAACGATGGTGGGCGTCATCGCGCTCAAGGGCCGCTTTCCGGGTGCGATGGCGTCCGCCGGTCCTTGAATCAGCCCGAAGAGATTGGGCGTCCCCATTTTCGAAGCGAAGTCGTCCATCTCATCGTTGAGCAGGAACCCGAGCGAGCCGGCGGTCACGCCTGATCCGTAATCGTTATTGATCGTGGTGGTCAGCGCCACCGCATTGCCCTCCGCATCGACCACCGACAAGTGGGTGGTGTCCGGGGTGTCCACATGGTGCCCGGCGGTCTGCGGCGGGGGCGGAAGAAATCGTTCCGGCCGGCGTAACGAGGCGCTCGGTGTGGCCTTCAGTGGAACAATGCTGCTGCGCCACGCCGCGGCGTATTTCTTCGCGATCAAACTGCCAACCGGAATCTTGTTGTAATCCGGATCGCCGAGATACTCCGAGCGGTCCATGAAGGCGCGGCGATAGGCCTCAACAATAAGCTGCATCGATTCCGGACCGCGGTCCTCGAGCTTCCCCAGGTCGTAGCCCTCGAGAATGTTGAGCGCGCTCACCAGCACCACGCCCCCCGAGGAAGGCGGCGGAGCGCTGATGATCCTGTAGTTGTGAAACGTGCCGGTCACCGGCTTTCGCTCGACGACCTTATATTGCGCGAGGTCCTGGAGCGTGATCAACGCTCCGCCCTTCTTCAATTCATCGACCAGCTCGCGCGCCAGCCCGCCGTGATAAAAGTCGTCAGGATCGGCCGCGATGCGCTCCAGTGTGCGCGCCAGTTCCGGCTGCTTGAATGTGTCGCCTTCCTTGTAGAAATCGCCGCCCCGCTGGAAGATGCGCTTCGAATCGGCAAAGCGCGTGAGAGTCTTGTCCTTCATCTCGTCGGTTTCTTCGCCGGAGAGCTGAAAACCTTCCCCGGCCAGCCGGATCGCCGGGGCAATCACGCGCTTCAGGCCGAGCTTTCCATACTTGCGCTCGGCATACACCAGCCCCGCCACCGATCCGGGCGTCGCAATGGAGCGATAGCCGACCAGACTGGCGTCGGGGATCACGTTGCCCTTCGCGTCCTGGTACATGGTTTCGGTCGCGGCCAGCGGCGCCTTTTCGCGGAAGTCGATGAACCTGGTCTTGCCCTTATGGGTTCGCAGCAAAAGGAAGCCGCCGCCGCCGAGATTGCCGGAAATGGGATGCACTACCGCCAGCGCGAACGCCGTGGCCACGGCCGCATCCACCGCATTGCCGCCCGCGCGCAGCATTTCCAATCCTGCATCGGAGGCCAGGTGGTGTGCGCTCACCACCATTCCATGCGCAGCCCGTGCCGGCTGCTCGCCGCGCCAGGCGAGGACATTCATCGTGCCGTCTTGCGAGAGAACGTGCGGGGAGAGAAGATGTGCGCCGGCGAGAATGGCAGCCAGGAAGGGGGACAGCGGGCCGTCGATTCATAGGGTGGTCCCAGAATAAACGAAGGACATGCCGCTGCTAATATGGTGGGTCGTTCACGCGCGGTTCGCCATTCTGTGTCTAAGGGGTGACACCGGCAGAATTGTGGAAAGAGGCTCTTGATGTCCAAATCGCTCGCTCGCCTGTCAGCAGGCCTTGTGGTTCTTGTCTTTCTGCTCTCCTCACCCTGCCGGTCACAGGCCCCTTTAGCCGCTCTCGGCCTCTTCACAGGCCAGTCGGATGTGGGCAGCGTGACGCCCCCGGGCACGCTGGCATACGATTTCGTCAACCGCACCTACACCATCGATTCCGCAGGCGCCAATCTGTGGTCCACTGTCGACGGTTTCCATTTTGTGTGGAAGAAGGTCTCCGGCGATATCTCGATTACGGCCGACATCCAGTTCCCGCAGACGCCGGCCGGCGCCAGCCCTCATCGCAAGGCGCTGCTGATGTTTCGCCAGACGCTCGATCCCGACTCCCTCTATGCCGACGCGGCTATTCACGGCAACGGAGAGACAGCGCTCCAATATCGGCGCAATAAAGGCGACACGACGCAGGGCATCGAATTCAACATCGGCGCACCAAAGACGCTCCGCCTCGAAAAGCGTGGCGACACGATTACGCTTTTTGTCAGCATGCACGGCGAACCGCTGCACCAGGCCGGCGCCTCCATCAAGCTCCACCTCGAAGAGCCGTTCTATGCCGGCATCGGCGCATGCGCGCACAACAAGGACGCGGTCGAGCGGGCCACTTTTGCCAACCTCGAGTTGAAGCCTCTCGCGCCGCCGGCAACGCCGGCAAAGCTCGCGCTCTACAGCAGCCTCCAGACCATCGCCATCGACAACAACGCGCGCGCCGCCATGGTCGTATTGACTGAGCGCAGCCGCATCGAGGCGCCCAACTGGAGCCGCGACGGCAAATCCCTGACCTTTACCCGCGACGGCCGTCTCTGGACCATTCCCGTCGAAGGCGGCACGGCCACTCCGATCGACATCGGCGGCCTCACCGAGTGCACCGGTAGCCACGGCCTGTCTCCCGATGGCAAATGGCTGGCCATGACGTGCACCCTGCCCGCCAATCCCGGGCGCCGCGTGTACATCGTGCCCTCCGCGGGAGGAACGCCGCGCATGGTTACCGAACACCCCGACTCTTACTTCCACAGCTGGTCGCCGGACGGCAAAACCATCGCCTTCACGCGCCCCAGCCATGGCTCGGGCAACATCTACGCCATCTCCGTAGACGGCGGCCCCGAAACCGCCCTCACCACCGGCAGCGGCATCTCCGACGACCCCGATTACTCGCCCGACGGCCAGTACATCTACTTCAACTCCGACCGTGCCGGCTCAATGGAGATATGGCGCATGCATGCCGACGGCAGCCAGCCTGAGCAGGTCACCTTCGACGGCATGAACAACTGGACGCCGCATCCCTCGCCGGACGGCAAGTCGATCCTGATTCTCTCTTTTGGGAAAGGGGTCACGGGTCACCCCGCGAACAAGGATGTCACTCTGCGGATTCTCGACCCCGCCGACGGGAAAATCCGCGATCTGGTAAAGATTGTGGGCGGCTCAGGCACCGACAACGTGCCCGACTGGGACCCGGACGGCGCCCATTTCGCGTTCGTGAGTTATCAGATGCTGCCGGAGGACGATACCGGTTCGACGCAATAATCCCGATGCCATTCAGCACCTGATTTGTCGAACGTCCGAACCTGGTCTTGCTTCTATTGGTCCCGATTGCACAGCGCGGCCACGATCCGGTCGTGCTGTTCTTCGGTGTACCAGAGGGGGGCGTAGTCTTCGAGGAGCTCGAACACTTCCTCTAACACCGTTCGCACGTCGGACGCTGTGGGCTCTTTCGTGGCGCTTGCATGCTTGCCGTTCTTCGGATTGGTCTGATCCCAACGCTCAAGGTTCACTTGCACCTCCGGACGACTTTTGCCGATAGGAATGAGCGCAGTCTGCAGTGGGGGGGAAGATTGCAGTTCCGCATGTGACCCGATCTGCGAGATTCTCCTCGCTTTTGACGATGGGATGAGCGTTTGGAATCACGGGTTGCAAATCGTTTTAAAAAGATGCCGCATGACTTTAGAATGCAGATTTTTCGACTACTTAGGCGTTAAAACGCCGCTCAGGATGACGCGGAAAATGACGATCGGGGAGCCGGGCTACATGCCCGTGTAGATCTGAAACGGAGCCCAGTAGAAGGGCTGGCTGAATCTTGCTTGCGAATGCATGAGCGTCAGCTTCGCCTGGCGCAAAGCGGCGCTGGGGTTCATTCCTTGTTCGAGTCCCTGGTAAAGGCTGTCCATCAGCTGGGGAGTGGAGTCGTCGCTGGCTTCCCACAGCGCGCCGATCACGTTATGCGCTCCGGCGCGCAGGAAGGCCCAGGACAGGCCGACCAGACCCTCGCCCGCGTAGGATCGCGTGCCTCCGCCGTAGCAGGCGGAGATGGTCACGAGGCGCGCATCGATGGGGTGCTGAATGATCTCGCGCGCATGCAGCTTGAACGAATCCTCCGCGGCCCCGGTGCGGGAAAGAATGATGGCCGAATCCAGGGGGTCGGTGCGGCTGGCTACGCCATGGGCCACGAAGTGGATGTACGAATACTGTTGCAGCGGCAGTTTCGAGGTAGGCCGCGGATGTCGCCGACTGGCGCGCGAACACGGTCTCGTCCTGGGCCCCAAAGTGCTTCTCGATCTGGCGCATCTCCACCGCCGCCATGGGCAGGTCGGGATAATCGGGGTTGGGGGACACGGCGTCGCCGAGCAGCAGCAGTTTTCCCGGGGTGCTGCGCCACGCCTTTCGCGATGCAAGCAGATACAGCGACGGAGCCGAAACAATGTTGGCGTCTTCGATCCAGTAGTGCGGCCCTGAACCGGATCCCGTCTCGGGCACGATCAGGGTTTCAAAGTTGAGCAGGCTCAGCGGCCCATCGCTGACCACCACAACGTTCGGAGTTGGCGCCGATCAGGCTTGCAGCGGGCTCGACCAGCAGGTGGTAGAGATCGACGCCTTCCTGTCGCACAGTGTCGCCAGCGGCGATGGGCCCCAGGATACCTTTCCGATAGCGTTCGATCAGCGGAGTGATTTCGGACTGCGCGGGAAGCGCGAAGAGCGTGGTCTTCTTGGCCGTAATGGCCCACAGATAGGATTGCTTTTCGCCCAGCCAGTAGAACAGGACGGTGGCTCCTGTTTTGCGCGCGATATCAGTGCCGCGCCACGCCGCCGGTTGGAGAGACGGCTTGCTCGAATTCACGCCCAGTCCCTGCGCCAGCGTCCGCGCCCGGCTCTGATCGGCAGCCGCCAGCGCCTCATCGGTCTTTCCCTGCTTCACCAGGAAATGAATGTAGTCGTCGTAGATGCGCGTGGCGTTGGCGAGGAAGGGAAGCCGGGAGTCTTCATTCTGAATCTCGGCGCGGGCCGACTCGAATGTGTGGAGGGCTGAGTGGTAGGCATTCAGCGCCGCGGCAGTGTCAGCCGCTGTTTCTCGTAGAGTTTCGCCAGCGCATGTTCCGAGGCCCACTTCATCGATGTCTGGCTTTCAGGTGAGTCTCCACATCGTGCAAAAGCGCTTCAGCGCCGGTCCTGTCGCCCCGCAGGGCGGCTGCCTGAAGTTGAATGGCAAGAACGTCGGATTGATCGTCGCGGTTGCCGCTCTCCTGTGCCAAAGCCCAGGCTTGCTTCGCGTAGGAGTCGGCTTCGTCGGCGCTTCCGGCTGCAACGGCCACCTGCGCCAGATCGACCAGAATTCCCGCGATGTCGCCTTTGCTGTTGATCTGCCGTGCGAGCTCAAGGGCGCGACGATAGGACTGTCTCGCAGGTTCGATCTTGCCGGTGTCCATATAGACATAGGCGGTCGTCGCAAGCCATTTGATCTCGATCACGGTTATCTCCAAGCCTCGCAGCTCGTTTTGTATGACTTCAAGAAAAAACTCGAGCGCCTTTTCGGTATCTCCCAACTTGAAATATGCCCAGCCGAGGTTGCCTAGCGCAGCTTGGGTTTCATTTTCTTCATTCAGAGCCTCGCCGGCGCGGTCGGCCGACCGGGACCAGTCCAACGGCTTCATCATAGTGTTCGTTCTGAAGGGAGATGAATCCCAGGTTCAACAGCGCGGTTGATTCTGACCACCGGTCGTGATGAAGGCGAGCAAAGGAAAGGCTCTCAAGAAAGTATTGTCGGGCCGTGGGGTATTGTTCCTGCTCCATGGCCAGGATCCCACGCGCCCGGAGCACACCGCCGCATGCCAGATACGTTGCCTTCGCGCAGAGACTTTCAGCCGCGGAGAGGCGGCGTTCCGCCTCCGCAAATCTATTCAGTCGGGCGAGGGCGACACCCTCAATCGCCCATTCGTGAGCGAGTTCTTCCGGGCCTTCGGTTGCCAACGGTCGCGACGCTAAGTAGCGAAGGGCATCGCCATACATGCCGCGCCATAGCATCGCCTCCGCGTCGAGCAAGCGAAACTTCGCAGCCCATTCAGGATTTCCCGTCTGATATCGCCGATATGCCAGCTCCGCCGCCTGCTGGCTGTTTTCGAGATAGCCGTGAAGGAAAAGCTGTCGGGCGCGGTTGTAATCGGCTTCGGCACTGATAGACCGCGCACCCTGTAGAGGGATCAGAAGCAAGAGGACTGCGAACCAGACGTAATGGAGATGCCCCAGCGACGTGTGCTCCACTCGGTCAGCCGAACCGTTAAGTCCGCTTTCCGGGTGAACTGAGGTCCAACCGGTCCACGGACTGACGAAGCCGCGCAAACGCAAGCCGGATATTGTATGACCATTTCTCAACTGACACAGGGTCCTTGATCTGACTGGCCAGGCTGAGCGTCTGCCGGAAGTAGTCGATTGCTCTCAAATAGTCGCCTCGGATGCAGATAGGTCGGTGTCAGGTGAGATTCCCGACAATTAGTCCCTTGCTATGGATGGCTCGTTCCGTTGGTCCTTGTACTAGCGATCGCCGCCTGCCCGCCGCAATGCATCCCATTTTCACCTTGATCATCGAGAGCTCGACGTGGGTCTCCTTGGGAATGCCATTGCCATCCTTGAACCTCGAGTGTTCCACGCACAGCGTTGCCAGGTAGATCTTGCCAAAGTGAGGAATGGTAATGACGTGTTTCGAGCACTCCCCGGGGTACTTGATCTTGCGGGGATCGAAATAACTCTCGTTCACCAGCGAGCAACGCATGGTCGTGGTGCGATCGGGATCCCCGACTTCCGGGTCGTCGTCCCAGGCGGGGTAGCCGTTGGGAAGATCGGCTGGGAGCTCTTCGCTGTGATGATCCTTCTGATCGAGGCCGGAGATCACGTCCATCATCCTGCGGTCGCGCTTTTCGTGGTCATCGTACACCGGCTCCTCGCCGAACAGGCCCGGGTCGATCTCCAAGTTGACACGGTGACCGGCGATCCTCAAGTTTTCAAACCGGCTGCCTAAAAGCGAGACCCAGGGAACGTACCCCCGGGCAGGATGCCAGGTAGAAATCTGCGACACCACCCGGTCAGCGGTTATGATGTCCAGGATATTCAGATCCTCCACGACCGCCGTGGACAGGGTGGCCCAGCCTCCGCCTTTTCTCTCTTCAACGTCGTGCCCACCCACCTGCGTGTAAGCCGAAGTAAAGGAAACAAGTCCCTCGAGGCGATAGGGGACCGCATCCTGGGAAAAGTATCCGCCATCCTGCTTCAGCTTGAGATAGGTCTGCGTGGGGATCTCCTGGTCGAGGGGCAGTTCGAGGCGACCGTGCAGGACCGCGGCTTCAGCGTGAAAGACATGAGTTCTACCGTTTTGTTCCGACATGCTTTGTTTCAACTCTCTTTCGGGAAGCTCGCGAGCTTCTACTCATTGAAGTGGACATCAAGAGCACGCCGGCCGAGTTCGGTCCGCGCGCCCTGGGGAGAAATGCCGGCCAGGTTGAGGGAATACGAGCCCTGCTCGAGCCCCGCACCTGGAATGAGCAATGAGAGGGTCCCCGCTCCGCCGTCGTTCAGGCTGGATGCGGTGACGGTCTGGGACCAGATTCGCTTGCCTTGCGGATCGTACAGATCCACTGCATACGATGTATACACCGGTTGCTGGGGAAGATCGATCAGAATCACAGCGCCCTGTTTGCGATCGGCCTGGACCACGGTGGGCTCGGCTCCGCGCGTTCCCATGTGCAGCGAACTCCAAGGCAGCATGCGCGGTTCGGTGGCCGCCGAACGCAGCGAAGGGATGGTCGATACATTCTGGAAAGCAATCACCCCCAGGAGCATCGCGAACGCGGGCACCGCAAAAGCCGGGACGGTAAGGAACGACCACCAGCGCTTTTTGGCTGGCCGCGGGTCGCGATTCGGCTCGGGGCGCGGCGACTCAGCCGGCGCGGCCGCTGCCATGATCGCCGGCAGCTGCACCTTTGCTTCGGTCAGGAAAACATTTCCAGCGCGTACGTCGAAAGCGCATTCCTGGCAGTCAAACATATGCTCTTCAAAGGCTTCCCGGAGTTCGGGTGATAATTCGTCAAGGAGGTACCGCTCCGTCGCCATCTCTTGCACCGCTTCGTCGTGGTTCATTGCCTTACCCCCTGCATGGCCCAACTGAAAAATAGTGGGCAGAGCACCGCAAGCGTTTCAAGCCTTTTTCGCGGTCACACCCGCGCCTATCCGTTTCAGGTATTCCGTCTTGAACTCCTGTTTGGCCCGGAAAACCAACACGCGCAGATATTCCCGGTCCACCCCGAACTTCCGGCACACTTCGTCGCGGTCCTCCTCGTCCAGAAACACGGCCTTTATGAGTTCGCGATCCCTGGCCGGCATGTCCTTCAGGATCTCCCCCACCCTGGTCTTCAGCTGCTGGGCCGCCACGTGTCCCAGCGCGTCCAGGCCCGTTGCGGGCAGTTCCGGCTGGCCCTCATCGTCCAGCGAATCGCTCCGGGACGATGAACGGTAATGCTCGAAGAGCACGTTGTTGCAAACCGTGTTCACAAACGCCCCCAGGCGGTCCGGCTGGCGAATCGCGCCCCCTTTCTGCAGCGAAGCAAACACTCGTGCGAACGTCTCCTGGCGCACGTCCTCGATGGCCTGCGGCGAACGCAGCTTCGAGCGCAGCTTGAGGTGCAGCAGTTCGGTGAAGTAACGCACGAAATGGTCCTGCGTGGCGTAGTCGCCGGCGCGGAGATTGTCGACGTAACTTGCATCGAATGCGTGAAATTGCAAGGTTTGCTCCAAAACCCGGGAGGACGCAAGTATAGCAGCCGAAGAGCAGGCACCGAAGCGCACCGGCTCCGCCGGGCAGGGTCGCATTTTGTAACTGGTCACAACTTCAAATGCGGAAGAACTGGCGCTTGAGGGACGCTTTTCACGTTCGGAAATCCCGAATCCGATCCCAAACCCTCGGGTGCCCCAGGTCCGGATCGTCGGATCCGGGAAAGCTTCCAACCCCGCGCGCTACAATGGCCTCTGCCTCAACCTCCAGTCCTCAACGCTGGTGAAAGCTGTGCACCCGTGATTGACAATACGATTTTTATGCCGCAAACGAGGGCCAGACGCCCGCGCGGCCGCCGTCTTTTCCTTCTTCTCCTTCTGCTTCTAGCGATCGTCGTCCTGGGGGGCCGCACTGCGGTTTCCTGGTATGTGGATGCCCTTTGGTTCGGCTCCCTCGGCTACAGCGCCGTTTTCTGGAAGAATCTCACGCTCCAGTGGACGGTCTTTGCCGTCTTCTTCGCGGCCACATTCCTCATTCTCTATGGCTGGTTCCGGATCCTGATGCGCTTCAGCCGGCCGGACCTGCGCAGCGCCACCACCTTCGTGATCGGCACACGGACTTTCCGTCTGCCGGTTGAAGGCGTGCTGCACGTCGTCGCGCTGGCCGGCGCCATTCTCATCTCCCTGGCCACGGCAGCCACCATGATGTCCGATTGGCCGAAATTCGCTCTTTACTGGTTCCAGCCCCACCCCGCCGCCGGTCCCGCCGACCCCATCTTCGGGCGTCCTCTCGGCTTCTACCTCTTCTCCCTGCCGGTGTGGCAATCCCTCTCCGGCTGGCTGCTGATGCTGGCCATTCTCTTCTGCGTCATCGCCGTGTTCTTCCTGCTCGTGGCCGGCGGGGCGCACCTGGTCGAACGCCGCTTCGAAGGCGCCTCCTCCCTGCCCTGGCGAGGTGTTTCCGTCGCCGTCGCCTTCCTTCTCCTGGTGGTGGCCCTGCGCGTCTACATAGGGCGCCTCGAACTGCTTTTGGAGGATCATACCGTCTTCGGCGGTGTCACCTACACCGACGCCCACGTCACCATCGCCGGCATGCTGGCCGTCTGCTTTGCCCTCATCGTGGGAGCGGGGATCGCCGCCCTCAATCTCGTGACCAATCCCCGCGTGCGCTGGCTGGTTCTGGCCCCCGTGCCCGCGGTGGTTTGCTTTTTCCTGGTTCAGATCGTCGCCTGGTACGTGGCCGGATTCATCGTCAAGCCCAACCAGCTGGTCCGCGAGCAGCCCTTTATCGCCTGGAACATCACGCTTCACCCGCCAGGCCTACGCCCTCGACCGCGTCACCCAGCAGGAGTTCCCGGCTGAAATCAGCCTCGAGGCCGCCGATCCCGACCACAATCAGGACACCCTCCAGAACATCCGCCTCTGGGACTGGCATGCGCTGCAGGACACGCTCCGCCAGATCCAGGAGATCCGCACCTACTACGACTTCCCGGACATCGACATCGATCGCTATCAGGTCGACGGCAAGACCCGCCAGGTGATGCTCGCCGCCCGCGAAATCAGCGTGGAGAAACTGCCCGAAAGCAGCCGCAACTGGATCAACGAGAAGCTGATCTACACCCACGGCTACGGCATCACCATGAACCCCGTCAACGGGTTTACCTCGGAAGGGCTGCCCACGCTCTGGCTGAGCAACATGCCCATCCAGAGCACCATCCCCGGCCTGTCCGTCGCGCGCCCGGAAATCTACTTCGGGCAGCTCACCGATACCGACGTGTACGTCAGGACCCACCAGAAGGAATTCAACTATCCGCAGGGCGAGACCAACAGCCTCACGTCCTATGAAGGCACGGGCGGCATTCCCATGGGAGGATTCCTGCGCCGCATCCTGATCGCCTTCGACCGCGGCGACCTGGGCAAGGTTCCCTTCAGCGACGACATCGATGCCAACAGCGTTTTGCTGATGCGGCGCACCCTGCATGATCGCGTCCAGGCCCTGGCCCCATTTCTTACGTTTGATTCGGACCCCTATATCGTGATCGGGGACGACGGCCGCCTGACCTGGATGCTCGATGCCTTCACTACCTCCGAAACCTATCCCTACGCCACCCACTACACGCTCGGCGACCGCGACATCAACTACGTGCGCAACAGCGTCAAGGTGGCCATCGACGCGTACAACGGGGCGGTGACGTTCTATGTATTCGACCCCACCGATCCCATCCTTGCCGCTTATCGCTCCATCTTTCCTTCGCTGTTTCGCGATGCCGCCGCCATGCCGTCGGACCTGCGCCGCCACGTGCGCTACCCCGAGCTGCTGCTCAAAATGCAGGCCGCGGTCTATGGGCTTTACCACATGACCGATCCCACCGTCTTCTACAACCGCGAGGACCTGTGGACGGTGGCCTCGGAAGTGGGCATGAAGCAGCCTGGCGAGCAGGCGGCGCTCCCCATGGAGCCCAATTACGTGCTGATGAAGCTGCCCGGCGAGGCCGATATCGAGTTCGCCGGGATCCTTCCCTTCACTCCGTCCAATCGCAACAACCTGATCGGGTGGATCGCCGGGCGCAGCGACGGCGCCAACTATGGCACCGCGCTGGTTTACAACTTCCCTAAAACCCGGCTGGTCGATGGACCGCTGCAGATCGAAGCCCGCATCGACCAGAACGCCCAGCTCTCCGGCCAGTTGACGCTCTGGAATCAGCAGGGCTCGCACGTGCGCCGTGGAACCCTGCTCGTGATTCCCTGTGGCAAGGCCCTCATCTACGCGGAACCCATCTACCTTCAGGCCGAGCGCAGTCCCATGCCGGAGCTGCGCCTGGTGGTGCTGGCTTTGCAGGACAAGCTGGCCTACGGGTCGACCTTTGAAGCGGCGCTGCGCGCGCTCTTTGGCGGAGCGACTTCGTCGCTCACCGCCGAGCCCGCCGCTCCCGAACCCGCCCGTGCTGTCCCCGGCTCAAGCTCCGCAGCAGCGTCCGCTCCGGCAAATGCCGCGGCCGATATGGATAGTTTGATCGCCGGCGCTGCGCGCGACCTCAATGACTACCAGCGCCTCACCGCCGAAGGCAAGCTCGGCGAGGCCGGCCAGAAGCTCGAGCAGCTCAAGCAGAAGCTCGAAGCCCTCAACGCCCGCCGCAAATAACCGGGATCAGGGCACGAACCGCGGTGCCCCACTTGTGCTCCGCCATGAACCGGGGTGCGACTTCAAAGCCATCGACCCTTATGAAGGGACCAGGATTGGCGCGCTTCTCAAAGCGGAGGGCCTTTCGCCAATCGCAACACGTTCGATGGTCACCACGGTGATGTCATCGTCCTGGCCGAACTTCTTTGCAGCCTCGACGATGGCCGCAGCGGGTTGGGTGGAGATCGCCTTTCCTCTCTCGAAACCGAAGAGTTCGTTTTTCTCGTTCTTCGCTTCGACTACCCCGTCGGAGTAGAAGGTGAGCCGGATGCCGCTGGCTAATTGAAACTGCGTTGTCTCGTAGGTTGTTCCGCTCACAATCCCCAGCGGCAAAGCTCCCGGCAGCTCGATCTCGTGTCCATCCAGATACGGCGACAAGTGGCCGGCGTTGGCGATGGTTACTGTGCCGTCGGCCGCGATGTGAGTGGCAAGTGCGGTTGAAAAGCCGCCTTTTGTGCGGCCGATCATCCGTTCGTTGAGGTTCGCCAGCATCGTTGCCGGCGCAAAAGTGTATTCGGCAGCTGCCCGAATCGCGCCCACAAGCACGGAGACCAGCATTGCGGCCGGCAATCCCTTCCCCGCTACATCGCCCAACACCAGCAGCAGGCCGCCTTCTCCTGCCGGAAGCACCTGAAAGAAGTCGCCGCCGACCCGCTGCGCGGGTTGATAAACGGTTTCCACTTTGAATCCCTGAATCGTTTCGATCTGTTCGGGAAGAATGATCTGCTGGATCTCGCGCGCCGCCGCCATCTCGCCTTCCAGCAGCGTCTGCTGCCGGCTAGTCCGCGTGGAGCGTTGCACGATGATGACCGTCAACGAGATGAAGCCGATCAAGGCCGTTACCATGCCGGTGCTTATGACAAATGGCCCGAGATGAATATTGTTGGCCTGCCCCAGATGATTTGCTGCCTTGCGGAGCGCGGGGATGGCCTGCATCACGGTAATAATCGCGTGGAGAAAGTTATTCACGCCCCAGGAAATCACAGGAATCAAGAGGATCCGTTCTTCCCGGTTGCCACGTCGCAGATGTGCGATAAGCACTGCCGGAATTACGACGGAGAAGATTCCAAAGAATGGCACATAGAGGATCTGAGTGTAGGAAGGGAGCAAGACCCCCCCGACATAGGCCCAGTTCATTGAGAGGATAAGGACACAGCTCGACACGATGTACGTTCTCAGCCATCCAGTGAATTTTCGGCGGACAAAGGCTAACATCATCAGAACCGTGAAAAAATCTCCAAGCGTGTCCGCAAGCGGATTCAGGTATTCGAAGCCGACCGGTATGTTCCTGAGAGATTCAGTTATTTCGAGGGCCAGTCCAATTGACCAAGCACCACCAAATAGTGCCAACCATAGATATTCCTTCTGCTGCCTTTGCGAAATAAAGAGCGCAAAGGCGACAACGCTCAGGCCGATGCCCATGAACGCAACGAGCCAACTGAATGCGTTTCCATAGATGACGGCGAGAACGACATGATCGGATAGCTCTGTCTGCTGTCCCAGTGTGAGCATCCCCGCGAAAAAAAAGGCGCCAGAGCTCAATTGTGAGAACCACGACGGCTCCATGCGTTCGCGAATCGCGATGACAAGATTTCCGGTTGCAATTTGGGCATCCGGAATGCGCGCCACAAGCCGGGCCTGTAGCGTGTATGCTCCCCAGCGAGCGAAGTGACCGGCTTCGAGCAGCTTCTGACCGTTGACATAAAGCTCGAAAGCGTCGGAGACATTCCACGCTTCGATGGCCAAGCCAGTCTGGTTGGGCGAAACCTTGACGTGGATGCGCTGCCATATGACCTCCGGCTGGCTGTGAGGAAAGATCTCGTGAATCGGCCGTTTGTCATCGGCGGCGAGCCACTTCGAGTCGTCGTAATCGGCGCGCGCGAAGGCCGGATCGTCTCCCCCAATGAAGACGCCGTTCGCGCCGAGCCCTGCCGGAACGCGCAAGTTAGTGGCGTCAAAGGGCTGGGCTGCAGTGGCCGGAGCCGGCGACGGCTTGGTCTGTGCGTTTAGGCCCGTAGCGGAATAGAGCACGCCCAGGCAAAGAGCAGCAGCAAGAATTCGGATCGCAGACAGGGAGCGGCGGCATTCAGAAGGGTCCATGCGGCCTCCTGGGGAATCCACACAACGCTACCATTCCCTTGCAGCCCATGCCAGACCGGGTTCTCGGGGTGGTTCCCGACTAACCGGTAGTTACCGCTTGATCAGCGCGTCCAAGTGAGTCTCTTAGGGCTAGGTCCGAATAAGGTCCTAGGCAAGAACGAGGTTTTGATGCGCCCTGATCTGGCTCCGCCATAAGACGGGGCTAACGTGGTGGGGAGGCCCTCCCAACCCCCGATCCATTTGATCGACCGCAGTTCCCCGCAACTCTCCGCCCCTGATCCGGGTTAACTCTGATAAGTCCGGGTCCTCTATAATCGGATCGACTCTTGTTTTGTATGTCTTAGCCATGCGCGTTGCGCAATCGGCCTGCCCGTTGCCCTGGGCAAAGTTCACCACGAAGGAAAACCTTGACCACAGTCGCCGCCATCGCCGCTCCCGCCCCCCCGATTGATCGGGAACGGCCCCTCTGCGTCGACCTGGACGGCACGCTGGTCAAGTCAGACACTCTTTTCGACGGCGCCTTTCAGTTCCTGCGCCGCCGGCCGCTCGAATTCTGGCGGCTCCCGCTATGGCTGGCGAAGGGCAAGGCCCGGTTGAAAACGGAGGTAGCCCGAAGCGCCCCGCTGGATGCGGCCCGCCTGCCGTACAACATGGAGGTGCTTCATTTCCTTCAGGCGCAGCATCGCGAGGGCCGGGAGATCTACCTGGCCACCGGAGCCGACGGTCCCCTGGCCGAGCGAGTCGCCGCACACCTCGGAATCTTCTCCGGCGTCCTCGCCACCGATCCGTCGCATAACCTGACCCACACCCGGAAACTGGCCCGGCTCACGGAGCGCTTCGGCGAATTCGACTACATCGGCAACTCGCGCGCCGACCTGCCGCTGCTGGCGCAGGCGGGCGAGGCAATGGTCGCCAACCCCACCCGGGCGTTGCGCATGGAGATGCGCCTGCGGCGCATCCCGGTAGCCCATACTTTCCTCGATCGCCGTCCGCTGGGCGGCGCGATGCTCAAGGCCATTCGTCTTCACCAGTGGGCCAAGAACATCCTGCTGCTGGTGCCGCTCGCGCTGTCTCATCAACTGACGCGGACTTCTCTGGGCGCTGCCGTGGTGGCGTTCTTCTGCTTCAGCTTCATGGCGTCGGCAAACTACCTGGTCAATGACCTCCTCGACATGGAGAGCGACCGCCGCCATCCCTCCAAGCGGTTCCGCCCGTTCGCGTCGGGCGATCTACCCGTTTCGGTCGGCGTGTTGATGGCCGCGGCGCTGGTGGCCGCCTCGGCAGCGCTACTGCCCCTGCTCCCTCGGGCCTTCGCTTTCTGGCTTGGGATCTACATCCTCACCACCATGGCCTATTCCTTCTATCTGAAACGCGTGGCCGTGATTGACGTGCTTCTGCTTTCCGCTCTCTACACGCTCCGGATGCTGGCCGGCGGCGCGGCCACGGGCACCGAGATTTCGCACTGGCTGGGAGGATTTTCGACCTTTCTGTTCCTCTCCCTGGCCATGGTCAAACGCTTCAGCGAACTGGAAAACCTGCGCGAGCGCGGCGCCATGGCCATCCCCGGGCGCGGTTACACGGTTTCGGACCTCGAGCAGATACGCACCTTCGGCACCGCCAGCGCCTACGCGGCGGTGGTCGTCTTCATGCTCTACATCGCCCGGCCCGACGTTGCCCAGTTGTACGGCCATGCCGGCCGTCTCTGGCTCATCGTTCCTCTGCTCCTCTACTGGCTGACGCGGATCTGGCTCCTGGCCTCGCGCGGAGAATTGGACGATGACCCCGTCATCTTCGCCCTCAGCGATACCATGAGCCTGCTGGTGGGAGTGGGCGGGCTGATCGTCACCTGGCTCGCCATGTGATTCGGGGGTTCTGTCGCAGGACACGACTCTAACGCGTTTATTTCGACTCTCGAACTTAGACCCGCTCGAAGCGGCTTGCATCGCGGGACGGCAGGCGGTGAAAACTGCGTCGTTTCAACTCGCTCCGGCGTCTTAAAATGCAGTTAGGAATGATGATGGCCTGACGCCGTGCGACGGCGCACATCTTACTCATCCCGGAATTCGTCTACCATTGCATTTCAAGCGAATGTTGAAAAATCAGGCGTGCAGGTTCTGGCCGTCCGGTCAGCGCCGCAGGCCAGCCCTTACCGGGCAGGGATCCCGGACAGGAGCATGCACGCGGGCCTTGAGCCGCAGGAGCGAGTAACAGACCTATGATGTGGATTGTCCGGCTTGCGCTGCGACGGCCTTACACCTTTGTCGTTTTCGCGCTTCTGATTCTGATCCTGGGCGTCTTCAGCATTGAGACGATGCCCACGGATATCTTTCCCAACATTGATATCCCCATCGTCACGGTGGTCTGGGGGTATGCCGGGCTGTCCGCCGACCAGATGGCCAGCCGCATCGTCTTCAACAGCGAACGCGGCATGACCACCACGGTCAACGACATCGAGCATATCGAGTCGCAGTCGCTGAACGGCGTCGCGATCATCAAGGTCTTCTTTCAGCCCCACGTAAACATCGCGTCGGCGGTGGCCCAGATCGGCGCCATCTGCCAGGTACAGCTCCGCCAGCTTCCCCCCGGCACCACGCCCCCGTTCATCATTCAGTACAACGCGTCCAGCGTGCCGATTCTCATGCTCGGCCTGTCCGGGGAACGGGCTGAACGAACAGCAGCTCTTTGATCTGGGCACGAACACCATCCGCACCCCGCTGGCGACGGTGGAAGGCGCGCAGACGCCGTTTCCCTACGGCGGCAAGCAGCGCCAGATCCAGGTGGATATCGACCTGGCCGCTCTGCAGGCCAAGGGATTGTCGCCCGCCGATGTCGTGACCGCGGTGAACGCGCAGAATCTGATTGCGCCGTCGGGCACGATGAAAATCGACCGCTTCGAATACGCCATCGAGACCAACTCGGCTCCCAGCGTGGTGGAACAGCTCAACAATCTGCCCATCCGGACCGTGAATGGCGCCGTGATTTATATCCGGGACGTGGCCCATGTGCGCGACGGCAGCCCGCCCCAGACCAACATCGTGCGCGTCGACGGCCGCCGGGCCATCCTGATGAGCATCAACAAGACCGGCTCAGCCTCGACGCTCGATATCATCGAGGGCGTCCGGTCAAAGATCGATAGCATCAAAGGCCAGCTTCCCCCGCAACTGAAAATCGCCGCCCTGAGCGATCAGTCGATATTTGTCCGCGGCGCCATCAAGGGCGTGGTCCGCGAAGGCATCATTGCCGCCTGCCTGACCGGCGATCATGATCCTGATCTTCCTGGGCAGCTGGCGATCGACGCTCATCATCGCGGTCTCCATTCCGCTTTCGATCCTGTGTTCGCTGCTGATGCTTTCCGCCCTCCACGAGACCATCAACATCATGACCCTGGGCGGCCTCGCCCTGGCGGTCGGCATCCTGGTCGACGACGCCACCGTCGAGATCGAAAACATCAATCGAAACCTCGAACAGGGAAAGGAGATCGAGCAGGCTATCCTCGACGGCGCCGCCCAGATCGCCACCCCGGCGCTGGTTTCGACCCTCGCCATCTGCATCGTCTTCGTGCCCATGTTCTTTCTCAGCGGGGTTGCGCGATATCTCTTTGTGCCCATGGCCGAAGCTGTCGTCTTCGCCATGCTCGCGAGCTACCTGCTCTCGCGTACCGTCGTGCCCACCATGGCTCGCTACCTGCTCAAGGAGCACGACGACGAAGAGGCACGGAAGAAGCACACCAGCCGCAATCCGTTTGTCCGCTTTCAAATCGGGTTCGAGAGCCGGTTTGAAAAATTCCGCGTCGGCTACCTGCGTTTTCTGACCTTGTTCATCGACCACGCGGCGGCGTTCCTCATCATTTTCACCCTCGTGGCGCTCGCCTCCGTGGGAATTCTCGCCCCCTTTCTTGGCGAGGATTTCTTCCCCAGCGTCGACGCCGGCCAGTTCAAGATTCACGTCCGCGCCCGCACCGGAACCCGCATTGAAGAGACCGCGGCTCTGTGCGACCACATCGACGCGACCATTCGCGAACACATCCCGTCCGGCGAAATCGTCGACATCGTCGACAACATCGGCCTGCCCTATTCCGGCCTCAATCTTTCCTACTCCACCTCCGCTCCCATCGGCCCGGCCGACGCCGACATCCAGGTCCAGCTCACCCCGAATCATCACCCCACCGAAGCCTACGTCGACCGCCTGCGATTCACTCTGGCCCGCCAGTACCCGGGCGTGACCTTCTACGTGCTTCCCGTCGATATCGTCACCCAGATTCTCAACTTCGGCCTGTCCGCCCCCATCGACATCCAGATCGTGGGACCCAACCTCTACGGCAACCGCGCCCTCGCCGAACGAATGCTGGACGATGTACGCCATGTTTCCGGCGCCGTCGATTCGCGCATCCAGCAGCCCTTCGACTACCCCAACATGACCGTCAATGTCGACCGCACCCGCGCCTCGACCATCGGGCTCACGCAGCAGAATGTGGCCCAGAGCATCCTGGTCGCTCTGAGCGGCAGCTTTCAAACCGCGCCGAATTTCTATCTCGATCCGCGCAACGGCGTAAGCTACAACATCGCCACGCAGTCGCCGCAGTACGGGCTCGACACCATGGCCGCGCTCAAGAGCCTGCCCGTCACCGGGTCCCCGTCCGCGGCCCAAAACGTCTCGTCCGCCGTCGCCATGAGCGCCGCCGCAACCGCGGCTCCCGGCGCCTCTCGTCCGGTCCAGGTGCTCGGCAACCTGGCCACGATCGAACCCGGAGCCGAACTTGGCACCGTCAGCCACTACGACGTTCAGCCGGTCCTCGACATCTACGCCAACGTCAATGGAACCGACCTTGGCACCGTGACCCGGTCGATGGACCAGATCATCGAGAAACATCGCAAGGAATTGCCCCGCGGCTCCCAGTTCATCCTTCGCGGCCAGAGCGATACCATGCGCAAGTCCTATGTCGGCCTCATCGGCGGCCTGGCCATGTCGATCCTGCTGGTCTACCTGCTGATCGTGGTCAACTTCCAGTCCTGGCTTGACCCGTTCCTGATCATCTCGGCCCTGCCCGCCGCGCTGGCCGGCATCGTCTGGTTCCTGTTCCTCACGGACACCCACCTCAGTGTGCCCGCGCTGACCGGCGCCATCATGTGCATGGGCGTGGCCACCGCCAACTCCATCCTCGTTATCAGTTTTGCCCGCGAGCAGCTGGAAGTGCTGGTTGGCGATGCCCGCAAGGCAGCCCTGAATGCCGGCTTCGTGCGCTTCCGCCCCGTCCTGATGACCGCCCTGGCGATGATCATCGGCATGGTGCCTATGGCCCTCGGCCTGGGCGAAGGCGGCGAGCAGAATGCGCCCCTCGGCCGCGCCGTGATCGGCGGCCTGCTTGCTGGCCACGGTCGCTACCCTGTTTTTTGTTCCTGTTTTTTTCTCAGTTGTGCATGGCTGGCTGGTGCGGCGCCAGGCCAGGCCGGCTTATAGCGGAGCGGCCGCGGCCTCCTTTGACGAAGTCGACACCCACCCGGAGTAACTGAATGACCAACGATCCCAACCCGCAATCGCAAGGGCCGCCGCCTCCAGGCCACCCACACGCATCCGACGGTGAATCGCGTCAGAATTCCCGGTCTTCGCAGGAGCACGAGAGCGCACCGGACCACAAGGCGGTTTCCGGCCGGGGAGCTGTGGTTGGCGTCACCATCGTGCTGATCGCCATCGTGGCCCTGGCCGTCTACGGCATCTGGAAACGCCATCACAACGACGAGGTCCTCGCCGACACGACGCAGCGCCTGTCGGCCCCCTCGGTGATTGCCATTCCGCCGCGGCCGGGCGCACCCGTCGACACCTTCATCCTGCCCGGCAACGTCAGCGCCTACACCGATTCGCCCATCTACGCCCGGACCTCCGGCTACCTCACCAAGTGGTACTACGACATCGGCGCGCGGGTGAAAAAGGGAGCCCTGCTGGCCGAGATTGCCGCACCCGAAGTGGATCAGCAACTGGCCCAGGCCGAGGCCGACCTGCTCACCGCCCAGACCAACGCCGGCAACGCCAAAACCCAGGCCGACCGCTACCAGGGACTGGTCACCTCCGACGCCGTTTCCCAGCAGGACACCGACACCTTCGTCACCCAGGCGGCGTCCACCTCTTCGGCGGTTCACTCCGCCCAGGCCAACGTGCAGCGGCTCAAGGAACTGCAGGGTTATGAGAAGGTGTTTGCGCCCTTCGACGGCGTAGTCACCGCGCGCGGAGTCGATACCGGCCAGTTGATCAACGAGGGCGCCGCCAACGAGCTCTTCCACTTGCAGGCTCTCGAAACCCTCCGCGTCTATACCAATGTGCCCCAGAGTTATACGGGCTCCATCCGCCTGGGCGAGAAGATCGATCTCGGCTTCCCCGAGCATCCGGGCAAGCTGTTCCAGGGCAAGCTGGTGCGCACCGCCAAAGCCATCGACCCCGTGAATCGCACCCTGCTGGTCGAAATCGATATCGACAATCGCAAGGGCGAGCTGATGCCCGGCTCGCTGGCCCAGGTTCACTTCCGGACCGCCGCGGTGGGCCAGACTTTTGTCATTCCCGTCTCCGCATTGATCTTCCGCCGCGAGGGTCTGCGGGTGGCCACCGTGGTCAACAACGATGTGGCCCACCTGGTCCCAGTCGTGATCGGCCAGGACAACGGGGCGACCGCCGAGATCATTTCCGGCCTCGACTGCCAATGACCGCGTGATTCAAGACCCGCCCGACTCCATCATCGAAGGCGAGAAGCTCTACGTCGAGAGCCCCGGCCAGAACACCAACCAGCAGAACGGCGGTCCGCCCGCCAATCCAGGAGGCAAGTAGCGGTGCGTCTCAAGCCACGAATCTTCCGTGCCCCATCCTTGCGACTTTTTTCCGTCGCAAGGGTGGGAGACCACGAATTCCGGCCTGATTTCCCCGAATCCGCGTGCCCCATTCTAGCGGCGTCGCAGGGTAGCGCCAGGGTGGGAAACCACCGCTCCGCGTCTTGGGCAAGAGGCCTCGTTGCGCTCTCCGCGCTTTGTCTCCTCACCGCCTGCAAGGTCGGCCCCAACTACAAAGTCCCGGTCTACACCGCGCCTCCCGCCTATAAGGAGACCGGCGCGCCCTCCGTGGTCCCGCCCCCCAACCCGCAGGGCGGCACCTGGACTCCCGCCAACCCCTCCGACGGCATGCTGAAGGGCAAGTGGTGGGAGGTCTACAACGATCCCCAGCTCAACCAGCTCGAAGAACGCATCGCCACCGAAAACCAGGCCCTCCGCCAGGCCATGGAGAACTACAACGCCGCCCGCGACCAGGTCGCCGCGGTGCGGTCCACGTTGTATCCCACCCTTTCGGTCGGGGCAGGCGGCGTTCACTACGAAAATTCCCACAACAAGCCGCTCGCCTCCTCGATCACGCAGACCAGCTACAACGACCTTGTTCTTGCCGGCCAGGCAGGGTGGGAGCCGGACTTCTGGGGCCGCATCCGCCGCAACATCGAGGCCACCCACGCCACCGAGCAAGCCTCCGCCGCGGACATGGCGAATATCGACCTGTCGCTGCAGGCGGAAATGGCCGCCGATTACTTTGAACTGCGCGGGCTCGACTCCGAGATCAAGCTGCTCAAAGCCACGGTCGTCGATCTGGAACACCAGCTCGACCTGACCCAGCGGCGCCTGAAAGGAGGCGTGGCAACCCAGGCGGACGTCTCGCAGGCCGAAACCCAGCTCGAAACCGTGCGGGCGCAACTGGTGGACGTGAGCGTGGGGCGGGCGCAATTCGAGCACGCCGTCGGCACCATCGCCAACTACAACCTCTCCGAGTTCAGTATTCCGTTCTCGCCCCTCGATCTCCCCCTTCCCAAAGTTCCCATCGGCGTGCCTTCACAGCTGCTCGAGCGGCGGCCCGATATCGCTTCGGCCGAACGGCTGACCGCCGCAGCCAATGCCCGCATCGGCGTCGCCGTCGCCGCCTTTTACCCCACCATCTCGCTGGGCGGCACCGGCGGAGTGGAAAGCACGCATATCGAAACCTTGTTTCAGGGACCCAGTGCGCTCTGGTCGCTGGGGGCGCAGGCGACAGCAGTTGTTGTTCGACGCCGGGCAGCGCCGTGCGCTGACCGATCAGGCGCGTCAGCAGTACGAAGCCCAGGCCTCCGGCTATCGGAACACGGTCATTCAGGCATTCAAGGACGTGGAAGACAATCTCTCCACCCTGCGCATTCTTGACCAGGAAGCCACGGTCGAACAGAGGGCGGTGGCCTCAGCTCAGCGCTCATTCAACGTCTCCAACCAGCGCTACAAGGGCGGCGTCACCGCCTATCTCGAAGTGCTTACGGCGGAAACCACGCTGCTCACCAATCAGCGCACACTCACCGATCTCGAATCCCGCCAGTTCACGGCGTCGGTGCAGTTGATCCGCGCCCTGGGCGGCGGCTGGGACGTGACCAACCTGCCCAAGTAGCTTTCGGAGGAACCGGTTCTGGCGGTCATTGAGCCCTCCGGCGAGACTCCGGCAGACCCGGAGCCAAAAGCTAACAGCTGGATATTTCTCACAATCCGCAGCCCTTGTCCCTTCCTTGGGCAAGAATGCGCGCGCTTTTTGCATTTTCTTTCCACCGGTTTTGCCACAATAGAGGTGGAAGAGAGGATCGAAGTGCGGCCTCAGGCAGGACTCAGGGTATCGAACGCAATTTAGGTTTCGTTCTGAACGCTTATGGAGCCCTAAAAGGGCCCTTCAGAACCGTTAATATTTGCGGGATTAATCCCATATCATCATTGTCTTCAGTAACTTGCATGATAGAAATCGAGCCGGAATGAATATTCTCCCCAACTTAGCCCTGTGAAACTGTAAAACTGTAAATCCGTCACCCCGATCAAGCCGCGACTCGAGCCTCCAACGCTTGTGTGAAATCCAGACTTGTGGCTGGCAGCTAGAATCCTTTCATGGGGCGCATACGGGTTCTTTCCGACCAGGTGGCCAACCAGATCGCCGCCGGCGAAGTGGTGGATCGGCCCGCTTCCGTGGTCAAGGAACTACTCGAAAACGCGCTCGACGCCGGCGCCGGCCGCATTCGCGTCGAGGTTGAGGCCGGCGGGCGGAAACTGATCCGCGTCAGCGATGACGGCTGCGGCATGAACCGCGACGACGCCCTGCTGGCATTCGAGCGCCACGCCACCTCCAAGCTCCGCACGGTGCAGGACTTGCTGTCGATTGCTACGCTCGGCTTTCGCGGCGAGGCCCTGCCTTCGATCGCCTCCGTGGCTCGCGTCACTCTTGACACCGGGACCGGAGAATCCGCCTCAACCGAGGCCGGCACCCACCTGGAGATTGCGGGGGGCAAGATCCTCCACGTCGACGATGCCGCCCTGCCCCGGGGAACCACGCTTTCGGTCGCCGACCTCTTCTTCAACACCCCCGCCCGGCGCAAATTCCTGCGCGCCGAGTCCACCGAACTGGCGCACGTGACCGCGCTCGTCACCCATTACGCCCTCGTACATCCGGAAAAGCATTTCGAGCTGGTATCGGCCACCCACACGCTGCTCTCTGCGCCGCCCGTAGCCCGCACGGCAGAGAGGATTTACCAGATTTTTGGCAAGGACACGCTGGCCCAGCTCCTGAGCCTGGCTGCCGAGCTTCCCCTGGAGCACGGCGGCCTTCCCGAGCCGCCGCCCTGGAAACGAGAACCAGGCGAAGTTCCGCCCGACCCGGGGCGCCTCCGCCTCACCGGCTTCTACTCCAAGCCGGAATTGCAGAAGCTCAACCGCAACTCGATCTACGTCTTTATCAACAAGCGCCTGGTCCGCGACCGCCTTCTCATGCACGCCATCAGCGAGGCGTATCGCAACGTCATCCCGCCCACCAGCTTTCCGGTGGTGCTGCTGTTCCTCGAATTGCCGCCCGAGGAAGTCGACGTCAACGTGCATCCCGCCAAGACCGAGGTACGATTCCGCCAGCAGCAGGTAGTTCATGATTTTGTTCGGGATAGCCTCCGTACAGCCCTGATCAAGGCGCGCCCCGCCGCAGGTTTTCTGTCGGCCCTCAACTCGGCTCCCTCGGCCAGCCCGTCGCTGATGCCGCCGGGGCTGTCGCCGCTGCCCGGCTCCCCCGACCCGAATGGGCTTGAACGCAGTGAAGGAGATGCCCCGGCTCTTCCGGAATCGGAACCGATGGATGTAGCAGGATGGAGAGCCCTTCCTGCTGACCCCCAGACCGCCAGCGCCGGTTCCCGGCACATTGCCGTTCTCGCCGGGAGACCCTCCGGCCGGGCTCTTTCCCCAATCAGCAGGCCTGGGGTGAGGCAGCAACGGCTCTGTTCGCGCCTGCGACCCCGGTGATTCCGGAAGGCTGCTCTCCAGGCCACGGAGTATCAGTAACTTACGGCCAGAACCCGGCGCTGATGGCAGCCCAAATCGAAGCCGAACAGGCCGCCGGCACACTGAATCATCTGGGCTCACTCAAGCCCCTCGGCCAGCTCCGCGAATCGTTCATCCTGGCTTCAGGAAGCGACGGCCTCTGGATCATCGACCAGCACGTCGCCCACGAGCGGATCCTCTTTGAGAAGATTCTGCGCGACCGCCAGGTTGAAAACGTGCAGCAACAGCGCCTCCTGATGCCGGTGCTGGTGGAGCTGAAACCGAGCCAGATGGTGGTATTTGCCGGCATCGCCGGAGAACTGGAACGCAACGGATTCGAGGTGGAACCCTTTGGACCCCAGACCCTTGCCGTGAAAGCCGCGCCGGTGGGCCTGGAAGGGGCCGCACTCGAGCGCATGCTGTCCGAGGTCATCGATCAGTCCAGCGATCTGACCGAGGAAATGGAACAAAATGAAAACCTTACCACTCTGCGCTCGCGGATCGCTGCTTCCATCGCCTGCCATGCGGCGATCAAGGTCAATACCCCACTTGACCCGACACGTATGGAGTGGCTATTGTTGGAACTTGCAAAAACAGAACACCCAACCAGTTGCCCGCATGGACGTCCTATCGCTTTGATGTATTCTTGGAAAGAGATCCAGCGGGCCTTCCACCGAATTTGAATCGGCTTAGGAGGGCGGCAAAGGTTCCCCGAGGGGGACCGAGAGCCCGGCACAATCAGCCAAACCAGGGAGAAACATCCCGATCATGCAACACTTCGTCACCGGCTCGCGTAGCGGCGACTTTTGGATGGCCTGAACAGGACGCATCATCTTCTGGTTAAGCTCTATCGCCAGCCTGGAAAAGAGGTTCTTCTTTGACATCAGAGCAATTGGAAACTGCACGCGCGGAACGAATGCGCCAGAACGGACACGGGGCACTCACACTGGAAGATGCCCGGACGTGGATTGAAGAGACGGGATTGTGTCTCTTCCTGCCCAGGCGGCAGTACTCCGCATCGCTCGCTCCATCGTTTGTTGAGGCCGTAGCGGGTCAGCAGGACTCTACACCTGATCCCGCCAAGATCGCACTCGCTGAAGAACTTCTCGTTCGACTTGAGAAGGACGGCGTAGCTGTGAGGCTCAATCTGATCGGGCATCCCGGAGAGCAGCCGGATTACGTGGTGGCGGCCTGGGTGTTGCCATACGTGTATGCCCTGCGGGGCGACCGGGACTGGCGCCGCAGCCCTCAATTGACCGGCTCCCGGCAGGTGTCTCCGCTCGCCATTCAGGCCTACAAGCGGCTCGAAGCGGGCGACGCCACGATCGCCGAGCTCACCCGGTTTCTGGGACGCGAGGTATCGGAAACCGCGGTTCTGCGGGCGATCACCGAACTGTGGCAGCAGTTGCGCATCATCCCGGTCATTTCGGCGCCTGGCAATCCGGCACAATGGCAGTTACTGCGCCACCGCTATCAGAAAGCGATCGCCGAGGGTGCATCGACCTCCCAGGTGACGGCCATCTCGGTGCTGGCATCGATCTACCTGCAGGCTGTGATTGCCGCCAGCATGGAAGAAGTTGAGATCTTCCTTTCACCGTTGACCGCGCGCAGCAAGATCCGCGAGGTTCTGCGCGGCCTGGTCGCCACGCGGCAGGTGCATACGCTCACCCTGGGCCATGCTCCCCATTACTACGTCGCCGGCACATTGCCGGAATTCGCCCCGGTTCCCTCCATTTACGCCAGTTCGTCGATTTCATCGGGAGGCTACTTCGCTCGCTTCGGCGATCACGAGGAAAGCGCGCCTGAACCGGTCGAAGCCAAGCCCGAAGTGACGGTCCACGAAAGCAGCGCGCCACTGGCTCCGGTCGAGGCCCATGCCAACGGCAGTTCCAATGGGAGTTCCAACGGGCACAAGCCAGCCGCGAACGGGAAGCCGGCAGCGTCACGGGCCCATTTCAGCCGGCCGGTTCCTCACTCCCGGAATCGCAAGCCCAGCCAGCCTTCCGCCAACGCACGCACGGCCCGCAGGCCGGCAGATGCACGCAACGGCGCAACTCGTTCAGCCAACGGGACGCGGCCTTCGGCGAACGGGACGCGGCCTCCGGCAAACGGAGCGCGGCCGGCCGCCAACCCGCGGTGGACCGCCGGCAGTTCAAAGCCGTCCAACGGCGCGCATTCGAACGGGAATGGCCACTCAACCAACGGGACCGCGACTGGAAACCGGAGCGGGCAATCCTCGGTGGCCGCCTGGACCAAGCGTAACGGCTCTGCCGTCGCCGGCAGTCCTGCCGGGTCCGGAAGGGCCAGCAGTCTGACCCGCAGCAGCAGCGCGCCTCGGAAGGACGCCCGCAAGGACGCCCGGTCGGCGCGCGGGGGCCGTACTCCCGCACTCACGGCCGGTACAAAGGCAGGCAACAGCAAGCGCTACGGCTTTACAGCCCGGCCAAAACAGGGAACCAAAAAGCGCGGATGATTCAGGGTTCGCCTGCAGGTGCTCGACCGAAGATCATTGTCGCGATAGACGGGCCGGCGGGCGCGGGCAAGAGCACCATTGCGCGCCATCTAGCCCGTCATTTCGGTCTCCTGAACCTGGAGACCGGCGCAATGTACCGGGCCTTTGCCCTCAAGGCGCTCCGCGCCGGATCGCCTTTGGACGACAGCGCAGGCCTGGAGCGTCTCGCCGCGGAGACTACCATCCGTCTGGAAAGTGGCGCGGATGAGAATCGCGTTCTGCTCGACGGCGAAGACGTTACCGGATTGATTCGCAACCAGACTGTCACTGACGGCGCGTCCCGCGTCAGCGTCTTCCCTGCTATCCGCGCCTGGATGGTTCGATTGCAGCAGGAGATGGGCGCCGAAGGCGGGGTGGTGATGGAAGGCCGCGACATTGGAACGGTCGTTTTCCCCCATGCCGAGGCCAAAATCTTTCTCGATGCGGCCCCCGAGGTGCGCGGGCTGCGCCGCTTTGATCAGCTCGGTTCCAAGCCTTCGCAGCAGCCTGAAGAGGTGATTCGTGACTTGCGCGAACGCGACCGGAGAGACCGCAATCGGGCCGATTCCCCTCTCAAGCCTGCCGATGATGCCGTCCTGCTGGATTCCACCAACATGACGCTCGAGGAGGCTGTGGCGGCAGCAGAGGATATCGTCGCTGCAAGGCTGGCCCGCCTGGGTCGTCCCAATCCTGCCAACGAGGGACCGGAAACGGACCGCCGGTGACGCCCCTCACGAGAAGACTGAACTCATCCTGGACAAGTCCTTTCCGTTCTCCAGGTGGAAGCCGTTCCAGATTGTGCGACGCCTTTGTCTGATAAGCAACGCTGGAGAACGCCATCGGATTACAATCGTGCTGAGAGGCAGGCCTCCTCGTCCCCCGCAAGCGAATTCTCTCTTCAGATCCCAGGAGCTGAAATGGAAAAGAACTGCGGTGCATGCGGGTCGAGCCGACTGCGCCTTTCGCGATTGCGACTCTCCGATCTTCCGAGATTATTGGCGTTTCAGTATCCCGTTCGTTGCGTTTCCTGCCAGCAACGGTGCGTATGCGTCGTTACCGCAGGTGATTGAACTCAAGCGGAAACGTGCGAAGCGGAGGTAGCGCACGCTGGTCCAGTGGCGAAGGATAACGGGTCGAATCGCAGCGGCCCGTGTGATGAACCGATCCACCCGTCGAAGAAATGCTATAGGCTCTAAAGATAGATGGAAATCACCTGTACTCGCTGTCACCAGCCTGTGGTGGAGGAGAGTTGTTACTGCCCGGCCTGCGGGTTGCCACAACTTGTATATACCTCCGAAGGCGGCGCCGGAACAACGCAGCCTGAAAAATGGAACGAGGCGGTGCGGGACGCCAGTTCCGTGGACTGGAAACCGGCTCTACGCACCGCGATCCTCCTGGCCGTTCCCGCGGGGCTGCTCTCCTCCGGCATATCGCCGGTGGGCATGCTGGGGCTGTTCTGGATGTTGGCTGCCGCGACCTGGGCGGTCACGCTTTACGTGCGCAACCAGCATCCCGCATGGATCACGACGGGGGCGGGGGCCCGGATCGGCCTGGTGACTGGGCTCATCGCCGGGGCCGTGGCCTTCACGGTCAGCGGCGGAGCCTTGTTTGTGCAGCGGTTTGTTCTGCACCAGGCTGGAACCATCGACACTGAATGGAAGGCTCGCGTCGAAGCCAGTCATCAACTCACCCAGCAACTGGCGACGCAGATGGGCGTGCTCGATGCGGCGCGGCTGCAAGCCCAAAGGGCCCTGATGCTGTCTCCCGAAGGCCACGCGGGCATCGAAGCCTTTGGCATGGCCAGCAATGCTCTGTTTCTGCTGCTCTTCGCGGCGGGCGGGGGCGCAATGGGGGCCCGCCTCCTGGCCCGTTCGCGGCGGCCTGAGGTCTAGAGTTCAGCATCCCGGGCCGGCCTGACAGTTCTGCACAACTTGCCGCGAGCCGCCGCACCCTCGTATCATCCCACGAGAAGACAAGCCTCTAAAGAAACGGCGAGAGAGCATCGATGAGCGAAGCGCAAACGAAACCATCCCTGCGCGTCAAGGGCAGGTTGATGTCCGCGTCGGAGATTGAGCGCACCCTGGTACGGCTGGCCCACGAAATTGTGGAGAAAAGCAACGGCAGCGAGGGCCTGGTGCTGGTCGGCATCAAGCGCCGCGGAGTTCCATTGGCGGAACGCCTCGCGAAGCTTATCTCCGGAATCGAGAAGCACCCCATTGAGACCGGGGTGCTCGATATTCAGTTCTACCGCGACGATCTTTCCACCGCGGACGTTCGCCCCGTGGTCACGGCGGGGGCGATTGGATGCGAAATCGTGGGTCGCGACGTGGTGCTCTGTGACGACGTGCTCTACACGGGCCGCACTATCCGCGCCGCGCTCGACGCGCTGTTTGACCATGGCCGGCCGCGCCGCGTGCAACTGGCCGTGCTGATCGACCGCGGGCACCGCGAGCTGCCCATCGAGGCAACGTACATTGGCAAGCGCGTGCCCACGAGCAGCCGCGAAATCATCGAGGTGAAATTCCAGGAAGTCGATCGCGACGAGCAGGTGCTGCTGGTCGAGCGGGTGGACTGAAGAAAAAACAAAAACCTATGAATGCAACTGCAACGCCTGTGCGCCGCAATCTCAATCCTCCGCAGCCAGCCGTATCCCCATTTCCTTACCATCCGGGTTCGCTCCTGTCGGTCAATGACCTCAGCCTCGATGCGGTAAATCACATTCTGGGGCGCGCCACCGCACTTGAGTCCCAGGACCCGCTCACCCGCGACCGCATCCTGGCCAAGCGACGGGTGGCGCTGTTGTTTTATGAGTCGTCGACGCGGACGCGGACCAGCTTCGAACTGGCGGCCAAGAGCCTCGGAGCCGACACCGCGCTCATCTCGAGCCTGTCCTCGAGCATCGAAAAGGGCGAGTCACTGAAAGACACCGGGCTTACCCTGCGGGCGCTGGGGGCGGAGGCCATCATCCTGCGGCACAACTCCTCGGGGGCGCCTTGGCTCCTCGAAGAGGCGACGCGTCTGCCGGTGCTCAACGCGGGAGACGGGATGCACGAACATCCCACCCAGGCGCTGCTCGACCTGCGCACCATCCTGGCGCATTTGCGGCCGGGGATCGAGCACGTCGGCCCGGACACGCTGGCGGGCGTCACGGTCACCATCGTGGGCGACATCCTGCATAGCCGGGTGGCGCGATCGAACATGTTGCTGCTGCCGCGGCTGGGGGCGCGCGTATTACTGTGCGGTCCGCGGGAGTTCCTGCCTGATCTGGCAACGGGAGTCGGTCCCGGTATCGCCATCGAACGGGACTTCGAATCCGCGCTGCGGGCATCGCAGGCGGTCATGATGCTGCGCATCCAGGCGGAGCGGCTGGCGGGGGTGCAGATCGACCTCGAGCAATACAAGGCCAGCTACCAACTCACCGGCAATCGCCTGCATGACCTCGCGCCGCAGGCGGTGGTCCTTCACCCGGGGCCGATCATCCGCGGGCTTGAGATTACGGCCGGCGTGGCGGACGGTGCGCAGTCGGCGATTCTCGAACAGGTGCGGAACGGCGTGGCGATTCGTATGGCCATCGTGGAACGGGCCCTGACTGCGGCCAGCGAGAATGGAGGCCGCGCGTGACGGCTTTGGTGATTCGCGGAGGACACCTGGTAGACCCGGCGGCGGGTGTCGACGGTCTCAGGGACATTCTGCTGAAGGACAACCGGGTGGCGGAGGTCGCAGCGCCGGGCAAGCTGAAACTGGCCAACGGCGCCGAGTCGCTCGACGCCAAAGGTCTGGTGGTTGCGCCGGGCCTGATCGATATTCACGTGCATCTGCGCGAGCCCGGCCAGGGCTACAAAGAGACGATCGCGACGGGGACGGCGGCGGCGGCGGCCGGGGGCTTTACGGCGGTGGCGGCGATGCCCAATACCTCTCCGGTCAACGACTCGCCCGAGACCACCCGATGGATGCAGTCCCCGGAGCGCGGGGCGGCGGTGCGGGTGTTTCCGATTGCGGCGGCGACGCGGGGGTCGAAGGGCGACGCGATCAACGATTTTGCCGCACTCAAGTCCGCCGGCGCGGTTGCGGTCACCGATGACGGCCAGCCCATCCTGAAAGACAACGTGATGCGCGAAACCCTGACTGCGGCGGCGCGGGTGGGCCTGAGCGTCATCCAGCACGCGGAGGACACCCGGCTGACCCAGGGCGCGTGCATGAATGCCGGGCCGGTGGCGTTTCGGCTGGGCCTGCGCGGGATGCCGTCTGAAGCCGAGTCGGGACTGGTGGAGCGGGATATCCGCCTGGTGACCGAGTTGCGCGATGTGCGCGCCCACCTGCACGTGGCCCACACCTCGACGGCCGCGGCTCTTGGCGGCGGTGCGCCAGGCGCGGCGCAATGGCCTGCGCGTGACCTGCGAGGTGGCTCCGCACCACTTCCTGCTCAGTGACGAGCACGTCGGGTTCTACGACACTCACTGCAAGATGAATCCTCCCCTGCGTTCGGCAGCCGACCGCGACGCGATGATCGAGGCCATTCTCGATGGCGTGGTGGACGCGATTGCCACCGACCACGCGCCGCACGCCACCCACGAAAAGGAAGTGGAGTTTGAACGCGCTCCGAACGGCATCATCGGGCTCGAAACCGCGCTGGGACTCTGCCTGCGCTGGCTGCATCGCGAATGGAAGATGCCCCTGGGGCGAGTGTTGAGCCTGCTGAGCGCACAGCCGGCCGCGCTGCTGAGCCTGAAAGGGCGCGGCACGCTTACCGTGGGCAGTTGCGCGGATGCGGTGGTGTTCGATCCCAAAGCGGAGTGGACCTATCGAGCGACCGAGGGCAGATCGAAGTCCAGGAATACGCCGTTCGACGGCTGGGCGATGCAGGGCAAAGTCCACTGGACCATCTGCGAAGGCCGCATTGCCTACGCGAGCGCGGTCCGCGCCTAGCCTGGTTTCTCGAATCCACTCGCATTCAATTGTGGGCTTGAGGATTTCATTTCGAGATGCGACTCGCAATTGCTTGTCGGGCTGCTCAGGATGACAACTAATTTTTTCAGAAAAATCTTGCTTTGAACTCTTCGTGCCGTCGCTGGGCTTCCTGCATCAGTTGATCGAAGCCCGGTTCGTGGCGGATGCCGTCGAGCAGCGGGTCGCGCACAAAGTAGGGGTAGCAGAAGAAGCCGCCTTCAATGGCGTGCTGCAACATGTGAAGCCCGGCCGCCTTGTCTCCCAATACTGAGTATGCCTGGGCCAGCTTGTAGACAAGTTCGGAGTCGGTTACGCCGCTGTCCTGGATGCGTTGTTGAGTCTTGCGCAGAAGGGCAAGGCCCTGGGCATCCTGGTGGGCCATCGCGTAAGTCAATGCTTTGCCGATCTGGGCGGGCAGCAGCGTGGGATCCATGTCGTAGGCGCGTTCGAAGTTCTCCTGTGCCTGGTGCCACTGCTTCTGGTGGTATTCGGCGAATCCCCGGTAAAAGAGAACATAGACGGAATTGTTGGAGGGAAGGCTTTGCAGGAACTTGTCGTATTGGCCGAGGTAGAGATAGCCGTTCATCGCGGAACTGTTGATCTTGACCTGCTTGTCGAATCCGCGGGCCCGCTCTCCCTCGGCGACGGACTCGGCAAGCATGCCGCCAAAGCGATACGCATAGCCAAGTTCCCAGTGGGCTTCCGCGTTGTTGGGGTTGGCCTGCAACGCGGTTCGCAAGAGGGGAACGGCCTGCTCCACTCGACCGGTATCGGTCATCAGGTTGCCCATGTAAATGCGCGGCTCCGCCATGGAGGGGCTGAGCGCGATGGCGCGTTCAAATGCGTCCTGGGCTTTTTGATAGAGATCGCGGGCGCCGCCGTGAAGGGAGGCCTGGGTCTCCTCTGAGCGGCCCAGGGCGGCCCACGCAGGCGCGTAGTTGGGCTGGATGGCCGTGGACTTTTCGAGGATGGAAATCGCGGCGGCGAAGTCGTTCACGGAATAGAAGTCCACCCCGCGCAGATAGTACTCATATGCCTGCGCATCGATGGGAGCGTCGGACTTGAGATGGTCGGCCTCGGCGGGGGAGAGATTCAACGCCAGCCCGTTCACAATCTCCTGGGTGACGCGGTCCTGAACGGTGAGAAGCTTGTCGTAATTCAAATCGAGCGTATCCTGCCAGACGATTCGATTGGCCTTGATATCGACCAGTTGAGTGCTGATCCGGAGTTCGTCTCCATCTTTGACGTAGCTGCCGGTGAGCAGCGTGTCGACCTGCAACTCGGCACCCGCTTTGCGTGGATCGACGGCCTGGTTGCGGTACTTGTCAACCGCCGAAGAAGGACGGACGCTGAGAGAGTTGACATAGGCGAGCTTGGTTGTGAGGGCATCGGCCAGCGAAAACCCCAGGAAGTCCGTGGCCGGGTCGGGCTTCAGATTCTGAAAGGGAAGAATCGCCAGGGTGCGGAGTTGTGCGGGCGACGGGCGCGGCGGCGGGTTTTCGCAGCAAGTAAAGACCGCCCGCGACCACGGCCGCCAGAACCGCCAATGCCAACAGTATGCGGAACGGAGAGAGGAACGCGGCGGCGCGACTCCAAACCGTGCCCGGTCGTTCGTCTTCCTGCGGCAGGGATGGGATTTGCCGTCTTCCTGAACTCCGGGCCACACCAGAACCGGCGTCTTCGTGAGCTTGAAATTCAATTTCTCGTTTGAGCTTGAGGAGATCCTGAGAGAACTCGCCAATGGTCTGATAGCGCGCCGACCGATCCTTGCACATTGCTTTGCTGAGGATGGATTGGAGTTCGGGATAGACATTCGGCGCCGGTCCTTCGAGGGGAGGCGGGTCACTCTTGAGAATCTCGGCGATCAGATCGCTGGTGGTTTCACCCTGGAACGGTTCCCTGCCGGCGAGCATTTCGTAAAGCACAGCTCCAAGGGAGTAGATGTCGGTGCGCCGGTCGATGGTGATGCCGCGAGCCTGCTCGGGCGACATGTATTTGAGGGTTCCCATCACCAGTCCCGCGATGGTCAGGTCGGATCCGCGGGTCCGATGCAATACGTGGTTTTCGGCCAGCTTGGCAATGCCGAAATCGAGCAGCTTCACCAGCCCGTCGGGGCGGATGATGATGTTTTCCGGCTTGATGTCGCGGTGAATGATGCCGGCCTCGTGGGCTACACAGAGGGCGCCGGCGATCTGGGATGCGATATCCAGGGCCTCGGGAACGCCGAGGTTGCGGGCGGCGAGTCGCTGGCGCAGCGTTTGACCCTCGACCAGTTCCGAGACCATGAAATGGATTCCGTTGGATTCGCCGAATTCGAAGATGGTGAGGATGTTGGGATGATTCAAGGCGGAGGCGGACTGGGCTTCATGCTCAAAGCGACGCAGGGCCTGTTCGTTTTGAGTGAGTTGCGGCGAGAGAATCTTTACCGCTACCTGGCGCTTTAATCGCGCGTCCCGTGCGAGGTAGACCTGCCCCATGCCTCCGGCGCCGAGCAGGCTCACGATCTCGTATTCGGCGACGCGGGTGTGCGGGGCGAGAGTCGACGGCGGTTCTTCGGCGATTTTCTTGACGCTGTCGAGAATAGGCCGATCGAGAAACTCGGGGGCCATGTCGGCTGATTGAACCAGGGATTCAATCTCGGCACGCAGTTCGGGATCCCCGTCGCAGTGTTCGTCGAGAAATGCGGCCCTGTCGCTGGGCGGCAATTCGACGGCCGCCAGGAAGAGGCCCTCCACCTGTTGCCACCGGGCATTTGGGACCATTGCTCGCCACCACCTGCTAGGAGACGGATCGTGTCAGTTCGCGATGAAGCCAGGCTTTCGCCATCTTCATTTCCCGGTAGACGCTGGCGCGGGAAATTCCAAGAACGTCGGCCGCTTCTTCATACGTAAGCCCGCCGAAGAAGACCAGCTCCACAACCTTGGCCTTATCCGGATCCTGGGCGGCAAGCGCGTTGAGCGCGTCGTCCAGTTCGACGATCCCCCGATCCGATTCGGGTCCCACCAGGATGGCCTCGTCGATGGGGATGTTCTCGACTCCTCCGCCCCGTTTGTCCCGCTTTCTTGCCTTGGCATAATCGACGAGGATATGGCGCAGCGTCCGCGCCGCCACCGCGAAAAAATGCATTCGATCCTGATAATTCACGTTGGAACTGACCAGGCGCAGGTAGGCTTCGTTGACCAATGCAGTGGCCCGCAGGGTGTGGTCGCGGCGTTCGGAGTAAAGATAACGACCAGCCAGTTTGCGCAGTTCGTCATAGATGACGGGCATCAACTGGTCGAGCGCTTCCTTCTTCCCGCCACTCCACTCCTGTAATAGTTGGGTGAACTGCTGGGTTTCCTCCGGCATTCTGAGTTCCTCGGGTTGCGGCGCTCTCAGGTCTGGGTCTTCAAATTGAGCCGATTCCGGGGCAAAGAGGCTGGCTCGAAAGGAGCGAAGTCTGGCGAATTCCCAAGTGCCTGTATTTGTTGGGGAAATGTTCGAGCGGGCTGGGCACTCGCCAACCGCTTTGCCGGAATTATAACCTGAGTGCTTGCATTTGCCGCCCGGAATCGATCAGGCAAGGGGAGGCATTTATTGAGGGTGATTCGAACCGGGCGGCAGGATCAGTGTTTGCCTTGGGTCATGAACGAATGCGAAACGTTTAGCAGCAATGTGAGCCCCGGAGTGTCACCACCCACCCGCATGGCCACGGACGGCTCAACAAACCATCCCGGCGCGACCAGCCATGTGGTTCCCAGTTGCAGGGTGTAGTTCTGGCGGGGAGGCGGAATTGCGATGCCATCCGGGGAGCGCGTATCCCGGTAGGTTCCGAAGAACGCGGTGCTGAGGGCCAGGGTGTCGTTGACGGCATAGGTATAGCCGGTCTGGAATCCATAATTGTGTTTGGCGAGCGAGGAGTTGGGGTCGGACGGATCGATTCGCAGGCCGTAGAGATAAGTAAAACCGGCAAACAGCACGGCGGGGTCGTAGCTTTTGGACACGACCAATCCGCCGCCCATGCCGCGATCTCCGGGCCCGAAGGGCAGCGTGCTGTCGAGACTCCAGATCAAAGTGGGGCGCTTGACCGATTCGCGCCATCCGACACCGAGAACTGAAACCGATGCATCTTCTGCCATGCTGTCAGGCATGGTAAGCGTGCTGGGAAGATTGGCACCGGTGACGCTGGCGTCGACGAATGTTTTGGTACTCCGCCACGCGGCGGGCCCGCGCATGGTGAGTTGCAAATTGTTGATCAGGCCATAGCGCAGGGTGCCGCTGACGCCGAAGTCACTCTGCTCAACCCGAATGACCGGAAGCAAGGTTTGCTCCGTCCTGCCGTAGGCCATGCCAAACTCGATTGTTCCCGACCCGCGGGGAAGCAGGACACCCTGATCGCGCAGGGCGATGTCGGCCGTGGTCGGCGCCGTGGGGCGCTCGCCAACGGTGGTCGTCGAGGCGGCGTTCGTATTCGCGCCGGCTGGCGGTGGATCGACTTCTTTTGGCGGATCTGGTTTTGGGGGCTCCGGAGTGACTCCGCGCGCAGCTATGTCCGGCAACTCATGCGCGAGCGTCTCGGCTTGATGCGGATCGCTTACGGGCTTTGGCGGCTGCGGGCTCACACCGCGCGGGGTCATGTTCCAGAACTCGCGTGCGAGAGTCTCGGTTTGAGGCTGATCGGATACGGGTGCGGGCCTTGACGGGGCGCTGGCCTCATCCCCGGGCTGTTCTCCTTTGAGCCAGTCGAGCAAGGCGGAGCGGGAGAATCGCCAATCGTCGCCAATCCTGCGCGCGGGAATGCGGTGGGACTCGGCCAGTTCGCGCACCACGCCGGGGGCAACCCGCAACATCTCCGCTGTCTCGCGAAGATCGAGCACTTCGCGGTCGGAGACAGCCTGGGCTGCGCCTGCGAGCGACGCGAAACCCAGCGCAATCGCGGTTAGATAAACGCCCAGCAACGTCCGCATTCGAGCCCCGCCGATCAATTGGGTCCTCTTTCAGGGCTCAGTGGAAGAAGCATTCCGATGTCGCGCATCTTCGCCGCACTCAGAACCTCTATGGGAGGACCAGCTCCGCCCGGGAGCCGCAGGGCGAAATGATCCGGCCAGCTTCCGTCGGACTTTTCGACGGCGAAGATGACGCCCTGACCGGCCTCATTTGCCCACATGTCGAGGAAGCGATAGAGGGGCATGCGGACATTGCCCAGGGAGGGATCGGCGAGGTAAACACGATCCCCGCGCACGCCTTTGAACACGGCGAAGTGCCGATAGCCGTGGGGCCGGATAAACACGATGACGGGGTAGGAGAGCCTGGCGAGATGGTCGCGGCCGATTCGGAAACCCTGCGCCTTGTGCCCGCGACTCTGTGCGAGCCGCTGAAGATCGAGCAGGGAGAGGCCTTTTTTCTGCAGCGCTATTAACTGATCGGGCGAGAGCGGGTCGAGCAAGGCGCGGAGCAGCACATCCTCCCCGACCGGGTCATTGAGCCCATACGTCAGCAGGGTCGCGAGCGCCGCCGCGCCACATGAGTAATCGAAGCCCTGCTTGACGACGCCCTTGTCGCGCTGGGCTCGCAAGGAAACAACGTGAACCTCTTCACGGGCTCCGGCGGCCTGGACAACAACCTGCGCCGCCGCGCGCCCACCGAAGCCCATGATCATCACGACCAGGGCGATGAATCCCGTCATGATCCGAATGCGGACATAGCCGGGTTGAAACTTCGTTTCCTGGGGAAGTTCGTGCATAGACGATACGCCAACTTTTCCTGCAGACGCACGTGATCAGCGCGGCGAATGGCCGCCAGGTCTATGGCCGCATGAGTCTGTATCTCTCCAAACTCCGCGGTATCCCAGGTTAGGCGCAAAAACAAAAACGCGCCGAACCTGGGGCACCCATGATTCGTACAAAACCATGCGGTCAAAGACCTAGCTGATTCGGGCTGAGTCGTTGCCAGTTACTTGCAGCTCTTGCATGGAGTAAGTACGCCCAGTTTCAGGAACTCGGCGTTAATTGCCACGGCATTCACCTGATACCAGTTGGCCAGTTTCAAATCCGCTTGCTGGAGCTTGGGGTATTGGCAAGCTTTGCGGCTTCGGCGGTGAGAGCGGCCGCGATGTCATAGGCATTCAATTGGCCACTAGTAGCCTGCATTTCGTCCAATGACAATGCCTGCGCATCCACGCCCTGGACGGCGGAGAATGCATCCTTGTTCGGGCCCGCCGCGACGGCGGTGGAACAAAGCAAGGAACTGGAGAGTAATGCAACGGCAGCAGAGTTAACGTACCATTTCACGTGCGAAATCCTCCTTGTTTGGGGTTGAACGATTGGTTTTTGATCCGTTGTTCAGCTGAGAAACAGCGTTGTGGATCGACGACTGCAGTATGGTCGTGGAGCGCCGGTTCGAAGGAATCCGGTGAGCACCAGTGGTCGCCTGCAGCAGTAAATCAATCGGGGGTGAACAAGGTCAGAAGCTACCGGAGCAGCACCGAACGCCGACGGTTAGACGAACTATGTACGGACACGGGAAAGATAGATGCGTCCTGGGAGGGCGTTCATTAACCTTGCAGAAACTTGAGCACTAGTTACACCAAGGCCCATCAAGTTAGACAAGGAAAAACAATCAATAAAAAACTGGAGTGATTTTCGTTGCTGCCAGAAGGGCTGTCAAGAGGAAATTTGTTTCTCAGCAGTAAATTTGGATATAGGTAAATGGCTGATTTCATGTGTTTCTATAGCAAACAGTCAGTTTGTCGACGGCGGAGTTTTTCGGAGGGTGGAGGCTTGTTTTTGTTCAAGCCTGGTAACCCGACTGTTAGTTACCTATTGGTTGGGTTGAAGGTGACTGTAACCTTCGCTCAGCCGCTCGACTTATAACCGCGGGTAGTAGGTTGCGGAAAAACTCGGATCATCCGGCGAAAACGGAGATTTCGAAAGACCCTGGAGAAGGCGGACGTTCGGAAGCGGAAGGGGGTGTTCGAACTGGACGCGGGGATGAAGCTGCTGGTCCCTGTTGCCACAGGGCTCATCGGAATTTAACTTCAAAGCGGAGATTCCGGGTTTGATGACCGATTTATCAATTCAACTGCGAGAACGGGGCATAGTCCTGTTGAGAGATGCCTTCAGGACCGACTCGCTGACCCGGCTGAAAACGGCCGGCCGAGCGGTTCTATCAGGCAATCGGAACGGAGAGATCGCTTCCCGAGCACTACCGGTACAACCGCTTTTCCAATTCCGTGCTTCTGGCGGCGCTTATGGACTTTGGCTTCGGCAGCCGGGAGGAATTATTGGCTCCTTTGTCGGCGCCGGGCATGGGGCAATTGTTTTCAGAAGCTATGGGCGCAGGCGTGGACTTGCAACATGGAACAATCGTGGGTGCGGAAGAAGCTTGCACCCGGCCAGGCCGCGCCTTCCGGCTACCATCTCCAAGGCTGGCATCAGGACGGGGCGCTAGGGGTCAGCTTTCCCCTGCAGCCGGGGCCGGTGGTCCCAATGACCGAATTACTGACATGCTGGATTCCGTTGAACCCCTGCGGAGTTGACAGCCCGGGGCTGGAATTTGTCCGCCGCCGTCAACCAGCGCTGCTGCATTTCACGGAACTCGACGATCGGGCTCTCCGCCAGCGGTTTTCGCCCGAGGAATTCTGGGCGCCGGCGCTCGAATTCGGCGATGGTCTGATTTTCCTGAATGACATTCTGCATCGGACGAGTGTTCGTCAGGAAATGGGGCGCGATCGGCTGAGCGTGGAGTACCGCATTATGCCTGGGCGGGAATCTGGCCAGGAATAAGGAAGAAGTCGATCCATCCGAGAGATTCCGCAAACAGCATGGTTAATGAATCGTATATACTTCAGCCACAATACCTTTCCCCGGCTGCGTTAGCGAGGTTGCGTCGGGCTGTCCCCTTTCCCAGCAGTTTGTGAATCGCGACAATGGACGATATCCCATCCGGGAACGACAAAACGGGCGTTTCTGAAGAACCAGCCGCTCCCAGAGTGCAGGGTCCCCCGCCTGGGGATGTGCCAGACGGCCGGAATGCGACCGATCGTCTCACGGCCGCAGCATGGCTGGATCCCGAAAAGACGATTGTCGCCTCGGCGTCCCCTCTTAGTCATTCAGAACCGGCGGCGGCCGGCGAGACTTCGCACCGTCACACGGATGCGACAATCGTGGGCACCCGGCCCGCCAGCGACGATGGGGCCACAATCTTTGCGCCCGGCGCATTTGCTCGCGAAGCCCCCGCCTCGCCGCAGTCCTGCTGCCCGGAACTGCGGCTGCTCCGGCGATGATTCAGCTCGAAATCGGGAGCGTACTGGGCTACCGGTATGAAATTCTCGAACTCCTCGGCGAGGGCGGGATGGGAGCCGTGTACAAGGCCACCGACCGCGAGTTGGATCGAGTGGTGGCGTTGAAAGTCATCCGGCCGGAGATGGCCTCCCATCCGGAGATCCTGGCGCGCTTCAAACAGGAGTTGATTCTTTCGCACCAGGTCACGCATCACAACGTGATCCGGATCTACGACCTCAGTGAGGCCCAGGGCGTGAAGTTCATCACCATGGAGCTGATCGAGGGGCAGAATCTGCAGTCGGTTCTCGAAGAGAAGAAGAGACTGGCTCCGGAAGAAGCGGTCGACATCACGCGGCAGGTGTGCCAGGCGCTTGAAGCGGCTCACGGGGTCGGAATCATCCACCGGGACCTCAAACCGCAGAACATCATGCTGGATGCGGCCGGGCGAGTGGTGGTGATGGACTTCGGGCTCGCCCGCACGCTTCGGGGCAATGGATTAACCCAGCAGGGCGCCTTCCTCGGCACCATCGAATACATGTCGCCGGAGCAGGCCATGGGCACGGAGCTTGATCAGCGATCCGACATTTTTGCCCTGGGACTGATTCTTTACGAACTGCTGAGCGGAGAGCTTCCCTTCGGCGCCGACAACGCTTTGGTCAGCCTGATCAAGCGGACCCAGGAAGCGGCGGTCCCGGTCTCCCAGGTGATGACCACGATCCCGGGCGCGCTCGACGCGATCGTCAGCAAGTGCCTGGAGCGCGACCTGAACCACAGGTACCAGGCGATTTCGGAGGTCCTTGCGGATCTCACCAACTGGCAAGCCCGGAAATCTCGCCGCCGGAGTGGAAAGCTAGCGCGGCTCAGTCTTCGCCGCTGGCGTTCACGGTGGCCCGAGATTGCGTCGATCGCAGCAACGCTGATCCTCGTGATCTGCGGATTTTTGTTTCGCGCCAAGCTTTTCAACCGTGCGGGTAACAGCGGGTCGACTGCCGCCCCGCTGTATCGCTCGCTATCCTGCCTTTCCGGAATGCGTCGTCTGACCCATCGCTCGACTGGATCGGTTCGAGTGTTGCGGACATGCTCACAACGGAGGTCGGCCAGTCGGCCAGCCTGCGCACGGTGAGCCCCAACATTGTGCACCAGATCTTCGGGGATCTGCGGATTTCGTCTTCGAGCGTTCTCGACCCGGGGACGATCAAGCGAGTGGCTGATTTCAGCAACGCGGACCGGGTGGTCTGGGGACAGTACGCGAGGTTTGGAAATGCGATTCGGATTGATGCCACGCTCCAGGACATCAAGAACAACCGCACCGTTCCGCTGAAGGTCGATGTGCCGAGTGAAAAGGATATTCCGGTCGCGATCGACCGTCTGGCCGACTCGATCCGGCAGGCACTGGCGCTTCCTCAGGATGTACTGAAGGAATTGAAAGCCAGCTCGTTCCAACCCACGTCGAGTTCCGTCGATGCGTTGCGCGATTACAACCAGGGACTGGGACTGCAGCGCGACGGCAAGAACCTTGAAGCGCAAAAGCAATTTGAGGCTGCAACCAGGGCCGACCCCAACTTTGCCCTGGCGTTTGCGCGGCTGGCGCAAGCTTATAGCAGCCTGGGCTATGACAGCGAAGCGGAACAGTCCGCCAAGAAGGCCGTCTTGCTGAGCCAGAATCTTCCGGAGGCGGAGAAGTATCAGATTTCGGCGATTGGGCTTCAGGTCAACAAGCGCTTTCCTGAAGCCATTAAAGCTTATGAGAACCTGGCCCGAGTCTTGCCGGATAACTCGGATGTGAGAGCGGCGCTGGCCCGGTTATACGAGGACTCCGGCGATCTTGGCAAAGCGCGGGACTATTACCAGAAGATCCTGACGTCGAATCCTAAAGACATCGGGGCGACGATTGACCTGGGGCGGATCCAGATCAAGAGCGGCGACGCGCAGGGCAGCCTTGAACCGCTGAACCGCGCTTATAGCCTGGCCGTGCAGATGGACAACCAGGAGCAGAAGGCAATGAGCCTGCATCTGACCGCGGTCGCCTATCGCAATGCTGAGCAAGCCCGAAGAGGTTCTGCGCAGCGAGCGCGAGGCACTCACGATCTGGCGGCAGATCGGGCAGCAGCGCGGCCTGGCGTTCAGCCTGAACGAAATGGCAATGGCGCAGGCGGCGCTGGGCGATGCGAAAAGCGCGATGTCGAATTTCAGTGAGGCCCTGCAGATTCGCCGCGATATCGGGGACAAGCGCGGCCTGGGCGACACGCTCATCGATATGGGCAACCTGGCAGACGACCGCGGCGACCACGACGGAGCGCTCAAGATGTACAAGGAAGCACTGGAACTGGAGCGCGAGATCGGCAACGAAAGCATGCAGGCGGTCTGCCTGAACAATATCGGAAGCGTGTATTCAGAGAAGGGACAATACGAGGACGCGCTTACTTACCTGCAACAGGTTCTCCAACTGCGAGAGAAGTCGAAAGTCCCGCAGGATATCGTCAATGCGCTGCACAATCTCGGCCAGGCGCTGACGAGCATGGGCGAGTACGACCAGGCTATTGCCTACTATATGAAAGCCCTGGAATTGCGCCGCAGCATCAATGACACGCGGGGCGCCGCTCTCGAATCCTACGGCCTGGGCGGCTTGTTCGATTTCCAGGGACGGTTTGGCGCCGCTGTTCACAGTAAAGAGGAGGCTCTGAAGACCTTTCGCGATCTGAAAGACAGGACCTTCTGGATGGGGGAGATTCTGGGCGGCTACGGGCAGGCGCTGATTCTCGCCGGGCGCATGGACGAAGCGAAGGGCTCGCTGGACGAGGCGCTCAGCCTGGCGCGCGAGTTGAAGAATGACGGTCTTGTCGCACAGACGCTTGGCTTTCAGGGCGATGCGTTCTTTTACAAAGGAAATTTCGGTGCGGCTCATTCTCTCTACGACCAGGCTTTGCAGGCCGCGATGCGCAGCAAGGAAACCGAACGGATTCTCCTCGCAAAGATTCGTTGGCCAAGGTCACGGTGCGCGAAAAGAAGGGATCGGCAGTGATTCCGAATCTTCGCGCGCTGATGCAGCAGGCAGACGAGGGCGGCCTGAAATACTCTGCGGTCGAGTGCTCCGTTTTCATGGCCGAGGCGATGCTGCAGGCGCGCGATGCTGCCCATGCCAGAGAGGAGCTGGGCCGGGCCCTGCTGCGCTCGGACAAACTGGGCCAGCAGGCGTTGAGCGCCCAGGCGCATTATCTGTTGGGAAGCATCGGCCGGGAAACCAAGGACAATGCCGAGGCCCGGGATCAGTTCCGCTGGGTGGTGAACACTCTGGACACGATGAAGAAGGATCAGGGCGCGGAAAACCTGCTGCAACGCGCGGATTTGAAACAGATGTACGAAGACGCGGCCAATTGGCTCAAGACAGCGGGGAACTAGAGTCCGGCCTACTGACCGGATGCCTTTTCTGCAAGCTGGTTCTGCTCTGCTGTGAGCGTGTAGGCGATGTAGTACTTGTAGATGTTGGAGACGTAGGTGACAGTCTCCTGCCCAATTTCTTTGGCAGCAACCAGCTCCACGTTTCCAAACCAGACGTTCGGGTCGAGGCCTAAGTCCGGAGCTTTTTTGCGCAGCCCGGCAATGCGATTCGGACCCGCGTTGTAACTGGCGAACACAAAGAGCGTCTTGTTGAGCCGATCGATCTTCGGGTCGTTGAAGTAGTTGTCCTCCACGTTGCGCAACATCTTTACGCCGGCTTTAATGTTGGTTTCGGCAGTTTCGACATTGGGTATGTTGATGGGAGAAGCCGCCGCATACTTGGGAATCACCTGCATAATGCCGACCGCGCCGCTGGGGTTCCGCTTGCTCTGATCGAGCAGAGATTCCTGGTAAGCCTGGGCCGCGATCATCAATACATCGAAGTCGTATTGGCCCGCGTACTTTTTGAAAAACGCGACGTTTTGCTGAAACTTCTTCATCTCCGCTGACGACGTGGAGTTCTTTATCCACTTGGTGTTCTGCAGGTAGCGCCGGAGAAGGGTGTTTCCAAAGGATGTACCGGCAGCTTGTGCGTCTCCACAAATTCGTCCACCAGTTGCTTCAATTGCGGGTTGTTCTTGCGCATGGCCCAGGCCAGGTTTTGGCCGCTCGCGATCACAAGGTCGGGGTGCGGATGAAGATTCGGCAGTACCTGGGACCAAAGGTCGGCACGTTGTTGAGTCGTGACGGTAGCCGGAATCAGTCCGGCGTTCACCATTTGCAACAAGTCGTCGTCGGTCAGGTTCTTGTCGGCGGCCTTGATCACAATGGGCGTCTTGCCGGACTGCTTGAGGGTCTCGTTGGCGGTCTGAAGGTTTTGGTAATAGGTGGTAAGCGGGATTGACATACACCTCTTTTCCGCCCAGGTCCGCGAGGGTTGAGACTGAACCCAGATCTGATCCCGTGACGATGATTTGCTTTACATCGGTGACGAGAGGTGTCGAGAAGGCGACCAGCTTTTCACGCTCGGGCGTCACCACGACTCCATAGGCGACAATGTCCCCGATCCCCTCTGTCAGAGCCTTCGCAACCTGATCGGCGCGCATGGGAATGAATGCGACTGTTATCGGCAGTTTGCCGCGTCTTGAGCTTCTGGTTGACGAACTTCTGAAACTCATCCAGAGTTTCGTACATTGCGCCCTTCGGCTTTCCCTTGTCGTAGAAGAATCCAATCGGGTTGAGAATGACCAGGGCGCGGATCCGGCGTCGCTTGACCATCACGTCAAGGTCGCCCGTATCCCGCTTGAATCCCATCGGCAACGAGATGACATTCGAGGGTGCCGCGGGCAGGCCGTCGGCAGAGATCGACGGAGAAGCGGCCGCTTGTGGCTGTGGCTGCGCTGTAACGGGTGGGGTCGCGGCTTGCTTATTGCAGGCCGCTAAAAGAAGAAGAGTGAAAGCCGGAAGCACCAAGAAACAGGCATGGCGGGACCTTACTGAATCTACGAACATTCAATTCCTCCTCAACCCCGGTTATTACGGATTAGCTGGGAGTTCGAAATCAAGAAGCGGGAACCGTTCAACAGCGTCGGTTCTGGGGTAGCGGTGCTGCAAGAAGGAAAACACACTGGTCGCCGCGCCGTCCAACACCTGACGCACTTCAGGTCTCGAACGGAGTTCATCGAGTTGCAGGATTCTCGCGGCGCTCAGCTTAATCTCAGAAGCTTGCGCATTGGCCCTGTTTCTTGGTTGCGGTGTTTCCTCCGCCGCTGATGGCCGGATTGGCGGTGCAAGTCAGAATGCCTTTGACGTGATTCGAGAACACCTGCGTGGGCTGCAAATTGGCGAGGTCCGCCAGGCTGCCGCCGACGGTGTTGTTGTCGATCGAGGTAGCGGCGAGATTAGCGCTCACCAGCAGATCGCCGGAGACGTTGTTGCCGGGACATCCCGATGTGGCGCCGATGAGGACCGGCGTCGCGCTGCCAACCACCTGCAACCCGCCACCGATCACCGCGCCGCATACGTGGCTCTGGACCGCGGATTTCGGAAGAGCGAGAATCGCCAGGTTGCCTTTGATCGTTACCGGGGGACCGATCGAGAACGTTCCTCCAGTTACCGTGATGTTTCCGCCGACGATCGCATTGTTGAGAACCAGGTTGCCGCCGGCCTCAACCACGTTTCCGGTGACGCCGCCGCCCACGAAGGTGCAGGTCTGCCCGCTGGTCACGAGAATGCTGCCTTTGAAGGTGCCGTTGTAGACGCCGTTGCACTTTGTCCCCGAGGCGGGAACGGAGGCGACGACCGTCAGCGTGAAGGGCAGGGTCGCCGGCGAGCCGACTCCGTTTTGCGCGGTGAAGCTGATGGGGAAGACACCGCTCGCTGACGGGGACCCGCTCAGCGTGCCGGTCCCGTTTTTGTTGTCGACGAAAGTGACGCCGGCGGGTAGAACGCCAGCTTCGGTGAGAGTCGGTACGGGGTAGCCTGCTGCGCTGATGGTCACGACGCCGGGGCTGCCAACCGTAAATGTTGCGCCTGCGGGCCCGGAAATCGCGGGCGGGGCCGAAACGGTATAAGCGACGGTTTGCGAATTGGTGTTGGTTGCCGAATCCTGCACCTGCACCGTAAAGCTATGCGGTCCGGGCGTGGTGGTATCGAATTGCGCCCCGCTGGCGACGGATGTGCCAGGCGTGTCGGTCGCGCTGCAGCTTGCCACGGTCAGATACGGTCCAACCGGAGAGCCGGCGCCGGCGTTGACAGCCGAGCAGGAGTACTTCGCCAGGGTTGTCGCGTCGGTTTCGCCCTGCGTATAGGTCGCTCCGCTGGCAGGCTGGGTGACGCTGATCGTGGGCAATTCATTCTGGGTCAGGTAGGTCATCACCCAGCAGGAGGTCGTTCCGCCGCTGCCGCCTTTGGCGCCGCCGCTGGTGTCTCCCAGGGCGAAGGTGTCGATCTGGTTGCTCTGGAAGAGCGGGCGTGGCGCCATTGGGATCCGGCGTGCACGGGTGGATCGCATCGGGGCCTTCGCCTTTCAAGAAGCCGACCGAGGGCAGTCCATTGGCAGAGGTCAGATTGGGGAATCCAAAACTGAAGGGCAACGGAGGAGCGCCGCACTGCAACGGCAGATTCTCTGACGGGACGTCCGCAGTACAGAAGAAATTGAAATTGGTGCCCAGTTCAGCATCGAACGGATTGCCGCTCGAGCCGCACGATCCTGCCGGGGGACAGGTTACCTCGAACAGGACTGCCGTGTCCTTACCCTGCCCTCCGCCATTCTGGTAAACGAAGCACTCGGCGGTGTTGAACTTCTGGTTCGCCTGTACCAGCGCGGTGCAAGCCTGCTGACTGACGGGAATCGCCGTGACCACCATTTGCAGTTGCTGGCTGGTGTCGGTTTCCTGCGCGGTGAAGGTGTAGCCGCTGGTCGGGCTTCCCTCGACGAAACCCCCGTTGATATTGAACACGGTCGGAGTTGTCTGGCCGGGCGTTACGGTTCCCGTCTGGCTCTGACCCTGGGGGGTGAAGGTCCAGCTCAGGATGTCCTGGTCGTCGTTGCCGCCGCCTGTGCCCGCGGTGAATCCGACATAGGCACTGGAGCCGCTCAGCCCGATGGTGGTGATATCGAAGAGGACTCCCCCGGGGAAAAGGTCGACGCCGTCGAGAACCACATCGAGGGTGGAGCAGGTCTGCGTCCCGGTAACTCCGCACGTCGATAGCGTGGAGGGCGTGTAGGTGATGGCCGCGACGTGGACGCTGCCGTCAGTCAGATTGATCTTGCCGGTGAGGTCGTTGTACTTGAGTGAGCAACTCGAGTCGACGCTGTTGGGAGTGATCCCGCCGCAGTTCTGAATGGTAACGTCATCGCTGCTCGGGTCGACCCCGGCGCCATTGGGATAGGTGTTGAACTCGATCGCCACGCTGTTGGCAATGCCGCTTGAGGAAGCGCAGCCGCTGCTGCTGCCGCCGAACCCGATGCCGCATCCGCCGGCCCCCAGGGCTGACAGGCTGCTGTTCTGAATGACAAAGGCAAATCCATCGGCGTTATAGGTCGAAGTGCTTCCCAATTGGAACGAGAAGGTGGTCGTGAATCCGTTGGCAACGACCTGGGGGGTCTGGTACCAGGCCGAGGTGGCCCACCCTCCCTGATTGGCGGTCAGCCGCAGGACGGACGATACGGAGGATTCCGGCGTCGCAGGAGGGGTAAAGGATGGAGAACCTGAATACCCGCTGTTGGTTCCATTCGACGTGAGGCAGCTTTGGTTCATGCTGAAGTCTGGTGAATAGCCGGGAGAGGCGGGACAACCCTGTGCCGAAGCGAGCGTGACGCCGACTATCATGCCCAGAACTATCAGTGTGGCTATTTTGCCTGACCGCGCGATCGCTGCTCTCATGGTTCTCCTTGCAGATCCGTTTCCTGGAAATGGGTGAATTTTAAATGCGAAGACAAAATTGGCTCGGCATGCAGTGAAACAGCTATTCGACCAGTGCCCGGAGGCATTCGCCGTTCGACGCAGTCAAGAGTCTTCACCGAGGCAAGCGGCCAGATTGCGATTGGGGGCTGGCACCGCTCCCGGGCCTGCGAGGGCGCACAGCGAACCAAGTCGTGGGGTTGGCACCTGTCGGAGGCAGCCTTTTGCGGGCGGCGAGTCTACAAGCTATTGAATACAGGGTGACTTGTCAAGACGTTTGGTCAAATTCGACACGAAGGAACGCGGTATTTCCTCAATGCCGTAGAATTCACTAACAGGTTGAGAAAAACTCAGATCATCCGGCGAAATCGGAGATACATAGCTAACAGGGGCTAAAGCCGCGAATTGATTTTGTGGCAGTTTCGGCACCCTTCGGCATCTCTCAGGGCAGGCTTGAAGTCGAGCCCTGATACAAAAGGCGAGACGAAGCGAGTTCTCCGCAGCCTGCTCGACCCGAAGCCTATGTCTGAATCGCCGGCTCCAGTCCATGGATATATCGATGTGATGTTTTCTGATCGTCCGCGGCAGGTGGTCTCGATAAGCGAACTTCCGTTCTTTATCGGACGAGGGAGAGAGAGCGGCAATCACCTGGTGATCGACGACCTGCGCATCTCGCGCAAATGCGCGGCCATTTCCGCTGGACCGAGCGGGATCTGCATCGAGGATCGCGGTCAGCTCAATGGCATTTTCGTGAACGGTAAACCAACCGGCGCGGGAACGCTGGCCGACGGCGACCGGATCCGGCTGGGAATCGACGAAGGATGCCAGCTTGTTTTCCGCATGCAGCCGGAAGCGCACTCGCAGGAAGAAGCGGTCACGAAGCTGCGGAGCATTCTTGGGTCTTTGGGCGGCGACTCCGCCAATGAACTCAAGGGGCTGAGGCTGCTTCTCGAGGCGACATCGCTGCTGCATTCGCAGCTTCCGCTGGAATCGGTGCTTGCTGCGATGCTCGATCACGCTATTGTTATCACCCATGCCGACCGCGGAATGCTGCTGGAGCCGGACGGGACCGGTGTATTGCAGGTCAAGGTGGGGCGGGGGCGCGATGCAGAGAGTCTGGCGCCGGAAACGATGAATCCGAGCCGGTCGGTACTGGCGAGGGCGATCGAGCTTGAATCCGCAGTCATCAGCGAAGACCTGAACCTGGCGGATCTAAACCTGCAAAGCGCGCTAAGCGTAGTGGTCCAGTTGTTGCGCTCAGCCGTGGTAATTCCTCTGTACGGCACCCAGTATGGAACGGCTGGGTCGTCGACCGAGGGCGCCAGGCACCAGTTATTGGGAGCGGTGTACCTGGATTCCAGGCGGACGGCGACCTTTTCGGCGCTGGACCGGCAGATCCTGGATGCCCTGGGCGCGCAAGCCGCAAGCATTCTCGACAATGCCCGGCTGCTCGAACGGGAGCGGGAGCGCCAGCGCCTGGAGCAGGAGCTGACCATCGCGCGGCAGATCCAGCAGGCCCTGGTGCCCCAGGGGCTTCAGGACTACCCTCATCTTGCGGTCACGGGAATTCACCGGCCCTGCCACGAAGTAGGCGGCGACTATTTCGACGTTTTCACGCTGCCCGATGGCCGCATCGCTATCATGATTTCCGATGTCGCCGGCAAGGGTCTCGGGGCTGCCCTGCTGACAACCATGTTGCAGGGAGCGCTGTCAGGGATGACGCTCGGCGTCGAGCCGGTGAAGGTGTTCGATCACCTCAACAGTTTTCTCTGCGACCGCGCGGCGGTGGGCCGTTACGCGACCATGTTCTTCGGACTGCTGGATCCCAATGGCGATCTGGAGTTCGTCCGCGCCGGCCATCCTTCGCCTCTGCTTCTGCGGCGGGGCGAAGTCAGCGAATTGTGTTCAGGCGGATCGTTCCCCATTGGCCTGATCGAGCAGGCATCCTTCAAGGCCGCGCGTATCCAGCTCGAACCCGGAGACACGCTGTTGCTTTACACGGACGGCGTCACGGAAGCCGAGGATCGAGACCGAAACCTGTTTGGGGCGGGGCGACTCAAGGAAGCCCTCGTCCGGCATCAAAATGGCTCCCTGGCCGAACTTCAGGCGGGGATTCTGAGCGCCGTCGAGGGGTTTGCCGAAGGCGCCAGCCAGTCAGACGATATTACCCTTCTGGTGGTCCGCTACCAGCGGGCGGAGGACGGTGCCGCGAAGGCTGAGAGTGGAAGCCGCGGCGGAACGTAATTGCCTGTGTAACCAGACGTTAACAATTGCCGGATACGATGAGCGAGGCCTATCGCGGCAAATCGACCCCCCACCGCGGAAAGGAAAGCATGCATGACAATCTCGACTGAGTCCATGGAAGGTGGCATCATCCGGGTTCTTCTGGATGGGCGATTGGATATTCAAGGCGCGGCCGCGATCGATTTACGCATGAACGTGCTGGCGGGCAGCAGCAAGTTTCTCTTGATCGACCTGCGCAATGTCTCCTTTCTGGGCTCGATGGGCCTTCGTTCGATTGTCATTCCCGCCCAGGCGGTTCGCCGCCACGGGGGAAAAGTAGCGTTGTTCGGACCGGTTCCGATGGTGGAAGAAGTACTGAACGCCAGCAACATCCACGAAATCATTCCCATCTTTCATGACCTCGATGCCGCTGTCGCGGCGCTGTGCTAACACTGCTGAACGCGCGGCAGCTCCGATTTCGGAAGGCTCAAGCGCCTTGGGTAAAGCGAGAATGCTCTTGAACAGACTGCAAGACCGGATCGAACTGGATAGCCAGCTCACGGAGTTGACGCGTGTTCAGCCATGGATCGAGGCGTTGGCCGACCAATACGCCTTCAGCGAGGACACGCGGTTCGCCATGCACCTGTGCGTGGAAGAGGCGCTAGCCAATATAGTGATGCATGGCTACGGAGACGAACCGGGACATCCAATCGTCATGCGCTCTTCCGTTTCAGCGCGCGAACTGTTCATTGTGATCGAAGACAGAGCGCCGGCCTTTGCTCCGGTTGAGCCCGCTCCGCAAGGCGAAGCGACGCCGCCCGTCAGCCTGGAGTCGATTGAACCAGGCGGAAATGGTATCCGGCTGCTCTATCGTTTCGCGGGATCGATTAGCTACGAGAGGTTCTCGGATGGCAATCGGCTCACAATAGGATTTCCTATTCCATTCGACGGTGTTTCGGCTTAATCTTAGCGAAACCGAAAAGTGACCAGCGACTGCATGCCGGTTCCGGCGAATCCTGCAAGATGAGAAGTCTCAAGCGCCTCCTGATATTTTTGCCAGTTTGCAGGCCTTAAAGTATCACCGTAGACTTTTCTCTCGTCATGTTGTCGCCCAAAATGGCCTTTCATTTGCGACTGGCTTTTCCGAGCGATCCTCGCTTTCTTGCTGTCGTCCGCGCGGTGATAGGCGAGTTGGGCGTGATTTATGGTTTGTCAAATGAGGAGCGCATCGAGGTCACACTCGCGGTTGACGAGGCCCTGGCCAACGTCATTCGCCACGCCTACAAGAATTGTTACGACCGGGAGATCGAGTTCGAGTGCTTCGTCGATGAGGAGCAAATGGAGTTCACACTGCTCGACCACGGGAGAGCCACCGGATCCGGAAAAGATCTGCGGCAAACCCCTGGATGAGTTTGCGCTGAGCGGCCGCGGGACACACCTGATCAAGGCCATCATGGATGAAATGTCGTATCAGAAGGTCTCGGGAGGGAATCAACTGAAGCTTGTCAAACGCCTGCCCGGCGCCAAGGAGACGTGCCGTGGGGAAGTAATGCAGGAGAGGCTCCCGATCCGAGCCAGCGAAGGATGCACATGGAGAGACAGCTAGAGTTTTCGAGCCGAAGTGATCGAGACGCCGTGATTGTGGACGTGGTCGGTCAAATTGACCTGGGCACTTCGCCGGCGTTGCGCAAATCACTGTTGGAGTCACTGATCGTGACGGAGCGTCTTGCGATCAATCTGCAGGAAGTGCGGTACATCGACAGCTCCGGCATCGCTTCCCTGCTGGAGGTTCTTCAAGAGGCCAAGAAGTCCAAGAAGCGAATCATTCTCTTTGGGGTGACCGGGTCTGTGCTGAAAGTATTGCAGCTCACGCGCTTGACCGGGGTGTTTGAGATCCGCGAAACCGAATTGCAGGCGCTCGATGCCTGAGACCGAGTCGAGCGGTTTGCGGCATTCGATCGAAAGCCGTCCCCGGAATATCGCTGGAGCATCGCATGGAACGGATGTAACTCGCAATGAAGATTCTGGAAAGAGTCGAAGCGATCCCGAGAGCGGTCGGCGCACTGACGATCAACAGCTTCGCGTACATCGGAGGCCTGGCGAGTCCTCGCGGGTCAGTCCGCCTACGTCACGTTCGTGGGTCCTTTCCGGGGCCAGCGCCTGCGGCCGCAACGGGCTCTCCATCAGGCCATGGCGGTGGGGGTCGAGGCCATCCCCATCGTTTCGCTGATCACATTCTTTGTCGGCCTCATCATGGCTCTGCAGAGCGCGTATGAGCTGCGGCAATTGGGCGCGATGCAACTTGTGGCCGGTGCGGTGGCAGTGTCGATTCTGCGCGAACTTGGTCCCCTGCTGACGGCCATCGTCGTCATTGGCCGATCCGGATCCGCCTTTGCCGCAGAAATAGGCACCAAGAAGGTGACTGAGGAAGTGGATGCGCTGAGAACCATGGCTTTCGATCCGGTCGCCTTCCTTGTCGCGCCCAAGTTTCTGGCCATGCTCATCATGGTGCCATGCCTGACAGTCTGGGCTGACTTCATGGGGGTTGTCGGTGGATGCGTTTTCGGCGTCGCAGGCGCGGGGTTCACCATCGGCTCCTATTTTCAGGCGACGCTGGATTCGATTGTCAATCGCGACATCTATACGGGCCTCATCAAGAGTGCATTGTTCGGACTTGTGATTACGGCGGTCGGATGCAAGGAAGGATTTTCTACCGGTGCGGGCGCCGAGGAGGTCGGACGTTCAACGACGTCTGCCGTCGTCACTTCGATCGCGCTCGTGATTGTGGTCGACCTGGTGTTCACAGCTTTGTTCTATTTCATCAATCCGACCTAACTCAAAAGGTGTGGACCGTTGTTGGCGAAGAGCTGGATAACGCTGCTACGGAGAGACGTTCAAGATGAATGACGCCGGCACGAGCGACGCTGCAATTTCGGTGGTGAACCTTCGCGTGAGTTATGGCGAGCGCGAGATCCTCCACGGGATCACCTTCGACATCAAGCGAGGAGAAACCATGGTGATCCTGGGCGGGTCGGGCTCGGGAAAGAGCACTCTGCTGAGGACCCTGGTTGGTCTCGAAAGGCCCACCTCCGGAGAGGTCTGGATTGGCGGAGTGAATACCGCCAATATCTCCGACCGCGAAATGAACGCGATTCGAAAAAGGATGGGAATGTCGTTTCAGGGCTCTGCGCTGTTCGGCTCGATGACCGTGGGCGAGAACGTCGCGCTGCCGCTGCACGAGCATACCGATCTCGAAGAGTCGACGATCGAGATCATGGTGCGCATCAAGCTCGGACAGGTGGGTCTGAGCGCCTTTGAAGACTTCATGCCATCCGAGCTCAGTGGCGGAATGAAAAAGCGCGCCGCGGTAGCGCGTGCACTGGCGATGGACCCCGAGATTCTGTTCTTCGATGAGCCGTCAGCCGGGCTGGATCCGATCATTGCCGCAGGACTTGACGAACTGATTTTGAACTTAAAGACGGCTTACGCGATAACGATGGTGGTCGTGACTCACGAACTTGCGAGTGCGTTTCTGATCGCCGATCGGATGGTGTATGTCGACCGAGGCCATATTGTGGCGCTGGGAACCAAGGAAGAGTTTCAAGCGAGCACGCATCCGCGCGTGCGCCAATTCCTGGACCGGGTTCCTGAACCTGAAGTTACCGAAGAACTCGATTACCTGCAGATGCTCACCGGTGAGCGCAAGACCAAGAAGAATTGAGATGGCGGAGCCACTGAGAATGAGGATGCTATGAAGAGTAAGCGTGAGGAAGCCCTGGTCGGCCTCTTCGTCTGTATTGCAGCGGCACTGCTGATTGGGACGGTATTGGCCGTGGCAGGGACGTTTTCTTCGGGTGGCACGCCGTACCACACGTATTTCAAGTCGGCGGGGGGCCTGTTGCCCGGGGCGAAGGTCCGATACGCGGGAATGGATGCAGGCAAGGTCAAGACCGTCCGCATCGATCCGGGGGATTCGACTCGAATCGAGATCGACTTCACGGTGCAACGCGATATTCCCGTAAAGATCGACAGCATAGCCAAAATCGCCGCTCTCGGCGCTCTCTCGGATAACTTCCTGGAAGTGGGAACCGGGACCAAGGGTGCCGCACTGGCTCCTCCAGGCAGCGAATTGAAGTCTGCCGAGACGCTGGGGATAGCGGACCTCGGCGACATGATCGGGAACCTGGAGCCAGTCGCGAATCAGGTTCTGCAGAACCTCAACCAGCGCCTGGTGGAACTGCAAGTCACGATCGCCCGCGTCAACGACCTTTTGAACGACAAGAATCGCGCCGATGTGAGCGCCAGCCTGGGGAATCTGAATGGATTGCTGGCCGACAGCCGGCCGAAAGTTGCGGTGAGCCTGACCAATATACAGAACGCTACGGCCCAGATTCAGCCCATGCTGGACAACCTCAAAACAACGATGAATCAAGCCAATGTTGTGCTGTCGCACGTGGATTCAATGCTGGTTGAGAATAACCCGGACATCCGCGCCATCGTGGTCGAATTGAAGGGGACACTGGTTTCGGCTTCATCGCTCATCGAGCAACTGAAGAACATCACCGGCAGCGACAATATCGACCAGATTCTGGTGAATGTCCGCATTGCCACCGAGAATCGTGAGACAGCTGACGGATTCGTTGAAGACCAACCCGTCGGTCCTCATTCGCGGAAATAACTTGAAGGATCGCAAACCTGGCGAAGTGATGAAGTAAGCTTACCCGCCCGGGATGACGAATCGAGGATTCGATTCGTTCTGGTTGCCCGCATGAGCGGAAACAAGATAAAGGCCCTTGAAGAAGGCTTGAGGGCACACGAAAGAGGTTCACTATGAATCGAGCGACCGGTCCAATTCTGTTCTCGTTGCTGGCCTTGATCCTGAGCGGATGCGGCAAAACCAAGCCCATCCGGTATTACGCGATTCAGTCCTCCACGGCCCCTGCCCTCTCAAGCGGTACGCCGACCGTGTCTCTGCTGGTTGCGGACATCAGCACTCCCGCGATCTTTCGGGATTCGCCGATCGCGTATCGCATCGGCACCAATGAGGTGGGTACATACCAGTACAGCCGGTGGATTGAGCCACCCGTCGAGATGGTGCACGACCATTTGATTCACATGCTGAGAAGCTCAGGAACCTACCAGTCCGTGGATAGCCTTGGGAGCGCGTCGGGGGGCCAGTTTGTGGTCCGGGGCCACCTCTACGACTTCGAGGAGGTGGACGGTGCGAGTGGTATCACAGGGCTGGTATCGATGGATTTTCAACTCTATGACCGAAAGTCAGGCAAGGTTGTCTGGTCGCATGGCTATTCCCAGTCCGAACCAGTCCAGGGCAAGGAGATCTCGGCGATCGTCACTGCATTGGATGTGAATCTCGAACGAGGACTGAAGGAGGTCGCCGCCGGGCTCGATCAGTATTTCGCGGCGAACCCCGCCGGGAAGTCGTAACCGAACACGATTGCCAGTCACCGACAACTTGCGAATTCATGCCCCTTTCATCGTGCTGATCCCGCGGTAATTATGCGGAGATTGGCGTTGACATGCTTCGGGTTTTGCGGGTACCGTTTGTTATCCGAGTTTGCCGGAAAACAGGAGGCTTGGGCGCGTGATGGTAACTGGTGAGCCGGGTGCATCCGTAGCACAAGAGGCGATTCAGTTTGCGGGAAGCGACGATGCGCGCCTGTTCTTTTCCGGACCGCCGCAAGGCCTGAGCGGCAACATTCCCCTGGTCAACAACGGCGATCGAAAAACAGAAGATCAGGACGATCACTGTGACGGCGGAAAGCCTTCACGGTCCCGCCAGTCTGCCCCTGACCGAGATTCCGTTTTACGCGAAGCTTTATCCCGGCCAACAGGCCAGCGTTGCGGGAATGATCGCTCTGGATGCAAAGACCCGGCCGGGGAAGTATGAATTCCAGGTGACGTCTAGGCGGCAAGACGGTGCCGGCTACCGCGCAGGTCGCCGAGGTGGTGGACTTCCGGATCACCCCGGGTAACATCACCATTCTCGCCGGCAAGGCCAAGAAATATACCCGCCAATTCGTCATCGAGAACCGCAGGCAATGTCGATCTGCCTACGGGCTCGAAGTGCGAGTGTCCGATCTTTGATTCTTTCGACATGATCACCGGGCTTTTGACCGGACTGCACAAGGCGGACAAAACGTCGGTAGAGACGATGGTGAAGGGCTTTCTTGACGAATGGGCGGACCTGCAGGTGGGAACACTGGTGATCACTCGTTCGCCGGTGACTCTGCATCCAGGCGATAAGACTACGGTGGATGTGAACTTCCATCTGCCTGATGGACTCAAGCCTTTGCGGCATTACTACGCGAACCTGCAACTCTATAACGCGATTCTCGGCGTGGATATTTACACCACGGCCAAGGCGTGAACGGGTTTGACTCTGGAATCGCACCGAAGCGAGGAGGAGTAACACATGAGCAAGGGTGGCGGCGGCGTCAATATTCCGGACCATTACAATATCGCGCTGGGCAGCACCAGCACTCCTCTTCAAGTGGATGTGGACATCGACAAGATTGCGCCGGTTACCGTGAACTCCAACCTTGCGATCACCCAGCCGATCGTTTCGCAATCGACGAGCATCAACGCCACGACGAATTCCACCGCGAATGTGGATCTGAAGCTTGAGCCGCTCAACGTGGACCTGAAAGTTGAGCCGCTCTCGGTCAGCAGCGATTCCAAGTCGCTGATCGATCTCAAGCCGGTGGTGGTTGATTCGTGCCAGACAATCAAGCTGGCTCCGCTGCCGCCGATCCACATGGAGCAGCCTTATTCGCAGCATTTCGGTTTCACGTACATGGGGATGGAGCTGTTCGGATTCACGATGTCAGGCAAGTCCGAGCTCCGCCTGCACAGCCCCAGAAATGCGCATTCGTGCGGATGCCATGAAGAGGAAGGCGAACACGCTAGACCCGAGCCCGCGCCCAGCCAGGGAAATACGCGTTCTGCAGGCGGGTTGCGTGTCCGCGTAAGCGACGATCTCTAAGCAGTCGTGTTGACGAGATATCTCTCAAACGGAAGGTGAAGATGCATACTCATCGCCATCGCCACTCAAGTCAGTCCAATCCGAGCCAGGGGCCGGCGTGGTACTACGGGTACTGCCACGACACGGGCCAGATGAGGATGATGACGTATCCCGACTACGTCAACAACATGCAGACTGGTTATACCAATTTGTACAACACGATTCCCTCCATGATGGCGCAGCCGTCCACTGCCGCTGGGACCCAGACCGCGCCGACTTACAGCGGCCGGAAGCCGCATGGCCATTGCCACGAGCATCACGATTGCGATTGTGATCACGACTGTGACGACGATTGCGGTTGCGAGTGTTCCTGTCACGTTCGCTGCGCCGACACAGTTGAATATGCCCGATGCGGCGAGGTGAGGCGAATTCCGATCACGTTTGAAAACGACACGCGGCGCGATCGCGATGTCGCACTGACGCTGGGAACGTTTGCGACCTCGTCCGGAAAGGAAGTGGGATGGCAAACCTCGTTGTCGGATACCAAGTTCACGCTGCCGGCGTGCGGTCATAAGACGGTCATATTGACCGTTCCGGTGCAATGCGGAAGTACCGATCCGGCCGGCAATACTGCGCCGACTGACGCCAGACTGCGGGCCAGGTGGATTCGTGCAAAGTGGCGTATGCCACGCTGCGCGCGGAGGGGTGCCGCGTTCGCCCGCTGGTGATTGCGGTTGCGGTGGTGCCCGACCACTGCGGAGCGCATCACGCGGATTGCGGGTGCGGCTGCTGCTGAATTCGGAAGATCGTTATCGGCGCGTGGCGCGAACAATGCGATACTGCCACGCGCCGCTTCGCATCTGCTCGTAGACTCCCGACCCAGGCACCGCGAGAAAGTTATCAATCATCTCGCTGTGTCCGCCAAATGCCTGCGCCCTTGTTGCCGCAATGGCGTCGCAGGACGCGAGCACATTGGCGGTGATGTCGCGTTCATTTTCAATCTTCAACCCAAGTGCGGGCAGGAGCACTCTTACTTCCATCCATCGCTCCACCGGCAGCAGATCGGTATAGAGGAATCTGCCACCCGGCTGCAGGACGCGCCGCACTTCCGCATAGAACGCGCGCAGGTTGGGGTACGTGTGCGATGACTCGATGTTGGTGACGACCTGGAACGCAGCATCGTCGAATGGCAAGTGTTCCGCATCCCCGACTTCAAACCGGGCGCCGTTCTGGTGAGTCTTGCGGCAGAAGGCCACGGCTTCGGGCGCGAGATCCACGCCGACCGCTTCAGCGCCAAAGGTCTCAGCCATCAGCGCAACGGTTCCACCGCGACCGCATCCGACGTCGAGCACGCGCGTGGTCGTGCAATTCCGCATCGCCGACCAGCTCGAATGCGAGGCGGACGGAGTTGCGGTTGAACACGCGATCGGGCACCTCGAATCGCGCCTCGTCTCCATCGCCCAGGCTGACGTAGCCATAGTTGAGGAAGAAGGAGGCTCCGCCCACTCCCGACTGCTCGAGACGCCGCGATACATCGTTATAGAACTCGCGATGGGTTTGTTTGGCGGCAACGTCGATCGCGCTCCCGAGCAACTCAGGCTGAGGCGTCGCAGAAGACTGCGCGGCGGAGTGGTCCGCAGGAGAAAGGTCCGCTCCAGCGCCTCCCGCTTTCGCCGCATCGACGACCGCGGCGAGCTCTGCGACGGTGGGCGCCTGAAAGAGCTTGAGCACGGGCAATTCAATCTGGAATCGATCGCAGATTTCCGAGGCGAGTTGCGCGGCGAGGAGCGAGTGTCCACCGAGGTCGAAGAAGCGATCGTGAATTCCGACCGATTCAAGTCCCAGCTGCGATGCCCAGATCTCCGCCAGGGTTCGCTCCGTGTCGGTTCTGGGCTCCTGGTAGGCCGTGGAGAGATTGGGGCGGGGATGCCGCTCGCTGCCGGAGTTTTTGCCGGCTGCGGAATCGGAGTGCTGCACCCAATCCTTCAGGCGTTCCTCGAGGTTGACTGCGACTAATACCCGCGACCGGAGAGGCAGTTTGAGAATGCGGAGAAATACATCGCCACCCTCGGCGGGATTGATGGCCAGAGGAAGGCTGGCGCTCTGCGCTTCAGCGGCGTTGTCCCAGGCATCCCATTCGATGCTGAGCCAGTGACTTCCTTCGCTTATCGCGAGAGTGTCGAGAACCGCATTGGCGGCGGCATACGTACCCAGGGCAAGTCCGCCAAGAACGGCGGAGATGGACGAGTGCAGCACCCAGCGGCGCGGCTCGCGGCCGCGCATAGCGTCGATGGTGTGAAAGAGCCCGCGCAGCTTGGGAGAGAACTGGGCTTCGATCTGTTCGGGCCCGGTGTCGGCGACCGCCGCGAAGGCCGCCGCATCGATCCTGGCTGCGCCGTGAACGAGCAGATCGATTTGGCCGAAGTGCGCGATCGCGGCATCGACGGCAGCGCGCACCTCCGTTGCGCTGTTGAGATCGGCCTTGAGCACGATCACGTCATCCCGCTTGGCGCGCATGGCGGCGAGTCGCCTGAGCAAGATTCGCTGCTCAGGAGAAGTGGTGGCATCTTCGCTCTTCGCGGCCCACTGCGCAGGTTCTCCCAGATTGCTGCGTCCCACGAGGACGAGCTTGGCCTGCATTCGATTGAAGACCGCTTCGGCGAGATGGAGTCCCATGTGTCCGAGGCCGCCGGTAATCAGCACTACGGGCTGAGAGGGCAGACCCTCAAATGTCTTCGTGGATTGCGTCGTGATCGGAATATAGTTTTCGATGTGGCGGCGGCCGTTGCGAAGTCCCACGGTTGGATCGGGAACGCCTGCGGCAAGCTCGGCGACGACCATTTCAGCCGCGGTGGGATTATCATCGACATCCATGTGGGCGGTGCGAAGACCCGGGTATTCCTGGGGAATGACACGAGCTGCTCCGATGACAAGAGCGCGGTTGGGGTCGAGTGGGTCCCCATCCTCGATTCTTACGGTTCCGCGCGCAACGAAGAGCAGCGGCAGCGGGCGAACGGTTTGCTGGCTGCTGAAAGCGCATGCCATGCGCATGGGCGCATACAAAGCGAATGCGGCGGCCGTATCGAGATCCGTGGTTTCGGGCGCGGTGGCGCCCCAGCAGTAAACGACGCCCGCCAACCTGGGTTCAGTTGAGCAAACGAGTTGAGCCAGGCGCCTGAGATCTTCATTCACGTTGGGACCGATTACATATTCCCGATCACTCAGGGATTCGAATTGCTCGCCGCGTGATGCGCGGATGACATGGCAGCCACAAGCTTCGAGTCGGGCCGCGATTGCCGAGCCGGGAGTGCCGGCTTGATCGAACAGAAGGATGCGTTGCCCGATCAGCTTGCCCGTATCGGCGTTGCTCAACGGCGCTTCAGTCCACTTCGATTCGTACAGCCATTTGGATGTGTCGCGCACATCGGGCATTTCCGATGCATTTTCAGGGCGCTTGCCCACCCAGTAGCTTTGGCGCTCAAACGGGTAAGTGGGGAGACTGATGCGCGAACGCGGCTCGTTGCGATGGAATTCTTTCCAGTCGATGGCAACACCGTTGGACCAGAGCGCGCCGACGTGATGTGAGGATCTCCTCAGTGTCCGCGCGGCGGCCGTCGGGTCCAGGGAGCGAGGTGAGACAAAGCGCGGGGAGATCCATGGTGCGCAGCGTTTCGCCGGCGAAGGTGGTGAGCGCGTTGCCTGGTCCTGCTTCAAGGAAGACGGCATCTTTTGCGACGGGACTCTTTGGTCCGATGAGAGTTTTGAAGGCGTCGGCAAATCGCACTGACCGGCGCACTTGCGTGACCCAATATTGGGGCTTTGCCACTTCGGCGTCGGCCCAATTGCCGGTGAGAGTCGATGCGAAACGTTTTGTGGGCGGGGATAACGCAACCCGCGACACGATGCTCTCAAACTCATCCAGAATGGGATCCATCATGGAGGAGTGAAATGCGTGCGAGGTATGCAGCCTGCGACTTGCCAGCGAGGCTGCGGTGAGTTCGGCCTCAACTTTGACCATGTCGGCATCAGGACCGGAGAGAACGCAAAAGCCGGGCGCATTGACGGCCGCGATGGAGACTGAATCGGTCACGAATCGCTCGACGGAGGCAGCGTCGGCCATCACGGCAAGCATGGAACCGCGTGGAAGAGCAGAGATCAACTGGCCACGACGCGCAATGATGCCGAGTGCATCTTCGAGGCTCATCACGCCGGCGAGAACGGCGGCAACATATTCGCCCACGCTATGACCGATCATGGCCGCGGGCTCGACGCCCCACGAGATCCAGAGTTGCGAGAGCGCGTAGCCGATGGTGAAGAGGGCCGGCTGGGCCCACTTCGTATCGCGAAGGGCCTCGGCGGCGTCTTTACGGCGGCTGGGCGGTGGGAAAGAGGAGGCGACGAAGGTCGTGACCGACGGCAGGCTTGAGAATGCGCGCACAGCGATCGACACTGCGGCGGAAGAGCGGCTCGGACTTGTAGAGTCCGCCCGCCATGCCGGGATATTGCGAACCCTGCCCGGAAAACATGAAGGCGACGGGGCGATCAGCAATCGCCTGAACTGCGGGGAATCTTTCGGGATTCCGCAACAGTGCAATGGCGCGCGCTGCATCCTGACCCGCGACGCGGAATGGCGCGCCGATATTTAAATGGCCGCCGGCCGAGGTGGAGCGTGTATGCCGCGTCGGCAAGGTCGATCTCAGGATGTTTTTCGATGTGCGTCGCGAGCTTCTTCGAAGCCTCAGCAAGCGCCGTCTCACTTCGCGCCGAAATTGTGAATAGCTGGTGGGCTCTTTTCTCTGAGAGCGCGATGCGTGGGGGTGCTTCTTCGAGGACAATGTGCGCGTTCGTCCCGCCCACGCCGAAGGAACTGACGCCGGCGCGGCGCGGCGTTCCATTTCTCTCCCACGGAATCAACTGAGTCGCGACATAGAAGGGGCTCGACGCGAGATCGATGGCCGGATTGGGCGCGGTGTAGTGCACTGTCGGCACGATGGCTTTGTGTTCCATCGAGAGGACCGTCTTGATCAGCCCGGCGATTCCGGCCGCGCAGGAGAGGTGGCCGAAGTTCGATTTCACCGAGCCGATGCCGCAATAGCCGCTGCGTTCACTGCCGGCGCGGAACACTTCAGTGAGAGCGGACAACTCGATGGGATCGCCAAGAATTGTGCCGGTGCCGTGCGCTTCAACGTATCCGAACGACTCCGCGGACACGCCTGCCATGGCGTGCGCTGCCCGGATTGCGGCCGCCTGCCCGCGCGTGCTGGGTGCGGTGTAGCCCACCTTGTCGCTGCCATCGTTGTTCAGGCCCGTGCCCAGAATCACGGCGCGGATGTTGTCACGATCGTGGAGCGGCATCGGAAAGCCTCTTGAGCACGATGAGACCAACGCCGCTGCCCACGATGGTTCCCTGCGCGTTGGCGTCAAAGGGACGGCAGTGGCCATCGGGCGACAAGATGGAGCCGGGCACGTAAAAGTATCCGGCGCGCTGCGGAACGCGCACCGTCACTCCGCCAGCCAATGCCATGTCGCAACGGCGAGCCTGCAGGCTTTCGCAGGCGAGCGACACAGCGACGAGCGAGGTGGAGCAGGTGGTTTGCACGACGACGCTGGGGCCGCGGAGATTCAACCGATACGATACCTGCGTGCAGAGGTGATCCTTGTCGTTGGTCACCATCAGCTGCATGCCATCGACGTATTTGAGCGCTTCGAGATTCTGATAAAGGTGATAAAGATAGGTGCTGAGCTCGGATCCGCCGAACACGCCGATGGGGCCGGAAACCTGCGCCGGATCATAGCCGGCGTCTTCGAGCGCCTCCCACGCGGTCTCGAGGAAGAGGCGATGCTGCGGGTCGGTCAGGGTGGCGTCGCGCGCGGAGAAGCCAAAGAACTGCGCATCGAATTGATCCACGCCATCGAGCACGGGCGATGCATTCACATAGCCGGGAAGGCGAGAGATTTGCTCAGGAATTCCGGCGGCCTTGATCTCTTCCTGCGAGAGGATGGAGATGGATTCCACGCCTTCGGCAAGATTGTTCCAGAACTGATCGAGATCGTTTGCGCCGGGGAAACGGCCGCGCATGCCGATGATGGCGATCGGCTCAGCGGCGCGGGCCGGCTCACTTGCACGGCCATTTTTGTTTCGAACCGATGTGGCGGAGGCCATGCTCAAGCCTCGGGAGGCGGCACGGTAACCACATGGGTTGCCGATGTGGCCACGATGCGAAGATTGACTTCCACGCGGAACGCGTCTCCACCGCTGATGAAGAGTGTGCTGTTGTAAACGGCGCCCTCCTGAAAGTGGGCGGGGTCCAGGCGCAGCGAAAGGCGGAACTTCTGTTCCTGGCCGGGCGCCAGTTCAACGACCGGCGGGGTGATCTCCAAGTCAGGAGCAAAGGCGGGACCAGAGCCATCGACACGGCGAGCATCGGTGAATCGGAAGACAACGTTGCACTTTTCGGCCGCGGTGTTGGCCACCGAAAGAGAGGCAGAGGCCACCTCTCCGCGAGGGGCCTTGAGATCGACCACCACGGGCGCAATCCGCTCGGGCTTATTGGCCAGGGCAAGCACGCTTTGAAAGTAGTCTCTCTCGTAAGTTGCGCGAACGTCATTCAGACCGTTGAGCAGATCGAAGTAAAGCTCGGTCGTCTGCTGCAGCAATTGAGGGAACCGGTCGGAAAGATAATTGACGGTATTCTGCTGGACCTGGGCGGGAGTCTTTTCACCGGCAGCGACCTGATCGAGTTGCTCGCGATATGCCTTGAGAGCGCGATTGTTGAGCTTGCCCGCATATTCCGCAAGTTGCTCGAACCAGCGCAACGGACTATCCGTCTCAAAGCGCGGGGGAACCAACTCCGGCTCGCCGAAATTGGGCGCAACCGATTCGACTCCCTGGCGGGAATAAGAGGAACTCAAATCCACGAGCCTGCTCGAGGAAGCGAGAGCCGAGTTCGGACAGGCGATTGGTGTAGAGGGTTCCATTGGCCTGGATGAACCTGGGGAAATGGGTTTGAAATACGGTCGGCTCGAGCTTGCCTTCCGCGACGCGAATCAACGCCTGCTGGTAGAGTTCAAGCGTAGCCGCAGCCTGCCCCGACGCGCGCGATAAGAAATTCGAATAAGTGGATGACCAGTCCGCCGAAGATGTTCCCTGGGAACGGTCTTCAGAGACCGTAGCATGAGTAGCCACTGGCAATTCCCCTGTTGCGGTCCGTTATGGATAGAGCCTATGGTGGAGAAGTCTAGTCCCGGGTCAACTTAGACTGCCATTTAGCCATATCGCAAGAAGGCAAGTCAATTTAAATCTCCGTGATTCGTCAGTGCGAGCGAACCCGAATTCGTGATGATGAAGCTCAATTCAAAGATGCGGATTGCGCGATGACGAGATCCACGTTTGGGTTGTAGACATACGTGCCACAGAATCGCAGTGCGCGGCGCTGAGGCGGTGGCTTGATGTGCAAGAGAATGAGCGAGCGTCGCGCATCCCGAATCTGCAAACACGGCGATCGTTCCTGGTTGCGCATGGCGTTCTTCGCTGTCTCGTGGCGCGTTACGTTGCGTGCGAGCCGGGCGCAATTGAGCTGGCCACTGATCCCCAGGGCAAGCCAAGACTGGTATTCCCTGATGGCATGCAGTTCAACATGAGTCACTCCGCAGAGTGGGCGGCTTTTGCATTCTCTTCAAACTGCACAGTGGGTGTGGATTTGGAAAAGGTGCGCGCTCTGCCCGGATTGCCGGACCTCATTCGCCGCGTGCTGTGCGCGGAAGAAGCGGAGGAGTTGATGCTTCTTCCTGACTGCGACCGCGCACGCGGTTTCTTTTGCTGCTGGACGCGCAAGGAAGCCTACTCGAAGGCAATGGGGATGGGGCTGTTGACAGGGTTTGATAACTTTTGCGTGGCCGCCGACCCCGATCAGCCTGCACGGATGATCCATATCGGTCTTGATGTCGCAGCGGCGGCGGGATGGGCGATAGACGATTTGCCGATGCCGCCCGGATATGCAGGAGCTCTCGCGTATCCGGGTTCGAGGCGAAGACTCTCGATCAAGCGGGTTACGGACCTGGGCGAAATCACGAGTGCTGCTCCGGGATGAGAGCTCGGACGTCAGAAGCGCTCTTCTGGTTAGAATAGGTCGAGTTTTTTGGTGTGACAGCTCGTGCTCCCAGAGCTCGAGGAGGATATGACTCGACAATCCACCGGCATCGATTCGCTCTTGAGGCACGTTCTGTTGTTGCTCGCTCTGTTCGCCTGGGTGCGTCTTCCGTCAGTTGCATCGCAGAGCGCGTCCGGATCGTGGCCGATGGTTAACCTCGATCCCGGAGCCAGGCGCTATTCGCCGCTGAACCAAATTACGCCCGCAAATGTCAGCCACCTGAAGGTCGCATGGATTTATCACATGAAGCCCGCACCGGGTGCAGGCAGCGCGCCGGACAACGCGTGGCGCATCTCTGAAGATCAGCCGCTGGTGGTTGGAAACACCATGTTCGTGGTGACCCCCTACAGCCGCATCGTCGCTTTAGATCCGGCCACCGGCACAGAAAAATGGGTCTTCGTTATTCCAGGATCAGATCAGGCATCGCTGCGTGGAGCCGCATACTGGCCAGGAGACACATCCACCGGCCCCGCCCTCTTCTTCGGAACCAATCATGGCTTTCTTTATTCGATCAGTGCGGCAACCGGAAAGGTCAACGCGGCGTTTGGCAATAACGGTGCAGTCAATCTCCGTACCCCCGAAGTCATGAGCACGGGCTACGGACAAGCTCTACATTCTGCCCTCGCCGCCAGTGATTTACAAAAATCTCATCATCACCGGGGCGGGAACCGGAGAAGGGCGCGGCGGCACGGGGGGCGGACTCGGCCCCGCCGGAGATACGCGCGCATGGGACATACATAGCGGAAAGCTGGTATGGACGTTCCACTCGGTGCCGCGCCCGGGAGAAACAGGTCACGACACCTGGGGAGGCGACAGCTGGGAGCGGCGCTCCGGAGTCAACGTCTGGGGTTACATGACCGTCGATGAGGAGCGGGGCATCGTCTACATGCCGTTTGGAGCTCCGAACTTCGATCGCGTCGGAACCGATCGGCCGGGCGACAACCTCTTCGGAACGTCCGTCGTGGCCGCGGAGGCTGCCACCGGAAAATTGCTATGGTATTTCCAGGCGGTCCACCACGATATCTGGGACTACGACACCGAGGCGCCTCCGACTCTCGTCGACGTGCATCGCGATGGAAAGACTATTCCCGCGGTCGTCATCGTCAATAAAACCGGGCTCATGTTCGTGCTCGATCGAGTCACTGGAAAGCCGCTGTTCCCCGTCGTCGAAAAGCCGGTACCGCCCAGTGATGTTCCCGGCGAGCATGCTTCCCCAACCCAGCCTTTTCCGGTAACTCCCGAGCCGCTGGCCCAGACGAGCGTGCGGTTGTACCAGGACCTGCCGGAACACGCCGCATGGTGCAAGGCCTATGTGGACGATAACCACATGCTGCTGGCGCAGGAGCCTTACACTCCGCCTGCATTCAATCGCTATTCGGTGAACCTGCCCGGAACACACGGGGGCGTGAACTACGCCGGCGGGGCCTTCGACCCCACGCTCGGCCTCTTTGTCGTGAATGTGAACAACCTGGGCCAGCCGATGCGCATTGTGCGCGACGAGGCCGGAGGTTACACCAATTCGGGTCCGTTCGCGGGAACGGTGCGCTTCTGGAATGCCGAGAAACACCTGCCATGCAACGAACCGCCGTGGGGAGAACTGGTGGCGATCGACGTGAATAGCGGCAAGATCGCCTGGCGGTCGGTCCTGGGTGTGACCGACAACCTTCCCGAAGGAAAGCAACACACCGGCCGTCCCGGCCTGGGCGGCCCCATCGTTACCGGCGGCGGGCTGACATTTATCGGCGCCACGGATGACGCTCGCTTCCGGGCATTCGACACCAGGACGGGGCAGGAAGTCTGGAGCTTCCATCTGCCCGCATCCGCCGAAGCAATTCCGATCACCTACACGGACGAACATGGGAAGCAGTACGTCGCAATCGTCTCAACGGGCGGAGGTCTGCTGCGTGCGCCTCTGCTCAGCGATGAGCTAATCGCATTCACCGTCGATGACGGTGCGGGTGGAGGACCGAACGTCGTTCAGGCTAGCCCGAATCCCGCGGGATCTCAGCTGCTGGCGTCGCCACCGGGGCTCGCTGGGACAAACCAGAATCAGGATCCGAAGAAGAAAGCGAAACTCATCCGCGACGCCGCTCTGCTGCCTCCGGGACCAGGCCGCGACATCACCATTCGCGCCTGCTCCACCTGCCACGCCCTCGACGTTGTGACCAATCAGCGGCTCACCCCGCAGGAATGGACGAACGTAGTGCAGACCATGTCGGCAAAAGGCGCCGTCGCCACTCCCGCCGAGCTGAATACGATTCAGACTTATCTTGCCAACACATTTCCGCGAGCAGGCGGCGCGCATAAGATGTTTTAGAGTTGTCTGAAAGCATTTACAGCGAGGAGAGGATACATGAAGGTATCGAGACGAGCATTCTCGAAAGGCTGCGCGATGGCGGCAACCGGCCTGGCGATCGGAGAGGCGCTCCCTGCGTTGGCCCAGGTGGAGGGCGAGCAGATCAAGACATCGCCGAAGCATCCAGTGCCTTCCATCCAGGATACCGAGTCGGCGGCGGAGAAGAACGAACGCTTGCGGTGGTTCCGGGAAGCTCGATTTGGCATGTTTATTCATTGGGGCCTGTATGCCATTCCCGCGGGACGATGGAACGGCAAAGAAGTGCCGGGTATCGGTGAATGGATCATGAACAGGGCATCCATCCCTGTGGCCGACTACAAGGCCCTTGCCCCGAAGTTCAATCCCACGCAATTCAGCGCGTCCGAAATCGTGGGCCTGGCGAAAGCGGCCGGGATGAAATACATCGTGATCACATCGAAGCACCACGACGGCTTCGCCATGTTCGACTCGAAGGCGAATCCGTTCAATATCGTCGAGGCAACGCCGTTCAAACGCGACCCCCTCAAAGAGCTGGCCGCCGAGTGCCGGAAGCAGGGAATCAAGCTGGGCTTCTATTATTCGCAGGACCAGGACTGGACCGCGCCCGGCGGAGCGGCTTACAAGACCGGCGATCACAAGCCGCCCACGTTTCACTGGGATCCCGCGCAGGACGGCAACTTTGCAGAGTACCTGGACACGAAGGCGATTCCGCAAATTGAAGAGATACTGGCGAACTACGGCGAGTTTCCCGCGATTATCTGGTTCGACACTCCCTCAAAGGATATGACACCCGAGCTGGCGGGCAAGATCGTCACCGTGCTCAACAAGCATCCCAAGCTCATCTGGAACAATCGTCTCGGCGGTGGATACGGCGGCGATACAGAGACGCCGGAGCAATACATTCCGGCGCGCGGATATCCGGGACGCGACTGGGAGTCGTGCATGACCATGAACGACACCTGGGGATTCAAGCAGGATGATACGAACTTCAAGAGCACCGAGACGTTGCTGCGAAATTTGATCGATATCGCCAGCAAGGGTGGAAACTACCTTCTCAACATCGGGCCAATGGCCACCGGGAAAGTGCCGGATGCCGAAGTGCAACGGCTACGCGAGATGGGCAAGTGGCTCGCCGTAAACGGGGAGTCGATCTACGCGACGCGGCCCACGTTGTTTGGTGCCGAGGCGGGGACCTTCTCCCCGACCGAGAAAGACGAGGAAGGAAAGCCGAAGTTCATTCCCAGCTGGAAGTGGAGATCGACGACGAAAACGGACAAGATCTACATCCACCTCTTTGAATGGCCGGGCGCCACATTCCACCTCGACAAGATGCCGCGCACGGTCACCGGAGCCTACTTGCTTGCGGACAAAGGACGGGCACAATTAAAGGTTACCAAGCAAGGGGAAGGAATCGATGTGGCTCTTCCCGCGAAACCACTCGATCCCATCGCGACAGTGCTGGTGCTGACTACCTCGTAGGTCAACCCAGACTTTCCAGTTCACGAAAGTCCTTTCTCTGCGAGTTGAGAGCATTGGCTGATCGGTCGTGTGATTTGGCTCACATTCTGTAGCCACGTTGGCGCGTAATCTGACAATGACCCCTGGGAATTTACTACTCAAGGTCCGCATGGCTATGGATATGAGAAGACGGTGTGCCATTGGGACCAGCTCTTGCGCGAACCGAGGGGTTGTTTTTTAGATGGAAGTGAGCGGCCTGGAATGGCATTGAGATTCACATCATGAATAAGGCCGACGCGAACCTGATATTCATCGTCGACGATGATCCCAATCAGCGGATGATCGTGGAGCGGTAGTTGTCGCGCGCCAACTATGAAGTAACTTCGCTCGAGAGCGGTGAAGCTTGTCTCGAAGCACTGAGCGAGGAACAACCTGCCGCCATCTGTCTTGACCTGAACATGCCGGGGTTCGGGCATGAACACCCTGGAACAGATTCACGATCACAACCCACTGCTTCCTGTAATTGTGCTTACCGCGGACGACTCCATCGACATGGTTGTCAAAGCGATGCGCGCCGGAGCGAGGGACTACCTTACCAAGCCGCTCGATCAGACCAAGCTCCTGACGACAATTGCCAATGCGGTTGAAGTGGGCAGGCTCGCCATGCGCGTCTCCCAACTCGAGCGTGAGGTGGAGGGGCGAGGCTATCCGGGGATCGTCGGCAACTCCGAACCGACGAGAGCGGTGTTTCGCCAGCTCGACAAACTCTGCGTGAGCGATGTGACTGTCCTGATTCACGGCGAGAGCGGAACCGGGAAGGAATTGATCGCGCGGGCCATCCACACCAACGGCAGTCGCTGCAGGGGTCCATTTGTCGCAGTCAACCTGGCGGCGGTTCCTGAAACGCTGATGGAGTCGGAACTCTTTGGCCATGAAAAAGGCGCGTTCACGGGCGCGGTGACGCGGAGAATCGGCCGTTTTTAAGAAGCGAACCGGGGAACGCTGTTCCTCGATGAGATTGGGGAATTGCCGGGGCAGGTACAGGTGAAGCTGCTCCGCGTGTTGCAGGAGAGAGCGTTTCAACGGGTGGGCGGAACGGCGCGCCTCTCCTCCGACTTTCGGCTGGTTACGGCCTCGCACCGGGACCTGGAAGAGGAAGTCCGGCAAGCCCGGTTTCGGCAGGATCTATATTTCCGGCTGGCCGTGTTCGAGCTCGAGCTGCCGACGCTAAGGGTGCGGCGCGACGATATTCCGGCGCTCGCAAAGGCCTTCGTGCGGCAGATGGGCGAGGGGCGGGTTGAGCGGGTTTCGACGGAAGCCCTCGAACGGATGATGCAATACGATTGGCCGGGCAACATCCGCGAGCTTCAAAACCTCATCCAGCGCGCCCTGGTCATGTGTGACGAGAACGAGATTGGCCTGGAACATCTGCCGGAGCGCATTCGCGCAGTGACGATGAAGAGCGTGGCAGCCGAGGCACCGCCGGAGGAAGAAGAAGACGCGAACGATACCACGCTCGAAGACTTCTCCCGGCGCCTGCTGGTCAACGCGCTGACCAAGCACGATGGGAATGCCTCCGCGGCGATGCGCGAATTGAACATCGGCAGGACCCGTTTTTATCGCATGCTGAGGAAGTTTGACCTGGAGTCGAAGATCGGCGAATTGCGGCTGTTAAAGTAGGCGTGCGATTCATGGGAGAAGCTCGACCGGTGGATAAAGACTGGCGTCAGCGCGTGGATCCGTTCTTCCAGGAGATGCTCGCCGAATTCGAAGAAAACCTTTTGAAAGATTCGGCGCGCCTCAAGGAAATGGTCGAGTCGGGAGCTCTCGACCGCACATCCGTCTGGTTAGTCCGGCCGAAGTGACAGTCTCCGATAGATTTGGTCCACAGGGCCCGGGTTGCCGGACATCGTTGCGGAAGAGTCGTTACACCGAAGAACAGATCGTAGGAATCGTGAAGGAGTCGGAAGCTGGTCATCAGACCGCGGAGCTTTGCCGCAAGCAGGGGATCAGCGAACGCGTTCGCGATGCCATGGAGTTTGCTCAATAACCGGTGGACCGGCACGTCGAGAAGTCGACAGTGTCAGCACGTAGACGTCGATGTTGAGCGCCAGGTATTGAAAATATTGTCCGTCCCCGTCCAGGAAATATGTGTGTCCGCTGGCGGTTTCGGGCACGACGCTGGCTGTGTAGAACAACTGTGAGCCGCTCGACTCGAGATAAGTCCCTAACAACTTCTGCGTGGATGGATTCCACACCTGGCCAGAGTTCGTGTAGAGAAGGGTTCCGTCGGAGGCCAGCAGCGATCCCGTGGATTGATTGCAGCAGGAAAAGCCTCCTGGACTAACTACGCTGAGACCGGCGCTGCCGACCTGCAACTCGGAAAAAAATGTATTGCCCGCCGGCAACCCATAAATGACTGTGGGTGAGGTAAAGGCAAATGAGTCCATCTCCAGAGGACGCTTCGTATTCACACCGGGAATCCAATTCACTAAACCAGAGTCGTTGTATTGCGCGGCTCCATCTTCGGACGGGTCCACATTGGCAAACACTTCCACGACAATCGACTGCGGTGAGCCGGGAATCACGTGCATCTCCTGGACGTAGGTCTGTCCCCACTCGGGGTCCACGGGCAGGTTGAAGGTTTTCTCAATGGCCAGCGTCTTCAGATTGATGCGCTGTAGCACTCCGTCCGACGCCACATAGACTTCGCTGCCATCGTCGGAGACTGCAAGCGCCCGCGGGCCGCTGGCCACTGCAATCGGCGTCATCGTGGCGCCGGTTGCGGGATTCGATGGGAACGATGGTATCGGGATTTTGCGATGCGCTTGAGGGAATCGCCGCATAGAGCAGACCGCCGACCGGATCCACCCTCAATGTACTGGCGGTCAGCGGAATGGAGCGATAGCAAATCAGCGGATAGGGAACGCTGCTGCCGCCGCCCGGCGTGGGATTGAACACTGTGACTGGAATCTGTCCTACTGCATTCAGCAGCGTCGGGCTAAAAGTAACAGTGAGAAATGTGTCGCTCTCATAAGTCGTCGTTTGCGCCACGCCATTGATGTAGACCACCGAGGCCGAAAAGAAATTGGTTCCGAAGACGCTCATCGTAATAGGCGACGTCTCGGTGTTGATCGGATAAGAAGGATTCAGCAGCGCGGTAATCGTGGCGACAGGATAGGTGGCATAGGCCGTCCCCGTCAGAGATGTACTGACCGTGGGATGCACTGGATCGTTGCTCGCCACAGACAGGGTCCCGTTGACCGTTCCAGCCGTCGTGGGCACAAACTCGACAAAGATCCAGCAGGATTGCTGGGCGGGTAGCGAGGCGGGGCAGGTGCCGCCGTGCGCCAGCGCAAAGCCGCTTGTGACGGCTATCTGAGACAGATAGATTGTGAGCGGAACTGTGCCATTGTTGAAAAGCCCGATAAGCTGAGCCGAACTGGACTGCCCCACCAGCGTTGACGGAAAGATGAGTGTCTGGGTCATCCCCGGCGGTCCGAATCCGGCAACTGGTTCTCCACCACTGCCGCTAAGCGAAATCGAGGTCGTGGAGATCGAGGCGTTAGACATGAAGGTTAGTTGTCCCGAATAGGCTTGAACGGCTGTTGGCGCGAAAACCACGCTCACCGCGCATGACGCACCGACCGCCAGCGATCCTGTACAACTGTTGCTGCCGGCTGGCAAAGTGAATGCCGTATTGTTCGAAGCAATCGAAGTGAAGGTCAGTGGCGCGCTGCCGCAGTTAGTCACCTGCACAGCTTGCGATGGCGTGGTTTGGGGCAGAAGGTATCCAAACGAGAGTCCATAGCTGGCTGATCCTCCCAGGCACAGTGTGGCTCCGGACGTGGCAGGATCGATCAGCGCGACATACGCATAAGTTGCCAGGCTGAATCCAGCACCGGGCATGGGGACCGAGCCCGCGTAAACCCCTGGCCTCGTATACATCTAATACTGGGCAGCGCCAGACACATGGACCTTGCGATTGGCATCGACCGCGACGCTACTGCCATATCCCGGTGCGCTACCGCCCAGGAAGGTCGAGAACTTCAACGTCTGCCCGGTAGGGTCGAATTCACTGAGAACAGAGGCAGGTCCCGAAGAGGGAAATGTGCCCTGAATGGGGTGACTATCGGGAACTGTTGATTCGAAGTCTGCCCCGCTAGCCAGATATCGCCATCCAAATCGATTGCCAGCCCATCGATTCTGTAAGTCGAATCTCCAATGACCGTGGAGTAGACCAGGCCCGACCCGTTGGAATTAAGCTCGGTCAGGAACGCGCTGCCGCCACTGGAGTTTTGCTGATAAGCATTCGGTGTGGTTGGGTAGCTTGCGTCCACCAAATCGCCGGTGACAAACACATTGCCATTCGACAACGCAGAGATACCGGTTACGACATACGCATAATCCAGATAGGTTGAATAGAGAAGGCTTTTCGCATCCGGTGCGACCTCCGCCACGAATGGGGTGGCGTAAGGCGTTGATCCGGCAATTTGCTTCAAGTATGCGTTGCTGGAAATGGGCCACAGAGTACCAGCCTGGCCGGCAACGAACGCATCGCCGGCAGGATCGACTGCTATTGCAGAAGCTCCAATTGGCCCCCCGCCACCATTTTGTGGATCTGCCGTGCCCAGCACGGCGCTGTAGATCAGGGAGCCGGTCGGGCTGAACTTGGCCAGAAAGACGTCGAAGGAATTTCGAGAGTTGGTTACGGCTGCTTGATTCAAGGCGCCTGCTGTAGTAAAGAATCCGTCGCCCGTTTCCCCGGTTACATAAGCATTCCCGGACGAATCGGCAGTCACAGCCGTCGCATTTGTATCCGAGGCAGGTGAAACCGCCGGTGGACTGCCCAGCATCGTCCCATAGTTCAAAGAGGACCCATCCGCCGAGAGCGAGACCAGGAATCCTAAATATGCGTTGTTGGGCGGCGCAATCGGCTGTCCGTTCTTAGTGGGAAAGTCAGACGCGCCGGTCCAACCGGATACCAGCACGTTCCCGTTCGCATCAACTGCAATGCCTGTGGGCTGGACGAAGCTATTCCCGCCGAGCACGCTTGAATATATGAGATTCGTACCGTCCGGGCTGAGCTTGCTGACGAAGGTTACAACTTCATTTGTCGTGCAAGTCGTGCATCCCGCAAACGCCCCGGATGTAACCGGAAACCCGAGACTTGCGGCGCCCGAGATATAGTTGTTTCCGGCGGCATCGGTAGCAATCAGATTCGCATCTGAGGCCAGCGGCGATACGTAAGTAGAAAAAGAGAGAATAGGATCGATCACCAGCTTTTCCGCCGGAACGTAGCTTCCAAGCTGAAAGCGGATCGTTCTCTCCCGATCCACCACAAACGCGGCGTTCACATTGTGACGTACGCCCGCTACGGTCTGGTAAGCAACGGGCCGCTCAAATGTGATTGCTCCGCCCGCGAGGCCGATCTCCAAATCGCCAGTTTCATCCAGGGTTACTGTCTCTGCGCCCTCCAGTTGAAAGGCGATGAGCGACGGATCGGCGCCGGGCTGTAGCTGGAAATCATGCTCCAGCACGCCGCCATTGCCATAAAACACCAAATCCGTTCCGGGATAAATCCGGTTGTAGCGAACCTGCGCATAGTTGGGCAGCCCCACGCAGCCAGTGCACCGAATCGTTGCCCAGCACATAGTTCGTGCGCCCTGCGAGCTCGCCATCACCGACGACTGCAACATCCTTGCGGGCGCCCACAATTCGCATCCTGAGCTGCGAGGTAATCTTCTTACTACCCCATCAGGCTCAGGCGAACGCCGTCATCCTCAAACTGGCCGTCCAGCACGCCCCCGCGCAGCAGATACCGAACCTCTGCCGATGCCTGGCCGTGGTTTGGCTCAAAGACCAGCGGCAACCTGGTTGTCATAGACTGAGCGGCAAACACCGGCGTGGAAAAGGTGAAGATAATCGCACTCAGGAATAGCGGCAAACCAACTCGATCAAGGAGTTTCATGGAATCCCTTGCGGAGACACTTTATGGGGTATCCACAACTATGCGGAATCCAACATCCCACCGGCAGTGACCTCGGTTACCGAATTTGTGTGATGTGGGTCACCTGTTGATTGACGTTGGCACTGCAGGCGTGGGTGCATCGATGCAACCCGTAAATGCCGTAGGAAAAGGCCATAATTGGAGGCCGGGCGTCGTTTGATTCGACTCAGCGGCGCGAATTGATTGCGGTGAGCCGCGATTTCCATTTAGGGCAAATAAAGCGACTCTGTTTCCAACATTTCCGCTTTTCTGAGTAAAGGCTCTCTTTGGAAATCCTCCCAGCGATCGCTATGCCGAATTAACGAAGGCGGATGCTCTGATTCACAAGTCCACGGCCCCGTCGATTTCCTTGGCGCTTAACGTAAGCAGGTTCCAGCCAATGTTCTTCGTGATGCTGAGCGCTTGGAATGTCCCGCTTTTAGTCGAGATGACTCGAACTTCGTGGGCGACGAGCCGACGGGGTTTTACATCAAGCGAGATGTGGCCCGCACTTTAACTCCGCACACTCAGCATCCACTTGCCCGAGAAACCGCCTGCTCGGACAAGTGATCTTCGCGACTTGACTCGTTGAGGCTTTCTCGATGCGCGCATTATCGTCAACCCACTCAGGGACAGAAATGAAACGATCGGAAAAGTGGTCAAGGAACTTAAATCGGTGATAGTAGGACAGTCCGCGACAACCTCCCTTACGACGACCAAGAGCCTCTGCACGCCCGAGCGATAATCGGGGGATTGTGCTGTATTGCTGTAGTAATGCGAACCTATCTCTGGATCGACTCGTGCTGTGGGGGCCGGTGGTACCAACATCGGCGCGCCTGGCCTACATCTAAGAAGAATGAATCCATGCGACGGCACGTAAGAAAACTTGTGACTGAAAGCCAGGTCGCAGATGACAGTCCAGAACGGGTCCTTACAGCAGGTGAGTGCGTGGTGCTCCACGGGCCTGACTTCGTCCAACTCTTTCGGGAATATGCTTCGGATTGGATTAGCGTCCTGCTGGGCCACAAGTTTCGAGACGAGTAGCGGGGTCAAGTGCGTAGGAGAGTCCAGAGGCTCGGTCAATCCCGGGACATCTAAATGACTGCGCGAAGGGCCGACTTAACATGCCCATGCGCAATTTTGACGGCACCCACGACAGTCTCGCCCGCCGCCAATGTATGCCCAAGCGCGGATCTTTTCCGTGTTCCTCGATGCTCGACGTCAACGGCTTCGATCCCCCCACCGAACAGCGTTTGCTTCTCTTCCAGCGCATCTAGCGACGAGTTCAAAAACGCAATCACTGCTTCCGCCTCATCAGCGAGCACGATCAGGTCTATATTGATTTTCTTGTAAAGCATGGGTATACCCCTTCCTTAAATTCTATGACTGCGGACGTGACCGCTTTCCCAGCAGCGATCGGAGGTGACCAGGCAGATTTCCGCCTCGCAGCACCTTCCGCCGGGACCCCGACCAGGCCGATGCCTTGCGAACTGCCTTCTTACTTACGACCGGTGTCAAACAGCACTTAAATATTCGTGAGGTGACCTCAACATCACTCGCCGAAGTTTTCCCAATAACCGACCCTGCGTGTCTCAGCTTAGGGGTGTCCAGGTTGCCCTTGTTTGTCGTGATCGGACAGCTTATTTCACTGAGGGGCTGTCGTCCGCTTTCAGATCGCCCAGCGCGTATTGAATGCCAGCTCGAAGGTGTTCCAGCATCGGCGTCATGGCATACACTCGATCACTGTGGCCGTGCCCTTCGTAGAACACTCGCCCCTTGCCCTCACGGCGAATATAGCTCAAGGCATAATCGCCATCGGTTCGCGGATGCGCTTCCTTCGCCTTATCTTCAGCGCTCATCTTGTCGTAGTCGATACTCGTCAACACGTGCACGTTCCTGCGCGAAAACGATTCCTGCTCGAATGTATATGTCTCGTCGTGGATCTCGAATTCCCTGCCATGGAACATAGCCGTCAAAGGACTGTTCGGATCATCGATCTTGACGTAAATCAGTTGCGGATCGGGCCAGTGAAATTTGAAGTAACCGCCAATCAGCGTGTTGAACTCCGGCCATTGCAGCACAGGCTTCGATTCCACTCCTAAACGACGCATGTCCGGCGGGGGCAATAACGAATTGAAGTGCGCCACAAAATCCGCGCGGGGGACATTCCCCGTATTGCCTGTATCCAACTTTTGGAACCAATCATCGGCAAGGGCGGTCCACTCCTGCAGGCTGACGGAATCATCATTATCCTTGTCCGCTGCTTTGACAAAACGGGCAGCTAAGATCAGCGCCGCTATATTCAGCCCGGGACTGCCGCTCGTTGCAGCGGCCTCACTTGCCACGCAATCGGTGTGATACGAGTCTGTCGCCGCGTGTATTCCGGCAACCCCTTTTCCGCCTCTCACGAAATTCAGGAACGCCGCTCGCCGGGCGGCCGTCACGGAGGGATCCGGATCGTCGAGAAAACACGCAGTTGTGCTGTCCAGGAAAATGGCGTCGTAGTTCTTGAGATTATCGGTGTTGATGTCCGCCGCGTCGTAACTGACGGTCGTGGTCCATAAACCGCCCTGGTTTCCCAGTGCTTCCACAGCCCTCGCGGCCAGCGGGATGGAGGCATGCACGAACCCTCCCGCACCCGTATGCGCCATCACCAGCAGCCTGCGCGTCGTGCATCGGCTTCGCTACCGGGGGTAGTAGGTAAGGCTGCAATCATGGCGTCCACAGCAGCTTGCGGTACGGTGATCGGCGTCGAATTACCGGCCGGGTTGAAAGTGTTGGCTTGCCCAGGCTTGACCGCGGGTGGCGCCGGCAGCAATTTGCTGATTCCGGCCAAAATCTGAGGCTGGGTGAGGGGCCCGCTATGAGTATTGTCCCAGGCTGTAAACCAGGAGTTGAAGCCAGACTCCAGCTCGGCCCGCGTCAGCGTTCCATCTTTATCGGTATCGAGGGCAGCAAATAGCGCCTGAGCAGTTCGGCCGCCGTCCGGTCCCTGCGCTCGCAAGCTCGCGATACCAGTCGCGAGTAGCACAGCGGCGCCAGCCCAGATACATGTCGTTGCGATTGATCCGGTTTGTCTCATAAATCTGTCGGAATGAGTCTACCGCGGATGTGATCTTCGAGTCGCGTCAAAATTGGTTTGACGTTTTCGGTGGGGCTTGCTCCGTTGGTCCGCGAAACAGTCCAAGCTCTGCTTGGCAGACCCGAGCAATAGCCTGTTGTATTGGCCGGCATCGTAACTGTTGTAATAGCTGGCTGAAACCGTTCTATTCAGGAAAATGGCCTATTTTGTCCCGAATCGTTGCCATACCCCAAAATCGTACGCTAAGGAACCGGAGTGGTCTCTCAGTCCATATTTCCGCCTTGGCCACGGTTCAATGAGCGCAACGGCCGAGTATCAAACCGATCAACCTGCCTAGACGGCTCCGTGGCCGATCAGTGCCCACTACGGAAGGATGTCGTCATGCATCCCAAGTCCGATGGACTCCTCGAATCCTCTCTTGATGTCCTGGATATCTCTGCTTCAGCGCGGTTCTATGCGAGAATTTTCGGTTTCGCATGGTCAGCGACTTCGGAGAGCGGGTTGTGCGATGCAAGCCAGCGAACGTCAGGTCTCATTGCTGTTTAAGAAGAGTGGTTCGCTCCGCATCCCTTCACCGCACAATGGAGGATGGCGAGCTGCATCGCTTTCGCGATTCCGGCCACTGAGTTGGCGAGATGGGAAGCATGGCTTCAGGAAAACGGAATCGCTATCGAAGAGAAGCGCTTGTGGGATCTCGGTGGCCAGAGCATATACCCTCGGGATCCCGACCGCCATCTGTTGGAAATTGCCTCGCCCGGCGTCTGGTCGATCTATTGACGTCGTTCGCACAGTTGATGAGTAACCATTGAGACTGGCGAGATCCCGACTGATAAGTCTGGCAGTGTTTACGAAGGGTGCCGTGTCACCGGTCCGACAAGGCGGTTACACGTCGGCGCCCCACGCTGAGGCTATGGTGGAAATGAAAATCGAGGAGTAGTGCATGATGGATCAAAAGAGAAGGCGAAAATCCAGCATTGCGCTTAAGCGTTCCTTGAGCTGCAATCCACGAATGATGAATTCGATTCGCCGGTGACCCGACCGGAACAGCCCGTGGCTACTGTGTTCGATTTAGGACACTGCTTCTCGATTGTGGACGAAGGACATGGGAATTGAGATGTTGGACGGCGCGCAGTATTCTCTTCCGAGATATCGACAACCGTATGACAGAACGACAGAAGGCACCAATGAATCAGATGGGCACACGCCGGTGCCCAAGACGGGCATCGACGTGCTTTCGGGAAGGATTAGGGAGGTGTCCTGTGTTCAACCGAATTCTCGAAATCCTGCCGGCAGTTTGTTTGGCGACGAGCATGGCATGGGCGACGGAAAGCCCGTTTATCGGCGAGTGGAAGCTCGACCCATCGAAGACCAGGATGCCCGATGAAATGAAGGTTCAAAGCCAGGGCGCGAACAAGTACGCGTTCGATTTTGGCGGAGGCGCCGAAATGATCGTGGTGGATGGGAGCGACCAGCCGGGGTGCTGCGGGACGAAGCTGTCGGTGAAGCCGGAAGCGGCCGATACCTGGATCGTCGAGCGCAAAAAAGACGGCCGGCTCCTGCTCAGAGCGACGTGGAAGCTCTCAAAGGATCAGAGTACGCTCACCGACTACTACCGCGAGTTCGAGGCCGACGGCGAGACACACAGTATGGATTACGTCTACGAGCGCACCGGGAGTGGTGGATCGGGCTTCGCCGCAGACTGGCAGAGCATCAAGGAGACGATGAACTCGCCCTATTTGATCGAGGTAAAGGCGTTTGATGGCGACGGCCTCTCCTTCATCACGCCTTCCGAGCATCAGACGGAAAACGTGAAGTTCGACGGCAAGGACTATCCGAATGAGGGGCCGAACCCGGGGCCAGCTGTTACGTCCTCGATACGACCGGTGGACGAGCGCAATCTGGTAATGACCGACAAGGCCGATGGGAAGGTGATCGAAACCGATCAGATTGGGCTCTCAGCCGATCGGAAGACCTTGACGATCACGAAGCACATCCCCGGCCACGACAAGCCAATTGTGATGGTGTTCGAGCGGAAATAGAGGGAAAAAGGCCGCGATGAACTGAGCCGGGTGTTTCGTCGACAAGGTCATCTTTCTCTCCACCTGGGATTCGGCGTTGTGCAACTGGCTTATTGCTTGCTGACGGATCGGCATGATGCGCGATCACACCAACCTGCAGGATTTTGCTCTTCGAAGCGAAACCGCCAGCAGGCGTTGTCCAACTGCTTCATTCCCCATTTGGAGAAGATCCGCCTGGAGCTACGGCGTGGTCGCGAAGTGGGCAGCATTGGTGGCGGTGGAGCTGCCGCCTATGTAGACGGTATAGTCGGCTGGTTCGACAACCTGCTGAGCCTTGGCGTTGTAGAAGGACAACTCGTTGAAGCCGAGTGGAAACTGCGCTGTTCGAGTCTGGCCGGGGTCGAGAGTGATGCGAGTAAAGCCCTTGAGATTGCGTATCGGCTGCTCTGTGCTGGCCCCTCGGATATTGATATAGCACTGGACAATCTCGGTGGCACGGCGCTTGCCTGTATTGGTGACTGTGGCGGTTGCGACGATGGGCTGGGTCTTCTGATCGCGCATCAGCGACGATGAGCTTATGGATTGCGTCGAAAGCGAAATACTGGAATAGCCAAACGTCGAATATGAAAGGCCATGCCCGAAGGGGAAGAGCGCGTCGCGCGAAGCCTTCGAATATTCCTACCGCTAGATTGCAGACATCCTCCAGTTGGAACAGGCGAATAGTCGGCAGCTTGTCTCACGTGCCCGTAAACACATCGGGGACAGCCGTCGCATACCTATCAGCTCTGACGAGCAGAGGAGATTTCTCGAGGTATTCATCGGCGCCGCGCAAAAGGGCGTCGGCTAACGCCGAGCGAAGATTTCCATGCGCAGTTCTTCATTCTTCGGAAGCAACTAGCAAACGAGCTCTTGCATGCCCCTAAGTCGATGCTGCAGTTTCTCCGGGCTTTCCTCGAAAGAATCCCACTGAGGCCGCTGATCACACACAGTCGATGCCGGTCCAGCAAGAAGACTAAACGGTTCTAGTGCGCTGATGTCTGAGAAATCCATTTAACCTCCTGGTGACTCCCGGCTGTTCGATTTCATGAGTCACAAAGCCCCGTCGGACGCCCACATTCTCAGTGCAGGCTGTGAGTCGCTATTGAAAGCGAATCACAAGTATGACCAAGGCCTGTTCTCATTCGTGACACTCATCCACGTCAATAATCACTCACGGTTACGAAGATGATTTTTCCGCTCGTCCCATGTGAAGGAGAATCGTGGGCAGCTTGGGAGCCCGGCGTGACGCATTCACCCGTGCACAGTTCAACCGTCTACGCACAGTAGTACCGTTTTCGTAAAAAATCAACCACCTGAAGTGATGCACTCGTGCCGGAGGCTCATTGAGCGATCCAACCTGATCAATGTTCCTCGGCACCTGGCCGTAAAGCCGCCTACAGGGAATAGTTAAATTGCAAGGTCCGGGTTCGCTGTCAACTTGCCGAGATGCGGACATTCTTGGACCATACGGCCCTTCAGGGAGGCAATCAAGACCATTGCGCTAACCGAGCTCAGTCGATTGCATCCAGCAGAGGCAATTTGGTTCGGCAAACGATGGTGGCCCGAGGAACGACAGACGGCGGCCTTTTGAGGGCGGTAATAACTAGTACTTCCATCTACTTACAAGCCGCCGGACTACGCCGAAAGACGCCGAAATACGTCTAAAACGGATCAATCGCGGGTGATGATCGCCGGTGGAGGTTTCTGCAACCGTTCGGGAATCTCAAAACAGGCGGCGCTTCTAGGAATTCAAATTCCGGTATGTGCCCCGAATTTCTGTTCTGTGCGATTGAAGAAACGGGACGTGACATCATCGAGCCCCAGCGGGTCAGCATTGCGACAACACCACGCCCGTTAGCTGCGAGTCAGGAGGGCTTCCCGTCCATCGATTGACTCGGCTCCCTGGGAGAGAGATTGAAGCACTATCTGCCTGTGTGTCTCTGCTGACTGTTCAAAATTGCTCACATTGCCAAAATACGCCGAAATACGTGTAAAACGGGTCAATCGCGGGTGGATTACGGTGACCGCCACAAAGTCGACTACACCTACCCAGCACAGCGATTGGCTGCGCAGAAACCTTAGAACTCCTGCGCAGTTCGTCAATTGTCCAAATGGAGACGTCCACCCCAACAAGTGCATTACGGCCGGCGTACGTCAGTTGCCGGTACCGCACGTGCAAACGCCACGACCGGCTCCAAGCAGCTGAATGTAGCTGCATTGAGCCTGCAGATTGGTGAGAAGAGTGTCACCGAGTTCGGTTTGGGTGAACGGAGCCTCCGTTGCCGACACCGTTGTCCCTGCGCTGTGCACGTGAGTCGCCCAGGCATCCCCAGATCCAGCGGGAGAAGTAGCGGCGGGATTACATGCAGTGTTCTCCTTGAACGCTGCCGTGACCACCATTGCGGTGCCGGTATCGGGCGATACGGCCGTCAATGGATTGGAAAGAAGATCGTTCCTCAATGACAGACTTCGAAGTCCCTCACGCGAGACAAGGCATCCGCAGCACTCAGCCATCTGCTGGTCATGGCTGAAGACGTATATCATCGTGCAGATTTCAGGATCGGTGCCGGCAGTACCAACGATACGCACCATGGTATCGGGTTCACTCGACGTGCTTACGAAGTAGGAGACCAGAGCAACTGGTCGCACAACCACGGCAGAATTTCCTGTTAACCCATTTAGCGTCGCCTCGACCGCGGTGGATCCGGCCGAGAGTGCGGTTCCAATGGCGTGGGCGTCAAGTTGGAGATAATCCGCATTTTCGATCGCCCAGGCCACCGCAGAAGTAATGTCGGAAGTGCGGCCGTCGCTATAAGTTCCGATCGCGGTGAGTTGGATACTCTCGCCCACAAGGATGCGCGGATTAAGCGGCGCGATCGCGATTGATACCAAAGCCGGGGAGCTTACCTGGACCTTCATCGAGGTGCCAATTCCGTCTGCAACGGCCGATACTGTTGCTGAACCGAGTGCCAGAGCGGTAGCCTCTCCAAGAGTACTCACACTGACAATTGGTGAATCGCTACTCGACCACGAGGCTGAGGGCGTGAGATCCCGTACGGCGCCGTCGTTGTAGGTGCCCACCGCAGTCAGTTGTTGGGACGTACCAAGCGGCATGGCCGCATTGTGGCCCAAGATCTGCAGACTTTTGAGAAGTTCCGGAGACACCGTGACGGTGCCGCTGCCGGTGACCGCTCCCGAAATGCCGCCGAGGCTGGCGGTGAAGCTCGATGTGCCGACCTTTAGCGCCTTGACAAGGCCGTTCACATCGATCGTGATGAAGCTTGGATCAGAAATGTTCCACGTCACTGTATGGGTGACATCCTTGAGGGTTCCATCTGTTAAGGTTGCGGTCACCGTCAATTGCGTTGTCTGACCCAGGGTGAGGAACACCGGGCTCGGAGTGATAGCGATCGACTGCGGTGCGGCGCTGTCAACTGTGACGCTAATCGAAGCGGTCAGTCCGTTGAAGCTTGCCGCAATGGAGGCGGCTCCGACCGCGCTCGCCCGGACTAAGCCCAAGGCGGTGACGGCCGCAATGGAGGCATTGCTGCTACTCCATTGGACCTGTGCTGTCTGATCTGTGGACGTTCCGTCAGAATAGGTCCCGGAAACGGAGAGTTGCAGGGTTTGCCCCAATGACATGGTTGAGCTGTTTGGCGCAATGTTGATGTGGGTTAGCTGCGGGCCCGCGGAGATATGGATGGGTCCGCCGCATGCCGAGAGCAGTATGGACAAACTGCAGAACAAGATCCTTTTGGCGAACATGTTTGTGCAGCGAGTGGGACGAAACAGACGTTTCATGGACTGATACCTGGCGATGACCTTAATTTGGGGTACTTCCCGGGGAGGAGTAATACGAATGGACTACTCAGTGCGACATTGACACTGCCCGAAAACTTCAGCGCAGCGCAAGTGCCCAATGAGGCTAATCTAAATGGACTAGTCCAGAATGGTTGATTGCGGGTTTAGCAGTTGGGATCTTAGATAGGCTTGAGACATGCGCCAAGATACCGATAACACGATGGGGCCGTGACGATTCGCCTCCCGGATTCACAAAAGCGCCTCGAGTCCTGAGATGAACCCATCGGAATCCTGAATCCGTTTTCGTGTCCAGCGGACTCGCATCAACGTCGTGATTCGAACCTCAGAGTAGTCGCAAACGCCTATTTCGCATCGGATGAGCGATGAACTCCGAATTGGTTCGGAGGTGATGATACACAACCCTTTGTGGCTGATGTTCTGAGTGCGCCCAGAAATGTCGGACAATTTGAACGGTTCACTGCTCTCGAGGTCCGGCAATTGTTGCAAGAGTACCTCGATGCTTTGCGGATAACGTTCTTCCCCGCGTCGCTCAGTGAGCCTGGTACGCCTCATGCACGATCATCTTTAAAGTATGTGCCGCGCAAAGTAAATTCTTCGAATGAATTAGTTCGATCACGTTTGTCTTGATTCTCCTTCCGGAACTGGACCAACGATCTTGCCCACGATTCCTGACCGAGTGGACACGTCCATTTTGACCATTACGATTCTCAAGAATGCTTTGACCGTGTTAGGACTGATCTTCATTCGCTCCGCGATCTGCTTGCTTGTAAGTCCTTCGATCAAGAGGGCGACCGTCTCTATTTCTCGTGGCGTCAAGTTGAACTGTTCGAGGAGCCCGCCCAGTCCTTTTCCGGCATGCGACTGACGTTCCAGGAGAACCGCGGTGCGCACTGGTTCGTGCTTGTGGTTGTCCGGTTCGAACTGGAATACCCGACAAGTGTACTTACGCCGCCCTGAAATCAGATCGTGCACGAACTTCGCGCCATTTCCGCCGTTGACCCTAAGCAGCCTGAACCTGACCTTGTCACGGATAAACAGAAGGGGCTGATGAATTTTGTCGGGGTCTGTGGGATATGCAAGGATCTGGAGTGCAGCATTATTGAAAGCAACGGGATTGTGCCCATCGCCGAGTAGGATCAATCCAGAAGTGGGGATTGCTGTGGTCAACACGCGCGCCTTGCTCCGAGCTGATTTATCATTAACTCGGACGCGGCCTTTGAACCAGACACTACCTACCGTCTGACGCTTACGTCAAAGGTCCACTCATTATTCAGTTGCTGTGTACTGATGCCCCAGGAGTTAGCGGACCACCGCTGAGTTCGACCCTAGTCAGGGAGTCTGTCACTCGATACGAGTGGTGTCAAGTAAAATCGGGCTGCTCCATTTGGATTCCTTCTTTTGGGCTAAGTCGTGAACTGCGACTGTTCCGGGTAAACGTTTATAACCTATCCCTTTTCTAACTATAGGAAAGCCGATTATTTCAAGCGTATGTCGGCAGGAGTCCAGTTTTTGTAATTTACGGCTAGGCCATTTGGGTTATTGCGATGCCCCTGCAGACATGGTTGAATTCGGGCTCGGGGGACAAGATATATGGGGCACGATACTAGACCATTGGCCGAAATCACGCCTGATGTGGGAATAGAAGTGTCTCGCAAGAATTCAGGATCAAGCCGCCGGACGGCGACCTACGCTTTCCTTGTTTGCATGGCCGGCTTGGCTGCAGCTCAGCCCTACGGTTCTCCACGAGACCCCAGAAGCGGGTCACAGGCAGCACCGCAGATCTGCGTCGATGGCCAGGCGTCCGGCGAACAAAAGCGACTCTCTCTGCAGCGTCACCCATCTGGGAGCGACAATGCCCCGCTGAAGAGCTTGGAAACTGCGCCAGATAGCATGCAGTCGCAGGTCGTCAGCGAAAAGGCCGCTTCCTCGTCGTCCCGGGGTGGTTCGCTTCAATGCCTTCGAGTACACCCCCCAAATGAATCAGCGAAAGAGGATAAAGCGAGTGACACCTCCGGATCGGTTACCCCGACCGCCCCTCAGGTGACATTCACCGACGGAATCCTCACTGTAGATCCGCACAATGCACCTCTTGGAGAAGTTCTCGGCGCGATCCGCGCAAGCGCGGGCTTCAAACTCGATGTTCCAATTTCCGAGATGGATGGAAAGGTCTTCGATCGGATCGGCCCTCTTCCTCTCCGGGACGCGCTCGTCCAACTCCTCTACGGATCTGGCTTCAACTACATCATCCAGACTGCGCCGGACGATCCGCAAGCTGTTAAAAACGTTTTCGTAAGCCCTAAAACGGGCAACGCGATCGACACTGCAGCCGCTCCGCATCAACCATCCGATGAAGTCGCTGAGGATCAAGCATTGTACGGGGGATTTGCAGATCCGTCGCCGCAGGAACAGCCGCCGCCCTCTGCCGTTGCACAGCAACCTCCACGCGCCAATACAGGCAGTGTGCCCGGAATTCCGGCCGGATTCAATCTTAAGCAGGCCGCGGAGGAGGCACACAAGACTCCAGCGGAGATACTGAGCGAAATGCAGAAACGCCAGATTGAGATCCTGGACGCGCAAGCGCCGCAACAAGACGCGCAAACGCCGCAACAATAGGGCCAGCGGATCTAGGAGCCGGTTACGCCGTTATGGGGGATCATTCAGACATTCGGTACGCGTCAAATTGCGCGTAGCACCTCAATGCGGATCATCGAACATGAGGGTTGCGCTGCGATCTCGGGTGAACTTCGCAGATTCGTCGCTGGGCCATACGCGCTGGGGATATATAGCTTCAAGTGTTTATAGATACAACCCACGGTTAGAGCCTATCGGAGGAAGATATCGGGTATCCGCAACACGGGTAACACCCAGTACAGTTGGGCACCAGGCGCCGACAACTGTAGCCTGCTGGGTCAGGCGCCAAGGAGGAACGGGATGAAACTGAACGTAATCAAGATGCTGTCCTATGCTGTGGTGATCGCCTGTCTTACCTTGGTGAGCTCCGGCGCCGCCTTCGCACAGGACGTTTTTCGGATCAACTACTTCTCAAACAACGCCGCTCCGGCTCCCGACGCCACTGTTCGGATCGACAACCCGGGCCTGACGTACGGGAACCTGTGCGCGATGATCTACGTGTTCAGCTGGGATCAGCAGCTTTCGGAATGCTGCGGGTGCCTCCAAAGCCACAACGGATTGCGGACACTTTCCGTCCGGAGCAATCTGACCAACAATCCTCTTACCGGCGGAGTGACGGCGGTCAGGACCGGCGTGATCAAGATCGTATCGGCGGCTGTCAACAATTCGCCCTGCGATCCCTCGTCCAATGTCAGGCCGACAGCCAATCTCCGGTCGTGGGTAACGCACATTCAGAATCCTGTTGGAACCGCATACCCCGTCACTGAAACCGAGTCCTCCGATTCCACCCTGGGCGCGACCGAACTTGCGAACCTGCAGGCACAGTGCGCGTTCATCGGGATTCTGGGAAGCGGCCAGGGACTTTGCACCTGCGGCGTCGGTGACTAAGGCTGCTTCAACAAAGCCGAAGATCGCCAATAGGCCAACCGAAAGCCTGCTCTTGCCTCACCAGACTACGTCCAGGCGGGGATGTCACCCGCCTGGAACGCTTTCCAACTCTTTGAATACGGGAGTGAACTGATGAAACTCGGACTACGGATGGCGCTTGCCTTGCCCCTGCTCTTCGCTGCTTCCGCGATCATTTATGCCCAGAATTCAACCACTACCCAAGAACCCATCGCGAGGGTTAGCGGCCATGACCTCACCCTGGGCGATCTTCAGGGCCAGCAGAGCGGGAAGCTCCTGCAGGCTCAGTACCAGTACTACCTGAGCGAGCGCAAGGCACTCGAGGAGGCAATCGACAACCGTTTGCTTGAAGACGAAGCCAAAAGGAAGCAGATTTCGCTCGATCAACTTATGGAGACTGAGGTTTACAAGGACGTAAAGGACCCCAGCGAGGATCAACTCGAGGTCTATTACGAAGGGCTGGATACCCAGGAGCCGTATGAGTCTATCCGGGGCGAGGTTTTACAGCACATCCGGGAACTGCGCAGGACAAAGGCGCGCACGGCCTACGTCGAGGCGCTTCGAAAAAAGGCACAGATCAACATTCTCTTGATGCCCCCGACGGCGGACGTCAACACGGATAAAGCCTTCGCGAAGGGCGACCGGAAGGCGCCTATCGTTCTCGTGGAATTCGCCGACTACCAATGCCCGTACTGCCAGAAAGTCAATCCCCAGATCCAACAACTCAAGAAGGAATACGGAGACGCCCTGACCGTTGTGTTCAAGGACTTCCCCTTGCCGATGCACCACAGCGCGCAAAAGGCTGCCGAGGCTTCGCGTTGCGCGGGCGAGCAGGGCAAGTTCTGGGAGTACCATGATGTTCTTTTCTACAGCAAACTAATCGAGCCGGACGAATTGAAGGAGCATGCGCGCACTTTGAAGCTGGATACTGAACGCTTCGACAGCTGCCTCGACAACGGAACCGAAGCCGAAGCTGTGAAGAACGACCTTCAGGAAGCAAAGAACCTCGGACTAAACGGGACCCCAAGCTTCTTCGTCAACGGCCACTACTTCAGCGGTGTCGTGGACTACGCAGCTTTGAAGGACATCATCAATCAGCAACTGAACGCCGTCGCCGCGAAGCAACAAATGGCCGCGAAGAAGTAGGGTCGACCTGGTTGCGGCCGCGAACCCGCCGGTAAGCAGAGGTCTGGAGGCAAACCCATGAAATTCGCAAGCCGCATCGTGTCTGCCGCGTTTGTTTTTCTGATGCTGGGGGCCGAATGCATGAACGCATCGGTGGCGGTAACGCCTGCCACCGCGCATCTCAATCCGGGGCAAAGCGTTCAGTTTTCCGCAACCGGATCATCGATCGGCGTCTACATCTGGAATTTGTCGGGAGCGGGGTGCATTGGGATTTCATGCGGCATGATCACGTCCGAGGGTTTCTACACGGCTCCGGCGGTTGCCCCCCAACCAGGGATAGTGATCGTAACCGCTACCTCGCTGTCTGATCTCAGTCAGTTCGCAAGCGCAACTGCCGCCATCGGCCCGCAGCCAGTCGTTGGCATCACGGTGTCGCCTACGCAGGCGACGCTTAACCTGGGAGCGCGGCAGTCGTTCACCGCCAAGGTTACCGGCACTAGCAATACTGGGGTGTCCTGGAGCTTGTCGGGTTACGGTTGCGTGGGGACTTCTTGCGGAACTATCACCACCAGTGGTGTCTATACGGCCCCTGTCGTCCTGCCAAATCCAGCCATTGTATTCGTCAAGGCTATTGCGAATGCAGACGCAACGAAATCCGCGACGGCAACCGTCGATCTGATCAGCACGGTTAAGGTGAGCGTTGCACCCGGTGCGGTACAACTTAGGGTCGGCAGTTCACAGCAATTCACCGCCCAGGTCACGGGGACCTCGGTGACTGGGGTCAGTTGGAGCGTTAGTGGAGCGGGATGCTCAGGTACCGCGTGCGGTACCGTCACGTCTACGGGTCTCTACACCGCTCCGGCTACGGCCCCGAATCCGGCGGTTGTAACCGTGAGGGCGACATCGCATGCCGACAGCTCTGCATCAGGCACGGCAACTGTCACCTTGGTAGCGCCGATAGGCATCAGCATTGCGCCCAAGTCCGTGGTGGTGATCGCCGGCGAGCAGATACAGTTCCACGCTTCAGTGGTTGGCACCACGAATACAGCGGTGACCTGGTCGGTGAGCGGCGCAGGTTGCTCCGGCTCGGCCTGCGGGACCATCTCCTCCACAGGACTCTACACAGCACCCGCCAGCATCGCGGCGCAAATGAATGTCACAGTCACGGTGACGTCGCAGGCATCACAAACCGTTAAAGCTTCTGCCACTGTGACGATCCTGCGCGCGAATAACTCAAAACTGAGCGGACATTATGCATTCTTGCTCACCGGTGTCGATAAGAACGGCATTTATCACGAGGCAGGCAGCATCGACGCCGACGGTAATGGCAAGATTTTGTCCGGCAAAGAAGATGTCAACAACATCATTAATCCGGCCACCGATCTGTCTGTCACCGGAACCTACGAAATCAGCTCCGACAATCGTGGAGTGATCACGATCCACGGGCCTCTCGGCACTCAGACTCTGCGTCTCGCGCTGAATTTAAATGGGACAAGCGGTCGCCTCATCTCGTTCGATCAGTCTGGAGTACAGGGCTCAGGGGTGATTTACCGGCAGGATCCGACAGCGTTCGACCCGTCTGTCTTGACTGGCGGTTACGTGTTCAGCCTGACAGGCGCAAATGTTGAAGGAGAACGCGTGGGGGCTCTTGGACTGATCTTCCCTGACGGCAATGGATTCATCTCTGGAAGCACCCTGGATGTAAATGAGGGAGGAGTGGTTCCACCAACGTTCGCAACGTTCTCTGGGATATACGACGTAGATGCCGGTGGGCGCGGAACCATGACCTTGAGTGTGCCCGGATTTGACGGCGGTCTGTTCCATTTTGCCTTTTATGTAGTCTCGCAGAAGCAATTGCTTATTGTCTCGACCGACCCGCTTAGCGTGATGAATCCTGTCTTGAGCGGACCAGCCCAATCGCAATCCGGTGCACCATTCACTTCCGCCGCGATGGCGGGCGGCACAATCTTCAGTTTGAGCGGAAGGGCCGCGGCTGGGGGAGATGACACGATCGGTCGTATCCTGTTCAATCCCGGCAACACACTCCATGTCAACTTTGATCGCAATTCAGGTGGAACCGTCGCGAGCGGTGGAGTGATGACCGGGGCGTACGATCTGCAAATCAACGGACGCGGGACAATGAACCTTGATGACGCCAGTGATGGCACCGTTCATATTTGGTTGGTCTACGCAACCGCGCCGAATAGCGGGTTCCTCATGGACATCTCTTCGAGTGATGTCGGCATGGGCGAACTCATGCCGCAGATTAACATCCCCTTTTCCAATTCAACCTTGATCGGCACATATGTACTGGGATCGGATGACCCGGTCGTAAAGAACACTCCCCTGGTCTCAGGGATAATGGACTTCGATGGCAGCAACGGCAGATTAGGGACCGGCGCAGTTTCGGGTACCGGAGACTTCAGCCAATCATCCACCCTCAATGCAAATCAGCCCCTGACGGGCACGTACTCGGTTTCGGTGTTGTCGAACAATGGCCGCGGATCCATTGTGCTTACATCGCCGCAGAGTATGAACATCGCGATTTGGGCTGCAGGTCCGTCGATGGCTCTGGGTCTGCAGGTTGACGCAACAGCCACACACCCAACAGTTCTCCACATTGAACAATAGCCGTGCGGCCGTTATCCGCGGTGGCTCAGCGGACTTGAACCAGTCAAAACGAGGGAGTCATGAAACGTTACGTGTTGCCGCTTTCTCTCGGATGCGTTCTGTTGAGTCACGGCTTATGTCCGGCGCAGGTGGAACTCTCGGAGCTGAAGCAGAAAGCGAGGGCGGGAGATCCGGTGGCACAGGTTGATGTCGGCATGAACTACGCGATGGCGGCTCATCCCGATATCCCAGAAGCCATAAAGTGGTTTCGTATGGCCGCGGACCAGGGATCGGGAGCAGGGCAGCTTCACTTGGGAGCGATGTACGACGTTGGCGTCACTCCACAGAATCCGGCTGAGGCGGTCAAATGGTACACGCTTGCCGCCAACCAGGGATTGAAGGATGCCGAGTACCGGCTTGGCGTGATGTACGACCAGGGCCGTGGGGTGACCCAAGACTATGCCGCGGCGCTGCGGTGGTATACAAAAGCAGCTCAGCAGGGGCGGACCGATGCACAGTACAGGTTGGGTGAGATCTATGAGAAGGGCCTGGGCGTAAAGCAAGACTATGTCCATGCCATGCAATGCTACCTCGCCGCTGCAAATCAACAATATCCGCAGGCCGAATACAAAGTCGGCTTCTTAAACGAAAAGGGATTGGGAACGGAAAAGAACAAATCAGAAGCGATGACCTGGTATCAACGATCCAGCGCGCATGGGTACGACGACGCTACTGAAGCATTGAATGCTCTCGAGTCTCAATAAGACTTCCCCAGATCTGCCTGATACCTCTATACGCGCGAGCGAATTAGAGAGTTGTTGGCCGCGGTGCTGAGTATCTGTGATCTTGGTAAACGTACCTGCCAAAGACCTGCGGACTAAGTAATTGCAGAATTGCGGACAGCGGTCGCGAGTGCTCCACTTGGTTCTTCGGGCGCTAGACCGGAGGGAGTTCTCACCCTGCCCGTAGACCCAGCCGTCATCCTCCATTACGAGCATGAATTGGATGAAAGCATTCGCGACCGCTTCGGAAGGTGGCTTGCGGAGCGCCGCATACGTGGCGCTCACGCGGTTTGGGTTATGTGATGTCTGCTCAGGAGCGCAGAGATACCATCCTTACTGAGAGTGCCGCCTTCTGGCCATCCTCAGTTCTTTGCTGCTCAGCACGGAGGCGCCGTACTGTAGTTCACGCAGCCGGATGACTGGTCACTAAACGTCCAGACTGCGGAAACTCCCGGGATATTGGGGCGGTGAGTAAAGAAGTAGATCCACCCTGAGCCAGCACCGAAGGTCATACTTGTGCCGTAATCGTTAAGCTGATCCGTCCATTGAGTAGGATGGCACCCGGAGTTGTAGAACATCTGCGACTGAAGAACCCCCGTAATTGTCGCGGAAGGATAAATCTTCATCGCCTGGTAATGCTGGCCATTGCGGGTATAGATACACGCTTGCCAGGTAATCTGCGTTCCTGATGAAGTCACATCGATTGGCACTGAAACTGTCGACGGGGTGAACGAATCGTCGTACGCCTGGATCTGAAGCGTGTGCCAGCCCGGTGTCAGGGCAAGAGGTATGTTGATGGTCGGATCGGGATTGATATCCATCCACACTAGATTCCCTGAGGCGTAAATCGCCCAGAAAGCGATTCCTCCATTGGTATTGCTGGTGGATTGAGCGGAAGCCTTGATGGTCACTTTCCCGGGTACTGGTTCGTGCTTCCAGGGGGAAGTGACCGTAACGAGCATATTCGAACCACTCGGGCTCGTGAGGACGGCCGGTGACGCGACCACATCAGGGCCCTGATTGATTGAATTTGCACCGGCTTGCGCGAATGCAGGGTGAAGAACGGCTAAGGCGGAAACGATATAGAGCACTCCGGCGAGCGCGCATTTCCTGAATCTAAGCATCTCGAAATCCTTTAGGTGAGCAAACAGAGTAGACAAGAGGAACGTTTGCCACCGTAATGTAATGTCCGTCTGCGGGCGACGTCTTCGCGCAGTATACAGATCGTCCGCACTCGGATGTAAAGGAAAAACTCAATGAACACGTGCCGCGTCCGTCTCACATGGCGGCGTCCAGGACTCGGTTCAACACGGGACTAGCCCAAAAGGACTAGTCCACCCAGGAATTTGTTTTCACTTTGGGTGGATAGGGTTTAATCACAACGAGCTAGTGAATCGGTAAGTATTACTAAGGCATGCTCGGATGTAACAGAATCGCAGCCTGCCAGGAACGCATCAGCTGGTTCTCATTAACCCTGATGGTCAAATTGCAACGGGAGAATATCAGATCGTGTGACGAAAACGATCACTCCGATTTTTCCTGAGAGAATTGCTTTACATCTGTTTCCAAAGAGACTCGCCCCGGCGAGGTGAGCGGAAAACCCTATCCGAAAATGCACGAATGCGTGGCGCGTTTAAAGGCCTTCCGCATGCGCTGCGAAGTGAGCGGGAAACTAATGGTTTGCGCTCACAGCTTTATCACTCCTGTGCAGTCGGCAAGTGTTCGCCGATGCGTGCCAGCGGAATCCATACCGAGTCCGACTTCAACTTGCAGCACCCAAGTTGCTGTATAACCGCCTTTTCGGACAGGTGCAGAAATTTTCCGGGTGTTTGCCTTTGTGGTGTCGGAGCAACTGTCTGGAACTGCCAACAATTGCTCCGAACCATCTCACGCATCGATTAGCAACACTTCAACCTTCATGGCGGCTGTGTCCTGCATGTGAGGGAGTACGTGCGACTAGACCTCGAGCGTGAATGCTACCGACGCGTGCCCAAGCTGTTCGCTGATTATCTTTGGCGAGACACCAGCGGTCACAGCAAGCGTCGCCGCGGTGTGTCTCAGATCGAAAGGGCGAATATTTGGGAGGCCTGCCGGGACAAGGAGCGGTTTGAAGTGGCGCCAGACGAGCTTCGCCTCATGAATAGGACCTCCGCGGTTCGAGATGAAGATCACGTCCCTGGGCTTGAGTCCAGTCGAACTCGCTTTCTCAGATGACCTGCGGAGGAGAGCCAATACCCAGTTCTGCAATTTGATCATGCGCCGACTGCGTTCTCGTTTGGTGTCCTCGAAATACCAGCTTCGGTCGCCTAGGCTGTCAATTGCAGCGGGGCGGCTTACATCGAGCTGGCGTACTACTCCGCGCGCCCTCCATCCTTCCAAACGCCTGCGAATTGGCTGGGCCAGATTTTCTTTCTCCCGCTGCCGCGCAATCAGCCCGAGCCGTTTATCTGGCGACTCAGGCTGATCACGTCGGGCTCAGACACCCTTGTAGTTGAGCACGGAACGCAGCGTTCGTACCACTCGAACCAGTTCTTTCTGTGCCTTCAGGACGACGCGGACATCCTTATAGGCAGAAGGAGCTTCGTCGCGAAGTTGTCCCGTGAGCCGGTTGTTATACCAGACGCCTTCCATCTGCTCGCGAAGATCCCGCGCAGTGACTTTGGCCGCAATCCGGCGCTGGCGATACATCTTCCACGAATAGATCGCATTCGACGTCTCCAGTGGCCCGCTCGGCCAGCGCAAGATTCAGTGCCCTTTGCACCTGTCGGCAGAATTGCCGAGTCTTGCGTTGCACGTTTCGGCTGGTTGCCCCGATACCGGATTGGTTTTCCAAACCTATTCTCCGAGGGCTCGACTCTTCGAACTCGGATGCCCTTTCTCGCTCTCTCTGTCGTTTCACGAACGAAGCTCCCTGGGCAGGCGCGCGCACGGCTAGCGAGCGCAGAAATGCGCTTGCAGCTCAACGCAATAAGTTGGATTGGGAGCCGACCCAGCCGAGGGCTGGATTCAGGCCGCGGGCAGGCTCGACGTAGTCGGAATACTTTGAATGGGCGACATATCTCCTCCGTCGTTCGTCGAGACTTAGGATCCGTGCGTCGGGGACGTTGCGATCCTTCAGCATCATGCCTCGGTTCCTGCTCGGGCGCAAGTGAGACCGTCAGAGGATCCTGCTTTAAACCTAGGAGCCTCAGGCGTCGCTGGTGACAGCGAGAAAGCTGGTGAAGCCGAAAAAGTGCCGCTGTTGTGCCACTATCGGCTTTTGAATCTTCCATAACTTACTGCAGAGCGAGTTCAGCAGCGCTCAATAGTGTAACAACCTGCCGAAAACTGCTCCCGGCTGAATTGTGTAGCGAGTTGCTTCACATTTGCGATGGAGCGGGCGGCCGGACTCGAACCGGCATGAGGAACTTGGAAGGATCCCATCCTACCATTGGATGACGCCCGCATCGAGAATTTGGTCAGCCCAGGATCACTCGAAGATCCAACCTCGCGATTATCGATCGCGCGCTCTGCCACTTGAGATATGGGCCGCGGAACTGGTGCCGGAGGCAGGATTCGAACCTGCGTCAATTCCTCTTTGTAAGAGAGGCGGTTTCGACCACTCACACCACCCCGGCATCAACTTGGCGCGCGGAGCTGGAATCAAACCAGCGACCTCGACCTTCGGACGATCGCGCTCTGTTCAACCGCGCTATCCGCGCAACATCTGGGGCCGCCCGCTAAACTTCAACCCGCATCTTCTTCGTTAGGACCGAAGCGCTCTATGCGATTGAGCTAGAGCGGCGCTGATCTGGAACTCCTGGCCGGACTCGAACCGGCGTGTGTCGATTTAGAAGATCGATGCCTCCTCCCCTCGGCCACAGGAGCATTGGTGGGTCGCCGAGAATCGAACTCCGCTCAACGAGTTAAAAGCCCGTTGCTTCGCCGACAAAGCTTGCAACCCGGCACATTTGGTGGGTCACCAGAAAATCGAACTCTGTTCTGCGGATTAAGAGACCGCCGCTAAGACCCCATCAGCTACTAGGCCACTTACTAACTTGGTGGAACCTATCGGAGTTGAACCGATCTCTCCCGCTTGCAAGGCGGATGCTCTCCCATATGAGCTAAGGTCCCGCTTCAAAACTTGGTGGAGCGTACCGGCATCGAACCGATCTGGCCTCCGCATTGCGAATACGGTGAGCACTCCAAGCACTCCCACGCCCCCGGGTGACCGGCGGGACTCGAACCCGCATGACTGGAGCCACAATCCAGTGCCTGAGCCCTTTCGGCCACGACCACACTTGTTGGAGCACTCGCGCGGATTCGAACCGCGTTCTCTCGGATACAAGCCGAGGGCATCTCCAGCTATGCTTCGAGTGCTACGAATCTCTTGTCTCCGCCGGAGTCGACAAACAAATACTCCGCCCACTCTTCCACTGCCATGCCCACTGATCGCAGCAAGCCGCGCGCCGTGTGCACCGCTGCGGGGATTACGCGGTGCAGCAGTTTCATGCCCGCCTCTTCCGGTGTCCTGTCGTCCTTGGCCTGGTTGCACTTCTTGCAGGCCGTTACCAGGTTCTCCCATGTGTTGCGGCCGCCGCGAGAGCGAGGCAGGACGTGATCGAGTGTCAACTCACTCCCGTGGAACTTCCGGTTGCGGTACTGGCACGTGTGGCTGTCGACGAAGATAGATGTTCTTCTTCATAACTATCTGCATGCGTAACGGGATGTACTTATACTCCATCAGGCGGATGACGCTCGGCTGATAGACACCCGGATAGGTCATGCGCTCCGACGAAAGGACTACAGGCACCTTGCCTTTCGTCAGCATCTTGAGTGCTTGCCTAACCGAAATGATCCGGATGGGCTCGAAGCACGAGTTCAACAACAGCACCGGCTTTTTCGTCAGCATTCGAATCACCTGTCTGGAGCCCGAGGCGGGATTTGAACCCGCGGCCTCTCCCCTACCATGGGAGCGCTCTGTCAACTGAGCTACAAGGGCCTGGAGCTTCTGTGACGACTTGAACGCCAATCATGAGGGTACGGATCCCGCTCTCTGCCTGTTGGAGCTACAGAAGCAGTTAAAGTGGAGCGAAGTACGGGACTCGAACCCGCGATCGAAAGTGGCACTCTCGCGTACTCGCCGCTGTACGAACCTCGCACGGCTCCGTCACCTCGAGTCGAACGAGGATTTCGACGTCCAAAGCGTCGTGGCCTCCCATTAGCCGATGACGGATCAAAAACTGGCTGCCCGCGGAGGATTTGAACCTCCATAACCTGAGTCAGAGTCAGGTGCCCTAATCCGTTGAACGAACGGGCAGCTTACTTACGGGAAGATACAGGTATCCTCTCGTCTTCGATAAGTGGCTGACGGGGTGGGAGTCGAACCCACATATGTTGATGAAGCAACGCGCGGTTAACAGCCGCGGGCCTTACCATTCGGCACACCCGCCAATAACTGAAAACCCCTGGCACTTGGCCAGGGGTCGATGAAACTTGGAACTCTCCCGGCTACACGGCAGTACCCTGCTTCCACGTCCGCTGAATCGCGACGATGCTGGCTGGTTTAAATCCGTGATTGGCTATCAGGGTTCGCATGTTACTTCCTCGCTCGCCCACTAAGATAACTCACTTTCTCATATAAATGCAAATGAAAAATAGGTTGGTGCGCTCAGCGGATTCGAACCGCTGCCTGCACATCGAAAGTGTGCCGACCTTCCTCTAGTCGAGTGCGCCATAATTGGCGGCGCGCAAGGGAGTTGAACCCTTATCGCGAGATTGAGGGTCTCGCATCCTTGCCGTTTAGACGAGCGCGCCGAGAACTGGCGGATCCGATCGGATTTGAACCGGCATCTCAGGTTTATGAGACCTGCGGATTGCCACTTTCCCGTCCTGCGTCAATATGGTGCATGTGGGAGGACTCGAACCTCCGATGTTCACCTCACTGGGTCGCGGCTTTACAGACCGCTGCTGTCGCCGCTGAAGCCACACATGCATGGAGGAGCGCAACTGAGTCGAACAGTCATCCCTCGCGGGAGCCTCCGGGTTCAGGCCGGATTGCCTCACCGTCGGCGGTACGCTCCAATTCAAAACTGGCGGTAGCGGCGCGAGTCGAACGCGCAAGCCCCGAAGGCACGTCCCGTTTCGAACGGGATGGACTTTCCAAGTGCCCAACGCCACCTCCACCCCAGCGACGAAGACCTGTCGCCGGGGGCCCCGGTTCGTGGCGGTAGGAGCAGGACTTGAACCTGCACACGCCTCGCGACGTGAGCCTCGCCTCCAACGAGGTGCGATGCCATTCCGCTCATCCTACCGATACAAACGATCTGACGGAGACGATCCGATTCGAACGGATGGTGCCCTTCAAGGGCACTCCGCGTTAGCAGTGCGGTGCCTTAGGCCACTCGGCCACGTCTCCATAAATCTCCTGGTGGGGATGGAGAGATTTGAACTCTCATGCTTGAAGGCGCTGGTTTCTAAGACCAGTGTGTCTCCCATTTTCACCACATCCCCACGACTTACTAACTCCCCGCAACCTGGATACACGTCGATTGATCAGGTTTATAGGCACAAACCTGTCGACGAAATGGTGGGCTTCCAGGGACTCGAACCCTGAAAATGTCACAGCTCTTGAGGCTGCCGCGTCTGCCTATTCCGCGAGAAGCCCAAAAAGCAAAAGCCCCTCGATTTTCGAGGGGCTTTTGCGGTTCAAAAGAACTTTGCCTAGATCAGCCGCACCCCTCCATGCCCAGCAAGTCGCTGAGTGATTCGGACAGATACGACTTGAATAGGTTCTTCACGAAATCGAGAATACCCCAGTTGTACATGAAGTGCAACTAACTTTCTGGTTATCACCTGAAGTAACCAGAGTATTCATCTTCGATTGGTGTTGCTTCTTTCTGAAAAGTAAGGCATGATGACAATCATGCTGAATCGAGCCCCATCGACGATACATCACGGCGCGAAAGGCCTCCGGTCGTATTCGCAACGTGAAGTTGTGTCTGTGCCAGGACTCGATTGGACAAGCGCGTAGCGCTTTTTCCAAAGCAGACTTTCGAGCCCCTGGCCTGACGGTCAGGGGCTTTTTCGTTGATCTTGAAAACCATTGTCGCGATTTGTCTCTAACCATGACACAAGCAAGTGAGGGTCACTCCCGTGATACGCATGCAGATTTTCGATAACCAGATTCCTGTGTTCGGTGATGCGGATGATCGCACGCTCAACCAGATTCGCGTCTGCGCACGCACAGCTGATAAGGTCGCGTTGATGCCCGACAACCACGTCGGCTACGGCGTGCCGATCGGTGGCGTGGTCGCATATAGGAATGCGATCAGCCCTACCGGCGTCGGCTATGACATCGGCTGCGGAAACAAGGCTGTACGTGTTGATATGCCTGGGTCCGAGCTGCGTGCGCGCATTGCCAGGATCATGGATGACTTATGGTCGACCATCAGCTTCGGCGTTGGCCGCAGGAACAACGAGAAGGTAGACCACGCTCTGTTTGATGATGTTGCCTGGAAGCTGAAGGCCGTGGCACCACTCAAGGAGATGGCGCGTAACCAGCTCGGAACAGTGGGCAGTGGCAATCACTATGTGGATTTGTTTACGGACGAAGAAGATCGCGTGTGGATTGGTGTGCACTTCGGCTCCCGTGGGATGGGTCACAAGACCGCTACGCACTTCTTGAAGGCCGCCGGCGCTTCGGACGGGATGGACGTGGAGCCTTGTGTTCTCTCGATCGATAGCGATCTTGGAGCCGAGTATATCGAGGCTATGCGTCTCGCCGGCGAGTATGCCTACGCAGGCCGCGACTGGGTCTGCGCACGTGTGGCCCGGATCCTGGGAGCGCCAATTATCGAGGAGGTGCACAACCATCATAACTACGCCTGGCGCGAAGAGCACAATGGCGAGCAGTTCTGGGTTGTACGCAAGGGTGCGACACCCGCCTTTCCAGGACAGCGCGGATTTGTCGGCGGCACGATGGGTGAGCAGTCGGTCATCCTCGAAGGAGTCGAAAACGAGCATGCCCGTTACTCGCTCTATTCCACCGTCCACGGCGCGGGCCGTGCATTGGGCCGCCGCGAGGCGACGGGCGTTGTTGACCGCAAAACGGGAGAGGTCAAGCGTGCCGGTAAAGTCACACCGGAGATGATGCGCGCCTGGGTGGATCGTGCCGGGATCGAATTGCGCGGTGCTGGACTGGACGAGTCGCCCGACTGCTACAAGCGCCTGGATGAGGTGCTTGAGGCTGTCGGCGACACGGTGCGCATCCTGCACCGTCTCACCCCGGTTGCAGTGGCAATGGCTGGGGCGAACGAGTTCGATCCCTACAAGGACTGAACCAATGACCGGATTGGCTGCGCAGCTGGAGGCGGCTGTGTAGCCAGCCCGAAAGCTGGCGAATCGACCAATCTTTATCGCAGCAGCCGGCAACGAGGCACCTGTGAAACTAGCGGAAGCACTGGCAGAGCGTAGCGATTGCCAGAACAGAATCGAAGAAATGAAAAAGCGACTGATTCGTTCAGCTCGTGTGCAGGAGGGCGAACAGCCGGCTGAAGACACGACGGAGCTTCTTGCGGAGACCGAGCGCACCTTCGACCGTCTCCTGGAACTCGTGAGCGCGATCAACCGCACAAACTCGAAGACCGGGTTCGATAACGAGCGTTCGATTTCGGATGCAATTGGCAAACCAGTCTCATCGGCGGGTGAGGCAGTTCGCGGAGATCCCACTAGAACCTCATGGCAGCCCGACTTTCGTTAGCCGACGCATGACGATCGTAATAGTGAATCTTATATCACATTATTGCTCAGTTTAGCTTTTTTGTGATATATATATCACTAATGCAGACCCTGATGGAACTCGGGGCAGCGGTGGCGACCAGGCGCAAGGCTCTCAAGATGAGCCAGAGTGAGGTCGCCCGCCGCACCGGTCTCACCCGGGAAACTCTCGTGCGATTCGAGCGCGGCCAGTTGAGCGAGTTCGGTTCCCGCAAACTCTTGGCTGTGCTAGCCGTGCTCGGCATGGAGATGAGTTTCGCCGAATCGGGTACGGCAGGGACTCTCGACGAGTTGCGCCGTGAGCGGGGCGGGGTATGAAGTTGAATGTCCACGTCCTTGACAAGCACGTCGGAGTTCTCGAACAGGTCGGCGATTTCCGGAGCGTGATGGTTTACGTTCCCGATACTGCGCCCGAGAATCTCGTTTCGCTCACAATGCCGGTTCGCACCGAATCCTACACTTGGGACGATGAGATTCATCCGATATTCCGGATGAACCTGCCAGAAGGCTACCTGCTGCAAGTCTTGCAGGAGGAGTTCGGACCGCACATTGGCGCCAACCCCGTCGCTCTGCTTTCCGTCGTTGGCCGCAATATGGTTGGTAGGCTGAAAGTTGTTCCTCCGGGGGCGGTGCTGGATGAATCGGCTAAGCCGGTGGAAGTCGCCGAACTCCTCAAAGGGGACAACTCCGAAGAGGCGTTCTCGCAACTGGTGCGGGAGCACGCACGGAGCGGCGTTTCCGGCATTCTGCCGAAGTTCCTCGATGTGGAGAAGAAGAAACACCCTGGAATGGGGCGGCATCCCAAGGCGACCCTCCTGACCCACCGGCACATAATCAAGGGCTCATCCTTGAGGCTCCCGTTTGCAACTACTAACGAGCACCTGTGTATGCAGGTTGCCTCACGCGTGCTGCCCACGGCCACCACGGAATTATCCGAGGACGGAAACGTCCTCGTGGTGCATCGCTTCGATGTGGACGAAGGCGGGAAACCGTTCCGTGCTCTCGAGGACTTTTGTGCGCTGCTTGGATTGCGGCCCGCACAGAAATACGATACGACATGGGAGAGACTCGCAAAGGCTGTTCGGGCGCATGTGCCGGGACGAGACCACTACCAAACATTCCAGAAGCTCACAGCCATGCTGCTGCTAACCTACGCTCTGGGGAATGCCGATTGTCACTCAAAGAACATCGCTCTGGTGTACACGTCCCGTAATGATGCCAGCCTCGCGCCCACTTACGATTTCTTCACCACCTCGGTGTACGCTGGATATCAGCATAATCCGCCCGGCGTCGGCTTCATGGGGAAGAAGACGTGGCTACCAGGAAAAACTCTGTCTCGGTTCATCACCGCCAATTTCGGCATCGCGGACAGAGAGCAGACAGAGATTCTAGAACGTATCTGCGATTCCGTCTCAGACACCGCACCGGCGGTTCGCGAGATGATGAATGGCCTGGCTGGATTCAACGACACGGGCAAGCGGATGCTGGCCGCGTGGAATGAAGGGGTCAACCAGTTGCGGGATTCCAAGATATGTGGCCTGTGCACGTGGAAATCGAACCCGGCCTTCGAGGGCATCTCGGACCCGCCCAAGCCGGAGAACCGTCAAACCGTTATAGGAAGATCGGAACTTCTCTCCGGCCGAAGCCGCCAGAAAGCGAAATGAAGCGGCCGTCGGCGAGCGCAGTTCCAGTACAGCAGATTTTGTTGTTCTGTTGTTCTTCCTTAACGGCCTATGAAGATGGCTCGCAGCCTTTCTGGCTTCGGGACGGATTTGCTTCGTCAGGGCAAGAGCGGCATCAAGTGCTGGATATAGTGCTTTTGCTGCCACCCGTTCTACTGCTTTGCTGCCACCCTCATACTTCATTGCTGCCGGCGAGTCCACATCGAGCTGTCAGGGCTCTCCCCAGCGAAAAACTGGCAAAGTTCCGAATAAGCGGTCAATCGCCCAGAGTATCGAGGAATAGGTCGAATGGCCTCATCTCGATATGGCACTTGACCCTCGCCGCGATGAAGACGTGCCGTTAAGTTCCATCCCTTTTCCGTCCTGCGAAATCCGTACAGCACGGTGCGCTTTTGACGCAAATCGAGCGTTCCTGAGGACCACACTGCGTGGACGGCTGCCTGGCGATGCCGCGCCGTCCGCGCGGGAATCGCGAGTCGGACAGAGAGATGCCGCTTGGTTGGAGATTCGTCGAGCGTATGCCAGAGACGCTGCTCGAAGTCGAAGCGGACAGTGACGCTCCAGTCAAATTGAGGAAGTCCTCCAAAAAACAAGCCGCTTCCGTCGCCGTAGCCAAGCGGATATGCGAATCCGCCGTTCGCTTTCCAGCGCAATTGGTGCGGCCGCAGGCAGTGGGAACAGGACCCTACAACGGTGTACAAGCTTGAGGATTTACGCCCAGTTGCATCGCCATCACGTCATCTGCTGCGGAATTTAGGACCTCTAACGAGAGTGCTCCGTCGTCATCAGCAACCAGTCTCTCGCGTATCGGCGGCGGCAATTCAACTCGAAGCGACGCGGAGGGCATACGAACCATCGTAGCGCAGCCTTACCTTCTTTGGGGGTCGGTTTGTGGGCAAGCCGGAAGTAGCTCTGATCTGGCTCATTCCAACATCAGGATAGGCCGTGTCGGAAATCGGCAAATCGTTCCGCCGATCACTAGGTCATTTGGGTTTCTCCTCGGGAGTTACAGCTCTCACTAGCGGGGGTAGATAGCGGAGAAAGTTATGGAGGTGGGTGAAATTTCGGTCAACGAACTTTAATTCAAAGCAGTTAGACCAATGTTAGTAATCGCGGTAGCATTCGGGTAGCCACCGGGTTTCAGGCGCGGAATGCCAAAAGGCACCTGGGCCTACCCGAGAGAAGAGGACGAACCACTTCCCATTCCACCCACCCGCAAAGGCCTCGGGCATCCCATGCTCAAGCCGGCTCCCGGGCTCACGAAAGTAGGCGCCAGGTCACTCCGGGACGGCGCAAATACTCGAACGGATCAGTCGGCAGGCGACGGTCACCACCATGGGGATGGTTGCGGATTGTTCGGTGCCGACGAACAACCTCGCTACAAAGGCGCTCCCGAGTTAGAGGGAGCGATGGATCGACTGGATCAACGGTGGCTTAGAGCCCAAACGTACGCTGCTACGGCGTCGACCTGTTCGCTGGTGAGCTGTGCGCCGCCCATGGCCGGCATGGGGCTACGGTAATGCTTGGGAACGGGAATGCCGTCGGCGATAGTCTTGGCAAGTCCCATCCAACTACCGTCGCTCCAGAGCCATTCCTTTTTCGTCAAGTCCGAGCCAAGTGGTGTTCCGCCGCCGGTGGCGCCGTGGCAAGCGGCACAAGGGGCTCCGCCGACCTGGCCGTGATAGATACGATCGCCGAGCGCGACCATCTCGTGTGTGGCTCCGTCAGGCACGGGGAGAGCGGCGTCGCCGGCATCGGGATTGGTTCCCTCAGGCGGGGTGGCGGCGTCGCGTGCGACCTCGCCTGCCGGAGCAGTGAGGCTGGGACAGGGAGTGAACTCAGGCTGCCGAGATTGCTCAGCCACTCCACCGACATAGGTGATGCGGTAGATGCGGCCTTTCATGTCGTCGGCGACGTACAGCGCTCCGTCTGATCCAACAGCCACGCCGGCTGGGCGGTGGATGGCGCCTTCCGGAGAAATGACACCGCCGGCAAAGCCGTCGGCGAAGATCTCGCAGCGTCCGGCGCCACCGCTGCGAGTGAGGGCCTGGAAGACGACGTTATAACCGCCCTGGGCGTAGGGAGCGCGGTCCCAGGAACCATGGAAGGCGATGAAAAGGCCGTTGCGGTAGGCGGCGGGAAACTGCTTCTGGTCATAGAAGACCATTCCGTTGGGTCCCCAGTGCGCGGGGAAAGCTACGGCCGGGCCGGTTTTGGTGGAGCAGACTCCGGGCTTTTTGCCGTCGCCGCCGTATTCGGGGGCAAGAACCAGACTCTTGAGACCAGGATCGTAGTAGCATTCGGGCCAGCCATAGTCACCGCCGTTCTTGAGGAGCATCACTTCTTCCGAGGGCAAGGTGGCTTCCTCTTCGGGTTTGTAGATCTCCGGCCAATTGGCATGGAGCTGGTCGCGCCCATGCTGCGTGATGTAGACGCGGTTTTCTGCCTTATCGACGCCGAAGCCTTCAGCGTTTCGGATGCCGGTGGCGTAGCGCTCCGAAGGTGAGAAAGTTTGATTGGCCTTCTTCGCGTCATAGCGCCAGATGCCGCCACGAGCTTCGAGCTCTTTGCACGGATCGACGCCGGGGGAATGCAAAGTGCGGTTCTTCAGCTGGCAGGCATTGGTGGCCGTGGCAACGTCAACATAGAGCATGCCATCGTCGCTGATATAGAAGGGGTGCATGGGGTGGTCGCCGCCAAGAGGCAGGCCCGAGACAACGGTGACTGGCGGATCAATTGGGACGAGCCGGTTGACCGGCAACTTATAGCGGATGATGCGGTCATTGACCTCGGCGTAGAGGGAGCCCTGGTAGAAGGCGATGCCTGTGCCGCCGTGTGAGCCATCCTGCACCGTTCCGCCGAAGCGCTCGATTACGTCAGCCTTGCCGCTGCCGGACTTGTCCTGAAGGGCGACAAGGAAGCCTCCTTCATGGACGACTTCGCCGGCGGGATAGTAGTCACCAGACCAGGTGTTGACGTAGACGATGTTGTTGGGGGCGACGACAAGATGCCTGGCGTGGCCGATGCCATCGGCGAAGATCGTAGCGCAGAAGCCGCGCGGTAGCTTTAGGCCGCTGTTATCGCCGGGGCACGCGCCCCTGGCGGCGCGGACCGTGGAAGGATCTGGATGGGCCGGCACAGAGCCAATGAAGACAGAGAGAGCAGTGAAGACACCGAGAACAAGGGCAGCAGGGACGAGGAGTCTGACCGACGCGATCGACCGCATGAAACTCTCCTGAACAACGATGGAATCATATCAACGAAGCGAAACGAAACGTCGCTAATTTTTGGGCGGCAGTACGGCGTGAGCTTTTGGCGAAAAGTAATTATACGGCGCGCTTGTGAAACTCTCCCGCTTTCAGAATGACGGCCAAGCCGTCCCCGTTGCGCGCAAGAATCGAGATGTCATCGAGTGGGTTTCCGTTCACAAGGAGCAGATCTGCTGCCGCTCCCTTGCGCACGCATCCGAGTTTACCAGCGTGACACATCAGCTCCGCGTTGAGAGCGCAGGCAGAACGCAGAATTTCGATCGCGGGCAGCGCCTGGGCGCGGAGAGTGAACTCGGTGCACTGGCGGACATGCTGCGGCCCAAGCAGGTCAGTGCCGAAACCCATCTTCACGCCAGCCGTCTTGAGAATGTGCAGACTTTCAAGCGCCTTTTCGGAAACGCGGCGCAGCTTCTCAAGGCTTACCGGCGGCAAGCCAAGCTGCTCGCCCTCTTCGGCAAGCGCGAAAATGGTGGCCATGGTTGGGACCGCAAACGATCCGCGGGTGGCCACAATCTCCGCCGCTTCTCGATCGACCAGAGTGGCATGCTCGATAGAGCGCACGCCGAGCTCCGCCGCCCTGCGGACTGCCTGGGCGGGATGACAATGAGCCGCCATATACGACCCGGCTCGCGTGGCTTCGTCGACCTCCGCTCGAATTTCTTCGTCGGAATATTGAGAGCGCTCCAGCGGATCGGTCGGCGAAGCGATCCCGCCCGATGCCATTATCTTGATGTGTGACGCGCCCCGCCGCAGTTCCTCACGCACGGCGCGCCGCACCGCGTCTGCCCCGCCGGCCAGCACGGCCATGGGATCGGCGTGACCGCAACCGCAGCATGTGACGTCGTCGAGCCGATAATCCCCGGGCCTGAAGTCTCCGTGACCGCCGGTTTGGCTGATGACGCGACCGCCGTAAAACAATCGTGGCACCACCTGGAGCAAACCATCTCGTATCGCCTGCGCAAGACCGACATCAGCGCCACCCACATCCCGGACGGTCGTGAATCCGCGATCGAGGCACGCATGCAGGAACGTCGCGGCATGGTGCGCAAGATACGACATGGGCGTCTGAGCAGGCGCGTAAGGTTCAACCCGGCCAGATAGACGTGGATATGAGCATCAATCAGGCCTGGCATCAGCACCCGACCACCGCAATTGATGACTTCTGCATCCGGGGATACGGCATCAGAGATGGGAATTACGTCCTGGATGGTTGCGCCCGCGATTACAACATCGTGACCTTCGATGAGCCGGTCGGATTCGCCGTCGAAGATGCGCGCTCCGCAAACAAATAATGGTTTTGGCGTCACTCACGGTGGCTTCTCTACAATTCAATCGCGCGGTCACTTACCCAGACGATTGTATTTGGGCAATCAGCATACTGGCGGAAGAAGCCAAGTGTCGCGCTGATTAGATAGCGTTAATTGTGGATGATCTGGAGGTCCCTGCTGATGGATTTAACTGGGTCGGGAGGGATCGTGGCTAGGTGAACATTACCCCGAGGTAATGTCCGGAATGGCGGTGATACACCCGGAACGACCGTCATGGTCCCGTACGATGCACACTCGACTTGATTGACTTGAGCTTTGATAAGTTGTCGAATTGAAATTTGAACCCGAGTGTTTCGACCACCAAAAAGTTGCTTCCTTTTAAATACGGCGCTCGTGCTTGAATTGACTGTGAGGAGGGATCATAGCTGAATTGCATCCCTTCTGACTTCGGATACTCTTCAGCCGCGGCGAGTGTTGTCCCTACCGATACTTTGTTTCGGACATCTCTGTCTAGTTCTTCTGCAGTCACCTGATGAAAATCTCTTATCAAGCCATTCTCAGTCGCGGCGCGACGTGCGCTTCGCTCCAATGACGCCGATGCCAGCCAGACGCACAGCGCCAGACAGCCGACTATAGCCACGGCCCAGAAAGCCCGTTTACACATGTCCCACTTCCTCGCGGACTCAGCACTTTGCGGAATGATTACTCGATTCCTGAGCGTATCGTGGCCCACCCTTCAGTAACGTTTCGGCAAACATCCTGAGACGGCAAGGTCCATTGGATCGCGACTCAATTTGTCACTTGAACGAAAGGTCGCTTTGCAAAAACTCAACCTCACATTGCCCTAATGGGCATGCATATTACGAACAGTAAAGCTGAATCGGTGTATTCCACCTTTGCACTCCTTGGCTCGCCCAATTCATTTGTCTCGCTTGCAGTGCCTTTAGGTTGTCACGCGGCACAGGCGCGGTGCGCACTTACCGGCATCGAGCTTCACTGTTTGCCGCGGCCGCGGTCTCATCTCGGTCTTGGCCTTCACGGCGGCTCCAGCATCTAACCAAATAGCGCGATCTTTCAGGCCCGCCAGAAATCGGCGAATATAGATCCGTCCACGGCCATCGCCTCAGACGTTTCGGGATTTCACAATCTGCGCTCATTTACTCGTTGAGTGTGCACCAGCGCGCGAGCAGATCTCGTTTGCCGTCCGACAGGTCGCGCGATACCGGCATGTACGACGTGCTGTTCCAGGTGCTTTTGTCGATGAGCTGCTTGATGTTTGAAGCGTTCTGCCGCGCGATTTCTTCATTCTGGAAAGCCAGGCGCACGAACATCGCGGGATAGATCAGATAAAAGTAGCGAATCACGTTTGTGTAAACGAAATCCCAGGTAACCTGTTCATCGGGAATGTTACTGAAATCGTCGGCAGGCAGAACGCGGAAGATATTGTAAGAAACCAATCCGAAGTAAAAGTTCTTTGGAGCGGCGGCCGGTAGTCCGTTCTTGAGTCCGCCCTGGTTTACATCGAAATCATCGCCCGGCGATTGATATCGAATCATCGCAGCGCCCGGCTGAAGTCCCTTGGTCGAAAGGCTGATGTATCCATCTGCGTCTGTGGTGTAGGTCTGATTGGCCGGCTGGTGCAGGACGTATGCCCCATCAGCAATCTGTACCAGGCGTTTGTTCACCATCCCTTTCGGGTCGGTATTGTCGGTTGTGAACTTCCACTGCGTGATCGTGAGGGCAATAGGCTGGTTAGGAATCGGACGGCCCTTCCACAGCGGCCGAATGCGGTAGTTCACAGTGTCATTCACATGCAGGTAGAGGCAGCGATCCTCGGTCGACACCGCCGCCCAGGCAATCTCGTCGGAGAGCGGGGTCTGAACACCGCCTATCGTCCGATACAAGCGGAGAATCCCATTCGCATCGCTGAGCGGACCTGCGAGGTTACTCGAAAAAGGAACTTCGATGATGCCACCCGAGAATTCGTAGGCAGCCCGGTTATAACGGTCATAGGTGATCGTCCCTACCGTTTGCTCCTGGCCCCCGCTTCGAATTGACAGAGTCAGGTCGCCGAAGTCCATTTTCTTCAAATCATTCGGAGAAGGGGGTGAGCTGACTCCACTTACTTCAGGAATCGTGCTGCTGAAATCAAGCACGACATTGTGGTTCGTCATGTCGACCCAGGCAGCAACCGGGCCAAGGAAGTAAGGCGGTATGTTGCCGGTAGCGCCCGCGGGGATCGCGGCTTTCTCTCGATAGGTGAGAATGAAGGGAACCGGAATCTCCGTCCCGGGCCGCTGCAAGGGATAGGTTCCGTAAAATAAGCGGCCGCTGGGTCCGCTCGATAATGGGTCGTCATTGGACCAGGCGCCGATGCTCCCGACGATCAATCCATTGGACGCGTTGGTGAAGGGCTGTTTGTAACCCGAATCCTTGTACATCTGGCCCAGCTGCTCCTCCGTGAATGCGTCCGTCGAGTAATAAGTCACATACTCGACCACGAGACCCTTGCCCGCGCGCGCCGCGGCCTCCAGGGCGGATAACGTGGGCGATTGTTTTCCGCCGAAGTTGAACGTCAGCCCCTCGAGGGGCAACGCCATCTGCCAGATAGCCGCCAGCATCGACGGTCCCGGTGGAACCGCGATGTTCCGGTCCGTATAGAGATCATAAATATACGCCCGCGTCGGATTTGTTGCGCTCAACATCGCAAGCGAGCCATCCGCAGTATCGATGACCACTTGGAACAGACCACTGAACACCTGGGTTCCGTAGATCCCTATAGGATCGAGATCGACCATCTTCGCCTGGCCGGGCTGGTCAAAGAAGGGGTGCCCCAGCAGTTGAACTCGACCGGTAAGAAACGGGTCCTGGTCCGGCGTGCATACGGTTCCGTCCAAGAGAGTGCTGCTCGTCATCACCGAAGGAATCTCTTTTCCGGATGGGTCAGTAGCCGAAAACCTCATGCCATGGTCGCCGAAGTAGTTGTAATAGCCGTTGAGCCACACCGTGTCCTTCCCTCCGGCCGACACGATTTTCGTCTGCATCATCCAGACCCGGAATTCTTCATCTGGCAAGGACTGCGGGTTATAAGGCTGCACATTCGGCTCGTCAATTGTCAGCGAAACTTTGTCGTTATTGGCAGTTGGAGGGTTGACGGTGAATCTTCCCTTGAAATGGGCGCGCGGGCGCATTAGATAGGACACGAGCTCTCTTCTCCTCTCCTTACTGGGCTTCTCTCAGCGACCAGACAAAATCCATCGTCTTGTAAACAGTGGTGGGATTCGATGGCTTGCAGTCAGTAAAAACAAGACTGCTGTCGTCGTAACAAACGGGATGCGGAGGATTACTTGCGTCGACGTAGACATTTGACTTGTCGCCCACTTTCCCGACGTGTCCCTGAATGCCATTGGGCGTGTTATTCCAGAGACCAAGCAGTCCCTGGTCCGGAGCACCGCGCGTCGCCAGATTGTGGCAGGTAATGCAGGAGGATGATCGTTGAAATCTGGTTTCCAGCAGGGTGTTGGCGAGAATGGTGGGGTTGAGATTGCGGTCCGTGTAGTTGAACTGCACGCCCCGCATGTTATAAAACCTCCAGCCCGACTTAGGCAGCGCCGCGTGCACCGCGTCATTGACCGCGCGAACATCCGGTGGAATGGGAACCAGTTCCGGCGCCGTCGTTGTCTGCTGATTATCGACGTGCTCGAACGTGGTCCACAACCAATGAGGAAGCACTTTGCTGGTGATGTGCAGGCTTGCCAGGCCGGCCACGACGGAGTGAACTTCCCTTGTCTGCGGGTCGACGTACGTGGCGCGTGTCTTGTAGTACGTCGAGTTCCGGGGATCATTCGGGTCGAGGATCAACCAGGCGGCCTTGATCTCCATGGCGCCCGCGGGAAAATTAAGGGCCGCGCTTGAGCTAGTAAAAAATGCGAGTTGTCCTGCCCTGCTGTAAAGCTTCCTCGGAACGATGTAATCAAACGTGGCCTTATTCATCCTTATTTCAGACAGCACTGGCCGCCCTTTCTTGTCCAACAGCGTATAGCTGTCGATCTCCGGGCGGTCGAGGAGGGTGCGGGGCGGTAAAGGCGCTCCCCACGGGTCCGGCGCGCGCCCGCCAGGCAGATAGACGCCATCAACGGGCTTCCACGTTTCCCAAATGCGCGGCGCGCCCTTGCCTCCCCGTGCTGGGCAGTTAATCGCTAGAAACAGTTTCCACGCGAAGAGATAGGGCTGGCTATGTGCGAAACTAGGATCGTTCAGCCCAGTCGGAGCCTTACAGACGTTCACCAATGACTGCACGGTCTCCGAAATCCCCTTCTGCGGTTCGCAGAGAACAAGAGCAGCCCATAAACTAAGCACGGAACTGAGTTGGACTAATCGGCGCAGTCCGCTTCGAAACATGCTAGCCCTCCCGACTAAGCTCAGCCTTAACCTCTTGCCGTTCCTTTTCGCTTCTTGAATTCTTCGTAGTGAGGCTCGAACGCGACTGCTTTTTGCGGCAAGCGCGCCACCTGCGTGCGAGCAAGTAAACGGCGGCTCTGAGCGGTGTCGGGCGGATTGATTCCCATCGGAAACTTGAACACGTTCAGCGGGTCATACTCGGCTTTCACCAATTGCAGCGCGGGATAGGCATCCCCCCAGAACGCGTTGGGATAGTCCGGCGTATCTCTGCGGGGATAGTTTTGATACTGGTGCCCGTTGGAGTACGGCGCGATGATCTTCATGTAACCGTCGAGCCAGGCGTTGGCTTTGGCTCTCTGGTTTTCCTTTAGAAAGAACGAGTCCACATAGAAGTCCATGTAGACATCGCGATGGATAAAAGCATTGCCTTTGGAGTAACTGTTGATAGCACCCCCGTACGGCTCCAGAATTACTGCGGCTATATCATTCAGCCGGGTATCAAAGTATTTCACGACTTCAGCCCATCCCTGTGCATCTATCGGCTTGGGAATGTACGCGGATTGCTTGACTTCCGGCGGGAAGGATTTGACCTCGGGCGGCACATTGGGATTCGGAAACAACGTCGCATTCAGATTGCGGTAGGAATCGACGCGATCGGTTACAAGCTGGGCGCCCCCCGACGATAGCAGGGGCTTGAGAGCGGCGAGTCCCTGCGCGCGGGTTCCGTTAAAGACGCCGTACATACCCAGACTGGGCCGGGTGTCATTTTCCTGGACCATGATCACGGCCATGTAACCTAACTTCGGCGAGGCTCCCATCTTCATAAAGCCGTTCTGCATGGCCACCAGAGCCGCGGGTGCGTCGTTCAGGTTCGTCCATTTGATCCCGAATCCCCACAGCATCCCGAGCGGATAAAGGCGGTATGTTATGTCCATTAACACACCGAAGTTATTGCCGGTGCCGCCGCGTACCGCCCAGAACAGGCGTGGATTTCGAGTAGGGCTGGCCACGGTGACGTGAGCTCCCTTGGAATCGTAAGTCAACATGGTGAGCCGCGTGACATTGTCGCAGTTTATGCCGAATTCGCGCGAGGTGAGTCCATATCCGCCCCCCTGCATGTATCCGCCAACACAGACGTCCTCGCAATCGCCGCCGGGCGTGTGCAGGCTGAACACGTCGAGTGCCGCATTGAACTTGCCGAAATTAACACCCGGGCCAACCGTTGCCGACTTCTTGACAGGATCGATCAGAATCTGGTCGAACAGGCTCATATCCACGACAATCCCGCGAGACAAGACGGAATAACCCGCGGTGCTATGTCCGCCGGACCGGCAAGAGACGGGAAGGGGAGGAGTGAACATCCTCGAAAGCTTAAGTAGCCACTCGACCTCGCTGGGCGTCTCCGCATACCCGACGACCAGCGGAAATTCTGAATATGCCGGATCGTACTGCTTCCGGCTGGCATCATACTCGCGGTCCCATGCCCATACGAGTTTGAATCGAGCCTGCAATTCGAGAGCGACGGCCTTATCGCGGGTCAATCCGTGCTTCTGAAAGGCGTCGTCGGGAATTCTTGACCATTCCCTGATCTTCTCTTCTTTCGCAATTTCCAGCCGGGTCTTGCGATGTACCATCCGGATGTCTCCTTTTCGTGAGGGTGTGGTTCAACGATGGTCAGTTGTTTCTGCTGTCGAGTCTTCCCCAGGACAAAGAGGCTCGACTCGATATAAATTGCGCTCGTCGCAAGTAAAGTCGCGGACATAGCGGTTCACTAGGGTCCATGCGACCATCTCTTCGACCGATTGTGGCGCAATCTTCCATTTGATCAGATTGCCGTCTCCGCCCGTCGTGAGAACGAAGTCGCCGTTGTCAATGAAGGCGATATTCCAGATCGCGCCCGTATGCCCAACAAATCGCCTAAGTACCTTGCCGGTCTTCAATTCCCACAGCAGGAGGTTCCCTTTGTCGTCGCCGGTCAGCACCCAATCGCGCAGGGGATGGAGTGCTACTGCCTCTATAGCTGTGGAGTGCTGCTGAAAGCGCAGAACTTGCCGGCTCCTCTCAATGTCCCAAACAACCGCCGTCGTATCGTTACTGGTGCTGACTGCCATGCGGTTATCAGAGGTGATTGCGAGGTCGGACACATGCAGCGTATGTCCCTGAAGCTGGCGCACGATTTCACCAGTGTCGAGATTCCAGATGGTTACGGAGCCAAGTGCAGAGCCCGCCAGGAGCAAGCGTCCATCAGCGGATGCCGTAACCGCTTTGAATCCGGGCACAGTGCCGGCGAAACGCCGCTCGATCTCTCCTGTTTCGATATTCCAAATCACCACCTCATCGCCGAAGACAATGGTGGCGGCGCGCTTGCCGTCAGGAAGAAGCGCCAGGCCGGATAACGCAGACCCCGGTGACTGGTAGCGGTGCAATTCTTTGCCCGTCGCCACCTCGCGCAGGATCATGCAGTTTTCCGCCTCCGGAATAAACAGATCGCCCGATACCGTCAGAAAGCGCTCGCCGTCGGGAAGAATCGCGGCCTCATAAATGGTATTTTTCTGCTCGCCGAGTCGCGCTAGTAGTTCTCCCCTTTGGAGGTCCCAGAGATACAGCGGATTGACTGGGGATTGCGGCGCGAAGATCCCTGAGCTACCTCCGCTAGCAATGACACGGCGCCCATCGGACGCGACCGACCACAGGCCGAGACCGGTGGGCTCTCTCAGGCGCATGACTTCATCCGCGCTGTAAATGTCCCAGAGACGCAGGGTCTTATCAACGGAGCCCGTCAGAACGCGCCGCCCGTCAGCCAGGAATTGGACCGCTGTTACCGGCCCGGCATGCCCATAAAACCGGCGGATTTCCTGGGCTCGGTCAACATCCCAGAGGATGACGGAGAGATCAAAGCTGGCCGAAAACACGCAATCGCCTCGAGGACTAAGGGCAAAGGTGTAGGCAAATGTCGTGTGGCCGCGAAAAATCTTGCGAATGGTGCCATCGTTCAGATTCCACACAATCAGGGTTGAATCGGCGGACGAGGAAATCGCGCCGCGGCCGTCCGGCTCGAAAGCGACCTGAAAGACCGCATCCGTGTGTCCACGCAAGCGGCGAACGATGGTTCCGGTTTCCAGATCCCACAGCACCAGATCGTTATCGCACGAACGCTTGGAGAACGGCCCGCTCGGGCCCGACCCGGACAAAATATGCGCCCCATCTGGACTGATGGCGACCGAGTAAATAACGTCGCTCTGTCCATCAAATCGGCGGATTCGCTGACCGGTTCGCCAGTTCCACAGGGTGATATGGCTGGTCGAAGTCTCGAAATCGTACTCGCTTGCAGCCAGCAGATCCTCTCGCACCGATATGCTCAAGACTTGTGCCGCGTGCGACAGCACCCTCTGCTGATCTCCACTCTGTTTGTTCCAAATGCGAATTGTGGCATCGGCAGACGCGGATAATACGTGCTGCTGGTCAGGACTGAAAGCCACGGACGTGACCGTATTCAAGTGACCAGTGAAGACGCGAAGTTGCTCGCCGGTTTTGAGGTCCCACAGCCGCACCGTGTTGTCGGAGAATTGCGCCGACCGCGTGTTCAAAGGCAGATAAGTCGGCATTTTCTTGTAGAAGTTGGATGCCGGGCTGAATCCGCCGGAACAAGAAAGCGCTTGACTCTGATCGGGGTTGACGGCCGCGTGCCACACCGTATCCTTGTGCCCCGTAAAGACTCTTCTCGTGCCCGGCATTGGGGCGATTTCGAAAAGAAGCTGGGCTGCCTGGTCAGGAGGTGAAGGGATTGCGTTGGCAGTCACGCACAAGGCCAGAGCGATATCAGAAAGGTTCTGGAGGCCAGTCTGGCGAGAATTGGCGGTGAGAGCCAGACATTGCATCTCGACCGCTTTCCGCTGCTCGCGCGCCTGGCGCTCCAGTTCTGCCTCCTGGTGAGCGCGATGCTGCGCGGTGCTGTCGTCGAGAAGCCGCAGTTCTTCGTCGGTGAGCTGAAAGCCGGAAGTCGCACGCCAGTCCTCGTACAGCGCCAGACGCGTACCGCTCAACAGATAACTCTGATCGCGTCCAGACCTCTCCCATTCGCCCACGGTCGCCAGCAGCCAACGATGCATGCGAATGTCCGACCTGCTGGCATCCAACCACTGCTGCAGCGTTTCCCAGGCGCGCAACAGGGCCTCGTGAGCCAGCTCGACCATCGGTTCACGGGTGGCAGGGTCCACATCAAACGCGATGAGACGATACTTGCAGAACGCGTCGAGGACCGATTGGACATCGCCTCGAAGTTTGAGCAACTCCGCCAAGCGTACGCGACGGCGGGTATCCCGCACGCCATCGCCCAAGGTAACCAGTCGCAGGAATATCTGGTGAGCCGTGTGGTGCCACTCCAGTTTGAGCCCATCATAGACTTCTTGAGCGCGGCGGGCGAGCGCCCCGAATACTCCGCCGCTAGCCTGATATGCCGTGAGCGACAGAATCTTCCCGGTGCGCCGGTCAAAAACTTCCGTCAGCGCGTATTGCAAGAGGGGCAGGGCTCCCAATTCGTCTTGGACGTCATGAATGACGGTGGCAATCAGTTCAGGGTCTACCTCCAGGCCGACTTGGCGCGCCGGGCCGACGATAGCGCGCTCCAATTCGTCGGCGGAAAGAGGCAGCACAAACTCAGTGCGTTGGCGCATCAACTCCCCGAATTCGGCGTAGTGCAGCGGGCGATCGGTGAAATCCGCTCGTAAAGCGATCACCAGTCGCAAAGGGCTGTCGGCAGCCGTCACCGCGACGCGCAAGAGTTCAAGGAATTGAGCACGTTCCCGCTCGGACTCTGTAAGGGTGAAGACTTCTTCGAACTGATCGATAACCAGCAGCGTGGTGCCTCTGATTTCGCGCAGCGCATGAAGCAGCGCCGACGGATCACTTTCAAATCGGCTTCCCAGATCGTGCAGGGGTTGACTGGCGATACTCAGTAGTCCAGCTTCCAGATTTTGCAAAGGATGGCTGCCCGGAACTGTTTGGACGATGAACTCGCTTTTCAGGCTGCTGGCTGACCGCGGAGTCAGCATAGTCCGGGTTTCGTCGCCCGCGTTGTCAGTACTTTCGGCCATATCCGCGATAACGCCCCTGCGGATGGCCGGCACTAATCCGGCAGATACTACGCTGGACTTACCGCTCCCGCTGGGGCCAACGACTGCCAGGAAATTCCGTAACGGGTGATTCTCCTGAAAACGGGCAATCAAGCGGCAGACCAGAAGTTCTCTCCCAAAGAAAACGGCCGCGTCGGCTTCCGCAAACGCTCGCAGCCCTTTGTACGGATTGGCGATGACAGACCTGACTGCGAGGTCGCTACTGGAAGAGCGCCTGCCTTTCATCGCTATTTGAAAATCCTCGAACAAATGCATTACCGTTGGCTGCCGTGCAGTTGGATCCTTGGAGACCGCCTGCAGGATCACGGTGTTGAGCGCCGCCGTTACGTTTTCCAATGCGGGTAGAGCACTAAAGAGGTGACTTCTGAGCATCTCGGCCGTAGTTTGCGAGACGAAGGGATGCTTGCCCCCAAGGAGTTCGTACAGCATGATCCCCAGGGAGTAGATGTCCATTTTGGGCGAAGGCGCTTTTTCCTCAATTTGCTCTGGTGCCATGTACGGCGGCGAACCTCGCACGCCGCCGAACTTGACGGCAGTTGATTCTTCGGCAATTCCGAAATCGGATAAATATGCGTTCTGATCGCCGTCCAGGAGAATGTTCTCCGGCTTCACATCGTGGTGGACGACGTCGCTGCGGTGCGCGAGGTCCAACGCGGAGGCAACGTGATCAAGAACGGTGAGGATCTCGTCGTAGGACAGGGGACCCTTTTTCATGCGGTCCCGCAGGCTGCCGGCGCGCAAATATCGCATGACGAGGTAAGCCCCGTCAGGGTCACGCCAATAATCAAACAGGGGGACGATGTGAGGATGCTCTAACCGCGCAACCAATTGCGCTTCATTTTCGAAACGCTGGATAAACTCCCGCGTGTTGGCATGCACCGGAAGAATTGCCTTGATTGCAACCTCTCGTCCAACAGATAGTTGAGTGGCGCGATAGACAATGCCGAAACCTCCTTGTCCTAGCCTCTCAATGAACTGATAGCCTTTGACCGATTTCCCCTCACCTGCTTCCACGTACTCTGTTTGCATCGGCGAAATCTCCAGGAAAACGCGAGTGCCAGTCCAATAGGCCCTTGTTGATGATGAACGATCATAACTGAAAAGGGAGATTCCGCCTAAATCATTTCTGCTTTCACTACACAGCGTTAGTCGATCGTTGGCGATTGCCAAAAGCCTTCAGATCAAATGACAAATTCGGTTTGGATTCCTTTGAAGCAAATAGTCCCGAGATGTCGGACGTGTCCAGGATCCGAACCTCGAATCTGGTCAGGAATGGACCTGTCGAGCCAGGACCTTCGCGAATCTGTTGCCCGCGGCGCTGGTAAGGTCGGCCACCTTGAGCTTGCGCGGCTCTCAGGGGAACTTGAGGATATGACTCTGTAAAGCGGCAGGGAAGCTTACGGGCATGGTGAAGTGAGCCGCGAGGTTGGCGAGCGAAGAACCTCCGACAAAGATGGTGTATGGTCCTTTTTCTACGGTCCATTCGTGCCTGGTGTTCCAGATGGCGAGTTCGCTTTGCCTTATATGGAAGACAACGATCTTCTCTTCCCCTGGCTGGAGATGGACACGGGCAAAGCCGGCCAGCGCTCTGTCGGGTACTTCGACGCTGCTGACGTCGTGGTGAAGATAGAGTTCGGCGATTTCGTCGCCTTCGATCGAGCCGGCGTTTCCCACTGCCACCGTGGCAACGATATCGGCCTTGCTGCCCGGATCGGGTGTTTTGATGGAGAGATTATTGTAAATGAAGCTGGTATAGCTTAGCCCATACCCAAAAGGGAATAACGGTGTCCGGTCGCCATCGACATACTTAGTTGTTTTCGATGGATCGAAGTTATAGAAAACCGGCAACTGCCCTACCGTGCGCGGGAATGTGATGGTCAGCTTGCCGCTTGGGTTGCGGTCCCCGAAAAGGACCTCCGCCACTGCCTGCCCGCCGAACTCTCCTGGATACCACGCCTCGAGAATCGCCGGGATGTGCATGGCGGCCCAATCGATCGTTAAGGGCCGGCCGTTCTCGAGGACCAGGACGACAGGCTTGCCGGTCGCCGCCACAGTCTCGAGGAGAGCTTCCTGATTCCCAGGCAGGTCAAGGCTCTGGCGGTCGAAGCTCTCGCCGGATATGCCCTGATACTCGCCCAGTGCCATGATGACGAATTCGGCAGACCGGGCATGATCGACGGCCGCATGGATGTCGGATCCATCGTCGACCGTTATGTGCGTTTGCGGCGAGCGCGCGCGAATTCCATCCGCGATGCTGATTCTGCGACCGTTCTTTTCATCTTCGTAATCTCCGTAACGCGCGATGGCAGCATTCGGGCCAATGATGGCGAGGCTCTTCACCTCCTTCGGCAAAGGCAAGAGGCGGCCCTCGTTTTTCAGCAGGACCAGGGATTCCCGGGCGGATTCGAGCGAAAGCTGCAAGTGTTCCCGGCTGCGCTTCACACGTGGGGTCAAAGAGGGATCTGTATACGGGTGATCGAAGAGACCTAACTCGAATTTGGCCCGCAGAACGGCCGACACGGCCCGATCGAGGGCCTGTGGAGAGAGTGTGCGATCGTCGATCCCAGTGGCAATGGCGCGCTGGAATACGTCGTGATCGAAATCGTAGAACTGCATATCTACGCCAGCGTTTATTGCCTCCACAATGGCTTGTTGTGCGTTCGCGGCAACGTGGTGATCTTCCCATAGCCGGCGAATGGCTCCCAGGTCAGAGAGGACGAATCCGCGAAAACCCCATTCGTTACGCAGAACGCCCGTAAACAGCGAAGGGTCTGACGCCACAGGCACACCGTCGATTTCATGGTAGGCCGCCATCACTCCCATGGCGTGGCCCTCACGAATGGCAGGCTCGAACGACTTCAGCATGATGGTGCGCAACTCGCGTTCGCCGATGTGCACCGGCGAGGTGTTCAGCCCGCTTTCCGGCGATCCGTGGGCGACGAAATGCTTTGGCTCGGCAATCACGGAATGGTCTGACGAGAGGGATTCGCCCTGGGCTCCTTGCACGTACGCGAGACCCAATTGCCCCGTGAGATACGGATCCTCGCCAAAATCTTCTTCTACTCGGCCCCAGCGCGGTTCACGGGCCACGTCCAGCACCGGACCCAGCACCATGTGTACGCCCGCAGCGCGCATTTCACCGGCGATGGCCGCCCCAGTCTGCCTGGCGAGGTCCGGGTTCCAAGTGGCGGCGAGATTGATGGGGGCTGGGAAGACGGTGCCATCGCTGAATCCGTGCAGCCCCTCTTCGATGAAGATGGCGGGAATACCCAGCCGGGAGTGTTCGATGACCCAGCGCTGAATCTCATTGGCCAACTCTGCGCGCGGATACAGATCGTGAATGCTACCGACGCCCAGACTTCCGAACAGTTTTGTGGCGGCCTCGGGCTGAAACTGCGCGTCCGGCGCTGCATGGGTGTTGTCAACGTGCTCGTCGATCAGGGCGGGGACTCCGGCGTACATATCGAGTTGCCGGGCCTTCTCTTCCGTGGTCATCCTGTCGAGCAAGTCCCGGACACGCTCCTCGATCGGATTTGAGGCCTGCCGATACGGAGCATTTGTGCCTGGCGCCGTGGAAGATGGTTGAGCGATGAGAAGGACAGGCAATAGTGCAAGGAGCGGGACCAGGATCGAATTGCGCATGCATAGTATTTTGCAACAACGACCTTCCGCAAGGTGGGGTAACATGTCCTGGCGCGAGGTGATGTCGGAGGCACACCACCCGCGTGCGAACAGGTCCCCTTGAACCCAGCACAACAGCATTGAGGGCAGGGCGGCGAGTTCGACTGCAACCGTCAGCGAGCGTGAGTCGACGGCTAATGAATGCGTGGCCCATTTTGCGGCAATTTGCGCCGGATGAAAGTCTCCTTCCATGTTGACATGCTCATGCTTCCGAAATACCGTGGAGACATCGCAATCGATGATTGACGGTCCGTTCCCAACACTCATCTTTCGAAATTGATCTGTCCGGCGCGCGAAATGGGTAAGGCTGGAATCCGCGCCTTCGAAAGGAAAACGTGGCCACTGTCGTGGAAGTTTCAGCCAACCTGCCGAAGCGCCTACCAGGGCGCAAGTACGATCGGCAGTTCTTCCTTGGCATCACCATTCTGCTGTTGGCAGTAGCGGCGATCGGCTTCGCGCCGACCTACTATTTGGCGGGCGGCCTTCGAGCTCCGCTGCCATCGAAGGTAGTCCATGTTCATGCTGTGATCTTCAGCACCTGGATGCTCCTGCTACTGATCCAGACGGGATTGATCTCCGCGCGGCTGGTTCGTTGGCATCGCACTCTTGGCATTGCGGGGTTCGTGCTGGCTTGCGCGATGGTAGTATCCGTGGTGCTGACGGGCGCAGATTTGGCAACGCGCGTGAAGGGCAATCCGAACGCGGAGGCGGTGCTTGGCCTTCTATCCATCACCTTCACAGGCGCATTCGACTTCGCAGTGCTTGCCGGTTTCGCCTTTGCGCTGCGCAGAAATGCGGCCGCGCACAAACGTCTGATCATCATCGCCACCGCAGGCATTACGCGCGCGGCGTACAATCGCTGGCACATCCCGATTCTGTTCCATCAATTCTATGCGGCCTAGCTGGGACGTATGTCTTTCTCGTCTTGCTGGCTGTTTATGACCTGTGGTCAACGAGACGGATACACCGCGCGACGATATGGGGTAGCACCTTCCTGGTCCTTATGGGACAAATGACGCGCTTCATCGGACCGACCGCGCCTTGGCATGCTGACCGGTGGTGAGACTGTACTGATTTCCTCCCAGGCCCGCGCTTTGGTAGAAGCCGTGGTGTCATCCCCCTCCAGGGCGTCCTTCGCGGCTTCGATCTCCGGACGACTACTTGGCGCCTCACTAAGAACGGCATCCGCATCCACACTCTCGAGTTGGGCGGGCTCGGGGCTCTCGGTTAGCTCGAGGCACAGCGAATTCAATTGCGGGGCCTGGTTGGTTCCGATAATCAGGCGCAATGCCTCTTCGGTCTGCGTCAGCGCGTAGTCGGCCTGGATGGATTGCACCTTGCGTGCCGCCACCTCGGATTCAGAACGGCTGATATCGAGCGGCGGCAAGGCGCCCAACTCGAGCGCGCGCTTGTCGCGCTCGTAGCTCAATTGCGCAAGACTGAGCGCCCGCTGCTGCACATCGAGCACGCCACAGGCCTGGACCGCGGCCCAGTATTGGCCTACCACCTGCAGGATGGTATCGTTCACTTCCGCTTCGAATCTTGCCCTCGATTGCGCCAGCGAGCGCTGAGCGATCCTGATCGGCGCGGTGTTGGCAAATCGGCCGGCGTTGCGCAGCAGCGATTGCGTGAATTGCAAGTTAACACTGGTGCTGAAGTAAGGTTTGAAAAAATAGAACGAGCTGTTGGTCGACGCCTTGCTGCTGGAGAGGCCGACATTGATATTCGTTCCAGTCGTCAACGTCTGCAGATAGTTCACCTGTCCGGTCTGGTTTAACGAATTGAGCGTGGCATTTGCAGACGAACCGATTCCCTGCAGTTGACTGTAGCCGGGATAGGAGTAGCGATTGATGTTGAGGCTGCTCTGGATGGTGGGATCGAACGGCGACCAAGTGCCCAGGCGTGAGAACTTGCGTGACTCGATCGATGTCTCTTCAATCTGGATGTCGCTGTTGTTCTCCAACGCAAGGCCGCGAATTCACGTGGGACGACGTCTACGATCAGCGGCCGGTCAGTATTCTCTCGGAAAACCTTGCGCGCGAACTCTTCGGCACGGCCCAGGCCGCCATTGGCAAGCAGATCACCTATCTCCAGCCGATGCCGTGGCATCAAGTGATCGGTGTGGTAGAGGACGCGCGGCACAACGGAGTGGACGCCCCGGCGCCGGCCATCGTCTATTGTCCGACGATGTCGCCGAATCTCTACGGCGCCGAGCCCCTCGATGCCGTGCGGGGAGTGACGTTTGTTGCGCGCAGCCAGCGCGCCGGCTCGGAGAGCCTCACGCTGGAGATGGAGCGGGCCGTTTGGCAAATCAATGGCGAGCTGCCCGTCAGCGGACTCCGCACTATGCAGGAGATTGACTCGAAGTCCCTGGCGCGAACTTCGTTTACACTCACCATGCTCGGAATCGCCGCCGCCATGGCCATGGCCCTCGGCATCATCGGAATCTACGGGGTCATCTCCTACTCTGTCTCGCAGCGCACGCGAGAAATGGGCATTCGTATCGCTCTTGGCGCTCAAAAAAGCGAACTGCGCTGGCTGTTCGTTCGCTCCGCCCTGGTGCTAACCGGTGTCGGTTTAGTCATCGGCTTCTGTGCCGCCGCAGCAGTGGCCCAACTGATGAGGACCCTCCTGTTTGGAATCAGTCCGCTGGATTCTCTGAGCTTCGCCATAGTGGGTCTCATCCTGGTTGCGGCGGCCGCACTTGCAAGCTTGTTACCAGCGTCTCGCGTCTTCGCAATTAATCTCGCAGATGTGCTCAAAGCTGATTGATCGAAACCGACTAGGAGATTCCTTGAATCAAGACAGCCGGCTCAGAAAGAAGGACAGCAGCCTTCAAATCTGATGCGTCGGTTGAAGCCTCCAGCCCAAATCACGTTTCCAGAACCGCGGCGGGTGGAAACGTCGTTTGGCGATTTGCCAGGAAGCGAGAGTCTTCCGGGACCAGAGCTTATGTCTGAACTGCCGCCGGAAGACTTTCTTGCGCCGCTCTTGCTGGTCGGGTCTGCATCCCTGGCTTGCTTCCTTCCGTGCGTTCCTCCTGCGACCGTTATCATTAAAGCTGAGTGTTTAGATTCACCGGATTGAGAGAACCCCTGATGTCAGTTTCTGCAAATCGTATTTGGCGACAAATGCCGGAAGATATCCGAATTGCTGCCAGCAAACTTTTTTGGGCGGAGCCGAAAGGCGCCGGACAGCAGCTCCTCTTTGCGTCTCTCGCAAAAGCGAAAAACCTCCGGGAGGTGACAGTCCGTAAAACTCCAATTGAGAGACTGGCAAACTGGACGGCGGGCACACTGTCACTTCCTGACCAGTTCGTGGATGAACTTCTGAAGGATTACCTCCTCCACGAGCATCGTGCCGTGATTGTCAGTTTTCTTGAATTGCTCAAGATTCCCCATGCCGACGGCATGATCGACGAGTCGTTTGACCTTGCAACTCTATCAGATGAGCAAGTTAAAAAGGCTGCTCGCAGCTTGCTTGGATCGGCTGATCGCATGGGAGCAGTACTCTACCTGAAATATCTCGCGCTTCAAGATGGACCGTGGGCGGCGGTTGAAGAAGTCCTGGCGGCGGAAGAATAAAGACCGCGGCCCAAACGTTCAAGCGCAGCTTCTCCAAGAACCAGACAATCAGTCGAATCTCGGAAAGCCTGCTTCACCGCCGCGTAGTTGTGAGTGCATGCTCTCGCACCGCACATTTCAACCAAGGGGCAGTCGCAAGGCGGCGCACCGTGCATCGTTAAGGCCAAATGAAAGAGACCATGAAAACGCAATCAACAGGGACGCAGATGCAAGCTCAGGAGTTTATCGAGCTTGAAAGCCAACACGGAGCGCACAATTATCGTCCTCTCGACGTAGTGATTGATCGTGCTGAGGGCGTTTGGGTTTACGACGTCGAAGGCAAACGCTACTTGGATTGCCTGGCCGCATACTCTGCGGTAAATCAAGGTCACTGTCACCCGAAGATTCTTCAAACCCTCGAAGAGCAGGCCAAGAAAGTCACCCTGACCTCGCGCGCATTTCGAAACGCGCAACTCCCCCTGCTTTGTAAAGATCTTCACGATCTGACAGGTTTCGACATGGTGTTGCCGATGAATTCCGGCACCGAGGCTGTCGAAACCGCCATCAAGGTTGCGCGCAAGTGGGGCTACAAGGTGAAGAACATCCCGCAGGACAAGGCTGAAATCGTGGTCTGTGCCAATAACTTCCATGGGCGCACCGTTACGATTGTGGGCTTTTCAACCGACGAACATTACCGTGATGGTTTCGGACCCTTCGCGCCCGGATTTAAGGTGATCCCCTATGGCGACGCTGAGGCAGTGCGCAACGCCATCACCCCGAATACCTGCGCGTTCCTGGTGGAACCGATCCAGGGCGAAGCTGGAATCCTGATCCCGCCGGCTGGATTCCTTCGCGAAGCGGCTGAGATCTGCCGCCGCAACCGCGTGCTTCTCATGACCGACGAAATTCAATCCGGCCTGGGGCGCACCGGCAGACTGTTCGCATACATGCATGAAGGAATCACGCCGGATGTATTGATTGTGGGCAAAGCCCTGGCCGGCGGCTTTTATCCGGTTTCAGCAGTGCTTGCGTCGCGCGAGGTTCTGAGTGTCATCACGCCCGGCGATCACGGCAGTACGTTCGGAGGAAACCCGCTCGGATGCGCCATTGCCAGAACTGCCCTGCGTGTCCTGATTGAAGAGAAGATGGTCGAGCGGTCCGCCGAACTGGGAGCTTACTTCCTCTCTCGGCTTCAGTCGCTCCGCAGTGCTGCCATCAAAGAGGTTCGTGGAAAAGGCCTGTGGATAGGTATCGAACTCCGCAGCAAGGCTCGCCCCTATTGCGAAGCCCTGAAGGACGAAGGAGTCCTGTGCAAGGAGACTCACGATCACGTCATCCGCATCGGGCCGCCGCTGGTTGTCACACGCGAGGAACTCGATTGGGCGTTTGAGCGGATCGCAAAGGTGATGGAGTTGAGCCGCTAAGCTTTTCAGTGGGATCAAAAGACGGAGCAGTTCAACGATTCTGAGCTGCTTGATCCTTTTGAAGGATCCGCACTATGGCTCACAGGCGTTAGTCTGTCGCCGGTCCGGATAACAGAATTCTTATGGCCATTCTTCATTCTCTATCCCAAACCGATTCTGCAGCTCGGGCGTGTCAACTGCCCTATTCGGGGAAACCACATTTCCGGAGCAGAGGCGGATGGAAATGCGACTTGGCGATAATGCAGGAATCAACAACGGCCTCTCGATGGACGCGGATGTATGATACTCTTGCTCTCCCAGATCTGAAATCGAGACCCATGGCAACCTCGCGTTGTGTTGGGTGAACTTGTTAGGATTTGGGGCATCAGCCGGAAGGTAAGCATGAAGCTTGTGGCCGTGACTTACGGCAGCGAGGGAGATACTCGGCCCATAGCAGCGCTCTGTCGCGCGCTGATGGATTCCGGTGACGAAGTGATCTTCCTTGCCGACGGCGGCACGCTGGGCGGCGCTCGTGATCTCGGTGTCCTGCACGCGGCGCTGGCGGGCAATTTCCGCGAAGTAGTCGAATCCAGCAGTGTTCTTTCATCGACTGTCCCGGTCAAGAACAGTCTGAACGCTACCGCAAAGATACTCACGCACCTCGCCCGCGAGAACTCAGAGACGTGGATGCGCCAGATTCTTGAGGCTGCGGCGGGAGCCGATGGAGTGATCGTTTCCGGTTTAGTGGCGGACATCGGATTCTCGGCGGCAGAGAAGTTCGGTATTCCCGCCGTTGGCGCGGGAATGATCCCGCTCACCCCGACCTCAGCCTTTCCATCGCCGCTCCTGCCACCTGGGCCGATTCCACGGTGGCTCAACCGTTTCAGCTATCGTCTCTTCGACGAAATACTGTGGCTCGCTTTCCGCAAGGCCACCAACGCTGCGCGGGCGACAGTAGGGTTGCCACCCGGGCGCGATAACCGGTCCGGCCGCGCCATACTTTATGGGATCTCGCCGACGCTGTTGCCGAGGCCGGACGATTGGCCCGACAACGCCCGGATGTGCGGGCAGTGGCTGTGCCCGGTGCGCGAGTAGGATGCCCCTCTATCGCTGCAGGACTTTCTTTCTGCAGGCGACGCTCCCATCATGTGGGATTCGGTAGCATGGCGGGTTTCGACCAGCGCGCTCTACTCGATATCGTGGCTGCCGCGGCATCGCAAGGTGCTCGATGCCATCGCCCGGTGAGGTAATACAGCACTGGGAGGTCATCGTGATAAGTGCGTCCGCTGCGGTCATCTGACCGCCTCATACAACTCCTGCAGGAATCGGCACTACCCCAAGTGCCAGGGCAACGTGCGCGCAAAATGGCTGGCCGCGCGCGCCGCTGAGCTGTTACCTGTGCCGTACTTTCACATCGTCTTCACTTTGCCCCACGAACTCTCAGCCCTGGTCCTCCAGAACAAGCGGCCGCTCTACGATCTGCTCTTCCACAAGGGTTCAGCTTCGCTGCTCGAACTGGCTCGCAATCCCAAGCACCTGGGAGCGGACATCGGGTTCCTCGGCGTGCTCCACAGGTGGGGACAGAACCTCCAAGTTCATCCCCACATACACTACATCGTTCCCGCTGGCGGTCTTGCCTTCGATGGTTCCAGATGGATCGACTCGTCGCATCGATTCTTCCTGCCCGTTAAAGCACTCAGCAAGGTCTTCCGCGGCAAGTTCTGCAAGGAACTGAGAGAACTGTTTCAACAGAACAGACTTCAGTTTCATAACTCACTGCAGCAACTTGCTTCACCTGGGTCATTGAACGATTTCATCTGGCAACTGGGTCAGAAGGACTGGGTCGTGTACGCCAAGCCGCCCTTCGGCGGCGCCGTACACGTTCTCAACTACCTGGCCCGGTACACCCATCGCGTCGCCATCTCCAACCATCGGCTAGTGGCCTTCGAGAACGATCGCGTGTCATTCCGATGGCGAGACTATGCCCATGGCGGCGAGAAGAAAGTCATGACCGTTACTGCAGATGAGTTCATGCGCAGATTTCTTCTTCACGTTCTGCCGAAAGGCCTGGTCCGCATCCGCCACTTCGGCCTCTTCGCCAACCGAAGACGCCGTGCTGCGCTCCAACGCTGCCGCGAGTCGCTCGGCACAGTTGCATCTGCAGAGCGGACCGAAACAACGACCCTGCCGCGTTGTCCCGCATGCTCGGCAACCATGCTGGTCATCGAACGGTTTACCAGCGCTCAACTTTACTTCCACCCAGACTTGAGCATCGCCACCCCACGGAGGCGCAGCGTTGACAGTTCATAGGACATCCATGGCTCACGGAGGTTGTATCCTACCGCCCCATGGCATGCACCCACATGCAAGGCCGGCGTGCGCCATCAAGCTGCCCTCGCACCTTGTATACCGCACTTGCTCACTCCTTCCAGCGCTCAGCTTCGCTCACTTAAGGAGCGATCCCAACTCCGCCGGTTCAGTTCCGCGCTCAAAATCGCCACTATCGGAAGGCCGGCGACATTGAAAATGCATGGCTAGATCACCGCGTCGCCGCAAACGCCGGAGGCCCAGTTCAAACGATCCTATCGAAACTGCCCCCTAAAAAATCGGACTAGATCCAGCCTCGTCCAGCGGGGCAGTCCCGATAGGAACCTAACGTTTCGCTCAACCAATCATCGCCCTAGACGAGTGGTAAATCGCGAATGCTCACCCGACGACAGCACGTGAGCCACTTGGCTGTATAGTCCGCTTCGCGTCATCTTGTCGGCACCTTCGACGGCTGGCGGTTTTACGACAACTTGAATGCTGCAAGTTGAAGGATCCAGTCGATGTGGACACATGGACTGAGTCAGATTGGACCTCGATTCCAGTCGGACAATTCAGCGGGCACTCGCTTCAGATTACTTCTCATTCCAGGTAAAGTGACGTCTCCTTCCACAAAACGACGGGGGCCAATCAAAAACATGCGGGTACCATCGCGATGGATCCTGGCAACGTGTCAGTCCAATGCCTGTGATCTTAGGCAATCTGTTTCATACCACGCCCGACGACGCATCGGAGAACGGTGGCCGACTTCATCGGGCGACCGCGAAATATTTCCAAAAATCGCGAGTCTCAAAAGAGTGGCAGATATGGGACGGGCGCTGTCGCGCATCGTTACCCGGTGGCGGTTGTTCGGTGATCTGGTATTTCTATTCGACCTTGGTCCGGTCGTGGATTTCAGTTCACCTTGAGATGTGTTTCGGTTCCGTTTCCAACTCGAGAAGCTTACTGGTGCGTGGTATCGGAGTTCCCACAGTTACAACGGGGAGTAGATCCAGTCCTTCCTCGGCAGCTGCGCGGGCCTTTTCTATCTGATCGGCGGAACGATATGCCTGGGCAACGGAAAGCAGGACGCTTGGTTGCTTTCGCTTTGTCAGCAGCGCTTCGTGCTCGGTGCAAACGATCGCCGACGTAGGGTCGCGCAGCGTCTGGGGTTTCACATTCAGAAGAGCGGCTACTTCCATATCGAGTATCAGGACCGAATCCGGGTGCTTTGTTGCCAGTTCCTTTAGCGCCGTAAGGCCAGTCGCGGAGAGTGCCGCGGAATCGCCGGAAGTGTTCAGGGTCTGTTCGATCGTGCCCAGGCGCACTTGAACGTCAGCCAATGAGGCCTTCCAATCATCGTTAGAGGGATTCTGTTTCAACAGTTGGATCGCAATCGATTCGGCCTGTTTCAAAAGTGGCGCCGCCAAGGCTAAATTGCGTCGGCGGTCGCCGGGGTCGGTTGCGAATGCCGGATCGGCGGAGTCCTCGTAGTTTTCAGCTGCTTGTGTGAGGTCCACATAGACGTCGAAGAGCGAGCGAGTGTCTTTAGGGTCGGCAGCGGCAATCTGCTTCTGTATCGTCAGAGCCTGATCAAAGAGCGGAACTGCCTGGCTATATTCTCCCAGTTCCCTCATCGACATGGCCTTCTTGCGCAGGAGATTGGCGCGCATGCGTGCTGAAGAGAGACCACTCTGCTTCGATTCCGGAAGGGCATCGAATCGCTCCTCGGCGAGCTCGTAATCCTTCAGAGCCTGGGCTGGATCCGTCTCAATTTCAATGTTGCCGATCTTGAGCGGGACAATGGAGAGTCCCCGCCGCGCGCGGGGAAAATTGGCGTCCAAGGCTGAGAGCCCGTTCATAGAGCTGGATGTTTCTGCGATACGCAGCAAGGGCTCCGGCAACATCGCCCAGATTTGGGGTGCCGGGCTGACCGAGCTCGTCGCCGAGCGCGCCGTCCGCCGAAGCTGCGTCGCAGATCAGCGCAGGAGTCGCATCGCGCTCTGCGACCAATCTCTCAAAGGCTCGGGTTGCCGCTTGCATCGATGCTACAGCCTCCGGTGTCTTTTCTTCGCCCCACAAGACTTCGCTGCGGGATTGTTGCACCGCCGCCATCGCGTGCAGCGCCTCGCGGTCGAAAGTTGCTGAAGTCGTGAGCGATCCCGCAATCGAGAGGGCTTTGTCGAGACTGACGAGCGCGCCGGTCGGATCACCGAGGTTCTGATCGTAGGGATTTCCCTGGATGTTTCCCAGCCGGGTATACGCGTTTATCAGATCGAGTTGAACAAGCCTGTCGCCGGCTGCGTCCTTCGACATTCGATCGAGATGCTCGAGCACCCGGGTCACGAGAAGGCGTTGCACGCTGGTAGAACCCGGAAGGTCCTTAATTGCCTCGTCCAACTCGGAGAGAAGGCTGTTGCTCAGCTGCCGCAAATCCTCTGCACGGGCCTCGGCCTTGCGCCGTTCCGCGTTGGCCACCTTTGCCTGCCAAAGCACTCCGCCTACGCCCGCCGTGAGGCTGGCAAGCACCAACCCCGCTCCGAGCAGCGCAATCCTGTGTCTGCGGATAAATTTACCTGCGCGGTAGCGAAGAGTGCCGCGGCGTGCTGTCACGGTGCGCCCGTCGAGATACGCTTGCACGTCCGTAGCCAGTTGCACGGCTGTAAGATATCGCTCTTCCGGCCCTTTGCGCAGAGCCTTGAGCACAATCGCCTCCAGGTCAGCGTCGAGGCGTTTGTCACCGTCCCCTGGCAGCGCGGGCCTGCGCGGCGGCTGTTCGCAAATCACGCGCACCATTTCAGCGGTTGTGAATTCTTTGAGTTCGTAAGGCAGAACGCCGGTTAACAAAAGATAGAGAAGCACCCCGAGCGAGTAAGTATCTGAGGCCGTCGTGATGGGGTTGCCCAACACCTGTTCCGGGCTGGCGTACTGCGGTGTGAACGATTGAAACCCTTGACGGGTGAACTCGCTTCCCAGTATCTCCGCCGAAGGAGAGAGCAGCTTGGCCGTGCCGAAGTCGAGCAGCCGGGGCGTGCCATCTTCCATCACCAGGATGTTGTCCGGCTTCAGGTCGCGATGCACCACCAGGTTCTGGTGCGCAAACTGGACGGCCTCGCACACGCTTTTGAAGAGGACGAGGCGCTCCGCAATGGAAAGGCGCTTGTTCTCGCAAAATCGATGGATCGGAACTCCATCGACGTATTCCATCACAAGGAATGGCTCTCCCTCGCTGGTCACGCCGCCGTCCAGCAGCCTGGCAATCAACGGATGGTTGAGCCCGGCAAGAATCTGGCGCTCGAGCCGGAATCGCTCCCTGAAAAGGTCAGTGGCCAGGGGCAGATCGATCAACTTGATGGCTACCTGCTGTTCGAAATTGCCATCCGCGCGATGAGCCAGGTACACGGCGCCCATGCCGCCGCGTCCAATGAGCCGGTCAATCTCATATGCGCCGACACGCTTTTTATCGTTACCGGCAGACGCGTGAATGCGCGCTTGCCGAATACGGGTACTGGCAAGCAACTCTTCCTCGGCGCATGCCTTAAGCAGCGAGCGCACCTCCGCCATAAGCATGACGTCTCCCTGGCAACTGGCCTCAATCAACGCCTGCCGATCGCCCTCCGGCAGCGCCAGCGCTTCGTTGAAGATTGCTTCGATCCGGGGCAGCGTCTCCGGCGAATGGCTCATGCGATAACCGACCTTGCTGAACGATGAACTGAAATCCACTCTATTAGGGAGGCGAAATATGAGGATCAAATGAATCAGATTTCAACTGGTTTTTTTCCGGCTTCCGGATGCAGGCGCCGATAGAGCCAACTCTTGATGAATCTCATGTCCCGATCGACGGTTGCCTTTGACGTGTGCATCAACGCGGCCGTTTCCTCGGCTGTACAGCCAAGAAAGTACCGCAATTCCACAAGCTGAACCTTATACGCATCAAGGGCATTCAGTTCATCCAACGCCCGATTGAGTTCAAGGAGATCCTCGCTGCCAACATCGACCCAGGGCAGGTCGTCGCTCAGAGGAACGTGCTCGCTTCCACCTCCGCGCATCTGCGCCTGATTTCCACGGGCGTGATCGATCAGGATCCTGCGCATCACCTTTGCGGAGAACGTATAAAAATGCCCCCGGTCTTCGTAAGCGACCTTCTTTTGGTCAAGCAGTTTGAAGTAAAGCTCATGCACGAGAGCCGTCGCCTGGAGCACGTCGGGGTTCCTCTCCCTGCGAATGTAGGCCGCGGCGACTTGACGCAGGTGGGGATAGACGAGAGGCATCAGCTGGTCGAAGACCGCGTCCTCGCCGCCTCGCCACTTCGCCAGTAGCAGAGTGATCTCTCCCGTTTCCAAGCGCAAACCTTCTCCGTTCGTTTGGGGGACCCTGATGGTTTTTGTGCCTCCTAGACTATCATTTCGCCGCTTCGCGTGCCGGAATCTCTGGGGCCCTCCAGCCTTGGAATCAACACCCCAAGAATAGTTGAGTCATTTTGCGCCGACTTTGCGCCGTCTCAATTGAACCCAAAAGGATTCAAACGAGGAGGAAGGTAAATGACTTGCAAAACGGTCTTTCGGGGACGTTCCTGTGAGCGCTTAAAGCCGTTTCAAGGTTTCTCGACTGAATTCATCGTGTGGCGCCTGGTTTGCGTCGCGCTCGCTCTTTGGTTCCTTTTCTGCCTGGTGAAAGCTTTTTCGCATACAGGGGCCAGGCGCTCTTCGCAATCAACGACGCATTTCCTCAGCTTGATCGGAATCGGCTGGACGAATCTTCATCCAGCCATTCATTAGCCCAGGCCGCAGGCCACAACCAACCTGGTTTTCGCCGGCTGCCGACAGAGGGTCACTCCTTCCGCGGCAACCAACGCTTCAATCGTGGAGCAATCCACTTAACCGAGCTGCCGGAATCGTAAGATCCGCGGCCAACCAAAGAGGGAGACGGCAATGCGGATTAAACGATTCACTCAGGTTTTGGCGGGTCTGTTTCTGGGAGTTGGGCTTGCGATTTCGGCGGCGGCGCAGGAATCAAGCCTCACCGGCGAAAGCGCGGAGACTCAATCGGTTCCACCGCGCGTATCGGATCGTGTAGTGGATCGGGTGGACGATGCCAGGCTGGTCAAGCTCAACGGCAATGTGCACCCGATGGCGCGCCCCGAGTCTGACAAGGGCCGCGTCGACTCCAACAAGCTTCTCGAGCGCATTGTCATGGTGCTGAAACGCAGCCCCGAACAGGATGCGGCGCTGGCTGCATTCAACGAGCGGCAGTATGACCCCAACTCGCCCGACTTCCATCATTGGCTCAATGCCGAAGAGTTCGGCAAGCTCTATGGGCCGTCGGATGCCGACATAGCCGCGGTAACCAACTGGCTGCAGAACCACGGGATGCAGATTGACGAGGTGGGCAAAGGGCGCGTCTATATTCAGTTCACCGGGACGGTAGGAGAGGTCGAGCGTGCATTCCACTTGGAGATGCACAATTATCTTGCCGAAGGCCAAATGCACCTCGCCAACGACCGCGATCCGCAGATCCCCGAGGCGCTCTCACCCGTGGTTACGGGCATCGCGTCGCTGCACGATTTCTTCCCCAAGCACTTTTCGCATCCCGGCAACTTTGTGAAGCGCGACCTGAAGACGGGTACATACACCGTGTTGCCGCCTGACTCGCCCGCGACCGGCGGTGCGCTGGAGCCCACCCCTCTTCTCCCCAATAGCTTGAAGACCGGTGCGCCCGGCTCGTATAACGGAAATCCGACTCCGGGCGGAGCGCAACCGATGTTGGGATGGGTTGATCCGACAACCGGTTACCAGCGTGAAGACATCACTCCTTACGATATAGCCGCCATCTACAACATTCTGCCACTTTGGAACGCGGCCACGCCGATCAACGGGACAGGGGTGAAGGTGGCCATCGTGGCCCTCAGCGACATTGTCGCCTCCGACATCAACACCTATCGCAGCTCATTTGGGCTGCCGGCGACCACCGTGACGACTGTGCACAGCGCAACCGATCCGGGTCTGACGCTTAGCCAGGGTGAAAACACCGAAGACGTTGAGATGGTGTCTGCCACGGCCCCGGGCGCATCGATTGTGCTGGTTTCCAATCCGGACACGGCTACGACAAACGGCGTCACGACCGGGGTCCTCTACATCGTGAACAACGCGATCGCGCCGATTCTAACCGTGAGCTATGGGGAATGCGAACTCAAACTCGGGACCGCCGGCAACACGTTGTATAGCCAGACATTCCAGCAAGCCGCGACGGCCGGCATCAGCTCGTTTGTAGCCGCTGGAGACTCGGGCTCCGCGACCTGCACTTCGCAGGACGGAACCCCTCCTTATGGAGACACTTATGGCCTTGCGGTCAACGGGGAGGCTTCGAGCCCCTATGTGACCGCCGTGGGCGGAACTGACCTGCAATGGCCGTTTGTCGCCGCTACCCATCCCGCATCCACCTACTGGAATGCCACTGCCGATGTGCATGGAGCCACCGCCAAGGGCTACATGCCGGAGATGTCGTGGAATTCTACCTGCTCAAACCCACTTCTCCTGAACGTGTACACAAGCTACGCCAATGTCGAGGCGCTGTGCAATGCCGCGATCCTCGCGCTGCCGCCACTGGTCGAGATGGCGTCAGGCGGCGGAGGCGTGAGCAATTGCACCACCAACTCCAGCACTCCCACCAGTACAACCTGGAACCCAACCAGCTGTTCCGGCGGATATGCAAAACCGTCGTGGCAGGCGGGTGTTGCAGGCATTCCCGCAGACGGCAAGCGCGACCTGCCCGATATCGCGCTGTTTGGGTCCTACGGTTTCGGGCAGTTGGACAATACGGGGATTCCCGGCAGCACCCTGCTGATCTGCCAGGCCAGCGCCGCGCATCCTTGCAATTACGCCACTCCGGGCACCATCGTTTACCAGGAGAACGGCGGCACCTCGGCCGCTTCGCCGATGGCTGCTGGGATTATGGCCCTGGTAGTTCAAAAAATGGGCGGCGCGAAGCAGGGTTTGGCCAATCCCGTCTTTTATAGCCTGGCGGCGAAGGAGAACTACGCATCCTGCAACTCGAATACCGTCGCCGCCGGCAACACATGCATCTTCTACGACACCACTACGGGCACCAACGCCATGAATTGCAAGACCGGGGACACAAACTGCGTCACCAGTGTGACGGGGGACGCAGCGGGCATTTTGAGCGGCCACTCGGCGACTGTGGGCTACGATCTGACCACGGGTCTGGGTTCGATAAACGTGGCCAACCTGGTGAATGCCTGGCCGGCAGTCGCTACTGCGCCTGCCGTTACGCTGACGCCGACAAGCCTGACCTTTGCTTCAACCACCGTGGGTATAACCACCGCCGCGCAGGTCGTGACGGTGAAGAATTCCGGAACCGCGGCGTTGACGCTGACGTCTGAAACTCTCACCGGGACGAATGCTACCTCGTTCCTCATCTCGGCAAAGACTTGCACGACTTCGCTGGCGGTGGGAGCAAGCTGCACGGTTTCAGTGGAATTCAAACCCGCCGCGGCGGGCGCGTTGACAGCGACATTGTCGATTGCCGACAACGCAACCGGCACTCCGCAAACAGTAAAGCTGACCGGCACAGGTGCGGCGGCGGCTCCGGCTGTGACGCTGACGCCAACCAGTCTGACCTTTGCGTCGACCACGGTAGGCGTTACCACGGCTGCGCAGGTGGTGACGGTGAAGAACTCCGGGACCGCGGCCCTGACGCTGACGTCTGAAACGCTTACCGGCACGAATGCTACCTCTTTCCTCGTGTCGGCAAAAACATGCACGACTTCGCTGGCGGTGGGAGCGAGCTGCACGGTTTCAGTGGAATTCAAACCCGCCGCGGCGGGCGCGTTGACAGCTACATTGTCGATTGCCGACAACGCAACCGGCACTCCGCAAACAGTAAAACTGACCGGCACCGGCGCCGCTGCCGCTGCCCCGGCGATTGCATTGACCCCGACGTCTATCGCCTTCCCTGCAACCGTGACTGCGGCCACGAGCGCGGCCCAGGTGGTGACGGTGAAAAACACGGGCACTGCGGCCGCCACCATCAGTTCGATCGCGCTCGGAGGCACAAACGCGACTTCGTTCGAGGAGATCGGCAGTTGCGGAACGTCGCTTGCAGCCGGTGCTTCATGCTCCATCTATGTGGCGTTCAAACCAGCTTCGGCGGCTGCGCTCACCGGAACACTGAGCGTGACCGACAATGCGACCGGCTCGCCGCAAAAGGTCACGCTGACGGGAACCGGAACGGCGGCGTCCAAACTCACGCTGAGCGCGACCAGCCTGGCCTTCCCGGCAACGACACACGCAACCACTTCAACGGCACTGGCGGTGACGTTGACCAACAGCGGAACGGCAACGATAACACTGGCCTCGATTGCGATGGCGGGGACCAGTCCGGCGGACTTCGTGGAACTGAATACTTGCGGCGCGACGTTGGCGCCAGCGGCGACCTGCCAGGTGTTTGTAGCCTTCAAACCAGCCGCTGCGGCAGCCTACACGGCAACCTTGACCATTACCGACAACGCGGCTGCGTCGCCGCAGTCAATAGCGCTCTCCGGTACCGGCAAATAGGCGCAGGGCGAACCCTGGCAGTGCGGCAATGGGGGAGTGCCGCGCTGTCAGGGAGAGCAGGGCCGGCCTGGCCGTGCCATGGACACCGGTTCGAGAACATTTGAGTCATTTCGTCCGAAGAATGCGCCTACTCAGTGAACGGCCCTATGGTTGAACGAAAAAACTCCGCCGTTGTACCAGCCAATCAATCGAAGAGAGGTCCGCTATGAATGTCAGACGAATCGCCAATGCGTCGAGCCTGCTGTTGTCGGTGACTATTTTCTTCGTTCCCTTCGCGGGGGCACAGGCGGGTGGACAGCCGTCGCTGGATACGCTTCGCGCCGCTTGCGCGGACGATGCGAAGAAGCTATGCGCGGGAGTGCAACCGGGCGGTGGTCGCATCGTGGCCTGCCTCAAGGACCACAAGGACTCGCTGTCGGACCGGTGCAAACAAGCCGCCGGCCTGGCGGCCAACCCAGGCAGCAGTTCTGCGCCCGGCGCAGCCGGATTGACCTCTGCCGGAGGCAATGCCCCTGCCAGTTCCCCGGCTGCGTCGTCCGGCTCTGTTCTCTGGCCGAGCAATTCAACAGCGGTCTCCGCCACCAAAGCCCAGCCAGTTGCCCGCGCTTCGACCGCCGCCGCTTCGACTGCCACCGGAGAAAAGTTCGTGGAACGCGTCATCACAGATACAGAACATGAGGGAATGCGCGCGGCTACGATTCACCTGCCCGAAAAGTGGCACTTCGAGAGCAAGATCGAGTGGCACTATAACTGGGTTGAGTATCCCCTTTCCTATTCCGCTCATGCCGAGAATCCCGACAACGCTGAGGCTTATTTTCAATACCCGATGTTGCGGCTGGAGTCCACCGAAGTTGCGCCTCAATTCAGGCAATACGAAAAGAGCGGCAAACTTCCGCCCGGCTCGCGCCTGCCCACTGGCGCACTTTCCTCTCCGCCGGTGCCTCCGATGCAGGCTTTGGCAATGTTCATCAAGAAGGTTCGGCCCGACGTCGCCAATCTCAAATGGATTGGGCAACAGGACCTCCCGGACCTGGCGAAGGATCTAAAGCTGGATCCGGGGCCCAACCAGCACGGAGTGGCCATCAAGATCGCCTACGACCTGAACGGCCAACCGGTCGAAGAGGCATTCTTTGGCGTTTACTACTTGTCGCAGGGAGCAAACGAGGGAGTGAACGCGGGCATGATCAAGCAGACCAACTGGGGATTCCAGGCCCTGCAGAGCATGCGCGCACCGGCCGGCACGCTCGACCAGCGCATGCCGATGTTTTGTGTGATTGCCAAGTCGATGTACGTCAATCCGGAGTGGGTCCGGCTTTCCAAGGCGATCAACGACAAGATGCTGGCCGACTTTAACCAGAAGCTGAAGCAAGGCTACGACCAACTGCGCGCGGCTCAAGCGATCATGGAGCAAACGATGCAGCAGCAGGCTGCGTTCCAGGCGAACTTCGACAAACAGGAAGAAGCCTTCCGCAACAGCGGCGGCGTGGACGACAGTTTTCTTCGGGATGGGGGCAAGCGCAGCGCCGCCGACCATTGGGACGACGTAATCCGCGGCGTCGATACGGTCAACGATCCGAGCACGGGAGGTACTACGCAACTCTCCAACCTCGGCCAGTATCACTTCACTGACGGATTCGGTAACTACCGCACCACCGATGATCCCAACTACACTCCAGAAAAGGCGGGCGAGGTGGGCTCCTGGCAGCTCATGACAGCGGCGCAGTAGGTGTTCTCCGGCAGAACTTACCACAATTCCAATTAAAGTTGATCGTACTTTCGATCACAAGGCTGCTCTGGCTAGTCTTCGTCCAGTACTTGTTCGCAGCGTCAACGAAGCCGATATGGAAGCTCGCATTGATCCGTCCTGGCGGACGCGGGTCTAGGAATACATTGGACGCGTTTCGGTGCGGCGATCTACATCAGTGTATTGTCCGCTTCGCGACAACTTGAAATGGGTTTGGCTGCCTTACGCCGGCATGGGATTCAAATCTACGAACAGGGGTTTACCTCGACTTGGACTCTTGGATTACGTCAAGTAGAAGGTCTCGGTCCAAGGGACAAGCTATTTATCTGTCTGTTCGCGAGGGCTGAATAGTCAGGCTTGCAACCTGTTCCAAATTCGGCGCGATGCTCAATCGCGCCCAAGCAAACTCAGCAAGATAGAAGTGCCACTGCCGCGGGAAATGCAATTGCCTGTGCGGACGACAGTGCCCGCCCCTCGGTTCGGGCCATATCGAATGAGGTTTCCCCGGCGGCCGTTCGCGCGCTCTCGACGTACCGATCCAGGACTCATCGGATAGACGGAGCGAGCGAGCCGCCTAGGTCGGCCACTTTGCCAGGCTCTATGTGATCATAGATCCGACGTGAGGCGAATTCGTGGGGTCGGGTCGATCAATTGATCAGCACAGTAACGGGCGCTGCTCCTACGGGCGGGAGTGAATTGATCAGGAAACGCTTGCCATCCGGCGAGACTGCGTACTGAAAGAGAACGATACGCGGAGCAATGATTCGGGTCTGGAAAAGAGCATGGGGAACTCCGGCTTCTAGCTTGCCATGCGAGGTATCGATGGAGACTGCCATGAGCTTCTTGTCCAACCCGATGAAATAAAGTTCTTTGCCGTCGGCGCGCCAGCGAGCCTGTGCACCGCCATGGTTTGAGATCTGGATGTGAGCGCCGGGATTGGGAAAGCCCGCAACGAATATTTCGATGTCCTGGAAGTTCGTTACCTCGCGTCCGGGGCCGGTGAACGCGATCCATTTGCCATCGGGAGAGAATTGAGCTTCCGAGCCGGGGCCGAATGTTGTGCTTGAATGTTTTGAAGATCGTAGATGGCCAAAGTCACGAGAGCAGGTGGAAAATCCATGTAGACCAGATATCTGCCGTCCCTCGACCAGTCGTTTGGCATGGGTCTATGTCCGTTAACCAGGGTCTGGGGCTGGCCTGAGTTATCTGTGGCGAGAGTGGAAATCGTGTTCGCTTCCGAGTTACTGTAGGCTACGGTCTTGCCGTCATGGGATAAAGCCGGAAACGCGTCGGTCCCGCCGTCGGAAACCAGCGTACTGGTACTGCGAGCGAAGTCATAGATTCGGATAGAATGCCTTCCGTTGTGCTGGTCATCCGCGGTAATGGCGAGAAGACTGCCATCCCCCGAAAGAGATGGATCACGATAGCCGGGAGACGACACGGATTCGAGATCCTTGCCTTGTCTGTCGAACCATGAGAGTGAGAAAAGTTATCGGCAGCAGACTGAAAGACCACCACCCCGTTGGATGAAACCGAGAAGCCCGAGTTAGAGAAGGCGGGATCTTCTTCAATCTCCTCCGGCGCGATTACCTCCGCTTTCCCGGTTAACTCAAGTCTCTGAAGATCGAACGGTTGGGCCATCAGACTGCGATCACGAACGAAGAACAAACGACCTGAAGCGAATTGCACAGCGTTGATGATCTCTGAGGAGATTTTCTTACTCTCCATTGTAGGTAAGGGAGCCCACGTAAATCCCATTTACAGCCGTACTGCGGCCGGAATGTTCCGGGTTGTCCACGAAGTAAAGGAAGTGATCCTGATCGGGGAGAAACGACGGCCAGCGATATGCCTCATTGCCGGTTGCTCTCGTAACCGGCTGCGGCGCGCCGCCCGAAGCATCCACTTTGTAGAGTAGACCTCCGGTCCCTACAAAGAGAATGATCCCATGGTCGTTCCATGCGTCACCGAAAGGGGCACCGACGTTACTTATGACCTGGACGGCGCCCGTACTGGGGTCCGCTCTCTTTAACTTGGCACCGGAAGAGAACCCGATCTCACGACTATCCGCCGACCAGAACGGGTACAGTGCGTTCTCTGTGCCAGATATCTGCTGGAAGGAACCGCTGGCAAGGTTCCTAATCCACAGTGCCGTTGCGCCGTCCAGCCCTGCAGCTACAAAGGCAACGCGCCGTCCGTCCGGCGAAATTGCAAGACTGTACGGCACAAAGGATGTGGATGGGGGCGGCTCTATAGAGAGACGGAACGATTGTCGCTGCGGCGACGGCGGTTTTATCCAACGCGCGAAACCCAGCCAGGCAAGCAGAGGGAGGAGGGCCGCTGCGACACCCCACGGGATCCATCGCAGCCGCCGCACCGCGGGCCTCACTTCTTTGGTGATTTCGCTTGCTTCAGCAGCCCACATCAATTCTCTTCGAAGGTCGCGGACTGTCTGCCAGCGCTCGTCCGGATCCTTGGCGAGGCAGCGAAGCACAACATGCTCCACCAGACGTGAAGTCATTGGCTGAAGAGTTGTGAGGGGCTCGGGTTGCCTTTCGAGGATGGCGGAGATGACGCTGAGTTGTGAACTGCCCGAGAAGGGTCTCTTGCCGGTGATCATCTCGTAGAGCACGCAACCGAAGCCGAAAATGTCGCTTCGCGCATCGGCTTGATTGCCGCGAAGGAGTTCCGGAGCCATGTAGGAAAAAGTTCCGACGATTGCGCCTTGTTCCGTGAGAGAAACGTCAGATGCCCGAGCCGCTCCTCACCCGACTGCCATCGACTCGGGCTGGCTGGTTACTGCTGGCTCTGGCTGGCGTCAGCTTGATTCCAATTCCCTCCCGCTAAACTGCTCACATCCCAACCCACAGAAGTCACGGCTGCTGAACCTCGTTCAATGCGGAACCTTTCCCGTGCCTTCGCGGGTTTAGCGCAGACCGCCACGCAGAGAGCTTGAATTTCACCTATTTGCGAAGGTGCTCGGGATGAAAGAGCGCTGTGGCGGAAATGGCAATCCACCTCTAAACGAAGAGGTGTCGATTCGTGAACCGCCGTCCCCTTCTTTTGATAACTACAACTTCGAGCCAACAACTCCCACGAACTTGGCTACTGCCACAAAGCTCACACAGGAATGACCGTTCTTGTCTTCTATCCGCGAGGGATGTCGGAAGAAGCAAATGAATTCGAGCGTCATCCAACACCTTCAACCTACCAACAAGAAAAAGAAAGAGCACGAAACCTATGAAGCAATCCAAAGAAAGAATACAGAAGGGCAGTTTGCGGCAAGTATCCCGTGCCAAGGGGAGATGGGCTTGGGAATGGCGTTATGTGGACCCCAAGACGGGGCTATACGAATCGAGATTCTTCTCCGCGCCTCGATTTCCGACCCAATCGGAAATCGAGGCGCATATCAAGCCATACGTTGACCGACTCAATGCCGCCGACATCGATTATGTAATTGTCGACCCCACGGTGGGTGATTTGCTGGACAGATTCATTGCGGACGAGAATCTTCTGGAAATCAGGAATCGCGGCCCAGGGGAGCGCGCGGCAGACAAGGACGAACTCGCTTATTCGACCGCGACGTCGTATCTGAGCCTCTGCAATTGCATCCGGGAAAAATGGGGCGAGATGAAACTGGACAATTTCAAGCCCCTGGCATTTCAACAATGGCTTAAGAACGTCGACAAAAAGCCGAAGACCAAGGGCCACCTGAAGGCGTTCGTCCATAGGTTGTTCAATAGAGCCAAGCTCTACGAGTTGATCAGTTTCGTCGAGAATCCCATCAAGCTGGTCGAAGTCCGCGGCATCAGCAAGCGGCAGAAGAAGCAGGTGGACCTCACCATCGAACGGTGCTTTCAGTTGCTTGGCCTGCTCCCCGAGCCGTACCGCTTGATGGCGTTCTTTGCGCTATGCACCGGATTGCGGATCGAGGAGATCCTCGCGCTCGATTGGAAGAAGATCGACTTCTCGCGCCTGTGCATGAAGGTGGAAGAGGCGGTTGTGCATGTCCTGCCAGAAGTCAACTCCCGATTAAGGGGCAAGATTGTGGTATGCCACACTCCATTTGACCGGGTTGCTGTGGCTCGGGCGTGTGACCGCGCCCAGTTGAGATGATGCGAATACGCGTGGCTGGACTTGGCCCGAGTTGTCAGGAGGGCTTGGCCGCAATTCTCCAAGTCTGGGTACACGCATCTGGTGGCAGCAGATGATGTTTGCGTGGCCGGGGAACTCGGAGCACTTCTGGACAAAGAATTCCTTGCCCAAGATTTGCCTAAATTCCCTCCAAACGTAGAAACGACCTCCGAACTCAGATCGAAAGTCGTTTAGAATCATTAAGTTAGGTGGTTGCTGGGGCTGGATTTTAACCAGCGACCTTTGGGTTATGAGCGACCCGAGATTTCGGTAAGTATCGGACAACAGGGCACGAGTGGAAACCCTGAGATACCCCCGGGAACGGCTGGAAGCCGGCTATTGGGGACTTAATGGGGACCGATTTTCGAGTCGCCCAACGATGTCCCCAACGATCCGCCCAACGACCTGTGCTCAAGGTCTCCAGCCGTGGCGATTCTGTCGCCACTTCGCGGGGTAATCATGACTCTTCCCACCACCAATGCAGAATCCCTAGTTGTCATCGCGCGGCTTGGTGACCTACCACCGAAGCCTCCCCGTTCAAAACTGGAGCCGCATCGCGAGCTGATCCGAGAACTGCGCCGCAAGGGGCGAACGTACCGCGAAGTTGCCCGTCTGTTCCACGAGCGCCTCGGACTGTACGTTGCGCCGAGCACCTTGCATTCATTCGTGAAGGTCCGCGCGAAGCATCACAAACGAACACAATTTGAGTTGCCACCGATAGAACTGACAATGGCACCGTCGCCGGCACTTGACCGCGTTGCTGCTCCCAGAGCAAAAACTGAGGCTCCGAAATCGAAACCTGTCCGTTTTGTTTTCCGTGAGAACGAACCTCTGACCCTTACCAGCAACGGGGGTGAGCAATGACGGAATTTTCAAAGCGCGTTGTCTTCACGATGGCCGGAAAAGGCGGAGTGGGAAAAACCGGCGTTGTCGTCGCCCTGGCCGAGTGGTTCGAGTCGAATGAGATTCCAGTCACGCTGCTCGATCTCGACACTGAGAACAAGGCCCGAGGGTCGCTGAAGCACTTCTATGACGGAACTGTCACCAAGGTCAACATCCATACACCGTCTGGCCTCGACGCATTCGTCGATCACCTCGACGACGGTTTGCCGATCATCTTGGCCGACATGGGAGCGGGGGCCGGCCAAGTCGCCGCGGACTGGTTCGATTCGATGTACGAGGATGTAGCTGCTACCGGTGTCCGGTTCACAGCGGTCGGTGTGGTAACCCCGGACCCTGCCAGCGTCGAAAGTCTCCTTGCCTGGGCAAACCGTCTTCAGGATCGGGTGGAGTACGTCATTGTCGAGAACGCAACCAGCGCCCTCGCGGACTTCGCCTATTGGCGGTCCACCAAACAAGCCATGCGCTTCCGTGAAGCCTTCTCGCCAGCCATCCTGCAGATGGAGTTCCGCCTGGCTGAAGTTGAAAATCCGCTTCGGCAGCATGGGATCCAACTCGGCCAGGTGGCAGACCGCAAAACCGTGGTCGATGAACTGAAACGGGCGTCCCTGGTCATGCGCGCGCAGAGCTACCGGCGACGGCTCTTCTCGGAATTCGACCGGACAAGGCAGGCGTTCCTGCCATGAGTGCGGCTCCGATTCCATCCGATCTCGAAACAGTCCCGGTGGGAGAGCCGACGATGTTCGACTCTCTCGCCCGGCTTGTGCCAGATGACTTGCAGACCGCCTATTATCGCGTCCTCGCGCATACACGGACGCTCGGCCCTGACGATGAAATGCTGCGCATTCTCGAAGCGATGGGCATTCTGGCGTTGGTCACGCGCCATACACCGAAGGACATTGCGGACGAGCGCGAGCGCTTTCAGGAGTTGCTTGAACTTCATCGGCAGTTCTCAGATGAGACGCAACAGAAAATGCTTGGCTATGTCCGTGAGTTGGAGGCGCGGATTTCTGACCTGCCCAAAGGAATCAAGGCCCGTCTCGATCCTCAGCAAATTGCAAAGATGCTCGGCGAGAGCCTGCGCCAGCATTTTCTCCAGTCTGGCGTGCGTGAGACAGTTGAAGCGCTTCAGGTCACGGCAGGTGCGATGACTGGCGCGCAGCAAAAGCTGACGCGCGCTCTGATGGAACTGTTGGACAATCGCGGTGGAGTTGTTGCACAAGTCCAATCCGCCAACAGTCGACTCCTCGATTCGTTCGAATATCGCGCCAGCAAACTCGACTCCCTCATCCACGAATTCAAGAGCGATCTGCTGCGCATCTGGATGCCAATTGTTAGCGGTGCCGCATTGCTTAGCGGACTGTTCTTAGGAATGCTCCTCCAGGCTCATCGGGACTCAGATTTGGCTACAGGCACAACGCCAATGCAAGCAGTTCAGAGCGCAACTACAAATGGCGCGAAAGAGAGGCCCACAACGGAAGGAACCATTAGAAAAGAGCAGTCGCACAGCAGGGTTGCAACTCTTTCCAACGCGCCTCGATGAAGCCTGGAACACTAAGACGCCAACCCTGAGAATCGCCTCACGTTTACGATCGATGCAGCCGCAAGCCCAATCGACAACACGGCGATAACCACCCCGAGCAGAATTAGGGGATCGCGAAGGTGTGGCCTCGTACACGATGAGAGCCAATACGCGTGTGGCCAGAAGTCCAAACATTAATCCCGAGTCCGAGCCTAAGGCGAGGAGTTGAAAGGCCCGGCCCGACGCAGCCTTGAGGACTTGGTGCATGGCCGAGACAAATGGCTCCTCCCGTGTGCGACTTGTGGGCCCAATTCCGGCCAGGAGGTATGTCTTGCCCCAGAAGACACGAAAGTTCATGGGCACTTTCCCAGGGGGGCGCTCGCAAATGCCACCAATTCACGGATCGAGGTAAAGGTACATTATGCCCAAATCACCAGTCACGGCAACTGGGTTTATCCATAGACATTATTATTGATGTGTTTATCATTGAAGTCCGTTGCGCACCCAAACCTCGACTCTTCGGTTCTTTCGACGGCCCTCCGGAGTGTCATTCGACGCGACGGGCAATTCTGACCCAAAATCTCGAATGTTCTGAGACGGGACGATCACCCCGATTGACCTGAGGCTCGTAGCGACGCTCTCGGACCTCTTGTGGGCCAGGTTCTCGGTCGGAAAGCCTCCCTCATGTTCATCAGCAAAGCCAATCAGCCGAATGCAATCTCCAGTTCCACCGCGTTGTGCAAGAAACGTGCGCAAGCGCAGTACATTCACCCGGGCGAGGTTATCAAGCTGATTGGTGCTATCAGTTGTTGCATCGACCTGTTCACTTGAGAAATGAAAACTGAGCCCAATTCTTGAGTATTTTGAGGCGAAGTCCTTGTAGGCGGCTGGTGCATTCTGCGGTGGAACGGCGGGGAAAATCTTGGGCGTCAATTCGACGAAGGGGGTCCGCGACACGAGTGTTTGCCCAGGCTTGTAGACCAGGTATCTGACAAATGCATTCATCAGCGAGGCTGGAGCATCCCAGTCATAGAGCAGCAAACGTCTGCAGATCGGGTAGTCCTCAGTCACAATCGAGAGTTCCGTGGGAGGGAATGCGGGACAGCTTCCATCGGAAATCGGCAGAGCTTTTGGCCCCTTTGATCATAGGTGACGAGACGTACCGGATGGCGTTCGTGGAGCGCATGACCGAATCAACGATCAAGCTGCTATCCCCGATCTGGTGATCAAGGGGGATATCGGAGGCTTCCACGTTGAAATCTTATCATTGCCAATGACTTTCTTCATGAACATCTCGAATGTGCCTGAGTTGCGATGATCAAACCTGGCGAACTCTCAGAGATCATCACGCATCTCGCGTTTTACTCCGGCGGGGAGAATGCATGTCGGCGGTGGTGATTGCCCGAGAGGTATTCCATAAAACGTGGAATCGGCCCCGACCAACTTCCGCCGGCCCGGTAGAACTTCTCCCACTCGACGAAGCGGCTGAGAAGTAACGCGCAACGACCGTAGAACAGAAGTTCGGCGCCGCGGCACCAGGTGTCGTACCGTTGTCGCCGGCACCATGCTCAACGGATGATCCTTACGCACGCGCTGTTCTGTCGACACGTAACTGAATATGTCCCACCCCTGTCACAATCAATTCCTCGCATGGTCTTTTCTTAACCGAACCCAGTGTGGAAATTGAAGTTACCTTTCACCACCCTGCTGACTAAGGCGCGAAATCGCATGATTTAACAAGAATTACGTTTACATTAAGTCTTAGTAATCTTTGCTAAATCGCAAGGAGGCGACTTGTAAGGTCGCGGGATCATGCGATTGCCGTTGTAACAAAATGTGTGGTAAAACTCGATTTTGTAAGGAAGCAGCAGAGAGGAGGATGCGATGGCCAGCAGAACACGACGCAAGCCGTCGCCCATGAAGAAAAACTCGATTATAGGCCAAGGTATTGCGCCCCAAAGATTGGGTGACCGCGGAGACTTCGCTTTTGGCCGTGGTTCTGAGGTTTTTTCGATACAGCGTTCGGAGGAGTCACCGTTTAATGAACCCCCTTCTCTTCCCGTCTACAACACGGCGATCCAGGATTCCAGGATGACGTTTGCCTTCTTTGTGGAAAGCAAGTTCATCCCAGAGCACGTGGAACACAAGGCCCCTGCCGGAAAGACGCACTATCAGTCGATGTTGAAACACTTGCTCAAACCGGAAACTGTAAACCGCATGTTCCGCTTAGAGAATCCGGCGAATCCAAAGCTGAAGTCAGTACCTGGTTGGCCCTATCTGGACGACGTTCAACTTTGCGACCTCAAAGCCGATCATGTTCGATCACTTGTTTCACTTGCGGTTGCTCGTGGATATTCATCGCAGACAGTTAAACACATCAGGAATGCCCTTCACGCGATTATCTCTCATGCTCAGAGAGAGGGATGTTTCAGCGGCAACAATCCTGTAACTCTGGTTAAGCTGCCCCCGATGATCCGCAAAACCGAACACAACCTAGCCATTAGCCAAATAAAAGCAATACTCTCGCTTATGCAATATCCTCTCAAAGAGATTGCCCTTCTAACGATTACCACTGGCATGAACATGGTGGAGATCTGTGAGCTGCAATGGAAACACGTAAACCTGACTGATAGTGAGCGCTATATTGATGGAGAAGTGGTACCCGAACGGAGCATTGCGGTGAGGGCAAGGTGGAATCGAACCGGGCTTGACGATCTGCACTCTGGCAAGAATCGAGATATCGACATTCCTGAACCTCTGTTTCCGATTCTCGAAAGGCTCCGCCGGCGAAAGTCAAATACCAAAGCTCACGATTTCGTCGTGACTTCACAGAGTGGGCAGCCCCTTCTCGCCACAAGTATTCGCGTTCCGCAACTGAAACCGATCGGTCAAAAACTAGGAATACCCTGGCTCTCCTGGCACGACCTCAGGCGAGCTTATACCGCATCGTTGTCAGAATTCAGAGCCCATTTCAACCATGAGATGGCGCGCACAACCGGGGAAGAGTATGAACCCGTCTTCGCCGGTGTTGGACATTCGGACAACCACACAGCTCCCAAAACCACGATAGCGATGGAAAGCAGGAGATTCTGTCGCCAGTCTGGCAGTGACAGGTGGCAAGTCTTTTAGAATTTGTTAATTCATTAAGTGAGACGAACCCTTGTGTTTTGTGGCGGCCCAGTGGCCGCGTCATCTTCGCCAACCCAGTATGGTGCCTCATGCGACTTCTGCTTGTAGAAGATGAACTCGAGATACAGCGGTTTCTAAAGTCTTCCCTTACGGAAGCTGGCTATCAGGTCGACGCTGCCGGGGATGCGAGAAACGCGATGAGATGTGTGGCCGAGAGCACTTACGACATCTTGATCGTAGACCTAGGCCTCCCGGACCAAGATGGTATTTCGTTGATCCGGTCATTGAGGAGAGTGGGAGTGAACGCACCGATCTTGATCTTGTCGGCGCGAAGGTCCGTCGATGAAAGGATTATGGGACTGGATGAGGCCGATGATTACATGACAAAGCCTTTCGCTTTGGGTGAGTTAGTGGCAAGACTTCGCAATCTCCTCAGAAGGGATTCTTCAGGGCAGAATAGCGCCCGCCTGTGCGTGCGCGATCTAGAATTGGATTTGATTCAACGCGAGGTAACTCGGTCGGGAAGGCCAATTCGGCTCACATCGCAGGAGTTTACGCTTTTGGAGTTTCTTTGCCGCAATGCCGGCCGAATTGTCACACGCTCGATGATTCTCGAACGGATATGGGGAATCCGATTTGAACCCAAAACCAATGTCCTCGACGTCCACATGAGTCGCTTACGCGGGAAAGTAGATGGTGTAGGCCGAGAGCCCCTGATCGAGACCCTCCGGGGCAAGGGCTACGTCCTGAAAAACTCACAAGCCACCCATTATCACAAGCCACCCATTAACAGTTAGAAGCACTGCCTCGTGCGTATCTCTGTGAAGTCTCGCTCGCCATACGGTCGAGACGGGTCGGCGTCAGTCCTTCCCTACGTTGCGCTTCAGGTGCCATTCAACGTTGAAATCGCGTCGCCTGGACCAAGCGATCCGTATTTATGCCCATTGCGTCGTCGGTCGTTCCGCCAGCATCAGGCGTCTTAAGCCCCGTCGCAATTTGAAGCCGCCCCAGTCTCCCTGAGCATACGCGGCGGAGTCGGTGAATGCCAATTCAGGCAAGCCCCAGGACAATTTGAAGAAGAATTGGCCCGAACTATTGGATGTTCGCAGGCGGTGTGTGTTTCGCGCGAGCCTCATTGTTGCTCATTTTGGCGAGCAACCTTTCATTGAACAGTGCGCGTCTTCGCAATTCACGAGAACGAATCGCATGCTCGTACCACGCAAGAGAGTCGAGAAGTTATGTCCATGATCTCGTTCTTACATTAATTAATGCGCAGATGGATTCTTCGAAGCTTCAATGTTTAATTGTCAAGCTGCGCAGCGTTTATCTCTTGTGTGATGAGGATCTTAGGAGCTTATTAATGCCGATTATGTTTTGTATCTAAATACACCACTCCAAATATTGCTTGCAAATTACATTCTAGTAATCCTTGCGAAACAGCAAAAAGGCGAGGTAAAGGTGGGCCGCATTCTTCAGAGGCTGTCAGGTTTGTCAGGTTTGTGTTGTGTCGGGTTTGCATTTTGACGCCCGATGCCCAAAAAGAAACTTGATGGAAGCACTTTTGGAGGGATTGTATGGGCGGCAGAGCACTGAGCAAGATCTTTGTAGTGTCGATTCTAGTCGGCCTTACCACCTGGGCACGCGCCCAATCATTCCGCGTTCAATGTCCAACCAGCACGATCACTCACCCATCGACCCTCAACAACAACAACGCTGAGCCTGCTTACACGGGTCCGACGGCGCTTTGCGCTCAACGGCAGCGGATTTTATGCTCCGACTGCGAACGTGAATGGTGCCATCAAGTGCCAGCAGGTTTCAGGCGGCGACGGTTACTCGACCATGGCCAACGGCACGCAGACGTTCATGTTTTCGTTCGGGCCGCTGTCTGGACTCGCTGACATCGCCAACGGTCTGCCCGGCACACGAGTATCCCAGCGTCTTCAATACGACGTATCCGGGGACTCTCCTTCCGGGCGATCCTGCCACGACCGATGGGAGTGGTGGCCAACACCTGGCCGGCTTGGCCGACGCCCCTCCGACCGGGGCAGCTTTTACGTATAACGGCGCGGTGGGATTGGCTCCCGACATAGCGAATCTGGTCAGCATCTACGATATCGCCCAGGGGACGACGACTGCGAACACGGTCTATGTTCAAACAAACTCTCCTCTCGGCCTGACTGTCGGACAGACAGCGTGACCATCGCCAGGAACCGGCGGCGCTCCGCCGACGGGCTACGACGGCACCTGGACGCGTTACCGCCGCTCGCCTACACGTTCCCCGTCGCCGGGCATCCCGGCGTGACCAACTACGGCTTCCCGGCCCCCTACAATTTCACGTTCACGATTCGACGGCCACCGGGCTGGCCGACGTGAACGAATCTCAAACCGCGACCGCATCGACCGGCCCGGTACTCGACGGTCACGTGGATCCCCGCCAGATCATGGATGTCGGCGTGATGAACGGCAACATCCCGGCGCCGCTGGTTGCGTTTGATGAGGACGATGAGATGTTCCTCACCCTCACCAACGTCGGCATGATCATGCGGCCCGGACCTGTTCGAGCAGCACACCATCCACTTCCACGGGTATCCGAACGCTTCTTCGGTGTATGACGGCGTGCCGGACGCCTCGGTGGCCATCAACATCGGCGGCAGCTTCACTTATTACTATCTCGCCCCGGATGCCGGCACGTACTTCTGGCACTGCCACATCACGCCTCCCGAGCACTTGCAGATGGGCATGGTCGGGCAACTGTATGTCCGGCCGCGGCAGAATCGGGTTCCGTCCGGCACCAGCCTCTATACGGCGCTGCAGCAGCAGAACGGCATCTCGGGACAGACGCAGTGCGATCTGCGTACGGCCTGCAACCCCGCCGCCGATATCCTGTGCAGCGCGGCCACGCCCGCCATCAACACGGGGGCCGTGCAAGGTACCGACAAGCTCGGCAACCCGCAGAAGTACACCTACAACGACGGCGACGGCTCAACGGCGTATGACGTCGAGTATCCCCTCCAGATCCACGGCTTCGACCCCAACTTCCACTTTGTCGGCATGACCTTCAACCCGGAAGCGTTTGCCGACATGAAGAGACAAGTTCTTCCTGCTGAACGGGCGGAGCTACCCCGACACGGTCACGCCCGGCCCCATGGCCACGCAGTCTTCGGATGGCAGAGTGCACTACTCGCAGCCGCTGCCTGCGATCATCAACATTCCCGCGGGGGAAAGGCCCTTCTGCGCATCTCGGACCTGGCCGTGGAGGAGTACGCAGACCCTGGCCTCGCTGGGGATTCCCATGAAGGAAGTCGGCTTCAACGCCAAGCTGCTGCGGGATCAGGCGGGGAACAATCATGGAGTTCTACACCAACTCCATCACGCTGGGCGGCGGCGAGTCGCTGGATGTGATGCTGGATGCCAGTGACGCAGGCTGCGGGGTCCACGGGCTGCGCGGCGACGCTGTATCCGGCGGGCAGCACCTTCTACCTCTACACCCCCAATCTCGACCATCTTTCCAACGATCAGGAGAATTTCGGTGGACTCATGACCGAGGTTCACATCTGCAACAGCGTGACCGGCGGCAACACGTTCGGCAACACCTGCAATTAGGAGAGCGGCAATGAGGGCAACGAACATGACAAAATCGATCTCGATCGTACGATCGCTTCTGGCGCCGACGCTGGCTTTGTTCCTGGCGGCCGCGGCTCACGCTGCCGTTCCTGGAATCACTGGTGCACGGCGAGCACCGCACCTTCAACCTGACGGCGCAGACGGCTTTCCTCAACCAGCCGGACGGCAATGCGGTTTACTCCTGGGGCTACGGGTGCAATGGAGCGCCGAGCGGGCTTTGCTCCGGCGGCCATCACGGGTGCTACCTGCCCGATCGATGCAGGTTCCGGGCCCCACGCTGATCGTCACGGAAGGACAGACGGTCACAGTCAACCTGCTGAATGGTCTTCCCGCGGCGGCCGGCAACACCTCGATTCTGTTTCCGGGCTTCGTGGTGACAGCGACGGGCGGAGTGCAGGGCCTGCTGACGCAAGAGGCAGCACCGGCAGGCACTGTGACCTATACATTTGTCGCATAATTCGCCGGGCACGCACGCTTATTACAGCGGAACGCAAGGCGACCTGCAGGTCGAGATGGGCCTGTATGGCGCGGTCGTTGTCCTTCCCTCCAGCGTTCCTGCTGCCTGCACGCACTGGGCTGCCATTGACGAATCCGGGCGGAAATGCGGCAGCAAAAGCGTTCTGGGGCGAAACTGATTTCCGGCTCGCGCCGGCTGCCTACGACCATGCCAAGTCCTGCTACGACCGGGAATACCTGTTCCAGTGGGCGGAGATGGATCCCAGGATTCACAATGCGGCGCTGGCGCAGGTCACGGCTTTGAGTACGTGCACGGCCGGAGCGCCGGGATGCAGCTCTCGAAGTCCCGACCGAGCCGTACCATCCGGCCTACTTCCTGATTAACGGCCGCTCCATGCCCGACCTGATGGACGCGCAACTATGCGGCCCGAGTATCCCCACCAGCCCTACAACGGCAATCCGCATATGCATCCAGGCGAAATGACCCTGATCCGCTCCATCGGCCAGGGCCGCTGGCAACACCCGTTCCACGAGCATGCCAACCATGTGCGCATTCTGGCCCGGGACGGAAACATGCAGCTCGCGCGCCGATGCGGTAACTCCGACGACCTCGCGGGACTCTTGATGTTCAACACCGACACGACTCCGGGAGAGGCGTTCGACGGGATTTTCTACTTCACCGGCAGAGGGTTGAACTGGGATCCGTACGGCCACCATCCCGGCGATACGACCGACCCGACTGCCTCGCTGCCGTGCACTCCGGATGCCAACGGCTACAACACTGGAGCCCCGACAGCGGTCAACTATTTCGAGTGGTGCCAGGACCACAACAAGCCTCTCGAAGTGTCTCCCATCGGCGATGTTGCCGCCGGCGGCCCGGCGACTCTGCCCAATCCCAACATCTTCACCAACGGCCCCTGGTACGGCGGTACTCCTTATCTGGGGCCGGATGCGACCCTGCGCGGCGGCGGGACGCAGGCCTGCGCCAGCACCACGGGCAGCACTGCGGCCAATCAGGCCTCCCCTTGCAGTACCTTGCAGCCCTTCAATATCCAGGCGAACCCGGCCAGCGAACGCGGCTGGGCTTACATGTGGCACTCGCACAACGAGCGCGAGATCACCACCAACAACGTTTTCCCCGGCGGAATGCTGATGATGATGCTGGTTGATACCCGGGAATTCGTGATCGACGAATCCAACTAGGCAAGGAGAACAGAAATGCGAATCAACTCATCTCAAAGCGACTTTGAAGACAGCAGTGCTGGGAGCGGCTGTTCTCCTTCTCGGAGCGGGTGTGGCTGGCGCGCAGCAGCAGATCAACCTGGCTGCGCGGGCCGAGCACGGCAACTATGCCGGATGGGTCCACGGTGCCGATGTGGGGCTACTCCTGCGGCGCCGTCGTGACCGGCTCGACCGCGACCTGCGCCGCGTTGAATCCGAGCGCGACCGGGAGTGGTCCCCGGTGGTGATTACCGTTCCCACGGGCGCAACCGGCGGCCTGACGATCAACCTCACGAATAATCTGTCGTTTCGCGAACGGGAATACTGTGCCCACGTCGATCATGATCGTGGGACAGGTGGGCGGCGGCCTTGGATCGGTCGCGAACCACCACGCCGAGCCCGGATCACTCACGCCTTGCCTCGAACAGTGTCACGTGGCCGGTCGCGGGCACCACCGGGCCGACGTTCGTGCCTCCGCCGCAAGGGCCGCGCGTGCAGTCGTTCGCCACGGAAGTGGCTGCGGGAGCGACCACCGCGCTGACTTGGCCAATCCTCAAGCCAGGCACGTATCTGCTTGAGTCCGGCACGCACCCGTCGATCCGGGTCCCATGGGTCTGTACGGAATTCTGGTGGTCACCAGCTGCGCCGACGGCCGACCAGCCGGCGATCCGAGACCGCGCCGGGCTGCGCCTTATCCCGGCGGCCACTGCTGGCGGCTACCTGCGCCGTTCCGTACGACGCCGAAGTTCCGATGCTGTTGAGCGAAATCGACCCGGTGCAGAACAACGCGGTCAATTCCGCGGTCAACACCGCCGGATTCAGCGAGACCACAGTCTGGTCCGGCCAGCCGGGAGGATGCGGCAATCCCAGCCACGACGCAACGCCGGCAAACCTGCTATCCGCCGGCGGTGAACTACACGCCGCTGTATTACACGATCAACGGCGTGGCGTTCAACAAGACGAATGCTGCGGCTTCGCTCTTCCCGATTACGCCGGCCACGATTGCGCCGGCGGCGGGCACCACCGGGTCAGTTCTGGTGCGCATGGTCAACGCCGGCTTGCGGATGCACGTTCCTTCGATCGTTGGATCGCAGGTGGCGGGCGCAAACGGGAGCGACAAATCCCATCGTTACCGGTTTCAAGGTCATTGCCGAAGACGGCAATGTTCTTCCCGGCGTTCCCAAGATCAAGAGCGAAGTATTCATGGCCGCGGGCAAGGTCTATGACGTCATGATCAACGGGCAGTCGACGTACCGGCACTCACACATCGCCCCGTACTCGAACGCACTCCCTTTCTACGACCGCGAGTTGAGCCTGTCGGGCAATGCGACCGAGCGCGACGCCGGCATGCTGGCCTACATCAGCATCAATGGCGGCGCACTCCCTGCGGCGACCGGCGCATTCGCGCCGGCGGTAGCCGCGCCGACACCTATAACTCGGTGGTTCCTGGCCAGACGCTCACGGTGTCCGATCCATCCAAAGGCGTGATCGCCAACGACACCAACGTCTATGGCGTAAAGCTTCTTGACGCCGCCGACCAACGGAACGGTGACACTCGAACGAGAACGGCACATTTACTTATGTTCCCAACCGGAACTGCACCGTCGGACTCGTTCACCTATTGCGCGAACGGCACTGTACCGGGACGACTTGCTCATCGGCATCACCGCCACGGTGACACTGGGTGCATCGACCCTCTCGCTGCGGACACGACGGCGTCACCTGCACTGCTAGCTCGTTCACCTCGAAGATGGCCACCTACCTGGCCATCAAGACCCCCGGCGTCCTGATCGGTTGTACGGACGCAGCGAAGCTGCCGCTCACCGTTGTCCCGTCGTCGATTACACCTCCGGCACCGGGTTCACCGTGATTGCGGACGCGAACGGCGGGTTTACGGCGACGGCCAGCGGAGCCGGCACTTACACCTTCACCTTCATGGCAACGGACACCGTTGGAAAAACTGGAACCGGAACTGCGACGGTCATTTTCCCTGCGGGGAGCGGCCTGACGGTTACGGTGCTCGACGGACATGACAAGACCACCGTTATCAGCGACTATCGGTGGATCATCGAGGAAGATCAGACGTTCTACATCAACCCGAACTGCACGACGAATCCTCCGCCGGCGGGTTGCCCGACATCCAGCCTGGGGGTCGTTCCAACCTTGGGAACCAACTTCCACACCAGCTACATGCCTTTTGTGGCGCAGGGCTGCACCGGACCCCTGTCCTGCGAAGGCGGCCAGACGGCTGTCGATCCAAACATCAGGTGCTCACAATCCGGTGGTTTGCGACGTCGGCAATGGCGTTTGCCGGCCTGATCCCACGGGAAATGGCTCAACTCCGGTCATGCCCGGCTCGGTTGCGCTCGATCCGACCAAGCGCTACTACATTTCGATTTTGCCCGGCGACGCGGCCAACCCGTTTGCGTATGGATACGCGGGAGGGGGCTGCCAAAATGGAAGCGCAAATGCTCCTTCCACCGCCACTTGCGGCCACGGCATGGGCGGCGCTCAGCTTCCTGCAGCCTGCACACCGGTGCCGCCTTCCACAACCTGCACTGGCACCTTTGCGCCCGTTACGGTGCTGGCGCAGCCCTCGCCCTACCCGCCGGGCAAATATTCAGTGATGGTCTTTGAAGATGACTTCCCACTGAACGGCGAGCAGGATACCGGTGGCGGCGTCGACGTTTTGTCGCCGATTGAACCCGGACTGGGCGGTTTCCAGATTCACCTCTGGGACGCCATGGGCGAATTTGGCGACTTTACCGGACAGATGACCTACGACATGTTCAACCAGCCGCTGACCAACAGCCTGGCGGGAACAAAGGACCCGAACAACGGGAATGACGCGTGCCCGATCGGCACGAACGAGCTGAGTGCGACCTCAGGATCGAGCCCGACAACCCTGTCGACGGATCCGACTGCAAGCGGCATCACCGGCATGGTCGTGACCTGCCCGAAGTACGAGTCCGACGGGGTAACGCTGTCCCCGCTGGCTGGCCAGGCGGTCATCGCGAACCTGATGCCCGGACAATGGGCCGGTATAGCCACGCCCGGTGCTGATCGCATTGCCCGCGGGGAAGAGTGGCTCCAGACCAATACCCTGGACGGGCAGAAGGGCCATGACGTCTTCACGAGAATCAGCGAGCCCAGCTACTTCCAGGAGTACGGACCGGCGTCGTTCCACAATGTCATTGGTTTCGCCAACCCGGCGATCATCAATGCCCGCAAGCCGTACCTTTGTGCAGGTACAGACTCCAACAGTCCTCAGCCCGGCACGGCATACATGTGCAATAACACGATTACAGGCAAAGTCACCGGAGAGCGCCTGAGCCGCCCGCCCGACGAGAGACTGTTCAGTAGCGGTTCGCACGATACCTACTACTGGTCCCAGTGCTATGTCAGCTTTGGCGACCCGGACGGCGAAGACTTCGCCTTCACCAAGTGCAACAGCGATGGCACATTCACGCTGTCGGGTCTTCCCCCGGGCGATTGGAGAGTCACCGTATTCGACCAGTGGAACGATCTGCTGGTAGACGGACTCTCGACGCCAGTGGGAATAGCTGGTGGCGGAATTACCGTCAACATGGGGGACATCGCCACGGTCCAGTGGCAAACCAACCTCTACACCCGGACCTTTATCGACGACAACAAGGATGGCCTCTCGCAGGCCACCGAAGCGGGAATTCCATTCGCCAATGTCGCGGTCCGGTTGCGCGACGGCCAACTCATGAACGGGTTGGTCACCGACTTCAGCGGCACTGCCAATTTCAACGAGACGTTTCCGCTCTTTAACTGGTACACGGTGGAAACCGACGTGACCCGCTACAAGAACACCGGCACGCACGTCGTGTATGACGTGGGCGGCCCGGCCGATGGTACCGCATCCTGCGGTGTCACTGGATATCCGCCTTGCGGCTCGTCCGCCATCGGAAAGAATCTGGCCGGCACCGCGGAAGTTATCTCCGTACCTACGAACCTGCGCGTACCAGGCGCAGTCTATTGCGCAGGAGCGGACTGCATCGGGAAATCGATTCAAAATGGCCCAGGCACGAGCGATCCGCCCAGTTCCTGCACCACTTCCACTGCAACCCCCCCGATAACCACCTGCTCGACCATACTTTCCTCCGGCCGCATCGATCCCCCATGGGTAGGTGTCGAGGGCTGGCAGGGATTCCCCGGTCAGAACAACTTCCTCGAGTTTGGCAAGGAGCCCTACGTCGCCGGTGAAAACGGCGGAATCAAGGGCCATGTCATCTATGCTTCGACCCGGCCGTTTGACGACCCGATGATGCTGGTTCAAACACAGTGGGAGCCTCTGGTTCCCCACGTCACCATCAATCTCTACCAGGAAGGCTTGGCGTCGGACGGAGTGACCCCGACGCTCACTCTGGTGGACACCACCCAGACCAGCAGCTTCGACGATTACGCGCAGGGCTTCCGGGCCGATGGCGTCACGCCCAACATGAACTGCCCGGGCCAGGGTGCGAGTTCCGGTGCAATTCCGGACCTGTTCTTCTTCTCGCTGTATGACCAGCCGAACTTTCTCAACTTTTACAACAACGTCGAGCACGGCACGGCCGCCAACCCAACCCCGCTGCCGGACAATTCCCAGTTCAAGTGCTATGACGGCATGCACAACTGGAACCAGACTCCAGCCGGCGCCCTACGACGGCATGTACAAGTTCCCCAGCGTGACTGCCGTTGATGCAAACGGCAAGCCTACCCGCCGGAACGAACTGCACCATTTGCAGCTCCGAACACCGCAGTGCCAGCGCCAGATCTGTACTACGGCATTCCGCATGCTGCCTGCCGGCAAGTACGTGGTGGAAGTGGTTGTGCCTCCGGGCTACGAGCTGGTCAAGGAAGAGGACAAGAACATCCTCATCGGCGACAACTACATTGCTCCGGTCACTCAGGAGTTTGGCGGGTTGGGCAACATCTTCATCATCCCCGACCAGGCTTCGGTGGCTTCAGCGGTACCCTGGACCCGGTTACAACGCCAATAACGCGCAGAATCCCACCACGAGCCTCGGGACATCACCCAGCGAAAACATCGTCCCGGGCTTTATCCCTGAGCCCACATGGCCGTGCGTCGGCGAAATGCGCATTGTGCCCGACTACATGAGCATTTACCCGCAAGCGCATCAGGTAGCTGCCGTTTGCCGGAGCCACCCGTCCCCTATGCGACCGCAAGGAAGTGACCCTGAACGACCAGATGGGTGCGATCGCAAAGTTCTACATCTTCACCTCGACGCACGTCGCAGGAAAGTTCACTGGAATCATCACCGACGACTACACTTCGGAATTCGATCCGTTCTCTCCGATGTTCGGCGAGAAGTTCTCTCCGCCAGACATGCCCGTTGCAGTCAAGGATTGGGCCGGAAACGAAATCTCGCGCGTGTATGCGGACCACTGGGGAGCATTTGATGGCATGACGTACTCGACGTGGGAAGTCAACCCGCCGAACCCGACCGGGTACTCACCCACAATGATGGTCTTCTGCATGAACGACCCCGGCCCGATTTCCGGACCGAATGGGACCATGATTACCGACCCACTGTTTGCCCCCGGCTACAGCCAGTTCTGCTATGAACTGCCGTTCATGCCAGGAGCCACTACGTATCTCGATACGCCCGTCGTGCCCACGTCCGCCTTTGCAGGCGCCGGGTACAACAATGTTGACTGCGCCTATCCGGCTCTTACCCCGGCGATCGCTGAAGTCGACGGCGACCAGATCGGACCATGGGTGAGCGCTCCATTGCACACCCTCACGATCACCGCTCTTGGCGACCAGACGGTGCCCAACTATGCCTACTCCGGGCCTTCGGCTACCACCGCTCCTTACAATTTGAAGACCATCACCCGCCACTATGGCTTCGGAACTCAATGCACCGCTGTCGCAGGCAGCTGCGTCGCGGTCTCCAGTGTCACCATCGGCGGAGTCAGTGCGCCGGTCACAAGCTGGAGTGACACCTCGATCACGGTCACGGTACCTCCGGGCGTGGCGAACTGCGCTGTGCAGCAGCAGGCGCAGTACGGCGGCTCGACCGCACAGTGCGGCCAACTGCAAATCACGGCAGGCAACGGTAAGCAGTCGATCGACACCGTTACCGTCACCATTGGTGGCAAAGCTCCGACCCACGTCGCGGCCTCAGGCACGGTCCAGGCTGCGATAGACGGCGCGGCACCGGGCGACCTGATCATCGTGGATCCGACTTGCAACACCGCGACTGCTTCTGGTGTGGCATGTTCGACCGCCGGTTTAACTACCAAGACCACCGCCAACCACAATGAACTGCTGATGATGTGGAAGCCCGTCCGGCTTCAAGGCGTCGGCGCGGCCACGACCATCATCAACGCCAACACTCAACCCGCCGGCAAGCTCGATCCGTGGCGCCAGCACGTCAATTGCCTCTTCGGCTTGAGCCTTCAGGGAACACCCGTCACTGCAACCAACCCGTATGATCCGTCGGGCACAGTCAGTTGCCCGGGTACAGGGTGGAATTACTTCCATGCGTTCGACGGCGCAAATGCAACGGTTGATCCGCTACCGGCTGAGCCCGTCATTGGGTGGGACGCTACGCTCAATGGCAACCTGGCCCAACTGTTGCAAGAGCCATCCCTGATGGGCGCCCTCGAAGGTGCGGGAATTACCGTGCTGTCCAAGGGCGTCAACTTCGCGTCCCCAGGGATCATTGGATCTACTGAGGGGGCGTTCCCAACCGGCACGACCCTGCTCACTGGGCCTGTGACCGCAGCCGGGACGTATGCATATGGCACGGGCGATACGAATCCCCTCTGCCACACCAGCAGAGCCGTTGCGACCAATCCGTTCCCCAGCAACTACATGTGCAATCCCTCGAGCATCGACGGATTGACCATCACGGACAGTTCACAGGGTGGCGGTGGCATCTTCGTCCACGCCTATGGACATAACCTGCAAATCGCCAATAACCGGATCAACAGCAATGCAGGGTCGCTCTCGGGCGGCATCAACGTTGGCCAGGGCGAATTTGCTCCGGAATATATTCAGGGCTCTACCACAAACTTGATCCCCGGCTCCTGCGTGACCTCTGGAGTTGCGACCGGCGCACAGTTGCCCTATTGCGAGAATTTGAACGTCAACATCCACCACAACAACATCTCGTTGAACTCCTCTACCGGTGACGAACTGTTCTCTTCCACACCGGCTGGGGCGGGCGGCATCAGCATCTGCACCGGCTCTGACTACTACAAGTTCAACTACAACTGGGTATGCGGCAACCTGAGCAGCGGAGACGGCGGCGGTGTCGCTCACATTGGAATGAGCTACAACGGCGACATCGAACACAACTCCATCCTCTTCAACCAGAGCCTCAACCCAACCATACCGGCTAATGGCGGCGGCTTGCTCGTCATGGGCTCGCCCGACATTGCTCCGCCCTGCGGTGCAACGACTGACCAGGACTGCAGCCGTTTGCTCCCGGTTCGGTCCTCCCCAGCGACGGCACGGGTCCGGGCCTGGTGATCAATGCCAACCTGATCATGGGCAACGCTGCGGAATCGGGCAGCGGCGGCGGCCTGCGCCTCCAGAGCGTCAACGGTTCGGATGTGCTTGCCTTCCCGAGAACGCCGTCCCAGTGGTACTCGCCCGCGATTACCAACAACATCATCGCGGACAACGTGGCCGGATGGGATGGCGCCGGAGTCTCGATGCTTGACTCTTTAAACGTCAACTTCATCAACAACACGGTGGTTTCCAACTCGACCACGGCTTCGGCTGGAATCCTCTTCACGACAATTGGGGCTCCTCTGGCCAGCGCAGCAGGAACCAATTGCGTGGTTGGCACGGAGACCTCTTGCCCACAAGTCTCAGGACTCGTGACCGTCCAGAACAGCGCGATCCTGAGTGCTAATCTGCCGGCAACAGTCACCTGCCCACCGAATCACTACCAGGGCACGACCGCCACAAACGGAACCTGCAAGACGTACTCGTATCCGCTGCTTGAAAACAACATCTTCTGGCAGAACAGTGCGTACTACATCGGCGTGGGTGCTCTGAGCGCGCAATACCAGCAGAATGTGGTCTCGCTCTATAACGCCTTCACCTCAACGCTGGCCCCGACCCAGTCTCAGACCGACGCCACGACAGCACATGGCGCCGGCGTGACAATCACGGGAGGCACGGGCGCCTGCGTTCCGGCCACTTACTGGGATATCGGTGTACGCGGCGACATGACTATCACTGGCCATCAGTCCGGTGTGACCCTCGCACCGATCCACTCGATCATCACTAGCACCACCGGCTATTCCTCCACCAACAGTACAACGGCTCCCAACTTTGTCAGCCAGTACTGCGACGGCTCGCGGCAACCACCCGAGTTCGGTCAGTCCGGTTGGTCGGTGCCGCCGGGCATTTCCGACGCCAGCGTGCCCAACCCGATCTTCAACCTGACTCCGGTTGCAACGGTCGACGAGGGCAACAACTGGATCAACCTGCGCTGGGGACCGCTGTCGCTGTTGAACCCGGTCACCAACACGGCCCTTGCCAACTACGCGCCAGCGGCATCGTTTGACGGCACACCGGCGGCGATACCGACTAATGAACCGAACTACGCTCTCGTGCCCAGGACGGACTTCTTCGGCAACCTGAGGCCGGAAGCGGGAGACACCGCTCACTTTGACCCGGGCGCGATCGAGTTCGGCTCGGCTCCTCCGGTGGCGACACTCAGTGTAACGGGTGGGCCGCTGGCTTTCGGCAATCAGGCTGTGGGCTTCGCCAGCGCAGCGCGCACTCTGACGCTGCATAATACCGGCACGGCAGCGGGAAATGGCATCGCGCTGACCTTCTCCTCGGCGCTCTTTACGCGGTCGGGCGGCACCTGCACCACAACCCTGGCGGCAGGCGCCACCTGCACCATCACCGTAGTGTTCACGCCGACAGCGCTTGGGGCAGCGTCCGGCACGCTGACGATCTTCGCCAACGTTGCTGTCACCGGTTCGCCTGTGGCGCTCAGCGGTACGGGCGTCGCGGCGGTGGCCGCAGCGACATTGACACCAACATCGTGGACCGTCTCTCATGCCAGGAATTGCCCGGGCACGACAGCGGCGCAGATACTCGCCTGCACGCTCGATCCTGCGCAAGCGTTCACCCTCACCAACACCGGCAACGTGCCGCTGACCGGCATCACCGATGCAACGCTGGGTGGTACCGCCCCGAACCCGGCAAACTACCTATACGTGCGCTTGCTCTCCACCTGCGGTCCGACTGGAGGAAACCAACTGGTGGCAACCACCACCTTGGCTCCGGGCGCAACCTGCAACATCGAGGTGCAGTTCAAGCCACTCACCGCTCAAGCAGCTGGACTCAAGTCCGCGACCATTTCGGTCACTGACTCGGCTGGTACGCAAACCTCAACCCTGAATGGCACGGCTCAATAGGATTGAGCCACACAACCTAACAGTGGTGATGCTGCTCGTGGGCTTCCCGCGAGTAGCATCACCGTCTGAGGGGACTTGCGCAGGCGAGAGTCTGAAAGTTGTACAGCGTCCCACAGAGAACCTGAGGTAACTTACCGCTATCCAGGGTAAGCCCAGGCGCCGAAGGAGACCGCGGCAAAGGCAAGCGCGGCTTATCTTGAAGGCGGCAGGCAGGCTCGGTTTAGCAAAGAGGCAATCAATCCATATGTCCAATAAGTCAGTCAAATCCATTCAGCTTGTTCCGCTTGCGGCAATTTTCGCCGTCACCATCACTGTTCATGCCGCTCTAGCCCAGTCGTCTAAGGGCCAGGATCAAGTTGCGCCCCCGGCCGCGAAACCGGCGGTCGCGTCTGCCCCATTAGCTTCGACACCCTATCGAAATCAGCCCCCGAGGATCTCCAATCGAGAAGCGGCGATTTTGGAGTCGGTGTGGGGAATTGAAGACCCCAGCGTCAGGGCGGTCGAGTCCGGGGTGATCATTCGCTTCAGCTACCGCGTTATAGACCCTGAAAAAGCCAAGCCGCTGCACGACAAGAAACTAGCCCCCGTCCTGGAGAGCCCGGAAAAGAGGTTACAACTGGTGGTTCCGACGATGGAAAAAGTCGGGCAATTGCGCCAGGCGCCCGAGAAGATCGAAGCTGGGAAGTCTTACTGGATGGCATTCTCAAATCCTGGCCGGCCGATAAAGCCGGGGGACCACGTAGACGTCGTGATTGGGAATTTTTACGTGCGGGGACTGGTGGTTGAATAGTGCAGCTCCCGCGGCCTCCAGGGGGCCGGCACAGGCTGCCGATCGCTGGACAGGGACCGAGGAGCCGGTTCGTGTTGCCGACCTTGGTCCAGATTTTGAAACGTAGGTTCGACAACACAAAATATTCTCAAGACAAGAAGGAACTGCTCATGAGGACGATAAGATCTGCGAAATCTCTGGCCATTTTGGCCGGAGTCATGTTGATGTTTTCGGCGCCGGGCGTGGCTCGCGCCTTTAGCATTTCTGGTGTTGAGGGGCAGAGCCCGACTCCGACACCGGCGCTACCCGGGCCTCAACCGAATGGTGCGGCTTCCCCTGCGGAGTATTTTGAAGGGTTGGAGTACACCCCGGAACAGAAAACACAAATCGACAAGATTCATCAGGACGCTGAGATGAAAAGGGCGGTCGTGGCAAAGGACGACAAGTTAACACAGGACCAAAAAGATGCCATGCTCGTGGGGTACACCCATTTGGAATACGGCTCGATCTTTAAGGTCCTTACGCCTGACCAGCAAAGACAAGTCCGGCATAGGATTCGTGCCCGTAAAGTGGCAGACCAGGCGGCGCAGTAAACGCAGACCCCGTAAAGTTGAAGACGACGGATCATCGCATTATCCGTCCCTGCCGGATCTCTGGTGAACGCGAATCTGGCGAAAGTGCTTCGCTATTAACAGGCCGGGTCGAAGCGCAGGAAGAATGTGAAGGTCGTGCCATTCCTGCCGGGGCACAGGATGCTGCGTACGCAGAGTTTGCCGTGATAGCGGTCCACGATTGGCGTCCCGACCCAGATCTTGAAGTGTCGCCCTTAGCGGAAACGTGGCTTTGCTGGTCCCGAGGCGAGGTTTTCGCCACTTTCTATTCATGCTTTGAATTGTTGTGGACCCCGAGCTAGTCCAGGTCCACCGCCAACTCATGTCGTACGTCCGCTGCTCGTACCCAGAAAATGACGTCGGTCGCAATATTGGAGGCATGATCAGCAATTCTCTCCAGGCTTTTGGCTACCAAGATTCCGGCTACCGCTTGCTGCGCATACTGAGGCTTCTCTCGAATGAATTGGAGCAAGGCATCGTGTGCTTGACACTTCATTCGGTCTACTTCATCGTCCATTCCTCGAATCACATCGGCCAAGCCGGCATCCCCCTCGAGGAATGCCCGAATGGCTGAGCGAATCATACGATCGACGACCTGTCCGATTGCGGCAAAATCTACCGCAAGGTCGACGGGGGCTATTTCCAAGATCTCTCGTGTACGTCGCCGGACGTTCATAGCTAGGTCGCCGATTCGTTCCAAATCCCGATTGATCTTAATAACAGCTAGGAGGAAACGGAGATCGATCGCCATCGGCTGCTCTTGAGCGAGAAGTGCGCACGTCATCTCATCTATCTCGCGCTGAGCTGCATTGATAGCGTGCTCGGTGCGTTTCACAAATTTGCAGAGTAGCTTATCCCGAAACAGATATGCCTCGAGTGCAGAACTGACCGATTCCTGCGCCAGCGCCGCCATAGCGAGGATCTTGTCCTTAACGGCAGCGAGTTCCTGTTGGAAACGAGTTCGGGACATTTTCGCCTCTCCACAGGATGGCATAGACCGATAGCCATATCAATTGATTAGCTGCTCATTGACCTCTCACCAAATACGCATTTGCTCTTAAGAGGAGCTCGATTTGATTGGCCTACGCAGTGCAGAAGTAGATTGATCTTACGAAATACGGGTTCTGTCTTGTGGGCGCATTTGCTGGTGTTTGGCGAGATACGATCTTGACAGAACGCCGAAGCACGAGAGTAGGCATGGACTATCGCTCGCTCATTGGTTAGCATGTTTTTCGAAGAACCAAGACGAGAATAAATGTTGCGCCGATGGCAACCCGCGCCACGGCAGGGCGTCCACACCGTAAATGCAGCTTCACCTTGAATGGATGCTTCGGTTCCGAGACAGTCACATGGCAAATAGAGAGCAGTGTTCAAAGCCGCTCACAGCAAAGAGTCGTTCTCGCGCAGAAGAGGCGGAACGGGACGGAACGCTGATTCTCTTAGAAAGTATTCTCCGTTGTGAATGCGGCGCGCGGGTTGGGGCCCGGTGCTCAGCGACAGGAGTATTGACTCCAACGCGTCACTTTCCGCACAGCGCCCCTCCACCAGTTCATCCTGCCGGAAAAGCGTAACGTTCGCATCAGCAAATGTTCTCGGTCAATAACACCCGAACGCAACTCTGACAGACATCGAACAACCTAGAACGCCATTCGAGATTGTTCGATGAGCATTCATTTTGTGGTTACGTGTATCGTAAGCCTAAGCCGTGAGGCTTAGGGATGGTGTCTATCTTCAAAACGAGCGCAGCGAGAGTGCCATTCAGCGCGACGCAGCAAATTGATGCTTGCAGAATCAGGCCGCGCAGACCGCAATGCAATGCGACATGACATCGCGCGCGACAGTGAGCGTGCTACCGTCTTGACGCAAGCTGTTGCATTCGGAATTCGAACAGCGATAGCGTCAGAATGTGCTAACGATCCGAGCCATGTCGGGCGGTGCTGGGTACGCTCAGCGTCATCTCGAACACAGCGACTACTACGACGAGCATCGTCGTGTTCAAGGGGAATGGCATGGACGCGGGGCGGAGTTGCTCGGCCTGCGTGGAGAAGTAACCCAGAAGCAATTTGAAGCTGTCCGTGTGGGGGTGAACCCTGAAACGGGCGAGTTCCTTCGGCCTCGGCACAGCGCGGATCGCATCGGCAACGACGGAAGCGAGCAGAGTAAAGGCCGGTCGTTGTACGATCTGACATTTTCCGCTCCAAAGTCAGTTTCCGTCCAGGCGCTGGTCGGCGGGGATGAGCGCCTGGTTGCGGCTCACGATAAAGCGGTCCGTGAAACGATCGCGGAAACCGAGAATCACTCAGCAACACGTGTCCGGCTGAACGGTGCCAACGAGGATCGCACGACCGCCAACTGGATTGTCGCCACATACCGGCATGACACGAGCCGGGAGCTCGATCCGCAGCTGCACACTCATGCCGTTGCAGCCAACCTAACCTATGACGGAGTCGAGGGCCGTTGGAAGGCGCTTCAGGCATCCGGGCTTTATGAACGGCGTGCATACCTGACCGAGGTTTACCGCAACGCGCTGGCCCGTGAGGTGCGCGGCCTGGGCTACGAAACAGAACCGCGCCGCGATTCCAAAGGCAAAGATCATGGATTCGAGATTCGTGGTGTCTCAAATGAATTGCTCGAAAGTACAGCGTGCGGAGCGCGCAGCGTGACGCCGCAATCGAGCGATTCACCGTAGCGCATGGCCGCAAGCCTACAGATAACGAAGTTGCTGTTCTCGTCCGCGAATCCCGCGCGGACAAGTTGGCGGAAATCGCCACGGAGAAGGTTAGAGAACAGCAACAAGCCCGACTTGCTCCACACGAACGCAACACCCTGCAACACCTCCACGCGGACTCCCAGGAGCAGATTCCCCCGCATCCAACACGAGCCTACTCGCGCGGCAGAATCACTTCAGCATGCAAAAGAGCATCTTTTTGAACGCAACTTCGTTGTGCGCGATCACGAATTGATGGCTGAAGCATTGCGCCATGGACGAGGGCAGATTGATCGTGGTGAGTTGCGCGGTGTACTGGAAGTGGAACAGGCGCACGGTGGTCTGATCCGTGCCGGAAACAATCTGGCTACCCGTGAAAGCCTTGAACGCGAACAGCGCATGATTGCAGTGGTGGACCGGGGCATCGGGCGGTTTGAACGGTTGGGCGGCGAGCGAGAATTCCATCCGTCTGAACGGCTGCGAGAAGAGCAGCAGCGGGCCGTACATCACGTTCTGGACTCCAGAGATTTCGCAGTCAATTTGCGCGGGGCTGCGGGAACCGGCAAGACCGCCACTCTGCATGAAATCGACCGCGGCCTACGCGATGCGGGCCGTGAGATTGTTGCCGTCGCTCCGACTCGAAGCGCGGTCGAAGAATTGCGTAAGGTCGGATTTCATGATGCGATGACGATCTCACGTTTATTGGAAGCCAACGCCGGCCAACCTTCCCTCCTCGGGAAAGTGCTGGTCGTGGACGAGGCTGGTATGGTTTCAGGCAGGCAGATGGAAGGGTTGCTAAAGTGGCGGAGCGCGAGGGCGCGCGCATTCTCTTTTCGGGCGATACACGGCAAATCCAGAGCGTCGAAGCATCTGACGCCTTGCGCATCCTGGAGCGTGAATCGCAGATGAAAAGCGTCTCGCTTACTGGCGTACAACGGCAGACACAGGCTGAATACCGTGATGCTATTCAGACATTGCGCCAGGCGCCCGAACAAGGGTTTCAGAAACTTGAGCAGCTCGGGGCCATACGCGAGGTTCCATACCTGGAACGTCCGCAGGCGGTGGCATCGGCCTATCGAGAACTGACGACTGATCCAAGCCGCAAAGTGCTTGTCGTTGCCGGCACACATGAGGAAATTGGTAGGATCACTCATGCAATTCGCGAGGGCATGAAGCAGAGCGGAGACCTGGGACCTGGAAAGATTTTTGAGCGCCATACGCCTTTGCAATGGACTGAAGCGCAGAAGAAGGATCTGTCGAATTATCAGCAAGGCCAGGTCCTGTTGTTCCACCGCTCGTCTCACGGAATCGCTCGAAACGAGGCGCTTGTTGTTGAGCGAGCAATCCGGTTCCCATGCCTTGGAGCAGGGCATTCAACATACGCCAACCTCGCACATCGAACCGCCTGCTCTGCGCCACGAAGTCAGCATCGGTCACGATATTGGTCTCGGCCTGTAATGCCGATGCTTTCCTGCCTAGCAAGACAGGATTAAGGCTTGCGGCGGCCCGATGCTCTCTTGCCAGCATATTTGCTGCGAACAGACAAATACCCATCGGGAATCTTGTCAAAATCCTCCGGCGCGTGGCGACTCGGACGGTCAAGAATGTCGAGCGCTTTGGCAATTAAACCAGCACCTGCTTTGGGCCGATGCGCCAACCATTCTTCATGCTGAAGATGCGCGAGCTTTTCGGCCACGGCAAGATTGATGAATTGGTTGAGCGAAACGCCCTCCTTCTGAGAGAAGTTTTCCGCAACACGGCGCACGGAGGGCATGAGCCGGAGGGGAAACTTGCTCACAGCGACTTTTTTCTGGATCACAGGCATAAGCTCTATCTCCTTTTTCGGAATTTGTTTAACAATTCGGCAGGAGTCAATACTGCCAGGCCAAAGGGTTCTGCCGCTTCACGAAAATGTTTGGTGTTGTTTGTGACGATCACGTCGGCCTTCCCGTTGATTGCAACATCCAAAACCATATCGTCATTCGGGTCTGGAGATAATGGGCGATGCTGGAGAGCAACATAAACTGCCTCCGCAATTGCCTCCAGCGCATCCAGAATCGCTGCCGTCTCCGCGCGTGATTTGCCCGATACATGCAACTGTTCCGCACGTAGCGCCACATCCTGATACTCGCAGGCCAGCTTGTAGTCCATGAGAGTTGTGAGTTCGCCGCGCAGCGCCAGTCGGACAGTTTCCGCTGCTGCTCCGGTGCTCGAACGAAGCGCGGTGATGACCACGGATGTATCGAGGACCGTTCTCACGAACCTATGGTATCACAGGTGGCATCATAGATTTGAGCGTGGCTTTTGAGGGATGAGAGCTGACATTCCCCGGATATTAGGAATTGTGTGCCGAGGCGGAGAGGGCGGTGTCAAGGGTCTCGACCGCGAAGCGGCGGCGCAGCCGCCCTTGACACCGTCCGCGCCTCGGCTATGCTCCATCCATCCGGGGAATGTCAGTAGGATTTGTCCAGTGCAATACCCGGTCCGAAACTAATTTCGCTTTCATAAAATCGAAAAATCTCTTCGTCGAATTGTGTCCTCAAAAGTGCCTTCGTGCACTTCTATGCACTTCTGTACTCCGTTCGTTCCCTTCTGCTCCGATGCGTGCCTCCGTGAGATGAAAAACCATCACTATCTGTGGGGTAGACACAGAGTTCGACTTCGATTCATTGTGGGTTCAAGGAGCATACGAGCCATGTTCGATTCCCCTCATCCTTCGCTTTTTTCGAGCCGCTTGCTTGACAGCGAGCACGCGGCGGCCATGAGTCAAGGTTCACCCAAAAACCCTTCAACGATACGCGACGAAAGGGTATTGTCGCAGGCTTGCGTGTTGGCAAACTCTGGCGATTCCGCGCTTCCGATCTTATGGCTCGTCGCCCTGAAGATGATGACGAGGGTCTCGACGAAGACGCCCAGGCACAGTAGGCTGGAATCAGCCACTCGTGCCCGTAACCAGAGAGGAGATCAACCCTTGCTAGTTCGGACACGGTATCAATATGGAAGTCTGCGGTTGAGGAAGCGCGAGCGCGGACCGGATGTGTGGGAGTTCCGTTATTACGAGACGGATTCTCAGGGAAAGCGTAAACGGCAGAGCGTGATCCTTGGAGATCGCGGTGTGCTCACAACGGAGACCCAAGCACGGAAGGCCACGCAAGCTCTTCTTCTTCGACTCAACGAAGAATCTCCACGTGCGGAAGTGGAGGCAGCGTCTTTCGGAGCCTTGCTCGACCGCTATATCGAGCAGGAACTCTCGGAGCGCTACTCGACTCGGAAATCGCACCTGTCAAATATCCGAGTTCACATCCGTCCACGTTGGGGAGAACACCCCGTGGATAAGCTGAAGCCGATGGCGATGGAACAGTGGTTGCGCGATTTGCCACTGGCTCCAAAGTCAAAGACTCATGTGCGGGGAATCATGCACCTGGTCTTCAAGTGCGCGGAGCGGTGGGGCATTATCGAACTCGGCAAGAACCCTGTCTCTCTGGTGCGCGTGAAGAATGGAAGCAAGCGGCTCAAGCGGCCACGGGTTCTTGACGTGGACGAGTTCTTTGAACTGCTCAAGCATTTGGGCGAACCTTACCGAACGATGGTTTTGGTCGCACAATGCCTGGGCCTTCGCGTCAGCGAAATTCTGGGCTTGCAATGGGGCGATTTCAATTTCGAGGATCGCTCGGTTCTGGTCCAGAGAAGCGTGGTGGGCGGAAGGGTGGACGACGTGAAGACGGAGTATTCGAGAGACGATGTTCCGCTCGATGCTCGTCTTGCGGAGGTGCTGTTGCAATGGCGCTCCGTTTCGATCTTCCCCAGAGACGAGGATTGGCTTTTTGCCAATCCGGTCACCGGGAGGCCGTACCACCAGGAGAGCTTGCAGAAGTCGCAGATCAAACGGGCTGCGAAACTCGCCGGGCTTGGGAGAGGACATTGGGTGGCACACTTTCCGCCACAGCTATCGCTCCTGGCTCGATGAGACGGGTGCTCCAATGAAGGTGCAGCAGGAACTGATGCGTCACGCTTCGATCCAGACGACGATGAACGTCTACGGACGGGCCATGACAGAAACAAAACGCCGCGCAAACAGTCAGGTCGTAGGACTGGTGTTCGGCCCAAACTCGCAGGAATTGCCCGCAGAAGCGGCCACTGCGACCGTACAGTAAATTGCAGCCTGTTCCTATTGGGGGATAACGGGGACTTACCGGAAGTGACCAAATCTCGTAAGTTGTTGAAAGATTTGGTTGCGGGGGCTGGATTTGAACCAGCGACCTTTGGGTTATGAGCCCAACGAGCTACCGGGCTGCTCCACCCCGCAGGTTTAGTTTAACAAGACGCCTGTCGAGGGTCAAACCCGGCCCGTTTTTGCGGATCTCGACGGGACTTCTGAAACGAAAGCGCTCTCCAGTCTGGTCCGGTGGTGATGCGGCGCGATTTGGTCCGCAGAGGGAACCCACCTGGGGGAAACTCGAACGTTCGTCTTTATCATCCGGATGCAAAGGATGGCTAAGAAACCTGGGCCGGCGCGACTCCAAGGGGACACGGTTACGCTCCCGTTAGACTAGAAGACATGGCCACCCTGAAAGCGGTGCGTGGGACCCGCGATCTTCTACCACCAGAGACGGCGTTGTGGAACCGGATCGAGGCGACCGCGCGCTCCGTGTTTGCCCGCTACAATTTCGGCGAGATTCGCACCCCCGTCTTCGAGGACACGGGGCTGTTTGCGCGCAGCGTCGGTGAGGACACCGACATCGTTTCAAAGGAAATGTATTCGTGGGAGGATCGCGCCCGGGCGCAGTCGGAGAAGACGCAGTCGCTGACCCTGCGGCCCGAGAACACGGCCGGCGTGGTGCGCGCCTATATCGAGCACAAGCTGGGCGAGACTGGGCAATTGCAGAAGCTCTACTATATTGGTCCCCAGTTCCGGCGGGAACGGCCGCAGAAGGGGCGCTACCGGCAGTTCTCCCAGATCGGCGCCGAGATTATCGGGCCGCCGAGCGCGGGCAGCGAGAGCCCGTTGCGGGACGCGGAGATTCTGGAAATGCTGGCCACCCTGCTCGATGAACTGGGCATTAGCGGCTGGACGCTGCACATCAACTCGGTCGGCTCGGCCGCGGACCGCACGCATTACAATCACATTCTTCGCGAAGCCCTCATCCCGCTGGCTCCAAGCATGTGTGAAGACTGCCGGCGGCGCGCGGTGACCAATCCGCTGCGGGTGCTCGATTGCAAGGTACCCGCGGACCAGCCCATCATCGACAGCCTGCCTAGAATCGCCGACTCGCTCGACCCGGGGTCGCAAAAACACTTTGCCCAGGTGCTGGCTGCTCTCGATGCGGCTGGCGTGCCTTACACGCGCAATCACCGCCTGGTCCGCGGGCTGGACTACTACACGCGGACTACTTTTGAATTCACGCACGGGGGACTGGGGGCGCAGAACGCATTGCTCGGGGGCGGGCGCTACGACGGACTGAGCGAGTCGATCGGCGGACCGAAGGCGCCTGGCATCGGCTTCGCCATGGGTGAAGACCGATTGGTGCTGACCCTTCAGGCAGTGGAGTCGACTCGGCCGCAGATAGCGGATGCCTATGTCGCTCCTCTGGGCGAGGGACTTAACCCGGCGGCGCTGGCCCTGGCACGCGCGTTGCGGCGGGAGGGCCTCAAAATCGAATTGGGGGATGGCTCCTTTCGCCTCAAGAAATCGTTCGAAGTCGCCGACAAGATCGCCCGGCGCATCGTCATCCTGGGCGAGGATGAGCATCAATCCGGTATCCTTACGGTGAAGGATTTCTCCACCGGCATTCAGACCAAGGTTCCCCGCTCGGAGTTGGCGGCGGTTCTGGCCAGAAGTGGTCAGTGAGCGGAGGATGGCACCAGTTCGCCGATCGTCGTGTGACCGAAGTTGATGATGCTACAGACATTCCCTCAGGGGCTTAAGCCCCATCATTCTCTTGATTCGTGACGGCACGGCTGAAGCCGTGCTCTTTCAAGACTGGCGAAGGATTCAATTGTGCTCGATTTTTTAGGCAAGCTTGAACGGACACACTATTGCGGCGATTTGCGCGCCGCCCATGCCGGCCAGCAGGTTGTCCTGATGGGCTGGGTGAACCGCCGCCGCGACCATGGGAATCTGATCTTTCTCGACCTCCGCGACCGCAGCGGGATCGCCCAGGTGGTGCTGGACAAGGAACTCACGCCCGACGGCCACGCCAAGGGTGAACAGGTCCGGCCGGAGTATGTCGTGGCGGCGGTGGGCAGGGTGCGGCTGCGCAGCAAAGACGCCATCAATCCCAAGATGCCGACCGGCGAGGTGGAGATTGAGGCGACGGAACTGCGGGTGCTCAACGACGCCCGCCTGGCGCCGTTCTCGCCTGCTGAAGAGGCGATCCAGAATGAAGAAGTTCGGCTCAAATATCGATATGTCGACTTACGCCGTGCGGAGATGCAGCGCAACTTCTGGCTGCGCCATCAGATCACGCGGGCCATTCGCGAGAGCCTGAGCGGGCAGGGGTTCCTCGAAATCGAGACGCCCATGCTGAACAAGTCGACGCCGGAGGGCGCGCGAGACTTTCTAGTGCCCAGCCGGGTGCATGCGGGCCACTTCTACGCGCTGCCGCAGTCGCCGCAGATGTTCAAGCAGATCCTGATGATGTCGGGATTCGATCGCTATTTTCAGATTGCGCGCTGTTTCCGCGACGAAGATCAGCGCGCCGACCGGCAACTCGAGTTCACCCAGGTCGATCTCGAAATGAGCTTTCCGCGGCGTGAGAACGTGTTCGAGGTGGTGGAGAAATTCTGTGCCGCGGGATTTGCGGCGGCCGGGGTTGAGCTGCCTGTTCCCTTCCCCCGGATTACCTACGACGATGCGATGCGGCAATACGGTTCGGACAAGCCGGACCTGCGCCTGCCGGGATTGACCGACGTGCGGCCGGCCTTTACTGACGAGGCCCTGGCCACGCTGCAAATCGATGCGGCGCTGCCGGTGGTGGCATTGCGCATACCGAACGTGGGCGAGCTGAGCCGCAAGGAGCGCGAGGAGAATCATCCGCTGTTCGATCAGAAAAAAGGCGCCAAGTTTATCGACGATTTCAAGCGCCTGGCGAAGAGTTTTCCCGAAGCGGTGGGCAAGATTCGCGAGTTGACCGGGGCGGCGGATGCGGACTTTGTGATTGTGGTGGCGGGGGACCCGGCGCACCATATCAAGGCCAGCGACACCAAGTTTGAGGGCCGGCTGTCGGAGCGCGAGATCAACGTCTATTCGGCCGCCGGCAATTTTCGGACGGAGCTTGCAAAGAAATATGCCGACCGGCATGGGGCTTTTCGAGTTACCGAGGAGGCTGTCCAAAACGCAGATCCGCGAGGCGGCGGCAAGATGGTGGAGGGCGGCGCCGCGTTCCATCCCATATGGATCGTCGATTTCCCGATGTTCGAGTACGAACTCTCGACAGGGAAATGGGTTCCGGCGCACCATCCCTTTACAGCGCCGTATGAGGCCGATATGGCGAACCTGGTGAGCGACCCGGCCAGCGTGCGGGCCGACTGCTATGACCTGGCGATGAACGGGCTGGAGCTCGGTTCGGGCTCGATTCGCATTCATCGCAAGGATGTGCAGCAGCAGATCTTCGCGTCGCTCGGAATCTCCGACGAAGACGCACGCAAGCGATTCGGCTTCTTCCTCGATGCGCTGGAGTACGGCACCCCGCCCCACGGCGGGATCGCACTGGGCCTCGATCGCATTGTGATGCTGCTGGCCAGCGCGCCCAGCCTCCGCGAAGTGATTGCGTTCCCCAAGACTGCGAAGGCCATGGACCTGATGGCAGATGCGCCGACCACGGTGACAGAACAGCAGTTGCGGGAGTTGCACATCCGGGTGATGACGAAGAGCTGAGCGGACTCGCGCTATTCTGATCACGAGTGATCACAGCAGCCAAGCCTCAATTCCGCGTGGCCGTGTATTGCGGATCGGCGGACGGAAACGACCCCGTGTACCTGGCGGAAGCGCGCGCGCTGGGGCAGGCGATCGCGGCCGCGCGCATGGGCCTTGTGTACGGAGGCGCCAACGTCGGGCTGATGGGAGCGGTTGCCGACGCAGCCCTGGCCGGAGGCGCGGAGGTCATCGGGGTGTTGCCCGAGGTGCTTGCGGGACGCGAGATTGCGCACACCGGACTGACTCGCCTGGAAACTGTGGCCACGATGCATCAGCGCAAGGCGCGTATGGTGGCGCTGGCGGATGCGTTTCTCATCCTGCCGGGTGGCTATGGGACGCTCGACGAGACGTTGGAAATCATCACCTGGTCGCAACTGCGCCTGCATGCCAAACCGTGCATCCTGATCAACACTGCCGGCTACTGGGATGGATTGCTGGCTTTTCTCGATTCGACCGTCGCGGCGGGTTTCCTGAAGCCGGAAAACCGCGCTCTCCTGCTAGTGGCGCGGAATGCCGCAGAGGCATTGCGTCTGGTTCGTTGAAAAAACTGCGGGCCGACAAGAGCCTTCCTTGAGCTTCCCATAGAATTTCGAGCGGTATATGATCTCTTCCAATAGAATTTCGAGGGGAGAGGTCGATGGGCAAAGAGAGCCAGCCACAGAATGAGATGCTCAAGGGCACCCTGGACATGATGATCCTGCGGACACTTGTCGGCGGTGACGCGCACGGGCACACGATCGCGAAGGTCATCGAGCATACCTCGGAAGATCTTCTGGAAGTGGAGCAGGGTTCACTGTATCCGGCGCTGCACAGGCTCGAGGACCGTAAATGGGTTTCTTCTTACTGGGGTGCGAGCGAAAACAATCGCAAGGCAAAGTTCTACCGGCTGACCGCTGAGGGCCGCAAGCAGCTGGTGCGCGAGACCAGCCGCTGGCGCCAGATGGCGCGCGCCATCGGCCTGGTGATGGGCGAAGAAGGAGGTGCGCAATGAGCTGGCTGAGGTTTCTTCGCCGCAAGCGCTTCGACGCCGAGTTGCAGAGCGAGATCGAGGCCTTTCTGGCCGAAGAGACGGCTGACAACGAGGCGCGCGGAATGTCGCCCGAGGAGGCCCGGCGGCAGGCGCGGGTGAAGTTGGGCAACCCGCAGAAGGTGCGCGAATCGCTGTGGACGCAGAACTCTACGCCATTGTTGGCGAATCTCGGCCATGACGTGAAATATGCTTTTCGAACGCTGAGCCGCACGCCCGGATTCTCGATCATCGCGGTTGCGGTGATGGCTTTGTGCATTGGAGCGGCCACATCTCTTTTCACGATTGTGCGCTCGGTTTTGCTGCGGCCACTTCCTTTCCGGGATCCCGACCGGCTGGTCATTGTGCACGAGCACTTCCGCGGAGCCTGGGCGAACTCGCCGGGGGAGTTCAGCTACAACCCGGTTGCGCCGGCAGACTTTTATGATTGGCGCTCCAAGACCAGCGGTTTTGAAGACATGGGAATCATGCGTTACGCCGGGTACAACCTGACCGGTGAACGCGGCGAACTACCGGAAGCGGTCCGTGCATCCGCGGGCTCATGGAATTTGTTTCCGCTGCTGGGAGTGCAGCCGGCATTGGGGCGGACATTTACCGAGTCGGAGGACCGGCGCGGCAGCACCGTTGTCATGTTGAGCTGGAGCGTTTTCCAGAGGCGGTTTGCCGGTGATGCGAAGATTGTCGGCCGCCAGATTCACCTCGACGGCAAGCCCTACACAGTCGTCGGCGTGCTGCCGTCGTGGTTCACTTATCCCGATGCCGGCATCCAGTTGTGGACTCCGTATCAGGCAGACGCCACGCCGGAGCTCTTGCAGCATCACGACTGGCACCAGAGCCAGGTGGTGGCGCGGCTGCGTCCTGACGTGAGCCTTGCGAGCGCCCTGGCGCAAGTGGGCGCAGTCCAGTACCAGCTTCATCTGCAATACCCGCACGATCCCGTGGCCGAAGATGTGGCTCCACGTTCGCTGAACGAGGATCTCGCAGGAAATGTGAAGAAACCGCTGAAAGTCATGATGAGCGCTGTCGGTTGCATGCTGCTGATCGGCTGCCTCAATGTGGCGAATCTGCTGGTGGCGCGGGGCGCGGCGCGGCAGAAGGAAGTGGCGATCCGCAGCGCTCTCGGAGCGCAGCGTGCGACTTTGATTCGCGAGCAGCTGACCGAGAGCGTGCTGATCTGCGCGGCCGGCGGCCTGGGCGGCATTCTGCTGTCGGTACTCGCGACGCAGTTGCTCGCGCGAGCGTGGAAAGACCTGCCCAGCGCGCAAGGCATCCACCTCGATGGCACTGTGATTGGGTTTGCATGCGTGCTGATGTTTGCGGCGGCGCTGGTGGCCGGCCTGGTGCCGGCGCTCTCCACAACGGGCAAGACGATGATGAAGGCCCTGCAGACTTCCGCGCGCACCGGAGCGAGCAGCGTTTCGCGCACCGCGCTGCGCAAGTCACTGCTCACGGCGGAGATTGGAATCACGGTGGTGTTGCTGGTTGCCGCGGGGCTGCTGGTCAAGAGCTTTCTGCGGCTGCGCTCAGCCGATGTGGGCTGCGTTACCGAAAACGTGCTCACGCTGAACTACGACCTGCCGGAAAAGAAATACGACACGCCGGAGAAGATGAACGCGTTCAATGAAGCATTGCTGGAGCGGGTAAGAGCCATTCCGGGGGTTCGCGCTGCCGCCCTGGGAAACACTGTTCCTGGAGCAGGATATTGGGGAGACTACGTATTCACGGTGAAAGAACATCCTCCTCTGAAGGCGGGCGAAGACCCGCCCGACGCGCTGATGCGCTGGGCCGATCCAGGCTTTTTCAGCGCTCTCGGGATTCCGATTGTGAGTGGCCGGTTCTTTACCAGCGACGAACGCGGTGCTCGATCGTACAAGGTCATTGTGAGCCGTCAACTTGTACGGCAATACTTCCCCGGTGACAATCCCATCGGCAAGCACCTGCACGTTCCAGCGCATTTCCATGCGGGGGCGCCCAACGACGTCGATTACGAAATCGTGGGCGTAGTCGGCGATTCCTTGTACCAGGTCGGGAAGAAGCCAAAGGCGGCCATGTACTTTCCGATTCTTGAAGGTGTCGCGGGAGGCATGCTCGCAGTTCACACCGCGTCCGAGCCGTTGCAGTTCTCAGTGCCGGTGCAAAAGCAGATTGCTTCTCTCGATCCGGGGCTTCCGGTTTCGGATGTGCGCACCATGGACCAGGTAATCGGCGAATCACTGGTGAATGCGAGCCTGAGCGCGACCCTGGTGCTTGCGTTCGCCATTCTGTCATTGCTGCTGGCTTCGGTGGGACTGTATGGAGTGCTGTCGTATCTGGCCACTCAGCGGACGACGGAATTAGGAATCCGCATGGCGCTGGGCGCGCAACGAGACCAGCTTTTGCAGTTGATGCTGTTCGATGGCCTGCGGCCGGCGCTGCTTGGACTCGGGCTTGGCCTGGTCGGGAGCATGGTGGCGACACGCATCTTCGAATCGATGCTCTTCGGAACCAAGCCTCTCGATCCGGTGGTTCTCGGTGGTGTGATTGCGACGCTGCTGGCGGTCGCGGTCCTGGCCTGCCTGGCTCCGGCCTGGCGCGCTTCCCGGCTGGATCCAATGCAGGCGCTCCGAACCGAGTAGCACGCCGGGCCGTACGCAGAGACTCGCTAGTAGCCGTACAGGCTGCGCGCGGGAATCGCGGCCCGCGTTTGCCCCCACATCGGGCCCGAGGCCATCTGCGGACCCCCATACCCGTAGGCTGACGGAGCGAATGCCTGTTGCGGCGCCATGTACATTGGCGGCGGCGAGACGTACATCGCCGGCGGCATCACGTACATCGGCTGGGGCATCACGTACATCGGCGCAGCGGCTACGACGATCGGTTGCGGCGCGATGTAGACGGGTTGCGGCACATACATCGGCTGGGGCTGAGGATAGTATGGCTGCGCGGCGTAGTTGGGCTGCGGGGGTGCGTAATTCTGCTGGGGAGCAGAGGCCACGGGCTGGGGAGCGGGCTGCTGATCGGCCGGCGAGGGTGGGGCATCATACTGCGCCGAGGGCCGGTGGCTCAGGCCGTAGGGATCGCGCTCCGGCTCGTCTCCTCCCTTGGGAACATAGACGTCGTCCATCACCTTGAGGGTCAGGCGGGTTTCCTGCTTCAGCACCGGGCGCGGCCCGCGCATCGGCAGCATGATCAGGTCGATCGGCCAGAGAACTGGAATCATCCACAAGACCGTGTCGCGAGTTGCGTGGCCCTTGCCGAGGATGCGCCCCTCGCGGTCAATTGAATAGCCGGGCACATCAACCACGCGCGCGTCGACGGGAATCACCGTGTCCGGCTCGACCACCATGTGATCGAAGGTCAGTTCCATCCAGCCCTTTCCAACGAAGTGGCCGGGGTCCTTGTAGGCCTCGAAACGGCCCACCAGGTAGCTGTCGTAGGGCAGCATCATCCGCCCGTAACGCTCGACGTGGCTGAGCCGGCACATCACCGGGTCGCCGACAGCCGTGTTTTTCGCGGAAAGCTTTGGCTCTGATAACGTGCACGACATCAGGGAGCCGGCGGGGACGAGGTGATCAGCGTGGTAGTCAGCAGCGGAAAGAGTGAGAGGGGCGGCAAACAGAACGGAAAGAGCAAGCGTGGTGCCCTTCATGGGAGACCTCCAGGTCAGACGAACTCGCGGGATAAGCCGGCAGTTGCCTTCAAAGGTCGAGCTTTGATTGTCCAATCATGCTGCGGGACGAGGGAGAGAAGAGAAACCGATCGGTGCAACCGAACCCTCTTTGGTCGGGGTCTTCGTTCCTGAAAGGCTACATAGCCGTGTTGAACGGATCGAACCCGCGCCCGATGCGAAAGTTGCGAATTATTTTTTGGAAACGAAAGAACCTAGTTGGGCGCGCCGGAGGTTTCGGTGGCCGCGAATTTGCATTCCTGGCACTGGCAATGACGGCGGAGATACTCCCATGAGTAGATGCCGCTGGTGTGACCATCGAGCCAGTTGAACTGAAGCGCGTAGCGGCCGACGGGATGAACGCTGGCGGGCTTGGCGGGGGCACTGTACATGGGCAGTAGTTCCGCCGCCTTCTTTTTTGGCTGGCCGGGCTGGCGGCCATCGAGCTTGCGCTCTTCATTGCAGGTGGCGCAGGGACAGCCATTGCGCAGCCACGCGAAGGTCCAGGCGCTCTTGTGGCCGTCGGCCCAGTCGATCTCGAGGCCCTTGCCCTCGGTGAGCAACACCCGCACTTTCTCCGGAGTGACGGCGATCCGCGGCAGGGCGCGCTCGGCCTCGGCCTGGCGGGCGTTTTCTTCCGGGGTCATGATGCGGATGCCTTCGTGGCTCATGAATACAGTTTACAGGGGGCGGTGAAACAGTGAACGGTTGCCTATGGCGCTGAACGCAGCGACGCTGGTCAGTGCCCACTGTTTTTATAGAAATACCAGGCGGCCATGCCGAACCCGATCACGATGACGGTGGCGCGCAGTACGGGCTGGGGGATCATGCGCGCAAACCGCGCCGAGGTGTAGCCGCCGATGGCGCAGGCGATCATGGCGAGCAGGCAGTAGCGCCATTCCACCTGGCGGCCGATGACGAAGATCAGGAAGGCAATGCCGTTGGCCGCGGTGGTCGAAACGACCTTGAGGGCGTTGATCTCGTTCAGATCCTCGAAGCCAAAAAGGGACAAGAGAGTAATGATCAGAAATCCGGCGCCGGCGCCGAAGTAGCCAATGTAAAAGCAGACCACCACGGTAGAAAGGAAGACCAGCGTGCGGCGCGGCGGGCGCGGGGCCTGGGATGCGCCACTCTGTGGCGGGCCGCTTTGACCTGGTCGAGCCATCGCGCGATGGGGCGGCTGAGCGCGAAAATGACGGCTGCGATCAGCAGGAGCCAGGGAACCAGGCGCATGAATGTCGTTTGCGGCGTACTGAGCAGAACCAGCGCTCCGGCGGTTCCTCCCAGCAGACCGGCCAGACCCATCTGAAAAGCCAGGCGCCGGTTTTTGCGGATGTCCTGGCGATAGGCGTAGATTGACGTGACCTGGCCCGGCCAGAGGGCGACGGTATTGGTCGCGTTCGCCCGCACCGGCAGCATGCCTGTGCCCAGCATGGCGGGAAAGAGCAGGAACGAGCCGCCGCCGGCGACCGCGTTCAGCACCCCGGCCAGAAACGCGGCAACGATGAGCCAGATCCAGTGCCAGTCGATCGGAAGGGGAAGGCCGGAGAGGGCGAGCATTGGTCTTTCATTGTAAAAGGGGTGACCGGGAGGGATTCAGCGGCGGTCCCGGCGGCGGATGGTCCTCAGGGCGCTCTAATTCGCAAGTTATTTAATTTAATCCGGTTATATGATATCCATATATATGAGCATAAAACACTCATATTTCATGAATCGTTTGTGCTATAGTTTCATCAGATGGAGTTGAGCGGTCGGGAGCACAAGGTTCCCGACCCCATCCAAAATCTGAAACAAGCAGTGGAGGAAACTGAATCATGGCAATCACTCGTTGGGACCCGTTCCGTGAAGTCGTTGCACTGCAGAACCGCGTGAACTCCCTTTTCCGCGACATGAATGAGAGGCGACAGCCCGCTGACGACTGCCAGCTTTGTGCCGGCGGTCGATATCTATGAGGACGAGCAAGAAAGTCGTCCTGAAGCTCGAAGTCCCGGGCATCGAAGAGAAGGACCTCGACATCCGCGTGGAAAACAACACCCTGACCGTCAAGGGCGAGCGCAAGTTCGAGAAGGAAGAGAAGGAAGAGAACTTCCATCGCATCGAGCGCCGCTATGGCAGCTTCTATCGCGCCTTCACGCTGCCTTCGACGGTCGACACGGAGCATGTGCAGGCGAGCTACAATGCCGGCGTGCTGAAGCTCGAGCTGAGCAAGAAGCCCGAAGCCCAGCCCAAGCAGATCAAGGTCAACGTGGGCAGCGCCGAGAAGAAGGAAGAGCCCGAGCTGGTGGGCGCGCGGTAAGAAAGCAGCTTCTAGCTGCTAGCTTCTAGCTTGTTCGTGCTGGGAGCTGGCGGTATCGGCGACAGGCGCCGGGGTGCACGATACGCCCGGCGCTGGCTTTTTTGAATGCAACAGGCAAGCATGAATTCGAAATCATTCGTATCGAGAGCTGCAGCTTCAATCCTGGCACGAACAAGCTAGGAGCTAGACAGCTGAGCAGCTAGGAGCTGATCTATGGCAATTCGTTGGGAAAAACTGACTGTCAAATCGCAGCAGGCGATGCAGCAGGCGCAGGAGCGTGCGGCCGAACTCGGCAACCCCGAGATGCAGCCCGTGCACCTGCTGCTGGCGCTGGTCGAGGACCGCGAGGGCGTGATTCCCGCCGTGCTGGGAAAGATCGGTGTTCCCACCGAGCGGCTGGAGAGCGACCTGCACCCGATCGAGGAGAAACTGCCTCGCGTGGCGGGCGCGTCCGCGCAGCCCGGCGTCAGCCAGGCGCTGAACAAGGTCGTCGACCAGGCCTTCAAGGAAGCCGCCAACTTCAAGGACGAGTACGTCTCGACCGAACATCTGCTGCTGGGCGTGGCGCACCAGAAGGGCGATCCGGCGCGCGATGCGCTGGTCGCCCTCGGCGCCACGCACGAGGCCATTCTGCAGGCGCTCACCGCGGTGCGCGGATCGCAGCGCGTCACCGACCAGAATCCCGAAGGCAAGTTCCAGGCGCTCGAAAAATACGCCAAGGACCTGACCGAACTCGCCCGCCGCGGCAAGCTCGACCCGGTCATCGGCCGCGACGAAGAGATTCGCCGCGTGATCCAGGTGCTGAGCCGCCGCACCAAGAACAATCCCGTGCTGATCGGCGAGCCCGGCGTTGGCAAAACCGCCATCGTCGAAGGCCTCGCGCGCCGCATCGTCTCCGGCGACGTGCCCGAGAGCCTCAAGGACAAGCGCGTCATCTCGCTCGACCTCGGCTCGATGCTGGCCGGCGCAAAATATCGCGGCGAGTTTGAAGACCGCCTCAAGGCCGTGCTGAAGGAGATCGAAGAGTCGAACGGCCAGATCGTCCTGTTCATCGACGAGTTGCACACGCTGGTCGGCGCGGGCGCGGCCGAAGGCGCCATCGACGCCAGCAACATGCTCAAGCCGGCGCTGGCGCGCGGCGAACTGCGGGCCATCGGCGCAACCACGCTGAACGAGTACCGCAAATACATCGAGAAGGACGCGGCGCTCGAGCGCCGCTTCCAGATCGTCTACGTGGGCGAGCCCAACGTGGAAGACACGATCGCCATTCTGCGCGGGCTGAAGGACCGCTACGAAGCGCACCACAACGTGCGCATCAAGGACTCGGCCATCGTGGCGGCGGCCACGCTGTCGCATCGCTACATCAGCGACCGCTTCCTGCCCGACAAGGCCATCGACCTGGTCGACGAAGCCGCGGCATCGCTCGCCATCCAGATCGGCTCGTGTGCCAACGGAGATCGATCAGCTGGAGCGCGCAGGCCACTTCGCTCGAAATCGAGCGCGCCGCGCTGAAGCGCGAGACCGACCCGAACAGCCGTCGAGCGCCTCGAGGAAGTGGAGCGCGAAGCTGGCCGCACTCAAGGAAGAGATCACTGCCCTGCGCGCGCGCTGGACGAAGGAGCGCGATGCGATCACCCGCATCAGCGAGCTGAAGAAGCAGATCGAGGCGCTGCGCTTCGAAGCCGAGGAGCAGACCCGCAAGGGCCAGCTCGATCGCGCCGCGCAGATCCAGTATGGCGAACTGCCCGAAGCTTGAAGCGGAGCTGCGCAAGCTGAACGCCGCGCAGGACGGCGCCGGGAAACAGGGCACGGCGTAGCCCGCATGCTCAAGGAAGAAGTCGACGAAGAAGACATCGCCAAGATCGTGAGCAAGTGGACCGGCATTCCCGTCTCGCGCATGCTCGAAGGCGAAGTGAAGAAGCTCGTCCAGATGGAAGAGCGGCTGCGCGAGCGCGTCGTCGGGCAGGATGCGGCGCTGACCGTTGTGGCCAATGCCATTCGCCGTTCGCGCGCCGGCTTGAGCGATCCCAAGCGGCCCATCGGTTCGTTCATCTTTCTGGGACCGACGGGCGTGGGCAAAACCGAAACCGCCCGCGCGCTGGCCGAGTTCCTGTTCGACGACGAGCAGGCCATGATCCGCATCGACATGAGCGAGTACATGGAGAAGCACGCCGTGGCGCGGCTGATCGGCGCGCCTCCGGGATACGTCGGCTACGACGAGGGCGGCCAGTTGACTGAAGCCGTGCGGCGCCGGCCCTACTCGGTGATCCTGTTCGACGAAATCGAGAAGGCGCACCCGGATGTCTTCAACATCCTGCTGCAGGTGATGGACGACGGCCGCCTGACCGACTCGAAGGGCCGCACCGTCGACTTCAAGAACACGGTGCTGATCATGACGTCGAACCTGGGCGCGGCGTTGCTCGGCACGAGGCGCTGAAGACCGAGCACGACTTCGACATGGCGCGCGAGAGCGTGATGCGCGTGCTGCGCGAGCACTTCCGGCCGGAGTTCCTCAACCGCGTCGACGACATGGTGATCTTCCGTCCGCTGGGCCACGCGCAGATGGACGCGATTCTCGAACTGCGGCTGAACGAGCTGCGCAAGTTGCTCGAAGACCGGCAGATCTCGCTGGAACTGACCGAGCCGGCGCGCCAATTGATCCTGGCCGCCGGCTCGGATGCGGCCTACGGCGCGCGTCCGCTGAAGCGGGCGCTGCAGCGCATGGTGCAGGACCCGCTGGCCATCAAGATCCTCGACGGCGAAATCCTGCACGGCGCGCACGTGCGCATCGACGTCGACCGCAACTCGAACCAGTTGCACTTCGAGCCCATGGGCCGCGAAGCCATGGCCTAACCACCCTGCGGTGGGGCTGGCATTTGAACAGATCGCCGCTCGTTAAAAGGGCCTCGGAGGAGTGATTCCTTCGAGGCCTTTTATTTGTTCTTGAGGGGAGTGGTGCCGTCAGACCGTGGGCTGTTGCGAAAGAAGCCTAGATACCTACGCCGAAGTCATTGGCGGTCTGGGAGCCGGCATTGGAATAGAAGTCATACGGAGTGCGGTGGTTGAACTTGTAGCGGCAGCGCAGTTCGTAGCCCAGGTAGATCCCGATCGTGGCCACGGCCATTCCCATCGAGAACCAGCCGATCACGCGTAAAGTCTTGCCCTCGCCTGCTTGCTCGTCTCCTAGAAGGGCCTCGGGTTCCGTGGACATCGAATCAAGCCTCCTGCTGACGATGATACCGCAGTTCTGACTGCGCCCGTTTCAATGGTGGGACGTTTTCATCATCATTTAGTTACCGGAGTATTGTCGTTGCGGGAAAGCAAACTGGCCTTTGCCGCTTCGGGAAGAAAGCTGGCCTGAATGGAGTTACGGGCCAGCTGGCGCAGTTCGTCGCGACTGAAGCCCTGCTGGGTGTGGGCGAGCAGGTATTCGTTGGCCACGTCGGAGCCGAAGAAGGCGGGGTCGTCGGAATTGAGGGTGACCAGGAGGCCGGCGTCGAAGTAGCGGCGCAGCGGGTGGTCGGCAAACGAGGGGCATACCCCGGTGCGGACGTTCGAAGTCGGGTTCAACTCCACCGGTGTGCTTCGCACTTTTAAGTCTTGGATCAGGTCCGGATCCTGATAGGCCGAAAGCGCGTGGCCGATGCGTTCGGAGCCGATGGCGAGGGCTTCGCGGATAGCTTCCGGGCCGGTGGTTTCCCCGGCGTGGTTGGTGAGGCGGAGACCGGCCTTGGCCGCCGCGGCATAATGCTTGCGGAAGGGTTCGGAGCGCGCCTTGCGCTCGTCTCCGCCCAGGCCGATGCCGATGATAGAGGGATATCGGGGCGCATCTCGGCGGCTTTGCGAAAGACGACGCCCGCCTCCTCCACGGTGAAGTGGCGGACGGCGTCGAAGATCCAGTAGAGGGAGAGGCCAAGCTCGCGTTCGCCGCGCTCCCGGGCTCGTTCGAGGCCGGCGAAGATGGGCTCGAAGCAGAGCGGATCGTAGTTCCGCCACATGTAGATGACGCCAACCGAAATATAGACCTCGGCGTGAACAACGCCCTGGGCGGCGAGCCGTTCCATCATCCGCCAGGCGGCCAGCTCGTAGTCCTCGGGGCGGGAAAGCAGGCGGGTGACGGCCTTGAAGGCTTCGATGAAGCCGGTGAAGTCGGTGAAGTGATAGAGGGCCTTGGCCTTGGCGAGCGAGAGCGGTTTGGCGTCGTGGCGACGGCTCAGCTCGACGAGGGTCGAAGGCGTGATGGTGCCTTCGAGGTGCAGGTGGAGTTCGGCCTTGGGGAGGCGGCGGATGAATGCCGCGATGTCGTCCATGGGTCCAGTTTAGCTGCTGCCTTCCAGCTATGGCGGGGGGATGCGGACGGTGTTGGCCCGGCAGGAGCGAACCCCCCAGCAAGCGATGGGCTGAAGGCTCTTGTCGAGGCAAACCTCGACCGCGGTGAGGTAGTTGCTGCCGCAGCTCAAGGCGAGGGCGGCTTGCGGGATCTGAGGATTGCTGGCCGTGAACAGTTCCAGGATCTGACCGGGCGGCAGGGAGATCTGCGACTGGAGGCCGGCGAGCTTGGGCGGAATGGTGACCGAGTGGAAGGCTTTGCGCGCGTAGGAGAAAAAGTCGTCCGGGGACAGGCCGGAGCAGGTGCCATGCGTCCTCCACTCGTGTTGGAGAAGGCTGGGGTCGGGATAGATGTCGCTGTATTTTGATGGATCGGCGGGGCCGGGGGCCGACGAGCAGTTCTGGGGATAGGAGCCGCCGTTGTTCTGTGGCCACAGGCCATGGAGGACGAAGGTGGAATGCGCGGCGCACTCGGCGGCGGTGGGGTGCGAGTGGCAGAACTCGGGCGACCAGGACAGATTCAGAAGATAAAAGTCGAAGGTGGCGCTGGCGCGGGCCTGCTGGGCAGCCGGCCTGGCGGCCGGCTCGGGCGGCGGAGCAGAAGTGGTGCTGGAGTGGCAGCCCGCCAGCAACAGGAGGACGAGAGCGAGAGGGAGGGGGCTCTGCTTCACGGGGGAAGGATACGCAATCTGCCGGCGGCTTTTCAATCGGGCCGCGTCTTCTTCTAAAAGGATTCTCGAAAGCGACGTGGGAGCGTTACTCCATCCCGGCGACGCAAGGGAAGTTGATGGATGCGGGACGCAATGGAAGGAGCGCTTGGATCGAGATTTTCTCTCCACCGAAGGCGCGCCGACCCTTCCACCACTCTTGCACTCTACTGTCCGAGCATTCCCTTTTTCAGATCCGTCGTGGGCGGCTTCGGCCCGAGCCACACCGAGAAGAGTACTGGGCCGAAGGCCGAACCGGCAATGGTCAGCTTGTAGTGCCGTTGATAGCGAAGGTCGTGCCCGTGCCCGGGACATAAGTGAAGACCATTTGGTCGCCCGTTCTTGACGGCTCGAGCGCGCCGAGCAAACGGTCGATGTCGGCCTTCATCGTCTTCTCGGCTTCCGGCGTATTGTCGTTGAACGACTCGTCGAATGCATCCGCCATCTGCTCCTTGCTCGCACTGTGCAGGAACTGCATGACAATCCGCTTGGGCGCGTCGGCCTTGATGATGGCGCTGGGGTCCGACGACTTCTGCTGAAGGTAGAGTCCCGCGACATAGACCTTCACCATGAACTTCGTTCGCAATCCCAGGCCATTGAGCACCAGCTTTGTGCCCCCCACTTGTACCGTGTCCGGCAGGGTCACGCCCGCCAAAGTGGCGGCGCGTAGATTGAAACTTGTCAGCCCGAACAGGACAACGGCGATTGCCATAGCGATCTTCCGCATGAAAACTCCTCCAGGAATAGCGGTCTGATCGTAAGACGGTGACCCATTGAACGCCTACTGGCAGTTGTGCCAGTTGCCTCCGACGGGATGGAAGCCTTGGTCGCGCTCATGCCGGTTGGCAATGTGCGTTGGCGCGACATCGCTTTGGCTGTATTACCGCCAACCGGAAGTAACGAGGAGCAGCCGCAGGTCCTTCGACTGCGTTTGGCGCTTACGCGCCAGACTCCTCCCAGGATGACAACTCATTTTTTTTTGATTTATGTGCTCATGACTGCGGGAGCGGCGGTGGGTTCGACAGGGGCTTTGCGGCGGAGGATGGCAGCGGAGATGAGAGTAATGATAAGGCCGACGGGCAGGGGCTCCATGAAGGTGTAGGCCATGTTGACGAAGGGGTTCTGGTAGAGCTGCTGAGAGTGCTGTATGGCAGCGACCTGCGCGGCGGTGGTGGCGGGGTCAAGTCCGGAGGACTGGACCTTGTGAATCTGCGCGGCGAAGTAGCTGTCCATGAAGTGGGGCATGAAGTTGAAGTAGAGGACCTCCCACATGGCGACGTAGCAGACGGTGGTGATGAGGGTGATCAGGATGCCGCAGGCGAAGGCGCGGCCGAAGGAGATTTGGCCGGCGAGGGTGTTGTCGCGGTAGCTGCGGATGCCGAAGTAGATGAGCAGGAACGACGCCACCATGATGGTGTAGCCGAGAACCATGCTGTGGCCGGAGCCGATCTTGTCGGCGAGGAGAAGCGAGCCGCCCATAAGGACGGAGATGATGACGCCGGCGATGAGGCCGAAGGTGAGGACGGTTTTCTTCATGTGAGGCTCCTGTGTGCGAGTGAGGATGGAGTCACGATGCGGTGTAACGGGGCCGGATGTCGTCATCCTTTCGGATGATTTTGCAGGAATGGAGCGGAAATCGTGCTTTCGGGTGACGCGGTCACGGCAGGAGGCCTAGTTCTTTGCCGCGCTGGACGGCCTGGGTGCGGCGGGCGGCTCCGAGCTTGTCGAAGGCGCGGGCACAGTGTGTCTTGACGGTGTTTTCGGAAACGAAAAGCTGCGTGGCGATCTCGCGATTGCTGAAGCCGCGGGCGATCAGGGTGAGGATTTCGAGCTCGCGTGCCGTGATGCCGAGGGTCTGCTGGCGGGCCGTATTGGGAGCGAAGGGTTCGAGGGCGGGGGCTTCCGCGGGGACAAGCACTTCCCTCACCACGACCGTTTCGCGGATGGTTTCGCGACTGCGCGTGATGCGGAGGCCGAGCCAGATGCCGAAGGTCGCGAAGAGGATGGCGACGAGCGCGCCGTAGAGCTCGACGGAGTGCTCGATGATGACGAAGCGGTATTCGGTGTATTGGAGGGTGGCGATGAGGAGGCCGCCGACGAGACCGAAGATGAGGACGTGGCGCTTCATGATGGGGTTGTGAAGAAGTATATCCCCGCCTACCCCTGACTCCGCTCACGCCTCAAGGCTCTACAAACAAATACTCCATGAAAAGTGCCTACTCAGATGCAAACTTCATCAGAAGGGAACTCGGCTTCACGCGGGATGGATAGCAGAGAGTTTCTTCAGGACCGCAATCAACTCGCTGGATCGGCGGGGGCGTCTTAATATTTCTTGGTTGTTTTGTTCACAGTGATCTGAGAATCAAACACCACCGACTCATTTCCGCAGGTCGCTGGCTTAAACCTCAATTTTTTTAGCGCTGTCACTGTCGGCCCATCCATGATGCGACCGCCGCTGGCGATAACCTGGACATCCCCGACAGATCCGTCAGTAAGGACAGTTACGGACGCTATGGTCGTTCCGGTCACGGCCGGGTCTTCGGGAAAATCGGGCTTGCTGAGAAGTACGGGGGGCGTGATGCCCGGGCACCGTCGGCGCTCGATAGCGTCCTTGGAGGTACCAGCAGGGCCGCGTCGAATGAGCCTGTCTGGAGCCGGAGGACACCGGCGGAAAGAACGCTGCTGCCATTGAGCAGAAGCTCGAGTTTCCTGGGAAATCGGATTCCCTCAAAGTCAGAATAATCTCCGAACTGCTGCTTTCGCTTTTCCTCGGCGACTTGCCATTCATCGCTTCGGACCTCGTGCGAAACAGCTTCCACGCAGATGTCGTGGACCGAGTCTTTGGATTCGGAGCGCTGGCCCTGGATGCACATGAAAGCTACTCCCCGTTCGATATGGGCCTTCTGTCTAATTGCAATGAACGGTAAAAAAGTCTTGCCGGATTTTAAGAAGATTGAACAGCTCCTTTACCGCCATGGGGGTGAAATCGAGATTCCGTTCCGTGTATTCCATTTCTCCGTTGCGAATCGCGATCTGCTGAAACGCCCCGAAGATCACCTTGCTCCACCACTGATCCTTCGCCTTCACCGGAGCAGAAGACGCCCCTGGGTCGGGACCTTCGCCTGCGCAGTGAATTCGACCTCAAGCTCAAACGGAGCGGTCGCGTTGCGAAACAGGTCAGCAGGTTTTTGCGCGCTATCGAGCACTTGCTGAGCGGCGGGATTGTCGGTGGCCCAAACATGCGCGGGGAGGCACACGAGGAGCGTGGCCAGGAACACAAGAGATTTCAAGATGGCTGAAATTATAGCGCCTCGAAGCTAGCGCGGTGTGGCCGATGCTCATCGCATAAGTCGAGGTCCCGAACTGCAGGTCCTCTTCCACTACGTCCGCCGCCGCGGACTCCGCTCAGGATGACAGCATATTTTGTTACGAGCTCTGGGGACAGGACCCTAGCCGGGCGGGGGCGAACTCCGAGC
>CAWEVD010000021.1:0-336065 GCA_963812485.1 uncultured Acidobacteriota bacterium
ACCCATTTCATCTTCGCGCCGGTTCTTGCCGCTATGTTCTTCGCCGATTTCGGCGCCGTGCAGCTTGAGCAGGTACTCCGTGCGATGAATGGGGTCTTTGAGCGTGCGGTAGGCGTCATTGAGGAGCGAGGTATCGGCCAGGCTCCACTCTTTTTCATTGTGCGCAGCGCGCGCGAATCGGTCCGGATGCAGCCTGCGACTGAGGCGATAAAATTCTGTCTCCAGTGCCGGCAGATCGAGATTCAGCCTTGGCTCCAGTCTGAAGACAGAGAAGTAGTCACCGCCGGGAGGAGGCTGAATCTTGCTGCAGTGGGGACAGAACAGAGTGGAATCGTTGTGGGCTACCGAACAAGACCAGCAGGCAACGAGGACCGCGGAATCAATTACCTTCAACATTGTCTCAACCTTGCTTGCAAAAAGATCGCTACGACGAGAAGGATGAACCGCAACCGCAGGACCGCGTAGAGTTCGGATTGATGAAATTGAAGCCCTGCCGCATCAGCGTTTCTTCGTAGTCCAGCGTCATGCCGTGCAGATAAAGGAACGACTTGGGATCGACAAACACGCGAACCCCGTCGAACTCGTAAATGCGATCGCGTTCGCGCGGCCGGGTGTCGAACTTGATGGCGTACGACAATCCCGAGCAGCCTCCACCAGACACGCCAAGCCGCAGCCCACCGTCCTGAGGTGAGATACCTTCCTTCTCCATCGCCGCGCGAATGCGCTTCACTGCACGGTCGGTCACCTGCAGGCCTTGGGGCACCTGCGATGCGACTGACTGCTGCTTTGGGACCTGCGGCCGCGCAGCAAATGCGCCTTGTGCGGGCTTCGTTTCGATTGTGACCATGTCGGACATGTTTTCCGTTTCATCGGCCCGTACGGCCGCGCTCCTCAAGTGCGGAGTGACCGTCGTGCCGAACCAGTCTTAATGCGCCGCTTGAACTGCCGCCGGAACAGCTTCAGCAACGCCGTTCTTCTTTTTCCAGTCGCCGATGGCGGCGCGGATCGCGTCCTCGGCCAGCACCGAACAGTGAATCTTCACTGGCGGCAGCGACAGCTCTTTTACGATATCGGTGTTCTTGATCTCAAGAGCCTCTTCGACTTTGCGCCCCTTGATCCACTCAGTAGCCAGCGAAGAACTGGCAATTGCCGAGCCACAGCCGAAGGTCTTGAATTTGGCCTCTTCGATCACCTGCGTCTCCGGATTCACGCGAATCTGCAAACGCATCACGTCGCCGCACTCCGGCGCCCCCACGAGGCCCGTGCCTACATCGCCTGAAGTCTTGTCCAGTGTGCCCACGTTGCGCGGATTGTTGTAGTGGTCGATCACTCTGTCGCTGTATGCCATTGTCCGTTCTCCTCGTGCGGGGAAGCCGCATCCGTTCTTTTGATTCGGCAAGCTGGTCTGCCGATGCTTCTCGTTTAGTGCGATTAGTGCGCCTGCCATTCGATCTTCGTCAGGTCAATGCCTTCCTTCACCATCTCGTAGAGTGGCGAAAGCTCACGCAGTTTCTGCACGATATCGATTACTTTGGCGGCCACATAGTCCACTTCCGCCTGGGTGTTGAACCGGCCCAGCCCGAAGCGAATCGAACTGTGGGCAACGTCGTCGCCTAAGCCCAATGCCTTGAGGACATAAGAGGGCTCCAGCGTGGCTGATGTGCAGGCAGAACCGCTGGAAACGGCCACATCGTTGATTCCCATCAGCAGCGACTCGCCCTCAACGTAAACAAAACTCACGTTCAGATTGCCAGGCAACCTGTGCTCCATCGAGCCGTTGACGTGAATGTAGTCCAAGCTGGATTCCAGCTTGTTCTTTAGTCCGTCGCGGAGACCGCGTAGATACGCGGCTTCGTTCTCCATTTCCGCCAGAGCGATTTCGGCAGCCTTGCCCAGACCAACGATTCCGGGAACATTCAGTGTCCCTGATCGCATGCCGCGCTCGTGGCCTCCGCCGTCGATCTGCGCCGCGATCTGCACGCGCGGGTTGCGGCGGCGAACATAAAGAGCGCCTACGCCTTTGGGGCCGTAAATCTTGTGGCCGGAGAGCGAAAGCACGTCGACGTTGTCGGTCAGCACGTTGACAGGAACCTTGCCCACGGCCTGGACAGCGTCCGTATGGAAAAGCACGCCCTTCTCATGGCAGAGCTTGCCGATTTCGCGAATCGGCTGCAGCACGCCGATCTCGTTATTGGCTGCCATGATCGTGACCAGAATCGTCTTGTCGTCCATGGCGCGCTTCAGGTCTTCGAGATCGATCAGTCCGTCCGCCTTCACCGGCAGATAAGTCACCCTGTAGCCATACTTCTCGAGGCGCTTGCAGGTGTCGAGGACCGCCTTGTGTTCCGTCACCTGGGTGATGATGTGATTACCGCGCTCGCGATACATCTCGGCAATGCCCTTGATGGCTAGGTTATTGCTCTCGGTGGCGCCGGAAGTGAAAATGATCTCCTTCGCCGTCGCGCCGATCAACTTCGCGATCTGCTCGCGGGCCGCCTCGACCGCCTGTTCCGCTTCCCACCCGAAGGAGTGGTTGCGGCTCGCCGCGTTTCCAAACTTGGTGGTGAAGTAAGGCATCATCGCTTCCAGCACCCGCGGGATCCAGCGGGCTGGTGGCGTGATTATCCATGTAGATTGGCAGACTCACACCTGCCGGAACTTCCACTTGGCTCAATACTGTGCTCATCGCGTGTCCATCCTCAACAATGCTTGCCGTCCGCGCCATGCGCGACGAAGAGATTGCTTACAGCGTTAATGAAACCAACCCATGCGCGGCAGTCCGTTCTGCCGCGGTTCGGGCCGCCTGGCTGTCCTGATCTGCCAAATCGTGAATACTGATGCTCTTCAGCACCCCCGCTATCGTGTCGTTCACGCGCGCGAGGGGTTCTTTGATCGTGCAACTCGGCGTCAGTTCGCACCCATGGGCGCCCTTGGTGCAGGACGTGATGAAAAAAGGCCCATCGATGGCGTGAATGACCTCGTAAGCCGAGATCTGACGCGCCTCCCGAGCCAGTGCATAGCCGCCGTTCATGCCCGCATGGGAGCGGAGCAAACCTGTTTTGGTCAACCTCTGCAGGATCTTAGCCAGCAGTTGCGCCGGAATGCCATAGGCGTCGGCGATATCCTTGGCGCTCAGAGCGGGCATTTCGGGATGTTCAGCTAGATACTTTAGCGCCATCAACCCGTAATCCGCCTTTTTTGTCAGCTTGAGCATGGTTGAATATCCGACTCGTTCGGTCCGTATTCAGTATACGACCATTTCTGTCCGGGATTCAAGGTAGCCAGTGATACTGACCCCGGTTCCATCCCTGTCCGGTCGACACCAACATCCCGGTCTAGAAGAAGATTCACCAGAAACCCATTTGCAATTGCGAGGAAGATGGATACAATCTGGCGGAAAGAGCATCCGAACGTCGCTGGTCAATCTCTCCAGATGACCTGCCAACCAAAGATGCTCGGTACTAAGCGCCCAGGTCAGCTTCAATCCATTGATTTGCAGTGACGTTCTGAAGACTGATACGGGACCTGCCGGTGCTGTTTGGGCAGTTTGAAGTCCCGCAGAGGGTTGGGTCAAAACTTGGAATTAGGCTCACAGCGAGGGGGGCTGCCCAATGAATGGGATTTGCCCCAGGATGCGTGCTACTGGCTGCCAAAAGTTCACGATTCATCTCTAGCGGTGAGGTGGCTCCATGAAGCAACAAACGCAGAAATACCCGAATCCAAACGACTCTAAAAGCGATGGCAACGGTCTGCAAACACCCAAGAGTGCGTATTGTCTCCCGGCACGATGACGCCGAGTTTGTCGAGTGCCTGGAGTGTGGCGAAGTCTTTGACTCCGAAGAATTTCACGACATGGAGATCGAGGAAACCGTCGAGACCGAACAATCAGAATCTGAATATTGACCCAGGCTCCTTCCCGGGATCGCTACTTTCCGGGGCCTCCTTCACCGTTCCCGCCGGGAGCGCCCATCTTTCGCGTGACCATCCAGGCATAATGAAGGCCGGATGCCACCGTTAATGCAACGGTCGCGTCCAGGGCTACCGTGCGCAGTGCCAAAACCCAGCTCGGGTTGTAGATCTGGTGCAAAAGAACAACTCCAACCGCGGTCACCTGTGCGACCGTATTGGCCTTTCCAAACAGGCTCGGCTTGAACTCGCGCCTTCCCACCGCCGCATACAGAAGGGCCGCAACAGCCAGAATCCCTAGGTCGCGGCCAAAGACCAGAACTGTAATCGTGGTGGGAATCAGGTTTTTATGAGTCAGAACGACGAAGATGGTACTGAGAAGAAGCTTGTCGGCCACCGGATCAAGGTACTGGCCGAGCACCGTTCTCTGCCGAAGCCACCGGGCAAGGGTCCCGTCCAGTGCGTCGGTCAGACCGGCGGCCACAAACAGACCAAAGCCTAGGCGATATCGGTCCTCGAGAATGGCTGACACTAGGAAGGGTGCCAGGCAGATGCGCGTGATCGTGAGCAGGTTTGGAGCCGCATGAAGCGGATTGAATCGTGTGTGCGAACGGTCGGACATGGCACATTTCGTGCGAATGCATTTCTGCAGAGCCCATGGAGTTTGCGGCTATGCAACACCCCCCAAGGCGGAATTGGTCTCCGTTAAGAAGGGAGGCAGAACGCGCTCTTCGCCAAGAAATGATCCTACAGCATGGCATCCCACGCTGGCAGCGGCCTATGCGGAGTATGTCAGTCCTGTTAGACTACTTAACGGACTAGTTTCCGGAGCATAAACCGCGGTAGGTTCGCGCTCGGTTCAAGGAGAAGGAGCGATTCCACCGTTGCCCGGAACCGATCGGAATCTAGCCGTCTACATCGCAGGCGCGTAGCTCAGTTGGTTAGAGCGCTTCCTTGACACGGAAGAGGTCGCTGGTTCGAATCCAGTCGTGCCTACCATTCATTCTAAATGGTTTATAGTCGATCAACATCGATAATGACAGCATAGAAATCACCAATTTCTCAAACTTTTCTCAAACTCCACTTTCAAAACCAGACTTTTTGCGTCAACCTACCCTGGTGGGAGTGCCGTTTGAACCGTTCCAGCGCTAGCCTGTCGTGAGAGCCCACAGACAGACCCCCCACACCCCAGAAGCGATCCGGCAAAGGGCGGGGATGCCCCCCGTCAGGATCGGTCTCGAAAACAGATTGGGGTATACCCCAATTTCAATGTGGCCGATGATTTGAACGATTGAACGGAATCCGGCAAAAGCACAAAAGCCGACCCTGGGAAGGAAAAGGCGTCTGGGCGGGGATGCGTGTTCAACTATTGATCAAGTGGTAACTGACGAGTGGGCGGTCACCCGACCGCTAGATCGAACAAGACCCGGGCCACGTTTCGCTATTGAGTTGCCGTCAACTTCCAGACTGCCGAAGTCCCCCCGAGCGTCCACTTTCCTGCGAGCTTGCGAAGCACGACATAGTGCCCCTCACTCAGGTTGCCATCCGCGTAAGAGAATAGCCCTACGTTCACGAGTGCCTCGGTGTATTCAGGATTGAATCCAACTCGTGACAGATATACGAGGAACGAATACTTCCAAGTTTTCGGAATGTCACGGTCGGTGAACAGATGGTAGTCCGCACTGGAGGGTATTTTGTCGGCGATGACGGCGCACTGCTGGTTCACGGATAGGAACTGTGCAAGCGTATTTCTGTGCGCCGTTGCGCCTCTGGTGGGCGCTGATGCCCTGCACAGCCTACAACGTCACCAGCGAGCCTCTGCGTTGCGCCTGCCCCCTATTTGGTGACTGGCCGTGACCGCGATTATGCGGCTTCCGTCCTGTCGGATGAATGCGCCAAGCTCGCAGCAATGGTTGAGGGAATGGGCAGGAACAATCAACTCAATATTTCCGCTCTCAGTTTGGGAACCCTGGTAGGCAATGGTTCGCTTGGCGCTGAAATTGTTCAACGCGATTTGTTCCTCGCTGCAACGGCGAATGGACACGTTGCAAAGCACGGAATTGCTCAGACCCAAGCAACGATTGAAAGCGGCTTGAACGCTGGGGCGAAGAAACCGCGTCCCTTGCTCACAAGCAGCGTACCGGACATCGATATAAGCGCGATGATTGCGAACGGTATCGCAGCGTATCAGCGCAAGCATCCGGCGGCGACTAAGAACGGCAAGCGAAGAATCAATCTTGTGCGGATGGACAGCATTGAGGAAGAAGCAATCACTTGGCTCTGGGAAGGCTTTCTCCCCAAAGCAACACTCACACTATTAGGTGGAGCAATTCAGGCAGGGAAATCAACCATTGCCATGGTTTGGCCGCAACCGTAACGACTGGCGGATGCTGGCCTGATGGTACAAGGTGTTCCGTTCCGGGCAACGTCATCTTTGGTCAAGCGAAGAGATTGTTAAGAGTGTAGTCAAGCCGCGTCTAATGGTTGCTGGTGCCGACACGTCTCGCATTCTCACCATCGAATCGAGTTTGGATGAGTCTGGCCAACCTTGTGCGTTCGATCCTGCACAGGATATTCCGTTGCTCCGTGAGGCGATATTGAATCTAGGTAGTGTATCCCTCGTTATTGTCGATCCCATGATTACCGCAGTGAGCGGAGATACCAACAAAGCAAATGATGTTCGGCGCAGTCTACAGCCGATTGTCAATCTTGCCGAGGAATTCAATTGCACTGTCTTAGGCATTCATCACCTTACAAAGAACAGTGAAGGCAAATCAACCAACGATAGAATGTTAGGCAGTCAAGCCTTTGCAGCAATGGCAAGAATCGTTCTGGTAGCGGCAAAGGCAGAGGACTCAGAAAATCGCGTCTTGGCAATCTCAAAGTCGAATATCAGCAAGGATACCGGCGGATTCAATTACACAATTGAAGGGGTGTCCTTCCCATCTCCGAAGGGCAAGGAAATCAAGACTTCACGAATTGTATGGGGTGAAGCGCTGCAAGGGTCATCACGATCTATTTTGGCGGACGCAGAAGGCGAGCCGAACGAGGACGCAAGCAAGCTAGGTCAAGCAAAGCGGTTCTTAATTGAAGCGTTAGCCCATCAACCTGTGGGATCAGAGAACTGTTGAGGAATGCCCGCGAAGGGTATGGAATCTCAGATAAGACCCTTCGCAGGGCACAACAAGCGTTAGGTATTAAGCCAGAGCACGCGCCAACGTTCGAAGGTGGCTGGAGTTGGGGTCTTCCGGCATCCAATCTAAAGCGTTGATATCTTCCCAATCCAACGGTTGCATCGTATTTGAGTGAGCGCCTGCACGAGAGACACTAACAAGATGCCTTTTGTTAAGTCAACGAAGCAAGTTGCTGTGTTTTCCCAACGCTCTCGCCTTACACCTCTACCGGCAAGCAATTCCTTCCAAGCCCATTCAAAGCCGTGCATATTGTTCTCCCATTCGTCCCTGATAAATAGTCCAGAGAGTACGTCTTACTGACTTACAGTAGCACGGATTCGAGCGGGCCAACAACGGCGAGACCACCCCATGCAACGGATTCACATTTATGCAGACGTCGCCCTTTCTCAACAGGGTCAGCCTAAGCTAAGAGAGTTGAGGGGTATACCCTAGTTACTAAGGTGGTCATATGTATCCCCGGAGTATATATATTTGACTATATGACTATATTGGGCTTTCTAGAGGAGTTAGGTTTGGTCAAGATTCTGTTGTCAATTGCCAAGATGGTCAGATGGTCAAGATAATGAGTCCGTGGGGAAGCATGGGCAAGTTGGATGCGGAGAGAGAAAAAACCATTCGCAATCGGCACAACATCCCGCACTAAAAAGAATGCCTGCATCCAATTCGTGCAATGCAGGCTCACTAATGGGTAGCTTACTACGATGGATCAAGCAGTCTTTGCCACGAGTACCGGGCCGGGTTTCGCAGCGACTCCGAATGAAGGCTTGTTCGCTCGAATAGTATCCGCTGTATAAGACGGAGAGAAATGACTGTAACGCGCTGTCATGCGAGCGCTGCTATGGCCCATCTGGAGTTGAATCAATTCAGGCCGCGTTCCGTTCATCGCAAGTAGTGATGCAAAGGTGTGGCGTAGATTGTGAAACGTGATGTGCTTTTCAATCTTCGCTGCTGTGCAGGCATCCTTCATTCGTTCGCGCTGGTGATCTTTCTTCCATTCCGTACCATCGCTGCGAAGAAACATGAAATCGTCAAGTTGTTTGCCTCGCGTCTGTTCATCAAAGAAGTCAACTTCGTTATCCGAGAGATAAACAATCTTCGGTATGCCCGTCTTGCCCTGCATGATGGTCATGGAGCGATTCTGCACGTCGAATGCCTCTACCTTCAATTTGCAAAGCTCACCATATCGGCAACCTGTATACAAGGCTGCTTGCACCAGCTTTTGAAAGTCGGATGGGCAGGCTTCAATGAAGTCTTTGCCCTCTTGCACTGTTAGGTACTCAGTGCGGAGCTTTGCAACCTTGGGAAACTCTGCCAGCGTTGCCCATGCTGCATCGCTGTCTGCGTGCCCATTGCTCCGTGCAAGATTCAGGATCGCTCGTAAGCTACGCAGGACTCTGTTAGCGGAGTCTTGACGCTTCCGGCGCGTCTCAGGATCGTTTATGTCGAAAGGCACTTTGCTCTTTGGTCCCTGAGAGCGAACGGTCGGTTTCTCTCCCTGCGCTTGCAGCCAATTGTGCAGCGTCTCTTTGGTGAGCTTCTTTAGGACGATGTGGCCTAGTGTCGGGAGAATGTCGTTATTGACGAATATCGGCGCGGTAGGGCCTGTCTGCGTCTGAAGCCATGCAGCAGCCGCGTCAGCGACCGTGTAAGGCTTCCTGGTGATGCCTGCGCTGCCCTCGTTCACGTCTCGGAACCATTCACGCGCCCTTTGGACTGCTTGATCCCTGGTGAGCACTCGCACGCCGTCAGCAGCCGTCAGATCGTCAGCAAGGCCCAATTCAGCGAAGGTGTACTGCTTCGTTCCTTCATTGAGCTTGCGAGCGTACCAGACTCCACCTTTGCGATTGCGCCGATACCCAAGCGCCAGTCCCTTGACGATCCGTTCAATGTAGAGCTTTTTGCCGTATGGAATCGTGCGCCGTGATGACTGCGTAGTGAGCTTTGCTTTCGTGCCTGTCTGCGTCATGGCTCAACAGTAGCAGTTTTCTCAAACTTTTCTCAAACTTTTGTCGGCAAATCTCAAACTATTTTGGTGGACACTGGTGGACGAGTTCTGAATCGGGAAGGAAGATGAATGCAGAATCGTCCAATTAAATCAAGGGGTTTTAGAATTTTCTACGCACTTCAGAATCGCAAGACATTCAGTGCGGAATGTACCGAGCGCTTCCTTGACACGGAAGAGGTCACTTGTTCGAATCCAGTCGTGCCTACCATATTTTTCAATGGTTTAGATCTCCCGGGCTCATCGAAACCTACCCAAGGTTTTACCCAATTCCTACTGAACGACGCCGGTCTCCGTCTCCAATATGGCGTCCAGCATTAGATTCTGAGCCGCCAGAAGCTCGTCGCTGTCCGTTTGCGTGTAGCGGTTCAGGGTAAATGCCGCATTGCTCTGGCGGAGTGCGGTTTGAGCGGTTTTGGGGTCAACCTTCTTCTTCGTGGTCAAAAAGCTCGACAAGCTGTGGCGAAACTGATGGAACCCGAACCGCCTTACTCGTTCCCCCTTCTTGTCTATGGTCTTTTCAACCTCTCCATCTCCCTCAACCCCCTTTTCCTGCGTCTTGATCCGCAGAGTATTCTTCGTCAGAACTCCCGCTTTGACCGCGGCCGGGTACAGGTAACTCCGAACGAGCATGTTTCCGACGCGGGGGGTCGCACCTTTGTTCTTATCACTCGCGAAAACCCAATCCTCCACCTTGGCGTATTTCGTCTCACGACGCCACGCCATCAGATAAGCAGCAAGAACGTCTGACATCACCACCGGAGCCTTGGAAGCTTTGGTCTTGAGGCCATCCACATTACCACGAATCCAACGCCGTTCAATTTGGATACGTTTGTTCTCCCAGTCCACATCTCGCCACTGAAGAGCGGCAATCTCGCTATACCGCAATCCGGTCGCCGCATCCAGCAGCACCATGGTTTGTTGAAGCAACGGCAGGTGCGTGAAGATTGCGAATGTTTCCTTTGGTGTAAGAATTATTGGTACAAAGGCAGAACTGGATGCCTTCACCCTCACCTTTTCAAGTGGGTTGCAAGTCTCAGGAATGAATTCATGCTTCTGAGCGTGGAGGGAGATGTCCTTCATGATTCGACGCCACTTAGTTAAGGAGTCCCATTGCTGGCCCTGCTCTCCGAGGGTGTCGACAGAAACGTCCTTCAGCCACTGCTCGATTGTAAGCGGCTTCACTTCGATCGCGACCTGGTGTTCCCAGCGGGGAAGCAGGTGCTTTCTGATGATTAGCCGCTCCGTATACCTCGAAGTGGAGGCTTTGGGCTTGATTGCACTCTCCGAGAGGTTGACTCGAACGTAATCCCTTGCGATGAAACCAAACGTGACCGCTTTGACGGGCACACTGGTTCGGTTGATTTGCTCAATGAGACCCAGCCTGACCGCTTCTACTCTCGCCTTCTTCTCGTTCCATCAATTGGACCAAATATAGTTCGACTGATCGTCAGGTTAGCGCCGAGACTAATTGGGGACGGCTTGAGCTTCAGTACGGACCGGCGGGGATCTGAAGCTCTTTGCATGGAACCTGCGCACGTCGAAGGATGGCTGGCAAACGAACGGCTCGATCTCGTCCATTCTCGATTTGCGTGGCGCACAGCTTATCGTTTCCACGACCGTCGGGAATATAAGCGGGCAAGATTAGTTTGCCCAGCAGTTTGCCGAGATCAGTTCGCAATGCGATCTGGATTACATCAACGCGGCTTTTGGGAATCGCAGCCTACATCTCGACAAGGGAAATACCGTTCGCTATCTCGACAAGCGGGGGAACGCCTTTTATGTCTTTCCTTTCCCGGACAATTCGGAGACACTGCTCAAGATGTTCACCCCGTATTAGAACTACGGGCGTTGGTATCGCGCTTCTGTTTGTTTCGCTCGAGACCACTCGTCTCGCAAAGGGGCAGCAGCATGCGTGCGATCAGAGTTTGATTCGCGGGCTCAGCGCCCGTACCGATGCCAGACAAGATGTCGGTGCAGTGGGCGGGAGTAGCAGGCGGCGGACCGCACATTGTCGCATTTGTTCTCAAGGACAAAGTCTTTTACCAGATGGATGCATGGCCTGCCCCCTCGGGCCCCTTCGCGTGGTCTACCGAGGTGTTGCAAAAGATCCCGCTTCAGGCCGCTTATGTCGGGATTGTGATCTACTCGGATTCCGATACCGTGTTGCCAGCTCGACTCGGTCCGATTGGAGCGACCGGCCCCGTGGACCGAGGAGACCGATACCAGATCGTGCTTTGGCCAGAGCAGCATTTTCGAGCCGTGACGCGCACTTTGCGGCAGGTGAATGCCGATGGGGCGAGGAAGATAATTATCTCGGATGAGGAACTAGGGCTCGGCTTTTACCCTAACAAGCGGGCCATTCCGTTCTCCATACCGGTGCCGCCCGCAGGCAATTACGAACTGGTGATATCCGGCTCATTTGAAACCGATTGCCCGCCGGATCCTTCACAGCCGCGCCGTTATGGGTGAGATCGATCTATCCCGAAACCGCTGAAAGAGACGGCCTTCGTCGAGTCCTCGACGAGCGGAAGGCGCCGAACGAAGGACAGGCTGTTCAGGAGATTGGGGGCGAGCAGAACTGTCATGAAGCCATAACCTGTGCGTCGATTCTCGGTCTTTGGCTCGAAGTCACGAGCACGATCACTTTGATTTCCAGGAATCTTTATCCAGGTTCGGAAATGTCACTTTGCACGAACCCGGATCGATTCCTTCCACGCGGGCTTTTCCTTTACCGTCCAGTGTGCCCGAAGCGACCGTGCTGCCATCGGGCAGCGTAACCTTGTATTCCTCACCGGGCACGGGTTTGCCATTCTCGTCGACCAACTCGATTTCTATCCAGTGGGTCTTCTCTTCAGCACCCGCTTCGCCTGCTTCGGAGGCTTGTGCGGCGTGAGTGAAACCAGCCCGTATTTCCCCTTTCCTTCCTCAATCTGCTGCTGCTTGATCTTGTCCATCTCGCCCGGGTCGGCCTTGTCGGCTTCGTCGGCGGCCTTGGGCTTCATCGGAGGAACGAGCGAACCGGCCTGCCCCTGCGCGGGCGGCGAGCCGGGACCGGAATTGATCATCACCATCGATCCCTGGATAGTAACCAAACCGCTGGCCGCAATCGTCACACCAGACGGGTCAAGCACTATCGAGTTTCCGCCGCATTTAAGGGTGATTCCGGTGGGTGCTTCCAGCACAATGGTCATGCCGGCTTTCAGATACGCAGCCATCGACACCTGGCTGGAGTAGTTCTGGCCAAACTGTTCGGCCACATCTCCGCTCACCTTCAGGGACCGGCTGCCGGTTACTTCCATGGCTTGCTTGCCGCTCACCTTCAAGTGGTGATCACGTCCCACCGCCTGTGCGTAATCGCGATCAATGGTCTCTTGGTGGTCGTTCTTTGTGTGTTCAAACTTGTCCTGCTCGACGATCAGGTGAAAATCCTTGGTTACGGTTTCGTACTCGTTGTTCTTCACGCGGATATCGAGGTTCTTCTCTGCGTGGATGAATATCTGTTCTTCGCCCTTTTTATCTTCGAGGCGAAACTCGTTGAATCCTTCGCCGCCCTTGGTGCTGTTGGTCTTCAGCACCGTCTTGGTCATCTGGTCGGGCAACGCGTAAGGGGGCATCTCTTCGCCGTTGTAAACCCGGCCGGTGATGATCGGCTGGTCGGGGTCGCCCTCGAGGAAATCGACAATGACTTCCTGTCCGATCCGCGGCAGCGATACGGCGCCCCAACCCTTTCCGGCCCACGCCTGCGACACGCGAATCCAGCAGGAGCTGTCTTCGTCGTACTTGCCGGCGCGGTCCCAGTGAAACTGCACCTTCACTCGCCCGAACTTGTCGGGGTAGATTTCGTCCCCCTTGGGGCCAACCACGAGCGCTGTCTGCGGACCTTGCACGAACGGCCGGCGCGCCAGGCGAGGAGGATGGAACGGAACGTCGGCAGGAATACAGACGATCTGATTGGTGTACCGCGACGGCTCATCGGTCTGGCCTGCGCGGTAACCGCTGGCAGTCGCTTCGTGGTCGACTTGCGTGATCAGCCACTCGCGGTCCTGCGATTGATCCGGATGATCAACCAGTTCGAAGTTAAAACCGGGCAGAAAGGCGCGACACGTGGTGTTCGCGCGCGCCACTTGTTGCCACGATTCCTCGGCTTCCATGCGCACCCGAGCAATGGCCTCAGTATCGCTTTTTGAATCGCAACCCGCGGGATAATCGTAGACTTGCAATTCCTTCTTCCAGGTTTTGACGAGGCTGTCGACAGACGCAGACACGGCCGTCAAGGGCGTCTCAAAGTTGAAATCAGTCAGCGCCCATGAACCCGATCGCAGTTCCTGTTCGGAGAGCCAGGTTCGCACTACATCGAGGTCGTCCTGGTGCGTGTTCTCGACGCCCTTGTATTCCGCCTGGTGCTGCACCGGGCAGGGCTTCACCGCGGAAGGTGAGTCCGCCAGCACCATCATGTGTTTCTGCGCTTCATGCCGGAAGAAGTAGTAGATTCCGTGATACTCCATGAGCCGGGAAACGAAATTGAAATCGGTCTCGCGGTACTGGACGCAATACGCCCGCTTCGGATAGGTCTTGGTCAGGCTCAACTCGTAATCACTAAAGCCCAGACTCGTGAAGACGTCTTCGATGATTTCCGGAGTCGATTTGTTCTGGAAAATCCGGCAATCGGCTCGCCGCGTCAGCAGCCAGAACCAGGGCACCACCTGCGCCGAGTAGTGGCGAAAATTAAAGTCGCCGCCGGTCTGTCCGAAACGGCTGACCACACCATTGATGAACCGATCACCGCCTCCCAGTGCAACGGTAATGGTCACGGGCTTGCCGACTATATCTTCGAAACTGACGGCTTGCTGCGAGAGCAACTCCAATTCAAAGGAAAACGGAGCAGAGATACTCTCCGAGCCGCTGTACCGGAGCAGCAAAAGCTGGTCCGGGCCAAGCGGAGTATCAATGGAAATCAATCGCCCCATCTGCCCCGCTGTCGCCACGCAGTCACCTCGGAAGGGATCGATGCACGCGCTTACGCCAAGTCAAACCATGCTCGCAAACGAAGGCGCGGGGGAAGCAACCAAGCACTCTGCTTCACAAAATCGGGTAAGTCCGGGGAAATCGAAAAACGAGAACAGTATCGCCGACCCCCCCGGTCAAGTCAAGCCTGTTCTGAAGGTTAGCCCGTTGTTTCTGCGGATTTTCCAGCCCGCGCAACCGCTGATCAGGATGATCGCAGAGGCCAACGTTGCCGCGGGAAACAGCCTGAATCGATCTCCATCCGCCATACCAACACTGCGCTTGCGGTCGGGCTCGAACAAGATGCAAAGCAACTTCAAACCGGAAGGCGATCAGTTCGGCCCGTTGGCGCGCGGCACAAATACGCGATAACCAAGTCGAGGAACTGATCTACCGGGCCTTCATAGAAGAAAGTTGATCAGGAAAGATGGCCACGACTGCGGAAAGTTTCGCATGGACGGACGATATGGAGTCACCGCGGCGCGAGCGGAGTCTGCAAAACGCGGGCTGCGGACAGCAGGACGTCGCTTGGGCGAACTGGCGCCAAATGGATGCGGCGCCTGTCTCATGTATACAGAATGGTGACGGCGGTCACAGTACAGAAATAACGCTTGTGTTTAGCTATGAGTCTCGGGGCCATCTACCTCCAGGGAAAAGTCTCCCCCGGAATTACACTTCCCATTCACCCTTCTCGGGAGGGAAGCATGCAATATTCCCCTACCACCCCGTCACCCCAGCCTCTACCCGCGGAACGCAGACCGTACCTGGTTTCCTTTGACTCCGGGCACGAGTGCAGCCTCGAACATTGGCTGGAAGTTTCGTGGCTCGTAAAACACGAAGAAGAAGAACTCGAAGGCTACGTGTTCGAGGATTGCCTCGTCACGCACTAGCAAGAGCGGCGAAGAGGACTTCGCTAGAAATGAAGTCCCCCGCCGCAGATCAACACCTCTCCGGTGACATAGTCCGATAGCGGGCTGCAGAAAAACAGCACCGCGCCGGCGGCCTCTTCAGGAGTGCCCAACCGGCCAAGCGGACATGCGGTTTTCACCGAATCCAAAAGACTGGGCTGAACGCCCAGGCGAATCTGGTGACCGTGCATCTCCATGTTGGCGGTGGCGTCGGTCAGCGGCTGTACCAGCCGTGTGCCGATCAGGCCGAATCCAACGGCGTTCACGTTCACGTTATACCGGCCCCACTCCTTGGCCATCGTCTTGGTCAGGCCGATAATCCCGGCCTTGCCTGACGAATAGCCGACCTGTCCCGGGTTGCCGTCGGTGCCGGCGATTGACGTGATGTTCACCACTTTGCGCATGACACGCTGGCCGTTGGCTATCTCCTTCTTCGCAGTCTCCCGGATATAGGTGGAGGCGGCGCGGAGTATTCGAAAGGGAGTTACCAGGTGGATTTCGAGCATCGCCTGGAACTGCTCATCGGTCGTCTTTTGGATCACATTGTCCCAGCTGTAGCCGGCATTGTTCACGATGATATCGATCGAATCAAATTCGGCGACCGTAGTATGGACGATCCTCTCCGGCACCATCGGATCGGTCAAGTCGCCGGTGACGTGCTTTACCCGGCCCGGATGCGCCAGCTCGGCTTCGGACTCGAGGAGCATGGCCTCATCGAGGTCGTTGATCATGACGCGCGCACCGGCTGCGACCAGGCGCCTGGCAATGGCTCGTCCGATCCCCCGGCCTGCCCCGGTCACAAGCGCCGTTTTTCCTTCCAGCGTGAATGGCATTTCTGCTGCACTTTCCGTTTCCAATGCAAGTCTTTCCAATTCCATCTCTCACACCTTGCCGCGTCTGATTACGCTGCGCTGCAGCATCATAAGTGCTGCACTGCACAACTGTACAGATGCGGGCCCTGGTGTGCTTCGTTGCTCTTGCCCAAACGGGCACGTTTTCAGGATCGCCATGCACTTCAGGGGATCCCTTTTAAGATTTCTGCTCTCCTCCATCATCCGGGGAACGAAAGGACCAGGCTTTATGACAAATCGAGAAGTCGTAGTACTGAGCGCGGTACGAACCCCCATCGGAAAATTCGGCGGGGCGCTCAAAGACATTCCTCCCAGTGAACTTGCTGCCAAGGTCGTGTGCCAGAGCCTGCAACGCTCGGGATTGTCGGCGGCCGACATCGGTCACGTGGTTTTCGGCAACGTCATCCATACCGACGCCAAGGACATGTACCTTGCCCGCGTCGCCGCCTTGCGGGGCGGCCTCCAGGTAGACACGCCGGCTCTCACGCTGAACCGTATGTGCGGCAGTGGGCTTCAGGCAATTGTGACGGCGGCGGATGCGGTCGTCCACGGCGATACCGATGCCGCGATTGGTGGCGGCGCCGAGTCGATGAGCAGGGCTCCCTACTGGTTGAATGCACTACGCTGGGGCGCGCGGTTGAACGATACGAAGCGCAGTGGACGCCCTGGTCGCCGCTTTGACTGACCCGTTCGACGAAGTCCACATGGGCGACTACTGCTGAGAATATCGCTCGCAAATGGGGCATATCCCGTGAAGACCAGGACGAACTGGCGGTCGAGAGCCATCGTCGCGCCTTGAGTGCGATCGAGGCCGGGAAGATTCAAGAGCCAGATCATACCGGTCGAACTCAAGAGCCGAGTCGGGAAGCACATTCTTCACTACCGACGAATCGCCGCGCAGCGACGCGACCATCGAAAATCTCGCTCGGCTCAAGCCGGCCTTCGACAAAGCGGGAACTATTACCGCCGGCAACTCCTCCAGTATCAATGACGCGAGCTGCCGCTGTGGTCCTGATGGAGCGTCATGCGGCAGAAGAGCGCGGACTCAAGCCGATGGCCAGGTTCGTCGATTATGCGGTGGCCGGGGTTGAGCCCGGAGTGATGGGCATCGGCCCTGTGCCGGCGGTAAGGAAGCTTTACAAGCGCACCGGGCTTGGCAACGCTCAGATGGATGTGTTCGAAGCCAATGAAGCCTTCGCCGCCCAGGTACTCGCGGTTCAACGCGACCTGGATCTTCCGCCGGAAAAAACGAACCCCAACGGCAGCGGCATATCCCTGGGCCATCCACTGGGAGCGACGGGCGCGATCGTCACTGTCAAAGCACTGCACGAACTGCAACGCATCGGCGGCCGGTATGCGCTGGTCACCATGTGCATCGGAGGCGGCCAGGGCATCGCTGCCATTTTTGAAGCTATGAACTAAGCAAGAGACACAAACGAGACGAATAAAGGAGGGAAAAAATCAAATGGCGACAGAAACTCTATTCGAAATCATGATTCCGACATCCAAACCGCTTGCCGGCAAAGTTGCATTGGTCACCGGAGCGTCCCGCGGCATCGGGCGCGCCATAGCCCTCGAATTGGCCAATCGAGGAGCTACGATTGCCATCAGCTTTCGTACCGGTCTCAGCGGAGCGGAAGTGGTGAGAACCGAGATCGAACAACTGGGCGGCTCAAGCGAAATCTTTCAAGGGGACATCTCCGATAAACTGCAGGCTCGAGCGCTCGTCCGGCAAGTGCTCGACACCTACGAGCGGCTCGACATTCTCGTGAACAATGCCGGAATCACGCGCGATCGCAGCATTCGCAAGATGACCGACGACGATTGGACCGATGTCATCGATACGAATCTGAATAGCGCGTTCTACTGCACCAGCGCCGCCATACCGGCGATGATCGAGCAGAAGTTCGGCCGCATCGTGAGCGTGGCGTCCTTCGTCGGCCAGGCCGGCAACTTCGGCCAGGCGAACTATGCGGCCAGCAAGGGTGGCCTGATCGCATTCACCAAGGTCCTGGCCTTGGAGTTGGCACGATATAACATCACGGCAAATGTCATTTCTCCCGGCTTTACAGCAACTGACATGTTAAGCGGTATTCCGCTCGATCGCCTGGAACAAATCAAGGAGAAAATTCCCATGCGCCGCCTGGCAGAGCCCGAGGAGATCGCCAAAGCGGCTGCTTTCCTGATCTGCGATGCCGACTACGTCACCGGCCAGCAGATCAGCGTCAATGGCGGGCTTTATATGTAGTCAACCGCGTCCGTGTTACCGGGAGCGAGCGGCCAGCCACTGGTCGATGTGCGGCCAGGTCATTTTTTGCGCGCCGCTCCCGGCCATGATGCCAATGTGGCCCCCCGGGACACGGAAGATTTCCGTGTCGCTGCTGGAGATCTTCGAGAGGATCGCTTCCGACTGGCAGGGCGGGGTGATGTGATCCCCCTCTGCGATCACTGTGAGCAGATTGGCGCGCAGCCGTTTCAGATTCACCAACTCGCCGCGGATCTTCAATTCGCCTTTCATCAGCCGGTTGTGGCGATAGAGATCCACAATGAGCTGGCGATAAGCTCCGCCTGCCATGGGACAAATGTCGGTCACCCAGGTGTTCATGGCGTGCCACGATTCCACCGCCCGGGCATTGTCCAGGTTGTCCCAGAGCTTCAGATAATTGGAGATGTAGTTTTCGATTGGCTTGAGAGCCTTGGCGCCGTAGTCGATCATCTCCCCCGGCATGTTGCCGAAGGCCGCCAACACCCGCTCGACGTCGAAATATTTCTCATCCGTCCAGCGCGCAAACGTTAGAGCCCGCGGCTTTGAAAAATCCAGCGGCGCGGTTAAAAGGAGCAGGTTGCGCAGGCCGTCATCGGGCCGCATTGATGCATAGATGGTGGTGAGGATCGCGCCAATACACCAACCAAGAAGGCTGAATTCCGCAGATCCGGACAGGGTCTTCACCTTGCGGATCGCCCGCGTCATATAGTCGAGAACGTAATCATCGAATTTCAGATCCTTGTCTTCCAGCGCCCGGCACTCCCCAATCGAGAAGGTACACATCGTACCCTCGCCCCACCATGTATTCAATGAAACTGTGCCCGGGCCGAAGGTCGAGAATCGTGGGCCGATTCATGAGAGCGAAGACAAGCAAAAGTGGAACGGGATGCCGTGACTCCGGAGCAACGACAGGGATATAGCGATAAAGTTTGGCTTTGTTGAGCGTCCAGACAGTCTCTTTCGGCGTCTGCGCAATCGCCGCTTTTGTTGTCATCACCTTGTTGAGAGTTTGAAAACGCTGCTGGAGCACGGTCCAGTGATCAGGCAACACCGCTGCCTCTGTCATATCGCCCTCTTCTCCAAAACGCCGTCAGCCCTTTCGAGGGCTCTTGCGTTGCGGAGACTTGCCTTTAGCTTTTGCGTTCTCATGGGAACCGGCGCCAGCGGACGCCGGCTTCGCCACCGAACATAATTCGATGATTCGATCGAGCTTGGCTTCCATGTCGTCCAGGCGCATCTCAATGTTGGTGAACCGTCCCGCCAGGGCAGCCACCTCCTGCCGCGAGGGCATGGATGCCTGTTGCAAAGCCGCTGCTGTGGCCTTGTCGAGCGCTTCGCGGAAAGGCGCGGATGCCATCAGCGAGCTATTGAGCATGGCGCCCGTGGCCTGCGCATACTCTTCGCTGTTCACTGCGTTGATCATCACCTTCGACATCGCGTCGAGATAGCTATCCCGCATTCCGCGAAAGCGCTTCAAAAGGATCGACAGGTTTTCCATCGTTGTGTTCTGCTGCCATGGTGCAACTCCAGACTTTGATGTCACACAAAGCATATACCTGTGCGGGGTCGAGAGGCTTGCCCTGATTGCGCATCCAGGCGCATTAAGGGCGGGCCGTCCCCTCGCCCCGCATGGATTCCCGGCGCCCGCAGGATCAATGGACCTTGAGGGGTTCCTTCAACACGTCAAGCAGTTCTTTTTGCGCGTCAACCACGACTTCGATTCCGCGCTGTACCGAGTCGGCCGCCGCGCCCGCGGGCGTGCCCGCATAGCCGAATTGCTTCTTGGCGGTTTCGAATGCCGCCTTGGTTTGCCTGGTCGTAAACTCGAGCACCGTCTTCTGCGCGGCTATCGACTTGATCGATGGCTTCCTGCGCTTTCGCCATGCTGTCGTCCATGATCTTGCCGGCTTTCACCTTGCGCTCCTTGACTACTCCTGCCAGCACGTGGCTCTGCTCCACGACCAGGTCGATCATCCCCTTCTGGGTCTCGGCATAACGGTCGAAGGCAGTGGTGGCCAGGTCAAGCATGAAAAATCCCGGAGCGGCCCAAGCTTGTTTCTTCCAGGTGTTTACCATCTCGGCGTTGTGATTGATGGTTAGATCGATGGCCTTCTTCTGAGCCTCAGCCAGCCGCTCAATCCCAGTTGTGTACAGATGAACAGCCGCCTCGACAAAGTCTGGTTTCTCGCCTGCGGCAGCCGTAACCGGTCCCTCAGGCCCTTTTTCCGTTGCCTTCATATCATGCTCCTTGGGAGCTTTCTGCGCTGCACTAATTGCTGCAATGCAGCATAACTATTAGGCGCTCTCTCTTTTGGGTTGTCAAGGGTAAAATGCCAGATGATGGCAAAGAAAACGGTCGTAATCAGGAAATACGAGAACCGGCGCCTTTATGACGCCACCAACAGCCGCTATGTCAATCTCGAAGAGGTGGCGCAACTCCTGCAGCAGGGAAATGATGTGCAGGTAATCGACGCCACCACGAACGAAGATATTACGCGACTGATTCTGACCCAGATCATCGTCGAAGATGCCAAGGCGCCCAATTCCAGTTTCCCGCTCGATCTCTTGCGTCAGATGGTCATCGCCTCGGGTCGCGCCAGCCAGGAAAGTGCCTTGAAGTATATGAAGGCGATGCTTGACATCTATCAGAACACCTATCGCGCCATGGCTCCGCCCTTCAATCCATTCGATTTCATGCAGAATTTAGGGACAGAACGGGGCATGCCTGACGATGAAAAGCAAGGGCACGCGCCACAGTCGAGCTCGGGAACTCGGCCCAAGACCCCAGAGTCGCCCGACAGTGACGAGGTAAAGGATCTGAAAAGGCGCATTGCTGAATTGGAGAAGCTCGTTTCCCGGCTTGTTCCCGGCAAATCATAGCTTGCCCCTGCGTTGTTCGATGAAAATCCGGTCTGGATTTCTCACCAGCTTCGAAGGCTTGATCGAGGTGAGGTGACGTCATAGTTTTACAGTTTCACAGTGGTCTAGGGGGGAGGGTGCCCATTTTGGCTCGATTTATCGTCTGCAAGCTGCTGAAGATAAAGCTGATATGGGCGCCATCGGGGCAAATATAAACGGTCCGGAAGGGCCCTTTTAGGGGGTCTAAACGGTTCAGAACGAAACCGAATTGCTTGATAGTGCTGTGGGTTCTGCCTTAGGCCCAACGTCGATCCTCCTCTTTCTCCCACCTCCATTGTGGCAAAACCAGTAGAAAGAAAATGCAAAAGCTCGAGCATTTTTTACGCAAGAACTCAAGACGCAGGGCGCGGGTTGTGAGAAATACGGGCTGCTTGGGAATTCGGTGCGATTCGTCACCGATTGCTCCAACCTCGGCTGCGATGATGGGGTTCGTTCGCTCTCTCGAGCCAAAGGACAGTCAAAGTGGACAGGCGTACCTTCAATAAGCTTTTCGCAGGAGCCGTCACGGCGGCCGGTATGCAGAGTTCAAGCGCGGAAATGGATTCGCTCGCCGCGCATCCGGTGCAAGACAGACCGGGAACAACGGCACGCTCCGCGGCGGCACAGCTCCCCCAACGACGCTTGGGAACTGGTGATTCTCGACGCGGCGCCTCCGCACATGACCGAAACGGCTGGAGATGCCGCCGCCGATATCGATAACGATGGCAAAACCGAGTTGGTGGTCTGCGGCAATGGCGCGCTGCTCTGGTATCGACCCTCGACGGCGGAGAAAGGGGTGGTGGCGCTGGGTCGTTTCGGCGTCGGCATGGCGCTCGAAGATGTGGACCACGATGGGCGTAAGGAGATCGTGGTGGGCAAGCTTTTGCCCGGAGCCAAAAATGCCGCCGAGAAGTGGGTTCTGTGCTGGTATAAGCCGACGACCGATCTGCGCGAATGGACCGAGTATGTGTTGGACGAAGAGACGGCGGGGCATCCACACGACATTCTATTCAGTGACATTGACGGAGACGGTCAAAGGGAATTAATCGCCAATGCCATGTATTGCGATCATCCAGGGTTGTTCGCTTACAAGGTTCCGGCCGATGCGAAGGCGCCGTGGAAGCGCTTCACGATTCAATCCGGCCTTTCCGCGGAAGGGACCGCGGCGGGCGATCTGAACGGCGATGGCAAGGACGAGCTCGTGTCCGGGCCGTATTGGTTTTCCGCGCCGCCCGAGGGCGCATTTTCAGGCAAGCTCTGGAAGACGCACAACATCGCTCCGGGCTATCGCGAGATGTGCCGCGCCGCGTTGATCGACGTGAATGGCGATGGGCAACTGGATATCGTTCTTGTGGAAGATGAGTATCCCGATGGGCGCCTGGCGTGGTTTGAGAACCGGATCAAATCGAATCCGGACGATGCGTGGATCGAGCACCCGATGGACGGCCCGCTCAACTTCGCCCATACGTTGAGGGCCTGGCACGATCCGAAGACCAGGCAGGTGCAAATCCTGGCTGGGGAGATGAATGAAGGAGGCTGGGAGGCTCCTTATAACTGGAACGCGCGGCTGATCAAGTACACGCCGATCGACGGAGGCAAATCATTCGCGACGGAACTTATCTACCAGGGCGAGGGCACGCACGAAGGAATCTATATCGATCTGGATGACTCCGGCGAGCACGTCATCCTGGGACATTCAGGGCAGGTGATGGCCAAGGCGGGATCTTACACCGGGTGGGTGCAGATGTTCCGTCCGCGACAGGCGCCCGTGGCATTGACGCAGTACAAACACACGTTCGTCGATCGGCAGAAGCCTTACACCGGTATTGATATTCACGCCTTCGATGTGGATGGCGACGGCAAGGCCGACATTGTCTGCGGAGCCTGGTGGTACAAGAATCCCACCTGGGAGCGGCATACATTTCCGGGAGTGGCGCAGATCATCAATGCCTACGACATCGACAAGGATGGAAAACTGGAGTTCATTGGCATCAAAGGCAAGCCCAACGCCGACGGATTCTACAACGCGTTAAGCAGCGACCTGGTGTGGCTGAAGGCTGTCGACCTTGCCCAAGACCGCTGGGAGGAGCACGTCATCGGAACCGGCGACGGGGATTGGCCGCACGGCAATGTGATCGCTCCGCTACTGCCCGGCGGCCGGGCTGCGCTGGTTTGCGGCTATCACGAGCACAAGGGAAGTCCGCCGCAGATTTTCGAAGTGCCGGACGATCCGCGCGAGCCCTGGCCCAAGCGTGTGATCGCAGACGTCCCATATGGCGAGGAGATGCGCGCGTTCGACCTGGATGGCGACGGCAAACTCGACGTGGTGGCCGGGCCGTATTGGCTGGAGAACCGCGGTGACGGACAATTTGAGCCGCACCTGCTGATCGATGCCGGGTCTCTGAAGTCGATGGGGCTGGAGTCAATCTCACGCACGGCCATCATGGATGTGAACGGCGACGGGCGCCCCGACATTCTGTTCACCGTAGAGGACGTGGATTGGAATGTGCACAAATCGTTCTTCTCGCTGGTGGGCTGGCTCGAAAATACCGGCAACCTGCGGGATGGGCAATTCAAAGTGCACATCATCGACCGGGTGCGCTCGCCCCACTCAATTTCAGTGGCCGATCTGGATGGCGACGGCAAACTGGAAGTGATCGTCGGCGAACATGATCCCTTCAAGCCCTATCGCAGCCAGTGCCGCCTGTACGCGTATAAGCAGGCCGATCCGCAGGGGATCGCGTGGGCTCGGTTCCCGTTGGATGATCGATTTGAACACCACGACGGCGCCAAAGTGATGGAGCTACACAAAGGAAAGTGCGCGATCATCAGCCACGGATGGATGGAGCAATCCTACGTGCATTTGTGGGAACTCGAGGAAACGGGAATCTAACCGTTGAACCTGCCGATTCGATGTGGATCTGACTACGAACGAGGCAGCCGCGATAGAGTTCTCGCTGGTTGGACTATTTAGCGGATCGCAATTGATACTAGTCGGCATGCGCCATCATCTGCTCGCTACCACAGTTCTCTGTCTGGCCGCGGTCTCACCGTTCGCCTTTGCCCAGGAACCCGCCCCGGTTTCTACGCGCCTTGCCGCCCAGAACGCGCTCTTCGACGACTCCTGGCAGGCCACCCTCAAGATGAATCCCACCCTGGCCACGGCCGTCGGCGACTACCGATACAACGATCAGCTCGGCGACTACTCTCTCGCCGCGCCCGCCGCCCGGCACGAGCGCGACCTCGCCGACCTCGCCCGGATCAAGGCTATCGACGCGACTGGCTTTCCCGAGCAGGACCTCATCTCCCACGACCTCTTCCTTCGCCAGTTACAGCAGCGCGTCGACGATTACGACCTCAAAGAGTATGAGATGCCCCTCAGCGCATCCGGCGGAGGCGGAGGCATCCACGCAAACCTCGCCGATCTCCCCCTCTCCATGCCGTTCGACTCGGTCAAGCACTACGAGGATTACCTCTCCCGCCTCCACCAGATCCCCAAGGCCTTTCTCCAGACGGAAGAGGTCCTCCGCGCCGGCGTGAAAGATAAACTTGTTCCCGTCCGCTTCATCGCAGAAAAGATTCCCGGGCAGGCCGATGGCGTAATCACCGCTGATCCCTTCATTCTGCCCCTCAAGAAATTTCCGGCAAGCTTCTCCGAGGCCGACAAAAAGCGTCTCACTGACCAGATCACGGCAACAGTCAACAACGAGGTGTTCCCGGCGTACAAGCAATTCGCCGCCTTCATCACCACGGATTACATTCCCTACACCCGCACCACACTCTCGATCAACTCCCTCGGCGGCGGAAAGCGCCGCTATCAAACCACCCTCCGCCGCTTCACCACCACCGACCTCACCGCCGCTCAGATCCACGAGATCGGCCTGAAAGAAGTCGACCGCATCACCGCAGAGATGACGGCCCTCGCCAAGGCCAACGGCTTCACGGACCTCGGCAGCTTCCGAGACCACATCGAAAACGATCCCAAATACAAGGCCGTTTCTGCGGAAGCCATCGTCGATGACTTCCGCAAGTACATCGACCAGATGGAACCCCACCTGCCTGAGCTCTTTAACCTGCTTCCCAAGACCGCGGTCACAGTCGAGCCCATCCCGCCGTTCCAGGCCTCGGCCGCCACCCATTACCAGGGCGGAACGCCCGACGGCAAGCGTCCCGGCCGCGTCTCGGTCGCCGTTTCCGACCCCACCAACCGCAGCTACATCAACGATGAGGCGGTTGCCTATCACGAGGGCGTTCCAGGTCACCACCTGCAGATCAGCATTCAGCAGTCCCTGACCGGGTTGCCCGAGTTCCGCAAGCACGGCGGAAACTCCGCATACGTCGAAGGCTGGGGCCTCTATGCAGAGGAACTGGGAAAGGAAATCGGCTTCTACCAGGATCCTGGCTCCGACTACGGCCGCCTTCGCTCGGAGCTATTTCGCGCGGTACGCCTGGTGGTCGACACCGGGATTCACGACATGGGTTGGAGCCGCGATCAGGTGGTCGAGTATATGCGAAACTCCCACGCCGTCGACGAACCGACCATCCAGGCCGAGACGGACCGCTACATTGGCGGGCCCGGCCAGGCGTGCAGCTACAAGCTTGGACAGCTCAAGATCCGCGAGCTGCGCGAACGTGCGAGGCAGCAGTTGGGATCCAAGTTCGATCTCAAGACCTTTCACGACGAGATCCTGTCCGGCGGCGCTCTCCCGCTTGACTTGCTCGACGCCCGCGTCGACCGCTGGATCAAAGCCCAGCTCGCTACCGCAGCCGGCAACTGATAACGGTTGCGGGGCCGATTCTCTAGCCCTGGGCCGTTGTGTCACAAGGACGGGCTCGTTTTATCCAAGAAATTGAGCGTCGCGCGCTACCAGGGAGCGATACATTTGAAATGATCCGTTCCGAAAGCGAACATACGGCATCTTTTCTGTATATTTTCCATGAAAGGTATCGGATGGACAGATTTCTTCCAGCCCGCCTGCGCGGGCGATTCGCCTGGCGTCTGCTGGTGGCGTGTTGCTTGTGTAGCGTTTCGGCAGGTCCCTTGGTAGCCCAGTCTACGTTCGGTGCGATTCTCGGCACGGTGCACGACAACAGCGGCGCGCTCATCGCCACCGCGCAAGTGACACTGCTCAACACCGGTACCGGCGCCACGCGCACTGCGGCCACCGACGGCGATGGAAATTACGCATTCAGAAACATCGACGTCGGCACCTACAAGATCACCTTTGCCGGGCCGGGCTTTCAAACCGAGGCTCTGCCCGTTGTTCCCCTGACTGCGCGCGAGACCCGTCGCATTGACGTAGTGCTCAAGCTGAGCGGTGAAACGCAGACCGTGGTGGTCATCGACGACAGCGCCCTCCCCGTCATCAATACCGAGGTTTCCAACCTGGCTGCAACCAAGCTCGGAGATGAACTTGTTGATTTGCCCATTGCCATTTATTCGCGTTCGACCGGTTCTACAAGCCCCATCTCCACTCTCACGACCGAAGCCGGCGTCCAGACAGATGACACCGGCAACCTCGCGGTATTGGGGACGACTGCGGCTATGCTCAGTGTCACTATCGATGGCATCTCGAGCGTGGGCGTCGAATACTCCGGTCCCGTCAACGAGATGTTTCCCTCGTTCAACTCCATTGAGGAGATCCGCGTCAGCGAGTCGAACAACAATGCCGAATTCTCCGGTGTCGCCGACATTACCACCGTTTCGAAGGCGGGGACGAGTCACTTTCATGGCGGCATCTTCGAGAATCTCGAAAACACGGTCTTTAATTCCAACGACACCTTCGCGCTTTCCAAGCCGAAGATCATCATGAATGACTTTGGTGGAACTCTCGGCGGCCCACTGCGCTTGCCGCTCCTTTCCAACGCCAAGAACCCATTCTTTTTCTTCGCGAGTTATGAAGGCCTTCGTTTGCCTCGCGAGACTCCCATCCTCCTGAGCGTGCCCTCGGCGGACATGCGCAATGGCAATCTCACCAGTTATCTCGCCGGTCAGGGTGTCTCCGCCATTTATCAACCGGACGGCATGACTCCCATCGATCCTTCCAATGTGCCGGTGAGCCCGGTCTCCGCCAATGTTCTCCAGTACCTTTTCCCTGCGCCGAATTACGGTGATCCGGGATCTTACGCGAACAACTACCAGATCAATTTTCCTTCTCCCATCTCTGCCAACCAGGGTGATATCCGAATCGATCGAACCATTTCGTCGCGGCAAACAGTGTTTGCGCGCTTCTCTTACAAGAATCGCCAGGTGCTCACCGCGCCTTCGGCTGCCTGCACGTTTACGTATTGCGCCGAGGCGGGGAGCCCGCTGCAGGGGCCCTACAACACACCGGAGACGGACGAGGGCCTCACCTTTGCCCACAACTACATTTTCGGCGCAAACGTCATGAATGAGTTCCGCGGAGGATACAACGAGCAGCACACTTCAGAGGAACAGGGCTACTCCACTGTTGACCTGCTCAATCAAATCGGGATCACCGTGCCGCAGCCAAATCTTGAGTACTCCGAGGCGCCGCAGGTGCTCATCAATGGCTTTATGTCCACGGGCGCGGGCAACCCCGGCGTACAGCGCGGGCAGATTATCGAATTCCTTGACAACCTCACCTGGACCCACCACAAAAACACATTCAAATTTGGCGCCGACTTCAAGCGTCTCGCCGATCACGACGACAACGTCTTCGGCAACTACCGTTCCGGCTGGTACGTATTTAACAGTTCTTCCACCGTGGGCACGGCCATTGGCGATCCCTATACGGCATTCCTGCTTGGTTATCCCGACTATACCCAAGTTAGTTCGACTAACAACCCCACGATGGATGGACTCGGCTACTCCTATGCCTTTTACGGGCAGGACGACTGGAAAATCACGCCCAACCTTACGCTGAATCTCGGCCTGCGTTATGAACTGCACCCGCCGCTGCGCGAGACTCACTCCAACACAGCCGCGTTCATGCCCGACTGGACCGGTATTGGCACGGATGGCTCGACACCCGTGAATGGGGCCGTGGTCGTCTCCGACGACAAGGGACTGGCGCTTCAGTCCGCGGATTTCGCGGCCGCTATCGCGCCCACGCCGATCCTGACCGCGGCCCAGGCCCATATTCCCAGCGCCTTGCGCTATACCGACCACACGGACTTCGGCCCGCGTCTTGGTTTTGCCTGGCGTCCTAATGGGAAAGACACAACTGTCGTTCGCGGTGGCTGGGGCCGCTTCATCCAGGCACCGCTGGGCTTCTCGCTGGTCTCCGGATGGGCCGTGGCCTCGAGCTACGTCGCCACCTACAACCAGGACTTCCAGTCCGACGGTGTCTCCCCGCTGCTCGATTTCACCAACCCCTTCAACACCGTCGCGGCAGGCAGCGCTTACGGGACTGCCGGCTTTTATTATGCTTTCCCCATCCATTACAGCGACCCGTCAGTCCAGCAGTGGAACCTGACCTTTGAGCAGGACCTCGGCCGCCGCATCGGCATGCGACTCTCCTACGCCGGCAGCCACGGCAAGAATCTCGAGGCCATGGTGGATCTCAACCAGGTTCAGCCCAACACGGTTGGCTACGCCAATGCCGCCGCCAACCTTCCCTATCCCGCGTGGAGCATTATTCAGAGCGTCACGAATGAGGCGGAGAGTAACTATGGAAGTGGAACCGCGGAGATTTCGCGGCGCACCGGCAATGGCCTGACTTTCGACGCCAGCTATACCTGGACGCGCGACTTATCCAATGCCGGCGGCGCTACTCCCAATGCGTTCGCCGTTGCCGGTGGCAGCTATCTTACCAACCGCTTTCACCCGGGCCTCGATTACGGCAACGTCATCTACGACCGCGAGCACCGTTTCCTGGCCACCTGGCTTTATGACCTGCCCTTTGGCCGCGGCCGGCGTTGGCTGTCGACCGGCGGCGCACTGAATCGCTTAGTTGGTGACTGGCAGCTTGCCGGCGTCACCGTACTGCAATCCGGCCCGTTCCTCACGCCCTACCAGCAGTCGGTCGATCCGGCCAACACCAACATCCTGACTACCATCGGCCAGGCGCGCCCCGATCAACTGCCAAATGTGCCGCTTTACGCGCCCCACCGCACCACCACCCAGTGGCTCAATCCGGCGGCGTTTCCCTATCTGAATCTGCAGAACCCCGACGGCACCGGCATCGGCCGATTCGGCAATGCCCCGGTGGGTGGCGTCGTAGGCCCCGGCACCGCCAACTTCTCGCTCTCGCTGATGAAGAGCATCACGCTTCACGAACAGTCGAGGCTGCAATTCAGCGTCGCGGCGGCCAATGTCTTCAATCACCGCAACTACGAGCCTCCCAACATGCAGGTGGACGCGAGCGGCTTCGGCTCCATCACTGCCTTGCAGACCGCGGAAGGCGCGGGACCCCGCAGCCTCGAACTTACCGGTCGCCTCACGTTCTGAGGCCCAAGGGTCGGAGAGCGATTGCCGGCCCGATCTTCTATCGACGCGCCAGTCCCTTTACTATTTGCCCGTGCATGAACCCCCGAGATCAACCGATTGTTGAAAGGAAGCGATGAGAACTCCGCCGGCTGCGATTTCAAGAGAGGGTTTTGATGAACTGTTCCAAAAGGTCTCGAACTGGGGAGTCTGGGGCCACGACGACGAGCGTGGAACACTGAATTACATCACCCCCGAATGCGTGCGAACGGCGGCCGCGCTGGTGTGCTCAGGCTGCACGGTTTCGATGGCGGTGCCGATCAACAAGGTCGCGGGGCCAGATAACCCTCATCCTGTTTCACACTTCATGTCCATGGCCTTTGATGGCGACCCCGCATTGGGAGAGCCAGGCTTCAGCCTGGATTACATGGCCGGAGAGATTCACGGCGACTGCCACACCCACATCGACGCGCTTTGCCATGTGGCGTACAAAGGCCGGCTTTACAACGGCAAACCAACCTCGGAGGTTACAACACGTGGTCCGCGTCTCCAGGACATAACAACGTATGCGCATGGAATCGCCGGGAGAGGCGTGCTGTTCGATATCCCACGTTTTCGAGGTGTGAAGTGGCTCGAGCCGGGGGACGCTGTTGATCGCGAGGAGTTGGAGAATTACGAACGCGCGCAAGGTATCCAACTTCGCCAGGGAGACATTCTTGTCTTCAGAACCGGCCATCATCGTCGTCGTCTCGAACTAGGGCCGTGGAACAATGGCTACGACGGAGAAGGCAAGGCTGGCTTGCATGCATCCGCCATAACGCTGCTGCACGACCGAAAAGTTGCGGCATTCTTTCCCGACGGCGACGGAGAGACTGTACCCAGTAACGTCGAAGGAGTCGCCTATCCCATCCATGCTCTGCAAATCGCCGCAATGGGAATGATTTGTGCCGATAGCCTGAACCTCGAGGATCTATCCGAAGTTTGCGAGAAGGAGCGGCGTTGGGAATTCTTTGTTGTCGCTGCACCGCTTCGGCTTCCAGGAGGAACGGGCTCGTTGTTTAATCCGATCGCAATCTTCTAACTCATCGAAAGAACAAGCCCAGGATGAACTGCAATACTCAACAGGCTTGAATCAAACTGCAGTGAGTCCGCCGTCGCACATAAACAAGCCTCCCGTGCAATAGGCGGACTCGTCTGACGCCAGGAAGACAGCAATGCCTTCGATATCCTGCGGAGTGCCAAGCCTGCCCACCGGGACCGCTTCACGATACTGTTCGCGAGCAGCGGGATCGGACAGAATATAGGCGTTCATAGGAGTATCCATGGTGCCGGGCACGATCGAGTTGACGCGGATGCCGTGGCGGGCATGCGCGGCGGCCATCACGCGCGTGAGCCCCATGATACCCGCCTTGCTGGTGCTGTAAGCGGTTAGCGCGGGAGCGCATCCGACCAGGCCGGTGGGCGAGCCGAGAAAAATGACCGATCCGCCGCCCTTCTGAAGCATCGAGGAGACGGCGTACTTGGCGCACAGGAATGCTCCCCGCAGATTGACTCCCATCACGTAGTCCCACGTTTCAAGGCTGACTTCGTTGACGGGTAGATCGCGCCCGGGAAGCAGGACGGCCGCGTTGTTATAGAGCACGTCGACGTGCCCGTGGCGGGAGAACGTGGTTTCGTAGAGTGCCTTGACGGCGCACTCCTGGGACACGTCCGTCGGGACGAACATGGCGTCCAGGCCCTCGGACTTGAGTTGGTCAACAAGCGCCGAGCCATCGGCCTCGTTCGTGTCCGCGGCCACCACCGAGGCGCCTTCCTGGGCGAAGCGGGCCGCTACTGCGCGCCCCAAACCGACAGATGCTCCCGTCACAATCGTTACTTTCCCAGATAGTCTCATGCATTCCGTCCATTCGTATGTTTGCGCGTTGGGATCGGCGAGGGGAATCCATCTTGCATGCTGCCTCAGCATACTAGCCGTCAAAAATCGCCAACGTCTCTGAGAATTGAGGAAACTTTTGTTGAAGCAGCACGATCCGGGCATGCAAATCGGCGCCGAACCGGAGTTTTACAACATTCATTGCGCGGATTCTTTATAGCCAGTTGGCTCGCTTGTGTAGGAACATGGGGAACATTCTCAACGGGCCTCTTTCCCCCTGGGACCGGACAGGAGAATAGCATGCGGCTTCCCTCTCAGGTTGCGTTGGTAACCGGCGCGGCTTCCGGCATATCGCGAGCGGTGGCCATTCGCTTTGCCCAGGAGGGAGCGGCGGTGATGGTAGCCGACGCCAGCGAAAGCGGCGGAGCCGAGACCGTTGAATTGATACGCGCCAATGGCGGAACAGCCCGCTATGCACGGCTTGATGTATCCCTGCCGGAAGACGTGAAACAAGTGGTACAAAGCACGATCCAGGAGCTGGGCGATCTGCATATTCTTTTCAACGGGGCAGGGATCCTGGCCTACGGAACTGCTCTGGAAACCACGGAAGACGCGTGGAATCGCATGATTGCCGTCAATCTGACTGGAACATTTTTGTGCTCCAGGGCCGTGCTGGCGCACATGGTTTTAAAAGGCCGGGGCGCCATTATCAACGTGGCGTCAACCACCGGTTCCCACGATGCATGCGCGCATGCGGCGGCTTACGTAAGTTCGAAAGGCGGTGTGACGCTGCTGACACGATCGATGGCCATTGACTACGCGAAGCAGGGAATTCGTGTGAATGTGATTTGCCCCGGGCCAACCGATACACCCATGCTGCGCAGGGCACTTTCCCCTCAAGAACTGGATGAATTTGCAAAGACGTTCCCCATGTGCCGGCTGGGAAGGCCGGAGGAGATTGCCGCCGCGGCACTGTTCCTGGCCTCCGAGGATGCCTCGTTTGTCACGGGCGCCGTCCTGCATGTGGATGGTGGCCAGACGGCCCAGGTGTAAGAGGTTTGTACCAAACGAAGAAGAAATATGATTTTTGCGTGATACGGTTGGAATCCTGAGCGGCCGGTCGCGTTGAACGGGAGCGGGGGTCGGATGGCGGAGCCGGAACAGCAATGCGGAGACTTGAATACCGATGGAGGACGGCACGTTCGAGAGGAGCCGCATGAACCTGCCTGACGTCGCCGAGACGCCAAAGCTGCACCGGGTATTGTCGCTGCGGGATCTGATCTTCTATGGAATTGTGGCGGTCACGCCCAGCGCTCCGGCAACGGTCTTCGGCCTCGCGGAAGTGAAATCGCGCGGGCACGTGGTGGTAACGATCCTGGCGGCGATGGTGGCGATGGTGTTAACTGCAATCAGTTACGGGCGCATGGCGGCCTTGTATCCGTCGGCGGGCTCGGCATATGCCTACGTGAGCCGCGGCATCCACCCGTACCTGGGTTTCTTCGCCGGCTGGGCCATGCTTCTTGACTATGTATTCATTCCGCTGTTCTGCGTAATCTATGGGACCCTTTCGCTGCAGCGCGCGGTTCCTGCCTTGCCGTTTGCCGTCGGGGCATTGTTCTTCGCGGGCGGAATTACACTGCTCAACCTGCGCGGAATCCGTTACACCGCTCGCGCCAACGATGTAATGCTGCTCTTCATGTTCGGCGTCTTGATCTGTTTCATAGTGCTGGCGGTCAAGTACATCTTTATTCGACAGGGGATCGGCGGATTATTTTCCATGCAGCCCCTTTACAATCCGGCGACGTTTCGCGTCCGCGATGTAGCTTCGGCGACTTCGTTTGCGGCGCTCACCTATCTAGGATTCGATGCCGTTACGACGCTTGCGGAAGATGTGGAGAACCCGCGGCGAAATGTCATGCTGGCTGCCGTATTCGTTTGTCTCTTCACCGGGCTGTTTGGTGGATTGCTGGTGTACCTCGCGCACCTTGCGTGGCCCAACTACGCGACATTCGCCAATGTGGAGACTGCGTTTATCGACGTAACGGGACGTGTTGGTGGTCCGTGGCTCTTTCAGGCGATGGCGATTCTGCTGGTGGTCGCGAACATCGGCGCGGGGCTCACATCCCAGGTGGGGGCAGCGCGGCTGCTCTTCGGTATGGGAAGAGAGAATGTGATTCCGCGGCGCATTTTTGCGCGGCTTCATCCGGTGCGCAATACGCCGTGGATCAACATTTTGCTGCTGGGCGTGCTGGCGTTCACCGGAGCGCAGTTTATGAGCTACGAACTAACCGCCGAGTTGCTGAACTTTGGCGCATTCCTTGGATTCATGGGCGTGAATGCGGCGGTGATCTGGAATTTCTGGCTCCGTCCCACACATCCCCGCGCGCGGAATCTTCTCCTTGACCTGGTAGCACCCGCGGCGGGCTTTCTGTTTTGCGCTGTGATCTGGCTGGGGCTCAGCAGGCCCGCAAAACTTGCCGGAACCATTTGGCTGGTGATTGGTTTCTTTGTGCTGGCTGCCCATACGGAACGATTCCGCAAGCCGATGGTGATGACCGATCCGTCGGCTTATGAGTAAGAGGAGAGGCGTGCAATGCGCATGAAGAAGTTCATCAACGACCCGAGGCAGCTGGTACCGGAACTCCTCGAAGGCTTTGCGCTGGCGTTTCCGGATAAGGTACGGCTGAATGGAACGAGTACCATCGTGCGGGCGACTGCGAAACCTTCGGGCAAGGTGAGGCTCGTAACGCTTGGCGGCAGCGGTCATGAGCCGGGGTTGAGCGGATTTGTAGGTCGCGGCATGCTTGACGCGAGCGTGGCCGGCGAGATATTCGCTGCGCCGGGTGCGGTGAAGTGTATCGAGGCCATTCGCGACGCGTGCGCTGGCGGAGAAAGTGCCTTGCTCATCGTGCTCAACCACGCCGGCGATGTGTTGGCTGCGAACATCGCCATGCAGGCAGCGGAGCGTGAAGGGCTGAATGTGAAGATGGTGCTGACCCAGGAGGACATTTCCAGCCCGGAGGGAGATCGGCGCGGGCTGGTGGGTTGCGTTGCAGTGTATAAGGTGGCCGGGGCGGCGGCGGAGAAGGGCGCGCCGCTCGACGCGTGTTTTGAATTGGCGCAGCGCATGGAGCACAACATGCGCACGCTGGCCGTTGCGATGCGCACCGCGACCCACCCCGCAACAGGGCAGCCGATCTTCGAGCTTGGTGACGACGAAATCGAAATTGGGATGGGGCAGCACGGAGAAGCGGGAACCGGCCGCATGAAGTTGAAAACGGCAAACGAGACCGCGGACATCATGCTGGAGCAGTTGCTTTCAGATCTGAAGGTAACCGAAGGAGAGGAACTGCTGGTCATGTTGAACGGCGCCGGCGCGACCACGCTGATGGAGTTATACCTCATCTTCCGTAGAGTGGCACAAGTGCTGCTGGCCAGGAAAATCAAGCTTGTGCGCAGCGCCATCGGAGAGTTCATCACAACCCAGGAGCAGGCGGGTTTCCAGATGATGATCGCGCGCATGGACAAGGAACTGATTGAACTGTGGGACGCACCGGCGGATACGCCGTTTTTTGCCAGGCTATGAGTGACGTAATCTCCATGACGGATTTGCGATGCATGTTTGCCGAGGCTGCCAGACGAATCCGGCGGGAGCAAGAGCTGTTGTCACAGCTCGATTGCATTGGCGGGGACGGTGATCATGGCACCGCAATGGTGCGTACGATGGACATGCTCGAGAGCGCGATGACCGGGGACCGCCAAGAAACGCTGAACGCCCGGTTGAAAGATGCAGGCTGGAGCGTGTTAAGTGTGGATGGCGGCGCATCGAGCGCCATTCTGGGCACGTTTATCGCCGGAATGGGCGATGCAGTGATGGGCCAGGAGAGCGATTGCACCCATCTGGCCGTCAGCTTCGCGGCCGGGTTGCGCGCGGTGGAGAAGCAGACAAAGGCGAGGCCCGGTGACAAGACCATGATGGATGCACTGGTCCCCGCCGTGCAGGCATTTGCAACGGCTGCGAACTCCGGAGAGTCGATTGCGCACGCAATGGAATACGCATCGGAGGCCGCGCGCAAGGGAGCCGACGCGACGAAGGATATGATCGCAAAATACGGGCGAGCCAGGTATCTGGGTGAGAAGACGCTCGGGTCTGCCGACGCCGGCGCAACCTCGATAGCTCTATTGTTTCGGGGATTCAGCACTGCCCTGAAGCAGGATGACGAGACTTGAGATGGCCGATACCTATATCACTCACGGAAACCCAATGAGGAAAGAGAAGCCAATATGCCAGAGAAGAACACTACTCAAGTGGTTTGCGTCGCGGAGTTCTTTGCCAAGGATGGCAAGACCAAAGAATTGATCGACGCGCTGCATGCGCTGATCAAACCCACGCACGCTGAAGCAGGCTGCATCCGCTACGAACTGAATCAGCGAACAGACCAGCCCAACGGCATTACGTTTATCGAAAAATGGAAGGACAAGAAGGCATTCGATGAACATTGCGCAACGTCGTACATCGCAGATTTTTTCAACAATGGGCGGCCGGGACTGGTGGACCGGTTTGAAGTGAAGCTGTACGAGGAGATTCTTCCCTGATCAACACCAAGGTAGAGCAGATCAAAACGCCGGCCCTGCTCGTGGACCTCGATGCCATGGAGTCCAATCTGCGTGGCATGGCGGATTTCTTCCGCGACCGGCGATGCAAGCTGCGCCCACACTTCAAGAATCACAAGGTGCCTCTGCTGGCATGGAAGCAAATCCATGCCGGCGCGATCGGGATGACGTGCGCGACACTGCGCGAAGCCGAAATCCTGGTGGAACACGGAATCGGCAGCATCCTCATCGCGAACGAAATCGCGGGTCAGGAAAAGCCGGAGCGCCTGGCCGATCTCTCCCGCCACGCGTCGGTGATGGTTGCGGTGGACAACCGCCATTCGGTGCGTGATCTGGCAACCGCGCAGCGGAATCGAAATGCACAGATCGAGGTGCTGGTGGATGTCAACATCGGCCTCAATCGCTGTGGAGTAGTGCCAGGCCAGGCGGCTCTTGAACTGGCCCGCTACGCTGCCGATCAGGGACTTGTGGTGCGCGGCATCATGGGATATGACGGCCACCTGCAAGCGGTGCCACCGAGCGCGGAACGGGACGCGATCGTGCGGCAGGGGAGTAAGGCGATTGTCGAATCCGCGGCCCTCCTTGAAAGCTCAGGGATCGATGTCTCGACAATCCGCTCCACGGGAGGAACCGGCACCTATGCAGTGTCGGGCGACTATCCCGGTATCACTGAAATCCAGGCAGGGTCGTACTTGCTGATGGACAACATCTATCTCAGCCGCGGCGCGCCGTTTCAACGGTCACTCACGGTGCTGGCCACGGTGATTAGTACACGCGGGGCAGAACACGCCGTTCTCGATTGCGGCGTGAAGGCGATCAGCGGCGAGAGGGGTCTGCCGGCGCTTAAGGAGATGCCTGGCGCGCAGTTAACGGCGCTCCACGCTGAACACGCCCTGGTCGAGCTTGATCCGCACGTGTCACCGCAACTGACGCCCGGGCAAAAAGTTCAAGTTTGGGTACACTACAGCGACGCGACCGTGAATCTTCATTCCCAGATGTTTGGAGTGCGCCATGGCGAACTTGAAGAAGTCTTCAAAATCGAACATTGATCCGGTCGCCCGGGGGGTTGCGGCGACGCAACAGTCCTCGCGCCGGCGCGCCGGTCTGCCGCAGCGGATGAAACTGCCGAAGACCTCTTACCGTGACCACTTTGACCTGGTGGAGCCGCAGATCAATGCGGAAGGGGTTCATATCTGGCCCTTCGACGTGCCGTGCCCGGTCGATGTCCTGTTCCTGACTGTCGACGACCGGCATCGCGTGCGCATGAATCGCCATGGGTATTTCGAGGTGCTCTACTTGTGCTCCGGCTCCGCAAATTGTCACATACAGGATCGCCTGTTGCCCTTCAACGAAGGTGATCTTGCGATTATCGGCAGCACGCTCTACCACCGTATCGAGTGCCAATCGTCCTCTCCTGTCACGCTCGCGGCGCTGTTCTTTGAGCCGGACCTGATTCGCTGCGATGGGGCGAGCGACAGCGCGGAGTACCTGACGCCGTTCTTGCTTCAGGATGCGGATTTTCCCCATGTGATCCCGGCCGAGACAGGCGTTCCTCGCCAGGTCCTGGATTTGATGCTGCGCCTTCGCTCGGAACTTCCCGCTTCATCGACGCGCGGCCGGCTGGCTTTGAAGACCTATCTCAAGATGCTGCTGATTCAACTTGTGAATCACTACGCTCCCTACGCAGGAACCGTAGAGACGTTTCAGCGCCAGCAGCACAATCTCGAACGGCTTCGTCCGCTGTTTCGCTACCTCGGCGAAAACTGCGGCGACTCCATCCAGGTGCGCGAGGCGGCGCGCACCTGCGGCATGAGCGAATCGCATTTCATGAGTCTGTTCAAGAGAGTTACCGGCCTCTCGTTTGTCACTTACTTCAACCATTTCCGGATTGAGCGCGCACAGGCCTTGCTCGCGAAGACTGAGGAGTCAATGGCCAGCATCAGCCAGCAGGTAGGCTTCTGCGATCAGAGCTACTTCGGCACGGTGTTTCGCCGGATTGTCGGGATGACGCCGGCGAACTATCGCCGGCGAATTCGTAATAATTCGCTCACCGACCAGCGCCAGCCTTACCACATGCCGCGATTGCATGCGGAAAGCGCCGGCGGCCTGGAAACTTCGAGGGCCAATGGTCGGCCCGCTGCATGGCCGCCAATCAGCGCCTCATATGCGCCACAACGAAAGCGTTGAGGGATCGGCTTACACCGGAAGGTCGGAAAATTATCAGGAAACTCTGGTGCTGAACCTGCCGCTGGAAGTTACAAAGCGGATGGAGGAATCGGCGTCGAGTCGACCTTGGCCACGCAGGCCTTCAACCATGCGGGTGGAACGCGCAACATCAAGGCCCCGACTTAACCAATCGATATAGATCTCAGAGTAAAGCGGCAGTGGCGTCGACACATGAGGCAGATAGCGCTCTCTGGCGGTACACCTTCTAACCTTCAATCGATTCTCAACGTTAGCACGGGTTATATCCGTCCGCTCGAGCACGTTCCCTCGTAGGTTTCCACAAAAAAACAATGGGAATCCACTATACCGTGATCCCCAATTGACGGACGATGGTGGACACTCCGCAGCCAGATCCATGCTCGGAGACAGGCGACTGTTCTGGGTCGCTATTCCCCGCTGAGGAATGGATCGATCGCAGACAAGCTAAATTTGCGCGCCGGCTTCCGCTGCGTTCCATGCATCCAGGCGAGCGACATGGAGATGAGGGTGAATCAAAGAATGGTATGTGCCCATTGCCGCATCCGAGTCTGCGCGAAGGCAGCGCTCCTTCCAGTCTTAGTTTGCCTGGCATTGCTGTTCCATGTCGCGCCCGTGCAAGCACAAATACAGAGTGGAATCAACGGAAAGGTGACAGATTCAAGCCAGGCGCTGATCAGCCAGGCCCAAATCACGATTACCAACACGTCGACCGGCGTTGTATCGCAGACCTCGACTACTTCGGCGGGAACGTTTACGGCGATCGGACTCATCCCAGGGGAATACTCGGTGACCGCCGATGCCACCGGGTTCCGCAAGAGCGTCACGAATGTAGTCGTCGAGGTCGCGAAGATGACGACCGTTAACTTCACGCTGGTTCCGGGCGCAGCCAGCGAGACGGTGAATGTAACAGGATCCTCCATCTCCCTCGACACGACCTCGCCTGAGGTCGGAACCACGCTGGAACCCGAGCTGGTTAACGTCGCGCCCATTGAGATCAGTGGTCTGGCGCGGCAGATCGATTCGTTCAGCTACCTCGCGCCCGGCGTGCAGGGTTCGGCTAGTTCTCACAATATCAACGGCGGAGTGACCTACGAAAACGAGGTGCAGTTCAACGGCGTGCCTGTGGCGTTTGTGCAGTTCCAGGGCAACCAGACCAACCTCAACCCTCCGTATGAAGCCGTGAGCGAGTTCCGCGTGAGCACGTCGACGTTCAACGCGCAGTATGGGATTGGCCAGGGGGCGGTCACATTCAGCATGGCCTCGGGAACCAACAGCTTTCATGGCGATGGCTTCGAAATCCTGCGCAATCAGCTCTTTGATTCGGCGGGATTTTTCCCTACGCGTTTTTCGCCGTCAGGAACAGCGGAGCCGCCGATCAATCAGCAGAATGACTACGGATTCACTGTGGGCGGCCCAGTTTGGATTCCCAAGGTCTACAACGGGAAGAACCGTACGTTCTTCCACGTCAGCTTCGACTGGTTCCGGCAGAACCAGGCGCAGAATTCCATCGGCACCGTTCCGACGGCGGCAATGAAAAGCGGCGACTTCTCGAACTTTGTGGACGCGTCGGGTAACCTGATCCCCATCTACGATCCCACCACCGGGCAGCCGTTCCCGGGGAACCAGATTCCGCAGCAGCGGTTCAGCGCGCTGTCGCAGTCCCTGCTTGCATCAATCCCCGATCCCGATACGGCGGGAATCAATAGCGGACTGCAGAGCAACAAACTCCCTGCGATTCACTCCATCCCCATCCGCCAGAACCTCTGGGATTACACCATTGACGAGAACCTGACGAGCAGGCACAACATCCACTTCAGTCAATGGCGGGATACGACCACGTCACCGTCCTTCACGTCGGCGCCCATTGTGCCGGCCACCAATCCGCTCCAGAGCCAGATCAACAGCACCAATGAGGGCACCGGATATGTGTTGAATTATGCCTTTACGATTAGTCCAAGACTGGTGATGACGGCCGGGGCGGATGCGATCGGGAACATCATCGGCCAGCATAATGCCAACAATAATGTCAATTTTGGAGCGGTCGAGGGGGGAACGACGCTTCCGTTAACTACATTTGATGGCCAGAACAATCCGACGAACTGGGGCGTGAATGGCGGAGCCTACCTTGAGTGCTGCTCGGGCGGTTTGACGGTGAACAATAATCGCATGCTCGGCGTGGCGGTCGTCAACAACTGGTTGTGGACCAAGAGCCGGCACACGTTTAACTTCGGGGTGCAGGCGCGGCGAACCTACCAGGACATCATCAAATGCGACTTCTGCAGCGGGACCTTCAACTTCAGTCAAAGGACTACCTCGACGCCCGACTCCAACGATCCCAATTTCGGGTTGTACGGGAGTTCCTTTGCCAGTTTTCTGCTGGGACAGGTGGATGCGACCGAGCGTAGTTTCGCCAGCGAATCGAAGCTGAGAAACTGGGCCTTGAGCTTCTACACGCAGGATGACTACAAGCTCAGCGACAAGCTCACGCTGAACATGGGCCTGCGTTACGACATCCTCATACCGTTTACCGAAGCGAACAACAACATTATTTTTGTGAATCGTGACGAGCCCAATCCCGGCGCCGGCGGACTGCTGGGGGCAGCAACCAAGTTCGGCAACTGCGATGGATGCGCTGGGATCACCGCGCGGCTATTCACTGGAAGAACTGGCAGCCGCGCCTGGGCCTGTCGTACCAACTAAACCGTAAGACCGTGATCCAGGGCGGCTTTTATATTACCTATCTCAACGGCGGGGCATACGAGTACGGGACGGCATTCACCGCCTCGTTCATGGGAAACTACAGAATGGCACCTACATCCGCTCAGCGACAGGCAGCAGCACTCCCGGGTACGGCAGTTGGGACGCTCAGACAGTCCCAGCCTCAGCAAATTCCGTTCTCGCCGTCGATCGGGAATGCGGCAGTGATCTTCGACTTTCCGTACAACAAGGACAACATGTTTCCGCAGCTTCCAAATGCACGCTCGGTGGGTACCGCTCCTTACGACCAGGCCTGGAGTATCGGAGTCCAGCGCGAACTCCCCTGGGACATGTTCATGACGGCATCGTACGTGGGCAACCGGGCCATCCACCTGCCCACGACCCTGGAACTTTCAAACCAGCCCAACCCATCGGTCCTGCAGTACGGATCCCTGCTGGGAAAAAACATCCTGGATCCGGACGTCGTCGCTGCCGGGTTTACCCCGCCCTACCCGAATTTTGTGGACGATTTCGGAGGCGCTGCAATCCTGGAACAGGCGTTAACCCCCTATCCGATGTTTGCCGGATACTTCCCGGTGAACGAGATGGACGGGACAGCGTTTTACAACGCCTTTCAGTTGCAGGCAGAGAAGAGATTCAAGGGTGACCTGAGCTACATTGCAGGCCTGACTCTGTCCCCATCTCACGGCGAAACCGCGTCGGTTCAGGTCCGTACTCCGCTAACGGAATGAATGCATACAATCCCAAGCCGGAGTACGGTCCTTCCTTCTCGATCATGCTTATGACGTGAAGATCGTCGGCGACCTATGAATTGCCCTTCGGGCCGGGCAAGAAATATTTGAACTCCGGCGGCTGGACGTCGTATCTGGTTGGCGGCTGGCAGGTCAGCGGCATTCTCAACTATTCGGGCGGGCTTGCCTTCGGAGCGCAGAACAACTTCAATCCACTGCTCGTGAACAGCTTTGACCGTCCGGATATTGTTCCGGGGTTTCGCTCAAGACTTATGACTACAACCGCTCGAAGGATTTCTTCACCGGAAAGACAACCGTTCAGCCGGTCCAATTTACCACCAATGCGTTTGCCAATACCGGCCCATGGGCGCTTGGGTCCTCTGTGCGTGCCTATCGTGCCATGCGCACGCCGCCCTTGCGCTTTGAGAGCTTCGATGTCGATCAAGACGTTCCATATCGGCGAGCATGTGCGCGCCAGCGTCCGGGTCGACTACTTCAATGCCTTTAACCGGACACAACTGCAGCCGCCCGACAACAACTCGCTGGATTCGACATTCGGGCAGATTACCAACCTGAGTTCGCAAATCAGCAACCGGCAAGGCCAGGCTACGTTTCGCGTGGAATTCTGAAGCGAGATCTATCGAGTTGGCAACCGGAGGCGGGTGAATCAGTGACATTTGCGCGGGAAGTGAATACTTCGCAAGGCGCTTGTTGGCTTTTTGTTGTGTCGCGGTCTGCGGCGGGTCTGGCGCGCAAAGCGCCGGCGACACCGGTTTATCCGCTGAAGCTCAGTGAGAACCACCGCTACCTGGTTGATCAGAATGGGATCGCGTTTCTCATGGTCGGCGATACGCCGCAGGGATTGATGGGACGGTTGAGCGAGCAGGATGCGGAGTACTACTTCGCCGATCGCGAGGCGCACGGATTCAATACCCTGGGATGGATCGACGTGGCTTGTGCCGGCAACGACTACCCGACAAACAAGGATGCAGTAACTCCGGATGGGATCAAGCCCTTCACGGCCTATGTAGCAGGAGGCACCGATTACACGCATTACGATTTGAGCAAGCCGAATGAAGCGTACTTCGTTCGGCTCGATCACATTCTTCAGCTTGCGACCAACCACCATCTGTTCGTCTTCCTTGACCCCATCGAGACCATCGGCTGGCTGCCGACGTTGCGGAACAACGGTATGAAGGCTGCTTATGCCTACGGACAATTTATTGGAGGCCGATACAAGCGCTTTTCAAATCTGGCCTGGCTCAACGGAAACGACTTCAATCTCTGGACCATCCCTGACGACGATAACCTCGTGCAGGCAGTGGCAAAGGGCATTCGTTCCGTGGCTCCCGATCAATTCCAGAGCGTAGAGCTCCACGTGCGGACCAGTTCATCGTTCGACGATCCGCGCTGGATTCCCTTGATCGAGTTGAATGGCACCTATACTTATTCACCGACATACATTCAGATGCTGCACAGCTACAACCAGAAGCCGGTTGCGCCCGCTTATCTGATGGAAGGGCACTATGATCTCGAGAATGTCGGGGACCCACCGGATTTCGGAACCCCGCTGGTGTTGCGCAAGCAAAACTACTGGACAATGCTGACTGGCGGCATCGGCCAGTTTTACGGGAACAAGTACACCTGGTCATTCGCAGAGGGGTGGAAGAGTAAGATCGACACGCCGGGAGTGGAACAACTCGGAATCTGGAAGACCTTCTTTTCGTCGTTGCCCTGGCAGGGCCTTGTGCCGGATCAGGATCATTCGGTTCTTACTGGCGGTTACGGAACCTACGGCGACGTGGATACGAGGGTCAGCGAAAGTGACTACGGCACCGCTGCTCGAATGCCGGACGGCTCAATCGCCGTTGTCTATATGCCAACCGCCCGCACCATTACTGTGAACATGGCGAGCCTGCGGGGCGCCGCGAAAGCGAGATGGTTCGATCCTTCAACCGGAAGCTATCAGGACGCAGCGAATGGACCCGTCCCTAACAGCGGATCCCATGAGTTCAGTCCCCCGGGCAAGAATCACGCCGGTGATGGCGATTGGGTTTTGTTACTTCAGGCGTCCCCACAATAAGGTCCCTGACCCGAGCCCGTGGCTACGAAGACAAATGCCGGAAGTTTCTACTCCGGCCTGACCAGAATCTTCACGTGCCGATCCTTTTCGTGCAGCAGCCCGTAATATCCCTTGCCAACGAGATCATCGAGTCCGATGCGATCGGAAATGAGGACGTCGCCGCGAAATCGGGGATCCGTCATCATCTGAATGGTCTCATCGTAGAGGCCGTAGCCGCTCATGCTGCCCGAGACGATTTTTTCGCGAAATACGATATCGGTGAGGTCAAGAGCTGCCGGCTTCTCAAACACTCCCATGATGACCAGCCTGCCCCGGGTACGCGTAAGACGGCCAGCCAACAGGACGGTCGCCGGCTGCCCCGCGCATTCGATCACCACATCGAAACCTTGCCCGTCGGTCATCTCCAGCGCGGCATGCAGGGCGTCCTGGACGGCGGGATTGATCACTGCATCCGCGCCGCAACGCCGCGCTGCTTCGATGCGCTTCTCCGCAACCTCGAAGGCAACCACTTGTTTCACGCCGATGATGCGCGCCGCCATCAGCGACATGAGGCCAATCGGACCGGCGCCCACGATGGCGATGTTGTCATGAAGACCTGCGCCGCTTTGGACGATCGCACGAACAGTCGCCGAAAACGGTTCCACCAGCGCGCCGATTTCGTCGGAGATTGAATCGCCGAGGCGATAACACTGATACGCGTTCAGGTTCAGGCGCTCCGCCAGGGCGCCGCCTGTCCATGAGGTTCCAAGAAACGCGACGCGATCGCACTGGGCCATCGATCCGCTTCGGCACCAGCGGCATTCTCCGCACCCAATAATGGGACAGGCGGCGATGCGATCGCCGGGAGCGAAGCATTCCACGCCGTCTCCGACTGCCGTAACCTCGCCCGACATCTCGTGGCCGATGATGACCGGAGCCTGTACCCTCGTGAGCGGATGAGGCCTTTCCAGCGGGATATAGAGCGGACCGCCTTCGTATTCATGCAGATCTGTGCCGCAGATTCCGCACCACGCTACCTTTACCTGCACCTGGCCTGGTGGAGGAGGCGGTGGTTCGGGTACGCTCTCGATGCGTACATCGCGCCTGCCGTGCCAAATTGCGGCTTTCATCTCTGACTCTCCTGGCGCGGCCTCCCGAGGCCGCCAACCGTTAAATAAGAAAAAGGCGAATCGGACCAGTTCACTGCCATACGTGTCATGGAGCCGGACGAAGATTTTCGACACTCAGTCGATGCATTCCATCGCACTGAGGTGAATTGCTCACGCGATTCGACGTTTCAATCAAATTCTATTACTAGTGGCCTGTCGCAGGGAATCCATTACCAGCTTCGCCAAGAGCAACCGCAGATCCTTCGCTTCGCTCAGGATGACAAGCTATTATTTTTTATCTGCTCCTGTGAGGTTCCACATTAACGCTTTCACTGCGACAGGTCATAGGGCGTGTTAACACTATTCCATCTGACTGGTAAGTTAGGATAGATGGAAATCACTGAAGAGCAGTACGCGCGATCAAGGAAGTCTGCCAGTGCAGCGTGGGAATGTGAGCTTATCCAACCTGCAGTTTCTGAATGCTGTGTTGTACGTGGCGGAGCACGGATGCAAGTGGCGCGGGCTTCCGAAACGCTTTGGTAACTGGCACACCATCTACACACGGATGAACCGTGGTCCAAGAGCGGAGCCATGGATCGTGTATTTGAGAAACTGCAACTGGAACAGATCGTTCGCATTCGTATCGAAGCTTCAGCTGGACTCGACTTCGGTGAAGGTGCACCGGACAGCAGGAACATTAAAAAAAACGGACCACAAGGCATCGGCAAATCTCGGGTGGATGGACACCAAGATTCATATGGTGCGCGGATGCTCGGACCGCAATAACGTTCGCGCTTCCAGGAACGCCATGATGCCGGAGGGCGCGAATGCTCGCGACTGGGATTCCGGTATGCCAGTGATCATGGATCGCGCTTACGAAGGCAATGAAACCGTCAGCTCGTCCGATGGAGATGGTCCGTAGTCCACCAAATCCAACGTGTGACCGGCGCTACGACCGGGCACTTACAGAAAACGCAACGAAATCGAGCGTCTGTTCGTAGAGAAGGGTTACCGCGCATCTTCTCCGCTTCGAGAAACTGATGTGTTCTGCTGTCCGACGAGCTCACTAGTTTACCGGGACCGCTTTTGCTGGTACAGAAGCAGTCGTTGGCAACGACAGTTCGAGAAATGTTGACGTTCGCGAAACCTGCGAAGTAACTTCCTTGGGTTGACAAATAACACTCTTCACGGGAGGTTTAAGTAGGTCGACCTGTTTACATCGCAACACGAAGTCAGGCTCTCGAATATCAAGGCCATGAACCGCTTTTATTGACCAGAGCCTGGCTGCTCTCGCAGGCTTGCCGGGGTGCAGTCAGTGGCAGTGACGAACGCCATGCGCTCGCTGGCGAAACTTTGAAACCCTATACCTGCTATAGGGTGTACAACCGATGTATCGAGATGAATGTGGGGATCGCACCAGATCCCGAATGGGCCAACGCTCCGGGGAAGGTAAATGAGAATCGGAGAGATTGCGACGCAGGCGGATGTGAATGTGCAGACCATCCGTTTTTACGAGCGCGAGGGACTGCTGCGAAAGCCCGATCGCACTCCGGGTGGCTACCGGAGCTATGAGCGGCAGGACCTCGATCGCATCCGGTTCATTCGCGCCTGCCAGGGGCTTGGATTCACGTTGCGTGAGATCCGCCAGCTCATTCGCCTCCACCGGGTGACGGTTTCCTCCCATCAGGGTGCTTCGATGCAGCCCGCCATGGTGAAAGAGATCCTTGCCATCGCCGAGGAGCGGATCGAGTCCATCGAGGAAAAGATCACGGCTCTCACTATCATGCGATCGGAAATGAGCGCGGTGATCCGAGCCCTCTCTTCGAGTGAACCGGCCAGGTGTCCCGCCCGGCCGAGCCGACGCCGATGATACATCCCCGCGCTGAGCCCGCATTTAAATCAGGATTGACTCTATACCGTGGTACAGGGCGCACTCTGCTGGTAAGGGCGTAGAACGATTGCCCAATCCAGGGAGGAGCCATGATTTCGAGACTGATTGCCATCGCTGCCTTGTGCGCGGCGTGCGCCGCGGGCGCGACCAGCCAATCCAACACGCTTGCCGGCCAGTGGAACTACGATCCGGCCCAGAGCAAAAACGTCGGCATGATGGCCACCATGAAGATCCACACCATCATCATCCAATCGCCATCGGAGCTGACGGTCGACGACTACTCCGAGTTCAATGGGCAGAAAGACAAGCAGCACACGGTTTACGACCTCTCCGGCACGGCTGTGAGCAACACTCCGATCATGGGAGGCACCGCGACAACGAGAAGCCGCTGGGAGGATGCACGACTGATTACGGAGTGGGAGAGCCCGGGGTCCATTGCCGGAACGACGGTGAAACGGACCGAAACGCGCTATGTGTCGCCGGATGGCGGCACGATGTATGTCGAATCGTCGCGACCGGGCCAGGATCCGATGGTGATGGTATTCACGCGGGACCGGTGAGCCATGAGCGAATCGGTTCTGAGGGCGCGTCGAACGCGGGCCTGGGTCATTGCAGCTGTACTGCTCTTGTGTTGTCTGGCGGCTGCGGTCTTGTGGCGTACGCGTCGGGCTGCTCCTTCGGCGACAAACGATGGGCACTGGATCATCCCGCAGACACGCATGCTGAAGGTTCAGGTTAATGCGACCGGCATAGTCCGGCTCAAGACAGGCGCCGAAGTCCGCGTGGGGGCGCAGCTCTCGGGTATTGTGCACCGGTTGTTCGTAACCGTGGGATCGAAGGTGGTTGAGGGCCAGGCGATTGCCGAAATCGATCCGCGCCCGGTGCAGGCAAAGGTGCGGCAGGCTCGCGCCCAGCTTGCCCAGGCCCGGGTCACAATGGCAAAGGCGTCCGTCGATCAGGGCCGGTGCCGTCAGCTCTTCGAGGCCGGCGTGATCTCGAAACAGCAGTTCCAGGACGCGGATGCGTCGCTCGACGCGGCCGAGGCATCAGTGCGGTCCGCCGAAAGCGGAGTCGAAGACGCCAGCGTCGACCTTGCGTATATCGATATCCGTTCGCCCATCAGCGGAATTGTCGCGTCGGTGTCCACGCAGCAGGGGGAAACGGTTGCGGCCTCGTTTGCCACGCCCACCTTCGTCACTGTTATTCAGAAAAATGCACTCGAGATCGTTGCCATGGTGGATGAAGCCGATATCGGCAATGTTCGCCCCAGCGAAGAAGCAACATTCACTACCGAGACGTGGCCCGAGGTGGAATTCATCGGGACAGTGCTGCGCATCGCCCCTGTGGCCACCATCATCTCGGGCGTCGTGAATTATGAAGTGGCTATCTCGATTCACAATAACGTCGAGATGCTGAAGCCCGATATGACCGCCAACGTGAACATCGTCACGGCGGAGCATCCAGCTCTTCCTCCTTCCAGCCTCCTGCGTGCATAAAGATCCGGAAGGACCCTTCGTCTACATGCGCGCGCCATCGGGGCTTCGCGAAAGGCGAAGCGTCACGACAGGAGCACGCACCAATGGGGAAATGGAGATCGTACGAGGGCTCGACGCGAAGACTTCCGTATTGCAGCCGAATGAAGGAGCGGGGACGCCATGATCGAAGTTCGTAATCTTTCCAAGACCTACTGGCGCGCGAGTGTCGCGGTGACCGCGCTGCACAGTTCCACCTTCGATATTCGTACCGGCGAGTTCGTAGTCATTCGCGGGGCCTCGGGGTCGGGCAAGTCCACGCTCCTGAACCTGCTCGGATGCCTCGATGCGCCCAGTGCCGGCACCTATCGCCTTGACGGGGAATCGATCTCGGGCCGCAGCGATCGGGAATTGTCGCGCATCCGGTCACAGAAAATAGGATTTGTATTCCAGTCATTCAATCTTCTTCCACGAACGACCGCCATCGAGAACGTGGAACTGCCGATGATCTATGCGGATACGCTCCTTAAGTCGCGCGCGCGCAGCCAAGGCCCTCGAGCGGGTTGGTCTCCAACACCGCCACCGCCACTACGCCTCGGAATTGTCAGGAGGAGAACAGCAGCGCGTCGCCATTGCCCGTGCCCTGATCAACGACCCCGCTCTCATCTTCGCCGACGAGCCCACCGGCAATCTCGACGAAGCAGCAGGCAGAAGCGTGATGGCTCTGCTGACGGACCTGCATCGTGAAGGAAGGACCATCGTCATGGTTACGCACGATCCCGCGATCGCCGCGTTCGGCGAGCGCACCCTCTTCATTCGCGACGGAGTGGTTCGGGAAGAGGAGGCAGGCGCATGCATCTAGCTCTTCTGTTGCCCTCGATCGGCCGGACTCTCGCACGCAACCCGATTCGTGCCCTCCTCATGATGGGCGGAGTCACGGTTGGCATCGCATCCCTTGTCACGCTTTCGTCGATAGGAGAGAGCACCCGCCGCGAAACCATGAAGCGATTCCGCAACATGCTGGGCACCTACGACACGGTGATTATCCGGCCGGGTTCTGCAAAAAGCAGAGGCATGGTGTCGCTCACGAATGCCGACCCGACTCTGAAGTTCAGCGACGCCGATGCGATTCGGCAACTGGGATGCATCCGTCGCGCTGCCGAGTTACAGAACGCATTTGATGTCGATGTAACCTATCGCAACCGGACGCGAACACCTGCGATCTTCGGTGTTTCACCCAACTGGCTTGACTTGCGCGGTGACGAAGTGGCCGAAGGGTCGTTCATCAGCGACGAGGAGGATCGCTCCATGGCTCGCATCGCCGTCCTCGGGTCGGATGCCCGCCGCGATCTTTTTCCCGATGAGGATCCGGTAGGGAAGACAATTCGCATCGGAGACATTCCGTTCGTAGTGGCCGGCGTGCTGGCCCCCCGGGGCGCCGGTCCCGGCGGCAGCAGCCTCGACAATCTTGTCCTGATCCCAGTGAGCACGGCATCGAGGAGGCTTTTTAACCGCGACTTCCTGACAATGTTGATCACGCAGATCTACGATCCCGAGCATCCGGACGCGGCTATGGCGCAAGTTCGAAGCCTGCTCCGAAGCCGCCACCATCTGCCTGCAGACGCGCTCGACGATTTCACTATGACGAGCCCCGCGGCCATCATGAAGCAGGTCACCGCGCTCGGGTCCACGCTTCAGCGGGTCTTGCTGATTCTCTCTGTCCTTGCCACCTCGATAGGCGGCGTTGTCATTCTCAGCATCACGCTGATTGGTGTTGCTGAGCGGGGCAGGGAAATCGGCGTCCGGCGCGCGGTCGGCGCGGCGCGATCGATGGTGCTGATTCAATTTCTGCTCGAAGCCGTCATGCTTTCATTCGCGGGCGGCATTTTGGGCATTGCTCTCGGGGTAACAGGGACACAGGCCGTTTCCCGCTGGCAGCATCTCCCTTTTCTCATCGACGTTCGCATCGTTGCCATGTCGTGCGTTGTCTCGATCGGGATGGGACTTGCCGCCGGCATTTATCCGGCATGGAAGGCGTCGCGCATCCATCCTGTTGAAGCGCTGAGAGCCTGACATGAGCCTGGTGCGCATGGGCAGGATCATCCTGATCGGGCTCCGCAATTTTCGCCGCGCGCGACTGCAGGCAGCGCTGGCCATTCTCGCCGCTACCGTCGGAACAGGCGGGGTCGTTGTCTCAACTGACTATGCGGCTGCGGGACGGAAGAAGATCTTCGATCAGTTCCGCCGCATGGGCACTCATGTCGTCATCGTCACACCGGCGGAGAGCCGCGCGGTAGGCGGCCGTGCTCGGACTGGCGCCCTTGTGACCACACTGCGAAGCCCCGATTATCGCGCAGTCATCGAGCAAGTGCCGGAGATCGTGGCTTCATCGCCGACCATATCCACAGTGCTGCGTGTGCGAGCTGGAGACCTGACCAAGAGCACCACCATCGTTGGCTGCGCGCCGGCCTACTTCGCCGTACGCGACTGGTCGACGCAGAGCGGGGACTTGTTCGACGCCGGCGATGATCGTGGCCAGAGGCGCGTGGCCTTGCTGGGAGCGACCTTAGCTCGCGACTTATTCGGTGAATCGGACCCGATCGGTCGCCGCATCAATATCGGCCGTGAGCCCTTTGAGGTGGCCGGGGTCCTCCGCGAGCGGGGACAAGGACTGGATGCGGCCAACGAAGATGCCCAGGTGTACGTGCCGCTTGCCACTGCCACGCGCCGCCTCATGAACGCCGATTACTACACGTCGATCGTCGTGGAGATCGGCTCTTGGCAGAGCATGGATCGCGCGGCGCGAGAGATTGCCGAAGTCATGAGCCGGCGCCATCGGCCTCATTCCTTCACCGGACCGGACTTCCAGGTACAAAACCAGAAGGCGCTCGTCGAAACTCAACTCGCTGCGTTCAGCCGGCTGACTTTCTTTCTTCGCTGGATTGCTGCCAGCACAGCGGTGGTGGCTTCGCTTGGGATCTTCGCAATTGCATGGATCGGCGTGGGACACCGAAGCCCGGAAATTGGGGCGCGCCGGGCAATCGGGGCAACGATAGCGGACATTGTCGGGCAGTTCTTTGTGGAAGGCATCGCGGGACCAATTCTCGGCTGTGCTGCTGGAGTTGCTGTTTCGTGGCCTGTCCTTCGACTCATCGATCTACGCGTTCAGCAGCCGTTCCTCTTCTCTGGCCGGCTGGCAATCGAATCGGCCGCGGTATCCGTTCTTCTTTATTCCGGCTCATGTATTGCGTGTTGCTGGCGTGCGCTCGGGATCGACCCTTCGGCCGCACTCCGCGCTGAGTAAAGTTTGAGAAATCGACGTTCTATAGTTTTCATGAGGTTCTCTAAGCGCATAGAAAGAGAAGATGAGGTAACGGTTTGCCGGGATAGAACACCACATCCGCGCGGAAACTTAATCCGCACCAACCAGCTTGAGGTAATCCGGCTGATCGGCAATCGTCCGATGGCGAAAGGTGCGCTCGAGCTTCCGGTCCTTCAAAAAAAACACGCCCGGCATTTGCTCCCCATCTTCCTTGATAAGGCCAATTCCATACTTGAACAGCGCACCCTTGAGCCAGCCCATCAAGACCGCCGGCCTCAACGAGTGCAAATAAGGGTTGGTGCGTGACAGACCAAAAGCGGGAACCTGATAAAGCGTCGCCTCTGGATCGCTGATTCTCTCCACATCGGAGAGATTGTAGTAGTCGAAGTAAGGTTTCGCCCGCTGCGGAGAGCCGAGATGCACAAACACAGGACGCACCCCCTTCGCCTCAATCTGCGGCCGCACCTGGGAGACGCGGTCCAGAGCCATTGCGCAAAAAGCGCATGAAAAGTGGCGAAGGAAGACGAGCAAAACCGGCGATTCGTCCACCAGATCGAGCAGCGACCGGCCCGCCTCCGTATGGAACTCGCGCAGGTAGTCTGCGAGATTCGATCGATCATGTGACTGTCGCGGCCCAGTAGACATTCAATCCACCTCAGTCGCGGGAAAGCAAAATGCGCCAATCTTTGCCATGCTTTAATTCCACCCTCGTTTGACCAAAAGCGTCACACTTCCTATACGCGTCCGTTACTTGTTTGGATTGCTGCGACTGGCGCGGTGAGGGAAGAGGCTCATGGCATCGAGCCATTGGCGGTCCGCGGAAATTTGACGCCCATGGCGTTGAGCTAGGAGCGAGTGGATCTAGCTTCTGGCAGCCGTGTATCGCAAATCGTCTGTTTTTCCCAGGAGGAAGTCGCGCAAAAACGGCGGATACAGCAGAGAAAGCTTTGTGTACTGATCCGCAAGTATGTCCGCCGCGGTGTCTCCGCCGGTCTTACGAGCCTCGGATATTGTTGCCCGATGCAAGCGGAGCTCGCGCCAGTCCATTGCATCTCTGAATGCCAGGGGCATGGTTGCATATGCGGGCGCCACGCGCTCTTCGCAAACATTTGCCATCAGCCGGTAGTGACCGGGTTTGCCAAACCCTTTGGCCGCCAAAAACTCAAAGCCCTGCTGGGCGGAATAGGCCAATGGAACGCTTTCAAAGATTGCGCCGTAGAAATCCCCAAATCTCGTCGCGGCCTCTGCCTTGTCAGCAAATAACTCCGCCTCGTCCTGGAGCTGCGCGCATGCCTCAGCGATCTTAACCTCACCCGCATCGAGCATTGCGAACTTCTTCAGCATATCGAGCAAAAATCGCTCTGGCCCATCAAAGATATTCAGTGCCCCGGGCTTATCAAGCGCCAGCTCAATAAAGCTCAATGGCTCCGCTACGCGAGCGATTCTCGTGAGCAGCAGCACTGTGGCGGCCAGGGCGCCCGGTATCTCGAAGCTCAGATAACGATGTCTCGTCCTTTCTTCCAACGCCGCCGCGAATTCTGCGTCCGAGACCTGCGATCCCTTTTGCCCGTGTGAACTCAGCAATTCATTCAACTCTCCTCGCAGCCAAGCCGGGTTATCCGCCTGCCATGCCAGCTTTGCAATGGGCTTGATTTTCTCCGCAGCATCGGGTTGAGTCTCAGAGATTGTGATTGCCAGCGAATCCATGTATTCGCGCAGAGCCGTGGGAGCGGGCCCGGTTTCATCAATCACCGGCAAAGCCGCGGCGTCGACGCCTGCAGGTAGAGTCGTGCTAAACCGACCCGTCTCGCCGGCCAGCATATAAGCCGTGCCGTTCTTGCCGCGGATGGCAAACCACTGGCTGGGTTCCGCCCTTTGAACCGTTGCGGTGAGCAACCAGCCCCGCTCGGCGCTCTCAGGGCCGGCAAAGAGCAGATACTGGGCCAATGACATTGCTGCGGTGACTGTATCTCTAGGTTTGACCAACTGGCCGCACGCCGGGGTCATGCGGGTTTGCCCCCCTTGATCCTCATCTCCACCTGGAGTGTCAATGCTGCCGCGATGCGCCGCGCCTTGGCTTCAGGGAAGCTATCGTCGATCAACTGCTTCATTACGGCGGCTTCGCCGCCAGCCAGGAAGCTCTCGATGTCCTTCGGCTCCGCAGCCGTCCCGAGTTCGCGCAGGGCCTGGCTCGCAATATTCAACTGCTGCGTCTGCTCGTGCAGCAGCACTTTTGCGTCGTTCTCGGGCCCTTTCATCTCCGACTTGTGTGAGGCGGCCTTTTTAACCTTTTCAAGAGCTGCATTCAACGCATCGCCGATCGCCTTCTCGCCGGTCTCCTGTCCCTTCTTCTTGAGTGTGTTCCAAAGCCAGAGTCCTCCGGCATTTGCAAAGCCAAACAGGAGGTTGCCGATATATACCCACACCTCGGGAGTGGAAGTGAAATGCCGAACGTCATCCTTCGCACTGATATAAAGCGCGTCGCGGCCAATCACCTCCGCGATTGTCGACCGCATTTCATCCGCATCACTCACAGACATTTGAAAACCTCTCCATCCACAGGAGTCGATTATTACACTGAAAGCAAAGAGCGGCAGTCAGAGCTCGTATTCAGCGCGGCGAGGGCTTCCGTGCGAGGAAGTTGAAGCTCCTCAGGAGCTAAAGGTGTCGGCCACTCGATCCTTCATGGGCGCGACGGGGTTGTTGCCCCCATGGAACTGGCCGAAGTGACGCGCATGGCTGATGCTGATGAGCAGCGCACCCGTGCCGAACACAAGGATGTGGCTTATGGCCCGCGCATGGAAAGCACCAACGTACACGATGATTAAATATCCAACTACAGCGTTGAAGAAGCCCCAAAGAACGTTGACCGTGGAGGAGGAGAGCCCTTTGCCGGGCGGTTTTGCAAAGGGACTTTGAAAGGGGCGTCCCATCGTGCCGGCGACAAAGTGAGGGATTGCGTTTGCCGCAAAAGCGCCTCCAAAAAAGTACGACACAAGCCAAAGCCAATTCATAGTGCAGAACTCCTTGTTTCCAGCAGCGAAATGATTTCCTGTGCTGACCCTGTCTCGCCGACGCGAGGAAGACTTTCCTGATTCTGTGCGCTCGTGCGCTTCCTCGCACCGACGTTCGAAGTTCAGTCCTTATTTGCCAAGGACCACCGTTCCCGGGGTATGCATGCGCGGTGCGTGGTAGCGCAGGTAGCCCAACCCAACGCGCATGTTATGCACCACCGGTCCGGGGATGGTGACGGCGACCGTGATGCCCAGGATGGCGTGCGCCGCGGCCAGCGGGTAGACATTGCGGCAGCGCAGAAACACAAAGCACGCGCAGAGTCCCCAGATGAGCGTTATCGGCGTGAGGATGGGGTTGGGCAGATGGGCGAGGGCAAACATGCCGGCCGCGGCCAGCGCCGCCCATTCGCGCCGGGGGAGAAGGCGCAGCAATCGGAACAGGAAGTAGCCCTGCAGCAGGAATTGCTGCACGAAGGACCAGACGGTGTAGCCGCCGAATGTCATCACCCAGCTGCGTGTGCTGATGGGGTGGCGCAAGGTGTCGAGATGGATGGCAACCATCGACCGCGCCGGTCGAGACGATGCAGCGGCCGCCAACACCACCCACAACGAATGCCAGGAAACCGCCACGGCGAAAACCCGCCGCCGCCCATCCGGGAAACGCCAGGACGGATGGTCGCGAAGATCCACGGCGACGGCGGCCAGATAGAGCCATCGCTGGTAAGGGCCGGGGGGTCCAGATGGTGGCGAGGATGAGCCCGTAGCCGATCGGAGAGTTCGAGCAGCGGCCGTCCTCTGCGCCGGCCGCTCGCGGCGCATCGCGTCTGACGGAAGTTGAAGCTTTCACGATGCGAGCGCCACGTTCGTTCACTGCCTCTTCAGTCCACCGTGATCGCATCGATAAGCGGCGGTGTATCTTCTGACGCGGAGAAGCGCAGGACGTTGGCATTGGGCTGATCGAGCAGAGTCATGATGCTGATCGATCCCGGCCCGGCTCCGGTGGGCGGAAACGCGATCCTGGTGGGGCCCTGGCCGTTTACGCGCAGTTCCGCATAGCGCGGCGAGTTGCCGGAATTCTTGTACGTGATGCGGACCCGTGCCCACGGCGCGCCGGGAAGCCACTTTGGAAAAGGTCAGATCGCAGTCGCGGCACATGAGCGGCGCGTTCGCGGAGTTCCGGGTTGGCGGGTCGGGCTGGTATGCGGTCGATTGCATTTCCGTGCCCTGCACAAGCAGCAGGACCGCATCCCCGGGCGGCACTTGCACGGCATACGATCCGGAGCGGGCCAGTTGTTCGCCGGTCCAGAGATTCGTGACCGTCGCCTGGGCGTCTTCGGCGAGCCCCAGGTCCTTCCATCCTGCCGTAATCTCCTGGGCCGTGCCGGTCCGATTGAGCAGCAGCACGGCGCGGCTTCCGGCTTTGGCCAGCGGCTTCACCCAAACCTCGAGACCCTTGGCCGGCTCCGCGGCTTTTACGGCCTGCAATCCCAGCGCATCCTGATCGACCGCGAGCACCTCTTTGTTGGTCAGCATGGCGAGCGTTTCGGGACTCAGCTTCGCAAGGTCGGCGCCCACCAGCAGGGGCGCTCCGCTGATGGCCCAGAGGCTCATGTGGACGCGGTTCTGCGCGTCGGTAAAGCCGGGCATGCCGATGACCATCATGTCGGGGTCGTTGTAGAAGCCGGTGTGCTGGGCCTCGGGATGAATGCCCTGGTCGAAGTTGGCCAGCATCTTGTCGAAGCTCGCCTTGCGGTCGGCGTGCGGGCCGCGACGCCACGATGGGATCGACGATGTCGCCGCTGGTGCGCCAGATGTCGGCAGGCGCTCCACCCACGTGCGGCGCCCACGTCCACGGGCTCTGCTTGCCCCACTCGCACAGCGAGAAGTAGAGGCGATGGCCGGTGATCTTTTCGGCGCGGGCGATGGCGCGGGCGATCTCGGCGTATTGCACGGCGGGGTCGAGATTCTCCCTGTCGCCGCCGCACCAGTCCACCTTCACGTAATCGAAGCCCCACTTCGCGAACTGCAGGAAGTCCTGCTCGTAGTGGCCTTCGCTGCCGGTGTTGAAATACATCCAGCCCGACGTCGGGATAGAGGCTGCATCCGTCTTTGCCGGCGTCGGTGTAGATGCCGGCCTTCAGGCCGAGGCCGTGGATGAAGCGGACGATGTTGGCCATGTCGCCGGGCTTCTCGCCTTCGGCCAGGGCCGGCCACGCTTTTTCGTCAATGACGAAGTTGCCCTCGGCATCGCGCTTGCCCAGCCACCAGCCTTCATCGATGTTGATGTACTGGTAGCCGGCCTTCTGCATGCCATTCGACGCCATGGCCTTGGCCTGGGCCATCACGATTTCGGCATTGACGGTGTTGGAAAAGCTGTTCCACGAAGACCAGCCCATGGGCGGAGGCGGAACCGGAATGGGGCGGGCTAAATTGGGGCCGGCGGCGTGAACGGAGGGAAGAAAGACGATCGATGCGAGAGCGAGAGAGACAGAGCGAAGCCTGGAGTTCGGGCGCATTTTCGTTCCTATCGATGGGCAAGCATCCTCCCACCTTAGCGACAAAAACAAAGACGTCGCGAAGGTGGGGCACCCAGTTTTACACTTTCAGGAAGATCTTCTTCCGGTAGAGAATCCACACGGGAATAAAGCAGAACGCGGTGAACGAGACCGAATAGGCGAACGCGGCCCAGCCGGGATCGGGGATGTGCGCAAACGTGTGCAGGAATATCCAGGCGATCAGGTTCGAATGCGGGCTGTGCGGGTCGCCGATGTGAATGTTGTCGAAGATGCCCGGCATCAATTCGCTGAACATGTAGGCGGCGATGGCGTTGGAGCCGAAGACTAGCCATACCCAGGTCCACCCTTTGCGCCAGTTCATCTGTTCCACTGCCCAGAAGCAGAAGGTGAGCAGGGCCAGAGAATAGCCGCCGGCCACCAGCACGAACGAACTGGTCCACATGTTCTTGTTCAGCGGAAACTCGAGAGACCACAGGTACCCGATGGCCAGGCTGGCAATGCAGGCCGCGGCGAGGCCCGCGGTCTTGGCTGGAATGCTTCGCTTGGAGCGCAGCCAGATGCCGGCGAGACACGCCCATGAGCGATGTGCCGATCGCGGGCAGGTCGCTCAGCAGGCCTTCAGGATCGCGCACGTTGTGATCGGGCGGATAGAGATACAGGTGATAGGGGAAGAGATGGCGGTCGATCCAGGAGACGAGGTTCTGGGTCATGTCCATGAAGGGAACGTCGCGGCCCGGCATGCCCACACCGGGAATCGGCACCCAGCGCACCAGCACCCAGTAGCCGACCAGCGCGGCCACCAGCGCCACCCACTTGGTCCACGCGCGGTTGTCATAGAGGTAGAACAGGCCGACCACGAGGTAGCAGACCGCGAGGCGCTGCAAGCACACCGTAGAACCGCATGTGGTCGAGGTGAAAGAACGGAAAACTGTTGGCGATGATTCCGAAGCGCGATGAGGATGGCCGCGCGCACGACCGTGTGCTTCGCCAAGCTGCGCGCGTGTGGCTCCTCGTGCCAGCCGCGCTTCAAAGGCAAACACCACCGAAACCCCGATCACAAATGCGAAGGTCGGGAAGACCAGGTCGGTCGGGGTCAGGCCGTTCCATTCGGCGTGATTCATGAAGTGCCACGAGCCGGGGCCGCCGTTGTTGTTCACCATGATCATGAAGCAGATGGTGATGCCGCGGACCACATCGAGCGAGAGCAGCCGGCGGAACGCCGTCGGCGCGGCGGGTGCCTGAGTCAAGGTGGGCGAGGTTGCCGGGGTAGTCATAGCGATAGCCGTCTCCGTGAGACTCGGTTTGCCCCTACGCTACGCGCTGAGGCCATGGTTCGCCAAGCACAACGGTGGATACCGCGGCCTGGAACGCGCCAACCAGGAGTTCCGAATTCGTTGGCGCCTACGACCGGGAGGAAGCTTGGAGAAGATCGTTGAATGATGCCTCGAAAAGCGGCGGCCCAATTTTTTAGCACATCGCGGCCTTGTTGCACAAGACTTGCAATTCCGCGCGAGGACACATACTATCCGCAATAGAAACCGGCCTGCAAAGCAGGTGGGTGATCAACGCCGGTTGAACCAACATTCATTGAACAGGGGCTCAACTCGACAATCGGTTCTGTGTGCCGTGTCCGCCAGTCCGGAATGCCTAATGAACCGCGGAGAGCTCCACCGTCTTAGGACGGGTTCACCGGCGCATTGCTCACGGCCCAGCGGGTCGGATTTCTATTTCCAGGCGTCTTCCGCCTGCTCGCCCCCGGGAATTCGGATGCCGTATGCTCATCTCCAGTGCATCCAGTTCTTTTCCACATCGGAGCCCTGCTCATCCCCAGCTATGGCGCCCTGGCAGCGGCCGGCGTTCTGCTGACGCTGGTGCTTGCGCAGCGCACCGCGCGCATCGTTGGTGTTTCTCCATCCCAGGTGTGGAATGTCTGCGTCGTCGCCCTCTTTGCAGCACTGGTGGGCTCGCGGCTGCTGCTGGCCGCGCTCAACTGGGGGGAACTTCTGCGCCACCCGCTTTGGATATTCGGGCTGGCCACCATCCACAGCCCGGTGCTCGCCGTTGCCGGTGTGATGATGGGCGCGGTGGCGGCTCTTTTCTACATGGGCCGCGAGCGCATGCCATGGGCGACGACCCTCGATGCACTTGCTCCGCCGCTGGTGGTTGGCCTGGCCTGTGAGCAATGGGGCGCGCTGCTGGCCGGCGCGGGCTACGGAACTGAGACTTCTGTTGGCTGGGCGATTATTTACACAGATCCGCTTGCGCAGCGCTGGAGCGGTACACCGCTCGGCGTTGCCCTGCATCCGGTCCAGGCTTATGCCGCTGTCGGATACATGCGCTGGCGGTCCTTCTGCTGACGCGTCTGCGCGCCGCACGGCAGCCGGGAGATGTCGCCGGCATGGCCCTGATGGGGCTGGGAGTGGTCGTCTACCTCACCGAACTCTGGCGCGATCCGGAAGGCAGGGGCGAGATGCTTGAATGGCCTGTTCGACGGTCCGCAGTTGGCGGCAATTGTGATGGTGCTGGCGGCGGGGTGGTGTTGCTGCAGGGAACGCCCGCGAAGGTCGAGGTCTCCCACCCTTTCGCCAGGAAGCGAAAGGATGGGGCACGGGACATTTGAGAGCCGTTGCGACGGGCCGAGAGCGACGGACGAGGCCGCTCATGAGTGAACAGCGCACCCTCGTTGTCCCTCCGGAAGCAGCGGGCCAGCGCCTGGACCAGTTCCTCACGTCGCAGTTGGATGGCGTGAGCCGCTCCCGGGTGCAACTTCTTCTCGAGCAGGGCGACGTGCTCGTAGACGGCGCGCGGCCCAAAGCCTCTTCGAAGCTGCGCGGCGGCGAATCGATCGCCATCACCGGCGAACCCCGGCCCGCTCCGCTCAAAGCCATCGCCGAAGATATTCCGCTCCAGGTGGTGTTTGAAGACGCCAACCTGGCGGTGATCGACAAGCCTGCGGGCATGATGGTCCACGCCGGCTCCGGGCAGACCGAAGATGCGCGCAACCGCGGCACGCTGGTCAACGCGCTGCTGCACCGGTTTCGGGCCCTCTCGACGACGAGCGGGGAACTGCGCCCGGGCATCGTGCATCGTCTCGACAAGGACACCAGCGGCCTGATCATCGTGGCCAAGAACGATCGGACCCATGCAGCCCTGGCGGAGATGTTTTCGACGCGCCAGGTCAAGAAGACCTACATCGCGCTGGTGCATGGCTCGGTGGAGCGGGCGAAGGGCACCATCACGGCCGCGATCGGCCGCGACCCGATGCGGCGCACGCGCATGACGACGCGCGTCCAGGAGGATGGCCGCTCGGCGGTTTCTCACTACGAAGTTGTCCGCCGCCTTGCGACCCGATTCGGCAAATTCACCCTGGTGCGGGTGCGCATCGAAACCGGCCGCACCCACCAGATTCGCGTGCACATGGCTTCGATCGGGCATCCGGTGGTGGGCGATACCCTTTACGGAGCCTCGGGTCAACTTACGGATCAGGCCGCGATGCAGGCGGCTCCCTCGAAAGCCGCCCGGCGCAAAGCTGAGCCCGAGAGGCTGCGCCTGGGCCGCAACTTCCTTCATGCGGCCGAACTGGAATTCACCCACCCGAAGACCGGCAAGCCTCTGTCGCTCGCATCTCCTCTTCCAGGAGCCCTCAATGCGTTTCTGGAGCGGCTGGAGAGCGCCGCCGGCTGATGCTATACGGCGGCTTGAAACGTCCAAAGGAGAGGCAGGTTATCCCGGCGTCAGAATTCCCATGCAGCTTTCACCGCGCTCTGAAGTCCGATTGATAGAATGAAGAGGTCATGATCAGAAACACTTCCTTTCCAGCGGAAGTTCTCCGCCGCTGGTTGTGCGCTTTAACGTGCACATTGCTCGTCGCCTTTTTCCCCTGGATGTTGTTGCCCGCGCAGCAGCCCGCGACCGCTCCGGCGGCGCCAGCCCAGACACAACCCGCGCCGCCAGCCCACCGGCAACCGCGCGCGCCGCGGCGCCGACCAGCCCGACGACGACAACGGTCCCATCATCCGTCTGCCGGTCAACGAAGTGAATCTTATCTTCACCGTGACCGACAGGCACGGTCACTATATTCCCAACCTCAAGCAGAGCGACTTCGCCCTGCTCGACGACCAAAAGGCTCCGGAGCGGGTCAACGATTTCCGCCAGCAGATCAATCTGCCCCTGCGTGTCGGGATCGTCATCGACGCCAGCACGTCCATCCGCACCCGCTTCCAATTCGAGCAGCAGTCGGCAACGGAGTTTCTGACTGAGACTCTGAAATCGCGCGGCGACCGGGCCTTCGTTATGGGATTCGACGTGACCCCGACGGTCACCGCCGACTGGTCGAACAACCTCGATGCCCTGGAAACCGGCATCAACCGCCTTCGCCCCGGCGGCGGTACCGCGCTGTTCGATGCCGTGTACACCGCCTGCCGCGACAAACTGCTGACGGAGCGCGGCCAGGAGCCGGTGCGCAAGGCCATGATCCTGATCTCGGACGGCGACGACAACCAGAGCCGCGTCCACCCCGACGAAGCCATCAAGATGTGCGAACGCTCCGAGACCATCATCTACGCCATCAGCACCAACTGGACCCCGAGCCGCGGCAAGGGCGACCAGGTGTTGCAGCAGATGTCGGATGCTACCGGCGGACAGACCTTTTTCCCGCCCTCGGTGGAGGAAATGACCAACAGCTTCCACGAGATCCAGGCCGAGCTGCGCAGCCAGTATGCGCTGACGTATACGCCGGCGGATTTCAAAGCCAACGGCGCCTACCGCCCCATCTATCTTTTCTGCAACGATCGCCGCTACCAGGTTCGAGCCAGGAAGGGCTACTTCGCGCCCACGCAATAGCCCCGGCCGAAATCTTCGCCGCGCCGGTCCGCGAGTTCCATTCGCGAACCGGCGCGATCGTTTCGTTCTGATTCGGTCCGGCCCCGGATTCTTGCCCTCCCTGTCTCGTCCAACGTCCTCTATTCCGCGATGAAATAGAAAAGAACGATCGCGGGAGAGATGCGATGATCCGGCAGGCTATTTCGTGCGACATCTGCGGAGCAGAGAAAAAGCAGACCAATCACTGGTTCGTTGCGTATACCCATGCGGGTGAATTGCGGGTGAGCGGCTGGGGCGCGCAGGGCAAGATCCGGGCGGGTTCCAAGCATCTGTGCGGGCAGACCTGCCTGCACAAGCTGGTGGACGAATTCATCGCCGGGGGAGCGACCAACAGGACGCAGGCGCCGGCGCTGGAACGCGGAGCCGATGGCGGCCGCGGATACGAGCCTGACGTGCAGTGCCGCGTATATGAAACCGGTGTCTTCGCCGACGGGACTCCCGGCTGCTGCCATGCCCGCCGCATTGATCGCCATCGCACCAACGCGAATCATCCAGGAGCCTCGCCCTGCGGCCGCCGCGCCGATGGTGGAGGATGCTCCGAACTTTTCGTCGCGCCGCTGGCGAGCGGAGGCCTGGGAGCGCGAACGGGAACGGGAGCGCCATTCCGGCCTGACGGTTCGCCGCAAGAGCTCCTGACGTACAGCCGTACAGTTTCACAGGACTGCCGCGTGGGAGGTCGAAAATTCGAGTCCGTGGTGCGGTAAGCTAAACAAAATGCAGATGGATACTTGACGGAACAACGCGAAATGAAACGGTTCATAACCCCCCTTTTGGGGTCCGGAAGTGCTTTTTATGACGGTTTTTTCTGGCTGAGGACTGTACCGCGTAGCCGCTCACTATCTGGACTTCGAGATCATTCTCATTTTCCCATTTCGCGTCGTAATTCTTTGCAAAGAGGGCATTTCCTTCAGAAGGTGGGAGAACGGCGTCCGGGCCTAAAAGGCATCCCCAACATTCAGGAGCGTACGTGATAAATGGGCGTTGATGCTTCGTTGAGGATCTTAAGACCACGCGATTTTGCGCATACGCACGGTAAGGCCGTAGCCCGGATCGCCAAACAGGCGAGGGCCATGGCAAAGAAGGTGTTCGCATTTTGTTCAGCATTGCCGTGTTCCTTCGAAATAGCCTCTTGGGGCTGTTCACTCGTTAAAGCGAAACTCCAAGCGGCATGATGCCAGGAAAAATGCGTGTTTCCGTAAGCCTCCGCTGTGAAGATGCTCTCGCCAATCCGTCAGCCTTGTCATCCTGCACGGCGAAGATCCGCGGTTCTCCTGTTCATTCTTTCAGGTAGAACATCGTGTCCTTTCCAGACGTTCAGCTTGAATTTCAACGCTACTGGCTGGACTGGAGCAGCGCCAGCAGGCCGGGTTCGTCGAGAATTGGAATTTTCAGCTCCTGGGCCTTGTCGAGCTTTGAGCCGGCTTCTTCTCCGGCGACGACGTAGCTGGTTTTCTTGCTGACCGAGCCCGCCACTTTTCCGCCGGCCGCTTCGATCCTGGCTTTGGCGTCTTCGCGGCTGAGATTCGGGAGCGTTCCGGTGAGCACGAAGGTCAGCCCGGCCAGTTGCGTGGTGCGCTGCTTTTTCTCCGCGGTCATGTTCACGCCGGCGGCATGGAGATGCTCGATCAGTTCGCGATTGGCGGGGCGGGCAAAGAAATCGAGGATGGCTCGCGATATGCGCGGTCCCACTTCTTCTACCCGCTCCAGGTCCTCGGCGGTGGCGTTCATGATGGCGTCGATGGAGCCGAACTCCTGGGCCAGCAACTCGGCGGTGCGCTCGCCGACAAACCGGATGCCGAGTCCCATCAGCACACGGGCCAGACCGGCGTGCTTCGATTGCTCGATCTCTTTCAGCAGGGTGCGCGCCGATTTCTCGGCGAAGCGGTCGAGTGAGACGAGTTGTTCGAGGGTGAGCTTGTAGAGGTCGGCCACGCTGCGCACCAGGCCGCGCTCGAGCAATTGCGCCACGGCCGCTTCGCCCAGTCCTTCGATGTTCATCACGCCGCGGCTGCCCCAGTGCTCGACGGTGCCGTGCAGCAGGGCAGGGCAGTCGACGTTGACGCAGCGGTAGTCGGCTTCGCCTTCTTCGCGCACGGCGGGATTGCCGCATACCGGGCAGTGGGTGGGGTAGACGAAGGGCTCCTTGCCGCGCGGATGCTCGGGGTCCGACACGATCTCGGCGACTTTGGGAATCACGTCGCCGCCGCGTTCGACCTTGACCCAGTCGCCGATGCGCAGGCCCATGCGCTCGATCCAGTCGGCGTTGTGCAGGGTGGCGGCCTTGATGTTGGCTCCGCCCACGAACACCGGGGTAAGCTGTGCAGTCGGGGTGAGTTTCCCGCTGCGTCCCGTGGTGATCATGATGTCGACCATCTGGGTGATGGCCTGCTCGGCGGTGAACTTGTAGGCCAGCGCCCAGCGCGGCGCGCGGCCGGTGTAGCCGAGGCGCTGCTGGGTGGCTTGCGAATCCACCTTCAGCACCACGCCGTCGATGTTGTATCCCAGCGTGGCGCGCCGTTGCTCGGCCTGGTGGATGAACTTGAGCATTTCCTCCACCGTGTGGACGCGGCCGCGATGGGGGTTCACGCGAAATCCCATGGCCGTCAGCGCATCGAGCGTGGCCTCCTGCCCGATGGGCAGATATTCGCCGCCGCTGAGGAGGAAGTAGGCGTAGAGATCGAGGCGGCGCTGGGCCACAATGCTGGGCTCGACGGTGCGCAGGGTGCCCGCGGCGGCATTGCGGGGATTGACTGCCGGGGTCAGGCCCTGTTTCTCGCGTTCCAGGTTCATCTTCAGAAAGGCGGTCTCGGGCATCACCACTTCGCCGCGCACTTCAAAGGACTGCGGAAGGCCGAGTTTCTCGATCGTTTTGGCGGGAATGGAAAGCGGCACGCTGCGAATGGTGCGGATGTTGGAGGTCACGTCTTCGCCGGTCTGACCATCGCCCCGGGTCAGGCCGTAGGCGAGGCGGGCGCCGCCGTCTTCGGCCGGTTCGTAGTGCAGAGCGATGCTGAGGCCGTCGAGCTTCAGCTCCGCCGTGAACTCGACGGGCAGGTTGCCGGCCAGGCCGTGCACGCGCCGGTCCCAGTCGCGCAGTTCTTCCTCGGAGTAGGCGTTGTCGAGGCTGAGCATGGGCCGCGAGTGGCGCACCTTGCGAAAGCCCTCGGCAGGCTTGCCGCCGACGCGCTGGGTGGGCGAGTCGGGGGTGAGCGATTCAGGATGGTCGGCCTCGAGCTGCTTGAGCTCGTTCATCAACTTGTCGAATTCCTGGTCGGAGATCTCCGGCGCATCCATCACGTAGTACAGGTGTTCATGGCGCCGAATTTCGTGGCGCAACTCGTCAATGCGCCTGGTGAAATCTGTGGGTCCGCTCATGGGCAGGATTATAGGATGCTGGCCCAGCGGTTACTATGGTGGGCAGCACGCATGGAACCTCTTACGCACTTCTTCACCGGAGCCTGCATCGGGCGCGCCGGACTCAACCGCAAGACTGCCTACGCGACGCTGGGGGCCACCCTGGCGGCGGAGGCGGCGGATATGGACGTCTTCTGGGGCTTTCGCGGGCCGGTCGAAGAGCTGAAACACCATCGCGGCATTACGCACACTTTCATTGCGATCCCGGTGGTGGCGGCGGTGATCGTGGGCCTGGTGTGGCTGCTGCATCGCTGGAACGAACGACGGCGGCTGCGAAAACTGGGAGCTCTGCACGCTGGCTCCGGGGGAGCCGATTCCGCTTCGGCTTCAACCGCGCGACGTGCATTGGGGATGGCTGTATCTCACCTGCTTCATCGCCGCCTCGAGCCACATTGCCCTCGACTGGACCAACAATTACGGGGTGCGGCCGATGTTCCCGTTCAATCCGCGGTGGTATGCGGGAAGCTTCATGTTCATCGCCGAGCCGGTGTTGTGGGGGCTTTTTTTACTGGCTTTGGTCTTGCCGTGGTTGCTGGGGCTCGCCGATCGCGAGATGGGGGTGCGCCAAACCAGGTTTCGGGGGCGGGGCTGGGCGATCTTTGCGCTCGCGGGAATGGCCGCGCTCGGGATCTGGCGCTGGACCGAGCACGCCCAGGCGCAGGCGCTGCTCCAAAACACGCAGGTCACCACAGCTCCGGTCACGAGGATCGGGGTCCAGCCGTACCCGATCAACCCCTTCCGGTGGCACGCGATCCTGGAGACCCAGACTTTCTATCAGACCGCGGAAGTGAACACCCATACCGGCGCGATCGACAGCGACGCCCAGACGGACGTGCTCTACAAGCCCGACGACACCCCCGCGATCGAGGCGGCCAAGCGCACCTCCCTGGGCCGGGTGTACCTGGATTGGGGCACGTGGGCGGTGGTGCGCGATGTCGGCCAGCAGCCGGTCGCGGGCGTGGAGCCTCCGCAACTTCCGCCGGGCCGGCAATGGACGACCGTCGAATTCACCGACCTGCGATTCGCATACGCGTTCATCCAGCGCGGGCAGGCGCGGCCGCCTGCCGGGTTGAGCGGCTGGGTCTACATCGTCGACGGACGCGACGAAGCGGCGGAAGGCATGGGGGGCCGGGAGCAGAAGTAGGACTCTAGGGACTAGGGACTTAGGGACTAACAAACAGGGAACAGGGACTGGCGAACCTTTCGCGAGTTCCGGGTTGACCCACCGGGCTCAGCCCTCCACAATGGGTGTACGGCATTTTTTCGGAAATGCGAAAATGCGATTGCGCCGCTTATCCAGGCGCGCGCCCCAACGGAAATTCGAGATTCGAGGTCGTCATGCCCGCCTATCTGCTGCTGGTTGCTGCTGTTTTAAGTCGTCTTGTTCCGCATCCCGACTGGCTGAACTTCACCGCCGTGGGCGGAGCCCTGCTGTACTTCGGCGCGCGGCGCTCGTGGCGCGAGATGGTGGCTCCACTGGCTGCCCTGATGGCGACCGACTACGTGCTGACGGTGTTTACCTATCACTACAGCTTTCATTGGCAGGCGTACGTGACCACCTGGGCGTGGTACCTGGCGGTGATGGCGCTGGGGCGGGTTTTACTGCAGAGCCGGACTACGTTCCTGCGCGTGGCCGCGGGCGTGATTCTCGGTCCAACTTTGTTCTTTGTGGTTTCGAATTACGCGGTGTGGGTGGGTGGAGACATGTATCCGCGCACGATGGGCGGCCTGATGGCGTGCTACGCCGCGGCGGTTCCGTTCTATCGCAACGACGTGCTTTCGACGGCGATCGTGGCCGGGCTGGCTTTCGGGCTGCCGGTGCTGGTGCGGCGGATGAGCGGCACGCGGTTCCCGTTCCTGATTCGTCGAACACCGGGCTCTCCAACCGGATGAAATCCTCCCTAGCAGAGCTAGGATGGGGCTCGCGGTTGACCTTGCGCGGGTCGCAGATGCTGAGAATTTTTCTTCGCGGCGGATCAGACTACGCTCGGCGCGCCGTTTCTTCAACCACCACCAGGCGAAGCCAAGCCCCGACAGGCCGAGTACGATTCCCAGCGTCAACAGGGCGTGGTGGGCGACGACGTCGACCGCTCCGGGCCCGAGTTTGAGGACCAGCAGCGAAAGTATGAGCCAGCGGACCAGGCGGCCGGTGAAGACCGCGAACAAGAAGAGCGGGATCCGCATTTCGAAGACTCCGGCGGCGAACACGAAGGCTTTCCAGGGCGTGGGCGGGGGAAGCATCGACGGGATAGCCATGGCCCAGAATTCCTGCCGTTCGAAGCGGATGCGCATGGCCTCAAACCGCGCCTGGTGAACGCGCTTCCGCAAAAACAGCTCGCCTCCGGCCCGTCCAAGCCCGTAGGGCAACAGACCACCCACGGCGGAGCCCGCTGCCGCGAGCAGGGCGTACATCCAGAAGTGGCTCTTATCGTTCCAGATGTAAATCGCCAGGATGGCGTCCATGGGGACGGGGATGGTTGAGGAATCGAGCAGGGCCACGGCGCCGGCCCCCCAAAATCCCATCTTGACGATGGCCGGCAGGATGACAAACTTCCATTCTTGCAACAGATGCACGAAAAACTGCTTCAATCACGGTCCCTTTCCGGCCGTTGATCCGTCCATGTAGAAAGACCCACGTCGAAAGACCATTGTACGGTGCGTGCGTTTCCGGGGTGCGAACCGCGGGCATAGGTGCGACAGATGCGACGCGCGATCCTGGCTGCGGGTTTCCTGCTTTCGCGAGGGATGAGAGAATACGAAGGAAGGACTCGAAACGGAGCCGTGAGGCGGAGTGTGCGCCGCGGTTCCTGCCGGACGAATGCCCTTAAGCGTAGTGCCAACCAGCGTGAACGAGCCCAAAGAGCCGACGGGTGCCACTCCGGAGCCCGTAGACGCGGCGCATGGCCCCGAGAACGGGAGGCCGGCTGGGTCGGATTCTGTCCGTGTGTCCGGAAAGTCCGACGAAGCCGGGGCGGATTCGGAGCAGAATTCGGGCGAAATCGGCCCGGAAGGCGATAGGTCTCCGGTCGTACGCGGCTCCCGGTGGATCGACTACGATACCCACGAACTTCTGGAGATGATCAGCGAGCTCGAGGACGAGCGCCGCTGGGCCCGTCTGCGCGAGGGCTTGTGGATCGCGATCCTGGTTCACCTGGTACTGCTGTCGTCCCTGACCTGGATCCCGCGGTACATCTTCAAGGTTCCGCCGGTGATCGACCCGTTTGAGGCCATCAAGCAGCGCAAGGACGATCTGAAATATCTTGACCTTCCGCCGGACCTGCTGAAGCACCTTCAACCCAAGGCGGCGGTGAAGCCGGTCCCGCAAAAACCGCCGCAGATCGACAAGAAGACCCTGGAAGCCTTGAACAAGGCTATGCCGCCGCAGCTGCCTCCCACGCCGGCACCCAAGGTGGAGCCCGCTCCGGCGGAGCCTCCGCCGCCTGCGCCGAAGCCGGAGTCGCAGTCGCAGCTGGAGGCGCCGCAGCCGAAGGCGGTTCCGGCACGGCCCACTTTTGCCATGGGATCGGCGAATCCGGCCGACCAGTTGCGCGATGCGATGCGGGGCTCGCGCAGCGCCGGAGAAGGGGCCGACAATGCGCCCTCCGGCCCTGGGATGGCGAAGCATCCGGGCGCGGGCGGCGGGGTGCAGATCCTTTCGGATCAGCAGGGCGTGGATTTCAATCCGTGGCTGCGGCGGTGGTATTTCGAAACCGAGCACACCTGGGATCCGTTGATTCCGGACGAGGTGAATCCTCCTATCCTGAAGCAGGGCCAGGTGCAAATCCGGTTCAAAATTCTGCCCAACGGCCGGATCATGGAAGGCAGCATGGTTCTCGAAGGCCGGTCCGGCGATACGGCGCTCGACCGCGCGGCGTGGGGCGCGCTTACCGGCTCGAATTATCCGCCGCTGCCGCACGAGTTCCACGGGCCGTTCCTCGAACTCCGCGCCGTTTTCATGTACAACCTGCGGCCGTAAGAGCAGCTTTCAGCTTTCAGCAGCGGAATCCCAGGTCTCAGAGACGAGACCTGGGGCACCCGGCTTTTCCTGCGGGACGCGGCGGCCTGTTTCGTCAGCAACCGGGCAGGTCTATGATGGATCTTCACCACTGCTAGTCTTGCGAGGAGGATTCTATGAGTGAGAAGCTGAGCGGGCATGAGCGGGGCCGCCGCGACTTTCTAAAGGTGGGCGGCGTGGCTACAGCTGCGTTGCTGACGCCTTCGGCGTTTGCGGTTACACCCAACAAGGCGCTGCCGGCGCTGCCCTCGAATCCGGTTACCATCGAAGGCCATGCCCACGCGCAACCTGGGCAAAACCGGGTACAAGGTGGGGATCTTCTCGCTGGGCGGACAGGCGGCACTGGAGCACGCCAACAACTTCGACAACGCCGTGCCGATCATCGAGCGCGCGCTGGACATGGGCGTGAACTACATCGACACGTCGTCGATCTACGGCGGGCCGCCGCGCTGGAGCGAGCAGTACGTGGGCAAGGTGATGGCCAAGCGCCGGAATGAGGCGTTTCTCGCGACCAAAACCAAGGAAAGAACGCGCGACGACTCGATGCGCATGATCGAGAAGTCGCTCGAACTGCTGCAGACCGATCACGTCGACCTGTGGCAGCTGCACGACGTGGGCACGATGTACGACGTCGACCAGATCTTCGCCAAGGGCGGCGCGATGGAAGCGCTGCTGGACATGCAGCAGCAGAAGGTGGTGCGCTTTCTCGGCATCACCGGGCACTACCGGCCTGAGGCGCTGATGGAGTGCATCCACCGGCATGATTTCGACACGATCTTGATGGCCATGAACGCCGCCGATCCGCACCACTACAGCTTTAACGAGCAACTGCTGCCGCTGGCGGTGGAGAAGCAGATGGGTATCATCGGGATGAAGATTCCGGGGCGCGGGCGCATTCTGTCGTCGTGGAATCCGCCGCCCATCGAGCAGCAGAAGAAGTCGTGGGAAGGGATGACGATCCAGACCATCTTCGCCCGGAACGCTCACGATGCGCGAGGCGATGTATTACACGCTGTCGCGGCCGGTGAGCACGGTGATCATCGGGTGCGATTCGATTGCGCAGCTTGAAGAGAATGTGCAGCTGGCGCGGGACTTCACGCCCATCAACGACAAGCAGGCGGGAGAACTGGTGGCCAAGGCGGAGCCGTGCGCGAAGCCGTCGTTGTTTTTCCGGTTTTACGAAAGGCCATAAGTCAGCGGAGTTAGCGGTGGGGCCAGATTACTGCGCAAACGAATCACTTCTTGTTCTGAAAAGGATGCCACCATGAAAGCAGCCGAATGATCCTGGTAGACTCGACCACGGGTGCTACCACGCAGGATGGCTCGAGGCTCTCTCCCGCCGTCCTAAATCACATTCGGAGGCAGTCCAAGACCAACTCGACCAGGAGTTCGCGACGGAGTGGGGTGCGAAGGCCATGGTACGCCCTGGCAGCAGCGAGAACGACATTCGGCCTGGCGAATGGGCCTACGGTTTTGTACCATCACTTCCAGACGCGCCCGGCGCCAGTGCCTACCATGGCATCAATGGCAAGGGCGTCCCGTTTCCCTGTGCGCTGTTACAACCTGCGACAGTTCTCGGTCCGACCGGCGTGAGCGTCGACGCCTCTACGAGATTCTCGAACCCGCCGGCGACGAGGGTGCATCCAGTTTCAAACGATAACAAAGGATCTGATGCACGCCGTGGAAATGTGCGATGCCGTAGAGTGTTCAGACATACGGTAAGACCTGCAAGGACGGTACTGTCGTTCGAAGTCTCGAACTGGCTCCTCCGATACCTGGTTCATTCCCGGGGCGGCTAGTCCGTATGCCCATCATGACGCTTGCAAAATCCCCGGTGCAGTGTCGCCTGCGGGCCCGTCTTCAAACTGCGCCCGGACACGGTGGTAACTACCAGATCATCGCAAATGCGGTGGCGATAAGCAAGTCGCCGCCGCCCAGTACATCGTAGAGCACTCTGACGCAGGGGAGACGATCCCAATTGGAGTTCGCGGGCGGCCCGCCGCTTAAAGCAAATGGAGCACTGGCCCAAATCGCGCAAGCCGCTGAATAGCATTTGCCTACTCGTGGATAATCGGCGCGCAATTTGCGGCCAGTTTCCGGTCGAGTGACCGCTATCCGGAAATTACTGGCTCTCTTCTCAGCTGCTCCACTTTAAACGGCGAATCTCTATTAGGCATCAGGCCGTGCGCTTGCGGAGGACCCAGGTGGTCATGCAGCGGTGGTCCTGGACGATGGTGGTTTTGAGGGGGTCGACGAGGACGGCGTTGAGTTCTTCGGTGAGGTCGAGGAGCATGTCTTCGTCGACGAGGAACCATCGCTCGCCGTCGGGCATCTGGAAGAGGCCACCCTCAAGGCGCGGGAAGTCCATGCCGATGCGGGAGGCGAGGCGGCAGAAGAGAAGGCCGCCGGGGCGCAGGACTCGCCAGAGTTCAGAGAGCATGGCGCGGAATTGGTCTTCGTCGCGGGCGAAGTGGAGGACGGCGGAGCAGAGGACGGCGTCCATGCCGGCGTCGGGAAACGGCATCTGTTCGATGGGGGCAACTTGAAAGTTCTCTGCGGGAAGGCTCGTGCCGAGTGACGCGGAGAGCTTCCGGACGTGCTTGATGGCCTCGGGGTTCAGGTCGACCGCAAAAACCTTGCAGCCTTCGCGGAGCAGGTGGACGAGGTTGCGGCCGTAGCCGGATCCGGCGTCGAGGAGGCGCATGCCTGGGCCGAGATTGCCGCGCAGGATCTGGTCGAAGACGTAGATGTCGATCTGGCCGAACTGTTCCTGGACGGTGAGGGGCAAAAGGAATTCCTTTATTGGTTGAGATTCGTGGTATCCCAGGTCTCAAAATCGAGACCTGGGGCACCCTGGGTTCTTGTTGGATCGACAAAGAAACAACCGCAGGTCCTTCGACTTCGCTGCGCTTCGCTCAGGATGACAAATCTTATCGGTCAGGATGACAAATCTATCGGTCAGGACGACAGGTTGAGGTAGAGGCGGTAGTGGTCGTCGCTGATGGCGGTGAAGGGGCGGAGTTTGAGGGCGCCGGCGTCGGTTTTGGCTTGCCACTCGGTTGAGCCTGCGGCTGCTTGCGTGATGGCGAGCAGGTCCTGTTTGCGGAGGTTGGCGGGGACGGCGCCCACGCTGAAGAGGGCAAGCGGGCCGTGCACGGGGGCGAGCAGGTTGGGGTGCTGGGGGTCGACGGCTTCGAGCGTGGTGGGCATGTCGAATTCGATTTCGATGCGGTCGCCGTTCTTCCAGGTGCGGTTGAGGCGGGCGAACTTGCCGGGCTCGACGGGGTCAGAGATGCGCTTGCCGTTCACCGCAATGGTGGTCTTGGGGCCTGCCCAGGCGGGGATGCGGACGTAGACCGGGAAGGCGGCGGGCGTGTCCGTTGCAATGGCGATTTCGGTGGAGGGCGCGTGGGGATAGCTGGTCCGCTGGGTGAGGGCGATGGCGGCGCCGGCGCGGGACCACTTCACTCGTGAGGGCACGAACAGATTGACATAGATGCCGTCGCCGTCGTGGAAGTAGGAACTGATGCCGTAGTCGGCGGTGACCTGCGAAAACGTGCCCGTGCAGCAGTGCCATTTGTAGGGGTGATAGAACTTCGATCCGTCGTTGTTGTAGTCGGAGTAGTAGAAGCCGTGGCCGTCTTCCTTGATGGGTTTGGCGCCGAGGATGCAGTTGTAGAGAACGCGCTCCATGCTGTCGCCGTAACGGCTGTCGCGGGTGACGCGGGTGAGGTAGCGCGTGATTTTGAAGTGGGCGTAGGAGCCGCAGGGGGTTTCGAAGCTGGAATGGGTTTTGGTGAGGCTCTCGCCGATCTCGCCGCTGCCGGGCTCGCGGAAATTCTCGTCGGGGCCCCAGCCGCCGGTGGCGAAGCTCTGCGTGGTGCGGAGGAAATCGAAGCCATTCTTCGCGGCGCGCAGATGCTTCTCGCTGCCTAGCACCAGGTACGCCTGCATGGCGGAGCTCATGGCGTTGACGTGGCTGTAGGCGTGCTTGTTGGGAAGCACGTTCTGGCCGTTGGCAAGCGGGTCCCAGTACCAGTCGTCGGCGAGGAAGCGGACGGCTAGATCCTTGTAACGGTCGCCGGCGCCGCGCTGGAAGGCGATGAAGGCGTTTTCGGGGAGGGTGTAGGGCTCGTCCCAGCAGAAGGATTCGTCATGCTGGTGGGGGCGGGCGATCTGCTCGGCGCGGGAGAGACCGCGGGGGGGCAGATGGGCGGAGACGGAATCGAGCGTCTTGTCGAGAATCTTGAGGGCATCGGGCGCGGCGGCGAACTGGTGGGCGTCGAGCAGGCCGATGGAGATTTTGTCGTAGGTGTAGGCGGGGAAACGGTTGTCGTCCCAGAAATGCTCGGAGATGGCGGGGGCGAAGTTGCGGACGATGCGGTGGACTTTCTCCTGGGTGGCCTTGTTGCCGGTGGCGGCGTAGTCGCGCGAAAGGCCGGAAAGATACTGGCCGAAGCTGTGGCAGGGAGCAAAGCCGTTGTTGGGGCGGGCATCGATATCGCTGAGGGGCGCCCAGCTGTACCATCCGCCCATGTCTTCGCCGGGGGCGGGGACTCCGGCGCGCTGGCGGAAGGGCTTGAGGAGCGAGTCTTCGTCGAGGGCGGCATAGAAGGCGTGGTTGGTCTGGAACTGCTGGCGCAGGGGGCCTTCGAGGAGTTCGACATCGGCCGTAGCCGAACTGCCGCAGCGGCGCGGGGGCGGCGCCATCGGCACGGATCTGGCGGGGAGGGAGGACGGAAGCTGCGGCCAGGGCGGCGGTGGTTTTGAGGAATTCTCTGCGCGAAGACTTCATGATGCTGCCTCAGGAGGGTGATGCGTGAAGTGGGAGGACAAAGCCGGTTTCGAAGGATTCGACATGACTTCCAATTCAAGCACATTGCGGCTGCAGGTGAGAATGCGGAATGGTCTGGGGTTCGTGGTCTCCCACCCTTGCGACAGAAAAAACTCGCAAGGATGGGGCACGGAGTATTGTTTACTTTCCGCAGGCTGGGACGGGGCACGCCTTCAGTGCTTGGTCCAGCCGTGCATTCCGGCTTCGAAGCTGCGGCGGTCGAGACGGGGCAGGGCGCGCGCAACCTTGTCGGGAAAGAGCTCGTAGTGCCTCGCCGCGATGAGGAACTCGGGGACGCACCAGACGTCTTCGTCAGAGGTCATCCAGTGGCGGCTGTCGAGGCGCGCCAGGTTCACCGGTCTGGAGTAGGAACGCAGAGTTCGTTCGCCGCGGAGATTGTAGTAGTGCTCGAAGTAGCTGAGCGCCAGTTCGCGCAAGGTGCGGTAGATGGGGGCGCGAAAGCGCAGGCCCGCGAAATTCGACTTGGCGATGCTTCCCCACAGGCCACGCTCGCGGTAGAGGGCGAGCACATGGTCGTCGTCATGCACGGCTTCGAGATCCATGAGCAGCGGGGGGTGGCCGTTGATCCGGAGGGCGGCGGCGGCGAGCAGGGCGCCTTCGAGGCAGTGTCCCTTGCGCTCGAGGAGTGCGCGCTGGGGAGAGCGCGCGGTGTTGGCGTACTGGTAGGGCAGGGCGTCAATGAACCGCTGGATGCGGACCGGTGTCTTCAGCGCGCGCAAGGTGCGCAGATTCTGCGGCGACAATCCGAAGGTCTCTCGCCGGGTTCCGTTTTTGGACAGTTCCTTACCGTTCAAAGGCAAAGGCGCAACTCTTTGGGAAACTCCCGGGAATTATACAGAAATGAGTTCTCAAGCCGGCCTTTGAACGGCAAACGTTGTAGCACTAGGGCAGGATCACCAGTTCGGGCTTGCTGCCGCCGCTCATGCCGTAAACCGCGCCCGAGTAGAACGCACCGGCATCGTACTTGTAGCAGCCGGGGTTGTGCGCTTTTACGGTGATTGGCTTGGCTCCGCCGCCGATGATGGGATCGTCGGGGTCAAACGGGGAGTCAGTTCCAAACGAGATCATGAAGCCGGTGTTCTTGCTCGAGGTCATCCACGTGACCGAGGTTCCGGCCTTGATGCAAAAGAACTGGTTGTTCTTGGCGTTGGGAATGCCCGGCTTGACGGTTGAGCCTCCTCCCGCTTTGCGCACATCGATTTTGCACGCCTCGGAGCCAGATCCGCAGGTATTCGCGGCGGTGCACATGTCTGCCGGTTGCGGTTCATCACAGACGTACTTGCTTTTCGCTTCAGTCATGGCGCCGCTGAGCAACACGATCGACGTCACCAATGCCACACTGCACGAACGCAGTTTTCTTGTCATAATCTTTCCTCGCGGGATTTTGCACGGCAGGTTCATGGGTTCGAGACATCAGGCGGATGGATCTACTTCTCCTTGTCGCCTCCCGGCCAGACGATGATGTTGTTGAGCTTCCAGGAGTTCATTCGGAGATCCCACTGGGGCTCGCCATCCTTGTTGATGGTGAGCTGGGTGGCCGGAAAGAGGGTGCCGTCGCTCTTACCCTTGTCCTGATCGTTGATCCTTATCTCGCCCGCCGTCAGATTGAAGGACTGTGATTGGGTACTATAGTAGGCTTCTCCGAAAGCAATCTTGCGATTCGTAATGAACCGGATCGACCGCCCGGTGGGAGTCTTGATTTCGCGGATATAGGAGACGTCGAATCCCAGGGTGCCGGGCATTGAGATGCGGCCCACGGCCTTCATCTTCTCAAGCGCGTTGGCCAGACCGTTGTTCTGACCCTTCTGAAAGGAATCGACCAGAATCTGCCGGTCATCGGCGGTGGAGTACTCGTAGATGATGAGCCTCATGGTGAGGGTCTGGCCCATTTGTGTACTCGTGCCGTAGGCCTGGGCATCGATGGTTTCATACTTTTCGCGAGCGAATCCGGGGACCGCTGTCATCGACACGATCACTGCCGCAGCGATACCCGTTTTCAACTGTCTGGATACGATGTTCACCTTGTCCTCCATGTGCGCAAGTGCAATTGTCGGTGACTCAGATGTGGCGATGGAATGGCTGGCCCGATGGTACAGCCACTGAAATCACCGTTGTCTCCGTGCGACGACCAAGTTACCACTTCTCAGTGCGTGAGGGAAACTGGCAGAAGTACAGGTCAACCGGCTATCGTGCGAACGGAGACTCGAAAATTGGGTCGGGTGCGCGCCTATTCGTGGCGCAAGGCGCGCATGGGGTTCATTCTGGCCGCGCGCCGGGCGGGAATCCAGCTTGCGGCTACGGACACGGCGATGAGCAGTGCGGCCGAGGCGGCAAAGGTGACGGGATCCCAGGAGCGCAGGCCGTAGAGCATGCTGGCGATGAGGCGGCCCATGGCCAGGGCGACGCAAACGCCGGCGCCAATGCCGATGGCGGCCAGCCATGAGGCTTCGCGGAGGACCATGGCGAGAACGCGCCGGGGTTCGGCGCCGAGAGCCATGCGGATGCCGATTTCGTTGGTGCGGCGCGAAACCGCGTAGGCCATGATGCCGTAGATTCCGATGGCGGCCAGCACCAGCGCGAGGACGCCAAACGCGGCAGTGAGGTCGGCGAAGTTGCGCTCATTCTGCATTCTCGAGGCAATCTGCTCGTTCTGGGTGCGCACATCGAGTAGGGGCAGGTTGCGGTCGACGGCGCCGACCGCCTGGCGCAGCAGAGGCAGGAGTGCCTGTGTGTCGGTGCGCGTGGAAATGGCAAAGGTCACTCCGGGGACGCCGTTGACCTCTTCCCAGTAGGGAATGTAGAACGTGGGCTCTGGAGGTTTGCGCAGGTTGTCATATTTGGCATCCGCGCATATGCCAACAATTTGCAAACGGGTGGGATTGTTCCGACCTGTCTCAAAGGTGCGTCCGACAGGGCTTCGGCCGGCGAAGTACTTCTTTGCGAGGCTCTCGTTGATGACCGCGACCTTCACCGAGGTCTCGGTATCGGTCGCATCAAATGCGCGGCCGGCAATGATGGGGATGGCGAAGGTCGAAAAGAAGGATCGGCCCACGTAGTTCGAAAGAGCGCTTGGATTTCCCTCGCGCTTGCGCTGTTGTCCCTCGGGAATAATGGTATGCACGCTGACATTGCCGGCGATGAGAGGCAATCCAGTCAGGGTGACCGATTGCACGCCAGGAATGGCTGCGAGCTTCTCTTCAATCTGGTGGTAGAGCGGCGTTGTCTTCGCGCCTGGATAGCTGGTTTGCGGGGGCTCGACGCCGAACAGCAGGAGATGATCGGGCTGAAAGCCGAGCCGGGCGCGTCCGAGCTGCGACAGTGTCTGAACAAACAGTCCGGCTCCGACGACGAGCAGCATCGACAGCGCCACCTGGATGATCACGATGGCCTTGCCGGCGAGCCCGCGCCGCCGGTGGGACGCTGTGCGAGCCGAGTCTTTGAGCCCGGAACTGATTTCGACGCGCGCTGACTCCCAGGCCGGCGCAAGCCCGAAGACCAGGCCGGTGAGAATGGACACGGCGGTGGCAAAGGACAAGATCCTCCAATCAAAGCGCGCAGAAAATGCGGGAGGCGCCCATGAATTCGAGAGCAGATGGGGAATTGCATCGCGAACGAGATACGCGAGCAGGAGACCGGCCGCACCGCCCAGCAACGACAGGGTCAGACTCTCGGTCAGCATCTGGCGAAGGATGCGCCGGCGGCTGGCGCCGAGGGCCACGCGCACGCTGACTTCCCGCTGCCGCGCGCCGGCCCGCGCCAGGAGCAGGTTTGCCAGGTTGGCGCAGGCCAGCAGCAGCACGAAGCCGGATAGGCCCATGAGCACGTAGATCGGCCTGGTCAGGCCCTCGGCGGCGGGATTCTGCCCACGGCTGCCATCGAGCAGCATCAGGCGAGGCATCGGCTTTGCGGTTTGGCGGGCATGGTGGCGCGGACCGCGGCACTGAGATCGACATTCAGCGCGGCCTCTGCGGTCCGATCGGAGGTGCTGGTGTTGACGCGGCCCATCACCAGGACCCACCACAGATCCATGTTGGTGAGCAGCGATGGCCCTCCGGGCATGCCGATATCCTGGGGCGCGACGGCGGGCTGCATGCTGAAGGGCAGAAAGATGTCGGGCGTTCCCTGCGCGGAGTACGCACCGCTGAAGCCGGCGGGACTGACACCGATGATGGTCAGGGGCACCGTGTTCACGAGAATAGCTTTGCCCAGGACGTCCGCGGAGCGGGCGAAATGCCTGGTCCAGAACCGGTCGCTGATGACGACTACAGGGCCGCTGCCGGGGCCCCGTCGTCGGAATCCTGAATGGCGCGGCCCAACTGAGGCAGGACACCCAGGGTCTGAAAGTAGTTTCCGGAGACCATCTCGGCGCCCACGGCTTCAGCACGCCCGTTGACGGTGACCGTCTGCCGGTCGAGCGGCTTGAATGCGAGCAGGTCCTGAAGGTCGCGATTCAATTGGCGCAACTGGCGATAGACGGGATAGGAGAACGAGGTCGAGCGCTGTCCGCCTCCGGGGTCGGGATCGAATTCGCCCCACAGATCTTCAACCGCTCCATCCATTGGTTGCGACCACCACAAGAGGCGCAGCTGTTCTGGATGCGAGACATTCAACCGGTCAAGCAGCATGTGCTGCGCAGCGGTGAAGATGACGGTGTTGGCACCAATGCCGAGAGCGAGAGATCCGATGGCAATGGCGGCCAGGCCGGGGTTTTTGGCCAGCATGCGCATGGCAAAGCGCAGATCGCCACCCAGTTCATCGAAGATGCGGGTGCCCCAGGCGGCCCGGCAGTTCTCTTTGCGGGCCGCGATGCTGCCCAGCTCGGCCCGCGCACGCCGCATTGCTTCGTGGCGAGGAAGCCCGCTTCGCATCAAGTCTTCGGCGTAGGTTTCGATGTGAAAGCGCAGCTCCTCTTCGACCTGCGCATCGAGTTGTGCGCCGCGGGTCATCGCCCTCCACCAGGTCTGGATCCGGCTGCGCAGACTCATAGTTCCTCCGGCGCCGTCTTCAGGATGGCCGCGACAACATCGGCGAACTGGTTCCACTTTTTGGCTTCGGCTTCGAGGCGGCGCCGCCCGGCCGCGGTCAAGCGATAGAAGCGCGCTCGTCTCTTGTTCTCGCTCTGTCCCCATTCGCCGACGATCCAGCCCTCGTGCTCCAGGCGGTAGAGCGCGGGATAGAGAGACCCCTGCTGAATTTCGAGACGGTGGAGGGAAATCTGCTGGATTCGGAGCAGGACGCCGTAGCCGTGCAGGGGGCCCAGCGACAAGGCTTTAAGGGCCAGCATGTCGAGGGTGCCCTGCAACAGATCGATGGGGGTATCGTTTGCCATTCGGCCGCTCTCCAAGTCTGGCTAGGAGAGTAGCCGTCTTCTCCCAGACTGTCAAGGAGAGACGGGACGATTATCTGGTGCGCTGTGCCTGGGCGATTTGGTCGCTCGGACTATCGACAAAGGAAGTCCGGTCGACTGCGGGAGCGAACGCTCGCAATACGCCTGCTCGCCTGGCCGGCTTTTTGAAGAGCTGGATTTGAGGCGGCGTCAGCCACATTTTCGGAATGACGCAGGCTCGACCCACCTCCAAGGCGCGGCGGACGCTTCCAAGGATGGCGCGATCGGCTCCCAGTTCGGCTAGCTCGTCGAGCAGATCGGCAAGCTTGGTAAAGCCGTGAGGCGTAGGTGTTTCGTCGGTATTCCAAGCCGTGGCGGTGAGTACGAACCTCGACAGGCTGCCGGGGCGCGACGGTTTTGCATAAAAAGCAAAGGGTCGAAGCTGCTTCGGCAACTGGATCAGCGTTCCCATTCCATCTCCAAAGGCGCACTGCAGGTGGACTTGAGAATCCCCACGATAGAGGGTGGGGAAGGGGGCAGTACTCCGGCGCGCAGAGTTCGCGGGCCGCCTCATCGAGCAGCCGTCCCCCGATGACTGGCTCAATAACTTAAGACGCTATCCGGTGAGGCGGATCACTGCATATACACAATTTGGGGGAAGGACATGACCGTCAGGTCGAGAGTCTAGAAAACTGGACTGCAAATGCACGAAAGAGAACAGGTCACCTGATACAAGCAGAACGACGTCAGCAGACCAGCGGTGCGGCGGGTGGGGAAGAGGGTGCCAGGTTCAACTTCAAATTCGAGTGGCAAGCGCCTGTTTTCACGAGGGCTTACGCATTCCCTGGTTGCTTTGAAAACGGTTTATTTGCGGGGGAAGCCGGTTTCTGAACTTTTTTTTTCGTTTTGCCTTTGGCGCGCCGGGCGGTGTGGGCGACCTGGGCGGCGTGCAGGAGTTGAGTCGCCTCTTTGCCGTCGAACACATCCAAAAGCATGCCGTGAGTCACGCAGGCGATAAAATCCTGAACGTTGCGGCTTCCCGTGAGAGGCGGCATGGCGAGCCGATATCCCATGCGCGCCTTAGCCCGGGCGGCAGTCGTCGGACGCGCCTTTCATCGTGGTTTCACAATAGAAGAGCACCCATGCACGGGTGCACCGCGCGACGACGGGGTTCTGGTGGGCTGCGACTGTCAACTTGTCGAGTTCCTCGTTTAGCCGGAGCTCGATTTCAGTGGTCATGGATGTCTCCCTCTCTCGCGCGCGACGGCAGGATAAAAGGCGCTCACATTGGAGTATGCGCGGAGAGAGGGAAATGATGTGCAAATGACCGATGCCAGCGATGATCCTGATGGGGCGAGGTTTGAAGGCCGGGGAACGACGGGGACGGTCTTGACACGCCAGAGGATGTTGATGCTACTGCGACCCTGATTGTCTGCGATTCTCTTCGATGTTCGGTGTTTCCCGTTCTCTCACTATCAATTTTGTCAGTTGTTTTCCTCTTCCGGCTCGTAAGACACTCCATCTGGTTCAGTGGTCTTCAGGAATAGAAGGGCTTTTTGTGTTTCCTGGGCCCGGATGATGAGGAACAGTTTGTATCCTCTGTTGAAGCAAAAGCTGGATTCCGAATAGCTCTGCCTGGCACGGCGGGTCGTACCCGTCATTTTGCGAAACTCCAAACGCTTCTCCGGTGATTTCTTTTGCAAGACCCGTGAAATGAGCCACGCCCTACCCCATCTGCGGTCACTCGCGAAACGTGATTCTGTCGCGAAGCTGTCCGTGTCCTGCCACGCAGTAGCCCAACTTACGCAACTAAAGGAGCTTCCCTGTGATCACACGAAAAACCTGCATTCGACTCGCAAAAGCAGTATCCGGCATTGCCGCTGCTGCATTGTGCTCCGTCTCATTTCTGGCGCTAGCGGAATCACCAAGCGAAAGAGTCGGTAGTGCCAATACGGTGTTCAAGGAACTTGCGGCCGACAAAGAGAACGGCCTGCCTATCAACCTGCTCAACAAGGCCGTCTGCGTGATTATTCTGCCCAATGTCAAGAAGGCCGGGTTCATCGTTGGAGCCCAATATGGCCAGGGAGTCATGAACTGCCGTAGCGGTGCGAATTTCGATGGGCCCTGGAGCTCCCCGATTATGATGCGGTCCAGCGGCGGAAGCTTCGGCTTGCAGATCGGCGCGCAGTCAACCGACTTTATCATTATGGTCATGAACGACGACGGGGCGCGTTCCGTGATGAAGGGAAATGCCAAGTTGGGCGCTGACGCCAGTATTGCCGCCGGTCCTGTAGGCAAGGCTGCGGAAGCTTCAACGACCGCCACCATGCAGGCCCAGATGCTTTCCTACTCGCGCTCGAAAGGCGTGTTTGGCGGTGTCTCCCTTTCCGGAACCTCTTTAGCCCCCGATGGCGACGATAACGAGACGCTGTATGGAAAGAAAGTCACAGCGGCCGAGATCTTTTCAGGGATCCGTGCCGGCGCCTGCGGCCGCTTCGGACCTGACTGCAACTTTGGAACAGACGTCGCCCAAAAAGATTGTGGAGGCGGCGAAGGAAAAGTAACACTTTGGCAATCGTTCTCCGCCCCGACTGGCCCAGGTCTCAGAAGCGAGACCTGGGCCAGTCGGGGCGGATGGCCAACGGTCAGATGGAACCGGCCCGAAGAGGCGAAGGAATTTCAAAGGGAAGTATCGGCGGTTATCTAATCGCTACGGAACCGAGCATGCAAAAAATCGTCTACTGCTCCCTCAACAATTCCTCAATGTTTTGTGCGAAAGCATCCCGGTCCACAATGCCTACATGAGACATGGCGACCCGGCCCTGACGATCAATCAAGATGGTTTTCGGTAGTTCGTCTGCCTGAAACCGCTTCTGAATATCATCGTTGCCTACCGCCACCGGATAGTTCATCTGCGACTTCTGCATGAATGGCTTGATGTAGCTGGGCGCTTCCCCGTACATGTCGAGTCCGATCAGTTGCAAACCTTGGTTGCGGTACTTCTTGTCGAACTCCACGTACCAAGGAATCTCGATGACGCACCCGCCGCAATCAACAGCCCAGAAGTCAAGCAAAACAACCTTACCGCGATACTCGGAGAGAGAAATTTTATTGCCCGCAATGTCCGTGACGCTCAAATCTGGAGCATGTTGCCGAGCTTGAATAGGGGCGAGCCTATATGCAGTCCGGCTCTGCGCAGCTTGCGAATTGGGGACTCCATTCGACTGTCCTGGCGATTGAAGGATCGGACTGATGAAGGCAAACGCGAAAGCAATGAACGCGATTCGGCGAAATGAGTTCGGATACACCGCAGCCCCCAACCCACGTCCATCTGTCGAATCCATCAATCCTCCTCGATACTCAAGCATTCTTCGGGCTCGCTCAGCGGAAATGATCTCATATCCGTATTGTTCGTGGATCGTGGGCAACTCGGAAGTTTGGCCGGAAACGTGTTGCCCCGAAGAGAACCACTGATCCTTCGCTATGCTCAGGATGACAGCGTGGGCGTGGGGTCCAGGTGGATCCCAGGTCTCATCCGCGGCGGCAGACGAGACCTAGGCAACCTGATGGGTGGGACGCGGGCTATTGCAGCAGCGTGGGCTGGTCTTCGTCCTTGCCGTTGCCGTTGACTTCGTCGGGGGGGATGATGACGGCGGCGGCTACCTTGTCGTCCGGTTCGAGGAAGAGAAGGCGGACGCCCTGGGTGGCGCGGCCGGCGGCGCGGACGGTCTTGGTATCGATGCGGATGATCTTGCCGAACTGGCTGATGACCATCAGTTCGGAATTCTCGTTCACGAGCAGAATCGACGAGGTCTTGCCAACTTTGGCGGTCGCTTTCAGGTTATTGACGCCTTGCGCGCCGCGCGAAGTCAGGCGGTATTCGTCCACATCGGTACGTTTTCCAAATCCGTTCTCTGTGACGGTGAGGATGAGGCACTGACTGATGCACAGCTTCTCATCAAGGGTCTTCAAGGCCTTCTCCGCGTCATAGAGTGCCTTTTCGGCGAGCTTGTCCGCGGCCTTCAGCGTCTCGTCGTCCGGCGATCCGTTGCGGCGGTCCTCGCGTGCCTTCTGTAATGCATTCTCCGCGTCGGCGTACGTGGCTCTCAAATCGGCGAGCTTCTTGGTGAGGCCAAGCCGGGCGGCGCATTCATCGCGCTCCGCATCGCGTGTCTCATCGGAGCTGGTGATGGCCGCGCCGATAACGTAGTCGCCTTTCTTGAGAGAAATGCCCTTGTTGCCGGCGGCATTGCGGCCCATCGGGCGGAGACCCCGGTTTCGTTCGGGATCGTATTCTTCCTCGAAGCGAATCGCCATGCCCTCGCGGGTGGCGAGAAAGATGGTCTGCTTGCCGTTGGTGAGATCGGCGGAAATCAAGTCGTCGTCTGCATCAATGGCGATGGCGATGATGCCGCGCGCCATGACGTTGGAGAAGTCCTTGAGCGGGGTCTTCTTGACGATGCCGTTGCGGGTGGCGAAGAAGATGAACTTGCCTTCTTCTTCGAGGTCGCGCACGGGAAGGATGGTGCGGACGTTTTCGCCCGGCTGCAGGTTGAGCAGGCTCTGCATGGACTTGCCCTTGCCGGCGGCGCCGACGTCGGGGATTTCGTAGACCTTGAGCCAGTAGACGCGGCCGGTGTTGGTGAAGCAGAGCAGGTAGGCGTGGGTGGAGTCGACGATGAGCTGGGCGACGAAATCTTCTTCGCGCGTCTTCATGCCCATGCGGCCGGTGCCGCCGCGGCGCTGCTGGCGATAGATGGAGATGGGGGTGCGCTTGAGGTAGCCCTGGTGGCGAGACGGTGACGGCGACCTGCTCGTCGGCGATGAGGTCTTCGAGCTGGATTTCGGCGGACTCGTCGACGATCTGGGTGCGGCGCTTGTCGCCGTAGCGGTCGCGGACGTCTTCGAGTTCCTTGACGATGACCTTGCGGAGCTTCTTGTCGCTGCCGAGGATCTCTTCGTACTCGGCGATTTTTTTCCGGATCTCGCCGAGTTCGTTGAGGATTTCATCGACCGAGAGCTGGGTGAGGCGATAGAGCTGCAGCTCGAGGATGGCGTCGACCTGGCGCAGGGTGAGGCCGCGCTCTTCGCTGGCGAGGCGTTCGCGATCGAGGTTGATGACGATCTCGGTGCCTTTGCCCCAGGCGTAGAGGTTTTCGCGGGCTTCGGCGCGGGAGCCGGAGGCGCGGATGATGCGGATGACGGTGTCGAGATTGTCGAGGGCGATCTTGTAGCCTTCGAGGATGTGTTCGCGCTCGCGGGCCTTGCGGAGAAGGAAGACGGTGCGGCGCTGGACGACGTCGACGCGGTGATCGATGAAGGCGCGGATGGCCTGGTCGAGGCCCAGTTCGCGGGGCTGGCCGTTGAGCACGGCCAGGAAGATCATGGAGAAGCTTTCCTGCAGCTGGGTGTGCTTGTAGAGCTGGTTGAGGACGATTTCAGGCTGCGAGCCGCGCTTGAGCTCGATGACGATCCGCATGCCGTCGCGGTCGGACTCGTCGCGCACGTCGGAGAGGTCGTCGATGATCTTTTCGTTGGCCAGCTCGGCGATGCGCTCGATGAGCTTGGACTTGTTGACCTGGTAGGGGATCTCGGTGATGATGATCGCCTGCTTTTCCTTGGTCAGGTTTTCGAGGGCGGTGCTGGCGCGCATGAGGAAGCGGCCGCGGCCGGTTTTGTAGGCCTGGGCGATGCCGGAGCGGCCATAGAGGAAGCCGCCGGTGGGAAAGTCGGGGCCCTGGACGTGCTTGAGCACTTCGACGAGGCCGGCTTTGGGGTTGTTGACCAGCTCGATGGTGGCGTTGATGACTTCGGTCAGGTTGTGGGGCGGGATGTTGGTGGCCATGCCGACGGCGATGCCGTTTGACCCGTTGACGATGAGATTGGGAACGCGGGTGGGCAGGACGGTGGGCTCAAACGTGGACTCGTCGTAGTTGGGGACGAAGTCGACGGTTTCCATGTCGATGTCGGCGAGGAGCTCGCCGGCGATGCGGTCCATGCGGCACTCGGTGTAACGCATGGCGGCGGGCGGGTCGCCGTCGACGGAGCCGAAGTTGCCCTGGCCGTCGATGAGGGGATAGCGCAGGGAGAAGGGCTGGGCCATGCGGACCAGCGTGTCGTAAATGGCGGAGTCGCCATGGGGATGGTAGACACCCATGGCCTGGCCGACGACCTTGGCGCACTTGGTGTACTTCTTGTTGTACTCCAGGCCCATCTCGCTCATGGCGTAGAGGACGCGGCGATGGACGGGCTTGAGGCCGTCGCGGGCGTCGGGGAGGGCGCGGCCGATGATGACCGACATGGAGTAGTCGAGATAGGAGCGGCGCATCTCCTCTTCGATATTGATGGAGATGAGGTTGCCGCCGGGCGGAACACCGCCATCGAGAGGGAGCTGGGGGTTCTTGTCGTCTGCCATAGAGGTTTTCAGGCGCGCAGAAAGGCGGCAAAAAGGTTCCGGATGAGACAGGGCCGGGTTCCGCGGACTGTAGTTCTATTTTACGCGCTGAAGGGGGGTGTAAGCAAGGCGAAGGCGAGGGAATAAGTCATTATATTGCTTATATTTATATCGGAGGAAGCGAGGTAACTCAGCCGACCGTCATCCCAGGTCTCAAAAGTCGAGACCTGGGGCACCCCGTTTTCGAGTCGACAGAATCGGTCAGGGCGGCTAGATCAGGCCGGGCAGGCTGAGGATGCAGAAGACGGCTTGGAGGAGCACGATGGCACCCGCGGCGGCGAGGGCGAGGTTGCGGCGGGGGGATTCGAAGGCGTCGGCAAAAACGCCGCCGATGAAGGTGAGCAGGAAGGGGAGCGCCCAGAGCCACGGGGTGGATCGGACCCCGGGGGTGATCAGCGGGACAACGGCCAAAAAGCAGAGCAGCGGAGTTGTGTTGCCGAAGTAGCGGGAGCGACGCAGGGCGAGGTAGAGGATGGCGGCGGCGGCGGCGGCCACGGTGATGCCTGCATTGCCGAGGGAGGTGAAAAAGCGCCATGCGGGGTCGAGCGAGAACCCGACGAAGGCCACGGCGGAGCGGAACAGGTAGCTGAACGCGTCGGGCGAGAAGCCGTAACAGGGCGAAGAGCAGCACCAGGGATCCGGCAACGGCGATGAGGACGACGGGGAGGACCTGGGCGCGGCGGCCTTCGGCGACCCAGAGCATGAAGAACAGGCCGAGGAGCGCCACCACGGGGAGGGCCGCAATGTGCGAGGCGGCGGCGACGCCGAAGATGACGGTGAGCAGAACGATGCGCGGGCGCCACTTTCGGCGCGGGCCCTGCATGGCGTGGGCGACCCCGAGGCAGGTGTAGATGCCGCCGTAGACGCCGAGGGCGGCGAGGATTTCAGGATTGGGGCCGATGCTGGCCTTGAGGATGGCGGGCGTGAAGCAATAGAGCGAGAGGGCCGTGTAGCCGCCGAAGTCGCCATAGAGGCGGCGCGTGACCCACCAGAGAGCGGCGCCCAGAACGCAGCCGGCGAAGAGGAACGGCAGGCGCAGCAGCAGGGAGACATGGGTGAGCTGGTGGCGGAGTTCCCAGAGGCTCAACTCAGCTGGGGCAGACTGACCGGCCGCCTGCACGACCCGGTCTTCGGGCTTGCGGAACAGATCGAGGCCGCGCTGGACGAGCAGGTTGAGGGTGAGCGGCAGGCCGGCGGCGCGATAGGCGAGGACGCCGTCGTGGATGTTGCCGCAGGTGGTGAAGTAGCCGGCCAGGGGCGAGGGCTTCTCCCACATCTCGCGGCCGCAGCGGGCGTACTGGTAGTCGCTGTCGGTGAGGGACTGGTGGGCGATGAGCCAGAAGCCCTGGATGAGGAAGATTGCGAGCAGCACCGCCGCGATGCGCTGGGGCAGATTGAATCGGAAACGGCGGAGGCGGGCAAACCGGTGGGTCATCACGATCGAAGAGCGCAAGACTCAGTCTAAATGGCGGGGATGGGGGAGATGAACGGGGGATGATGCGGGGGCGGGCGGAAGTTCGAGCGGTGGTATGCTTGGCAAAGACTTCGCCATGAGCATGGTTTACACCGTCGGGCATTCCTCGCATCCCTTCGAGACATTTGCGAAACTGCTCACCGACCACGGCGTTGCAGGTCCTGGTGGACGTCCGGTCCGCGCCTTATTCAAAATATGCGCCGCAATTCGACCGTGAGGTTCTGCAGCGTGCTTGAATACAGCTGGAATCAAATATCTGTTTCTTGGCGGGGAACTGGGCGGACGACCTAAGAATCAGGCGTATTACGACGCGGAAGGACATGCCGTGTACAGCCGCATGACCACCGATCCCGCATTTGTGGCAGGGATCGAAAGGCTGGAGCGCGGAATGGCGGAATATCGGCTTGCACTGATGTGCGGCGAGGAAGATCCGGCGCACTGCCATCGCCGGCTGCTGGTGGCTCGAATTCTGATGGAGCGGGGGCACGAAGTTCTGCACATTCGCGGAGATGGACGCGTCGAATCGGATGGAGATGTGGCCCGCCAGTCGGGCAAGTCTCTCGTGAACGAGCAGCCTGCGCTATTTGCAGAACTGGACGAGGACCAATGGAGATCTACAGCATCGGTTTTACCCAAAAAAGCGCCAGCGAGTTCTTCGAGACACTGAAGGCGCATGGGATCGAGCGACTGCTCGATGTGCGGCTGAATAACACATCGCAGCTTGCGGGGTTCGCGAAGCAGGCCGACCTGGCCTATTTCCTCAAGGAAATTTGCGGGGCTGAGTACGAGCACGAGCCGTTGCTTGCGCCGACTCAGGAGATGTTGGATACATACAAGAAGAAGAAGGGCGATTGGGACGTCTATACAGACGAGTATTTAGATCTGATCCGATCGCGGCAGGTGGAGTCGGCCTTTCGAAAGAGAGCTTTGAAAGAAGACCGTGCTGCTTATGCAGCGAGGCGACTGCGGAGCACTGCCACCGGCGGCTGGCGCTCGAGTATCTCCAGAATCATTGGGGAGATATAATAATTCATCATCTCTGAATTCTCATTTGGAAGAAGGTCTGCTTTATGGGCCTGGATCGTATTGTTTGTCTTGCGAACTCCTATAAACATGACAATCGGTGTGTTGCCGGAATCAGTCTGGTCACAAAGAAGTGGGTACGGCTGGTCGGAAGAAAGGTCCCCGGTTGCGTGACTCGACACGAAGCCGGCTATGCGGATGGGAGCGAAGCCAGCGTTGCTGGATGTATTCGAGGTAGAACTCGGCGACGAATGCGGCTCGAACTACCATCCTGAAGACGACATTGTCGACGGAGCGAAGTGGCAGCTGCGTCGACGTTTCGCAGCTCGATCGGAATCCGAATCTCCTTGCAAGAGATGTTGAGACGAACGGCCATCGGTATGCAGGGATATAGCGACGGACTCGTCCAGCAGCGAGAGTCAGAAAACGTCCTCCTCGAGAAGCATCGCTGGAATTGATTCGACCCGAGGACCTCTGGTGGTGGATTCGGGAGGAAAACGGGAAGCGAAAGAGCCGAGCAAGTCTTTCGTGTCGGACGGAAGGCGCGCCACGGTACGATCTGGCCCGTGACCGATCCCGCATGGCTGGCCAGCTTCAATCTGCTACCCACCGGCATCTACCCTCACGCGATTCTCAGTGTCGAAGACAAGGCACCGACACTTCCTCACAATAAGCCTCAGCGAACCATTTGAAGGATTCCATTACAAGCTAGTGGCGGGAGTAATCGTCTTCCCAGCCTGAGCTCGGCACGAGGTTGCGGCGGGGGGGCGCGGCGGCTACACTTCTGGTCAGCATGGCGATTGCGCGCGACAACTCTCCGGACCGGCTGGTCAGCGCTTCGCGCGCTGAGGAAGAGCAGGGATTTGAACTGAAGCTGCGGCCGCGGTGGCTGCGGGAGTTCATCGGCCAGTCGAAGGCCAAGGAGCAGCTGGCGATTGCGCTGGAGGCGGCGAAGTCGCGCGGCGAGGCGCTGGATCACGTGCTGCTGTTCGGGCCGCCGGGGCTGGGCAAGACGACGCTGGCCACCATCATTGCCAACGAGCTGGACGTGGGGTTTCAGCAGACTTCGGGGCCGGCGCTGCAGATCCAGGGCGACCTGACGGCGATTCTGACCAATCTGCGCGAGCGGCAGGTGCTGTTCCTGGACGAGATTCACCGCATGCAGCCGGTGCTCGAAGAGAAGCTCTACACGGCGCTCGAAGACTACAAGCTGGACATCATCATCGGGCAGGGGCCGGCGGCGCGCACGCACGTGATGGAGATCCGGCCGTTCACGTTTATCGGCGCGACGACGCGGCCGGGGCTGCTGAGCTCGCCGCTGCGGTCGCGGTTCGGGATTCTGCTGCGGCTGGAGTTTTATACCGAGGACGAGTTGCGGTTCATCGTGGAGCGGTCGGCGGAAGTGATGCAGGTGCCGATCGATGCCGATGGGGCGGCGGAGATTGCGCTGCGCTCGCGGGGGACGCCGCGCATCGCGAACCGACTGCTGCGGCGGGTGCGCGATTATGCGCAGGTGCGCGGGACGGGGACGATCGACCGGCCGACGGCCAATGCGGCGCTCACCATGCTCGAGGTGGATGCGCACGGGTTCGACGAGATCGACCGGCGGCTGCTGCTGACGATCATGCAGAAGTATGACGGCGGGCCGGTGGGACTGGGCACGCTGGCGGCGACGCTGGCCGAGGAAGAAGACGCGCTCGAAGAAGTGTATGAGCCGTTTTTGATCCAGATTGGATTTCTGGACCGGACGCCGCGGGGACGAGTGGCGACGCGGCTGGCGTATGAGCACTTCGGGTTGAGCATGCCGGGACGGCAGCCGGGGTTGTTTTAAAAGCAGGGATCAGTTATCAGTGATCAGTGATCACGTCTCAGTAAACGCGGAGAAGATTGATGGCACTTACGGAATCGACGATGGAGTTGGAGTTGGGAGCGGAGGCGCCGGATTTTGCGCTGACCGATGTGGTGAGCGGAAAGACGGTGCGGCGGGATGATTTTCGCGGGCAGAAGGGGCTGCTGGTGATGTTTATCTGCACGCACTGCCCGTATGTGAAGCACGTGGAGAAGGGACTGGCGGCGCTGGGCATGGACTACGACGGCGAGCCGGTCAGCATCGTGGCCATCAGCAGCAACGATGCGGAGACTTATCCCGACGATGCGCCGGAAGGATTGAAGCAGCAGGCGGAGACGATGGGGTTCCGCTTTCCTTACCTGTATGACGAGACGCAGGACGTGGCGCGCGCCTATCATGCGGCCTGCACGCCGGATTTGTTCTTGTTCGATGGCGATCTGAAGCTGGTGTATCGCGGGCAGTTCGATGCGAGCCGGCCGGGGAATGGGGTTCCGGTGACGGGACAGGATCTGCGCGCGGCCATGGATGCGGTGCTGGCGGGGAAGCCGGTGGCGACGGACCAGCGGCCTTCGATCGGGTGCAATATCAAGTGGAAGGGTAGTTACTAGATTAGAGTTGCAGTAGTTGAGGGTTGTGGCCCACCCTTTCCGCAGGAAAAAGCGGAAAGGATGGGGCACGGAGATTTGTGGAGATTGGCGCGGCGTGAACCGCAGGTCCTTCGACTGCGTTTGGAGCGCAAAGCGCTCCAAACTTCGCTCAGGATGACAATTCATCAAATTGCGCTCAGGATGACAATTCATTTGTGATGCAGCGGCAACTCACTAGAGCGTTGGGGAGTTGTCGCCTAGCATGGCCTGGCGGACGATCTTGATGGGCGGAAAGCCCTGCTTGAGAAACTCGTTGTGGAACTGCTCGAGGGAGAAGGCTGCGCCCTGCTTGCCTTCAGGTCTTCGCGCAGCTTCATGATTTCGAGCTTGCCCAGGGTGTAGTAGAGATAGGTCGGGTCGCCGGTGCCGCGCTTGGTTTCGACCACCGCTGTCTCCTTCGACTGATAGCCTTCCTTCTGGAAGAACTCGACTGCCTGGTCGATGGTCATTTTGCCGGTGTGCATCTGGATGCCGACGATGAAGCGGGCGTTGCGCAGCAGCGCGTCCTGCAACTGGCCGAGGCGGAGGAATTTCGCTTCGCGCTCGTCTTTTGCGCCGGTGCCGGGCTGGCCATAGCCGGCGTCGAGCATCATCTGTTCGCAATAGTGGGCCCAGCCTTCGACGTTGGTGTTGGCGCCGAGCAGCTTGCGCACGCGGCTGGGGGCCTGGGGCACCCACAGGAACTGGACGTAATGGCCGGGATAGGCTTCGTGCACGGCGGTGGAGATGATGGTGCCCATGTTGAAGGAGTGCATGTAGCCTTCGACTTCTTTGGGCGTCATCGACTTGTCGGGCAGAGTGACGTTGAAGTAGGCCTCGGTGGCGTGCTTCTCGAAGGGGCCGGGCGTGTCCATCAGGCGAAGGTGGTGGCGCGCATGAAGGGCGGCGTCTCTTCGAGGATGGGGCGCACATCGGAGGGGATGGTCACGATGTGGTGCGAGTTGATGAAGGAGATCAGGCTGTCGAAGGTGGCGCGAAAGCTGTTGAGGAGTTGGTCCGGGCGCGGGATGGTCGGCGCCGAGTTCTTCGAGAACGGCGCTGCGGGTCTTTGCCGGGCTCGAGCTCTTTGGCAAGCGCATTGAAGTGCTGCTGATTCTTGTGCAGGTCGGCCCAGCCGATTTCAAGCAGCTTGTCGAGCGGGATGTCGACCATCTCGTCGTACTGAAGCTTCTTGGCGAAGGTATCGGCGCCGATGCGGAAGTCGCCGGTTGATTTGGGCAGCAGGTCGGTCTTGAGCCAATCGAGATAGCTTTTGAGCGCGGCGATGACGGCGGCGTTGGTCTGCGCGAATTCTGCCTTGAGGGCGGGGTCTTTGGCGTCGGCGAAGGCGGAGGGCACGTCGTTCTCGAAGAAGCTGATGATGCCGGGCAATTGCTCGATGGCGATTTCGGTGGAGACGTGGGGCGGGTTCTTGAGATTGGCGCGGGCCTGGTCGAGGCGCGAGGGCATGAGCTTTTCGCGGGCGATGAGAGAGCGGAGGCGCTCGTTGGGCGGCGCGAATTTGCGCTCCATCAGCGAGAAGGCCGCGTTGGAGATGCCGCCGGAGTAGGTGTCGGGATTCTTCTCCCAGGTGCGAATGGTGTCGAGCGTGAGGAGGGTGGAGCGGATGTTGCTGAGCACCATTTCGCGATCGCCGCGGGTGGTTTCGTCGAGGCCGGCGGCGGGAATGGACTCGATGCGCCGCTCGAAGTAGACGAGGTCGGCGATCTAGCGATCGATTTTTTGCGCGAGAAGTCTTCGAGTTGCGTGTCGTACTGGTGATAGCCGGTGAGCGTGCCGACGGTGGGCTGGTTGGGGAAGTAGACCTTGTCGAAGTACTCGTCGGAGACTTTTTGGAACTGCTGCATCGTGGCGTCGCTGGCGGCGTGGGCAGAGATAAAGGTGGACATACAGGCTCCGAGGGCGAGCAGGGTGAGTGATCTGGTCATTTTGATTGTCTCGTTTCGTTCATTTCTCTAGGAGCTGAATCCTTCGACTGCGGTCGCCGACTGGCGACCTTCGCTCAGGATGACAAGCTGTTGTTATGCGTTGACGGGGGCGGGGGCAAGGGTGTTGATGAGGTCGCGGATTTCCAGCAGGACTTCGTCGGGGCGGGCGGCTGCTAACGGATATTTGAGCACGCCTTGCGGCGTGAACTGGGCGCCGCGCTTGGCGTTGCGGGCGACGAGGCGCATGAGGTGCTGCGGGTCGATGGAGGCGTTCTCGGTGAAGCGGATCTGCAGTTCGCCGCGCTTGCGGTCGATCTGGGCGATGCCGATGCGTTCGCATTCGAGGCGCAGCGACGCGGCTTCGAGCAGGTAGACGGTGGAGTCGGGGAGCGGGCCGTAGCGGTCTTCCATCTCGGCGCGGAGGTCGGCGATGGCCTTCTCGCTGTTGGCGCCGGCGATCTTCTTGTAGAGGCGCAGGCGCTGGTTTTCTTCGGGGACATAGCTCTCGTCGATGCGCAGGGCGATGCCGAGATTGAGCTGCGTGGTGGGGCGTTCTTCGGCGCTCTCGCCCTTCATTTCCTTCACGGCCTGCTCGAGCATGGAGGTGTAGAGCTCGAAGCCGACGGCCTCGATGTGGCCGCTCTGCTCGCCGCCGAGCATGTTGCCGGCGCCGCGCAGTTCGAGATCGAGGGCGGCAATTTTGAAGCCGGCGCCGAGGTCGCTGAACTCCTTGAGCGCGGCGAGACGGCGGCGGGCGATTTCGGTGAGTTCGCTGCTCGGGCGGGATGAGTAGATACGCATAGGCGCGGCGATTGGAGCGGCCGACGCGGCCGCGGAGCTGGTAGAGCTCGCTGAGGCCGTGGCGGTCGGCGCGGTTGATGAGCATGGTGTTGGCGAGCGGAATGTCGAGGCCGTTTTCGATGATGGTGGTGGCGACCAGCACGTCGTACTCGTGGTTCATGAAGGCGAGCATGACGCGTTCGAGCTCGGTTTCGCCCATCTGGCCGTGGCCCACGATGACGCGCGCGGCGGGCACGAGTTCCTGAATGCGCGAGGCGATTTCGTAGATGGATTCGACGCGGTTGTGGACGAAGTAGACCTGGCCGCCGCGCTCGAGTTCGAGCTCGATGGCGGAGCGCACGATCTTCTCGTCGAACTTGGCGACCACGGTCTGAATGGCCATGCGGTCTTTGGGCGGCGTCTCGATGACGGACATGTCGCGCAGGCCGACGAGCGACATGTGCAGCGTGCGCGGGATGGGCGTGGCGGACATGGCGAGCACGTCGATTTCCTTGCGCATCTGCTTGAGGCGTTCCTTGTGGCGCACGCCGAAGCGCTGTTCTTCATCGACGACGAGCAGGCCGAGGTCCTGGAACTTGATGTCTTTGGAAAGCAGGCGGTGGGTGCCGATGAGGATGTCGACCTTGCCGGTTTCGACTTTCTCGAGAATGATTTTCTGCTCCTTGGCGGTGCGGAAGCGGGAGATCATCTCAACGTTGATGGGGAACTGAGAGAAGCGGCGCTTGAATGTTTCGAAATGCTGGAAGCTGAGGATGGTTGTGGGTGTAAGCACGGCGACCTGCTTGCCGTCCTGCACGGCTTTGAAGGCGGCGCGCATGGCGACTTCAGTTTTGCCGTAGCCCACGTCGCCGCAGAGCAGGCGATCCATGGGGGTGGTGGATTCCATGTCGTACTTGATGGCGCGGATGGCGGAGAGCTGGTCGTCGGTCTCGTTGTAGTCGAAGGCGTCTTCGAATTCCTTCTGGAATTCGTTGTCTTTGGAGAAAGCCGTGCCCTGGGCGGTGTGGCGCTCGGCGTAGAGCTTGAGCAGTTCGCCGGCCATGTCCTGCATGGCCTTGCGCACGCGGGCCTTGGTCTTGGTCCACTGCTGGGAGCCGAGCCGGTTGAGGACGGGCGCGGGACCGGCGTCGGTGGAGCGGTATTTCTGGATGAGATCGAGGCGCGTGAGAGGGACGTAGAGCTTGGCGGCTTCAGCGAATTCGAGAATCATGAATTCGATGGAGAGGCCGTCCTGCACGATTTCTTTGAGGCCCTGGTATTGGGCGATGCCGTGTTCGACGTGGACGACATAGTCGCCGATGGTGAGGTCGCGGAAGTCGGAGACGAAGGCCGCGGTCTTGGAGCGCTTGGGCTCGGGGCGGGCGGCGATATCGGCGTCGTCGGAGAGATCATTGGCGCCGAAGAGGATGAGGTTGGAGTCGGGAAAGCTGACGCCGGTGGAGAGCTGGGTGCGCACGATGACGGGGACGCGCATGTCGCCGGCGAGGTAGCTGGCTTCTTCAAGCATGGTTTCGCTGCTGCCGTGCATGGCGCGGCTGCCGAAGCGGTAGGGGATCTGGTACTCGCGAAGGACAGTGGCCATGCGTTCGACGTCGCCCTGGTTGGAGGCGGCGAGGACGATGTGCGTCTCGAGTTCCATCAGCTTGCGGAGCTGCTCGGTGAGCGCGGGGATGGAGCCGTGGAAGCGCAGGGTGGGGCGGGTGTTGAGGGCGATTTCGCCGAGGGTGGTGTCTTCGTCGAGCACGTCGACGAGCGCCGAGCTGATCGAGATCGAGGCCGAAGTGCGAATCGAGCAGGCCCTGAAGGACTTCGGGGCGGAGGTAGATGTCTTCAGGACGGATGAGATTGCCGATGCCGGAGCGCTCGTGGCGCTGCTCGACTTTGTTCCACCAGCGGTCGATCTGGTTGCGGACCATGCCGGGCTCGTCGACGAAGAGGACGGCCTTGGGGAGGAGCTTGAGGAGGTGGTTTTCGGCGCCGGCGACGGCTGGCGAAGAATTCCCAGCCGGGGAAGACGCTGACGCCGCCGGCGGCCGCGGCTTCGATGGCGAGATCTTCGGCGCCGGGGTCGCGCATCGCCGTCGGATTCGATCTCGAACGCGGTCGCGGCTGAGGCGGGCGTTGACGGCGGCGAGCAGGCGCTCGGTGACGGGCGTTTCGGTGAGGGGCAGGAGCCAGGCTTCATCGATGCCGGATTGGGAGCGCTGGGTTTCGGGATCGAAGCGGCGGATGGATTCGATTTCGTCGCCGAAGAACTCGATGCGGAGGGGGCGGTCGGATTCGGGCGAGTAGACGTCGAGGATGCCGCCGCGGCGGGTGAACTGGCCCGGCATTTCGACCAGGTCCATCTGGGTGTAGCCGACGCTGGCGAGGTGGCCGGTGAGGACTTCGATGTCGACCTCTTCGCCGCGCTTGAGGCTGACGGCGAGCGAGGCGTAGTAGTCGCGGTCGAAGAGGCGGAGGGCCGCGGCTTCGACGGGGGCGATGAGGATGGAGACGGCGCCGGTGGCGAGTTTCCAGAGGGCGGCGGCGCGCTGTTCCTGCACGTCGGGGTGGGGGGAAAGGTTTTCAAACGGGAGCACGTCGTGGGCCGGGAAACGGACGACGCGGTCGGGGTCGATGGCGCCGGTGAGTTCGCAGCCGGCTTTGAGCGCGGGCTCGAGGGCCTCGGCGGCCTTGTTGTCGGCGACGATCACGATGACCGGGCGGCCGGCGGCGGCGTGGGCCATGAGGGGAAGGTAGAGGGAGCGGGCGGTTGCCGTCAGTCCGGAGACACGTCGACGCCCCGAAGCAAGGCTGAGGTGCCTGCGAACGCGATCAAAGGCGGGGGTGTGCTCCAGGTCCGCAAAAATTTCGCGGACGAACGGGAGGATCATCGAGGTCTAGTTTAACAGTCGGAGTTGCGGCGTCGAACGTTCTTCCAGCGCTGGGCTCGAAGTGCGCGGATCAGAGATACCTGTCCGGAACCATGCTCTGGTGCAGGATACGTACGACCAAGATGCCGTCAGGTTCGCAAGGTAGAAGACGACGTGTTTTCCAAGTTCGAAACGATGCAGACCAGGCTGGAGAGCGTCGCAAATTCGCCCAACGGACGGGTTCCTCGCAAGGAGATTCAGGCCGTCTTCTATTCTGGCGAGATATTCATCAGCCTGGTTCGTTCCCCAATTTCTGATTGTGTAGTCTGCGATCAGATCGAGGTCATTCTCGGCTTCGGACGAAACGCGAACGTGTGCACAATCAGGCGCTCTTCGCAGGTAATCCGTGCTTTTTGCGGAGGCGCGTGAAAACGCCGGGTTCAGCAATTCCACTTGCCATCCCCTTTTTGATGGCCGCGCGAAGCGCACGCATTTTTTCCTCTTGCTCTTGCTCGTCCTTCTCAAGCATGCGCAACGCGGCGCGCATCACCTCGCTGGCGTTTGCATAGAGCCCGGTATCGACTCTGCTGGCGACAAAGCGGTCCAGTTCGGGGGTCAAATTTACGTTGCGGGTCGGCACGGGGCACCTCGGCTCGAGTATATCGGGATTGGCAAAGTATGCCAATCGACATGGCTCATCCCGGTCTCAAAGGCGAGACCCTTCGACAAGCTCAGGGCAGGCTCTGGGACACCCGGGTATGTTCTTTTCAGCGCTTGCGGAGGCGGACGGAGTCCCAACTGCCGTCGGAGGCCCAGCCGCCGTCGACGGAGAGGCAGTGGCCGTTGATGAAGGCGCTTTCCGTTTCGTCGGCGAGGAAGGCGATGGCGCGGGCGATGTCGTCGGGGGTGGCGAAGCGGGCCATGGGGATGCGGCTGGTGATGTCGGCGTCGGTGTAGGTGCCGCCGGCCTGGTCGGCGGCGTCCATTTCGGTTTTGACCCAGCCGGGGCAGACGGCGTTGACGCGCACGCCGCGGCCGCCCCACTCGGCGGCGAGGGTGCGGGTGAGGCCGATGAGTCCATGCTTGGAGGCGTTGTAGGCGGCGCGGTCGGAGACGGCGAGGAGGCCGGCGACGGAGGCAACATTGACGATGGAGCCGCGGCCGGCGTGGAGCATTTCTTTGCCGAAGGTGCGGGCGAGAAGAAACGGCGCGACGAGGTTGACTTCGAGGACGCGGCGGTAATCGGAGAAGGAAGTTTCTTCGGCCGGGGAGATCAGGCTGATGCCGGCGTTGTTGACCAGCACGTCGGCGCGGCCGAAGCGGGCGAAGACCTGGCGGGCGAAGTCGGCGACGGTTTCTTCGCGGGTGATGTCGCCGGAATAGGCGAGGACCTGGCCGGCTTCAGCTTCGATGGCCTGGATGGCGGTGGCCGGATCGCGGAGATCGATGATGGCGATCGCGTAGCCGCGCTCGGCGAGCAGTTCCGCGGTGCGGCGGCCGATGCCCTGGGCTGCGCCGGTGATGACAGCTACTGGTTGGTTCATTCGGATTCTCCGGGCATGTCAGCAGAGACTGGGTAGTCAGGGATTTGCAGCTTGCGAGAAAGAGTGTACCTCAGGGGCTAATGCCCGGGATCATTTTGCGGCGTTTACGCCCGACTCAAGTCGGGCCCTGTTACAGTACCCGCATGCTACTTTCCCGACGGCGTGTCGATGCCGGTTCGGCGCTTCTCCACAGCCGCGATTGGCCCAAGTCTGGGTCACCCCTTACACTGAAGGGTTGTGCGAATTCCTCAACGAGGAGCCTCCATGGCTTATCCCACGAACTATCGCTATACCCGCGAGCACGAGTGGATCGCGGTCGAGGGCAATATCGGCACCATCGGCATTACCGACTACGCGCAGAACTCGCTGGGCGACATCGTCTACGTCGACGCGCCCAAGGTGGGCGACTCGGTGACTGCCAACGCTACCTTCGGATCGGTGGAGAGCGTGAAGGCGGTGAGCGATCTGTACTCGCCGGTCAGCGGGACGGTTACGGCAGCGAATGACATTCTCAAGACCGAGCCGGACAAGATCAACTCCGCTCCGCATGAAACATGGATCATCAAGGTCGAGCTTTCCGACCCCAGCGAGTTCGACGCCCTGCTCGATGCGGCGACGTACGAGAAGTTTGTATCGGAAGAAAAGTGAACAAGACCAGGGACTAGGGACTAGGACTGGGACTAGGGCATCGTCAGGAACTAGTCTGGCAGCGTAGTGACTAGGGACTGGCATCTGGAGAGTGCCATGGGCGAGTCCGTTCCAGCGAACCTCACGGAATCTGGCAACGCGTCGATTAGAGTTGAACCTGTTGGCGGATGCTCACGCGGAAGTGCGCATGCATGCTGCAGTGATGAAGTCGCTGCGGTCGAAGTCCCTAGTCCCTAGTCCCTAGTCCCTTTTTGCAACTTCCATTCAATAAAGGACCAACGCAACCATGCGCTACTTACCCAAATCGCCCGCCGAACGCCAGCAAATGCTCGCCGCGATTGGCGCGGCGTCGATCGACGACCTGTTTTCGGTTATTCCGGCCGAGTACCGGCTTACGCGCGACCTCGACGTGCCGCGGCAGCAGGCGGAGAGCGAGATCATCGACTACTTCCGCGCGGCGGGGCAGAAGAACGCCACCGACTATGCCAGCTTTCTGGGCGCGGGCTGCTATCGGCATTACCGGCCGGTGATTATCGACTCACTGGTGCAGCGCGGCGAGTTCCTCACCAGCTATACGCCCTACCAGCCGGAGATCACCCAGGGGACGCTGCAGGCCATCTTCGAGTTCCAGACGATGATCGCGGAACTGACGGGCATGGATGTGGCCAACGCCAGCATGTACGACGGGTCGACCGGCGTGGCGGAGGCGGCGCTGATGGCCATGCGCGTGACGGGGCGGCACCAGACCGTGGTCGCGCGGACGGTGCACCCCGAATACCGCGAAGTGCTGCATACCTATTTGCAGCATCGGGAAATGCCGACATCGGCGATCGGCTACGACGCGAAGACGGGGCGGATCGATCTGGCCGCGCTCGAAGCCGCGGTGACGAACGAGACGGCGGCGGTGCTGGTGCAGAGCCCCAACTTTTTCGGGGTGATCGAGGACATTCCCGCGATCGCGGCGATTGCGCATGCGAAGGGCGCGCTGCTGATCGTGTCGATCGCGGAGGCGGTTTCGCTGGGCGTGGTGCGGCCGCCGGTCGAGGCCGATATCGTCAGCATGGAGGCGCAGTCGTTCGGCGTGGCGCTCAGCTACGGCGGCCCGTTCTGCGGCGTGATTGCGGCCAAGGAGCAGTTCGTGCGGCAGATGCCGGGACGGCTGGTGGGCCAGACCACGGATCATGATGGGAACCGAGGGTTCGTGCTCACGCTGTCGACGCGCGAACAACATATCCGGCGCGAGAAAGCCACTTCGAATATCTGTACGAACCAGGCTTTGGTGGCGCTGATGGCCACGATCTTTCTTACCGTGTACGGGAAAGAAGGCATACGCGAACTGGCGGAGCACAACCTGGCCAAGGCTGCGTATGCCGCCGAGACGCTGAGCAGCCAGGCAGGGACGAAGCTGCTGTTCACGGGCGCGCCGCGGTTCCACGAATTTGTGTTGCGGACCGAGGAGTCGCCGGCGCTGTGGACCAAGCGGCTGTTCGATAACAAGATTGTGGGCGGGATCGAGCTGAGCCGCTGGTATCCGGAATTGGGGAATGCGACGCTGTGGTGCGCTACGGAAATGGTCACGCGGGAGAACATCGATACAGCGGCGCAGGTGCTGGCGGCGGGGCTGGTGGAGGCATAGATAAATCAATGGCAACGAATGTACAAAACGGCACGCGCACGCTGGGCAAAGTTCGTCCGCACCAGACGCAGAACGAAGGGCTGGTGTTTGAGAAGTCGGCGCCGGGGAAGCGCGCTTATAAAATGCCGCCGCTCGATGTGCCGGCGGTGGATGCTGCGGCCTTGCTGGGCGACGCGCATCGGAAGACGCCCGGGCTGCTGCCGGAGTTGAGCGAGATTGAGATCATCCGCCACTTCACGCGGCTGTCGACGTGGAACTATGCCATCGACCTGGGGATGTATCCGCTGGGGTCGTGCACGATGAAGTACAACCCGCGGGTGAACGAGTTTGTGGCCCGCATCGAGGGCCTGGCCGAAGCGCATCCCTACCGGCCGGAATCGCTGGCGCAGGGAGCGCTCGAAATCATCGAACTGCTGCAGAAATGCCTTCTCGACATCACGGGCATGGAGGCCATTACGCTGCAGCCGGCGGCGGGCGCGCATGGCGAGTTCACCGGCATCCTGCTGGTGAGGGCGTGGCACGAGTCGCAGGGCAATGCGCGGCGCAAGGTGCTGATTCCGGACTCGGCGCACGGCACCAATCCGGCGACGGCGGCGATCTGCGGCTACCAGGTGGAGAATCTCAAGTCGAATGCGCTGGGCGGCATCGATCTTGAAGCCCTCGCGAGGCAGGTGGATGAAGACACCGCGGCGCTGATGTTGACCAACCCGTCGACGCTGGGCGTGTTTGAAAACGAGATTCACAAGATTGCCGACATTCTGCACGCCAAGGGCGCGCTGCTCTACATGGACGGCGCCAACATGAACGCGCTGGTGGGCAAGGTGCGGCCCGGCGATTTCGGCGTGGACGTGATGCACCTGAACCTGCACAAGACGTTTTCGACGCCGCACGGCGGGGGCGGGCCGGGGTCGGGGCCGGTGGCGTGCAAGAAGTTTCTGGAGCCGTTTCTGCCGACGCCGATATTGCTGCGCAAACCGGGACCGGAGGGACTAGGGACTAGGGACGTAGGGACTGAAGGGCCACGGACTGGGGAGCTGCACTGGGAGTATGACCGGCCGCAGTCGGTGGGCCGGGTGCGCGCTTTCTATGGCAATACAGGGATGTTTATTCGCGCGCTGGCATATATCCTCGCCAACGGGCCGGACGGGCTGCGCCAGACGACCGAAGATGCGGTGCTGAACGCGAACTACATCCGCAAGAAGCTCGAAGACCTGTACGAGCTGCCCTACAAGACGCCGTCGATGCACGAGGTGGTTTTCAGCGACAAGCGGCAGGCGGCCAAGGGCGTGAAGACGGGCGACATTGCCAAACGGCTGATCGATTATGGGTTCCACCCTTATACGGTCAGCTTCCCGCTGATCGTGCCGGGGGCGCTGATGATCGAGCCGACGGAGAGCGAGTCGGTGGAGGAACTGGACCTTTTCATCGACGCCATGCGCTCGATTGCGAAGGAAGTCGAGGAGACGCCGGAGCTGGTCAAGACGGCGCCGCACTCGACGCGCGTTTCGCGGCTGGATGAGGTGGCGGCGGCGCGGAAGCCGATGCTGCGGTGGAAGCCGTAAGAAGCTAGCTTCTAGCTGTCTAGCGACTACTGTACAGCTTTCGGCGGTCAGCGGCTCAGGAGTGCGACGCTTCGCGGCGGTTTCGGTGATGGTGATTTCCCACGAAGGGAACCTGGTCGGCCAACCCTGTCCCTCGCCGTTATCGAATTGCCTCTCAAAGAGTTGGAACCGGGGGCGTTGTTTTCCACTTTCGGCCGGGTTTTCCTGTCCTATCCCGAGGGCTCCTTTCCGCCTAGACTTTTCAGATGGCCACCATTCCTGACCTGAGGGGCTTCGACGCCGGACTGCCCGCCAACATCGACGCCGAGAAGACCATCCTGGGCGCAATTCTCCTCGACAATGCGGCGCACTCGGAGACGGCGGAGAAGATCGAGGCGGACGATTTTTCGCTCGACTCGCACCGGCGCATCTTCCTGCGCATGACCGAGCTGATGGACTCGCAGCGCGCCGTCGATATCGTGACGCTGGCCAATGAGCTGGCCAGGAACAAGGAAGTGGAGTCGGTGGGCGGGGTGGCCTACCTTGCGTCGCTGACTGAAGGCCTGCCGCGGCGGCCGGTGATCGAAGAGTACATCAAGATCGTCAAGGACAAGAGCCTTCTGCGGCGGCTGATGGGGATCTGTTCGGCGGCGATTGCGCGCGCGGCGGACCAGAGCGAGACGGCGCTCGAAGTGATCGGCGCGGCCGAGCAGGACCTGCTCAATGTCAGCCAGAAGGGCTTGAGCGCCGGGTTCCAGAGCCTGGAACAGATTGTCGCCAACTCGTTCGGGTCGATCGACAATCTCTACAAGCAGAGCCGCGAAGTGACGGGGCTGGCGACCGACTTTTACGAGCTCGACCGCATGATGAGCGGCTTGCAGAAGGGGGAGCTGATTATTGTGGCGGCGCGCCCGTCGATGGGCAAGACGGCGTTCGCGATCAACATGGCGCAGAACGCGGCGGTGAATCACGGCGCGACGGTGGCGGTGTTCAGTCTCGAAATGAGCAAGGAATCGCTGCTGCGGCGCATGCTGGCGTCGCAGGCGTGGGTGGACCAGCGCAAGCTGCAGACCGGCTTCCTGGGGCGCGAGGATCATGACAAGCTGCAGAAGGCGCTCGGCGACCTGGTGGAATCGAATCTGTTTATTGACGACACTGCCGGTATTTCGCTGGCGGAGATGCGGGCCAAGGCGCGGCGGCTCAAGCAGACGCGCGGCGGGCTGGACCTGGTGGTGGTGGATTATCTGCAGCTGATGTCGGCCACGCTGCCCTCGGCCGGGGGCAAACGGTATGAGAACCGGACGCAGGAAGTGTCGGCGATTTCGCGCGGCCTGAAGGCCCTCGCGAAGGAACTGGATGTGCCGGTGATGGCGCTGTCGCAGCTTTCCCGCGCCAGCGAACGCCGCGGCGAGGACAAGCGCCCGCTGCTGAGCGATCTGCGCGAATCGGGTTCGATCGAGCAGGACGCCGACGTGGTGGCGTTCATTCATCGCGAGGCGTACTACAACCGCGACGAGGAGATGTCGGAGTCGGACAAGGCCAAGTCGGAAATCATCGTCGCCAAGCAGCGCAACGGCCCCACGGGCACGGTGTATTTGAACTTCATTTCGCGGTTCACGCGCTTTGACAATCCTGACCCGGCGCACGAGGGGTAAGAGTGATTGGTCGGAAGCGGTCGGAAGCCAGGCAGGGCGGGAGACTTACACCGGCGGTGCCGATCTGCTGTCGAAGAAAAGAACGGTTTGGGTTTGTGGTCTCCCATCCTTGCGACAGAAAAACGTCGCAAGGATGGGGCACGGAGTATTTGTTTCTTCCTAAAAGAGTCCAGTTATCGAGGCCTTAGGGCGCGGGTGATGCTCGAGGCCCTGCGCGGCCTGCGCCATTTCGAGATGCTTCTCCATCAGTCTTCGCGCTTCGAGCGGCTTGCGGGCGCGGATGGCGCGGTTGATCTCGCGATGCATCTCGGCCGATTCGCGCAGGTCGGCTGCGTGTTCCACGGTCTTGCGGCGCACGTCGTACATCGATGTCGTGACGGTCTCCATGATGGCGGCGAGGATGGGGTTGCCGGAGGCCTGGGCGATGACGCGGTGAAAGAGCACGTCGTGAATGAGATAGGCGGACGGGTTTTCGAGGGAAGCGAACATCGCCTCCACCTGCTCGGCCATGGCCGCGTGGTGCTCTTCCTTTCCGCGCTCGGCAGCGAGAGCGGCCAGGTTGCTTTCAAGAATGATGCGGGCCTCAAACAACTGCCAGGATTGAAAACCGTGCAGGGCGCCCATCAGGCTGAGGGACGACTTGCCGAATTCGGGCGGGCCGTCGGAGATGAAAGTGCCGACGCCATGCTTGATTTTGATCACGCCCATGGCGGCCAGGTAGCCGATGCCGGTGCGGAGGCTGGCGCGGCTGATCTTGAGCGCGCGGGCGAATTCGCGTTCGGGGGGAATGCGGTCTCCGGGCTGGAGCTTGCCCTTCTCGAGGAGCGACCGGACGTGGTTGACCACTTGTAGAGTCCGATCGTTCGACGGGGGGATTCGCATGTTTCGGGGCATTTCGTCCCTGCACCTTCGCGTGGGGTCTCTGGTTTCGTCTGCACACGAGGTTAACACCGGACAGGTGCGGTGGTCCGACCACGCGCGCGGGTCGGAGAAACGCGAATGGCGGAGGCTTGTATGCGATGCTGGTTCAATGTCGACGCCTGCTGCCGGGACGACCGCCCCGCATACGTTTCTTACCGACAGCGCGGTATTCGTGTGGGAAAACGAGACGCTTCGCAGTGACCTGATCCTGATCTTGCCGATCGCGATCTGCCTGGGAGCCGGGATCGCCGCGGGCCATCCTGCCGCGGGCATGATTGCAGCCGGGGGGGCCAGCAACACTGGATTCGGCCAGAAGCAGTCCATCGACGAGTCGCATCTCGTGCCGATGATCTTCGTCACCTTCGGGATGGCCTTTTCCGGTTTCCTGGGCGTGCTGCTTGGCCATGAGAATCTTCTGCTGGTGTTCGTCTCGGCACTGTGGGCCTTTGGATACGGCATGCTGACGACGCGTCCCGGGGGATATAGCTGGGTCGGCCAGCAGTGCGTGATTACGTTCCTGGTGGCGTCGGCGTTTCCGGCCTCGCTGGGGGAGGCGGTGGATCGCGGCCTGTTATTGTTCGCGGGCGGAGCGCTGCAACTGGTGATGTCGTCCGTCTTGTTTCAATTATTCGGCGATCTGCGCGCGCGGCTTTTTCAACTGACGCGTTATCTGCGGGAAGAGGAGTCGGCTCTGCGCTCGGCGCTGATCGAGACCGCGGAATCGGTACGCCAGCTGCGATTTTCGGAGTCCGCGCTGCCGTATTCTCTGCGGCTGGCCGTAACCATCGGAATTGCCACCGAGATCTATCGCCGGCTGCACTACCCCAGCGGCTACTGGATTCCGATGACGGCGCTGCTGGTGTTGAAGCCGGGGCTGACGGATACCATCAGCCGGGCCATCGCGCGCATGGTGGGAACCATGTGCGGAGCGATTGCCGTCAGCTTCTGCCTTGCCCATGTGCATCCGAACACCATCGGGCTGGCCGCATTTACGGTGCTGTTTGCGTGGCTCGCCTACGGCGTCCTCAACGTGAACTACGCGCTGTTTTCGACGGCCATCACCGGCTATATCGTCTTCCTTCTCTCGCTGAACCAGATTCCCGGACCAATGATCGCGTCGCGGCGCATGTTCTGCACCGCGCTGGGGGGAGCGATCGCGCTGTGCGTGCGGGTAGTCGTGATCTCGAATCAGCGGCAACACTGGGTGAGAGCGATTGCGGCTCTTCGCCAGGCGGTCGCCGGGGGCGCGGTCGTTCGCAGGCTGAATCTCGAGTGAAGTCGAGGAGCGGAGTGAGTGCGTGAGGGCCGCAAAAGGAGCGCTCCAAGAAAACGTTTCTCCATTGCCAGGATCGCTTGATATTGCCTATCATGGGCTCCCATGGGTAAACGATTTTCTCTCCTTCCCTTGTTTGCCTCCCTGGCGTTTTCGACGGCTCTGCCGGCCCAGTCCCCTTCGCTTGCAATCCAGGCGGATCATCCGACCGCCAAGGTCAACCCGATGTTCTATGGGCTGATGACCGAGGAGATCAATTTCTCTTATGATGGCGGGCTGTACGCGGAACTGATCCGCGATCGAACGGTCGGGCCGGGACGACGGCCGCTGTTCTACTGGACACACGTGGCGAAGGGCGCGTCCATGGTGGATGTGACGGTGGACGATCACACCGGGCCAAGCACGGCGCTGGCGCGCAGCATCAAGATGACGGTGAGTGCAGCCAGCGACTCCGCGCCGGCGGGGATACAGAACGAAGGATACTGGGGCATCGCGGTGCGGCCTAACACGACCTACACGGGATCGTTCTATGCCAAGGCCGACGCGGAGGGCGTGCCCATCACGGCCAGCCTGGTGAACGACGAGACAGGTGCAACCGCGGCCAGCGCGACGGTGAGCGGCGTAACGACGGATTGGAAACAGTACACGTTCACGCTGAAGACAGGCGCGGCGCCGGTGACAGCGAACAATCATTTTCAACTGACGATCGCGAAACCGGCGACGGTGTGGTTCGACCTGGTGTCGCTGTTTCCTCCCACGTATCACGACCGGACGAACGGGAATCGGATCGACATCATGGAGAAGATGGCGGCGATGCGTCCCACGTTTCTGCGACTGCCGGGCGGGAATTATCTCGAAGGGGATCACATTGCGGACCGGTACGAGTGGAAGAAGACGATTGGCCCATTGGTGGACCGGCCCACGCATCCGAGCCCGTGGCGCTATCGCTCGTCGGATGGCATGGGACTGCTGGAGTTTCTGGAGTGGTGCGAAGACCTGAAGATGGAGCCGCTGCTGGCGGTGTATGCGGGATATTCGCTGCAGCAGGATCACGTGGATCCGGGGCCGGCGCTGGAGCCGTTCGTGCAGGATGCGCTGGACGAAATCGAGTATGTGATCGGGGATGCGAGCACGAAGTGGGGCGCGGAGCGCGCGAAGAACGGCCATCCGGCGCCGTTTCCGCTGCACTATGTAGAGATCGGCAATGAGGATTGGTTCGACAAGTCGGGATCGTACGATGGGCGGTTCGCGCAGTTCTTCAAGGCCATCAAGGAGAAGTATCCGGATCTGCAGTTGATTGCGACCACGCCGGTGAAGAGCGTGAAGCCGGACGTGCTCGACGAACACTTCTACATGTCGGCGGAGAAGGCGTTCTCCGATGGCGGACATTACGACAAGTACGATCGCAGCGGGCCGAAGATCTTTGTGGGCGAGTGGGCCACGCGGGAAGGCGAACCTACACCCAATCTGCAGTCGGCGCTGGGCGATGCGGTGTGGCTGACTGGCCTCGAGCGCAACAGCGACCTGGTGATCATGGAGAGCTACGCGCCGCTGTTTGTGAACGTGAATGCGGGCGGAATGCAGTGGGCATCGGACCTGATCGGCTATGATGCGCTGACAAGCTACGGGTCGCCGAGTTACTGGACGCAGGTGATGTTTGCCGCGCACACGGGAACGGAAGTGGTTGCGGCTACCCTCACCAATGCGGGGCCGCGGATCGCTGCGTCGGTGACGCGCGATGAACAACGGCGCAAGATTTTCATCAAGCTTGTGAACGGGACGTCGGATTCGCAGCGCTTTCAGATCGCGCTGGACGGAGCGCCGGGCGTGAAGCGTCAGGCAACGCTGGTGACGATGAGCGGCAAGTCGCCCAATGCGACTAACTCCATTACAAATCCGGATAACATCAAGCCGGTGGAACGCACGATCCAGGTGGCTGGGCCTAAGTTCGAATATAGCTTTGTGCCGTACTCGGTGAATGTGGTGGAGTTGAGTTACTAAGTTAGTGGAGTTAGTGATTTCCCAGGTCTCAAAATCGAGACCTGGGGCACCCAGGTTAGTTTGACTCTGGGGTCTCCCACCCTTTCGCCAGAAAAAAAGCGAAAGGATGGGGCACGGAGCTTCGTTTTCAGTTATGCGGAATCGAAGGCGGTGCGTCTTCGGGTTTGCCTTTTTCCTGGGCGGCTTTCAGCTTGCTGAAGATGGTGTCGTTGGCGGCTTTGTGGAGGCTGCTGGTTTTCTGGAATTCCAAATTCGCCTCGGTCTTGTTGCCCATGGACTGGTAGAGGCGCGCCAATCGCCAATGCGGGGCCGGGTCGTCGGGGCTCAGGCGGGCGGCGGTTTTGAATTCGCGGATGGCTTCTTCGCGATGGCCGGCGTCGGCATAGAGAATGCCGAGATCGAGATGGGCGCGGGCGAGGTTGGGATCGATCTTGAGGGCTTTCTGAATGAGCGGCAGGGCCTGGTCGGAGCGATTCAACTGCATGTATGAGTCGGCGAGAAAGGCGAGGGCCTGGGCGTTGGCGGGGACGTTGGCGAGCTCGGCCTCAAACTCCCGCGCAGCCTCTTCGAATTGATTCTGCGTCCACAGAAGATAGCCGAGTCCGAAGTGGACGTTGGGTTCGCGGGGATCGGCCTTGACCGCGGCGCGAAACTGCTCGATGGCCGCGGCGTGGTTGCGCATTTCATCTTCGGCTTCGCCGGCGAGCATGTCGGCTTCAGCGGACTCCGCATTCAGCGTAAGAATTTCGTGATAGGTATCGAGGACACACTGGAACTGGCGCGTCGACAGGCAACTGTGCGCCAGGAACAGGCGGAACTGCAGGTTCTGGGGATCGTTGGCTGCCGCGGTCTTGAGATAAGGCACGGCGGCCGCATAATCGCCGATGCCGTACTCGGCAATCCCGATGAGCGCGGTGAGACGCTGCGCATCGGGAGAGGATGGGGGCTCGCTCTTGAGCAGCGGCTCGAACTACCTGGATGGCCTGTTTCAATTCGCCGCTTTTAAAGAGAGCCAGGCCGAGGTTCAAACGCAGGCCGGGCATGGAGGGATCGAGCGCCAGAGCCTTGCGATAGAGGGGGACGGCCTGCTTGTAGTGTTCCTGGCGGGCTTCAAGAAAGCCAAGATGGGCGCAGGCTTCGGCGTTGTTGGGGTGCGCGGCGAGGATGGAGCGCCACGCGGTCTCGGCTTCGGCGATTTTGCCTTGCTGCTCCAGCGCGAAGGCGGCGTCGCGGTCATTGGTGGGCCGAGGCGGATTGGGCTGCGACGGTTGACGCCGTGAGAGCCAGCATCAGTGCGAGAAGGAAATTGCATGGCGCGGCCGGCTTCACGTGGATGCTCCAAGGGCATTCTCGCCTGCCGGCGGGAGGGCGCGCAACACGCGGATGGAAGCAGCAAAAAGAAGGGCGCGGCAGCTCGTGTGCCGCGCCCCGGAGAGCAAGACAGCCAACTTCAGAATCTGATTTGTCCGCCTAACTGCAGTGTGCGCGGCCCATAATCGCTGGTGATGTGTCCGAAGTTCCCGTCGTGGTTGTTGGTGTCCACTCCTTGCGGGATGAAGTGGTTGAAGGTGTTGTACGACTCAAAGCGGAGCTCGAGGTGCGGTCCTCCTTCGTGGGCCGTGAAGGGAACGCTCTTGAACAGGGAGAGATTCCAGTTGAAGATACCCGGCCCTACGACGGCATCTTTTCCGGCACTGCCGAAGCCCTGGTTGGGGCCGCCATTCCAGGGAGCGACGGGATCGGCGAACGAACTGGTGCTGAACCAGGCGTTCAACGATCTTGGGATAGCCCACTTTCGACACCAGGTTGGGACGGCTGGATCCAGCCGTCAGTCCCAGCACGTCGGGCCCGGTGTAATTGATGCGAATGGGCGTACCCGCTTCCGCGACGGTAATGCCCGAGATCGACCAGCCTCCGAGGAAGACACGAGCCGCCATGTTGTGGCTTTTCGCGAACCACGGGAAGCGCGTAGATGTAGCTGACGTTGAGGATATTGCGGCGGTCGAAACCGGTGTCGGATCCACGGTCATACGCGGCGTTGAATGGATTGGAGAGACCATTGAGGTCGTTGCTCACGATGGAGATGTTGTGGGACCAGGTATAGGCAACCTGGGTTGTGAGGCCATACCGGTTCTCGACACGAATGCCGGTCTGCAGGGAGTTGTAGTTGAAGTTGGTTTCGTTCTCTTCCTGGTTGATGGCGGCAAAACCCGGTTGTATCCGATATTCGTTGGCGTTGAGTTTGCCGCTGGCAACGCCCTGCCGCAGATCATAAGGATTGGCGGCGTTGTTCGGATCCGTGAGAGGCAGCGTATTGATCTGGCGATCGTCGTTCTGGTCCCAGCCGAGGGCGCCCACATACTGCAGGACGAAAACGACCGATGGAGCAACAGCCCGCTGAATGCCCATGCTGAATGTTGCTGTGCCCGGAGACGGATAGTTGTACTTGATGTTGGTGAGGCTGGACGGGAAGTGGTTCAGCGTGGTGGCCCCGGTCAGAGCACTGGTGTTGGGGTTGGAGAAATAGACGTTGTTGGCCGAAGGGATGTACGCAAAGGGCGGATTCAGAGCGGCGTTGTAGACATCGTTGCCTTGCACGCGCTCGAAGAACGTCCCGAAGCCGCCGCGCAACACAGTCTTTCCGTTGCCGGTGATGTCAAACGCGAAGCCGATGCGGGGCTGGAACGTCCAGTAGTGATCCTGGACGGCTCCGCGCGGGAAGCCATTGACTCCAGCTTCGCGGATACCGTTGAGATAGAACTGCTCGGTTCCGGTGCCGGGGAAGGTGGAGAGGGCGGCGGGGTCGAGCGTGCCGTCGGTCTTGACCGGATTGCCAAGCGAGGTGTCGTATAACGCGGGCACGAAGTTCGCGAACTTGTCGTAACGCTCGAATGCGTGCGGCAGCCCGTCGTAGCGAAGGCCGAGGTTGAGCGTCAAGCGGGGAGTGACGTGCCAGTTGTCGTTCCCGTAACCGCTGTAGTTGTTGTTGACCCAGTGCTTGCCATACAGAAACTCCAACTGCGAGTAGGCGGTGGCATCCCCGAGCAGGAAGTTGACATACGAATCGCCGGAGAACTGGCTGGAGTTGAACGACACGACGCCATTGGTGTTGTACTGCAGCTGCTGGTTCTTGTAGGTGTGCAGCCAGCTCCCGCCGAACTTGAACTGATGGCGTCCCTTGGTCCAGGAGAGGTCGTCGCGGTACTGGAATCCTTCGTATCCATTCTTCCAGGGATAGTAGCTTGGGCTCCAGGTCACCTGGATCGGCGAACCCTGCAGCTGGACTTCGGGCATGCGGCTCATGAGGTTGTTGGCATTGGGGAAGAAGCTGGTGGCGCTCCACCCCGCGGGCTGCACAAAGGTACCGCCCGGGCCGTCGGTGGGAGTGAGGGTGATCTTGTTTCCGGCGTAGAGGAACGCGGTTTCGTTGAGCAGGTTGGGGGTGTAGGTCTGGGTGAGTTTGATCACCGCAGAGTACGAGGGATTGCTCATGATGGTGCCGACCGTTGGATAGGTGCTGTCGCCCCACAGCGGAGGAAAGTACTCCTGATCCAGGGTGTCGTGGAGATAGTGACCCATGAGCTGATATTTGCTGTTGAAGTTGTGATCGATGCGGACGATATCTTCACGGACGTTGGTGGGCTGAGGGATGGACGAGATGTACTGGGTGCCGTTGTTGAAGTTGGGCTTGGGGAAGGTGCCGGCGTTGAGTTGGAGGACGGCGTTCTGGTCGATGAGGTTGGCCGGGATCACGTTGCCGGGAAACGGCTGCCCGGCCGTCAATCCATCCGCGGCGTAGAGGGCCAGCTTGGCGGGATCGGTGGTTAACGGAACGGTGGGAGCCACTCCCTTGGGCGGTGTATATGCCAGGCTTTGGCCAGCGGTGGGGAAGTTGTCGGCGAGGATGGCGTTCTGGACGGAGGGCGCGCTGCCCTGGATGAGCCGCCGCCATTCTTCATTCCAGAAGAAGAAGGTCTTGGTCTTTGATTCGTTGTAGACGTGAGGAATCCACAGAGGGCCACCGATGTTGCCGCCGGGCAGGTTCAACTGGAACTTCGAACGCGGCTTTCCGCTGGCATTGAGGAAGTAATCGTTGGCGTTGTAGGCGGTGTTGCGATTGAAGTAGTAGAGCTCTCCGTGGTAGTGCTGCGTACCGGACTTGAGCACCATGGTGATGGTGCCGCCGGAGCCGATGCCGTAGTCGGGACTGTAATTGCTGTCGAGGGTCTGGAACTCGGAGATGGCGTCCTGCGAGGGCAGGTTCATAAAGCAGCCGCCGCAGCCGCGGTCGTTCTGCTCGCCGCCATCGATGAGATAGACGTTGTGGGTGGTTCGGGTGCCGTTGAAGCTGATGCCGTTGGCGGAGGTCAACGCATTCACGCCGCCGAAGGGGGGAAGGTTGTTGGAGACGCCGAGGCCGAGGGCGGCGAGGGAAGTCACGTTGCGGCCGTTGGTGGCAAGCTGCTCGACCTGCTGGCCGCTGATCAGGGTGCTTACTTCGCTGGTCTCAGTCTGCACCTGCAAGGCGTTTGCTGCGACGGTCACGGTCTGCGCCTGGGTTCCTACCGCGAGGGAGATATTTTCTTCCAGGGACTGGGCGACATTCACGACGATGTTGGTCATGGAGTAGGTCTGGAAGCCCTGGGCCGTGATCGCCAGCGTATAGTTGCCGACGCCGACGTTGGCGAACCGATAGGCTCCCGCGCTGTTGGAGACTGCTTCTCTGATCGTGTTTGTGGCCTGGTTCTTGAGGGAGATCTGAGCGTTGGGAACGAGGGCTCCACTGGAATCGGTGACCGTTCCGTTGATGGTGGCGTTGTCCTGTGCCCCGGCGCGCGGGGCTAGAAGGAAGAGCATGGCGGCGAGGGCGATCGAGAGCGCCCAGACGTGTCTTGGGGTCCAACTCCAGGTGCGCGTGCTGGCTCGCGGCGACGCCGGAAGAGTGGATTGTTTCATGGAGTGCCTCCTGAAGGAACGGTTTCTCGCTGAGCGAGCGATATCCAACTCGTATCTGGGGCGTACTCACGTACCGATGGGTCGATTCCTATGGGCCGGGTGCTCAAGTCGACAGCAGCGCTGAAGGCTGTCTTACAGTCGACTGCGGGCAGACCACCCGGGGTGGTTCAGATTGATCTCAGTTGCATGCCAGATGCGGGTCAGGCCAATTGGCGGATTGCGGGGTGGTCTGCTTTTTGCGAATCAGGGTCAGCAGGGCCTCTCCAGCAAGCGTTTACTTGGCGGGGAAATTCTTACTCCGCGAGACAAGGGTTGTCAATGCGAAGAAGAGGGGTCATTTTTTGGCTGGCCGATGTTCACGTTTACATACTAAAAAATCCCTTTACTTATACGTTTAAGCTGACGGTTGGACGGCATACAGGGGGGATTGGAGAGGGATCAGGTAACCGATTTCCGGGACGGATTTACAGGGGAGTAAGGGCGGGCTAGATCAGGGGCGGGATGGGTTGTCGGGTTTCGGGTCGTCCGTCCTGACCACGCCGGCACCTTCCCGGATGGTGTAGTAACGGTCGGCGGCCAGGTTGGGGATTGACTCGACCTTGCCGTCCGGCCAGAGGACCTCAAGTTTGTCCACCCTGGGGTGGTCGCCGAGACCGAAGTGGATGCGTAAATCGCTCTGGGAGAGATAGCTTCCTCCGCTCCGCACTTCGTCGAGCTGGACCAGATGGCCGGCGGTGGCGCGTACACGAGCGTTGAGGGCCAGGCGGTTGCTCCTGACGCCCTCGAGCTGGACGCTGATCCAGTGATGGCGCGCTTCGCCCTTGGGGCGCAGGATTGTGGGCCGGCCGACGAGGTTCTCGACCACGGCTTCAAGTTGGCCGTCGTTGAACAGGTCGCCGATGGCCATTCCGCGGCTTACGCGCGGGATCTGGATGGCCGGGCCTGCTTCTTTGCTGATGTCCTTGAATGTGCCGTCGCGCTGGTTCTCGAGCAGGACCATGGGTTCGCGATAGCGGGGGCCGGTGGGCACGGTGTCGACCTGGGGATAGACGTGGCCGTTGACCAGGAAGATGTCGGGCCAGCCCTGGTTGGCGAAATCGACGAAGGCGTCGCCCCAGCCGACATAGCCGCGGGAGGCCTTGGCAACGCCGGAAGCGACCGAGACTTCGGCGAAGTTCATTGCGCCTTCGTTGCGGTAGAGGGCGGCATATTCGTTGTCGAAGTGGGAAATGAAAACCGAAAAGCGGCCGGTGTGGAGGTAGTCGCCCAAGGCGAGGCCCATGTTGGCCTGCGCCTGGCCGTTTTGGTTGTAGGCCACGCCGGAGGTGAAGCCGGCATCGGTGAAGCGGCCGGTGCCGTCGCCCTTGTAGAGATAGTTGGGCTGGCCGTCGTTGGTCACAAAGAGATCGAGCTTGCCGTCGTTGTCGAAGTCAGACCAGACGGCGGTGAGGCCGTAGCGCTGTTCCGGATCGGAGACGCCGGATTTGTTCGAGACATCGGTAAAGGTTCCGTCGCGGTTGTTGTGGTAGAGAGAGTCGGGTGCGCCTTTGAGGCCGCGCGGACCGCACTGGACCTCGATTCCTTCGTACTTGCAGGTGTCTTTGGAGCCGAAGGCGGCCATGTTGTCGAGGTGGAAGTCGACGTAATGGGAAACGAACAGGTCGGCCCAGCCGTCGCCGTCGTAGTCGCCGAAGGCAGCGCCGGTGGCCCACTGGTTGTCGGCGGAGAGGCCGGCGGCTTTGGTCACGTCGGTAAAGGTGCCGTCGCCATTGTTGCGATACAACACCACGCCGCCAAAACAGGTGACGAGAAGATCGGGCCAGCCGTCGTTGTTGTAGTCGCCCACTACTGCTCCCTGAGCCCAGCAGGGATAACCCACGCCGGCCTTGTCAGTCACGTCGGTAAATGTGCCGTCGTGATTGTTGCGGTAGAGCGCGCTGCGCGCTTTCTGGCCGGCCTGCGCCATCTCCACGCTTTGGGCGTTGGTGAAGTAGATGTCGGGCCAGCCATCGCGGTCAAAGTCGATGAGGGCCACGCCGCCGCTCATCGATTCGACGATGTACTTCTGTTCAGGGCTCGACAGATGCTCGAAGGTGATGCCGGTGGAAGCGGTGATGTCGACCAGTTGGGGGTAGGGGCTGTCGGGTTTGGCTTCGGGGGGCGCGGGCGGACTTTCGCGCGGACTGCGGGTGTGAGGGCAGGCCGGCGTGCAGACAGAGCAAGGCGATGCAGAGGGCGGCGGCGCGCCGGGCTTTACGCATCGATGACGCGGGTCCGGGCCTGCATCGAGGATGGATCGCGATAGGCGCAGGCGTCATCATTCTTCGATTGTCGGGCCAAACGCCGCCATGCCGTCAGCGCTGCACACGATGCAGGACCACTGGGATGACTGGCGGAAGGCGCATGGAAGGATTGCGCGAAGGGTCCGATCCATCGGGCGGAGGTCCCACGGCCGGGCGCGGGCCGGTTGGCTCGGCCGTATGCGGCATCTGCATGGCGGCATCGGTGGTTCGCTCCAACTCCATGCGGTCGGCGTGGATGGTTCCGGTGTAGGTGCTGTTGCCGACCTTGAAGGAGACGTGGTCGCCGTCCACTTTGCCGTCGGCTAAGCGGTGCGGGCACGTCGCTGCCGCCGAAGAAGCCGCCGGTGCCGGCGCCCTCGACGTTTCCGGTGAGATCGCCGCCGGCCTGGCGAAGCGTGAACAGCGAATTGACGTCGCCAGCGAGAGCGGTGAGGCGGTTGGAGCGGCCGGACGCGGGCATGGGCCGCCACAGCCCGGTAACACCCGAGCCGGTGGGCACTTCGCGTTCCCAGACCGCGGCCTGGGGACGGAGCGTGACGGAGTTGGCGGCGACGGTGACGCTCGATGAGGTGAGACCGGGAGAGCTTGCCTCGACGGTGATATTGCCGGCTGCTTTGGTGGACTGGACGACGGCCATGCAGAGACCGCAGAAGGCTTTGCGTGCGGTGCCCTTGTCGGGTTCCTGATTGGTGGGGTCGCCATTGCCTGTGCCGATCAGCTTGCCTGCGCCGGAGACCTTGAACTCGACGACGTTGTCGGTGATGGGGACGATGCGGTCCTGGGCATCGCGGACTTCGACCGCGAACATGGCTACGTCTTCTCCGTCGGCTGAGATTTGGGAACGGTCGGCGGTCATGATGAGTTTGGCGGCGGGGCCGGTGGTTTCGCGTTTGGCGGTCAGCACGACTTTGTCGCCCTTGTAGCCGCGGGCTTCGATCGCGCCGGGTGCGTATGGGACGTTCCAGGCGAGGTGCGAATCCTTCTTCACTTCCTTCGTGCCGAGGCTCTGGCCGTTGAGGAACAACTCGACTTTTTCGAGGTTGGAATAGACCCACACCGCGATTTCCTTGCCTTCGAAGTTCCGGCCAGTTCCAGTGGGGAAAGAGGTGCAGGACGGGCTTATCGGTCCACCAGGACTGGTAGTAGAAGAAGGTGTCCTTGGGAAAGCCGCACATGTCGATGATGCCGTATTGGGAGCTGATGTTGGGCCATTCGTTGGGCGAGGGCTCGCCGCGATAGTCGAAGCCGGTCCACACGAAGCCGCCGGAGAGCCACGGACGCGAGTTGCAGAAGCTCCACCAGCCCTCGGCGGAAGCGCGGCCGGTGGTGGTGTAGGGATCGTAGGAGCCGACGTAGCCTTTGGAGGCGTCGGTGACGTAGATGCCGCGGGTGCCGACGGCGCTCACGGTCTCGGTGCCGATGACGGGCTTGTCGGGATGCTCTTTGTGGTAGGCCTCGGCGCCGGGGTCCATGTAGTTGTAGCCCATGACATCGCATTCAACCAGGCCGCCCACGCCGATGGCGCGGATGGGCGCGATCGACACCGGGCGCGAACCATCGTGCTCGGCGGCGACGGCTTTCATGGCGGTGAGGATGTGCAGGCCCTTTTCGGTGTTGGCCTGGCCTTCTTCGTTGCCCATGGACCACATGAAGACGCTGGGATGATTGCGATCGCGGCGGACGAGGTCGGCGAACTGGTTCAGGCCTTCGGGGTTGGACGACATCATGCGCGTCTCGTCGAAGACCAGCATGCCGAGCTGGTCGCAGGCGTCGAGTAACTCGGCTGTGGGCGGGTTGTGCGAGGTGCGCAGGGAGTTGCAGCCCATCTCCTGCAGCTTGCGGATGCGGTAGTACTGGATGGCGTCGGGCAGGGCGGCGCCGACTCCGGCGTGGTCCTGGTGATTGCAGGTGCCCTTGAGCTTGACCGGCTTGCCGTTGAGGAAGAAGCCTTTCTCGGCGTCGAACTTGATGGTGCGGATGCCGAAGGGGGTTTCATAGCGATCGACGATGCTCGCCGGCCTACCTGAACTTCGGTGACGAGCTTGTAGAGGTTTCGCTCTTCGAGGGACCAGAGCTGCGGGCGGTTGACGACGATCTTCTGCTCGAACGTGTGCTCGTTTCGTTCGGGGATTGACGTTGTCTCGGTGACCGTTTTTCCGACGGGTTTGCCGGAGGGATCGAGGATCGTCGAGACAACGCGCGCGTTCTGGGCGGACTTGGCGTGATTGATGACATCGGTGCGAATGGAGAGGGGGGCGTCGCCCGATCGGACTTCGGCGGTGACGAACGTGCCCCATTGCTTCACGTGCACGGGATGGGTTTTGACGAGCCAAACGTGGCGGTAGATGCCGGCGCCTTCGTAGAACCAGCCATCGCTCATGGTGGCGTCGACGCGGACGAGCAGGACGTTGCGGCCGCCGGGATTGGCGAAGTCGGTTACGTCGAAGGAGAACGGATCGTATCCTCCGCTGTGGCGGCCGATGTAGAAGCCGTTGAAGACGACCATGGTTTCGCGATAGGAGCCGTCGAATTCGATGGTGATGCGCTTGCCGGCGTCGGAGGCGGAAAGCTCGAACACGCGGCGATACCAGCCGACACTGGTGGCGGGATAGGTGCGGCCGAGCGGGTAGTAGCCTTTGCTCGAAAGCGCGGGATCGTTTTCGAAGGGCAGCTCGATGGCCCAGTCGTGGGGAAGATCGAGTGGCCGCCATTCGCTGTCGTCGAAGGCGATGTTGCCGGCGGGAAGGAAGCTGCCGGTCTTCTGGAAATTGCCGGTGCGGCCGCTGCCGAATCCGAAGTCGCGGGCGGGATCGTCGGCGTGGCCGAAGTGAAAACGCCAGCCGAAGTCGAGGAGGAGGCGCTCGCGGCCGGGGGCGGGATTGGGAGACTCGGGCGTGGCTGCCGCTGCCTGCGGACTCGGCTCCGGGACGGATGCTTCGATGGCCGAAGTCAACGGGCCCATCTGCGCCGCGGCCACGGCGGCGGGCGCGAGCAGGCTGGTTTTGATCAGATCGCGGCGTGATAAGGTTTTCATTTCGCCTCCGGCGATCAATCGTAGCAAACCGGGCGATGGTCGGAGATTTGGGGTGGGGTCAGTGGAGGTGAATTCGTTGTCGCGATCCACTCTAGCGCCGTCTGAACGACGGCGCAATGAATGGGGCACGGTGCATTCGGCAAGCCATGACGACAGTCGCGAGCTGACATATCCCTCAGAGGCGAAAGCCCACTTCGCTTTGATTGCGGCGTGCGAAGCGGCATAGCGCACATTGATTCCGGTTTGACGCATTGTGGATTCGGCCAGCATCAACTCTCCGCCGGCACGCATTTCTTCGCGCTGACCGTTGAGCATGAGCCGGGCGAGAGGCACGAGGTGGCTGTTTACGGCCATGAAATCATCGGCGTAATCCTCGCACGCCCTGGCCCAGGTAAATCCACCGGGGCAGAGATCGGACGAGCCGCGATACATGTGCCGCGGGTGCCGGGGCTCAGCCGGTCCAGTGGCATCGTATTCGATCAAGGGAGGCGCGATGCGGGCCAACAGGAAGTTGGCGCTTTGGCCCATGAGCAGAAACAACGAGGGGGCCTTCTTGAAGAGATCGACCAGCTTCAACCGCACCTGGAAGATATCGTTGGCGAGGGAACCGGTGGGCGATTCGTTCCCCAGCCAACGGACAAACTCTTCTTCGGATTCGCAATCGCGCTCCAACTCCTCGATTGCAGAAAGCCCCCAGATGCGCTTGCATGCATCATTGACGAGAGACCAAGCGTCGCTGGGTGTCGAGCTTGAGGTCCCCGTGCGACTGAAACTCCTGAACCAGCGTGGCGAGGCGGATCGATGGCCGGCCCGTGGACATCCTGACCGTCGGATCATCGGTGCGGCCCCAAACCCGTCCCATGAGCGCGGCGTACATGATGGCGGTGACGAGCTGGATGTTCACGGCTTTGCCGCCTGGCAGAAGCGGCATCAATTCCGGAGGCATGATCCGGCTCAGGTCGTACCTGGGATTGCTGCGCCAACCATAATTCCGGGCGACCAGCCACTGCTCGAATTCCTGTGTTCCGAAGATGGTGTGCAGATTGAGGTCTTCGCACATGGCGCCCAGGGCTTCGAGAATGGCGTCGCCGCCGACAGCGCGTCCCAACTCGGGAAAGATGAAGTTTTCCTCGGTCAGGAATTTCTTGCGCCGGGCAATCATGCGCGCGGCTTCATCGAGGGCGGGACCGCTGCTCTTGATGCCCAGAAAGCGGCGGGCGATGGGGCTGGCGTAAACGTCGAGCGGCAGGACGATCTCTCCCGCTTTTTTGGCCTCTTCAACGCAGGGAGAGATCAGGGGGAACAGCTGGAAGAACATGCGCCTCTTGAAGGCGCCATAGTTGGTGAGCATGACATCGACGTAGTGTCTTTTTTCGTGCCACACGGCGCCGGCGATGTCCAGGCAAGTCAAGCGCGTGGGAGGGAGCGTTGACTGCACGATTTTTTGGACATCGTCTCCACTGCCGTGGAAGGCGGTATCGAGGGTTTGGAGCAAGAGATCCCGATCGGGATGATTTTTCAATAGCGACACGTCCCGCCACACGGCGACGGTCGCAGTATCGAAGGTGACGAATGCGATCACGCCGCATCAATCCGGCAGGCGCCCGATCGCGGAGATTGTATCGGTGGTTACTGCGACCAAGGACTCGAGGGAGCGCCGCTCCCCTTGCGGAGAAACCACGGCGATGGATTTTGCGTGGGCGCCGGTCAGCTTTCGCAGCTTCTCAATGAAATCGACGGCCGCGCCGGCGGTCTTAAAGAGGTAGAAGGCCACGAGAAGATCGTGGATGAGGGTTCCCTGCAGCGGACTGTGCAGGGGCCCCGCGGCGCTCGCGGCGGTTGGCGATTCTGTCTCTCCGCCGAGGTCCTGAGCCAGCTTCTGCGCTTGCTGGATGACTTCGGAGTCGGCCTCGATTGAAAACCCGATCTCGCTCATGTGAATCTCCTGGGGAATGCAGACGTTTGCCGGTGCGATGACGACAGCGGATGGAGTATGGCTGCGTGGACGCAGATGCGCGGTAGGAGGGATTCTACAACACAACCAGCCGGGGTGTCGTAAACGGCCGGACGCGCCCGTTCCCAGCTTAGCGACAAAAACGTCGTGAAGGTGGGGCACCTAGAATTCGGATATCCCAGGTCTCAAAATCGAGACCCTCGACTTCGCTCAGGGCAGGCTCTGGGGCACCCAGGTATTTCCCGCAGCCTGATTTTTACTCGGTGGTGTAGCGGATCTCGAGTTTGCGAATGCGGAAGCAGGAATAAGTCAGCACGACGGCGATCAAGAGCAAGAGGCCGAGAGCGGCAATCCAGCCGGAGACTGGTTCGGTCTCGACGGTGAGGAGCGCGAAGATGCCGTCGCCGGGAATGGTGATGGGCATGAGGTGGCGCAGGTAGGAAGCCACGCTGATCTTCTGCAGAAGCGAAGGCATGACCGGGTTGATCGCTTCCCAGCCGAAGACGATGCAGGGCGGCGGGGGTGGGATTGCGGAACATCATGCTGAGAAGAAGAAAGACCGCTCCGTATCCCAGGCAGGCAAGGACCACGATGGCGAGATAGGCTTGCAGTTCTCCTGCGCCGGCGCCGTTGAAGACGTAGTCCTGCCCGGCCGGACCGAAGGCGACATAGACGAGCGCGAAGTCGGCGAGGATGGCGCTGCCAAACAGGATCACGGCGCTGATGGACCCGGCGGCGAATTTGGCCAGGAGCAGAACCTCGCGGCGCACCGGCGAGAGCAGATAGAAATGGAGGCTGCGCTCGATCATCTCGCCGCGAATGAGGCGCGAGAAAATTCCCAGGCATCCGAAGAAGACTGCCAGGCGGAGATAGTAGAACTGGACGATCCCGGCCAGCACCTGGGTATCTTCGGCCATCTGCGTACTGCGGGTGGCGGGCGAACAGCGTGTGAATGAGGAGAATGACGGTGGGGCAGAAGGCGAGGAAGTAAATCCAGGCCGCTTTCCAGGAGAGCAGATTGCGGCGCACTTCAATGCGGGCCACGCGTCGCGCCTGCACCCAGTACAGGCTCCACGGCTGCTGCGCCAGGAGGTGAAGGAACGCTCTGAGTTGGTCGATCATCGCGTCGTGCCTCCTTCGGAACCGATCAGGTATTGATAGATGGAATAGGCGTCGTCGTCGGCGGGAGCAACGGTTTCAATTTTGACCAGCCCTTCGACCGCGATGCCGTTGAGCAGGGTGTAGAACTGGTCGATGTCGCCGGTGCGGAGGAAGACGCCGTGTCCGTCCACGTGCAGCCGGGCTTCGACGCAATGATTGACTTCAAACATCCGGGAAGCCAGCAACTCCGGCTTGTCGCAGCGGATGAGGACCTGCATGGGCTTGTCGCGCACTTCCTTGCGCACCTGGTGGATGTTGCCTTCGGCGATGAGGTAGCCGCCGGTGATGAGCACAACGCGATCGGAGATGCGGTCGACTTCATCGAGGATGTGGCTGGAGATGACGAGGTGCATGCCCTGGCGGCCAAGTTCCTCGAACAACGCAAGGGATTCGGCGCGCGCCATGGGATCGAGGCCGTTGAGGGGCTCATCGAGAACCAGCACGCGGGGACGGTGGGCGATGGCCTGGGCGAGGCGAATCTTCTGGCGCATGCCTTTGCTGTAGCCGGCGATCTTGCGGACGGCGGCGTCACCGAGGCGGACGCGCTCGAGAGCTTCCTGCGCGAGCTTGAATGCATCGGCGGGATGCATGCCGTGGAGCATGAGGCTGTCCATGAGGAATTCCCACCCAGTCAGCCCGCGGGGGAAGGAATCGAACTGGGTGCAATAGCCCACTTCGCGGAAGAATTCGGTGGCATGGCCGGGGGTGAGGCCGAGAACCGAGACAGAGCCCTTGGAAGGCTGAACCAGCCCGGTCATCAGGTTCATGAGCGTGGTTTTGCCGGAGCCGTTGGGGCCGACGAGGGTGGTGACGCCGGGGGGAATGCTGAGCGAGATGCGATTGACGCCCAGGACTTCGCCGTAGAACTTGGACACGTTGTCGAAGATGATCCGATCGGTCAGATTGTTCATGGCTTATCCCCGCACCACTTCACGCGCCCGGATGCGCGCGTTCAACATCGCCGCACAGAGCAGGCAGACGAGCAAGAGCATGATCACGATGGCCGCCGTGGGGATGGTTTCGTCACGCCACATCAACTCGGGCGCGCCGAGCATGCGGCGCCAGAGCTGGGTCATGACGAAGGGCATGTTGAGCAGGAAGCCCCACTTGGTTCTCAGCACGCCGGTGATAATGCCGCCCACGCCGGAGGGGACAAACACGGCGGCGAAGATGATGCCGGTGGCCACGGCTCTCCACTTGACCCAGGACGAGAGGGCCAGGCCGAGGATCGACAACATGAGGATCCAGAGGATGGAGCCGAACAGAAGGCCGGATGCGATTTGAATATTGGCGGCGGCCCAAGGCTGCGCGGAGGAATAGCCCTGGTAGACGAAGAGCAGCAGGCACGGAACCCATGTGACGAGAGACAAGGAGCCGAACAGCGCGGCGAACTTGCCCAGAACGTAGCCGAAGCGCGAGATGGGATGACTGAGCAGGATGGGCAGGGCGTTATCGGCGAGGTCGAAGGTGATCAGGCGGGGCGCGATCCACGCGGTGATGACCAATGCGGCCCAGCATTGGATTTCGAGAACGACAAGAAAGAACATGGAGTTAATGCTGAGGTCTCTCGCATCATTTCCGTGCAGGATGAGGGCGCGCGCGATGGGGTTGTTGGCGAGATAGATGAGGATGATGAAGACGAAGGTGGGAAGGAATGAGAGCGTGAACAGGCCGATGGTGATCTTGGACGACCACACTTCGGCGAGGCCATAGCGCGCGAGCACGAGGATGCGCGTCCAGAGCGGGGTCACTCTGCCGGTGTAGGCCCGGTAATCGTGCTTATAGACCGACAAGTTGCTCCTCCCTCTTTGTCTCGCTTTCCGTGGCGTTGTCCATCGCGCGCAGGAAGATGTCTTCGAGCGAATCGCGGCGCTGGTGCATGCGGCGGATCTGAACGCCCTGGCCGGCGGCCACGGTGTAGAGATCGCGGGCTTCGATCTGGTCGGGCATGACGATCTTGACGCGGCCGCCGGGGAAGCAGGCGCATTCGCAGCCCAGTTCGCGCATTTTTTCCGCGAGGCTGTCCGCGGCGCCGACGGTTTCGAGCTCGATGAAGTTGCGATGCGAGCGGCGTTCTTCCTCGATGTTGCAGAGAGCGGCGATGCGTCCGTTCTTGAGGATGAGGGCCTCGTCGCAGGTTTCGTCGATATCGCGCAGCAGGTGGGAGGAGATGAGCATGCGGATGCTGCCTTCTTTGCGAATCTCCTGGATGGTCTGGATCATGCGCTGGCGGGCCATGGGGTCGAGACCGTTGGTGGGCTCGTCGAGAATGAGCAGGCGCGGACCGTGGGCGAGGGCCTGGGCCAGCTTGACGAGCTGCTTCATGCCCAGCGAGTAGGTGCTGACCTTGCGATAGCGTACTTCGCCGAGGCCGACATAAAAGAGCGCTTCATGGGCGCGTTCGAGGGCTTCGCTCGAAGGCAGGCCGGAGAGCTCGGCCATGTAACGGACAAAATGCACGCCGCTCATGTTGCCGATGAAGGAGTCGTTCTCGGGCATGTAGCCGATCGACTGGCGGATGCGGGCGCGGTCGCGTACCGCATCCATGCCGAATACGCGGGCGGTTCCACGGGAGGGCACATGGAACCCGAGCAGGGTATTGATCAGGGTCGATTTTCCGGCGCCGTTGGGGCCGAGAAGACCGATGGCGTTGCCGCGCAACTCGCCGGTCAGACCGTCGAGGACGGTCCGGCCGCCGAGGCGCACTTCCAACCGGTCTAGATCGATGACCGGGGTCCCCGACGACGAGACCGTGGTCCCCGCGGGCGGGTCCTTGTGGTGAAGAGTCTCGTCGTTGGGGTGGTTAATGCCCATGCTATTTCCTTACGAGTTCGCCGGCTAACTTGTTCCGGGAATCGAGCAGAGATGCGATGGTAAGGAAGTCGAAACCGAAGAGGCGGCTGTCGCTGGCGGCTTCGATGCGGTTTTCCTTGCCCCATGCGCAGATCGCGGTGGGCCTTGAATCGGCGGCCAGCTTGCGGATCGCATCCGCGGACTCGCCGCTGAACTGGGAGAGCAGCGGATTGAGCACCGGGCTCAGGTTCTGGTAGGCCACGGCGGAGTAGTTCTCGTTCTCATCCTTGGGCAGCAGAGCCCGGAAAGAGGCCGAGCGGCCGAGCGAGTTGCCGCTGGCGTGGATTTGCAGCGCTTCGAGGAGCAGAGCGCGCGTGGGCGCAACGATCATGAAGCCGCCGGAGAAGGTGTAGTTGGCGACCACGGTTCCCGATGTGACATCACGGATGGCGTAGAAGCGCTGGCCGTTGACGTCGCTGGGGTCGATGGCGGCCTGGTGGGAATTTGGTCCCTGGGGTTGATTGTTGACGGTCTGCACCAGGCGTTCGAGGGTGTTTTGAAGCTGAGACGCGTTGTTGACTTCGATCACGGCTTTCCACGAAGGCATGGGAAGAACGGGGCCGTCGAGGGAGAGGAGAAACTCCCCACCGAGGTTGGCCATCAGGTCGTCGCGAACGCTGATCTGGAGTTTTTGATCCGCTTCGTCGAGGCCCGAATTGCCTCCGCTGTTCGCGGTCATGGCAATGAGGTCGTCGGCGATGGACTTGGGATCTTTCGAAAGCACCGCGACGGCTATGGAGGCATTGGGACTCACGAAATCGAGCGAGCCCATGGGCGCGGGAGCGCCGAGCCATGAAGCCACACGCTCGCGGGCTCCGGAGAACTGCAGGTTGAGGTGGTTCTGCGGCATGCCGTTGGTTTCGCGATGCTCGGCGATCAGGTAGCGGACTTCCTCGATCCCGCTGTTTTGAAGCGTGCCCTGGGATGTGGGCCGGATCCGCATGTGCATGGAGGAGTTGGCCATCATTTCGTGGAGATCGGCGGCCAGGATGATGCCCGCGCCGCGATCGTAGGCGGCGGCAATCTGGGTGCCGAAGTCGGACGCGGCGAATCCGCTGGCGCCGGCGTTCAACTGCGCGTTCAACTGCTTGAGGAGGGCGATGTCGTTGGAGAATACGACCTCATGGGGGCGGACGAGAGCGTAGGCCGCGTGGCCGTTGTTGGCCGGCGCTGTCGCTGGCGGCCAGGGACTGCTCATCCAACACGGTCAACTCGCCATGCACATCGGGATCGGCCGCCTGCGTTTTAAGCAGATCGGCGAGGCCGCTTTTTTCCACGTCGGCAAGAACCGCGAAACCGGGATGATCGGCCTGGTGGACGCCTACCACGACCGCTTCGTCGCCGAGGTATTGGCTGATGTCGTGAATCTTTCCGACCAGCGCATCGACTTCCGCCGAGTTGTTGTGGCCCTGGTTCGCCCACTGCTGCAGGGCGGGGCTCTGGCTCATCTGGTCGTGGAAGATCTGGTTGGCCTGGGTGAGGAATTCACCGAGATTGGGAATGCTGATGTAGAGCAGCGTGTCGGCGGGCACGCGGGGCAGCAGGTCGCTCGAGTAGCGCGGCTGGGGGAAGGGAATCTGGCCGATGCGATGCTCGACCATGGCCAACTCGGCCAGGAGTCCCACGTACTTCTCGCGATCGGGGCTCCAGGAGAACTGCTCTTCAAGCGGCGCCGGCGCCAGGTTGTCGCTGGTCGTCATCTGATCGCCGGGATGGAGCATGGAGTTGATGCCGGAGTGCGAAACCTGGACCGCTCCCTGAAGGACGGCGACCCGCGAGCCCTTGATTCCCGAATTGACCGAGAACACGGTCCCGGTGACGGCGACGCGGCAGTCGGGAGTCTTTATATAGAGGTGGCCGGAGGTGCGTTTGGCGGCCTGGACGATGACGTTGCCGCCATCGAGCGCGACGGTCATGTCGCGGCCCCGGGCGCCTACTTCGAGGGCGGTTCGCTCGTTGATGTCGACGGTGGAACCGTCGGAGAGGCGAAGGACGGCGTGCGATGCGCCGTTGGTGCGAAGGCGGTCGCCCTCGCTCAGTGTCGAGCCGGCGCGAGAGCTGGCGGTCGCCGGAGGGAGAAATCAGGAAGGCCGAGCCGTCGATCGATTGCACTTCAGCGCGGACGCCGGGCGGGACCTGCCAGTATGCCTTGTAAACGAAGACGGCGCTCAACACCAGAACGAAGGAAAAAGCGAGTGCCCAGCGCAGCGTCTGGGGATGACGGACGATGCGAGGGGCGGGCGCCCGGCGTCGACCAATCCAGCTTCGCTGCCCGCTCGCCCTGGCGGAAATAACGCAGGCAGGCGCCGCAGTCGCTCAAATGAGCCTTGACCAGCAGGGAGCGCGCCTCGGGGAGGGTGCCGTGGCGATAGGCGTCCAGCAATTCCCGTATGTCGTTGCAACTGCGGATGGGATGGACGGCCACATCTTCTTTCATCGCGATGCCCAGGCGATCGGAAATCCTGGCAGCGGAAGCGTGCATGGCTTCGGGATCGGGCGCGTCGGTGCGCACCGCTTCAAGAGCCTGATTCAGCAATTCTTCTTCGTGGCGTTTCATCGGTTCCCCCGTTCGAGCTCTGCGAGCCTCTTTTTCAGCCTGGAGCGTGATTGATGGAGCGTGACCGCGACGACCGCCTGCGAAGTGCCCATCAGAGCGGCGATTTCGCGGTTTCCCAGCTCTTCCACGTAGCGCAGCGTGAACATTTCCGCGGCGCGCGGGGAGAGTTCGCTGATGGCCTGGCGCAGGAGTTGGGCGAGCTGGCGGCTGGAAATTTCCGCTTCCGGCGAATCGCCTGGCGCGGCTGACGCGATGGTCGCGGCGGCTTCGATGGGTTCGGCGGCCGCTGTTTTCCGTCTGCGGAGCAGGTCGAGAGCGCCGTTGATGGCGGCGCGGTACAGGTAGCTGGCGGCGTTCTTCATGTCGAGGCTTTCGCCGTGGCCGAGGCGCAGAAAGACGGTCTGCGCGACATCCTCGGCATCGGCCATGCTCCCGGTAATGCGATACGCGGCGAGCAGAACGCGGCGATGGTGTTCGGCGAACAACTGCGAGAGCCGGTCGCTGGTTTCGGTGAATGGCATGATTGCGGCGGCGGCGCTCACGGGTCCACGCTCCTGGTTCTTCATAGGGATGACGCCCCGATCGTCAGATTCTTAATCAGATTGATAAGAAATACGGGGAAAGGGGGTGGGGTGTTCCGGGGGAACGAGGAAAGATCTGCTCGCGACATAGCTGAATATGCCCTTTCGTAAGGAAATTTATCCTATAATGTAAGGAAGGAGAATTTATGCCCTTGAGCGCTCGCACTCCGTCTACCACCGTTGAAGCCACGGTGACTTCAAAGGGGCAGGTGACACTGCCCAAAGAGTTGCGGAATCGTCTGGGTATCCAAAAGGGCAGTAAAATCCGCTTCAGCCTCTCGGACCGGGTGCCGGTCACAGTCGAGCCGGTATTGAATGAGCTGGAAGACTTGTGGAGGATGGCCGATCAAGGTAGCAAGGCCCAGACCGCCATGACTTTCGATGAAATGAACGCTGCGAAGTCCCGGAGGGAATGGTAGTGCTCGCGGCCGATACCAACGTGTGGGCGCGGGCGTATCTGAACGACGACGCGGCGCAAGCGGCAAAAGCGCGCTCGGCTCTCGCGCAGGCTCGTTCGGAGGCAGGCGTATTTGTGCCTCTCCTTGTGCTTGCCGAGTTGTCCTGGGTGCTTCGTGGCCGGTGGGAGAGAGAAAGAGTCCTGGAGACCATTGAGGGTCTGCTGCAGACGCGCGGTGTATCCGTTGAGTCTCCGGGGCTGGCACGCCGGGCTTTGGAAGCTGCCCGCAAAGGCCGTGTGGGGTTTGCGGATCACCTGATCGCGGAAGTTGCTTTCGAGTTTGGAGCCAGCGAAATCATCACCTTCGACAAGGATTTTGGACGCAAACAGAACGTTCGCCGCTTGAAGTAGGCCGCGCCGTCGCGTGCTGATGAGAAAGCCGGCGCTTCGGCTCGCGAGCAAGGAATTGCTCTCAATGGTGACGGATGCACGCGAGGGTTGAAACTGCATGGCCGAAATTGAATCGCCGGGGCAGGACGCCCCGGCGATTATCTCGGTCTGGACTGTCTACTTTCCGGCACCACCCGGGGCCACTGCAACGGCATCCGTTTCTCTCGTCGAAGATTCAGCTGTGCGGCCATCTGCGCGATGTTCCGCCATTAAAGATTCGATCCTCGCGATTCGCTGCTCCAGTTCGGCAATGCGCTGCTCCTGAGTCTGCGCCCTAGTGTATTGCTTCTGAAGCTCGTTCAACAGCATGCTCGACAGGTACTGATAGCGCACCGTGTATGGAGTCCCATCGGGGTTGTAAGCGACCAGGTCGGGGTAGACCTTGGCAACTTCTTCCGCGATCAACCCGTATTGCAGGCTGCGTTCGCCCTTGTCGTACTCCGCCTTGTAGCGGAAGGTCACGGGCCGCAGCTGCATCAGCGCGCTCGTGGTGTCGCCCATGTCTCGGATATCCTCCTTGTATTTCTGGGACGAGGTGAGCGTGCCGAGCTGACCATTGGAGTTGATGTACACCGGAACGCCGCTTCCCATAGTTACGCCATAGATGCCGGCGATGTACGTCGATTGTTGCCCGCCGCCGATGCGCGTGGTGTTGCTCTCGCCGTCGACTCCTCCGTTGGCAAGATAGACATTGTTGCTTCCACTGGCATTGCTGACTCCGGAGTTAAAACCGAGATAGAGATCGCTGGTGCCGGTTGTGTTGTTGAAGCCGGTCTGCGCACCCACAAACGTGTTGTAGGCCGCGGTGGTTCCGGAAGTGCCGCTTGTCCAGCCGACATACACGTCGCCGTTGCCAGTGGTGGTCAATGCTCCGGCAGCGCCGCCGAGAAATACATCGGCGTTTCCCGACGTGATGGCCGCGCCCGCGCTGCGCCCGATGAACTGGCTGTCACCGCCGCTGATCGAGGCATTGCCGGCCCCGAGGCCGATGATGGTGTCGTTCAGTGCGTTCTGAGTGAAGATGGTGGCGCCGTTGACCTGGTATCCGCCGGTGCTGTTGACCAGGCCGCCGGTCACGGTTCCGCTCACATTGAGCCCGGTCCCGCTATAGACGTTGCCGGTATTGCTGAACGCAAGTTGCTGATCGTAAGTGCCCACCAGTTGGGCCGGCGCCAGTGTGCCCGATAGCAATGAGAAACCGTAGTCTCCCGCAGCCGGTACGATTGCCCCGTTGCGGCCATTGAACGAGGATAGACTTGATCCGCCGCCGGTTCCCAGGTGACCCGTGCTATCGACATACACCGGCTGACCCGATGAAACACTGGCGCCGTAGATACCGGCGATAAAAGCATTCGACTGGCTGCCGCCGATCCGCGTGGTGTTGCTCTCCGCTCCGACACCCACGTGCGCAAGATAGATGTCGTTGCTTCCTGTGGTGTTCAACGCCCCGCCATTGACGCCCAGGAACAGGTTGCTGCTTCCGGTCGTGTTGTAAAATCCCGCGTCGAGACCGACGATGGTGTTGTTGTTTGCCGTAGTCGACCAAACGCCGGCCTGGGACCCGAGCAACGTGTTATTCGCGCCGGTGGTGTTGTACAGGCCCGCATTGAATCCGGTGAAGGTGTTATTGGAGCCGGTGGTTGTCCCGTTCCCGGTCTGCGCACCAAGGAACGTGTTGTAGGCGGCCGTGGTCGCGTTCTGCCCCGCGACTTCGCCTATATAAACGTCTCCATTGCCAGTAGTCGTAGTTTGCCCCGCGTTTGACCCAATGAAAACATCGGAATTGCCGCTCGTGAGGCTCGATCCAGCGTGATCACCGATCAGTTGAACGCTGCTGCCGGTGATGGCAGCATTGCCGGCGGAAGGTCCGATCATCAGGTTATTGAGCGCGGAATTGAAGTTGAACTGAAGCACTCCGCCAATCTGGTAGCCATTGATGGAGTTGACCGCGCTGCCGCTCAGCGTTCCGCCCACAGTGCCGCCGCCGTCGATGTTGAAGCTGGCTCCGGTTTGCGTCGTGGCGCCGTTTTGTATGTACAGCGGCGATCCGGGAACCAGGTTCCCGGAGATACCCTGCGCGCCCGCGGGCCCCTGTGGCCCTGCCGGTCCCTGGGTCCCTTGTGGGCCAGCGGGGCCCTGCGGCCCGGTCTCGGCAAGCGTAATCTCCAACTCCGGCTCGTGGCTTGTCAGCGGCGACTCCTTGCTGTCGAAGGAGAAACTGCCCGCGCTGGTGGTCAGCTTCAGGGCCAGACCATTGTTGGCTGCCGTTCCATTCAACCACTCCTGCACCAGGGTGGTGACATCGATCAGGACAAACTGGTTGGCGTTCGCGTTGGAAATCGACGTAGCCTTACTTCCGGTGGCCGACAAGCCCGGCGTAGGTGAATTGGTGAAGTTGAGCGTTCCTTCGCTCCAGGGAGTGTCGACCGCATAGACGTCAAAACTCCCTGCCGTACTGACTGCGTCGACGTACAGGCGTAGCGTTGCCTTCGTGACTGTCGCGTTTGCCGGAAGGCTGGAGAGATTGAATTGTATGAAGCTGGTGGCTCCCTGGGTTACGACCAGTTGCGGCCACGCGCCGTAGTTGGTTTTGGGGGTTGAGTTGAAGGCGAACGTATCCGCACTTGGCGGCGCCTGCTGCGCCAAGGCCGGGATTGAGATTGCGGCTGAGTAAAAAAGCAAATGCGCGGTTTTTGCCGCCCATCGCCAAGGAATCAATTTCATTGTGGGGAATCTCCTTTTGCTATTCTGCGTCAGGTGGCTGCAAGGCCACTTTCTTAATTGCCACTCAACCGAATAAGCGACATGGACCCTCCCGATTTCTCAGGCGATGAAGATTTTTTGGGACGGAGTGGAATCACTGGCCGAATGGCTCTTGAATGGTGCCGACACAGCGGGAGGGTGCCCGGAGGTGTGTTGCTGCGCCGAGGCGGCGCCCACTTTCAGGCGTAGCGGAAGAGGGCTTTGAAGCCGTAGTCCATGTGCTGCTGGATGTGGCAGTGGAAGAGCGAAAGCCCGGGCTGGTCGGCGGTGAAGTCGACGACGGCGCGGCCGAAGTAGGGCACGACGACGGTGTCCTTGAGGATGCCGGCGGTCTTTTTGCCGTTGATTTCGATCAGTTCCCAGAGGTGGCGGTGCAGGTGCATGGGATGGGCGTCGTCGGTGCGGTTGCGCATCGTGAGCCGGTAGCGGGTGCCCTGCTGGAGCACGAATTCGCGTTCATGCGGGTAGGGTTTGCCGTTGACCAGCCACAGGTTGAACTTGCCCGCGCCGCCGGGAATCTTCTCGAAAATCAGCTCGATGTTCTGCTGGGGCTGCGGGGAAGTTGAGGTCTGGGCGCCGAAGATGGTGTAGTCCCAGCGGGATTTGGGCGGATCGACCCATTGCGGCGGGCGATGCTGGCCGGCGTATTCGACCACCACGCCGAGGCCGGATTCGCGGATGGGCTTCTCGGTTGAGCCGAGGATCCAGACGCCGGGCTGGTTCATTTCGACGATCGCGTCGACGCGCTCGCCGGCGCCGATAAAAATCGAGTCGAGGGTCTGGGGCGTGGGAACGGGATTGCCGTCGAGGGCGATCACCTTCATTTTGTGGCCGGCCAGGGCGATGCGGCGATTTTCAATGGCGCTGGCGTTGAGGAAGTGGATCAGCAGCCGCTGGCCTTCGCGGACCCGGATCGGTTCGCCGGAGCCGAGCCCCTTGTCGTTGATGGAGTAGGTCATGGAGCCGACCTCGAGGCCGTCGGGATCGGTGTTCATGGTTGCCGGTTTTTCGAGCAGGGGTCCGTCGTGGGTGTCGTCGTCCTCGTCGTCCATGGTGCCGGTAAAGAAGGGCTCCCAGTCGCGGAGGGCGAGGAAGAGTTCCTGGTCGTAATGGCCGGGATCGTTGCCGGGGTCGACATAGAGAAAGCCGAACTGGCCGGTGAAGGCGCCCTTGTGGAGGTCGTCCATGGCCATGGCGTGGGAGTGGTACCAGCGGCTGCCGGCGGGGGTGGGCGTGAGCTGGACGCGCTGGCGGCCATGGGGCGGGACCACCGGCGAACCCTCCTCCTCGGTGCCGTCGACGCCGGAAGGGATGAGCAGGCCGTGCCAGTGGACGAACTCCGGCGTATCGGTGTCGTTGATGATTTCTACAGTGACGGGCTTGCCTTCGCGCATGCGCAAGAGGGGGCCGGGGGCGGTGCCGTTGTAGCCGATGGTGGAGATGATGTGGGACCGGTCGAGCTCGACGGTGACCGGGCCGATGCGGAGGGTGTAGTCGGCTTTGGCTTCCGGCGCGGGGGCGGCTGAAGGGGCGATGACCTGGCCCGCCTGGGCCAGAAGCGGGATTCGCGTGGTCCCGGCCTGGGCCAACGCCATGCCGCCGAGCCTCAGGAGATTGCGCCTGTTCACCGTGTGCCCCTCCCGGCCGGCTCGCTTACCTGCATCCTCTCACGCTCCGGTATTGCCGTAAAATGGCCCTACGAGCGGCCCTGATCCGGGATGAACGACTGCAACCAAGTGCAGGGCGGCTCCGTCTAACGGGCAAGCGTTCACGGGTACTCTCTCGCGTCCCCATTCCTCCGCGGAGGTCCACCATGAAGTTCTCGCAGTTGGCCTTGCCGGCGGTTGTGGCCGCAGCTTGCTGCGCGGGGTTGTGGGCGTTCCAGCGGACGGCCGACTTCGGATTCGGCAACGACGATACCCCTTCCAATGTGAAGTCCGAGTTCTACTGGTCGCGGCTGGCGTATTCGACCAGCATGACGAGCCTGGGAGCCTACCACCACGGCTATTGGGGAGGACCTGCGTGGTCGCGCGACTATCCCAAGGCGGACCGCCAGTTTCTGATTGCCATGCACCGCCTTACCCGGATAGACGGCCGGCCCACGGAACAGGTAGTCAACGCTGGATACGGATGAGACTCTACAACTACCCGTGGATTTATGCGGTGCAGGTGCAGACGTGGACGTTCAGTGACGCCCAGGCCAAGCGGCTGCGGGAGTATCTGCTCAAGGGCGGGTTCCTGATGGTGGACGACTTCCACGGCACGGAAGACTGGGAGAATTTTCTCAGCGGGATGCGGCAGGTGTTGCCCGATCGTCCCATTGAGGATCTGCAGAGCGGGGACGAGATCTTTCACACCCTCTACGACATCGACGACAAGATGCAGATTCCCGGCGAACAGTACGTGTGGACCGGCCGCACGTATGAAAAGGACGGGTATCAGCCCAAGTGGCGCGCCATTCGCGACGATAAGGGGCGCATCATGGTCGCCATCTGCCACAACATGCACCTGGGCGACGCGTGGGAGTGGGCCGATGATCCGAATTATCCGGAGACGTTTGCTTCGATGGCGTTCCGAGTGGGGCTCGATTACATCCTGTACGGCATGACGCACTGAAGCGCCCCCGCATCATCAGAGGCCGCAGCAATCTTTAACAGATTCGTTACCAGGACTTCACGACGGTCGGGCGTGCATGTTTCAGTTTCTCTTCAAGTATCCGATTCCGGTGTTCGCCAGGGGGCGCTTCGTGCTGCTGAGCCCGTGGCCGGCCTGGGTGCTGGCGGTGCTGATCGCGTTGGCCGCGGGAGGGCTGGCGCTCGTGATCCGCTGGCGCCTGCGGGAGGCCGCGCCCCGCGTGCGCAACTGGCGGGCATGGGTGATCTGGGCGATGCAATCGGCGATGGTGGCGCTGCTGCTGGTGCTGTTGTGGCAGCCGGCGATGACCATCGGTGAATTGAATTCGCAGCAGAACATCATCGCGGTGGTGGTGGACGATTCGCGCAGCATGGCAACGGCCGACAGCGACGGGCGCACGCGCGAGGCCGCGGCGATTGCGGCGCTCGACGGCGGGGTGCTGGCCGGGCTTGAGAAGCGCTTTCAGACGCGTCTGTACCGGATCGACAGCGAATTGAAACGGCAGGAAGGAACGAAGGGTATTGCGCCCACGGGAACCGCCACCCGCCTGGATGATGGACTGAAGCAGCTGGTCGCGGAGACGTCCGATCTGCCGGTGGGGGCGGTTGTGCTGCTCACCGATGGCGGGCAAAACACAACGGGGCTGGGCGGATCGGGCATCGGAGCCGACACACTGCAGGAACTGCGGAATCGCCGTCTTCCGGTGCATACGGTCGGCTTCGGCCGCGAAGAACTGGCCCACGACGTCGAGATCGAAGACGTCAGCCTGGCGGAAAAGGCGGTTGCGACTGCGCGCGTGGCGGCGACTGTCACCCTGAGCCAGCATGGCTACACCGGAGAGAAAGCGACGCTGGTGGTGCGCGAGGGGGACAAGACGCTGGCCGAGCGCGAGATCACGCTGGGCCCGAATGGACGCGTGCAGGCCGAGCCGCTGTTCTTTCCGGCCGGCGCGGCGGGGGCGAAGAGCATCACCTTCGGGGTTCGGCCGATGGATCGCGAAGAGAACCTGGCCAACAATGCGATGACGCGGCCGCTGCTGGTGAGCGATACGAAGCGGCGGATTCTCTATGTCGAGGGAGAGCCGCGCTGGGAATTCAAGTTCATTCGCCGGGCTGAAGACGATGATCCCACGGTGCAGGTGGTCTCGATGCTGCGCACCAGCGAAAACAAGATCTATCGGCAGGGGATTGGCGATCCCAACGAACTGGCCGATGGGTTTCCGGTGCGGCCGGAGGATTTGTTTGGGTACGCGGGCATCATCATCGGCTCTGTCGACGCGGGATACTTCACGCCGCTGCAGCAGGAACTGCTGCGCGAATATGTCGATCGCCGGGGCGGCGGCATTCTTTTTCTGGGCGGGCGGGCTTCGTTGAGTGACGGAGGCTGGAGCGCTTCGACGTTGAGCGAACTGCTGCCCACATTTCTGCCCGCGGGCCGCAACAACTTCCATCGCAATCCGGCGACCGTGGAGTTGACTTCGGCCGGCGTGGACTCGCCTATCACGCGTCTCCTCGACGACCCGGAAAAGAATGCTCAGCGGTGGAAGAAGCTCACCTACCTGGCGGACTACGAGGATGCGGGGTCGCCCAAGCCGGGAGCCACGGTGCTGGCCAGCATGAATGCCGGACGGCGCAAGCTGCCGCTGCTCATCACGCAAAGCTATGGGCACGGGCGCACGGCGGTGATGGCGACGGGCGGGACCTGGCGGTGGCAGATGAGCGAAGCGCTGGGCGATCCATCGCATGATCTTTTCTGGCGCCAGCTTTTGCGATGGCTGGTGGCCGGTACGCCCGGCCAGGTGACGGCATTCATGCCCGCGCGCGTTCTGATGGACCAGGGGCGAGCTCAGTTCACTGCCCAGGTGCGCGACCGGCAATTTCAGCCGGCTGCGGATGCGCATGTGACTGCGCACGTGATGGGGCCGGACGGGGTGAATGCATTTCTGGACCTGACGCCATCGCAGCAATCGCCGGGAACTTACCAGGCCGACTGGACGGCGGAGAAGCCGGGCGCCTATCTCGCCGAGATCACGGCGGAATCCGCGGGAGGCGAGAGGAGGGAACTGGGGCGCGACGTGGTGACCTTCGAACGCGAAGACGGAGTTGCGGAGAGTTTTCATACCGAACAGAATCGGGCTCTGCTGGAACAGCTCGCGGCGCAAACCGGAGGGCGCTACTGGAAGCCTGCGGACCTGAAGGACCTTCCGCGCGACATTTCCTACTCCGAGGCGGGGATCTCGGTGCGTACGACTAAAGAGCTGTGGAACATGCCGATCGTGTTTGCGCTGCTGGTGGGCCTGCCCGCGGGCGAATGGCTGCTGCGGCGAAAGTGGGGCGTGGTATGAAGCGCGCGCTGGTGCTGGTGGTGCTGTGCCTGTGCGCGTTGCGAGCGCAGCGCGGCCACGTACTACGTGATCGTCGCCGGATTGGGAGGAGAACCGGATTACGAGCAGCGCTTTACCGGGGCGGCAAAGGATCTCGACAAGGTGTTCAAGGAATCGAGCGAGTCGGCGCACGTGGTGACGTTGACGGGAGGGCAAGCCACGGCAGCGCAGCTGCGCGAGACGCTGGGCACGGTGGCGAGCGATGCCAAGGCGGACGACGATTTTGTGCTTATCCTGATCGGCCACGGCTCCTTTGACGGCGTTGAATACAAGTTCAACCTCGTGGGGCCGGATGTGACAGGGGCGGAGATCGCGCAAATGTGCGACCGCATCGCGGCGCGGCGGCAACTGGTGGTGAACACGACCAGCGCGAGCGGAGGGTCGGTGGCGGCGCTGGAGCGGCCGGGACGCGCGGTGATCGCGGCGACCAAGTCGGGCACGGAAAAGAATGCGACGGTGTTCGCGCGCTACTGGGTCGAAGCGCTGCAGGATTCTTCCGCCGATACCGACAAGAGCGATTCGGTCAGCGCCATGGAGGCCTTCGTGTATGCGGCGAAAAAGACCGCCGCGTTTTACGACGCGCAGAAGCGGCTGGCCACGGAGCATGCGGTCTTCGACGACATCGGCCATGGCGATCCGGTACGAACGGCGGAAAACGGACAGGGGCTTCTGATGTCGAACATCACGGTGGTGCGCCTGGGGGCCAGCGCGCAGGCGAATAACGATCCGGCCAAGCGGGCGCTGCTTGAAAAGAAGGAGGAGTTGGAGCAGAAGATCGATGAACTGAAGTACAAGAAAGCGGCGATGGAGCCGGAGGACTACAAGCAACAGCTGACCGCGGCGCTGGTGGAGTTGGCCAAAGTGCAGGAGGAACTGGACAAATGAAGCGCGCGTCCTTCCAGACTCTTCTGCTGACGCTGGGTCTGCTGCTGGCCGGTGCGACCGCGCATGCCGCCGCGCCCGCGGATTGCTGGGCGATGCGCAAGCACGGCCATGGTGCCGAGGCGAAGGCCTGCTTCACGGGGCTGACGCGAAGCGCCGATGCGTATACGCGCGCGGAGGGTTTCTGGGGACTGGAGGAATGGGAGCAGGCCAACGAACAATTCCGATTGGCCACGCAGCCAGCGAACAGCCCGGCTCTCTACAAGGTGCGCTGGGGCATGCTGCTGCATGAGCGGTTTAATGATGGCGACGCGGCGGATCTGTTTCGTGAAGCGCTGCAGAAAGACGACAAGAACGCGGCCGCGTATGTGGGACTGGCCACGGTGTCCGCGGAAAGCTTTAACGGGAAGGCCGCCGTCTATGCGAAGACGGCCATCGAACTCGACCCGAAGCTTGCCGAGGCCCACGAACTGCTGGCGGACCTTGCGCTCGCGAACGATGATCGGGAAGTGGCCGCGGCCGAAGCCGACAAGGCCATCGCACTCGAGAGCGATGCGCTGGATGCGATGGCGACACACGCGGCGCTGGAGTTGATCGCCAACCGTTCTCCCGATGCGTGGTTCGCGAAGATTCAGGCGATCAATCCGAAGTACGGCGAGGGGTACGCGCGCGTGGCGCATCAACTGGAGCTGCACTATCGCTACCAGGATGCGGTCACTTACTACCGCAAAGCGATCGAGGCCGATCCGCGCCTGTGGGCGGCGCATTCGGCGCTGGGCATCGAGTTGATGCGGCTGGGGCAGGAACAGGAGCCGTACAAGGAACTGCAGTTGAGTTACGAAAACGGCTATCGCGATGCCGCGACGGTGAACAGCCTGCGGCTGCTCGACAGTTACAAGAACTTTGTAACTACCCGCGACGACGCGACCGTTCTGAAACTCAACAAGACGGAGTCGGCCCTGTTGCTGCCGTACTTTCAGGCGGAGTTACACGCGATCCTTGCCACTTACGAGAAGAAGTACAAGATGAAGCTTCCCGGCCCGGTGCAGGTTGAGGTCTATCCCGATCACGAAGACTTCGCGGTGCGCACCATGGGCATGCCGGGGCTGGGCGCGCTGGGCGTGAGCTTTGGCCTGGTGGTGGCAATGGACAGCCCGTCGGCGCGCAAGCCGGGCGACTTCAACTGGGGCTCGACGCTGTGGCATGAGATGAGCCACGTCTTCATTCTCACCGCTACCGACTTTCGCGTGCCGCGCTGGTTTACGGAGGGACTGGCGGTGCATGAAGAAGGCGAGCGTTCGCCGGAATGGAGAGACCAGCCGACGCCGGAAGTGCTGGCGGCTATTCGCGACAAGAAGCTGCTGCCGGTGGCGAAACTCGATCGCGGCTTCGTCTATCCCGAGTATCCGACGCAGGTGCTGGTCTCTTATTTTCAGGCGGGCACGATCTGCGACTTCGTGAAGGAGAAGTGGGGAGACGACAAACTGCTCGCCATGGTGCATTCCTATGCCGAGTTGAAAACCACGCCGCAGGCGATCGAGCAGGATCTCGGAGTGGATGCCGGGGAATTCGACAAGCAGTATCTGGCGTGGATCGATCACAAGTATGGCGCCGAGGCCGCGCACTTCGACATGTGGCGCGAGAAGCTGAAGGCGCTGGTCGCGGCGGAGAAGCAGAAGCAGTACCAGGCTGTGTTGCACCAGGGGCCGGCGGTGGTTGCGATTTATCCGGAGTATGTGGGCGATGCGAGCGCGTACGAATTGATTGCCGAAGCTGCCAACGCGCAGGGAGATACGAAGACCGAAGCGGCGATCCTGACGGCGTATGTGCACGAGGGCGGACAGATGCCGGCAATGCTCAAGCGCCTGGCGACGCTCGAGGAGGCCGCGGGGCACAACGGATGAAGCCGCGGCAACGCTGGAGCGGTTGAACTATGTCTATCCGGTGAAGGACGAAGAGTTGCATCAGAAGCTGGGCGATCTGCTGTTTTGCCGAGAAGCAGTACGACCGCGCCATTCGCGAGTACAACGCCGTGGTGGCTTCGAATCCGGTGGACAAGGCGGGGGCGGAATTCAAACTGGCGCAGGCGTATTTTGCGGCGGGACAAAAGGACAAGGCGCAGGAGAGCGTGCTGGCGGCGCTGGAAACGGCCCCCGGCTATCGTCCGGCGCAGAAGCTGTTGCTGGAATTGCAGGAACCATCCAAGCCGAACTGAGAGGGAATGAATGGCTTCAGTTTCCGAATTGAACACGGACGCAGTTGAGCTGCAACGGCGCATCGAACGCTTTCACGCGGTGCGCGAGGGCATTCTGAAGCAGGTGCGCCAGGTGATCGTGGGCCAGCAGGACGTGCTGGAGCAGATGCTGATCGCGCTGTTTGTGGGCGGGCATTGCCTGGTGACGGGCATGCCGGGCACCGCGAAGACGCTGATGGTGCGCACGCTGGCGGACGCGCTGGGACTGCGATTCCGGCGCATCCAGTTCACGCCCGACCTGATGCCGTCGGACATCACGGGCACCGACATTATCGAAGAAGACCTGACGACGGGCCATCGCAAGTGGACATTTGTCGAGGGGCCGATCTTCGGCAACATCATTCTGGCCGATGAGATCAACCGCACGCCTCCCAAGACGCAGGCGGCGCTGCTCGAGGCCATGCAGGAACATTCGTGCACGGTGCGGGGGCACGTGTATCAATTGCCGGCGCCGTTTTTTGTGTTGGCTACGCAGAACCCGATCGAGCTCGAAGGGACGTATCCGCTGCCGGAGGCGCAGCTGGACCGCTTTTTGTTTAATGCGAAGCTGGATTACCTGAGCGCCGAGGACGAGTTGAAGGTGGTCGACCTGACGACGGTGAATTATGTGGCGAAGATCGAGGTTGTGACTTCGGCTGAGGAGTTGCTCGATTTTCAGCTACTGGTGCGGATGGTGCCGATCGCCGAATCGCTGGCGCGGTATGTCGTGGGCCTGGTGCGGGCCACGCGGCCGATCGATAACGCGCCGGACTTTGTGAGGAAATATGTGAACTACGGAGGCAGCATTCGCGCGGCGCAGTTCATCGTGCTCGCCGCCAAGGCGCGGGCGCTGTCGCGCAAGCGCTATCACGTGACGTACGAAGACGTCGCGTCGGTGATTGTTCCGGTGCTGCGTCACCGCATGATTCTCAATTTTCACGCCGAGTCGGATTCGATCGATACGGATGAAGTTCTCAACCGGCTGGTGGCCAGCGTGCCGAGGCCGAAGGAGAGTTGATGCAGCGATTCCTGGAACCTTCGGTGCTGGCGGGGATTTCGTCGCTGGACCTGGTGGCGAAGACGGTCGTGGACGGCTTCGTTGCGGGACTGCACCGGTCGCCCGACTTCGGCTTCAGCCAGGAGTTTGCCGAGTACCGCGCCTACACGCCGGGAGACGATCTGCGCCACGTGGACTGGAACCTGTTCGCGCGCACGGAGCGCTGCTATCTGAAGCGTTATCGCGGCGAGACCAACAGCCAGCTCACGGTGCTGCTGGATGCGAGCAACTCGATGGAGTACACGTCGGGGCCACCCAAGAAAGATGGATTATGCGCGCTTCGTTGCGGCGTCGCTGTTCTATCTCGCGATTCACAACCAGCGCGATGCGGCGGGGATCATTGTGTTCGATGAACAGGTGCGCGACGTGGTGAGGCCATCGACGCGGCCGGGGCAGCTCGCGCGGCTGTTCGCGGCGCTCGAACGCGCGGAGGCGCATGCGCGCACCGACTTCACGCAACCTCTGCGCCATTTTCAGGAGCTTCTGCATCGGCGCGGCATTGCGATCGTGATTTCGGATTTTTATCAAGATCCGGAAACCATCGTGCGTGCCATCGAGCCATTGCGGTTTCGCGGCAATGAGGTGGTGCTGTTTCACATTCTCGATCCGCAGGAGATCAGGCCGGTATTGAAGAGCTCCGCGATCCTTGTCGATCTCGAAACCGAGCAGAAGATCGAAGTCGTTCCTGAATATGCGAAGACTTCTTATCGGGCCAGGATCGATGCGCACATTGAGCAACTGCGATCGCGCACGCGCGCGGCGGGCATGGATTATCAACTGCTGGTGACGGACCAGCCTCTCGATGCCGCGCTGCGCGCGTACCTGGCACGGCGCAAGGAGCGGAACTGATGGGCTTTCTGGCGCCATGGTTTCTGGGCGGACTGGTTGCGCTGGGCGTGCCGATCTTTGTGCACCTGCTGCGCCGCCACGTCGCCGTGCCGCGCCCGGTGAGCTCGCTCATGTTCTTTGAGCGCGGGCTGCAGAGCTCGACGCGCCACCATCGCCTCAAGCACCTGATCCTGTTTGCGCTGCGCGCGGCGCTGGTGCTGCTCATCGTGCTGGCGTTTGCCAATCCTTTTGTGCGGCGGGTGGCGGCGAATGCGAAGGGGCGGCTTCTGCTGATCGTGCTCGACAACTCGTTCAGCATGCGCGCGGGGACGCGCTTTGCGGACGCGAAGCAGCAGGCGCTTGCGGCGCTGGCCGCAAAGCCCGCGTCGCAGATGGCGCAGGTGATGGCGCTGGGCGGCCAACTTCAAATATTGACGCAGCCGGTTTCAGACCAGGCGCAGTTGCGTTCCGCGCTCGAAGGCATCCAGCCCGGCGATGGGCATGCGAGTTTCGGCGAACTGGGACGGGGGATTCGTGCACTGGCCGAGAGTTCCCACACGGGCGTCGATGTTCATTTTTTCAGCGACCTGCAGCGCAGCGCGATGCCGGCCAACTTTGCTGACCTGGTGCTGCCCGCGAATGCCACGCTTGCGCTTCACCCGGTGGCGAGCGGGACCGCGGCGCCTAACTGGACGATCGAAAGCGTGGACGCGCCGGCGGAACTATCCGATCCCAAAGACCCGCGGCATTCGCGGGTGCGCGCGGTCGTGGCTGGATTCGGCACGCCGGCGGCGAGCAAGAGTGTTTCGCTGGTGGTGAACGGCAAGACGGTGGCGACCCGCAGGGTTGACGTGCCGGCCAACGGGCGCGCGACGGTTGACTTCGCTCCGCTCGATGTGAACTACGGCTTCAATCGATGCGAGGTTCGGGTTGACGGCGGCGATGCGTTGCCGGCCGATGATGCGAGTTTCTTCGCGGTTCGGCGGTCGGATCCGGAACGTGTGCTGTTTGTGCATGCGCGCGGAGACACGCGATCGGCGGTGTATTTCGGCGCGGCGCTGCGCGCGGCGGCCGGGTCGTCGTTTGTGCTGCAGTCGGTGGCCCAGGAGGAGAGCACCGATTTCGATCCCACCCGCTTTGCCTTCGTGGTGCTGTCGGACAGCGTGGCGCTGCCCACGATTTTTGAGCACGCGCTGGCGCAGTATGTCGCGAAGGGCGGCAACGTCCTGATCGCGCTGGGCACGAATGCGGCGCGTCATGCGCGGATTCCGGTGTGGGACGGCACGGTGACTGAGGCGCACGATTATGCGCGCGACGGCGGTGCCGCGACGGTGGGCCAGGTGGACTTCACACATCCGGCGCTTCGCGATGCGCAGCCGGGGCGCGATAACGGAGGCTGGGCCGAGGCCAAGGTGTTCTATGCGGCGGTTGTCGATCCGCGAGGCGCACGGGTTGCGGCGCGGCTGAGCGACGGCACGCCGCTGGTTCTGGACAAGCAGACGGGCCAGGGGCACATCGTGCTGTTGACGTCGGGGCTGGAGAACCTCACCAACGACGTGCCGCTGCATCCGGTGTTTGTGGCGTTCGTCGATCGGGTGGCGCATTATCTTTCGGGAAGCGAAGCGCTGAGCGGATCGAGGCTGGTGGACTCGTTTGTGCAGCTGCGCGCGCCGGCCGATACGGCGGGCAGAGACGGCGAGCGTCGAGGTCATCGGCCCGGATGGGCAGCAGGCCGCTCTCGCTGGCGGAGTCGCGTTCGGCGCAGACGCTGCGCCTGGAGCATGCCGGGTTCTACCAGGTTCGGCTGGCCAACGGACGCGACATGCTGATTGGCGTCAACCCGGACCGGCGCGAATCGGATCTTCAACCGATTGCCGCAGATGTGCAGAAGTTGTGGAGCGGAAGCGCGGGCAGCGGTTCAGCGCCGGCCGAGGCCGCTTCGTCACAAGAGGAAGGCTATCGTTCCGTAAGTTTGTGGTGGTACGTTATGCTGCTTGCATTGGTAGTGGCGCTGGCGGAGACGGCCTTCGCCAGCCGCTACATGGGCACGCAGCGGGAGGAAATATGAGCAAGCAGAGTGAGCTCAATTCCTACATCGTGCGAGTGCAGGAGCGGCTGCGGCTCGGCGCGTGGCTGCGCGGCGCGGCGATCTTTGCAGGCACGGCGCTGGTGGTCACCATCGGCCTGGTCCTGCTGCTCAACCGGTTCGCGTTTCCAGAGCACGGAATCACCGGGGCGCGCCTGGCGCTGGTGCTGGCGCTGGGGTGCGCGGCGGCATTCGGGCTGGCGCTGCCCCTGATGCGGCTGACGCGCGAGCGCGCCGTGCGCAGGGCGGAAGCCGCCAATCCTGAGCTGGAGCAGAGGCTGACCACGTTCCATGACGCGGAGCGCAAGGGAGAGCACCCGTTTTTGGAACTGCTGGCGGCCGATACGCTGGCCGTGACCGAGCACGCGGAGCCGCGCTCGTTGGTTGCGGACAACCGGCTGTTTGCGCTGGGCGGCGCGGGGCTGGCGTGCCTGCTGGTGCTGATATGGATGATCGCGGCGGGACCGGGCTATCTCGGATACGGCGCTTCGCTGCTGTGGACGGGACCGCCGAAGGATGCGCACCCGTTCTACTCCATCGCGGTGCGGCCGGGGAATGTCGTGGTGCGGCGCAACAGCGACCAGTTGATTACCGCGCAGGTGATGGGAATGCAGCCGTCGAAGGTCGAGCTGTTCGCGCATTACCAGAGCGCGGGCCGCTGGGAGCCGGTGGCCATGCAGGCGCAGCCCAATGCGGGCGGCGATGCGACGTATCAGTTTGTGCTGGCGGGGCTGCCGGAGAACGTGGAGTATTACGTGGCCGCGGGCCCGCTGGTTTCGTCGCACTACACGGTGCGCGTGGTGGACCTGCCGTCGGTCAAGAACATCAGCGTGACGTATCGCTATCCGAAGTGGACGGGGATGAAGCCGGTGACCGAGGAACATTCCGGCGATCTGCGCGCCATTGAAGGCACCGATGCCGCGATCGAACTCGAAATGGATCGACCGCTGAAGAACGGGCAACTCACCCTCGATGACGGGCAGCCGATTCAACTCGCGGGCGGGAATGGCAACAAGTACCAGGCCACGGTGCACATGGACAAGGACGGCGCCTACCACGTGGCTGCTTTGGATGAAGGGCAGCCGGTGCGGCTGTCGGAGGACTACTTCATCGCGACAGATAAAGCGCAGCCTCCGGAGATCTCGGTCGCACGGCCGAGCGGGGATTACCGCGCCAATCCAATCGAGGAAGTTACGGTGGGCGTGAAGGCCGCGGACCAGTTTGGATTGAACGATGTGCATCTGCACTACTCGGTCAACGGGGCTCCGGAGCGCACGATCAGCCTGCTCGACAAGCCGGGCGCGAAGAATGCGGACGGGACGCACGTGCTGCCGCTGGAGGATTTCAAGCTTGTGCCGGGCGATGTTGTCAGCGTGTATGCCAGCGCCCGCGATGGCCACGCCGAAGCGCGCACCGATATCTCGTTTATCCAGGTGGAACCGTTTGAGCGCGAGTTTTCGCAGTCGCAGCAGGGTGGGGGCGGAGGCGGGGGAGCGGGCGGAGGCCAGAACAACCAGACCGAAATTTCCAAGCGCGAGAAGGAACTGATCGCCGCCACGTGGAAGCAGCAGAACGACAAGACGGCCACGGCGAAGGATGCGGCGGTGGCGGGCCAGTTCCTGTCGGAGGCGCAGCAGAAACTTCGCGACCAGGTGATGGCGTTGTCGGCGCGCATCGAGAGCCGCGATCTTTCCGCGGCCACCGAGGAGTTCACCGGATTCGATAAGGACATGCAGCTGGCTGCGGAGGCCATGGCGCCGTCGGCGGACAAACTGAAAGCCACGCAATGGAAGGATGCGCTGCCGCTGGAGCAGAAGGCGCTGCAGGCGCTGCTGCGCGCGGAAGCCACGTTCCGGAAGATCGAGGTGGCGTTCGGACAGAACGGCGGCGGAGGGGGCGGTGGCGGCAATGCGGGACGCGACCTGGCCAGCCTGTTCGATCTGGAACTGGACACGGAGAAGAACCAGTACGAAACCGCGCAGAACGCTTCTCCCGCAGAGAAGCACCAGAAGGACGTTGAGGATGCGCTGGCGAAGCTGGATGCGCTGGCGAAGCGGCAGGAGGAACAAGCCAACCAGCGCAATCCGCAGCAGAGCTTTGAGCAGCGCTGGCAGCAGGAGATGCTGCGCCGCGAGGCCGAGGAATTGAAGCGGCAGATGGAGGAGTTGGCGAAGAACGGGCAGCAGGGCCAGCAGGGTTCGAGCGCGTCGGGAGGATCGGCTTCGGGCCAGGGCAGCGCACAGCAACAGAAGTCGTCGGCGCAGGCGGGCTCGCAAGGGCAGGCTGGTTCGGAATCATCGGCGCAGGCAGCGCAGAATCATGCGGACCCGCGGGTGCAACAGGCGCTGCGGCGACTTGAGGAAGCGGCTGATGCGATGAAGAAGAGCAGCGGCGCGCAACCCAATCCGGATGCGGCGCGGCAGGCTGCGGAACAATTGCGGCAGGCCGCGAACCTGATGGCCGGCACGCAGCAGCAGCTCGCTTCGGGCAAGGTGGATTCGCTGGCCAACGAAGCGGGGCGTCTTACCGAGCAAGAGCGCGCCCAGGCCGAGCAGATCGACAAACTGGCGACGCGGCCGCAGACCAGCGGTCCGATGGACTTGAACGACACGATGGCGCGGATGCGCGAACGCGACCGGCTGGCGCAGCAGAGACAACAACTGTCCGACGACTTATCGAAGCTGGGGAAGAACATTCGCGACAGCGCGCGGGAGATGGCTCCCAATCAGCCCGAGGTGGCGAGGCAACTGCGCGATGCGCTCACCGAGATGGACAATGCCGATCTGGATAACCACACCCAGAGAACGGCGGACTGGCTGCGCCGCGGCGTCAACCCCAATTCGAATGGCACCGAAGCGCAGATTGCCCAGGGGCTGGAACGGCTGAAGGAGCAGTTGCAGCAGGCGCAGCGAGCCATGGGACAGCAGCCTGGGGATCAGCGCGGGCCGGGCCGGGGAGCCGGACAGGAAGCTGACCAGACGGCGGCGCTCGACAGCATCGAGCGGCTCCGGAATCAGATTGAATCGATGAACCGCGCGAATGGGCGCAATCCGGGTTCGGGGCAGGGTTCGGGTCAGGATCAGCAGAATGGGCAACGCGGCGGGCAGCAGCCCGGGAATAGCAATGGCCGGAGTTCCGAGAGTCTGCAGCGAGGGCAGGGCGGGCAGGGCGATCCGCAAGCGGGACGCGGCGCCGGCGGGCAGGCCGGAAGTCAACAGGCCGGAAATGCTGCAGGTCAGCGCGGCGGCGGGTTGGGCAGGTCCGGCGATGTGGGCGGACCGGCGGGCGACATTCGCAACGGCGATGCGCGCGGCGCGGATGGCACGGTGTGGGGCAACGTCAATACCGGCAACAATCAGTACGGTCGAGGCGCAGCGCGGCCCCAGGCCGATGATCCTTCCGGCAATTACGCTGACACCGAAAGAACGTTCCAGCAGGGAATGCGGGAGCTGAACCAGCTTCGCCAGATGGTCAAGGGCGATCCACAAGCGGCCAAAGAGGCGGAGGAACTGGCGCGGCAGATGCAGCATCTCGATCCGAGCCGCTTCCCGGGCAATCCGGCCATCGTCGAGCAGATGCACCAGGAGGTTCTCAGCTCCATCGATCGGCTGGAACTGCAGTGGAGCGCAGCGGCGCGGCCACGCTTGCATCGCGTACCGGAAAGCCGCAGGCTGTGCCGGAGGGCTACCAGGATTCGGTGGCCGAGTATTACCGGCAGTTGAGCAAGAGCCAATAAAACGGATGCCCCGATGTTGGCGGTCGGGTTGGGTTCGTGGTCTCCCACCCTTGCGACAGAAAGAAGTCGCAAGGATGGGGCACGGAGTTTTTGTTTCTTTTCAGCCGACTTCTGACGAATCTAGCGGACTGCGGAGGCTGGGGCGAGTTGAACGGCCTGGCGAAGGGCTTCGAGAAGGCTGCGCTCGTCTGCCTTGCCGGTGCCGGCGATGTCGAACGCGGTTCCGTGGTCGACCGAGGTGCGGACCACGGGGAGGCCGATGGTGATGTTCACGCCGGACTCCAGGCCCAGCACCTTGACCGGTCCGTGGCCCTGGTCGTGGTACATGGCGATTACGAGATCGAAGTCGCCGCGCTGGGCGCGATAGAAGAGCGTGTCAGCGGGCAGCGGGCCATCGACATTCCAGCCGCGCGTCGCGGCAGGCGGCAATGGCGGGAACGATCTTCTGCTCCTCCTCTCCATAACCGAAGAGGCCGTTTTCGCCGGCGTGGGGATTGATGCCGCACACGCCGATGCGCGGGTTGACGATGCCGGATTTCAGGAGGGCCGCGTGGCCGCGCGCGATGGTGCGCTCCACCAGGCCGGGCTCGATCCTCGCGATGGCATCGATCAGGCCGATGTGGGTGGTGACGTGGAGGACTTTCATCTTCGGGGTGCTGAGCATCATCGAGACTTCGGGCGTTCCGGTGAGGTGCGCCAGCAACTCCGTGTGCCCGGGAAATTTGTGGCCTGCGGCCTGTAACGCTTCCTTGTTCAACGGAGCGGTGCAGATGGCGGCGACCTTGCCCTCGAGGGCGATCTGCGCGGCGATAACCAGATACTGGTAAGCCGCGTCGCCGGCCTGGGGCGAGAGGCGGCCCCAGGGCAGACCGGCGGGAATCAGTTTCAGGTCGATGCAGTCGACTATGCCGGACTGGTACGCGGCCAGTTCGAGTTCGCCGGCGGCGAGGCTGCGGACTTCGAGTTGACTTGAGACGAGGCGGCCCGCTTCGCGCAGGCGCATCGCGTCTCCGATCACCAGGGGGCGGCACTGCTCGATAGACCTCGGGATGGGCGAGGCTCTTCATGATGATTTCCGGACCGACGCCGGCGGCGTCTCCCATGGTGATGGCGATGATCGGTTTGGGCATGTCAGCTCTTCTGCTCGTCAATAGGGGTGCGCGGCGGTCCTGGGATAACGGTATCGCGTTCGAGGTCGCGCAGGAAATCGCGGCAGTGGAGAAGCGTGCCGGGTGTTCCGAAGCTGCCCGCCTTGGTGAGAACGATGAGGTCGCGGCGCCAGCCCTCGGTGACCGACCAGGGCAGGCCCGGCTCGACTTCACCGAGCAGCCGCAACTGCCGGATGCCCCATGCATCGAGAATGGCGCGCGCGGTTTCGCCGCCCGTGGCCACCAGCGCTCCCGCATGATCGGCACAGGGCGCAATCAAGCGGGCCAGCGAGGAGGTGAGGCGTCGGGTATCCTCGGGCGGCGCATGGTTCAGAGGCATCGAGCTGCACGAGCACATCCGTCCCTTGTTGAAGGCTCGAGGAGATGCGCCGTGCATACTCTTGCACCGCGGCGGCCGGCTCGGCCGATAACGCGAGGGCGGGCGGGATGGTGATTGCGACGATGTCGGGCGCGGCGGCGAGGGCGCTCGCCTGTTCGAGGGAGGCATTTGCGGGACTACCGACGACAAAAAGCGTAGGTCCCACTCCGGAGACCGGTGAGTATGCGGAACGGAGAGCGTGATCGGCGAGGGGAGCGAGGCTGACGGCGCGCGGAATGTGGCGGGCGAGGCCTGCCGAGCCACACCATACGGTTTTTGGATGCAGGACCATGGCGGCGTTTGCGATTGCCTCGAGGTCGGCGTCGGTCTCGGCGTCACAGACCAGGACGTCCGCTTCGCGGGCCAGCCGGATCATTGCATTTTCGAGAGATCGCGCGCCGGCGCGGATTGTTGGGAGGGCAAGCGTTCCGCACGAGAGTCCGGAGTTTCGGAGAATCTCCGCGAGGTCGGAGCGCGGGCGAACGGACTCATCGGGCCACAAATGAGCCTGTTCCAGAAGCTGTCCATGAACCCTGTGGCGGCCCTCGACCGTGGTGCGGCCGTGTGCCGGAGAAGCGGGGGCGAACAACGCCACGACTCTCTCTGCCGGCGGTGCCTGGATGCGCCGGGCCTTCAGTGCCGCCGCGAGTTCGAGCCCGACGTTGCCGCGCAGGGTGGAGTCCACTTTTTTGAAAAGCAGAACGGACTGGATTGCGGGCTCCGAAATCGCAGAGGCGAGCGAGGTCGGTCACCAGGCCGGCAGTGATTTGGGCGGCCTGTTCCGGAATCATGGAGCGCGTATTGGCATCGATGGCGAGGACAGCGGCATCCGGCACGCGGCCATCGGGCGTGCCCAGCAGCACCACTGCGCCGGAACCGCAGGCGACGCCACAATCGGCCGCGCCGGTGAGGTCATCGGCAATGATCAGTATCTCTGGCGTCATGCACCGTTTGTCCTGACGAAGAGGATACGGTACGGCGCTGTTCGATCGAGAAAAGACGCGGCAGCTGTGTCGAATAGAATGGTGCAGGTGATGAATACGGCAGTGATCAAAAGTGATTGGGTGGGACGCACCGTCGACGGCAGATTCCCGCTTCTTGAGTGCCTGGGCGACTCTGGAACCAGCGTGGTGTTTCGCACCGAACTCTGGGACCCTCCTGCGAAGACAGCCGCCATCCGTCTGGTTCCGGTGGTTGGCGGGAGTCCTCAGTCGCTCATGAAGGACTGGGCCAGGGCGGCCCGCCTGTCTCATCCTCACCTGATGAAGATCTTTCACAGCGGGCAGGATGAAGTTGACGGCATAGGTCTGCATTACGTTGTCACGGAATACGCGGAAGAGAATCTTGCCCAGATCATTCCGGAGCGGCCGCTCTCGCCCGACGAAGTCCGGGAGATGCTCCCGCCGGTGGTCGATGCGCTGTCGTATCTCCACGGCCAGGGCATGGTGTTCGGTCATCTCAAGCCATCGAACATCATGGTGGTCGATAACCTGTTGAAACTCCCCCTCGATAGCATGGTCGGCAGGGGAGGGGCGAAGACCCAGGCGGCGGCCGGCATCTCATGACGCGCCCGAAACCGCAAACGGCAGCGGCTCCCCGGCGTCGGACGTATGGTCTCTCGGGGTGACCCTCGTTGAAGCCCTCACGCAGCGTCCGCCTGTCTGGGAGAGATCGACAACCAGCGATCCGCTGGTGCCGGCATCCCTGCCTGAGCCGTTTGGCGGCATCGCACGCCTCTGTTTGCGCATCGATCCCGGCGACCGGGCTACTCTGCCCGCGATAAGAACGCGGCTTGAGGGCGGCGATTCTTCTCCGGTGCCGGCTTCGGAGCGCGAGACGGGGCCCATTCCAGTTGCCAAGGTCAGGGCCGTTTCGGTTCCCGTTTCTGCGCCGGTTTTGCCGGCCAGACCCCAGCCCAGACTGATGCCCAAGGCAACCGACGAAGAGTCGCACCGGAGCGCCGGTTCGAATCGTGGTCTGATCGGGCTGGGCGGCGCAGCGGTCGTAGTGCTGGCGGTGATTGCATTCGTAATCGCGCGAGGACATCGGTCTGAAACGCCTGCGCCGCCGGTGGCGCAGGCGCCCGCGGCCACGGCGCCCGCTCCGCAAGCCGCGGTTCCGCAACCGCCGGTCGCGCAGCCCCCGGCTTCGGGCGGTTCCACCGCGGCAGGTGAGGTCACGGAGCGCGTAATGCCCGACGTCTCCTCCTCCGCGAGCCGGACGATCCACGGTAAAGTCCTGGTCAAAGTACACGTGACGGTTGATGCCAATGGCGTCGTTTCGGGGGCCGCGATCCAATCGGCGGGCAGCCGGTACTTTGGCGCCAAGGCTCTCGAAGCGGCGCGCAAATGGAAATTCCGCCCCCCGCAGGCGAATTCCCAGGCGGTTGCGAGCGAGTGGACTCTCGAATTCATGTTCCGGCAAAACGGAACCACTGTGAACCCGGTGCAGGCGAAGCCCTAGCAGGTCTCAGAAAAGAGCGGCGTCGCGTCGGTGAAACGAAGAAGATACCTCAGGGGTAAAGCCCGCGATCGTTCTGCAGTTCTTCCGGCCCGACTAAAGTCGGGGCCTATTACAGGCGAGGCGTTTAGACCAAGCTGCTTGGAGACGATCTCTACGTGGCCTAGAACTCGTTCAGGATCAGCACGATTCGGCCGGCGATGAGGTCGCTGGGCGCTTCTCCGGGGGCAATGTCGATCAGTTCCACCGGGAAGGCGACGTTGTAGGGACGGAGCACCAGGCGGTTGAGAAGAAAGTCGAGGTAGCGCAGGGCCAGGTGTCCGCCATTGCGCACCGCATACAGGTTGGGCCGGTTGAGCCGATAAGGCATCAGGGAGTTGTAGTGCCGGTCGATCAACACAATGGCGTCGGCCAATACCAGGGGCTCCATGGGCGAAGCGTCGGCCGCCGGGATGGAAATGGCAACGAACCTTTGCCAGGTCTTGCGGCTGTTGGTCGAACGCGCTCGCGCGGTTCCCAGGGGGCCGGCTGGGAATTGAAGCATGGTTCGAATGGAGTTGGGGCGGATGAACGGCTCAAAAAGAGCCGAGGCGTGCGACACCAGGGGAACTCGTCCGTTCTCGTCTTCTCCGCTCCAATCGCCGTGGGTGAACTTCACGGGCAGCAGGTCGCCGGCGGTCATGTGCTGCGCGTTCAGGACCCTGTCCAGGGCTTCAAGGGAAAGCTGGCGCCGGCTGCGCAGGAAGTTGGAAATGTGCGACTGACCGAACCCCGTTTGCCGCGCCAAAAGCGATACGCTGAGCGTTCCCCGCTGTATCCTTCGCAGTAACTCCAGGCGGAGACGCTCGTGCATCTGCAAAAAGTTCATCTGTGGAAAATCCGCCACGAGCAATAGCCCCGATTGCCCGCCCATTTCTAATGGCAAGATTATTGAGGCAGATTCCCCTTTATTTTCATGATTTACCGCAGGGTTGGAAAGATAACTTACCTAATGGGCGGGTAAGATGATTGACCCAGGAGATAAAGAAACCTACATTGGCACTACTTACCTCGCATGGTTTGTGGGAATTGTGTTGGAAACTCGCTGACTTCTTTTTTGTTGGAATGGGCATTTCTCCCTCACCATTCAACGGAAAGTCGATGAAGTGGTTTTCGACCTCCATTTCCCGCCTTTAAGGCACCCGGTAGAGGCGCCGACGGCAGACTCGTGCGAAATTCCAAGATCGGCGCGGATGAAAGTATGACATTTACGAAGGAAAGCGGTCGAAACTCCCGAATCGGGACGCCAGAATCCCGAGCAGACACGCGTGTTTCCTTCCACCCCGGCTCACAAAAGGTTCAAAAACAAAGCGGCCGGGCGATGATGTTGGGGAGAACGAGTCATGGAGTTGCGTGTGCAACTGAAGATTTGCGAGGGCTGCGGCTGCCTATGGTACCGCGCCATGAATTATGGAAGTGTTTATTGCCAACGGTGTGAAGTTAAACTGAGGGATTTTCCATCGCCAGAGAGCCGCAAGCGGCGCGGGCGTCCTGCCCGTAAACGTGGGTTGAGCATCTGGGCAGTTGCGGTCGCGACCGGGGGTGCCGAATGAGCGCAGCCCTGCAATCGCCAGTAACCTGGCGAACCGCGTGGCCTGAGGTCAAGGCCAAACAAACGCCCAAGCCCGTAGCGGCGCAATCGCAGAAAGCCCCCACGCCGGAGCCGGACGCCAGTCTGGCTTTTTATCGCAAGCATACCGAGAGCCTCCTGAGGCGCTACCTGTATGCGTCGATGCAGGTGGGCCGGGCGCCGTCCCTGCTTGCGGATTCGGTAGGGCGGGGATGGGTTTCGAGCCGGCCGGTTCGTACCTTTGAGGACGCGGTGATCTTCGTCCTCGACGTGGAGTCGTGCCTGAACAAACTCGGTTCTCTGGATCGCATGATGCTGAGCCGGATTGTGTTGCAGGAATACACGCAGGTCGAAGCCGCGGCGTTGCTCGGAATGGGCGCTCGCACTGTCTCTTACAAATTTCCCCGGGCGCTCGACCGGCTAACGGAGTTACTCCTCGATGCGGGATTGCTGGTTTTACCGTATTGATCATTTATAACTACGCAAAGCAGGAAAGGGCGCGATATGCGCCCTTTCCTGTTTGAAGTTATAGCTGTTAGCTTCTTGTGCGTCGATCAATTTGTTCCATCAGCTTCAGACGCACGCCGCAGAAGAAGCTTATAGCTAAAGCCAGTAGCTATTAGCTAGAAGCTGATTTAAAACTTCCGCGACCACTCGCGCGGCCAGCGTTCCACAATCACTTTCTTGTCGGTGAAGAATTCGACGGCATCGCGCCCTTGCGCGTGCATTACGCCGAAGAAACTGCCCTTCCATCCGGAGAACGGGAAATAGGCCATGGGCGCGGGTACGCCGATGTTCACGCCGACGTTGCCGGTGGAAACGGCATTGCGGAACTTGCGCGCTTCGGCGCCCGAGGAGGTGAAGATGGAACTGGCGTTTCCGTAAGCCGAGCGGTCGATCATTTCGAGCGCCTCCTCGACGGTGGCGGCATGGACCACGGAGAGCACCGGCCCGAAGATTTCGGTTTCCATCAGCGGGCTCGCGGCGGGCAGGCCATCAAGCACGGTGGGCCCGACGAAGGAACCGCTGCCCGCGGGCTGAAACTCCCGGCCGTCGACGATGGCGCGGGCACCGTGCTCCGTGCCCTGGCCGATGAGGGAGTTCACGCGATCGCGGCTTGCCCGGGTGATGACGGGGCCCATCTGGGTGGCGGGATCGAGCCCGTTGCCGACCTTCAGGCCGGCGGCGGCGGAGGCAATCGAGTCGCGAAACCAATCCTTTGCCTCACCGACGGTCACGGTGACGCTGACCGCCAGGCAACGCTGTCCCGCGCATCCAAAGGCGGAGTCGGCGATGATCTTCGTCGTGGTCTCCTGGTCGGCGTCGGGGAGCACCACCACGTGATTCTTGGCGCCGCCCTGGCACTGGACGCGCTTGCCGCTCGCCGAGCCGCGCGAGTAAACGTAGCGGGCAACCGGCGTGGAGCCGACGAAGCTCACCGCGCGCACCAGCGGATGATCGAGCAGGGCATCGACGGCATTTTTGCCGCCGTGGACCAGGTTGACGACGCCGGCGGGCAGGCCGGTCTGGTGAATCAACTCCACCAGGCGCAAGGCGCTGAAGGGCACGCGATCGCTCGGTTTCAGCACCACCGTGTTGCCGGTGGCGATGGCGTAGGGCAGAAACCACAGCGGGATCATGAGCGGAAAGTTGAACGGCGTGATCACCGCGGCTACCCCCAGCGGCTGCCGCACCATGATCTCGTCGATGCCCGGCGCTACGTCCTCGAGCGAATATCCCTGCATGAGCACGGGCATGCCGCAGGCCACCTCGACGTTCTCGATACCGCGGCGCAATTCGCCTTTGGCTTCGCCCAGGGTCTTGCCGTTCTCGATGGTGATCAGGGCGGCCAATTCGTCGAGGTGCTCTTCGAGCAGCGTCTTGAGCTTGAACAGGAATTGCACGCGGTCGCCGGCCGGAGTGGAGCGCCAGGCGGGAAAGGCGGCGTGCGCGGCCTGCACAGCCGCATCGACTTCCTCCGCCGAGCCACCTGGAGTTCTTCCCAGCGGTTCGCCGGTGGCGGGATTGGTCAATTCGAGCGCCGCATCGCTGGTCGGGGTCACCCACCGGCCCCCGATAAAATGGCGGATTTCAGTCGTGGTCAGCGTGGTCATAGGAACTTCAATGTACCGCAACCGAAGCACGACCGGCAGCAGGAAAGTGCGGATCGGCGAGATGGCCGGACTTCGTCCGTGAGTTGGAGCGCGGTCCAGGACGCTCTGCCTGGGAAGGTTAGAATCGAAGTGCTCATTTTGAGAGGTTCGCCTTGATGCGTGTAAAGAGTCTTCCCGTAGTTCTCCTGCTGCTGGCTCCCATGGTGGCTGCCGCTCAACAGGCCGCCGACAAGCCCGAACTGAAGCCAACCACCGCGGCGGATGCGCCCACCCGCGACACCAGCTACATCGACGAGAAGGGAACGGCGCACGTGACGCGCGTGGTGCCGGTGCCCGAGGACCTGAGCGAGCAGGCGCGACTGGCGGTGGGACATGCCGAGCCGGACCAGGGACCGCCGCAGTCGCTCGAAGAGCGCCGCAAGAGGACCGACGAATACACGGCGCGCGCCAAGGAAGCGTGGAGCAAGATTTGTCCCGTGACGATCGCCGAGCAGACCATCGAGGGCGTGCCGGTGCATGTCGTCACTCCGGACAACATGCCGTTCTCGAGTCACGACCGGCTGCTGATCAATCTGCACGGCGGCGGATTCAATTCCGATTCGGGTTCCTATACCGAATCGATTCCGATCGCCAGCTATACCAAGATCAAGGTCATTGCCGTGCTCTACCGGCTGGCGCCGGAACATCCCTTTCCCGCGGCGGTCGACGACGCCGTCAAGGTGTATAAGGCCATGCTGACGGTCTACAAGCCGGAACACATCGTGATCTACGGGACGTCGGCGGGGGCCATTCTCACCGCCGAAGTGGCGGTCAAGCTGAAGCAACTGGGATTGCCGCAGCCCGGCGGCACTGGGCATTTTCAGCGGCATGGGCGACTTCGCGCGGCCGGGCGACTCGATCGCCATGTATGGGCTGCGCGGCCTGGCAGGGCATCTCGATCCGCCCGAACCGGGCGCGCACGATCCGTTCTACGTGGGCTCAACCGACGCCAAGGACCCAGTGCTTTCGCCCATCTTCGCCGATCTGCACGGCATGCCGCCCACGTTGTTCATCACCAGCGGCCGCGACCTGCTGCTGAGCGGCACGGCCAATCTGCACCGCGCCTTTCTGCGCGCGGGCGTGGACGCGCGGCTGGTGGTGTTTGACGCGTTGCCGCACGCATTCTGGTACGATCCGCGCCTGCCCGAGGCCATCGAAGCCAACAAGATGATGGCCGATTTCTTCGTGCAGCAGCTGGCGAAGAAGCCGCCAGCCGCTGCGACGAATACGGCGGCGAAATAAGGCGCGGAGCCGTCTCGGACTGAGCCTTTCTCTACCAGACCCGGCAGGCGTTTGCGGGCATCATTGGCTGGCCGGCCTTGCAGCCAAAGGCCTGTCCGAACTCCTGCATGTTCCTCACCACGCCGTTGACGCGGAATTGCATAGGCGCGTGCGGATTGGTCTGGACCAGCATGCGCTCCTGCTGGGGCCGCATGGCGCCGCACCAGTTCTGCGCGAAAGCCGAGGAAGAACTGCTGGGTCGGGGTGTAGCCGTCGCTTTGCATGGCCTGCATTTCGATGTTCTTGCGCTTGGCGTCGGCGAGCAGCGCAATGTAAGCCAGGCGGAGGCCGCCATTGTCCGCGGTGTTTTCGCCCAGCGTGAGTTTGCCGTTCACTTTCACGCCTCCGGCTACGGTGAAGTCGCCATACTCCTTCACTTCGCAATCGGCCTTCTCGTCGAACTGTTTCGCGTCGCTTTCCGTCCACCAGTCTTTCAGGTTGCCGTTGGCGTCGAACTGCCGGCCCTCGTCATCGAAGCCATGGGTGAGCTCATGACCGACCACGGCGCCAATGTGCCCGTAGTTCACCGCGTCGGGCTCCTGCGGGTCGTAGAACGGCGGCTGCAGGATTCCGGCAGGGAAGTTGATGTCGTTCATGCTCGGGTTGTAGTACGCATTGACGGTTGGCGGACTCATGCCGAACTCGCCGCGATCCACGGGTTTGCCAATCTTTGCCAACTGCCGCCGGTTCTCGAATTCGATCGAGCGTATGGCGTTGCCCAATGCGTCCCCGCGCACTACGGAGAGACTGGAATAGTCGCGCCACTTGTCGGGATAGCCGATCTTATTGGCAATCGCCTGCAGTTTCTCTTTGGCTTTGACTTTGGTGGCCGCACTCATCCAACTCAGGGTGTCGATATTGCTGTCCATCGCCGCCTCGATGTCGTGCACCATCTGCAGCGTGGCTGCCTTGCTCGAGGGCGGAAAAGCCTTGGCCACGTAGACCTGTCCCAATGCCTCGCCCAAGGCTCCATCGGTTGCCTGGACGCAGCGTTTCCAGCGGAGGCGCTGCTCGGGCTGGCCTCTCAGAGTCTTTCCAAAGAAATTGAATTTCTCGTCGTCAAACGCGGCGGGCAAAGCGGTGGAAGGGATGGAATAGATCAACTGCCACTCAAGATAGATCTTGATGGTATCCAGACTGGTGGAATCGAGCAACGCGTTCAGCCCCTTGAAAAAGGGCGGATACGCGACATTCAATTCCGTCACCGGCGGTGCGCCCGTGGCGGCAAGAAACTTGTTCCAGTCAATGGCCGGCGCCATCTTTTCGAGGTCGGAGACGGGCATAAGGTGATAGACGTTGTTCGGATCGCGCTGCGAAGTCACATCCTGGGAGGCTTTCGCCAGGGCAGTTTCCACGTCCATCACCTTCTGGGCGTCGGCGGAGGCCTCTGCTTCCGGCTTGCCCAGCAGCTTGAACATATTGGCTATGTGCTGCACGTACTGCTGCCGGATCTTGGCGTCAGCGTCGCCGGTGCGCAGATAATAGTCACGCTCCGGCAGTCCCAGGCCGCCCTGGTCGACGGATGCGATCTGCTTGCGCGCATCCTTGAAGTCCTGCTGCTCTCCGAAACCCAAAAATGCATTTACGTTGATCAGCTGTTCGTGCGCCAGCAGGTCTGTCAATTCCGCTTTGTTCTTGAGGGCGGCGATGCGGTCAAGTTCCGGTTGCAAGGGCTTGATGCCCTCCCTGTTGATGGCATCCGTATCGATGCAGGAAGCATAGTAATCGCCAATTTTCTGCTCGTTCGGGGTTCGGTTCGCGCCCCCCGCCGCGGCCTGCTCCAAGATCGCGTGAAGTATCTTCTCGTTCTCGTCCGCCAGCATGGACATGCTGCCGAAGGAGGAGCGGTCCGGGGGAATGGGATGAAGGGCGCTGAATTTGCCGCAAGCATATTGAAAGAAGTCCGCGCAGGGATCGGCGCTCTTGTCGATGAACGCGGTGTTCAGGCCGGAAAGTTTTTCGGCGTCGCTCGTCGTAGAGGCGCTGGAGGAACTCTGCGCGTTGGCATGCGGGCCGAAGCACCGCGAAAAGAATAAAGCAGACCGTGAATACACTCTTCCAGTTCTTCATTAGACCCTCTCGGATTTGAGTTGACTGCGCGAGCCTAGTTGTTGACGTTCTCAGCGTCCCTGGGGAAGCGGCGTAACGGGGATGTGCAGCGCCGTGTTCATGCGGGTAAAGAATTCGAATGCCGCGGCTACGGCGGTGAGCTCGATGATCTCCTGCGAATCGTAGTGCTCGCTTACGGCGGTGAAGGCTTCGTCGTCAACGGCATGGCCGGAAACGTGGAGCACGTCGGCATAACGGAAGCCGGCCTTGGCCTTCTCGGTGAACGGGCCGGTTTCGTATGCGTCGTAAGCGGCAACCTGCTCGGGCGTGGCGCCGCGCTTCGCGGCCAGGTAGCGGTGGGCGCTGACGCAGTATTCGCAGTTGTTGAGCGAGGCTACGCGGGTGGCGATCAGCTCCTTGTACCACCCGGGCAGTGCGCCCTCGCCCATGAGCCCGCGCAGGAAGGCGGCAATCCCCAGCACCAGGTCGGGCGCGTTGGCCAGCGCCTTGAACATGTTGGGCACCACGCCGCGATCGGCCAGTAGCTTGTCGTACAGGATCGCAACTTCGACGGGAACCTCGTTGCGCTCGGCAAGAGGGACGCGGGACTCGGTAGAGACGGTGGTCATTGGATCGCTCCAGAGATACACGCAAGTGTAAATCCGCCGGGCCTATCGGGGGAGTGCGGTGGTTCCGGCGGTCGCGGCGGGTTCGGCCGGCTGCGTGTTGCCGGACTCGAGTTCGGTCCGCACACGGCGCATGATGCCGAGGTAAAAGGCCAGGTTGTGGATCGTGTTGAGGGTGCCGGAAAGCGCTTCGCCGGCCTGCATGAGGTGGCGCAGGTAGGCGCGCGAATAGCGGCGGCAGACCATGCAATCGCAGGCCGGGTCGGGCGGACCCTGGTCCTCCGCGTATCGTTTGCTCTTGATGTTCAGCCGCCCTTCGCTGGTGAAGAGCAGGCCGTGGCGGGCGGCGCGCGTGGGCAGCACGCAATCCATCATGTCCACGCCCATGCGGGCATACTGCTCGATCTCGTCGGGATAGCCGACGCCCATCACATAGCGGGGCTTGTCTGCGGGCAGCAGCGGCAGCACTTCGGCGATCATTTCGAGCGTGAGGTCGCGGGGCTCACCCACGCTGAGCCCGCCGATGGCGTAGCCGTCAAAATCCATTTCCACGAGGCGTTCCGCGCTCTGGCGGCGCAGGTCGCGATACATGCCGCCCTGGACGATGCCGAACAAGGATTGGGTGCGGGCTTCTATCCCAGGTCCCAAAAGCGGGACCTCCACCCCAGGGACGAAGACCTGTCCCTGGGGACCCCGGACCTGGGGCACCCCCGCGTTTTGCCACGGGACTTCGTGCTGATGGGCGCGAAAATGATCGAGGGAGCGCCGCGCCCAGGCCATGGTGAGGCGGAGGCTCTCCTCGGCGCGGCTGCGTTCGGCGGGGTACTCGGTGCACTCGTCGAAGGCCATGGCGATGTCGGCGCCGAGGGCGATCTGCACGTCCATGGAGTGCTCGGGCGTGAAGAAGTGGCTGCTGCCGTCGAGATGGGAGCGGAAGCGGACACCGTCGTCCGAGACTTTGCGCAGCTGGCTGAGGCTGAAGACCTGGAATCCGCCGGAGTCGGTGAGCATGGCGCGCGGCCAGCTGATGAAGCGGTGCAGGCCTCCCATGCGCTGGATGGCTTCATGCCCGGGGCGCAGATAGAGGTGGTAGGTGTTGCCAAGAATGATCTGCGCGTCCAGCGATTCGAGCACGTCCTGGGCGACGGCCTTGACCGATCCGGCCGTGCCTACCGGCATGAAGACCGGGGTTTCGACGGCCTGATGGGGCAGATCGAGCCGCGCGCGGCGGCCGCCGGAAGGACTCTCCCTGATGATCTCGAACTGGAGGCTCACCATTGGATTTTAAATGCGAGGTAATCATCAAGTCTCAACTGGCAATTCTTTCAGGTGCGCAGCTTTGGTGAAAATGGCACGATGGAGCGCGTCTCGATGCTTCTGCGCGAATGCGCGAAGAGCCAGGAGGAACGGATGATATCGCGAAACAGGATTGCTGTCGTAATGCTGCTGTCGTTGGTAGCGCTCTCGAATCGCTTGCTGCTTTCGTCAGGATAGCTCCCAGCAAGCCCCCGCTGCCGATCAGTCCCCGGCTCAGATCGACCAGCAAATCGACCTGATGCGCAAGGACATCCAGTCTCAGAAGCGACAGGTCATTGCGGCCAATATGAAGTTGACGGACAAGGAAGCCGAGCAGTTCTGGCCCATCTTCGATCAATACAATGGTGAACTGATCAAGATCAACGACAAGAAATACGCGGCCATCAAGGAATTCGCAAAGAGCTACGACACTCTTACGGATGACCAGGCCGAGAGACTCACAAAGGACATCCTCGAAGTGGATCAATCCGCCGCGCAACTCAGACTGAAATATACCCCTATCTTTCGGAAAATAGTTTCCGGCAAGAAGACGGCGCTCTTCATCCAACTCGATCGCAGGCTGGTCATGATGATCGACCTGCAACTCTCGGCTGGAATCCCTCTGGTCGAGCCGTAGGAATTTCGGAAAGATCACCAGTCCCAAGGTTACGATTCATTTGCCCTTCAGGTTCAGAATAGGTAAAATCACTACATTCTGCCTGAGGGATAATTAGAATGGAAAAGCCCGTCTCTGCTGCCGATGCCAACCGGGAATTCTCCCGGTTGCTCCAAGACGTGAAGAAGGGGCACAGCTACGTCGTGACCAGCCACGGCAAACCGGTGGCAAAGATTGGGCCGGTTGGTGCGCGCAGCCGGGTCGCCGAGAAGGCGCGAAACCTTCTTCTCAATCGACTGCGCGCCGAGCCCACCATTGAGATTGGTCCCTGGACACGTGACGAGCTGTACGAGCGATGAATACGATCAGGGTTGCGCTTGATACCAACATCCTGGCGTATGCGGAAGGATTGAACGGCGACGCGAGGAAACAAGCTGCGCTCGATCTGTTGTTGAAACTGCAACAGGACCTCGTCGTCCTGCCGGTTCAGACCCTGGGTGAACTGTTCAACGTTCTGGTGAGAAAGGCCGGGCGTCCGCCGGCGGCTGCTCGAGCTGCGATCATGAGCTGGCGAGATTCATTTCAAGTGGTGGAGACGACGGCAAAGGTCGTGCTTTCTGCCGCCGATCTTGCCGTGCAGCATCAGCTTGGCATCTGGGATGCCGTGATCCTTTCAGGCGCGTCAGAGGCGGGATGTCGCCTGCTCCTGTCCGAGGATATGCAGGACGGGTTCACATGGGGCGGAGTTACAGTCGCCAATCCATTTGCTGCGCCAAGACACCCGTTGCTCGATGCCATGCTCCAGTCAGCCCCTTAGATGGTCTCACTCCCGTTTTGCCGACCGCGAACGAAGGATTTGCCAGGTTCAGCTTCCGTGGTTTCCCACCCTTTCGACAGAAAGAAGTCGAAAGGATGGGGCACGGAAGGTTGTTTCTTCCCAGAAGGCTTTACCGCGCCGGCCCCAGCTTCAGGTTGATGCCCGCGCGGGCTGTGCGCGGCGTGGCCAGGGTGGTGGTCGGCGTCTTGGCTACTTCGATAGTGCGGTCGAAGAGGTTCTCTCCGGCGGCGAACAGCTCGAAGTGGGAACCGAAAGCGTGCGAGCCGTAGGCGTCGAGCTTGAAGAAGCCGTGCAGCATGTAAGTATTGGCGTCGTCGTCGTATTGAATTCCGCTCAAGCGGCTCTGCAGGCTCAGGGTGCCAAGCCGGGGCTGGAATGCGCGCACGTTGAGGGTGCCCATGTTGCGGGCCACTTCCGGGATCCAGTTGCCGACGTCGACTGTGCCCCTGGTTACGGTGGCGTGCGCGTACTGGTAGCCGCCGTCGACGGCAAGCCAATGGAGCGGAGCCAGTCCAAAATCAAGAGAAAAACCTTTGCTCTCGATCTGGCCGAGATTCTCGCGCATGAGCAGGATGGGCGAAGAGTTGGGATTGAGGGTGACCGCGGCTATGGGGCGGTTGATCTGGGTGAGGAAGTAGCTGGCGCGGATGGTGCCCCAGCGCCATTGCGAGGCCACGCCGGTTTCCCATCCGGTGGCGCGCTCGCTCAGGAGCGATGAGTTGGGCCGGGTGAGCTGGTTGCCCACCTGGGTGGAGCGGTAAAGCTCGCTGGGCGTGGGAGCGCGAAACGCCCGAAAGCCCGACGCCGAGAGGGCCCAATGCTGCCCCAGCTTGCGCGAGACACCCAGGCGCGGATCGAAGAGGTTCTGTTCGAGGGTTGGCGGTTGGGTCGGCGCTGGCACCCAGGCGGTTCCGGTCCAGAGCGTTTGGTTGGCCGTCGAAGTTCCGGAACCAGTCAACCCGCACGGAGCCTGCCACCGTCCATCCTTTCCGCGTCCAGAGCGCCTCGCTGTAAAGACCGGTGTCGCGCTGGTGCACCGACAGATTGGTCAGCGCGGCGGAGCTTCCGAAGAGCTGCTCGCGATCCCAGACGCGGACGTCATGCACGTCGGCGCCGGCGAGTAACAGCAACCCGGCGCCGAGAGGCTGGCTCCAGAGGGCGGCGGCGCCGAGTTCGTTGTCCGGAATCTGGCTATAGCGGGTGGGGATTTCGCCGCAACGATAGGAGCAGGTGGGATCGCCGAATTTGGGCAGATTGGAAATGCTGGAAAAAGTCTGGTGGTAGTGCTCATCTGAGCCATAGAGCCGGGCCGCCAGAGAGCCGTCATGGGGTCCCTGCCAGTCGCCCCCGGCCGCATAGCGCCACAGGCTGGTGCCGTTGACCTGGTAGGGGGTGCCGTTGGACCGGTCTTCGTTGAATCCGCTGCCGCGGACGAAGAGCCGGAGCGGGCCGCGATCGTGTTCGCCCAGCAGCAGTCCATTCTGCGCGTGCACATTGGAATTGATGTCGACCGGCCCGCGCTGCCAAGGCGCTTCCTGGATGAAACCGTCGGTGCCGAGCGCGCCGCCGGCGCCCATCACGCCCCAGGGGCCGTGCTTTGTCTCTGCCAGCCCGCTGGCATCGTAGGTGCCCAGCATGCCGTAGCTCGAGCGCAGCTCGGCCATGGTGGCCGTGGGCCGCACGATTCCGACGTTCATGACCCCGCCGATGGCGCTCGATCCATAGAGATCGCTGGCTCCGCCGCGCACGACGTCGATACTGCTCACGGCCAGCTCGGGCTGCTCTTCCCAGTGAATCCAGCCACCGAGCGGGTCGTTCAGGGGAACATCGTCGCTCGTGACCAGGGTGCGGCTGGCGGAGGTGGATCCCAGCCCGCGGAGGCTGATCCCCTGCGAGGTGGGGTTGGCCACCAGCGAACTGGATCGCCGGAACAGCTCCACGCCGGGCAATTGGCGCACCTGGCCGTCCATGGTGATGGGAGCCGCCGTCTGGAGCTCGACGGGCAAAAGAGTCCGCGTGGATACAGGGCTTTCGAGCTCTCCGAGCGGTGTCCGGTAGGCGGTGACGGTCACCTGCTGGGTCGCGGCGGCCGGCTCCAGGGAAATGGTGGTGTTGGCGCTTATCTCGACATCCTTGCCTTTGAAGCCCTCCGCATCCACGCGAATCTGGCAGGGCATGTCGCAATTAAAAGTGAGGCGGCCACTGGTATCGGTGCGGCCCAGCAGCGCGCCCGATGCCTGCTTGACCGAGGCCCCGGAGAGAGCTGCTCCCGCGCTGTCTTCGACTGTGACGGTTACCGGGACCGGCGCATGGGCTTTAAGTTCCGCCGGAATCACCAGCATCGCGGAAAGAGTGAGCGCTCCATAGAGTGCTTTGGACAGAAACGACAGCATCGGACGTACCTGGGGGCCTTTCGAGAAACTTTTGAAGCAACTGGTTGATGGTCTGTAGCCTCTTTGCCATCTTATATTTGGATGCTAGCTCCGCCAAAGGAATCATGACAAAGCCGCGTTCCAGCATGCGCGGATGGGGAAGCTCAAGGCCCGGCTCGCTGACGGTCAAATCTCCGAATACCAGAATATCCAAATCCAGCGTTCGGGGTCCGTTGCGAATGCCGGCGGAGCGGTCGCGGCCAAACTCATGTTCGATGCGGAGGAGGCCTTCGAGCAGGGCATGCGGGTCGAGGCCGGTCTCAAGGACGACCACCGCATTGAGAAAATGCGGCTGATCGGCGAAGCCCACCGGCTGGGTGGAATAGAGCGAAGAGCGCGCTACAACGCGCCCGAGCGATTCGAGGCGCGAGGCCGCAGCGGCCAGCGTAGCTTCGGGTGGCCCCGCGCGGCTGGGCAGGTTTGCGCCCATTCCGATGTAGGCGGTTTGCATACCATCAAGACTATCGCCGCGGCGCGGGACTAGGTTGGGCGGGTGCCGCCGCACCGCTTGGTCTGCTAGCATCTCTTTTCGGAGAACTATCAGGGAGACCTCAGGATGGACGCGCTGAATAACGCGGGCCTTGGCGCTCGCCGCAACGAAGATATCGCTCTCGATCTGCTCAAATTCGTAGCCGGAACCGTGGGTGTGGGGCGGGCCACAACGCCCTCCACCGGGTTCATCAGCTCGGGCGGCTCCAAGCCCGAGGAGCACGTCACCGAGCTTTTGCAGCTCTACGGCCGTTGCCTGAAGGCTGTGGAAGGCAAAGGGGCGTAGAGATCGCCGGCGGGTCCAGTGTGCGGGTAGCGGTCGCCGGTACCGGGGCTTTCGGCCGGAACCATCTTCGTGTCTATCGCGAACTGGAATCGGCCGGGCTGGGGGTGTCGCTCGCCGCCGCTATCGAGCCCGACGGCGGCCGGGCTGCCGATACCGCCGCCCGGTTTGGCATTCCGGTGTTTGGGTCCGTGGCGGAGCTTCTGGCCGCGGATCTTCGCCTCGATGCTGTTTCGGTGGCTGTTCCCACGGTGCATCATCATGCGGTCGCCGCCGAACTGCTCGAGGGCGGCCTCGATGTGCTGATCGAAAAGCCGCTGGCCGCCAACCTGGAGCAGGCCGACGACCTGATCCGAATCGCCGCCACCGGCCATGGTGAAAAGGGACCGCCCATCGTGCAGGTCGGCCACCTGGAGCGCTTCAACCCCGCGGTGCTGGCCGTGCAGCCGCGCCTGAAGCGGCCCATGTTCTTTGAGGCCCATCGGCTGTCGGTATTTACGCCGCGCTCGCTCGACGTGGACGTGGTGCTCGACCTCATGATCCACGACCTGGACATTGTGCTCACCTTCGCCAACTCGCCGGTGCGGGAAGTGCGCGCGGTGGGACTGCCGATCCTGTCGCCCAAGGTCGACATCGCCAACGTCCGGGTGGAATTCGAGTCGGGCTGCGTGGCCAACTTCACCGCCTCGCGTGTCTCCACCGAGCGGGTGCGCAAGCTGCGCTTCTTCGAGCCGCGGCAGTATGTCTCCATCGACTACGCTCGCCGCGAGTTGCTGGTGATTCGCCTCGATTCGGGAATGCCCGGGACGCTTCCGCCGGAGATCGCCGCCCTGCTTGCGTCGGGCAAGGCCGATCCGGCCATGCTGGCGCAACTGGCGGGAGGCAATCACCCCAGCCCCGGCCTGTCGTTCGTGAAGCCGGAGGTTGCGCCGGGCGAGCCGCTGCGCCTGGAGATTGAATCATTTCTCGATTCCGTCCGCACCCGACGGGCGCCGCGTGTCACCCTGCGCCAGGGCCGCGAAGCGCTGGCGTTGGCGCTGGAGATCCAATCCACCATGGTCGCCCATGCCCATCGCGCCGGCCTGGGGAATTTCTTCGAGGCCAGTGCGCAGAGCGAGTAGCTGCTTCGCTTCGGCATCAACGGCGCCGTCCGTTTGGTCCATGGTCGCGGGTTGTTCGAGTGCGGGGTCTTACATGCAGGCCTTGTTCCGTGCCGAAGGCATGGTCAGGAAAGTGATGCTTGCCGGGGCCAGACGCAGAGTGCCTGCTTTGACGGGCTGCCCTTTGAGTTCCGGAATGGAGCCGTCGGGCGCCGCCTGCAGTTCGGACCCGTTGAGCAATGCCTTCCTGCTGGCGAGATCGGGCGCGGTGAGCGAATAGCGATCTGCAGCGAGGGGGATGGTGATTTCCTGCTCGCTGCTGTTGTCGGTATTCAGCGCCAGGAGCGCGACGCCGCCCTTCGTTCCCTTCATGCAGTGGGCATAGATGCGGAGTCCCTTGTCCCTTGAGACGCCGGGGTCGAGGACAACCGGACCCATGGTGCGGCTCCACAGCAGGGCGGCCCAATAATTCGGCTTCGGCTCCAACGTATCTTCGGCGAGGAGACCGTAGTCGCTGGCGGCAAGCGTGTTGTGCATGACGGACTTCACGCCTTTCTGCGCCAGCGTGCCCAACTGGTTGAGGAAGCGGAAGCTGTCAGCAAACTGGCCGGCGAATGGATCGCCGCCGCAGGCCGCTTCTCCGGTTTCGGTGAGCCACATGAGGTTTGCCGGGAAGATACTTGTCGCGAAGCGCGGCATAGAACGCTTCGACCGTATCGGTGCGATCGAGCCAGTCCGCGGAAAGCGCCTGGTCGATCTTGACGCTCCCACCGCAGCGGCGCGAGACGGTGCCGTAGAAATGGTAGGAGAAGGCATCGAAGATGGGGCCCGTCGCCTGCATCAGGTCGTCGGTCGTGATCAGCTTCAACTTCATGCCCGCGGGCCCGAGCGAGACGCCTTCGCCGACACTCCCCGGGCCGAGGAAGATGGTGGCGGGCGACTCCTTGCGCAGGAACGCGGCGAAGATTTTGGCATCCCTGGCGAAGACGGTAGCGTCGTAGCCCTGCGGCGCTCCGCCCATCATGGCGAATGTGGGCTCGTTCATGAACTCGACGGCGGCGATGCTTCCCCCAAGGCTCTTGGTGTAGTCGAACATCGCTTTGGCCTGGGCGGGAGTCCAGACACCGTCGGCGTCTCTGGTTCCGGGGCTGATGGCGGCGGAGGTGACAATCTCTGCGCCGACCTGACGGGCGAAATCGACAACGGCTTTCCATTGGGCCCGCGTGAGGACGCTGTTGAAGCCTTTGGGCGGCTGCTTGAGGGCGGGCTCATCATCGTCCTGGAAATACGTGCTGTTTTGCCACGTACCGCTCACGCGCAGGTAGGACGGCCCTAGCGCTGCGGCCAGTTTCCGAAGCCGCGGATTGCTCAAGTCGATGGGCGGCCGATATTGATAGAGGTTCGGATTCACTCCGACCGGCTGATTGGGGTCCGACGGTTTTGAGGCGTCTGCGGCGCTGGATTGGTACGGCTTCCAGAATCGGCCCCCGGTCACTTCAACCATCTCCACGTTGTAGGAAAGGAACCGCGCATCCACCGTGGAGAGTGTTCGGCATCGCGGAAGGGTCAACAGCGACGGAAGGCTTCGGTTGAGCCCAGGTGCACGCCGGCGAAAGTACAAGGGGACCCAGCAACAGAAGACGGATCCATCCTGTGCTGGGGACTCTCAGCTTCATCGCTCTCTCCTCTTGCTCCCGGGCCTGCCGAGGGCCGGAACCTATTCGCTGGCCTATCGAGAAATCCGAGCTAATAAGGCCTGCTTCCCGAAGTAACTACATTACGCGACGGCGACTTATCCAGTTATTCGGGCAGTGTAGTCTTCCCCTTGATCGAGAAGGTTCCGGCTGCCGCTGGCGCGCCGGTGCCGGGCTGGCCACCGCCGACACTGATCTTGTATTGGCCTTCCGCGACGATCGGCTCTCCCGCATCGGTCACGATGCCGAGATCGCGGGGCTTGAGCTCGAACTTGACAGCCTGCGATGCGCCGGGATCAAGATGCACGCGCTGGAATCCGCGCAGGGCACGCAGCGGCGCTCCCTTTACATCCGGGAAGCTGAGATATAACTCGGCTACTTCGTCGCCGGGGCGCTTGCCGGTGTTAGTCACAGTAACTTCGGCGGTAACTGGATCGCCGGCCTTGACCGGGTTAGGCGGCACTTTCAGTCCGCTGTAACTGAATGTGGTGTAACTCAGCCCATAGCCGAAGGGATAAAGCGGCTTGCCGTCGAAGTAGCGATAGGTACGGCCCTTCATTGCGTAGTCCTCAAAGGGCGGAAGCTGGTCGACGCCGGTGTAGAACGTGACCGGCAGGCGTCCCGCGGGATTGTTACTGCCGGAGAGGGTTTCGGCTACGGCCGAGCCGCCTTCTTCGCCGGGATAGAACGCGTCAAGGATGGCGTTCGCGTGCTCCTTGGCCCAGTTGACGCTGAGGGCGCTGCCATTGGTCAACACCACGACCAGCGGCTTGCCGGCCGCGCTGAGCGCTTCGATCAGCTCCTGTTCGGGCTTGGGCAGGTCGAGGCTGGTGCGATCGCCGCCCTTGAAGCCCTCTTCGCTGACCTGCATTTCTTCACCTTCAAGCTCGCTGGTGATTCCGACCACGGCCACGACGACATCGCTGCCTTGCGCGCGCTTCAATGGCCGCGGGTTGAGGCTTGAGATCCACCTTGGACCATACCAGGCGCGCCGAGGGCGACGACTTTTCGCCGGGCGTGTACTCCACTGTCAACTGCGCGGGCTTGCCCGCTTCGAGATGCACGCGGCCAACTTTGGTGGTGCCATCGGCGGCATAGGCCGAAGTCACGTTCTTGCCATCGAGTTGCAGGCGGAAGAATCCGCTGGCCTGCAGGCCAAGGTTGTAGTCCCCGGTTTCCGTTGCGGTGAGGCTGCCTTCATAACGAATGGAAAGCGGCTTGACGTCGGCGACCGCGGCCGGAAGCGGAGTTTCCGCGGCGTCGATGTTCGGCTCAACACCGGTAGCAAGGGGCGTCGGAGATACGGGGTTATTGATGTTGGTCATGTCCAGCTTGGCGTAAGTGACTTTCACGCCGGGCTGCCCGCCGGTGCTGAGCGCCGAGCCGGGAACCAGTTCGGCATCGTGGCCGAGAAACTGCGTTCCGGGAACATAGGTGACGGCGGCTCCTTCAAACTCCGCCTTGATCCCTTCGAGAATGGAAACCGTGTGCGTGGGAGTGCCGTTGTAGTTGCCGAGCAGCACCTTGGTTTGATCCGCGAGCGGTCCGATCACCGCGATCTTGATGCCTTCTTTCTTGAGCGGCAGCACGCCGTCATTCTTGAGCAGCACCATCGATTCGTTGGCCAGCTTGCGGGCCAGGGCGCGATGTTCCTGGCTGTTGAGCTGGCTCGCATCAATCTTGGTATAGGGAACAGTGTCCGGCGGGTCAAACAGGCCCAGCTTCATGCGCGCGGTAAACAGGCGCTTGAGAGCTATGTCGATATCGCTCTCCTTCAGGAAGCCTTCTTTGACCGCGTCGATATAGGGCTTGTAATCGTGATCGTCATTGACCTTGAACGTGAAATCCACGCATTCGTTATCCATGCCGCGCTGGAGCGAGATGCCGGAGGCCTCGGGCTGCGAGGGCTTGAACTTGTGTCCCTGGAAGATGTCGATGACGGCGCCGCAGTCGGAGACGACATAGCCCTTGAAGCCCCACTTGCCGCGCAGTTGGTCCACAAGCAGGAATTCGTTGGCGCAGGCGGGCTGGCCGTTGATGCTGTTGTAGGCGCACATCACGGAGCCGGCCTTGGCCTCGGTGACGGTGGCGCGAAACGCGGGCAGATAGGTGTCGAGCTCATCGTGCTTGCTGACCGTGACATCGGCGGTGTGGCGGGTGGTCTCCGGCCCGCTGTGCACCGCGTAGTGCTTGGGAGTGGAGATGACGCGGTAGTACTTTGGGTCGTCGCCCTGCATGCCGGTCACGAAGGCGACACCCATGTGCGCAGTGAGGAACGGGTCTTCGCCGTAGGTCTCCTGGCCGCGGCCCCAGCGGGGATCGCGAAAGATGTTGATGTTGGGCGCCCAGAAATCGAGCCCGTGGAAGATGGAGCTGGCCCCGCCGTTTGCCTTCGCTTCTTTGGCGTTGACGACGCGGCCCTCGGTGCCGATGGCGATCGCCATCTCGTGAATGGCCGGCGTATCGAACGTGGCGGCCAGGCCGATGGGCTCGGGATACTCGGTGGTGCCGTCGACGGCAACGCCGTGCAGCGATTCACTCCACCAGTCGTAGGCCGGCACATTCAGGCGGGGAATGGCGCGCGCCTGGTTCACCAGCTGGGTGGCCTTCTCCTCGAGAGTCATGCGCTTCACCAGGTCGGCGGCGCGCTGCTCCGGAGAAAGACTGGTATCGAGGTAGGCCGGCTTCTGGGCGTCCTGCGCCGCGGCCACGCTTAAAATCCCGCCGAAAATCAATGCTGCCTTCACCACCGCAAGACTGAAATTCCTCATAGCTTCCCTCTTGGCAGGCTCGGCCTTGGCCGGTCTCGATTACAGAACGAGAAATCGTTTGCCCGCTCTCCGGATGCCAACCCTAATGCGCTCCGGAAGCCTCTGTCAAGCGGGGATGGGACGCGGCGCGCGCCTGTGAAAAATCGGTTTAGTGGGTGCCCGCGACTTGGAGGAATCGAGCGATCGGCGCGGCGGGGCAGCGTGCTTTGAGCCGGGCGCGGATCAGCCAGGCAGAAGACTGTTTGGGGAGGGTGTAACCTTCACGGTGACCTTCCCGTAATGACGAATAGGGGCACGAGCAACGATGCGGAGCGCCGCGAGCAGCGAAATGGAACCGGTCGCCAGTCGCGAACTGGAGCGGCTGATCCGGTTTCGCCAGGGCGACGACGCATCGCGCGATGTCGCGTTCGAGGCGCTCTTCCGGATCCACCAACGCGCCGTGTATGGGTGGATTCTGCGCATCGTGCGCAACGCGCCTGCGGCGGAGGATCTGACCCTCGAGACGTTCTGGCGCATTTATCGGGCCCATGCACGATTCGAGCCCGAACGAGGTTTCGAGCCCTGGGCGCGCCGCATCGCTACGCACGCCGCTCTCGACTGGCTCCGGGCGCAAAAGCCGGAGTATGCGATGACTGCCGAGTTTTTCGCGGATCTGCCCTCGCCGGCAGGAAAAGATCCGGCGGTTTCGGCGGAGATACGGCGCAAGACGGCGCAGGCGTTCGCGCGGCTGCGGCCGGGGCTGCGGATCGCCGCCACCCTTGCGGTCATTGAAGAGCGGCCGCACAAGGAAGTGGCCGAGGCTCTGGGAATCTCGGTGACCGCGGTAAAACTGCGCGTTTTCCGCGCGCTTCGTTTGCTGAGAAAAGACTTGCAACAACAGGGGATCAGGCCATGAGAGAACAGGGAACAGGGAACAGGGATCAGGGCAACGGAAGACCGTGGAGCGGTTGCTGCGACAGGCGCTGCCGCGCATTGAGGATGATGCCGAGTTGGACCACGATCTGTGGCCCGCCATGCTGCGGAAGCTCGAGGAGCGTCGCAAGGTCCACGTGCCCTGGTTCGACTGGGTGCTTGCCGGCGGACTCGCCGCGCTTCTCGCGGTTTTTCCCGCGTGGATCCCGGTGCTGCTCTATTACCTCTGAGAGGCGCGGGCGATGCGGCCCGCTGAAAGGAAAATTGCGATGAACTCCCACCCTTACTTGCGCGCGTTTCTCGCCGGCGCCTTTGTACCGACGTTGATTCTGCCCCTGATTCTGACCGTGTTTGTCGTGGTGCGGCTGGTGCTGCAGTTTCCGGTGCCGATCGAACGGGCGTTGGTCTTTCCCATGGCGCTGGTACCGAGCCTGTTTGGGCTCTGGAACATGTTCTGGCTGGCTTCGCACGCACGGACGAATCTTCCCATCGGTTTTCATGGTGCGTTGCTGCCCCTTGTAATTGCTCCGCTTGGCGGCCTGGTCGGGAGTTGCCTCGGCGTGTTCGCGTTCGGCTCGTCGGGGATCAATCTCCAGGCATTTCACATCCCCTATGCCTTCATCGCGTTCGGATTTGTGTGCGCGCTGGCCGCGTACTACCTGGTGTGGAAGTACGTTGTGGGCTTTGTGAACCGGACACTGGGGATTGCGTGAGAAGCAGCGATCGGCGGTCAGGCGAGTCCGCCCACGATGATCAGCGGACGCGATTGAACCAGTCAGCGAACAGCTCCTGTTCACTGATCTTCGACATGCCCGGAATCGAGAAATGGTACTTCTTCCCGGACGTGAGCCGGATCCCGTTCTCATCCACCGAACCGATCTGGTTGATCGCGACCTGCACGGCGCCGCCTGGATCGTCCGGGCAGTCAAACTGTAATCCGCTGCTATTCAGCGTCAGCCTGCCCGAACAGCCATCTCCGAAGTGCTTGTCATGTCGCGCCGGATAGACGACCGGAGGATATCGGGTCCCGGTCGTTACCGTGGGCGCCGGTGGCGGCGCATTCTTGAAGGCAGGTGGGGGAGCGGGAGCGCCCAGGGAGGCGGTCGCCGGGTTTTGCGGCGCTGCGGCGGGGGCAGGCGGGCGTTGGGGTGCAGCCGCAGCGGGGATCTGCGGCGCGGGGCTGGGCGGCGGAGGCTGTGTGTCGGGAACGAACGGCTTTCCTGGCGCGGGTTTCGCTGTTGTCCCGTGGGTGAGGCTGCTCACGGCACTCCCGACCACCGAGCCGGCGGTAGCTCCTGTCCCGGACTTGAGCCTGGTGACATAACCGATGGTCACGCCCGCGATGGGGAGAACCAGCAATAGCACTAATACTTTGACCGTCCAGTTTTTTCCACGAAAGAGCGCGGAGAACAAGCCTGAGTTGAGGCCGGGTGAGACGTCGGTTCCGCTGCGTTTCTTTGGCGTCCAGATGGTGTGCCACAGGTCCAGGGTCTTCCGGCGCCACGAGGTCTTATCCATGCTCTCAGTGGGAGTCGGGTCTTGCCCGACCTGGTTGTACGAACGCCGATCGAATTCGCTCAAGGCAGATTCCTTTCGGGGAAAGTGGAATCCGGACAGGGTGGTCCCTGCCCCAGGGCCGATGCTGAATCCATTATCGCTCGGGGAGCCGAGGGGTCGCATGTTCGCAATGGCAGCTTCGAGATGGCTCGGCATCCGATTCCGCAGATCTGTTCCGTCCAGGCCGGTGACGAGGCACGGCTGTATGTGAGGATGGGTGCCTGCATGAACGACGGCTGGCCGCCGATGAGCCTGCACGCCGGTTTCAGGACGCGCCGGCTCAAACGATGCGGCGGCAAGAAGAATCAGAGCAAAAGCTGCCGAGAGCACGGCCAGGGCGACTCGCAAGGGACGTTCGGTTCGATGGAAAAGTGTTTGGATCTTCATGGACTCTCTCCGTGTGCATTTCTGTGCGTCCGAGCTTCTCTATAGGAGTAGACGGTTGACTGGCGTGTGGAGTTTGCGAAGGAATGGCGTCCTTGTGGCGCGAATAGCTTTCATGGAAGGACCTCCGCTCATCGATATTCACTATGAACACCGAATCTGAAGGCGGTCTGAAGGCCCTTAAGAAAGTTGAGAAACGACGGCAGCCTGGAGCTGCACAATGAATGAAGTGCCCCGGCCAAGCTCGCTTTCGACGGAGATGGTTCCGCCGTGCCGCTGGACAATCTGCAATGCGAGCGAAAGGCCGAGTCCGGCGCCTCCCTCGGCTCGCGAACGGACCTTGTCGGCGCGCCAGAAACGGTCGAAGACATGGGGGAGGGCAGCGTCCTCGATGCCGATTCCGGTGTCGGTCACGGTCACCTTGATGTGGGCGCCATCCGCGCTGAGCGTCAGGCGGATCGAACCTGTCTCGGTGTACTTGATGGAATTGTCGATCAGGATAAGGAAGAGCCTTCTCAATTCTGTGTCCTCGCCCAGTACGTGTGTCTCGCGATCAGGGAAAGCGGCACTCAGATTTAGCCCCTTCGCGGCGGCTGATGGGGTTAACTCGGCAATCAGGTCGCGAAGCGTTTGAGTCACATCGAGGGGCGCTAACTCGGTATGTCGCTTGCGCGCGTCTCCGCGCGCCAGGTCGAGCAGGTTCTCAACCAGCCTCGACATGTGTCGCGCTTCGCGGACGATCTTGCGCAGAACTTCAGCCAGTTCGTCCCGGGAACGTTCACGGCGAAGCGAGACCTCGCCGGCGGTCATAATGAGAGCCAGCGGAGCGCGTAGTTCGTGCGAAGCATCGGCCGTGAATCGTTCGATCGAACGAAAACCGCCTTCGATCCGTGCGAGCATGGCGTTGAGTGTCTGTGCCAGCCTGGCCAGTTCATCATCGGTATGAGGGACGCGAAGGCGTGTGGTCAGATCCGCCGGATCGATGGCCTCGGCTTCTTTCCTGATTTGCTCGACAGGAGCCAGAGCGCGCCTGCTGATCCAGTAGCCGGCCGCGGTGGTGAGCAGGAGCGCGACCGGTATCAGCAGCGTGAGATAGAGACTGTACTCGCGAAGCGATCCCATGAGATCGTGAAGAGGCTCGACAACGTGAACCGTCAAGCCTATCCCTGCGACCACCACGTGTTCACTTGCCACGCGAACCGGCCAGGCGCGCCCAGCGACCGTCGAGATTGAGATAGAGCCATCCAGGGGGCCCTGCGGAAGCACTGGAACGCGGTGTGCGCGGAGCACGTCGGATTCATAGAGGATGGCTGACTGCTCATCGATGACCTGCACGAATACCCCGACAATCGTCGAGTCCGACGAGGCCGCAAAAACTTTCGAGAACTGCTCACGAGTGTTGAGGGAGTGGCTGGCGATGAAGGGGACAACCGATCCGATTCTGTATCGAAGGTCGCGGTCGATGGAGTGGTACATGCTCGCCTGCATGGCAAACCAACTGCCGCCCGCCAACAGGACGACGATGATCACCAGGCTCAGGAAGTACCAGACCGTGAGCCGGGCTTGTATGGTCAGACTCTTCAATCGGACCCTTCTCTGAGGCTGTACCCGAGACCGCGTTCAGTATGCAAAAGACGAGGCGAGCCGGGGCGATCGACTTTGGACCGAAGATAGCGCATGAACACATCCAGGTTGTTTTCGCTGACGTCCCGGTCTCCCCAGACCAGTTCAATAATGCGGCTGCGCGTCACCACGCGGCCTGCCGCGCGGATAAGACATTCGAGGATGGAAAATTCAGTGCGTGTCAGGTCCAATCGTTGTCCGGCCCGGACTGCCTCACGTTTTTCCGTATCCAGAAAGAGATCGGCAAAGCGCATCTGGGCCGCATTCCTGCCCGAAGCAGAACGCGTGCGCGCCCGGATGCGGGCGAGGAGAACCTCGAATTCAAAGGGCTTGGTCAGGTAGTCATCGGCTCCGGCGTCGAGGCCCTTGACGATGTCTTCAGGAGCATCGCGCGCGGTCAGAAGCAGGATCGGAGTTCGTATCTTCTGCAACCGGAGCCGCCTGGTCACGTCGAATCCATTCAGCACCGGGAGCATGACGTCAAGGAGGATGATGTCGAAGGCATGGATCTCCGCCTGGCGCAGGCCGCAGCCGCCGTCAAAGCAAACTGTTACGATGCAGCTCTCGTCTTCGAGGCCCTCGCGCACGAATCCGGCGAGGTCCTTGTCGTCTTCGACGAGAAGCACGTTCAGAGCGGATTTGAATGCGTCAGCCATGCCCACTTTCCTAACCGTGCGATTAGCGCCGGCGGTTTGCCAGGCCCCCGTCGAGATGAAACGCCAGTCCGATCATGGGGGTCATCTGCTCCGCTCCGGGATTGGACGACGGCTTGCCGTATTCATTGTGCCAGTACCAGAAGCCGCCATTCAGATCGAGGAGCTGCGCCCGATGGAACAGCACCGCCCCGAGATCAACGGACACAGCATTGCGGAGCAGAAATTCCCCGACGGTGGGATTGCCAAACGAGTCATTGCCCTTTTGAGTGTTGTAGTCGGCAAACCCGGTATACGCAAGGTGCATGCGGCCGATGGTGAAGGGCAGCATCCACGTCGGTTCGATATTAAAGTCCGGATCGTAGTCCTCAGACTTCCCCAGCACTCCTTCATGATTCCATTCCTTGCGCAGGTGAAGGCCGAGATTGAAATATCCCCGCGGCACCGCGAACTGGATATTCGGACCGATGTAAATGGTCTTCTCCGCCGGGGCGAAGGACGAGTTCTTGGTTTCGAGGTTGGCCCCAAGTTCGATGGAGAGGTTGCGCATCGGTCCTTTTCGAAACGCGCCGGTGCCGGTCACCTCGTTCAGCCCGATGTTCGACCGCAGAATGACATAGGCCTCTGTCGCTCCGCTGCCGCCGCCGCTGGCCGGTTCAGCCAAGTTGGACTTGCTCACCATCACATCGGCGAAGTTGCTCCCCAGCGCCCAGAACCCGATATGGCTGTACTCGATGGCATTGCGCTCGATGTCGGCCGCGTTCCCGGAACCTGGTTCGAGCACGAAAGGTGTCCTGTACGAGGGGCCATACCAGTATGCGAGGATGTCGGAATTTGACGGCCGGTGGAATGATTCAGGAGCCGCTGCGACGGGTTCGATCGCCATGACCGCGGGCGCCGAAGGGAGCGCAACGGACGAAGAATCCTGCGCGTGGGCTGGTCGACCTGCGCCTGTGATCAACAAAGGGATCCAGATGAGCAGAAGTGTTCCGCTCCCTGCGGGGCTTCTGCCAGGACGAACCGGTTCACGGCGGGTCAGGGTCTGCGGAGTCATTCAACGTACCTCGATCATTCCGAGAGCATCATGACAGCCCGACCTGAAGGACATCTGAAGCGAAAGACATCGGCCCTGAGTGCAATCGTCGTTGGCAGAATCGGGAAGCCGCAAGGGTCAGCCACCGCAAGGCGGCAGCACCGGTGGGGAATTAGAGTAGTCTTGATTTGCTTACCCGCGCCAATGCGGGTGGCCGGGTTCCTTAACGCCGATTGCTCCAGAACGAAAAACGGAGAAGATGATGGACCGAAGGGAATTCATCGCGGGAGCTGGGATGGCTCTTGCTGGAACACTGTCGAGCCCCATACATGCGCTGGACAACGAAGTGCCAGGCTCCGATGCCGGAAGCATCTCGATTGACTTCGGCCGCACAGCAGGCTCGCTCCCCCATTTTTGGGAAAAGGCAGCAGGATCGGATCGCACCGTTGTGGGTTTGCGCGAGCAGTGGAGGCAGGACCTGATCCGGGCGCAAAGGGAAACAGGGATTCAGTCGGTGCGCTGCCACGGACTGTTTGACGACGAAATGGGAATCGCCGCGGGGGGCGCGGGAAATTTCAATTTTCTCTACGTGGATCAGATTTACGACTTCATGCTCGACCATGGCGTGAGGCCGTTCGTGGAACTCAGCTTCATGCCTGAGGCATTTGCGTCCAGCGCCAACCGCATCTTTGCCTACAAAGGAAATGTTTCTCCCCCGCGGAACTGGCAGGACTGGCACGACATGGTCTACGCGTTCACGGACCATTGCGTGAAGCGCTATGGAATCGCCGAGGTGCGGGGCTGGAAATTTGAGGTTTGGAACGAGCCGAACATCGGATTCTGGGCCGGGTCGCAGGATGAGTATTTCGAGTTATACCGGCAATCGGCGCTGGCGATCAAGAAGGTGGATCCGAGCCTGCAGGTCGGGGGACCGTCGACGGCTCAACTGGCGTGGATTCCCGAACTCATTCAATACTGCGTGCGACAAGGGGTACCGATCGACTTTGTGAGCACGCACGTGTATCCCAACGACCCTCAGAAGTACATCTTCGGGCAGGATCACCTTTACACGTTCGAGCAGGTGATTCCGCGCGGCCTGGAACAGGTGAAGCGCCAGGTTGAATCATCGAAGATGCCGAAGCTGCCCATCTGGATTACGGAGTGGAGTTCGCAGAACCCGGCCTTCATTGCCGATACCATCAAGAACTGCGTCGGGCTGGCCGAGGCGATGTCGTACTGGACGTTCAGCAATGTTTTCGAAGAGGGCGGGGTCCCGAGCGGGATTTTCAATGGCACGTTCGGCATGCTGGACCAATGGGGAATCGCGCGGCCGTCGCTGCATGCGTTCGCGTTGCTGCATAAACTGGGCGACTCCTTGCTGCCCACCGACCCGGGCCCGATCCTGGCGACGCGCCGCAGCGATGGTTCGGCCGCGGTGATGCTATGGAACCTGATTCCTGCGAGTGAAGGCGGCGATGTGGCCAACGGAAATCCGATTGGCGCGACGGGAGGCTCGAACAAGCAGAAAGGGCAAGGCAAAAACTACCGCTTGAAATTGAGCGGACTGGAGGGGCGCGCGCAGGTTGCGATCAGCCAGGTAAATGGGCAGGTGGGAACTGCGATTCCCAAGTGGCAGGAGATGGGAAGTCCGAAGTATCCGACCGTGGGCGAGATTGCGCAGCTTCGCGCCGCCGCGGAATTGGCGAACCCGGAGATGCGCTCGCTTGCGGCCGGGGCGGGGGAATTCTCGATTGAGTTGCCGCCGAACGGCGTGGCATTGCTGGAATTCACTAAATAGGCGCGAACGAAGAGGAGATCGGGCATGAGCGTGTACAAGGTGTGGACATTGATCGCGCTGGCTGGGATGAGTGCTCTTCCGGCTATGGCACAAAAGGCAAACCTGGACGGAACGTGGAAACTCAATCTGACCAAGAGCTTCATGGGCCCGGATCACCCGTCGAGCGACTACCAACTGACCAAGAAGATCGCGCGCACGGACGAGAAGATTTCGATTACAGATATCGCGGTGCATGTATCGATGATGAACATTCCGTTGCCGGATTCGACAACGACCATGGAGATCGCGACCGACGGGAAGGAGCACGACATTCAAGTGCCGGGAGGATTTCCGGGAATGCCTCCTACGACTGTAAAGATGGCGGCAAACTGGCAAGGCTGCACGCTCGAAATCAACCAGCGCGGATCAGGATTCGCGGGGTCCGGGAAACAGCGTCTTTTTCTCTCGGAGGATGGATCGCAACTGATCATCCTCGTGGAGCAGCATTCGACATACTTCGATTCGGAACAGCGGCTGGTTTTCGACAAGCAGACTTAGAAAGAAGATGAGTTCCGCGAATGAGTGAATTCAAAGTGCGACCGGTGCGACGTTTTGTCCTGATGTGTTTCGCTGTTTCGGCTTTGGTCCTTCCGGCGGGCATAGGATGGGCTACATCGAAGAGCGCCGCTGAAGATGCAACGCCCGCGAAATGCTCGTCAAGCGAGCAGACCAGCTACCCGAAGGCGTTCATCTCGAATGGTCTCATCAATGCCGTGGTCTATCTTCCGGATGCAAAGACAGGCTACTATCGCGGTTCGCGTTTTGACTGGTCGGGGGTGGTGGGTTGCCTTGCGTACAAGGGCCACACCTATTTCGGCGTCTGGTTCCCCCATTACGACCCGTTGTTGCACGACGCCATCACTGGGCCCGTTGAGGAGTTTCGAACCCGCGAGGGCGGACCTCTGAACTATGACCAGGCCAAGCCTGGCGAACTGTTTGTGAAGCCCGGGGTGGGCGTGCTGCGCAAGATCGACGACGCGCCTTTCAAATTCTCCGCTCCCTATCCGCTGGTGGACGGGGGTAAATGGAGCGTCAGCGCCAAACGGGAAGGGGTTTCCTTCAGACAGGATCTCAAGGGGCCGGCGGGAATTTCCTATATCTACAAGAAGATGCTGAAGCTCGATAAGGGGCGTCCGGTTCTGATGATCGAACACGAGATGAAGAACACGGGAACAACAACGATCGAAACGGACGTCTACAATCACGACTTCTTTGTGCTCGACGGCGTTCCTACAGGCCCCGGCATGGTGGTTCGATTTCCTTTTGAGCCCAAGGCTGAGCCGGCCTTTGAAAACGGCGGGAGGATCGATGGCAAAGAGATCGTTTATGAGCGGGAGTTAGAGACAGGACAAAGTGTTGCCAGCTCTCTGACGGGCTTCTCGAGCAAAATTTCCGACTTCGATTTCTTCGTGGAAAACCGGAATACCGGGGTGGGTGTCGAGCAAACCGGCGACATTCCCATCTCCAGCATGTTCTTCTGGTCGATTCGCACCACGATATGCCCGGAGGCTTACGTTCACTTGAAGATCTTGCCGGGTCAAACGGCGCACTGGACGATCCAATATCGCTTTTACGCCAAATAGAAATGACCGATATTACTCGGCGCTGTCGTAGTTAAGGTTCTGGCCGAGCCATCGCTCGACCTCGGCGATGCTCATTCCTTTGCGCTCGTGATAGTCGGCGACCTGATCCCGGTCGATCTTGCCGAGGCTGAAATAGCGGGATTCCGGGTGCGCAAAATAAATTCCGCTGACGCTCGAGCCGGGCCACATCGCGAAGGACTCAGTCAGCATCATTCCAGTGTTCGCCTGCACATCAAGCAAACGCCAGAGGGTGCCTTTTTCAGTGTGGTCGGGGCACGCCGGGTAGCCCGGGGCCGGCCGGATGCCCCGGTATTTCTCATGAATCAAGTCGTCGGTGCTCAGGCCTTCATCGCGACCGTAACCCCATTCATCGCGGACGCGCTTATGCAGGCATTCGGCAAACGCTTCGGCGAGGCGATCGGCAAGAGCCTCGGCCATGATGGCGTTGTAGTCGTCGTGCTCGGCACGGAAGCGGTCGCACAGTTCTTTGAGGCCGATGCCGCTGGTCACTGCGAATGCGCCGATGTAATCAGCCAGCCCGGTTTCCCGGGGTGCGATGAAGTCGGCGAGCGACCGGCACGGGGCAATATCTTGACTCGCCCTCGCGGTTCGCTTGCTGGCGGAGGAAGTGGAAACGTTCGAGTACCTGGGAGCGGGTGCTATCAGTGTAGAGCTCGACATCGTCGCATACGGCGTTGGCAGGGAAGAAGCCGTAGACGCCACGCGCGGTGATCAGATTTTTCTCGATGATGGTGTCGAGGAGGGCATTGCCTTCGGTGAAGATCTGGCGAGCCTGGGCGCCATAGATCTCGTTGTCGAGAATGCGGGGATAAACGCCTTTCAGCTCCCAGGTGTGGAAGAACGGTGTCCAGTCAATAAATTCGCGCAGCGTCGCCAGGGGAAAGTTGTCGAGCACGCGAACGCCGGTAAACTCGGGAACGGGCAAGTCCCGCGCGCACCACTTGATCGGGGTCCGCCTCGCGCGCGCGGTTTCAAGCGAGACGACCTGCTGGCGCGGCGCGGCATGGGATTTGCGGAGAGCCTCGTATTCGGCGCGATGCTGCGCGACGAAGGGCGCCTTGCCCTCTTCGCTCAGCAGGCTGGTGGTTACGGGCACCGCCCGGCTGGCATCGAGCACGTGGACGACAGGCTCGCTATAGTGCGGCGCAATTTTGACGGCCGTGTGCGCCCGGCTGGTGGTGGCGCCGCCGATGAGGAGCGGCAACTTGAAACCCTGGCGCTCCATCTCGCGGGCCACATGCACCATCTCGTCGAGGGAGGGCGTGATCAGGCCGCTGAGGCCGATCATGTCCGCCTTTTCTGCGGTGGCGCGTTCGAGGATTTTTTCCGACGGGACCATCACTCCCATATCGATCACTTCGTAGTTGTTGCAGGCGAGGACAACGCCGACGATGTTCTTGCCAATGTCGTGAACGTCACCTTTGACCGTGGCGAGCACGATTTTTCCCTGCGCCTTGACGACCTGGCCGGATGCGACCATCTCGGCCTTCTCGGCTTCCATGAACGGGGTCAGGTAGGCAACAGCCTTCTTCATGACGCGGGCAGACTTGACCACCTGGGGCAGGAACATCTTGCCGGCTCCGAACAGATCGCCGACCACGCCCATGCCGTCCATCAATGGGCCTTCGATCACGAGAAGGGGGCGGCCCAGCTTGACGCGGGCCTCCTCGGCATCGATCTCGATGTATGCGTCGATGCCTTTGACCAGAGCGTGAGAAAGCCTCTCCTCAACTGACCCGTCGCGCCATTCTTCGGCCTTCTTTTCACTCACGGCCTTGCCAACGTGCTTCAGCTTCTCGCCATACTCGACCAGGCGCTCAGTGGCGTCGGGGCGGCGGTTGAGGAGCACGTCCTCAACCATCACTTTCAGCTCCGGCTCAATCTCTTCATACACCTCGAGCATGCCGGCATTCACGATGCCCATGTCCATGCCCGCCGCGATGGCGTGATAGAGAAATGCGGAGTGCATGGCCTCGCGAACTTTGTTGTTGCCGCGAAAGCTGAACGAGATATTGGAGACGCCGCCGCTGACCTTGGCGTGGGGCAGGTTGGCCTTGATCCAGCGCGTCGCGTTGATGAAGTCAACCGCGTAGTTGTTGTGCTCCTCCATGCCGGTGGCAACGGTAAGGATGTTGGGGTCGAAGATCACGTCTTCGGGCGCAAAGCCGACTTCGTTCACAAGAATCTTGTAGGCGCGCTCGCAGATGCGGATCTTGTCTTCGTAGGTCGCGGCCTGGCCCTGCTCGTCGAAGGCCATCACCACCGCCGCCGCGCCGTACTTGAGCACAGCTGCGGCGTTTTGGCGGAACTTTTCTTCGCCTTCTTTCATCGAGATCGAGTTGACGATTCCTTTGCCCTGCAGGCATTTGAGCCCGGCCTCAATCACTTCCCACTTGGACGAGTCGACCATGAAGGGCACCTTGGCCACTTCGGGTTCGCTGCCCAGCAACTGAAGGAAGCGGGTCATGGCGCTGACGCCATCGATCATGCCCTCGTCCATGCATATGTCGATGAGGTTGGCGCCATTTTCGACCTGCTGCCGAGCCACGCTGACAGCTTCTTCGAACTTGCCGGCTTTGATCAGCTTGGCGAACTGGGGGGAACCGGCCACATTGGTCCGCTCCCCGATCATGATGTAGACGCCCGGCTGCTGGGTGAATGGCTGCGATCCCGAGAGGCGGAGGGGCTTCGTATCCGTGGCCTTGGCCACGTTTGTGATTTCGAGAAGACTCATGCTCTGCTCTCGCCCTGGAGAGCGTAGGCTTCGTCGACCGGCGTCGTACCCAATCTACGAGGAGGCATGCCGTCAAGCGCCTTGGCAATCGCAGCGATGTGCTCGGGGGTATTGCCGCAGCAGCCGCCGGCGATATTGATCAACCCGCCGCGAGCAAAGTCGCCGAGGAAGCGGGCCATGTCCTTGGGCCCCAGGTCGAATCCAGTCTCCGATAGCGGATTGGGCAAACCGGCGTTCGGGTAACACGAGATCGCCACATCGGCCTTCTCCGAGAGTTCCTCGAGGAACGGATACATCAGGTCAGGACCGAGAGAGCAGTTGAGCCCCACCGACAGAGGCTTCACGTGTTGTACAGCGTTCCAGAACGCTTCAGTGGTCTGCGCGGAGATCAGCGTCTCGCCGCCACGGCCCACGGCCGCCGAGATCATCACGGGCAGTTCGCTGTGGCGTGTCGTGAGGCCGTCTTCATCGAACACTTCGCGGATGGCCACCAATGCTGCCTTGGCATTCAGCGAGTCGAAGATGGTCTCAACCAGGAGGAGGTCCACCCCGCCGGCGATGAGGGCGCGCACCTGGTGTTTGTAGGCGGCCTTTACCTGATCGAACGTGACTACTCGGAAGCCTGGATCGTCGGCATCGGGCGAGTTGGAGAGAGATACGGTGAGCGGTCCGATCGAACCCGCCACGAAGCGTTGCCGTGAAGTCGCGGTTCCCACACGATCCGCCCATTCGCGGCACTGCCGCGCCGATTGTTCATTCACTTCCCAGGCCAGGTTGTTAAGAAACGGGTCATCAATGATCTTTTCGTAAAACGCGGGATCCTTCCGGCCGCCGTGTTCCCGCGGGTCGTCCACAAAGAACTCGCTTTGGGTGATGCTGGTGGCGCCGAAGGTGTTGGTCTCGATAATGTCCGCCCCGGCCTCAAGAAAGCGCCGATGGATGTCACCGATCATTTTCGGCTGAGTCAGGGAAAAGAGGTCACCGTTGTTGAGCAGGTCCTTTTTGGCATCCTTGAAGCGCTCTGCGCGGATGTCGAGTTCCTTCATGCCATATGCGCGAATTGTCGTGCCCATCGCTCCATCGATGATCGCAATGCGATTCTCAAGGATCTTTTCAAGAGCATGTTTATGAGTTTTCGTCATGTTCTCCTGTTGTTCGAGCAAGGCTATTCAGGCAATTGTGCGAGCAATGGGAAGGCATGTGGCGGGAACTGGGAAGTCAGTTCTTCCGCTCTGTACCGCTACGCTTCTGCGTCTTTTTGAAGTCCGACCACCTTCTTGATTATAACGGTTTCGGTCAAGCGCAGTTACAGGTCCAGGCACCCCGAGCTCATGATTTGAGACTTATCGTTTATCATGATGAGCGCTCTGAACTCGCGCCGGTGTCCTTGGAGATCCGGCTGTACACTTGAAAACGTTGCGAGCGCCTTCAGAGTCCGAATGGACGAAGGCGCACGGTCAGGCTGTGAGGCTCCATGAATGGTCCCGGCGGTGATGCGGAGGTTAAAGACAACCTCCTGCATTTTACTGAGAAGCTCACGCGCGCAGTCGATTACGCGCGGCATCTGCATATCGAGCGGCGCAAGGGAACCGGCATTCCGGCGATGGCCCATCTTTTTGGGGTCGCTTCGCTGGTGATGGGCGAGGCGGGGCTCGCCGATTTTCCGGTCACGGAAGACATGGTCATTGCCGCGCTTCTTCACGATGCAGTGGAAGATCATGGCGGGGCGTTGCGGCTCGACGATATCCGGCAGAACTTCGGGCCGGAGGTGGCGCGCATGGTCGAAGGGCTTTCCGACAGCTTTGCCGCAGACGAAAATGCGAAGGATCCATGGGAGGAGCGCAAGCAGGACTACATCGATCGTTTGCGCGGCGAACCGGCGGATGTGCGCCTGATCTCTGCCGCAGACAAGCTGTATAACGCGCGATCGATCGTGGAAGACTATCGCGTGATCGGACCGGAAGTCTGGCGACGTTTCAAGCGTGGACGCGACCTGCAGATCTGGTATTTCGAGACCATCCTCGAGGTTTTCAAGTCGGCAGGAAGAAGCCGCATTGTCGACGAGTTCGAGCGGGTTGTGATCGAACTCAAGCGGATCACCGCCAACGATGCCGGCTGAACCTGGCCGTGACACGCGGGCAGCAGAAGCGATGCTAAACTCAGCCATGCCTGTTCAGTCACAGAGGCCCTATTCATCCGGCCGGGCCGGAGTCTTCGGCGCGAACCGCCGTCCTCGAGAATGCGGCCCGACACGCCGTTCAGTACCTTGAAAACGTGCATGCGCGGCCCGTCGCGCCGCCGCCGGAGGCCGTAGCCGCTTTGCGCGAATTGGTGGGGCCGGTCCCGGATCATCCGGCGTGCCCAGACGTGGTGCTGGATCTCCTGACCCGCTTCGGTTCGCCTGCGACGGTCGCCAACAGCGGCGGCCGCTTCTTCGGTTTTGTGAATGGCGGGTGCGTACCGGCGGCGCTGGCAGCTGCGTGGCTGGTGAGTGCGTGGGACCAGAATGCGGCCATGCAAGTGCAATCGCCGACTGCAGCGGCGTTGGAGGAGACGGCGCTGGATTGGGTTCGGCAGCTGCTGGGCTTGCCGGAAGGATGCGGCGGGGCGGTGGTGACCGGAGCAACGATGGCCAACTTCACCGCACTGGCGGCGGCGCGGCATGCGCTGCTGGAGCGCGCGGGTTGGGACGTGGAAAATGATGGCCTGTTCGGCGCGCCTCCCATCACCGTCGTGGTCGGCGAGGAGGCGCATAGCTCGTTGATCAAGGCGCTGGGCATGGTGGGACTGGGACGCAAGCGAGTGGTGCGCGTGCCGGTGGACGGCCAGGGGCGCATGCGCGCCGATGCACTGCCGCACCTGAACGAGCAGACCATCCTCTGCCTGCAGGCGGGGAATGTGAATACCGGGGCGTTTGATCCCGCGGGGGCGATTTGCCCCGAGGCGCGCGCGGCGGGAGCGTGGATTCATGTGGATGGGGCGTTCGGGTTGTGGGCGGCGACTTCGCCGGAGTATCGCCATCTGACCCATGGCTTCGAAGAGGCGGACTCGTGGGCGACGGATGCGCACAAGTGGCCCAACATCGGTTATGACTGCGGCATTGCGCTGATTCGCGAGCCCGGCGCGCTGAAGAGCGCGATGTCGGTGCAGGCGTCTTACCTCATGCAAGGCGAAAAGAGGGAACCGTCGCAGTACAATCCCGAACTTTCCCGGCGCGCGCGGGGCGTGGAACTGTGGGCGGGCCTGCGCTCGCTGGGCCGGTCAGGCATGGCGGAAATCGTGGAACGTACCTGCAGTCACGCACGGCGTTTTGCCGCGGGACTGCGCGCCGCGGGTTTCGAGGTTCTGAATGATGTGGTCATTAACCAGGTGCTGGTGTCGTTCGGCAGCGCGGAACGAACCTTGAGGACGGTGGCCCGGCTGCAGCAGGAGGGAACCTGCTGGTGCGGATCGACTGTCTGGCAGGGACACACGGCCATGCGCATCAGTGTTTCTTCGTGGGCGACGACTGAGGAAGATGTGGACCGAAGCCTGGAAGCGATGCTGAAGGCAGCGGCGGAATAGGGTCAGGCGTCCAAGAGAGATGGAATTCTCCATTCATGAAGATCAGGCATCCGTCGTTTCGCGGAACGACAGCGAGGCGCTGATCGCTGCCATCGAGTGCGCGACTGCCGACCGTGGGGCGGGGGTGTTTGGACCGCAATCGATGAGTTGGAAGATCAACCGCGAATCTGCGCTGTTTCTCGGCGCGGGCCGCGCGGCGCTGCTCCAGTTGGCGCATCCATGGGTCGCCGCAGCTCTGGAACAGCATTCGACTCTGATGTCGCGGCCCATCGCGCGGTTTCACAATACGTTTCGCATCGTGTTTACGATGATCTTCGGTTCGCTCGACCAGGCGCTGGCCGCGTCGCGCCATCTCTACGCGCTCCACACCCGCATTCGCGGAGAGATGGCGGAGGACATTGCAGCATATCGACGCGGCTCGCATTACGAGGCCAACGAGATCGCCGCGCTGCGCTGGGTGTACGCCACCTGGTGGAAAGCGCGGTGCTGGCGCATGAGTGCGTGATGCCGGCCCTCACGCCGCGGGAGCTGGCTGATTATTATGCCGAGAGCAAAACCATGGCGGCCCTGTTTGGACTGCCGGCACACGCGCTGCCCAACGACTGGCCTGCGTTCCTTGCCTATTGCCGGGAGATGGAACAATCGAATGCACTGGGTGTGAGCGATTCAGCGAGGACGATGGCGCACAATCTGCTGGCGGGCGCGGGCTCGTGGATCAAGCCACCGCACTGGTATCGAGCGTTGACTACGCAGTGGCTGCCGGAGCGATTTAGAAGGGAATTCAGACTCGACTTCGGGAGCGCCGATCTGCGGGCGGCGGAACGGGCGAAACGACGACTGCCGCAGCTTTACCGAAAGCTGCCCGGGCTGATCCGTTTCATCGGTCCGTGGCACGAGGCGGCGGACAGGCTCCAAGGGAAGCGTCCCGGCATGGTGGCTCGTTTGAGCAATCGCTTCTGGATCGGCGAGGCATGCCTGCCGTTCGCGGATTGAAATACCGGACGGGAACTGGGGGCGACGATGGGGATGATGGTTGTGCTTTCCCATGTCTCAAAAGCGAGACATGGGCACCCGGCAAGGGTGGGAAAGCACGACTTCAAACCAACGCAGTTTCCATTTTGCTCGGAAGGGCACGAGCATCGACAATAACCGGATGAAGCCGATCCGAACCGCGGTTGTCATCCTGCTGGCCCTTTTTGCCGTATCTCCGTCGATGCGGGCGCTCGAAAAGCAGCCGGCCTCTGTCTATCACGCGCGCCGGGTCGCGCTGGCCGGCAAATTGCACGGCGGGATGGCGGTCCTGTTTGCCGCGGAGGAAGCGCAACTGGACCTGATGCCTTACCGCCAGGATGAAGATTTCTACTATCTGACCGGGTGGAATGAGCCGGGAGCGGCGCTGCTGATTGTGGCGGAGCCGGAGAGTTCCCCCGCCACCGAAGCGCATCCCCGCCATTACACCGAGATCCTGTTTCTGCCCACCCGCAACCTGCGCCAGGAGAAGTACACCGGCGTGAAGCTCGATGCTGCCACGCCGGGCGCGGCCCAGTCAGCGGGCGTGGATGCAGTGAAGCCGATGACCGAGTTTCCCGCGGTGTTGAATGAACTGATCGATGGCGATCGGCTGCTGGCGTCTCGCGTCTGGGTTCAGAGTGGAAACGAGCAGGCAAAGAATCTGCTCGGATTCGCGGCAGCGACGCTGGGTTTGAGTGCCTTGCCTCCCGGGCGGGACGTTCGCCGCCCCGTGCAGGAACTGCGGGTGGTCAAGGATGCAGGCGAGATCGAACTGCTGAAGAAAGCCAGCGATGCGTCGATCGACGGACAGCGCGTGATGATGAAAGCCGTGAAGGCGGGAGTGACGGAGCGAGCGATCGCGGGCCAGATGACCGCCGCGTGGCTCGAGGCGGGATGCGAGCGGGCATCGTACGCGCCCATCGTCGGCTCGGGGATCAACTCGACCACGCTGCACTACTCTGATAATTCCGCAACCATGCAGGATGGCGATGTGGTGGTTGTGGACGCGGCCTGCGAGTACTCGATGTACGCTTCCGACATCACCCGAACCGTGCCGGTCAACGGCCACTTCACGGCACGGCAGCGCGAGATCTACGACATCGTTCTGGGCGCGCAGAAGGCGGCCATCGAAGCATTCGTCGTGGGCAAGTCGAAGATCAATGATCGCGAGCGCAGAGATCCCGACTCGCTCGACACCGCGGCTTACAACTACATCAACACCCATGGCAAGGATCTGCACGGACAGCCCCTGGGGCAGTACTGGCTGCACGGACTGGGACACATGGTGGGCATCGACGTCCACGATCCGGCCGACTATCCCGCGGTGCTCGAGCCCGGCATGGTGTTTACCATCGAACCGGGAGTCTATATTCCGGAAGAAAAGCTGGGCGTGCGCGTGGAGTGCGTGTTCCTGGTCGGCGCGGACGGCAAACTGGTGGACCTGACCGCGGCTCTGCCGCACACGGCGGATGAAGTGGAAGCGGCGATGGGGAAGACAGGGACAGGGACTAGGGACTAGGGACTAGGGGACTAGGGGAGTGGCGATGGAGCCGGAGCAGATCGAGATGCTGACGGGCGCTTTTCGCGACCAATTGGTGGCGCTGCTTGAAGAATGTGCGCGGGGACGACGGGGGCTGTTTTCAGAATACGAACACCTTGGCGGCGAGGAAGATCGAGAATGGCCTGAGGCCGGCCGCCTGCGCGAACTCGCCGCTGCAGCTGCAATCGATCCTGGCGCAGTCGGGCGAGCGAAGCGCGTTATGCGACGAGTTTCTCGATCTGTGCACCATTCATGGCGAGAACGATCCCGGTGAGCCGCGGCTGGCGCGGGTGTTCCTGGCCCGGATCGAAAAGGGCGAAGTGGGCACGGCTACGGAAGCGGAGCGCAAGCCGTGGTGACCGCGCGCGCGTTTCTGTCGCTGCTGGCGGGCTTCGCGGCGATGGCCGCGATCGTGATCGTTATGACGGTGCTTCTGCGGTGGCTCGCACCGGAATGGGTGGGAATTGAACGGCGTCCTCGGGCCGGCTATGTGTTCGTCAACCTGGGCTATTCATTTCTTGCGGCAGCGGCGGGAGGGTATGTGACGGCGTGGGCGGCAGGCATGAGTCCGCTGCCGAGTGTCCTCGCACTGGCCGTGGTGGTCTGGCCCTGGGCGCGATCAGCGCCTTGCAGGCGCGAGGACGGCAGCCGGCCTGGTATCAGCTTGTGCTGCTGATCCTCGCTCCGCTCGGCGTTGTGGCGGGAGGGCTGGTGCGGTTGCGAGTGATGGGAATGCTTTGAACTTCCGCAGCTATGCGGGCCGCGCTATCCATCGGCACGGCCCGTCCTGATTGCGGTCAAAAGCGTACGCCGAGCGTGACCGGGATCAATCCGGTGGTGCCGAGGCCGTTCGGTTCGGAAATCGGTGGGGTATTGATGAAGAGATATCGGGCTTCGGCGAACAGCTTCATGGTGCCATCGCCGTACACGCCTCCCATACGATAGGAGATGCCAAATCCCGCACTTCCCCCCCACTGGTTGGATGAAAACGAATTGGTGGTGACATTCACCGGATAGCCGTAGAAGTCGCAGCACACTTGCACCGTAAAGTTGGTTGATTTGTAATACCAGCCGCCGCCCCCGACGAGGTAGACGCTGGTGATTGACTTGGGAAACAGATCGATCACCGGAGCGGCGGTGATGGATTGAATGTGGGCATTGCCGTTCTGGCCTCCGCCGGCCGCGACAAAGGCACCGGGGAGCTTGTCAAAGATGAATTGATATTCGCCCAGCACGGAGAACCGTTGCGAGAAGCGGTAGCCGCCGCCCACGGTGAAATTGCCGCCCCAGGTGATATAGGGAATATCGTTGCCGATCGGGGCATTGAATCCCGCGCCGCTCACGAAGGTCCAGCGGCTGAAATTCGCGGCCCTCGGTTTGTTGTCGTAGGGCCCGCCTCCGGCTGCGCCGTGGCCGGCAGGATTTCCCGGCAATGCGGCGTCGGCTGCGCTCGAGTCAGTCAGCGGAAGGTAGTCGGTGGAACTGGATTCGATGCGTGGAAACCGCGGAGTCACGGGACGAATTTGACGCGGTAAGCTGCGCATGGGCGCTGCCGGCAACTAGAAGAAAGGCGGCTCCCAGGAAAGCGGTCAGCCGCGCATGTGACAACCAGCCAAAGAAGGACATGTCAAGACCTCAGAGTTTTGAATTTGGTGCCACTGCGTGCATTCGTACCGGACGCTCGTCGTTCCCCATGGCGGCCGCGCATGTCGATGCGACCTTGATGAGCGACGATCTTACACCGTCCTTTGGACACGTTCGACTGGTAGTTCTATGAGGACGCGGAGACTCTGGATACAGTTCCGTTAAGGGCTTAGACACATTTTTTGCCGGCAGGTTGCGTCCGCCACGCAAAGCAAAGGCCGAAGCATTGAGCTCCGGCCTTCGGTTGCGTTTCGTGAGACTCTGCAATCTCAGCCCTGGATATCGAATTGCTCCGGATGCAGGGCCGCATCGCTCTTGACCAGGATGTTCTTTCCGATGAGCTCTTCGAATTCCGTCAGCCAGCGCGCATTGTTGGCTTTGAGCGCCTTCACGGTTTCGGGATTCACGCGCAGCAGCACATCGGGATTTTCGAAGTGCTTCCGCATTTTCCGCAGCTCGGTGTAGATCTCGTTGCAGACCGTGACCGGACTCTTGACCATGCCGGTGGCCTGGCAGGTCGGGCAGGGAACGCTTAGAGTGCGCTCCAGCGATTGCTTGACGCGCTTGCGGGTGATGGCCACCAGTCCGAAATCGTTGAACTGGAGAACCTTGGTCGGAGCCCGGTCGTTCTTGAGAGCCTCCTCAAGCGCGGCCATCACCTTGAAGCGGTTCTTGCGTTCATCCATGTCGATGAAGTCGATGATGATGATTCCGCCGAGATCGCGGAGGCGAATCTGGCGGACGATCTCGGGAATCGCGTCAAGGTTGGTTTTGACGATGGTGTCTTCAAGCCGCGCCGTCTTGCCCACGTACTTGCCGGTGTTGATGTCGATCGCCACCAGAGCCTCGGTCTGGTTGATGACGATGGAGCCGCCGCTCTTGAGCCACACCTTGGAGCGCAGCGCCTTGGAGATTTCGTCCTGAATCCCGAAATGCTCGAAGAGGGGCGTTTCCTTGGTGTAGAGCTTGACGCGGCGCACCAGGCTGGGCGAGAAGCGATTCAGAAAACGCACGATGCGTTCGTAGTCGGCTTCCGAATCTACCCAAATTGAAGAAAAGTTGGCGCTGATCTGGTCGCGCAGGATGCGCTCGATGAGCGACAGATCGTGATAGATCAGGGCCGGCGACTTGGAGGCCTCCGAGCGCTGCTTGATTTCGTCCCAGAGATGAATAAGGAAGCGGAGGTCGGAGCGGAGTTCTTCTTCCGAGGCTCCCTCGGCGGCGGTACGTACGATGAACCCGCCCGGAGCATCGCCGCGCTCGCTGGTCAGAATCCGCTTCAGCCGCTGGCGTTCTTCGTCGGAAGAGATTTTGCGGCTGACGCCCACGTGCGTGACCGTGGGCATGAAGACCAGGAAGCGGCCGGGGAGGGCGATGTGGCTGGTGATGCGGGCGCCCTTCTTGGCAATGGGTTCCTTGGCGATCTGGACCAGGATTTCCTGGCCAGGCTTGAGAAGGTCGGAAATGATGGGCAGATCGGAGGTCTGGGCGGTGCGGCGGGGCGGGCCACCGCGACGGCCGCCTTGCGGCGGGCGTCCACCACGGCGTCCACGTCCGCCGCGTTCGCGGCGCTGCTGGCCTGTGTCGGGCGCGCCGTTTCCGGCGGGAACGCCTTCGCCCTCGGCCGGCTCCTCTTCCTCTTCCTCGATATCGAAGACGTCGTCCCCTTCGACATCCGCGCCCTTTTGCTCGAAGTCCCGCTGGATTCGGTGGTCGAGGTGCGCTTCCTGCAGCATCTCGCCCAGTTCACCGGAGCGGATCTGGGTCTGAAGCTTTTCCTCTTCCTCGTATTCGTCGAGATCAGGATCGTCTGCCTTGGCGTGGATGTGGCGGGGGCTGTCAAACTCTTCCCCTTCGATCAGTTCTTCCTCGACGAGACCCGTGCCAGGGGCAAAAGCAGAGACGGAGGAGACGGTCGCCGATACGGGAGCGGCGGCGGGAGTTTGCGGCGGCGCGGGCGGCTCGTCGGACTTCTTCTTTCCGCCAAATCCGAATAAGCGAAAGCCGCTGGGCGGCTGAGGATCGACGTGATGCGAGGCGCTTCGGTCGGTTTCCGGGTCGTGTCCCTCGGATTCGGGAGATTCCTGCTCCGGCTTGTCGGGATCGGTGGTGAGAATATGCAGCGGCTCGGCGACCGGCTCATCGGCGTCGGGTTCGTGAATGACTGGTTCAACCGGGCTCAGACCGGAGTTGATTTCGCCGGAGGGTTCCTGCGGCTCTCCGGAATGCTCTTCCTGGGCGTAGCCTGACGAGAGTTCCCAGGACCGAAGAACGGATCAGAGGCGAACGGGTCGGCAACCCCGGGCTCGGGAACGTCACTCGGGGACCTGGGCGGAAGCGCCGGGCAATGCTTCTTCCGGCTGCTCTTCCTCGACCACCTCTTCAGATGTTCAGGTTCTGCGGCTGGAGCGCATGTTCTTCCGTGGAGATGCCGGGTTCCGGCTCGCGGCTGCGATGACGGGAAAGCGACTCCCCGGGAAGCAGGCCGCTGCCGTCCCACTCGATCGGACTCTCAATGAGTGTGGCGGGCTTGAAGGAGCTGGCCGGGCGGGTGGGGAGCGGAGACTGGAATTCCGTCCTTGGAGACTCGGCCGCGGGTTCGCCGCCATACTTTGATAGCGATTCGCCGGGCAGAACAAAGGGCGCAGGCGCCCGGTCGGAACGGTCCGGTCGGGGTGCGCGCGCCGGCGCGGATGCCCCGGATGCGGTGCTCGTTTCTCCGGCCATTCCGGCGGATGCCTGAATGTCGGGCGCCATTTCCGGTGGGGAGATTTGGGACGGTTCCAGATAGGTTTCCGCCGAGGCTTCGGTCTCGACCGGATCGGCGACGGTTTCGGGCGTATTCCGGCCTCCGCGACGGCGGCGACGTCCGCGCCAGCGCTTGGCGCCGGTTTCCGACTCCTCCCCGGTCTCAACTTCACCGGTCAGGGAGTGGATTTGGGGAGTAGCCGGCTCTATTCCTGGCTGTTCAGGCCGGGCGATTTCGGCCCGGCTTTCAAGCGCCGGCCGGCGCTCCCGCCCGCCGCGATCACGATCGGCACGCGGTCCGCGCTGGTCAGGCCGCGCGTCAGGGCTTGATTCTGGGCGTGATTCGCGCGGGGCTGCGGTCGCCTGCCTGGCCGTTGGGAGAGCGGACTTCGCGAGGAGGCTGGTTGCCACCGGTGGCCGCGGCTCTTTCGAGCTCATCGGACTCTTCCGGATCTTCCATTTCCAGGAAATCTGTTACGTAAAGGAAGGCGTCCCGTTCCAACCCAAGATCGACGAATGCCGATTGCATGCCGGGAAGCACGCGGGTCACACGCCCGTTATAGATCGATCCTGCGAGTGTGTACTCGTTTTCGCGCTCGTAGTAGATTTCGGCGAGCTGATCGTCTTCAAGAATAGCCAGCCGCGTCTCATGCGGCGTGCTGGAAATACATATCTCTTTGGCCATCGTACCTTTCCGCCCGGCGGCGGTGGCCAGCCGGGGCATACGGCAAGGTTGGATGGAGACGGGGGGAACCGGAAGGGTAAGGAATATGGGGCAGGGATGACCGGGGAGACGCTTGCGTGCCCAGGGCCGCGCGGTTGGGTACCCGGGGGGGCGCCGAGCCGCAGCGGTCAGCCTTGAGAACTGGCCGAACGAGCTGTCCAATGTGGTGATCCGACGGCAGAAATTTTGTGGCCAACCAAGCAAATGCCGACCAGAGGATCGACACCAGCGGGGCCGTTTGACCCTTGGCAACTGCACAGACGAACCGCGCGACGCGTGTGGGGCGGGGATCGTTTCTGCTGGTCCTCCCCCGCGACCAAGACTGGCCGCCGAGGACGCCCATGCGCTCGGTACAACTTTTGCGCTGCCAACGGCTTTCCCGTTTCTGCGTGCTCATGAACCTAACCTGCCGGGCCCGGGTATCCATCGGGAACCTTGGCCGGCGAAATGATTGAAAACCTTTCTTGCCGTGCGGACTGACTCCGGCACCGGCAAGGGCAAAATCTTTTGTGTTTCAGTTTACGAACCGGCGCATGCGGATATTCATCACCACGCCCAGCGCCAGAAAGGTAAACAGGACCGAAGACCCACCGTAACTCATTAACGGTAAAGGGATTCCGGTTACGGGCATAAAGCCTATGACCATGCCAACATTGACCGCGATCTGGAAGGTCAACACAGCCACGATTCCCATGATAATGAGGGACCCGGGCAGGTCGGCGGCTGTTTGAGCGTTTTGAATCAAACGCATCAATATAAGGAAGTATAGCAGCAGCACAAATATGGCGCCCACAAACCCGTGCTCCTCGCTGAACGCCGCGAAGATGAAGTCGGCGTGAGGGATGGGGATGAAGGCGCCCTGGGTCTGGGTGCCCTTTTCGGCGCCCTTCCCCCAGATGCCCCCGGCTCCCACCGCAATTTTCGCCTGAAGAACCTGGTAGCCGGCGCCCCGCGGATCATTGTCGGGGTTGATGAAGCCGGTCAGGCGAGCCTTCTGGTAGGGCTTCAGCAGTTTGCCGCTGCTCCAGCCGCCCACCAGCAGAACCACCGCTGCCGTCACCAGGACGAGGGACTGTTTGAGGTTCACTCCTCCCATAAACAGCCCGAAGACCAGCACGGGAATATAGGTAAGTGACGTTCCCAGGTCGGGCTGCTTGAGAATCAGGAGCATGGGAATTCCCACCAGCGCGAAGGCCTTCATGATTTCCTTCCAGGTGAGAGAGCGGCCGCCCAGGTTGGCGAAGTAGCGCGCGACCATCAAAATGATGATCAGCTTCATCCATTCCGACGGCTGGAAGAGGATCGGTCCGAGCTTGATCCAGCGTCGCGCCCCCAGGGCTTTGTGGCCGATGCCGGGAACAAGCACGGCGGCCAGAGCGATCAGAAAGAATCCATAGGCCCACGGAGCGAAGTCGATCAGCTTGTGGTAGTCGATCTTGGCCAGCAGGAACATGGCCGCCATCCCGCCGGCGATCCAGTAGATCTGCTTGGTGTGGAAGCCGATGTACTTGGTGTGCAGGGTGGCGGAATAAATCTCCAGCACCGAAACCGTGCACATCACCAGCACAATGAAGAGGAGTCCCCAGTCGAAGTCGCGGAAGCTCAGGAAGCGGCGCATCAGGGAAGTCTCTTGGGCGGGCCGACGGGCACGGCGGCTAACCGGATGGGCAGACCGGCGGGGAGCCTGGACTGCTGGCTGGCCAGCGCGCGGGCCGTCTGCGCGGGATCAATGATGTAGTGCCCGGCGTGGAGGACGTCGCCTTCGGGAACCTGCTTCTGACCGGGGCCGGGTACTGCGGGCGCAGTCCACAGCGCGCCCACTTCAACGGGCGCCTTGGAACCGGCCTGCTCCAGGATGTTGTGATCCTGGCGGCGCTTCTTGTTCACGTAGGTGGTCACGACCGCCTGGGCGATGTGGGCCGAGTTGGCGCCCCAGTCGCCGTGTTCCTGCAGGACGACGATGGCAAATTCCGGGTTGCGCCGAGGCACCATGCCGACGAACCAGGAGTTCGGCGTCCGCTCCCCGCCCTTCACGTGGGTGTCGCCTCCGCCTACCACCTGGGCCGTACCCGTCTTGCCGGCAAAATCCACCCCTTCGATGTGGGAGGCCGCCGCCGTGCCGGTGGTGGTGGCTGCCGCCATGCCGTCGGTGATGGTCATCCAGGTATCGGTGTCCAGGGGGACGTTCTTTTCACCCGAGCCCGGGAACGAGTCCACAACCGCCTGGCGAAAATCGGCGGGAAGCTGGTCGTCGGCCACCGAATGGGGCCGAACGAAGTGACCGTTGGAGGCGATCCCGGCCAGCGCGCGCATCAACTGAATGGGAGTGACCTGGGTTTCGCCCTGGCCGATGCCCACCGAGATGGTGTTGCCGGCATAGTACTTCTGGTGGAAGTTCTTCATTTCCCACTTGGTGGAAGGCATGACGCCGGACATCTCGTTGGGCAGGTCGATGCCGGTCTTCTGGGACAAGCCGAAGGAGATCGCGTAGCGGGCGATGGTGTCGATGCCCAGTTTCTGCGCCAGCGTGTAGAAGAACGTGTCGCACGACAGGGGAATGGCCTGGGAGATGTTCAGCACGCCGTGGTGCTTGTCGCAGTGGAAGAAGCGCCCGTAGAACGATCCCCCGCCGACACAGTTCACGTGCATGTCCTGGGCTACGCCTTCCTGGAGCCCGGCCGCCGACATGATGATCTTGAAGGTCGATCCCGGAGCGAGCTGATCCTGGATGGCCTTGTTCATCAACGGGATGGCGGGGATCGGTGACCAGCTTGTTCCATTCATCGCGATGGATGCGGACTGCGAACGCATTGGGGTCGTAGCTGGGATGCGAAACCAGGGCCAGGATCTCGCCATTGCGCGGATCCATCGCGATCACGGCGCCGTTGTTTTCGCCCAGGGCGATCTCGGCTGCCTTCTGCAGGTCGAGATCGATGGTGAGTTTCAGATCATGGCCCGGCTTGGCGTGCTGGGTTCCGAGAACGCCCACCTCGCGGCCGTGGCTGTCGACGATCACGTCGCGCGAGCCGTCGTCGCCGCGCAGGATCTGATCGTAGGTCTCTTCCACGCCCGCCTTTCCGACCACGTCCCCGGGCTGGTAGTAGGCATAGCGCGGCTGGTTCAGGTCGTCTTCGCTGACTTCGCCGACATATCCGATCAGGTGGGCCGCGAACCCGTCGCGGGGATAGAGGCGGCGCTCCTCGTCGATGGTCTCCAACTCCGGAAGCTCGTTGCGGTGGGCCTCGATAAACGCCTGCTCGTCGGCGGTGATGTCCTGCTTGATGGGGATGGGCTGGTAGCCGGGAGAGACGCGGAAGTGGCGCAGCGTAGCCCGCAGTTGTTCCAGATCGAGGTGCAGCCCCTGCGCAATCATGGGCAGGTCGGCGTCCACATTCTTGTTCTGCTCCCGAACCAGGAAGCAGGAGATGGAAGGATAGTTGTCGACCACCAGCCGGTTCTCGCGGTCAAACAGCTTGCCGCGGGCGGCCAGGATGGGCACCTTGCGGATGCGGTTCTGCTCGGCGAGTTCGCGGAAGTTGCTGGCTCCCAGCACCTGGAGACGCCAAAGGCCCGCGCCCAGTGCCAGCATCATCACCAGAATGCCGTACTGCACCACTGTGGATTTCACAGAGGAGAGCTTTTCACCGCGATTCCCTGAATCCTGATACATGGTTCTGTGCTCTAGGATACAGCCAGATCGTTTCTATTTGTTTGCTGGCGTGGTTCCGATGGTCATTAAAACGGTATCGCGCGCAGCCCTTCCGCGACGCGCATCCGAGCCGCAACATCTCTACTGTGCGGTACAAATCCCGAAGAGACTTCCAGGAGGTCGAATGTCAGGAAAGCTCGAAGGAAAGATTGCCCTCGTAACCGGCGGAAGCACGGGTATCGGTCTTGCGACGGCGCAGCGCTTTGTGAAGGAAGGCGCGTATGTCTACATCACCGGCCGCCGGCAAGCGGAACTCGATGCTGCGGCGAAGGCCATTGGGTCCAATGTCACCGCGGTTCGGGCGGACGCATCGAATCTCGACGATCTGGACCGGCTCTACGCCCAGATCAAGCAGGAGAAGGGGCGGCTGGACGTGGTGTTTGCCAACGCGGGAGGCGGAGAGTTCGTTGCCATCGGTTCGATTACCGAGGAGCACTTCGACAAGACCTTCGATTCCAACGTCAAGGGCGTGGTCTTTACGGTGCAAAAAGCGCTGCCGCTTATGCCAGACGGCGGCGCGATCATTCTGAATGCGTCGATCGTTTCAGTGAAGGGCATGCCCAACTTCGGCGTTTATTCAGCCACCAAAGCGGCGGTGCGATCGTTCGCACGCACCTGGACGAACGAATTGAAAGAGCGCGGAATCCGGGTGAACGTCGTGAGTCCGGGCCCGATTGATACGCCTGGATTGACAGGCCTCGCAAAGACGGAAGAGGAACGGAAGGCGATCGTCGCGCAACTGGTTTCGGCCGTGCCGCTCGGACGTCTCGGCCAGCCGGACGAGATCGCCAAGACGGTTGTGTTTCTGGCTTCGGATGATGCCAGCTATGTTGCCGGCGTGGAGCTGTTTGTAGACGGCGGGATGGTGCAGGTCTGAGCGGCTTCAATCTGCGCGGATCATTCTGAAGGCGGCGGCAGGAGCACTTTGGCATCGAGGTGCGGCAGCAGCACCACGCTCTCCTGCTCGTTGGGATCGGTGCGCGCGATGAGGGCTACGCAATTCTCGGTCGAACTCGGGTTGTAGGGCAAATGGGGCATGTCTGCCGGTATGTAGAGGAAGTCCCCGGGGCTCACCAGGACGTGGTTCTCGAGCTGTTCCCCATACCACATACCGGACACGCCGCTGAGTGCGTAAATGGCGGTTTCGTGAGCGGCATGCTTATGCGCCTTGGCTCTCGCCCCGGGTGGGATGGTCACGATCTGCAGATGAATGCCGCGGGCCCCGGCGGACTCGGCGGAGATGCCGGGAGAATACCAAAGGGCCTGCTTGCCTTGAAATTGCTCACCCGCACGCCGCGGGGGGAATGGTCACGAATCTGCAGATGAATCCCGCGCGCCTCGGCCGACTCGGCGGAGATGCCGGGGAGAAACCAAAGAGCCTGCTTGCCTTGAAATTGCTCACCCGCACGTAACAAGCGGCAGGAAGGACTGGTCGATGGGGAAACCTCGTTTTGTCATGCTTCCTCAGTTCTGAGTCGACTGATCAATCCCGGACCTGGAAGCGGTCGAGCAGGGGGAACAGAAACAGCGCAATCACCGAGTTGCCGATGGCTTCAAACAGCATGCCCAGCCAGTTCCAGTGCAGTTCCAGGCCCAGCAGGACGCGGTGGATGAAGACCACGATGGCGCTGCACAGCAGGGAGAGCACGAAGTTCAGCATTACCCGGATGGCGGTGTTCTGCACGTCGATGCGGATGCCGACCGAGGCGGCCAGGTATCCGGCAATCGTCTTGGCGATGCCGTTGATGCCGATGACGTGGTGGGTGAGGGCGTCCTCAAAGATGCCCACCAGCCCGCCGATAAACATGCCCTGGATGGGACTGCGGCGGCCCAGGGCGAAATATACGGTGACCACCAGCGGCAAATCGAAGTAGGCAAAGCGGCCCACCACGCGGGGCAACAGCGCCTGCAGCACCAGCGCGATCACCGGCGCGATGAGGTAGAGCGGCGCCGGGTAGCGGTGGATTTCCAGGTCGCGGCGGGAGTTGGCCGTGAGCACCGACATTATGGCTTCCTCTGGGGCTGAGGCGAATCGGGATTGGCCGGCGGCTTGGCTTGCGGCTCGGCAGTGTCGGGCGCTCCGGCGGGTTTCTCTTCTTCTCCGCGGGCTTCTCCGCGGGCTTGGCGGCGGGGGATGCCGGCCTGGTTGAAGGGGTCGCCGTGGGTGCCGATTTCTGGCGTGGGCGGATGGCTCGCCGCAGGAGCCGGCCCTGACCCGTCTGCCGGCTGCTCCGCGTGTCCGGGGGTGAAGCGGTCGGGATGCTGGGGCGGGATGATTTTCGGGACAGGAACCGTGGCGGGAGTCGGCGATGCGCCGTTGGCCCCCGGGGCGTTGGCAGTCTTGTCCCCGGGCTTGGCTGCAGTCCCGGCCGGCGCGGTGGGGTCAGTCAGGCCGGGCAGCCGCTCGGCCATGATGGCCGATGCCTTGCGTTGCTCGGCGAGCGCGGCGGCTTCAGCACCTTTGAGGCTCTCGCTTGATTCGATGTCCTTCTTCTGATCGGGGGAGAATTGGGGCTCGGTCGCGGTGATGACGAGGACTTCGTCGAGCCGGTCAAGATGCGCCGCCGGCTTGACGATGATGTCGATGAAGCCGTCCCGATCCGAATCGCTCACAACCTTGTCGACGACCCCGACCGGCAGCCCTCGGGGAAAGATCTGGTCGCCCCCGGCGGTGAGCACCTTTTCTCCCGGCTGGATGCGCTGGTCGGCCAGAATCCCCACGATCTGCGGCTGGCCTTCAGCATTGCCGCGCAGGATTCCGCGAATGCGCGTGGTTTCGAGAATGACGCCGGCACCGCTGCTTTGGTCGTTGATGGCCAGCACCTGGGCGGAATGCGGGAACACCTCGCGGACCTTGCCCACGATGCCTTCCGCGGTGATCACGGCCATGTCGCGCGCCAGACCGTCGTTTTTGCCCTTATCCAGATAGAAGACGCGGGACTGGTCGGAGCCGCTGGCGCCAATGACCTGGGCGGGCATGGTCTTGTAGAGGTATTTCTGCTGAAAATTGAGCATGGCCTGGAGGCGCTGGCCCTGGCGGGCGTCTTCAAGCAGGGCGGCCTGCTCCAGGCGCAAGCGGTCGATGGTGTCCTGGAGATCGCTGTTCTGCTGGCGAACGTGGCGCAGGTCGATGTAGTTTTGCCAGATCCAGCCCACGCCGGTTTTGGAGTGTTCGACCGCCCGCTCGGGAGGGGAGACCACCCAATTCGCCCACAAGCGGATGAGCCGCACGCCGGAGCTGTCCGCTGCGTCGTAGGTCGTGCGCCCTGTAACGCCGCGCCGCACCTGCATGGCGAGCCCGATGATCTGGACCACCAGAAGCAGCATCAGAACGATCAGGTTGCGATAGCGGATGAAGAAGGGTTCCATGGCCTAAAGGCAGGGACTAGGGACGTAGGGACTAGGGACTGGCAAGCCAGCTGCTCCCGGCGCTGGTGCGAACAGTCCCTCGAAGTCGAACGAGTTGAAATTCGATATTGAACATGATTGGCGACCGCCTCGAAGCTCTTCAGTCCCTGGTCCCTGGTCCCTATGTCCCTTGCTTCAATCGATCTTGATCTTGCGCAGCAGGCGGAAGTCGGACAGCATCTTGCCCGTTCCCAGCACCACGGAGGCCAGCGGATCGTCGGCCACCGAGACGGGAAGCCCCGTTTCTTCGCGGATGCGCTTGTCGAGGTTCTTGATCAGGGCGCCTCCGCCGGTGAGAACGATGCCGCGATCGGAAATATCGGCGGAGAGCTCGGGCGGGGTCCGCTCCAGGGCCACGCGAATCGCGTTCAGAATCACCGCAATCGACTCTCCCAGCGCTTCGCGAATTTCGCTGTCGTCGATGGTGATGCTCTTGGGTACGCCTTCGATCAGGTTACGGCCTTTGATTTCGAGGTGGATCGGCTTGTCGAGCGGGAAGGCCGAGCCGATTTCCATCTTGATGTGTTCGGCGGTGCGCTCGCCGATGAGCAGGTTGTACTTGCGCTTCAGATAGTTGGTGATGGCCTCGTCCATCTGGTTGCCGGCCATGCGCACGGAGCGCGAGTAGACGATGCCGGAAAGCGAGATGACCGCGATGTCGGTGGTGCCGCCGCCAATGTCGACCACCATGTTGCCGCCGGGCTCGGTGATGGGCAGGCCGGCGCCGATGGCCGCCACCATGGCCTGTTCGACCAGGTAGACTTCGCTGGCTTTGGCGCGGTAGGCCGAGTCTTCGACGGCGCGCTTTTCCACCTGGGTGATTTCAGAAGGGACGCCGATCACGATGCGCGGGTGCACCAGCATCTTGCGGTTGTGCGCCTTCTGAATGAAGTAGTTCAGCATCTTCTCGGTGACTTTGAAGTCCGCGATGACGCCGTCTTTCATGGGCTTGATGGCCACGATGTTGCCGGGCGTACGGCCCAGCATGTCCTTGGCTTCCTTGCCTACGGCTTCCACCTCGCCGGTGTTCTTGTTGATGGCCACGATGGAGGGCTCGTTGACCACGATGCCTTTCCCGGCGGCGTAAACGAGCGTATTGGCGGTACCGAGGTCGATGGCCAGGTCGCTCGAAAACATGCTGAAGAGCGAGCGCAGGCCGTGCGTGCGCGGGGAGCGCGAAGGATAGCCGTTCAAAGACATGGAGAGCCTGGTTCCTACCTTACGCAGTATTGTACGGCCCAGTGAGCAAAAGCGAGACGGAGACCCGCGCGTGCACTTGAGGGGCTAGCCGGTTGCTATAAACTCTAATGTTTGCCGCTGATGTTCAGCATACCGCATATGCAGGCGGCGCGAGAGTGCGGTGCAGCACGGTAGTTACGTCATTCAGCAGACCGAAGGCTGATTCGGCGCTGAGGATGGCACAAAAAACTGATTTTCGACCCCGATCGCTTATCTGAGGTTTCTTCCATGCCCCGTAATGAATATCGCAATCTGATTGGCGGCGAATGGCTTCCTGCCCGCAGCGGCAAGACGTTTGCAAACGTGAACCCGGCGGACCATTCCGATGTTGTTGGCGAGTTTCCCGCCTCCGGTGCGGAGGACGTGGCGCTGGCCGTTGCCGCGGCCAAGAAGGCTTTCGCAACGTGGCGGCTGGTTCCGGCGCCCAAGCGGGCGGAGATTCTTTTTCGCGCCGGCGGCCTGTTGCAGCAGCGCAAGGAGCAGTACGCGCGCGACATGACGCGGGAAATGGGCAAGGTGCTGGCCGAAACCCGCGGCGACGTGCAGGAGGCCATCGACGAGGCCTATTTCGTGGCCGGCGAGGGGCGGCGCCTGTACGGGAAAACGACCCCCAGCGAACTGCAGAACAAGTTTGCCATGAGCGTGCGCATGCCGGTGGGCGTGGTGGGCCTGATTACCCCGTGGAATTTTCCCATGGCGATTCCGTCGTGGAAGCTGTTTCCGGCATTGGTTTCCGGCAACACCTGCGTGATCAAGCCGGCGACCGATACACCGCTTTCGGTTTACAACCTTGTCCAGGCGCTGGTGGATGCCGGGCTGCCGCCGGGCGTGGTGAATATCGTGTGCGGCGGGGGCTCGTCGGCGGGGAATGCGCTGGTGGAGCATCCCGATGTGCGGGCGATCAGTTTTACCGGATCGAGCGAAGTGGGATCGCTGGTGGCGCAGCGGGCGGCGGCCAACTTCAAGCCGGTTTCGCTGGAGATGGGCGGCAAGAACGCGCAGATCGTGCTCGACGATGCCAACCTGGAACTGGCGCTCGACGGCGCCTTGTGGGGAGCTTTCGGAACTACGGGACAACGCTGCACGGCGACCAGCCGCATCCTGCTGCAGAAGGGAATTGCCGCAGAGTTTACCGCGAGGCTGGTGGAGCGAGCGGAGGAGCTGAGGGTCGGCAACGGGCTCGACGAGCGGTTGAGGTGGGGCCGCAGGTGAATGCGGGCCAGATCGAAACATCGAACAAGTATGTCGATATCGCCATGGCGGAAGGCGCAGAATTGCTCCTCGGCGGCGGCCCGCTCACGGATGGCGAGCATACTGAAAAGGCACGTTCTTTGCGCCGACTATCTTCGGCCGCGTCACTCCCTGCATGCGCATCGCGCGCGAAGAGGTGTTCGGGCCGGTGGTCTCGCTGATCGAGTTCGAGACTTTCGAGCAGGGAATTGAAATCGCCAACTCCATCGACTACGGGCTGTCGACCGCGCTTTATACCAAAGATGTGAATCGCGCCTTTACGGCCATGCGCGATCTCGAAGCCGGTATCACCTACATCAATGCGCCGACGATTGGCGCCGAGGTGCATCTGCCCTTTGGCGGCGTGAAGCACACTGGCAACGGCCATCGCGAAGGATCGGAGGCGATCGACTTCTTCACTACGTGGAAAGCGGTGTACGTGGATTACTCGGATACGTTGCAGCGGGCGCAGATTGATAATGCGGAGTGAAAACTACGGACGCCACGACTGAAGGTTCGCGGGAGTTTGAGCGGGATTGACGGAGAATTCGCAGATGACATACGATCCGGATCCGAAGCGATATGACGGAGCGATATTTCGGCGGTGCGGGCGGTCGGGGCTGGTGTTGCCTGCCATTACCCTTGGCCTTTGGCAGAACTTTGGCGGAGCCGATGTTTTCGAAACCGGCCGCGCCATGATTCGCCGCGCCTTCGATCGCGGCGTTACGCATTTCGACCTGGCCAACAACTACGGGCCGCCCTACGGCTCGGCCGAAGAAAACTTCGGCACGATTCTGCGCAAGGATTTTGGCGGCCTGCGCAACGAACTGGTCATCTCCACCAAGGCCGGCTGGGATATGTGGCCGGGGCCGTACGGCATCGGCGCCTCGCGCAAATACCTGCTCGCGTCGCTTGATGACAGCCTGAAGCGCATGGGCCTCGAGTATGTCGACATCTTTTATGCGCATCGGCCGTGGGCCAATGCGCCGCTCGAAGAAACCATGGGCGCGCTGGTCACGGCCGTGCACCAGGGCAAGGCGCTTTATGTGGGCATTTCCTCTTACAGCCCGGAGCGCACCCGCGCCGCGGCGGAAATTCTGAAGAGCATGGGCGTGCCGCTGCTGATTCACCAGCCTTCCTACTCGATGCTGAATCGCTGGATCGAGAAAGGCCTGCTCGACACGCTGGATGAGCTGGGCGCCGGGTGCATCGCGTTTTCTCCGCTCGCGCAGGGATTGCTGACCGACAAATATCTCAAGGGCATGCCGAAAGATTCCCGTGCGACCGCGGCGAACTCTTCGCTGCTGAAAGAATTCCTGAGCGAGGAAAATATCGCGCGGGTTCGATCCCTGAGCGAAATCGCGAAGAAGCGCGGCCAGTCGCTGGCGCAGATGGCGATTGCGTGGGTGCTGCGCGACCGGCGCGTGACGTCAGCGCTGATCGGCGCGCGGAATGTGGAGCAACTCGACGATTCGCTCGATGCGCTCAAGAAGCTTGATTTCAGCGGGGCCGAACTGGCGGAGATCGACCGTCACGCGCAGGACGCCGGGATCGATCTGTGGAAGGACGCGCGGGAGAAAATGGATTAGGTCTGACTGTTAGTGTGAATCGCAGATTTCGTGAGTTCAGGATGACACTCCTAGGTCTACAAAAGCGAGACCTGGGGCACCAACAAAGACAGGAGCAAGAACGATGATTATCGGCGTTCCGAAAGAGATTAAGGATCACGAAGCGCGCGTGGGGGTGACTCCGGCCGCGGCGAAGGCGCTGACCGAGGCGGGCCACACGGTGCTGGTGGAAACGCACGCAGGGGCGCAGTCGGGATTTCCCGACCACGAATACCAGGACGCGGGCGCCGAGATTGTCGGCGATGCGGGTACGCATGGGGCAAGGCGGACACCGTCGTCAAAGTGAAAGAGCCCATCGAGTCGGAGTATGTCTACTTCCGCGAAGGGCTGGTGCTGTTCACTTACCTGCACCTGGCGCCGCTGCCCGACCTGACGGATAAACTTCTCCACTCCGGGGTGATCGGCATCGCGTATGAGACGGTGCGCGATCGCCAGGGCACGCTGCCGCTGCTGACGCCCATGAGCGAAGTAGCGGGGCGCATGAGCGTGCAGGTGGGCGCGGCCTATCTGCAAAGGGAACACGGAGGCCGCGGCATTCTGCTGGGCGGCGTTCCGGGCGTGCCGCCGGCGCACGTCACCATCGTCGGCGGGGGCATCGTGGGCACCAACGCGGCGCGCATTGCGCTCGGCCTGGGCGCCAAGGTCACGCTGGTGGATCTGAACCTGAATCGGCTGCGCGAAATCGACGATATCTTCAATGGCCGCGTCTATACGCTGGCTTCGAACAGCTACAACCTGGCGCACTCCACGCACGAGGCAGACCTTGTGATCGGCGCGGTCCTCATACCCGGCGCCACTGCGCCCAAGATCGTTACCCGCGCCATGGTGAGCAAGATGAAGAAGGGCGCGGTGATCGTGGATGTCGCCATCGACCAGGGCGGCTGCGTGGAGACGGCGCGGCCTACGTCGCACTCCGACCCCAGCTACACGGAATATGGCGTGGTGCACTACTGCGTGACCAACATGCCGGGGGCGGTGCCGCACACGTCCACGCTGGGGTTGACCAATGCAACGTTCCCCTACCTGCTGCGGCTGGCAAACCTGGGGGCGCGCGAAGCGCTCAGGCAGGATCCGGGGCTGGCCGAAGGGCTGAATACGTGGATGGGGAAGCTGACCCATCGCGGCGTGGCCGAGAGTCAGGAGCGCGCGTGGACGGCGCCGGCGGAAGTGATCGCGTAACGGGTGTTGGCCCGATTCCTGCGCTGAGTTTTGTGCTTTCCCAGGTCTCAGAAGCGAGACCTGGGGCACCCAGTGGGCGGCTTAGTTGTCGAGGATCTGGATGGTGGTGGATGGGCCAAGGTCGGCGGGGGGCGTCCACGACCGGAGCACCCACACCACCTTCTTCTCCGGTGTTACTTCAATGGCCTGAATCGGAGCGCCGGCCTTGTCGATGGGACCGCTCCACTCGTTGACCCATTGAGTGATCAATGTATTTCCATTCTTCAGGCGCGTGGCGGTCTGCATGTTCGCCAGATTCAACTCCGGTGCGTCGGCGGCGGTGAATTCCCATACCGTTTCACCTTTGCGATTTACTTCGCGCGCATACTTGTTGTTGTTTCCGGAGATCAGCACGTTGCCGTTGGCCAGGGGCTCGGCGTCCCACAGCCCCGGCGCATCCACGCTCCATAATTGCTTGCCGGTGATGTCGTACTCGATCACTTTGCCCATGTCCATGTGCGCGACCAGCAACGTGCCCGCAGGGGTCACGCGCATGCGCCGGAACTGGGGATGAATGTTTTCCGGATGCGCTACCGGGAGAGTGAACTCGTGCTCGATGGCGCCGGTCTTCTTGTTCATCACGATGGCCCTGGCGGGGTTGCCGTTCTGGACAAACACTACACTGTTGTCGCCATAAGGCTGGGCGGTATGAATCTCGGTATCCGGCGGGGCATCGTGATTCCAGACCACGTTATGCTGCTGGTCGATCTCGGTGATGGCATGTTGATGGGCGAAGAGGATGTGTCCGTTGGGGAGCAGGACGGCGTCGCTGATCTCGCCTTCACCGGGATGGGTGTAGGACCACTCCACCTGGCCTTTGCGGACAATGAACATGCGCTCTTGTTTTGCTTCGCCCGCATAAAAGAAATCGTGGCGCGCCAGGCTTGTGTCCGGAGCTGTGGTCCGCGGCGCATCGCTTGCAGGGGCCGAACCGTTCTGAGCGCGCAGCAATGAAGAATGCATGCCGAAAAGCGTTGCGGCCAACATAAGAACCATGGCGCGGCGATCTCTCATGCCTCTCCTCGAACACCACGGAAGTATAGCGGAGACCTCTTGAATCCGGAGGTTCCGGAGACGGACTTCGATCACTCGATTCCTGCCGGTGGATCGCCAGCCGCACTATAATCGGCCCATGTTCTTCGGTCGAGATCGTCGCCGGCGCGCCGTGTTCCTGCTTACCGGCGGGGTAGTGCTGTTCTTCGCGCTGCTCGGCGGCCTGCAGTGGTTCAACACCTCGAGCGTGAGCTTTCTCAATCCCGAAACGTCGGGCGAGACGCTGGCCTTTACCGGGCTGACCGTGGTGTTGTTCCTGCTCCTGATCGTTCTGCTCATGCTGCTGTTGAGGAACATCCTCAAGCTCTATGCCGACGAGGGCAGCAGCGCGCTGGGGGCCCGCTTGCGCACGCGCATGGTGCTGGGAGCCGCGTTGATCGCGCTCACGCCGGCGGTGCTGATGTTCCTGTTCAGCTTCCAACTCATGAACCGGTCGATCGACCGGTGGTTTTCGCCCAACACATCGGAGTTGCGGGAAGACTCGACGCGCGTGGTTCAGGAACTGGCGCAGTACGTGGCCAACAATGCGCGCGTGGAGGCGGAGTCGATCGCGGCGTCCGGCGCCCCCGACGCGGATGTGTCGGTTCTGAACAGCGTGCTGGGTTCGCATCGCATTACGCTGGCGGGCGGGTTCGCGGTGGTGTATGGCAAGGATCTGCGCAAAATTGGCGGCTTCCAGGAGCCGGGCGAGACAAACACCTCCTACCTGGTGCCCTGGCTGGATGAAAGCGAGCGCGAACGCGTGATTCCGCTGCACGGAGACTTTTCCGAGAGCCTGTTGAGTTCGGCGCAACGCACCGACGTGCCCATTCTCGCGGTCGGCGGCAAGGATTACGAGCTTGGCATGTCGGTTACGGGATCGGGCAAGGTGGTCGTGGTTGCGCTGCCCATGCCGCAGGGCCTCAGCAAAACCGCGATCCGCATTCGCTCCGGGGCCGCATCGTACTGGCAACTGTTTCGCCTGCGCAACCGCGTCCGTTCCAACTTCTTTCTCCTGCTGCTGCTGGTAACGGTCTTCGTGTTTTTCACCAGCGTCTGGCTGGCCATGTTTCTTTCCAAACAGATCACTCGTCCGGTGTCGGCCCTGGCCGACGCCATGGATGCGATCGCGGCGGGCAAATACGAACAGCGGGTGGAGTTGATCACCACCGGCGAAATGGCCGACCTGGTGCGCTCGTTCAACCACATGGCCGCCGATCTCGAGACCAGCCGGCAGTTGGCGGAATCTTCTTCGGCGCAGCTGACCGCGGCCAACCAGGCCATTGAAGAGAGGCGCCGGGAACTTGAAACCATCGTGGAGACCATCCCCAGCGGGGTGGTCACGCTCGACGGTTCAGGATCGGTGCTCCAGGCCAACCACGCATTCGCGGCGCTGATGGGATTGCGCTTTGACGCCGAGTTGCGCGGTGAAACCATTGAATCACTGTTGCCGGCCGAGTGCGCGGAGGAGTTCTTCGCCGTGATCCGGCGCGGCCATCGCATGGGCGCGGCTTCCACCGAGATTGAACTGCACATGCGCGGCCGGACCATGCACCTGGGAGTGACCAGCGCCCGGCTCGACCTGACCCGCGGCAAGCAGGGAACCGTTCTGGTGGTCGAGGACACCACGGAACTGCTCCGCGCCCAGAGGCAGCTGGCGTGGAAGGAAGTGGCCCAGCGCGTGGCCCACGAGATCAAGAATCCGCTTACGCCCATTGCTCTTTCGGCGGAACGGATCGGCAAACACCTGGACCGCGGGCAGACGCCCGAATCGACCAGCATCATACGCAAGTGCAGCGAAGTGATCCTGAACTGCGTAGGCACGTTGCGGACGCTGGTTGACCAGTTCTCGGCGCTGGCGCAGTTTCCCGCATCGCAGCCTCGCGCTTGCGACATGAACAAAATCGCCGAGGAGGCGCTGGCCCTGTTTGCCGGGCGCCTGGGCGGCATCACCGTGAAGCGCGGGCTGGAGCCCGGACTTCCGCCGGTGCTGGCCGACCCCGAAGCCATCCGCCGCGCTCTCGCCAACCTTATCGATAATGCCGCCGAGGCCATGCAGGGCAGCCTGCTGCGGGTGCTGGGCATCACCAGTTCGCTCAGCGAGGATGGCACTTCGGTGGAAGTGGCGGTCTGCGACACCGGCCACGGTTTGACCGACGAAATTCGCGAGCGGTTATTTCTTCCCTTCTACTCCACCAAGCACCGCGGTACCGGTCTCGGCCTCTCCATCGCCGCCAAAATCGTGCAGGAACACGGCGGCTCGATTCGTGCGGAGTCAAACAGTCCCAAGGGGGCGTGCTTCATTCTTCGGGTGCCGCTGCTGGAGGCTGTCGCTCCCGCCGCCGCGCTGCCCGAGGCCGAAAGCGCCGAGCCGGTAAAGGAAATTCGATCGTGAACCACATTCTGGTTGTGGACGATGAGTCGGAGATCCGCTCGTCGCTCGAAGAGATTTTGCGCGAAGAGGGCTACGGTGTGGCCACAGCGGCCACGGCAGCGGAGGCGCTGGTTCTGATTGAAGACGCGCCCTACGATGTGGTGCTGCTCGATATCTGGCTGCCCGACCGCGATGGGCTGGACGTGCTGAGCGATGTGCGCCAGATGGCCCGCGAAAGACGGCCCGAGGTGGTCATCATCAGCGGCCACGGCACGATCGAAACGGCGGTGAAAGCCACCAAACTCGGCGCCTATGATTTTCTTGAAAAGCCGCTCTCGCTCGATCGCACGCTGATCGTGCTCAAGAACGCGGTCGAAGCGCGCCGCCTGCGCACGGAGAACCTGGAATTCAAGCGGCAGTTCAGCGTGGGCTCGGTACTGACCGGCGACAGCGTTCCGGTGAAGGCGCTCCGACAGCAGATCCGGCTGATGGCGCCTACCAACGGGCGGGTGCTGATTTACGGCGAATCGGGCACGGGCAAGGAACTGATCGCGCGGTCCATCCATGCCGAGAGCCTGCGCCGCGACCGCGTTTTCGTGGAACTGAACTGCGCAGCCATTCCCGAAGCGCACATCGAGGCCGAACTCTTCGGCTACCGTCACGGGGCGCAGCCCGGCGGCCCGCCGGAACAGCGCGGCACGCTCGAACGCGCCGACGGGGGAACGCTCTTCCTCGACGAAGTGGGCGACATGAGCCTCAAGACCCAGGCCAAGGTCCTCAGCGCGCTCGACGACCAGTTGTTCACGCCGGTCGGGGGCACCCAGCCGCTGCGGGTCGACGTCCGGCTGATCGGTGCGACAAACAAAGATCTGGAAGAGGAGATCGCCAAGGGGAATTTTCGCGAGGACCTGTTTTACCGCCTCAACGTGGTGCCGTTCTTTGTTCCTCCGCTGCGGGAGCGGAAGCAGGATATTCCGCCGCTGGTGCGGGAGTTCCTGGCCGACTTCGGGCGCCAGTATGGGCGGCCTCGCATGGAGATCAGCGATGAAGCGCTGCAGGCCCTGGCCCAGTACCACTGGCCGGGCAATGTCCGCGAGCTCAAGAACGTGATCGAACGGGTGCTGATCCTCAACCCGCGTACGCTGCGGATCGAGCGCAAGCAATTGCCGGCATTGACGCATAAGTCCGGCTCCCGCGGCGGCGAGGAGTTTTCGACGCTGCAGGAGGCGCGCGACGCTTACGAGCGCGAATACATCCTGAAGAAGATCGAGGAAGCGCGCAACAACGTGAGCCGGGCGGCGGAATTGCTCGGCCTGGAGCGCAGCCATCTCTACCGCAAGATGAAGGCGCTGGGGATCAGCGTGCGGGAGTAGCGGTTCGGGCTGTGGTTCCCCTTGCGACAAAGATGCGATGCGTTGTTCAGGAGCCCCGGGATGTTCATAAATGGACGAGGGATTACGATTGCGGACAAGCTGCGGTCCAGGCCGGCGCGGGTCCGGGAAAGCGATCTTCTTGCGAGGCCTGTAAGTTGGGCGTGCGAATACAAAGCTTGATAGTTGGCAGAAGAATTGCCTGTAGCCTGGTCGTAAAAGTGTCTGCGGAGGCTTCCCATGGCGTATTTCGAGCGTGTTCGCGATGTGGTTTCCGGGCCGTTTAGCCCCGACGTGATCCAGCAGCGGATGGCTGCCGGATGGCAGATGTTATCGATTGAATGGCGGCGCGAGCTGCCGGACAGTGAAGCTCCGCCGGAAGGCGCCTTCGGTGAAGACATTCCTTTCGGGTTGCGCATCTCCATGGACTGCAAGCGGCTGGAGGTGGACGAAGCCGAGAACAAGGTCCTGCTGCTGATGATGGATCTGCTGGCCCAGGACTTCTCGTATTCCGCTATCGTGAGCGACCTCAACGAGAAGGGGTATCGTACCCGCGCCGGCAAGCCCTGGAGCCGGGTGGCGGTGTTCAACATGATGCCCCGCCTGATCGAAGTCGGGCCGCGGATCTTCAACAGTCAGGAATGGGAACAGCGTCGGCTGAGAATTGCGCGCCGTACTGCGCCAGAGCCTTAGGCTTCATCCCCGGGCGGGCTCGACTACTTCAGGATCGGGCCCAGGGATCCTTCGTTGTCTCCGAGCCGGGGGTCTACCTGGAAATCCCATACCGTCTGGTTGATGTCCGACGGAGAAATGATTTCGACCAGCGCATATTCGCCGATGAGCAGGGGCTGCGCGGGCGTGAGCTTGAGCCAGTGATTGCCCGTCATGACTTCAACCTTCATCGGGATCGTGTCTTCGCTTTGGGTGATGTTGCCGGTGGGGCTGATGTGGATGGCGCCGACAATGCGCACCGCCCTGCGTTCATCGACCTTCACGATAGCGAAGCCTGACTGCGGCGAGTGTGCCCCGTGCTTGCGGTTGGCCGCTTCCTTGGCGCCGCTGGTGTTGACGGTCATGGCGTGGGACAGAACCTTTTCGCCCGCGTCGGTGGCGTTCAGAGACACATAGATGGCGGGATCGTTCACGTGCAGGTGAATCTTGGCATGCGCGCCGGGCAACTCGATGCTCGCCCGTGAGCCGGCCAGGGGGTTCAACGTGCTCAGGCCATGATGGGTCTTGGCATCGATCCCGAGTTGGTTGGGGGGTAATTCGACGAGTTCCGGCGTGCCCTGGTAGGTGTCCAAAGCAAACACGCTGTCCTGATCGGGCAATTCGAGGCCCTTGGCCACTTCTGGCATGCGCGCGGCCTGCTCGGCGCGCTCCGTAGCCTCCTCCTTGTCGATGCCGGAGGCCTCCTTCATGGCGTCGGAGGGATCGTCAGCCACTGCCTGTTCCACATGGTCCCGCTCCCATTTGCGGGTTGCGTCCCAATCCACCAGCGACTCGGGCAGTTCTTCCCAGTCCCCTCCCCGTTCGAGGGAGATATAGCGGACGCGGTCGCCCACGATCTCATATTTGCGGACCAGTTGATAGGAGCCATCTTTGAGGATCAGGCGGTGATTGGAACCCGTGTTGGGAATGCCTTGCGGCATGGGCAATGGCTTGTGCGTCTGCGCCATGGTCGCCAGTGCCGCCAGAAACAGGCATGCCAAGGCAGTTCCCACCGCCCGCCGTAACTTGCCCAGGTAGCTCATGGTCGTCTCTCAGTTTAGACGGAGAGTAGCGCAGGTTGGTGGGCGATGCTTTCAAAACGTGCTTTTCCGCGTCTCAGTTATAGGTAAACGCGTCCCGGGGTCCGGGCATCGAAATCTGTGTATTCTTAAGGTAGGAATGTTGCTGGCAGGAATTCAGTCAGGACGGCCGAGTCAGCGCCGGGTGGCGCCGGGAGCGACTGCTCCGCGGACCGCCAGACCGCGAACGTTCGCGGTAGCAACGGTCGTGTGCCTGCTGCTGCTGGCATTGCTGGCGGTCGTGCAGATCGCCCACGTTCATCCCCTGGAAACCGACGCGGACCATTGCCCGCTGTGCATCGTCATGCACGCCGTGGCCCCGGTGGCGGTCACCGCCGCGGCAATTACCTTGGTACAGGTTGGAACGCCCGCGCCGGTAGTCCATGTGCGCGCGGTTATTCGACCGTGGCACCCGACCTTATTTACGCGGCCGCCGCCCCTCGCCTCCTAGCGGCGCCGTATCCGTTTTCATTTCAGCTTATTGTTGTTCCCCGTTGCCTCCGGTTGCGGAGGCATCCGCTTTATCTCCAGCAGCTGATCGGAAATCGAACGGCGCCTTGATCCGGCGGCCGCACCCTCTCGGGCGCGGCTCGGTTCCGCACCATTCAGCCAACTGTTGGAGGCCTCCCATGCCGTTCATTCCCGGCACACGTTTTCGTTTCACATTTCTGCTGGCTTTTGCCTTGTCGCCGGTCTTTGCCCTGGCAGCACAAAACGGTAATTCCGCCCCGGTGCATGGCGCCGTGACTGACCCTACCGGCGCCGTGATCCCGGGCGCCACGGTTCATTTGACCAACCCGGTCAGCGGACTGGACCGCACCGCAACCACCGACGCGGCGGGACAATTCGAAATCCCCAACGTCCCGTTCAACAATTACCAGGTTGCCGTTTCGGCCACCGGGTTTGCGCCGTTGCGCCAGGCTGTCGATATCCACACGGTGGTGGCAACCACCCTGAACCTGATTCTGCAGATTGCGGCGGCCAGCCAGACCATCACCGTCGAGGCCAGCGCCAGCGACCTGGTGGAGAACGACCCGACGTTTCACACCGACGTGGATCGCGACATGTTCATCAAAGTGCCGCTGGAGAGCCAGTCTTCGTCGCTCAGCTCCCTGGTCACGGCGACCACGCCCGGAGTCTCAGCCGACTCCAATGGCCTTTTCCACGGCCTGGGCGACCATGCGTCCAATTCGTTTTCGGTGGACGGGCAGTCGATCACCGACCAGCAGAGCAAGACCTTCTCCAACCAGCTGCCTTCCAACTCAATTCAGTCGATTGAGGTCATCGATGGTGCTCCGCCGGCCGAATACGGCGGTAAGACCAGCCTGGTGATCGTGGCCACCACCCGCTCCGGCCAGGGTGTGTCGAGGCCGACCGGGAGCATTTCCAGTTCCTACGGCACGTTTGGCTCGTCGACGGGAGCCTTTGACCTCGCGTATGGAGGCAAGGACTGGGGGAATTTCGTCGAGATGGACGGCCTCAACACCGGCCGTTTTCTCGATCCGCCGGAGTTCCAGGTCTTCCACGCCAAGGGCAACGAGGAAAATGCCTTCGATCGCGTCGACTTCGCGTTTTCGGGCGCGGACTCCATGCACCTGGACCTGAACTACAGCCGCTCGTGGTTCCAGACGCCCAACGCCTACGACAATCTGAATGTTCAGAACGTGGTCGCGGGCGGAGCCACGGCCAGCCCGGTATTCGCCAGCGTGGGAAACACCGACCAGCGTTCGCAGATCGAAACCTTCAACATTTCGCCCACCTACACCCGGGTGGTCAGCAACAACTCGGTTTTCAACCTGGGCGCGTTCGTGAGGAAGGATTTCTATCACTACTACCCTTCCGATGACCCGCTTGCCGATCGCGGACCGGCCAATCTGCAGACGTCATCGATCGCGCAGGGCCGGACGCTGATGAATGCCGGCGCCCATTCCGACCTCTCCTATGACCGCGGCAAACACGACCTTCAAATTCGGCGCGCTGTATTCGCAGACATTTCTGCGCGAGAACGACAGCCTGGGCGTGGTTGATCCCTGTATCCATCCAGCGCACCCTGCGTGGATGGGAACGGCAACCCGCTTCCCGGCTACTCGGATCCAGCCCAGTGCGCGGCCGGTGGGGCAGTGGCGCAATCCGAATTATCTGCCGGTGCTGGCGCCCTACGACTTCACGCGCGGTGGCGGCTACTACCTCTACCACGGCCGCGCCGACATCAAGGAACTCGGCCTCTACATCCAGGACCAGATCAAGGCCGGCAACTGGACCTTCAACCTGGGTATCCGCGGCGATTTGTACAACGGGCTCACCGATGCCAGCCAGGCCGAACCCCGGGTTGGCGATCTCGTATAACCTCAAGCCGTCCGAGTACGGTGATGGGGGTTTCCTACGCGCGCACGCTGGAGACGCCTTTCAATGAAAACCTGGTGCTGTCGAGCGAAGGCTGCCAGGACGCGGTACTCGCGCCGCTGCTCAGTTGCTCGCCCGGGGTCATCGGGCACGCTGAACAGCCGGGTTATCGCAACGAGTTTCACGCCAGCCTGCAGCAGGCGGTGGGCAAGAATGTGGTGGTGAGCGGCGAGTACATCTGGAAGTACACCCACAATGCATTCGACTTCAGCGTGCTGGGCAATACGCCCGATCACCTTTCCCATCAACTGGCACAACTCGAAGATTCCCGGCTATGCGCTGCGGGTCAATGTGCCCGGGTACCACAATTTCAGCGCCTACGCGGTGATGTCGTCGGTGGCCGCGCGGTTCTTCCCGCCGCAGGTCGGCGGGCGCGGGAGCGACGGTGGGCAGACCGGTGGCTTGCCATTCCGCATCGATCACGACGAGAAGTTCAACCAGACCACCCACGGGCAATACAGTTCGCGCACGGCAAGTACCTGAACGGGCTGTGGGGCGGCTTCAACTGGCGCTACGATTCAGGGCAGGTGGCGGGATCGGTGCCGTGTTACAACCCTCTGTCGAATGACCCCAACAGCGCCTGCGCAGATACATCGACGATGCTGAATGGCGCTCCGGCCGTCGATCTTAGCGCCCTTACCGCGGACCAGGAGTTCCAATCCGGCCTGATGTGCAACGGGTCGAAGGCAACGCCGGGCAATGGCCTGGCGGCGGTCGTGCGTGGCGTCGCAGTTCAGTTCCTCGCTGGTGAAGATTCCCGCACCCGGGCACGCGAGCAACAACGACCAGAACCCACCGCGCATTGCTCCGCGCAGCCTGTTCGATGCCTCGGTGGGCAAAGACAACCTGTTCCGCGCCGACCGCTACAAGGTGAACCTCGACCTGACCGCGGTCAACGTGACAAACAAGTACGCGCTGTATAACTTCCTGTCCACGTTCAGCGGTACGCACTATGTGACGCCGCGCGCGCTTACGGCGAAGATCACGCTGAATTTTTAGCCGGCAAAACGGGGGACCGGAACCCGCTTCCCGGACATGTTGGCCTTTCCCAACATTGACCCTCGCAGGGAACGATACAATTCAGAGCTTCACCCCAACACTGCGAGGAACGGGCAATGAAACGAAGAGAGTTTTTGAAAAGCGCGACAGTCGCCGCCGCGGCGAGTGCAGCTGAGGCTTTCGCAGCCGCGCCGCAGAATCAAACCGCGCCGGACACATCCGGGAAAAAGCCTCTTGGGAAGATCGCCCTCGAAGAACACTTCATGGTGCCCGATTTCATTGAGTACTTCGCAGAGACCTATCAAAACATCAGCCCTGCGATCGTGAAACCAGGGCTGGAAGCGCTCCAGGATCTGGGCGACAGGCGGATCGCGATCCTCGATCGGCACCACATCGATTTCGTGGTTTTGTCTCTCTCCGGCCCGGGCGTTCAGGTTGAGAAGGACGCTGCGGTTGCGCTGAAAAAAGCAAAAGCGGTCAATGATTTTCTTGCCAGGGAAATTCAGAAGCGTCCCAGCCGGTACGGCGGCTTCGCGCCATCTGGCGATGCACAATCCTGCCGCGGCGGCAGACGAGCTGGAGCGCTGCATGCGCGATCTTGGGTTTCAGGGCGCGATGATTAACGGCCAGACCAATGGGGAATATCTCGATGCGGACAAGTATTCCGTATTCTGGGAGCGCGTGGCGGCGCTTGGAGCGCCCATTTATCTGCACCCCGCCAATCCCGTGGATCATCCGGCAATGTACGCCGGCCACCCGGAACTGTGGGGCCCGGTTTGCAGCTGGGCTTTTGAGACCGCGACTCATGCCTTGCGGCTCGTGTTTGCCGGCGTGTTCGAGCGCTATCCCAAGGCCCGGTTAGTGCTCGGCCACATGGGAGAGACGCTTCCCCTGAATCTGTGGCGCTTCGACAGCCGATGGCTGATATCGCATCGAGGTTCCATGACGCTTCCCCAGCCGCCGTCTTTCTACATCAAGCGAAACATTGCGATCACCACATCGGGGGTTTGTTCCGACATTTCCCTCCGCTGCGCGCTGGACGCGATGGGAACCGGCAATGTCATGTTTTCGGTTGACTACCCGTTTGAAAAGACAGAGCTGGCAGCTCAGTTCATCGAAACTGCGAAGATCGCTGAGCATGAACGGATCCAGGTAGCATCGAGTAACGCAAAACGCATCCTTCGCCTGAATGGGCACACCGGCTAAGAGATCGCGTTCCGGAGTGCTCACGGGTTCAGGAAAGCGCCAGCAGGTTCTTGCGCAGTGCGTCCGGATCGCCGGGGAGGTGCTGTTCGATTTCCTCGTGAACCCGCTTCCACGTGGGAAGCGCCTGGGCGAGAAGCTTGCGGCCCTCTTCGGTCAGGATCAGGATGCGGCTGCGCCGATCGGAGGGGTCCGACGCTATTTCTACCAGCCCGCGGCGCTCGAGCGGCTTGAGTGCCGCCGTGAGCGTGGTCCGATCCATCGCCAGCAGGGAGGCGACCGGCCCCATGGCGGGAGGAACGGGGCGGTTCAGCGACATCAAGAGGGAAAACTGACCATTTGTGAGTCCGAAGGGGCGCAGCGCTTCATCAAAACACCGTGCCAGGGCGCGCGCGGCCCGCTGCACGTGAAGACACAGGCAGGAGTCCCGTACCATGATCGTGGATTCGTACGGAAGCACTTTTGCACTTGACACACCGGAAGATTAGTTGATATCAACGTATTCGTCAATTTGATTCTTTTCTCAACTGCAAGAAGCTCTCCCACGAATTCCCTAAAGCGTGGGAAGCGCCAAAATTTCTTTGGACGATTTGTCGAATTTCGCTTCCGCCGTTCGACTATATAGTGACTGCGGGCAACTCCCGCGCGTCTCGGAGGTCACCGATGCCATTCCTGCATGATCTGAAAATCGCGATTCGTTCCCTGGCGCGCGTGCGTGCGCTCTGGTTCACCGTTGCCATCACCCTGGCGCTCGGCATCGGCGCCAATGCCGCGATCTTCACGGTGGTCCGCGCCGTGCTGCTTCGGCCCTTGGCCAATCGGGATGAAGACAAGTTGCTCTACATTCGACAGAGCGCTCCCGGCCTTGGCGTCCCGAATGCGACGTTCTCGATTCCTGAGATTCAGGACATCGGGACGGGGCTCAAGAGCATCACGAAGCTGGGCACATTTTCAGAGATTGACTTTACGGTGGTGGGACTGGGCACGCCGCGCGAAATTCCCGCGGGAGTGGTCGACGGGAACTACTTCGAGGTGATGGGACTGCGCCCGGTGCTGGGACGCCTGCTGGGTCCATCCGATGATGGCCAGAATGCGCCGGGTGCGGTGGTGCTGACCTACGGGTTCTGGAAGTCGGAACTGCATTCCGATCCCAGCGTGTTGGGAAAGACCATCCGGCTGGAAAGCGGGATGGGCGCGCGCGGCGCGACGGTGGTCGGGGTGCTGGAACCATCGGTGCCGTATCCAGTGGCAACCGAGATCATCGCCAACGTGGTGACCAGCCCTCATCACCTTTCTGCGACGATGGTCACGGGCCGCGAACACCGCATGACCGAAGTCTTCGGGCGGCTGGCGCCGGGGGCGACTGTCGACGCCGCCCGCGCCGAGTTGCGCAGCGTGTACGGCGCGATGATCTCCGCCCATCCCGAGACGTACAAACCCGAGGACCATTTCCAGATCGACGTCAAGCGCATGCACGACCAGATCAATTCGCAGGCGAATACGATTTTGTGGGTTCTGTTCGGCGCGGCGGGCCTGCTGTTTGTGATTGCCAGTTCGAACGTTGCCAACCTGGTTCTGGCGCGAACCGTGCGCCGGGAAGGGGAACTCTCCATTCGCTCCGCGCTGGGTGCAAGCAGCCAGGTCCTGCGCCGCTCGTTGCTGGCGGAAAGCCTGGTGCTGTGCGGGAGCGGGGCCATTGCGGCGGTGCTGATCGCGGTTCCCATGGTGGCGGTGCTGGGCCGGTATGCGGCCCGGTTCTCGGTGCGCGCCCGGGATCTGTCGTCTGGATTTCAGCCTGGTGTGGTTTGGAATCGGCCTGGCCTTGATCGCCGCGGTTTTCCTGGCTTACATTCCGCGGCTGCCGTCGCCGGATGCTCCCCAGGGCGGGCTGAGCACGCGCGGCACCCGCGTTGCCGGGGGAAGCAACCGGCGCCTTCGCGTTTTCGCCGTGGTCCAGATCATGGCCTCGTTCGTCCTGCTGGCCGGGGCCTGCGTGCTGATGAAGACCCTGTTTGTCCTCGAACAGAGCCGGCCGCCTTTCGACTCCGGCAATGTTTTGGCAATCAACCTGCCGGTGATGTCGTATGGGAAGACTCCGGAGCAGGTGCAGGACTTTTATCGTGATGTAAAGGCCCGCGTCGGCGGCCTGCCGGGCGTGGATCATGTCGCCTCAGGTTTCAGCGCCCCCTGGCGCGACGAGCGGGGGCTCAACATCAATTTCGCGTTCGCTGCCCAGGGGGCAAAAACCAGAAACGACAAGGTCGATTACCGGGCCAATTTCCGCTCGGTGTCTCCCGGGTTTTTCGAAACCATGGGCGTGCCGATTGTCCAGGGTCGCGACTTCAACGACGGCGACAAGGACGGGAAGGAACGCGTCGTGATCGTGAGCCAGAGCCTGGCACAGGCGCTGTACCCGGGGCAGAATGCGCTCAATCGCCGGGTCTGGTGGACCGACGGGGTGATGAAGTTTATCGGAATCAGCTACGAGCCGCGGCGGATCGTCGCCGTCGTGCCTGACTTCGATGACGAAAACCTGATCCCGTCGCCGGCCATGACCATCTATCAGCCCACGAACCAGGAGGGGTGGAATGGGCGCCTCTTTGTGCGCGCCAAGGGCGATCCATACCTGCTGGTTCCGGCGATTGCCCGCACCATTCACGAAATGTCGGCGGACCAGCCGGTGGAGAAAGCCAGCACCCTGGGCGATGCGCGCGCCGAGGTCCTCACGCCAGACAAGCTGAATGCCATCGTGTTTGGCGGATTCGCCGCCGTCGCGCTCCTCATCTCCGTGGTGGGCGTGGCGGGCGTACTTGCCTTCTCGGTGAGCGGGCGCACGCGTGAGTTCGGCATTCGCATGGCTCTGGGTGCGCAACCGCGCAATATCCTCACCGATGTTCTTAAAGAAGGCGTGGTGATGGCGGCGATCGGGGTGGCGGCGGGCGTGGCATTGAGCTTTGTGCTGGAACGCATCGCCGGCAGGTACGTTGCCGACCTGCATCAGGCCGGCGCGCTGGCATTCATTGCCTCGGCGGCCCTGATTCTGGTTGCCGCCGTGATCGCGTCCGCGGCGCCGGCGGCCCGGGCCGCCCGGGTGAACGCGGTGGAGGCGCTGCGGGCGGAGTAACGCTGGTTCGATTTGATTCTGGATTCCGTGGCCTCCCACCCTTGCGACAGGAAAAAGTCGCAAGGATGGGGCACGGGGCTGCAGTTCTATCGCCGGCTACTTCTCGCTGTCGAGCACGCGCATCTGGTGTTCGTCGTAGCGAGTGCCGGCAACGGCGTCGGCGGGCACGGCGGCCTCGACGGCGGCGATGTCGTCTGCGGAGAGCTTCACATCCAGGGCGCCCAGGCTCTCCGTGAGCTGGGTCCTCGTGCGGGCTCCGATCACGGGCACGATCGACTCCTTTTTCGCCAGAACCCAGGCAATGGCGAGCTGCACCTGGGTGATCCCTTTGCCGGCCGCGATCTCCCGGAGCCGGTCAACCATGCGCTGATTATTGGCCAGGTTGTCGCCCGTAAAGCGAGGCAGCCAGGCGCGGAAGTCTCCCGAAGCGGCCGGCTGAGAGCTGGAAAGCAGGCCGCGCGAAAGCACGCCATAGGCCGTGGTTGCGATCCCGAGTTCGTCGAGAGCGGGAAAGATGGCGGCCTCCGGTCCCCGGCTGATCAGCGAATACTCAATCTGCAGGTCGACAACGGGATGCACGGCGGCGGCGCGGCGAATGGTCTCCGGGCCCAGCTCCGACAGACCCACATAGCGCACGTAGCCGGCCTTGATCATGTCGGCGATGGCGCCCACCGTGTCTTCAATGGGGACGCGCGGGTCGAGACGGGCAGGGCGGTAGATGTCGATGTAATCGACGTCGAGGCGCTTGAGGGAATAGGCAAGCGCGGTCTTCACAGCGGCGGGGCGGGCATCATAGCCCAGCCAGGCTCCGTCGGGGCCGCGCTGGGCGCCGAATTTCACCGAGATCAGGACCTGGTCGCGCACCAGGCGCAGCGCCCGGCCCACCAGCATTTCGTTGTGGCCCATGCCGTAGAAGTCGCCGGTATCGATGAGGTTGATCCCGGCATCGATGGCGGCGTGGATGGTGGCCAGGCTCTCCGCCTCGTCGGCCGGGCCATACATCCCGCTCATGCCCATGCAGCCAAGGGCGATGGGAAAGACCTCGGGGCCGGCGGCGCCGAGTTTGCGGAATGCTTTCGTGGCGGTTGTCATGGAATTTGCTCACCTCTCAGCCAGCATCGTAGGCCGGATGCGCGCGCAGGGGCAAATGGAGTGGCCGGGGAGAGCGGATCGAAAATGGGGTTGACTGCGAAGCTTCCATCCGCGAGGTCTCAAAGTCGAGACCTGGGGCACCCATATGCGATGTGATTCAACCGATTATCCTGATCGCTGATGCGCAGGGGAGGTTTCGGGACTGAATTTCCACTTTCATCACCGCCTCGAACTCTGCCATACTTGATTGTGCCCACCAGGTACGGCCAATCCCAACATTCCAATTCAGAGGTTGCATCGATGTCGGCAAAGTATGTCTTTGTGACGGGCGGCGTTGTGTCCAGTTTAGGCAAGGGTCTTGCCGCGGCTTCCATCGGTTGTTTGCTGGAGAGCCGCGGCCTGCGCGTCAACCTGATGAAATTCGATCCCTACCTCAACGTCGATCCGGGGACCATGTCGCCATTTCAGCATGGGGAAGTGTTTGTCACCGACGACGGCGCGGAGACCGACCTGGACCTGGGCCACTACGAGCGCTTTACCCATGCGCCCCTCTCCCGTGACAACAACCTGACCACCGGCCGCATTTACGAGCAGATCATTCTCAAGGAGCGGCGGGGCGACTACCTGGGCAAAACCGTCCAGGTGATTCCGCACGTTACCAACGAGATCAAGAACGCCATGCGCAAGGTGTCGGCCAACGGCGCGGACGTGACCATCGTTGAAATCGGCGGTACGGTGGGCGACATCGAGTCGCTGCCCTTTCTCGAAGCGATCCGCCAGATGCGGCAGGAACTGGGCCGCGAAAATACAGTTTTTGTTCACCTGACCCTGGTCCCGTGGATCTCGGCCGCGCAGGAATTGAAGACCAAGCCCACCCAGCACTCGGTGAAGGAACTGCTTTCGATCGGGATCCAGGCCGACATCCTGATGTGCCGTTCCGATCGCCCGTTGAGCCGCGACATCAAGCAGAAGATTGCCGCCTTCTGCAACGTCGAAGAGCGCGCGGTCATCGGCGCCACGACGGTGCCCTCGATCTACCAGGTGCCGCTCGGGTTTGCCAGCGAGGGCGTGGATGCGCTGATTCTGAAGTACCTGCACAAGGAAGCGCCCGAGGCGGACCTCAGCAAGTGGAAGGAATTGATCGAGCGCGTCCAACATCCCAGGGGCGAAGTGAATATCGCCATTGTCGGCAAGTACGTTGAGTATGAGGACAGTTACAAGTCGCTCAAAGAAGCGCTGACGCACGGAGCGCTATCGCACCACCTGAAGCTGAATGTGACCTGGATTGAAGCCGAGGGGCTGGAGTCGAAGACCCCTGAGGATCGCAGCTATGAGGTTCAATTAGAGGGATTTGACGGGATCCTGGTGCCGGGCGGCTTCGGCAAGCGCGGCATCGAAGGCATGTTGAACGCGATTCGCTATGCGCGCGAGAACCGGGTGCCCTACTTCGGGATCTGCCTGGGAATGCAGACGGCCTGCATCGAGTTTGCCCGCAATGTGTGCGGGCTGCGGGACGCGAATTCGAGCGAATTCGATCCTGCCACGCAGCATCGGGTGATTTACAAGCTGCGCGAACTGCTGGGCGTGGAAGAGATGGGCGGCACCATGCGGCTGGGCGCGTGGACCTGCATTCTGCAGCCGGATTCTCTGGCGGCGCGCGCCTACGGCGGGGCGACCGAGATCAGCGAACGGCATCGGCATCGCTATGAATTCAATCGCGAATACGAGGCGCTGCTTACCGGGCGGCGGCCTGCAGATCAGCGGCACGACGCCGGATTCGACTTATGTTGAAATCGTGGAGATCCCCGGCCATCCCTATTTCCTGGGATGCCAGTTCCATCCCGAGTTCAAGTCGAAGCCGCTCGAGCCGCACCCGCTGTTCCGGGAGTTCATCGCGGCCAGCTATAGAAATCGGGAGGGGCGATTTCAGACAGAAGAGCCAATAGCCGAACAGCTCATTTCTTCCGGCGGGCGTTCCAGTTAAGAGCGAACGATCAGAGGGACGATCAGGCGAGCAGCTCAGATTCTCTCCAATAGCGTTGTGCGTCTTATCACATCGCCTTGTGATAAACCCTGTTCGTCCTTGACAGCTATTTTTCGGCGAGCCTATTGTTGGCTCGGTTTTGGCAAGGGAGGGTCCGCATGACAGCCCATTTTGAACTACAGCCCACCGAATCGGAGCTTCAGAAGCTGGCGGAGCAGTATTGGCAGGAAGCCTGCAACAAGGAACGGCAACTGGAAACGGAAGCCTTTGAAGCCGGGGCCGCCATTCGCAAGGGCGACTATTCTCTGGGCAACCTGGAGGCGATTGTCCGCTGGAAATCCGAGCGACTGGTCCCGTATCTGATTGGGAACAGCAGTGAAAGCATCCGGCGCTCGCTGGAGGTGGCTGCGGCGCCCGAGTCGTCGACAACGGAGGCGATTGAAGCCCTGCAAGAGTTGCGCGGCGTGGACCTGTCGATGGCCTCGGCGATCCTGGCCGCGATTTATCCGGAGCGCTACATCGAACTCGACTTTCACGACCTGGAAGCCCTGGGGCAGGCGCGCCAGGATGTCCGGTTCTACGAAGAATACCTGGCGTTCTGCCGGCGGCTGGTTGATCGGAATATTTTGAAGCCGCAGAACGATCTGCCCGGACCGACGCCTCTGCGCACCCTGGACCGCGCGCTGTCGCAGTGGTCGAGGAATCGTTCGATGTAGGCGGAGGAAAGGCCCGGTCCTCATCGCCGCGATAGAATCGCCTTCGTGAGCCAATCGTTTGAGATCGGCCCGGTGCAGGTGGGGACGGGAGAACTGTTCCTGATTGCGGGGCCGTGCGTCATCGAGTCGGAAGCCCATGCCCGCACTATGGCCGAAGCCATTCAGCGAATCACGTCGGACCTGGGTGTTCCTTATATCTTCAAGGCCAGCTATGACAAGGCCAACCGCACCAGCGTGAAGAGCTTTCGAGGGCCGGGGCTCGAAGAGGGCGTGCGCATTCTGGGCCGGGTGGCGAAGGATACAGGGCTGCCGGTGCTGACCGATGTCCATGAGCCCGCGCACTGCGAGGTGGCGGCGGAATCGGTGGATGTGCTGCAGATCCCGGCGTTTCTTTGCCGGCAGACCGATCTGCTGGTGGCCGCCGGGAAGACAGGGCGGGCGGTCAATATCAAGAAGGGCCAATTCGTGGCGCCGTGGGACATGAGCCACCCCGTCGAGAAGGTGCGTTCGACAGGCAACGAGCGGGTGTTCCTGACCGAGCGCGGGGCAAGCTTCGGCTACAACACGCTGGTGGTGGACTACCGGTCGCTGCCGGTGATGCGGCGGCTGGCGCCGGTGGTGTTTGACGGCACGCACTCGGTGCAGCAGCCTTCGGCGGCCAACGGCGTGAGCGGCGGCCAGCCGGAGTTCATTCCACTGCTGGCGCGGGCGGCGGTGGCGGCCGGCGTGGACGGGATCTTTCTTGAAGTCCACGATGATCCCGCGCATGCGAAATCGGACGGCGCCAATGCGCTGCGTCTCGATCTGCTCAAGCCGCTTCTCGAAAAGCTGCTGGCGATTCAGGCCGCGGCGATGTGAGCCTGTTACCCCCCAACTCCGGATGACGAGGAATATGATTGTTGCGATGGCTGGAGGGTGCCGATAGTTCACACGTGAGACTACCGGCCCTGCGCAAGAGCCAGCAGCACATGGTGAGCTTCGGCGCGGAACCCTGCCGGTCGAGCGGGGGATTAGCAATGAAAGAAAACGGCAAGCATGCACGGCACGCTGGGGGGAAGAACGGTGCAGTCGCGGAAGACCTCACCGGGCGTAGTGACAACCATGGATCCGACTCCATCAAGACGATGCGGATCGGCAAGGATTGCGAATACTGCCGGGAACTGCGGCGGCTGCAAATTGAGCTTGTAAAGCTGCAGGAATGGATTCGCCACGAAGGCCTGCGCGTTGTGGTCCTGTTTGAAGGGCGCGACGCGGCAGGCAAGGGCGGCTCCATCAAACGCATCACCGAGACGCTCAACCCGCGTGTCTGCCGGGTAGTTGCTCTTGGGACTCCCACTGAGCGCGAGAAGACGCAATGGTACTTCCAGCGCTATGTCGGGCATCTGCCCGCCGCCGGGGAAATGGTGCTCTTTGACCGCAGCTGGTACAACCGCGCCGGAGTCGAGCGCGTGATGGGCTTCTGCACCGACGCGCAATATCAGGAGTTCATGCAGAGCTGCCCGGAGTTCGAGCGCATGCTGGTCCGCTCGGGGATTCGCGCTCATCAAATACTGGTTTTCAGTCAGCGATGAAGAGCAGGAGCGGCGCTTTCAGGATCGCATGAAGAATGTGACCAAGCGCTGGAAGCTGAGCCCCATGGACCTGGAGTCGCGCAAGCACTGGGCCGATTACTCTCGCGCCAAGGACGAAATGTTTGCCCTTACCGACACCAAGCAGGCTCCGTGGTACGTGGTCAACGCAGAGAACAAGGAAGCGGCCCGGCTCAACGTCATTCGCCATCTGCTGTCCCAGTTCAACTATCGCGACCTGACACCCAAGCCGCTGCCGCTGCCGCCGCTCAACAAATCAAAATATGTGCGGCCGCCGATCCAGGAGCAGAACTTCATTCCCGAGGTGTATCGAGCCGAGATGCATAAATGAACAGGCGCCGTTTTCTTGACGGCCAGTGCAGGAGTCGCAGGCGCGCTCGCGACGAAACAAGTTGGATTCGCGAGCGCGTCTGTGGTTCAGGCAGAATCTTCCGCGGCCGGGCTCGAGTTAAACCGCCACCGCTTCGGGGTCAACTACACCCCCTCGCGCAACTGGTGGTTCTGCTGGAACGATTGGGATGCGGCGCCGATCCAGCGGGATCTCGATGCCATTGCCGCGCTGGGCGCCGATCACCTGCGGATCATGCTGATCTGGCCCTTCTTTCAGCCCAATCCCAAGTGGGTGAGCCCGGCGCACCTGGAGCGGCTCGATCAGTTGTTGACGCTCATGGGCGAACGCAACCTGGACGCGCTGGTGACGGTGTTCACCGGCCAGTTGAGCGGCTGGTTCTTTCTTCCCTCGTTCAATCGGTTGTCGGACGGGTTCTACACCAACGCAGCGATGGGCGCGACCCAGGATTTGTTCATCCGCTCGCTGGCGGGCACGATGAAGCGGCACGCCAACGTGATCGGCTTCGATTTCGGCAACGAACTCAACACCTGCTGGAGCGGACCGGTGGAGCAGGGCGACGCGTGGATGAAGAAGATGTTCGCGCTGATGAACGAGGTGCTTCCCGCGGGTCTCCACGTCAACGGCGTCGATCACCATCCATGGTTCGAGCCCGACACATTTTCGGCGCAGGCGCTGGCGGCGGCGCGGTTCCCGGTCATGCATTGTTATCCCTACTGGACGGGGGCGATGAAGTATGGCGGAGCGATGGATCCGCCCAGCGTGAAGCTCATGGCGGGAATGGCGGCGCTGATCCGCAGCTTCGCCGGGACAGATTCGAGCGCGGGGCAAAAGCCCGTATGGGCGGGCGAGTTCAACACCTGCATCGAACAGTTGCCGGAGAAGGGGCAGGCGGAGTGGCTCGATAAAGCCGTGCACGCCGCTATCGAGCAGGGCGTGAGCTGGTTCAGCTACTGGGACTCGCACGATGTCGATCGCAAGTTCGCCTTCAACCCGCTCGAATACAGCCTCGGGCTGCTGACCAACGATGGGCGCGTCAAGGAGCAGGGGCGGGTGTTCCAGAGACTGGCGGAGACCTATCGGGGCAAGCCGGTCGTGTTTCCGAAGGGCAGTCCGCCCGCGCCTCCGAGGGAGCGGACCAACGACGCGACCTGGGCGTGGCTGCTCGACTGGATGGGGTGGAAGGCGAAGCATTCCTGATCGCTTTTGCGATACCTCAGGGGCTATAAAGCCCTTCGGTATTTGAGGCATTTGCGGCACGACTGAAAGTCGTGCCCTGTTACAAGGCTCGACACCCGCCCTTGCAAGAGCTGCGGCCGTGCCGGGACATCCGCACTGGGGGCCAAATTCTGCTGATAGCATTTGCGTATGTTTTGGTCGATGGTTCGTTTGTCTCTACGCCGGGGATCAGCGGCGGGCGTAGTCCTTGTTCTGTCCGCTGGTTCTCGGTGAGGCGAGTGCCCAAACCTCGCCTGCGCCGCTCACGCTTGACCGCGCGCACATCAATCAGATCCTGGCGGGGCTGAATCGCGGGCGGTCGGTGGGGCAGGTGGCGGTCTCGCCGGACGGAAAGCGCGTGGCATGGATCGAGGGCGTGCGCGACGGCGGGGACATCCTGGTGGCGCCGCTCAACGATTTCAAGAACACGCAGCACATTTCCGCGGCGGCGCAGGCCGATCAACATTGCGCCGAGAACGACATGACGTGGGCGCCGGACGCAAAGTCGCTGGCGTTCTTCTCCGATTGCGGCAAGCCGGGCGAACAGGCCGATCTTTATTTGTCGAGGCTCGATGGCACCCCGGCGCGGCGGCTGACCGAATTGCGCGGATATGTGAATCAGCCGGCTTTCTCGCCCGATGGAACGAAAATCGCTTTCCTCTACGTGGAAGGCGCGACCCGGCCGGCCGGGGCACTGGCCGCCATGAAACCGCCCTCCGGCATCATTGGCGAAGACGGGGTGGAGATCCAGAGGGTGGCTGTATCCGCCGTCGATCCGGCATCGCCGGAGGCGCCCGAGCAGGTGACACCGGCCAATCTGCACGTTTACGAATTCGACTGGTCGCCCGACTCGAAGGGGCTGGCCTATGTCGCCGGGAACCCGCCGGGGGAGAACAACTGGTGGGTGGCCAAACTTTATACGCAATCCCTGGGTAAAGCGCCGAAGGCGATTTTTGCGCCCGCGGATGAGCCCGGTCCACTGCATGGAATGCAGATTGCGGTTCCGCGCTGGTCGCCGGACGGAAAGAGCATTGCATTTATCGGCGGGCTGATGAGCGACCAGGGCTCGACGGGCGGCGATGTGTGGCTGGTGCCTGCGGCAGGCGGCGCGCCACGAGATCTGACCCAGGGAAGGCCGACCTCGCCGGCCTGGATCGAGTGGGACGGCGCGGATCACCTGTTTGTGAGCGAACTCGCCGGAGGGAACGACCAGCTCATCCGCCTCCATCTTCAGGGCGACCGGACGGGCGACGGCGGTCAGTTTTGGCGCGCCCATTTTCAGCATTCCCGGCAGCGTGGGCGATGGGAGGATGGCGCTGAGCCTTTCTTCGACAGCGGATCATGCGCTGTTCGTGTTTCGGGCCAGCACATTCGAGCATCCGATGGAGATTTACGGCGCCAGGCCGGGCACGGTGATGACGTCGGGGCTGGAAGGCGTGATGCAGCTCTCGCACTTCAACGACGGCGTCGAGCCCGCCTGGGGCAAGGCGGTTTCGCTGAGCTGGAAGAGCGACGGGTTCCGCGTGCAGGGCTGGCTGATGCTGCCCAGGGACTACGATCCGGCCAGGAAATATCCGTTGATTGTGGAAGTGCATGGTGGACCGGCGGCGGCGGTGCGAGTCGCAGCTGGGGCGGACGGGGCGGCTTGAGCGCGAACGCGTTTTCGGCGCTGGGTTACTTCGTGCTGCTGCCCAACCCGCGGGGCAGCTACGGCCAGGGCGAGGCGTTTACGCAGGCCAACCGCAAGGACTTCGGATACGGCGATCTGCGCGACATCCTGGCCGGCGTGGACGCGGTGGAGGCGAAATACCCGGTGGACCCCGACCGGGTGGGGCTGACCGGCTGGAGCTACGGCGGATTCATGACCATGTTCGCGGTGACGCAGACCCACCGTTTCCGGGCGGCGGTCGCGGGGGCCGGAATCTCCGACTGGCAAAGCTATTACGGCGAGAACTCGATCGACCAGTGGATGATTCCTTACTTTGGCGCCTCGGTGTACGACGATCCGGCGGTGTATGCCAAGAGCTCGGCGATCAGCTACATCAAGCAGGTGAAGACGCCGACGCTGGTGGTGGTGGGGGATCGCGACGGCGAGTGTCCCGCGCCGCAGTCGTTCGAATTCTGGCATGCGCTGCGGGACCAGCATGTGCCCACGCAACTGGTCGTCTATCCGAATGAGGGCCATGGGTTTGTGGACCCCGCGCATCGGCGCGACGTGATGGATCGGGCGGTGGAGTGGTTTGCGCGATATATGCCCGAACCGGGAACGGGCGACTAGGAGCAGCGAACAGGGACGTCAGGGACTAGGGGCAGGCTGGCTCTCCATCGCGCATGGAAAGAGTCTATGAAGAGGGATCTCGAGAGCCCGCCGGCCGGCCGCCGGGCCACCTCGCCCTGATACACTTTTCTTTGGAGAAACAACAGCATGTCGACCGGCCGACTCGTGCCCAATCGCGCCGGACGCCTGAGCGCATTCGCCCCAGGCAGGCCTCGCCGGAGCGTGTCGGCGGTTAACATTCAACTCCAAATTTCTGATGTTCTTTGATGAGACCGTTCCACGCTGGGGAAAGGTGGGACGGGGAGGATTCATGCGGCGGTTTTTGACGCTTGTCTGTCTGCTGTTTCTGGCTATCCCGGCGGGAATCACGATCTCCGGATGTTATCGCAATCCTGCCGGCAACTACTGCAATGGCCTGGGCTACGGACTGAAGGTGACCGAGGTTGCCACCATTACCCTGCAGCCGTCGACGACCGGCCTTTCGCTGGCGTTCGGCCAGACCCGGCAGGTTTCTACGCCGACCGCGGCCACCTGCAAGGGCACTACGGCCTCGGTTTCGAGCTATACCTACGGCACGACCAACAACAAGCTGGTGGACATTTCGCCGAGCGGGAATATCTGCGCCGGCACCTGGAACCGCAACTCGGGCGGCGGCATCGCCGATTTCACCATTTGCAATTATCCCAACCCGCTGCCGAATACCGGCGGGCTGCCCTACTCGGTCGGATATATTACGGCCTCGGCCAATTCGGTTACTTCCAATCCGGTCGCGGTGTACGTGCATTCCCAGGTGAGTTCCATTTCCCTGGTGGGGCCGCAGCAGTGTCTCTCGCAGGGACAATTGGCGCAGCTGGATGCCCAGGCCTGCTACAGCAGCAATGGATCGCAGGTGCTGATGTGTGCGCCGTCCACCGTGACCAGCGCGAATTATGCCTGCCCGCTGGCGCCCGGGGTGACCTCGGTTCCCAACTGCAGCCAGGCGATCGGCACACTCGCGTACACCCCCGGTACCGCTACCGTTGCAACCATCAATCCCATCACCAACCAGATCACCGCGCAGAACCCGGGCACGACCGTGATCACGGCTTCGATTGCCGGTTCGGGATCGGCGGCAGGCTACTTCTCCACCTGCCCGCCGCAGTCCATTTCGCTCACGCTGAACGGCGGCACCAGTGGAACCGTCACCCAGGGCGTGCCTCAGAACCTGGTTACCCAGGTGATCGATACGAACGGCAACCCCATTACCGGCCTCTCGCTCGACTACCAGTCGACAAACCCGCTCGATATCAGCGTGGGCACCTCCGGCGGCATCACTCCCAGCTTTCCCGGTGCGGCGTCGATCTATGCCATTTGTCAACCGTCTACGTGCAATGCCGCGCCGATCAACAAGGTGGGACAGTTCGGTACGGGGCTTTCGATCTCCAGCAATGCGGTGGACGTGACGACGCCCGGCACCGCCAGTTCGTATGTCTGGTACTCGGCTCCCGGCCAGTCGCAATACTTTGTGCCCGTGGAATTGCTGAGCGGCACGCTGGGTTCGACGGTTCGCCTGCCCTATGTCCCCAATTCCATGATCATGGACCGTACCGGCACCAATCTCTATTTCGGCTCGTCGCACGAACTGATGGTCTACAGCACCGCGAGCAATTCTCTGACCACGCAAAACCCCAATGTCCCCGGGGTTGTTCTGGCGGTGGCGCCGAACAATTCGGCCGTCCTGATCAACGACCAGGTGCGCCAGGTGTTCTACCTGTTTAACGCGTCTTCGAGCAGCGCGGCGCCGATCACCTTTGGAGGGCTGGGCAACGCGGCGCAATGGACGCCCGATTCGAAGACGCTCTATGTGACCGATAGTTCCGCGCTTGGGAATGGCCACACCGATACGCTTTACGTGTACAACGCAAATACAGGCTGGACGACGTACGCGCTTCCGCCTTCGAGCGGATCGAACGGGGCCCTGAACCTGGCCATCACGATTCCCGGCGTTGGCGCGTATGTCTCGGGGCAGCCGACCGTGGCCCATACCTGGTGCCCGACGGGAACGCTGGGCGACTACAACACGATGGCGTTCTACCCCGAAGGAGACTCGGTGCCGGTGCGTACCGATGCCCTGGCGGCGACGACCGATGGCATGCATATCCTGGGCGCGGCGTCCTCGGGCGGCGGTGCGACCTTTACGGACATCGGCGTAACCATTCCCACGAGTGCCTGTTCGGAGAGCACGGGCGGAATTCTCAATGCGCTCACGATTCCCCACACGATCAATGTGAACCAGGCAGCGCTGAGCATCAATGCCACCGCGATCAACCAGGTGATCACGTCTCCCTCGGCAGTGAGCCAGGGGACGGGCGTGGCGGCGAGCAACATCAGCTTCATCACGTATGCGGGCAACACCGCCGGCGCGACCCTGCCTTACTACAAGCAGCCGACGGGGAGTTCGACTACTGCGGGGACCATAAATTACCTGGCCCTGACGGGAAGTTCGGCGATCACGGCTCCCATTGCGGGCGCGTTCAGTCCTGACAATACGTTGTTCTTTGTCTCGACGGCGGGCGACAACCTGATCCATTACATCAACACCAGCACGCTCACGGATACGCAGCAGATCAACCCGAATCTGCCCGCGTGTGTTCCGGGCTCGGACCCGGGATGCCTGATCGCGACGCCGGTATCGGGATCGGTGCCGGCGACGGCAATCGCTGTGAAGCCGCGCGCGACGACGTAGTACTACAGAGAAAGAGTTTTACTACGGAACGCACGGCGGAACTGGGGCAACAGCGGAAGCCGCAGGCTCCGAAGCATGGGAAGCAGACTGACAGTTCAGAAGACGGAAGGTCGGGGCTTAGGCCCCGGCCTTTTGATTTGTGGTCATGACTGCAGGAGCGGCCGTGGGTTCGACAGGGGCTTTGCGGCGGAGGATGGCAGCGGAGATGAGAGTAATGATAAGGCCGACCGGCAGGGGCTCCATGAAGGTGTAGGCCATGTTGACGAAGGGGTTCTGGTAGAGCTGCTGTGAGCGCTGGATGGCAGCGACTTGCGCGGCGGTGGTGGCGGGGTCAAGTCCGGAGGACTGGACTTTGTGAATCTGCGCGGCGAAGTAGCTGTCCATGAAGTGGGGCATGAAGTTGAAGTAGAGGACCTCCCACGTGGCGACGTAGCAGACGGTGGTGATGAGGGTGATCAGGATACCACAGGCGAAGGCGCGGCCGAAGGAGATTTGGCCGGCGAGCGTGTTGTCGCGGTAACTGCGGATGCCGAAGTAGACGAGAAGGAACGACGCCACCATGATGGTGTAGCCGATCGCCATGCTGTGGCCGGAGCCGATCTTGTCGGCGAGCAGAAGCGAGCTGTCCATCAGGACGGAAATGATGAGGCCGGCGATGAGGCCGAAGGTGAGGACGGTTTTTTTCATGTGAGGCTCCCTGGTGCGAGCGGGAATGGAGTCACAATGCGGTGTAACGGGACCTGAAGTCGTCATCCTTTTGGGTGATTTTGCAGGAATGGAGCGGAAATCATGCTTTCGGGTGACGCTGTCCGCCGGCGGCCTCGCGGGTCACGGAAGGAGGCCGAGTTCTTTGCCGCGCTGGACGGCCTGGGTGCGGCGGGCGGCTCCGAGCTTGTCGAAGGCGCGGGCACAGTGTGTCTTGACGGTGTTTTCGGAAACGAAAAGCTGCGTGGCGATCTCGCGATTGCTGAAGCCGCGGGCGATCAGGGTGAGGATTTCGAGCTCGCGCGCCGTGATGCCGAGGGTCTGCTGGCGGGCGGTATCGGGAGTGAAGGGGACCGAGCTGGGAACGAAGGGGGCGGGGGCTTCCGCGGGGACAAATACTTCCTTCACCACGACCGTTTCGCGGATGGTTTCGCGAGCTGGCGCGGTGATCCGGAGGCCGAGCCAGATACCGAAGGTCGCGAAGAGGATGGCGACGAGCGCGCTGTAGAGCTCGACGGAGTGCTCGATGATGACGAAGCGGTATTCGGTGTATTGGAGGGTGGCGATGAGGAGGCCGCCGACGAGACCGAAGATGAGGGCGTGGCGCCTCATGATGGGGTTGTGAAGAAGTATATCCTCGCCTACCCGCCTGACTCCGCTCACGCCTCAAGGTTCTACAGACAAACGCTCCAATGAAGAGTGCTTACTGCAGATGCAAACTTCATAACAGCCTCTACGGTTTCGCAACCGTTGCCAGCGTTTGAAACGTGTCGATGGCGCCCCAAACGCCAAGGCCGACCCCTTTGGCCATCTGCGCCAGGTCGACCAGGTTGTGAGCCAGGAAGATGAGGACCGAACCCTCTTCAGGATCAGCCTGCCACCAGCCTCCCCATGCACCAGGCCAACTGACCGTACCCACGCTGCCACGCCGCATGAAATCCGTTTTGTCCGTCTCCAGCACTACCGAGACACCCAGGCCAAATCCACGGCCTACAGCGTTCAGGCCAAGCCAGCCGGGGTTCGCGGGTCGGCTCGCTGTGAGTTGATTGGTGACCATCATGGCGAGCGTTTCCGGTTGCAGGAGACGCACGCCATCCACTTCGCCGTCACCCAGGAACAGCCGTGCGAAGTTCACGTAATCGTCTATCGTGGACCATAGCCCGGAGCCGCCGGATTCGTAGGCCATATCGTCCGGCCGCTCTGAGACGAAGACGCCACTCCGGTTGACTCGTTTGGTCAGCCGGCCGTCTTCGTCGAAGCCATACGCAGCCGCACGGCGAGCCCGCTTATCCCGGGGGACAAGGAAGCTTGTATCCTTCATTCCCAGCGGATCGAAAATACGCCGCTTGAGCACTTCTCCGCGTGGGGCGCCTTCGATTCTCCCGATCAGCAGCCCAAGCAGGTCGGTCGATTTGCCGTAGTACATTGCGGACCCCGGCTGGCCGACCAATGGTAGCTGCGCGAGCCTCGCGATCCACTCGTCGGGCGCGACATCACTATCGATATCGCCACCAAGGGCATCGCGGTATGCCTGGGCGATCGGGCCGCGATGGAAATCCGCGTAGGTGAATCCGGCGCGATGGGTCAGCAAATCTTCAAAGGTAATCGGGCGTTCCGCCGGATCGGTTTCGTCGAGGGGACCATCCGGAGAGCGCAGTACGCGCATGTGCGAAAACTCCGGGGCATAACGAGCAATCGAGTCGGTGAGAGCAATCCGGCCTTCATCGACGAGCATGAGAGCCGCCACGGAGGTGATTGGCTTGGTCATGGAGGCGAGCCTGAAGATCGTGTCCCGTTCGACGGGGAGATTGGCTTCTACGTCCCGCCATCCCACGCAGGCGGTCTGGGCTTCTCCATCTCGCGCCAGACGAGAGTTGCCGCTCCGGCGAGTTCACGGGAATCTACCACTTTCTGCAATGCCGCTTCAATTTCACTTTTGCTGTTCATTTCAGCCTGTCCCTTCCGGGGCAAATTATAGGTTAAATATAAAATAATTTTATTATAAAATAAAGACATGACGCCAGATTTTGAAGAAAGATCTCGCCGCCGGCAGCCCAAGGGCGACAAGCGTGACCGGACGCGCGCCAAACTCCTGGAATCGGCCCGCTGGCTGATTCGCGAAAAGGGGCACGAGAACACAACGCTGGAAGACATCGCCGAAAGGGCGGGGATGACCACAGGAGCCATCTACGGCAACTTCAAGAATCGCGACGAGCTTTTCATCTCCTTAGGACTGACCTACTGGCCTCCCATCAAGCCGCAGGTGAAACCTGGCGCCAGCTTTCCGGCGATCATGCGCGCTATGGCCGACGCAACGATTGCGGCAATCCCAGAGCGCAGGGCTGCGGCGGTTGGCCGTCTAACCGGCCTGGCCTATACGCTGACTCACGAAGAAATGCGGGCGCAAGTAAGAGAGGTCACTGCCCAGAGCTACGCTTTCGGCGAGCAATGGCTTCGCGCGGTGACTCAAGAGGCAGATCTTCCCATGCCGGCTGACCAGCTGGTGCGTGTCCTGCACGCCATGATTGAAGGGCTCGTGTTTCAAAGGCTGCTGACACCCGAACTGGTGCCGGATGAAATATTCCGGGCGGCCTTCGGAGCGCTGGCGATAAAGGCGGACAGTGAGTAGCGCGCCGCCTATGTCCAAATCGCCGATTCAAGTTCGTTGCGGTCGGACTGGTCCGGCGAAGGCGGAGTCACGACATGAGAACGCCGCAGCTCTAAGCCTCGTTATTCGACCGGACGCCAGACTGGCGAGGACGGCGGTCCTCCCAGACCCGGCAATTCTCCACGGTAGAATCAGAGCATGATTAAAGGGATTTCCTTCCTGCGTCCTGCCGGGAGCGCCGCGGCCTATGACCGCCTGGCGAGCTTCTTTTCGGCGCTGGGATTCGAAGCGGGACTGGGGTGGAATGAAGAAGGCAGTCGCGGTGCATCGTTCCTGGCTCCCGTAGGAAATCTCGAAGTCGTGGACGGAGAGATGCCGGGGACCACGGATGTATTCGTCGAAGTCACGGCGCTCGATGCTGTGCACCAGGCGGCGGCGGCCTGGCTTCGCGCGGAGGGCATCGAACCTTCACTGCGCTTGTCGGCGATCACCGACACGCATTGGAAAGCGCGACTTTTTACAGTGGAGCCGGAGCCGGGACACGCGTTCACCTTCTGGGCGTGGGTTGATCCGGTGAAGGGAAAGCCGGTCGCGGTCGAGGGCGATCTCTCTGCCGAGGGCATGCGCTTTGCGATTGTGGTCGCGCGATGGAATGCGGTGATCACGGAGCGGCTGCTCGAAGGCGCGTTGGACGCGCTGTTGCGCAGCGGGGCCAGGCGCGATGATATCGAAATTGTCACGCGTGCCCGGTGCGTGGGAGATTCCGGCGGCGGCGCGAACCCTGGCCGATGTGGCCAATCAGAAGAGTGCGCAGGCCGGCCGCCGGCTGGATGCGATCATCACCCTGGGCTGCCTGCTGCGCGGCGAGACCGCCCATTACGAAGCGATCTATAACGAGGTGGCGCGCGGGATCGGACAGTCGCAACAGGAGACCGGCATTCCGCACAGCTTCGGCGTGCTGACGTGCGAGACGCTGGAGCAGGCGCTCAATCGCGCCGGCATCAAGGCCGGTAACAAGGGCTTTGAAGCCGCCGCGGCCGCCATCGAGATGGTGAGCCTGCGGCGCAAGCTGCTGGAAGGCGGAGCCGCTTGACCGCCGGGACGCGGCGCAAGTCGCGCGAACTGGCTATGCAGATGCTCTTTCAGGCGGATATCGGCAAGCAGACGCCGGAGCAGGTCCGCGCCACATTCTGGAGGGCCGGGGATGAAGTGACCCCGGAGGTGCGCGGATTTGCCGAAGATCTTTTCCGCGTCGCCAATGCGCACCTGGAGAAGATTGACGAGCTCATCGTGCAGAATTCCAAGCACTGGCGGATCGAGCGCATGCCGGCCGTGGACCGCAACCTGCTGCGGATGGCGATCGGCGAGATGCTGGGCTTCAAATCCACGCCGTTCCCGATCGTGATCAACGAGGCGCTGGAAATTGCGCGCCGCTATTCGGCGCCGGAGTCGATCAACTTCCTCAATGGCATGCTCGATTCCATCGCGCGAAGTCTGCTTCCCAAGTAGCTGTCCTTGTGCAGGTTGAGGCGTGTGGTCGATGCGTTTCTGCATTGCGCATTCACCTTGAATATGGATACTGGAGGGCATGCACTCTTCCCCGAGGTTTTTGCCGCTCCTTGCGACGGCGTTTGCAGTCGTTGTGACTCTTCCGGCCCAGAATGGGGCCACGCCGGGCTCGATCCCCGTCACCGCGGTGTTGCCCAATGGCCGCGAAATCCATCCCGCCGGCAACTGGATTCCGCTGGCTCCGTATCCCTTTGCGATCGCCGTGAGCCCCAACGGAGCCCAGGTTGCGGTGCCCTCCATTGGGTTTCCGTTCGCGCTCAACATCGTTAGCCTGCCCGACACTGCCAAGGCCACCGTCACCCGGATGCCGGCCGGGACACGAGAACGATCCGAAGATGGAAGTGCATGCCGGGCTGGCTTATTCACCGGACAGCACTCTGCTCTACGTGGCCACGGGGGATTCGGGAAAGATCCGGGCGTACAGCACCGCCGACTGGCACGTCGCGGGAGAAGTCTCGCTGGACGGGCCCTCTGAGCGGAAACAATTTCGGAGGAAGTTTTGCGGCCACGCTGGTGGTCTCGGCGGACGGCAAGACGCTGTATGCGCTCGACCAGGGCAACTGGCGCGTCGTGGTGCTCGATGCGGAGCACATGGAGCGCATCGCGTCGATTGCTACAGGAGCTTTCCCATTTGGCCTGGCCCTCTCGCCCGACGGGCAACGGCTGTACGTCACCAACACCGGGTTGTTTGAATACAGCACCGTTCCCGGAGCCAGCGAAAAGAATCAGCTGGCCACCGGGCTGAAGTTTCCGCCTTTTGCCTACCCCTCCAAGGAAGCGCGGGAAGGCGCCATGGTGGAAGGGAAGCAGATTCCCGGGCTGGGCGATGAGAACTCCGACCACGGCAGTTCGCTTTGGACCTACGATATGAGCGATCGGGTTCACCCCCTGGTTACCGCGAAGCTGCGGCTGGGCGCGAAGATCTCCGATGATGCCGGAGGTACCGTGGGCGGCGCAGCTCCCACCGGCGTGACCTGCGACGGCGATGCGGTTTACGTTTCGCTGGCGCACCAGGACACGCTCGCAAAAATCGCGCCCGATGGAACCCAGCGTGCTGGACCAGGCCGCTCTTTCGCCATTCGCCGGTCCGCAGTTTCAGGACGCGGAGGGGCGGTCTCTGCGCGGCGTGATGCCCAGCGGCCTCACCCTTCACGGCGGCCGCGTGTATGTTGCGGAATCGGGTATCAACGCGGTCGGCGTGGTGGACGCGGCAACCATGCAGGTGGTTACCCACATTCCGGTGGGATGGAACCCTCCGCGGTGGCATTCTCGGTCGACGGCACGACGCTCTACGTGATCAATACCAAGGGCAAGGGCGCAGGCCCCAACGGCGGCAGCAAACACGATCCGGCCGCACCCACCTATATCGGTTCGCTGGAACTGGGAAGCCTGAGCGCGATTCTGCTTGGCACCCTGCCTGCGCCCGACGTCATGACCCAGACGGTGATCGCGGCCAACACCGCGGCGATTGCGGGTAAGACGCCGCTTCCGCAACTGAAGCACTGTTTTTTCGTGATTCGCGAAAATCGCACTTACGACGAAGTGCTGGGAGATCTGGCGGGAGCCAACGGCGACCCCAGTCTCGCGCGCTATGGAATGGATGGCTGGGCCGCGGAACAGAAGTCCGCCACCCATTTGAAGGTCACGCCCAACCTGCACGCGCTCGCCGGGCGATTTGCCATCAGCGACAACTTCTATGTCGACTCGGATGTGTCGGCCGACGGTCACCGCTGGCTGGTAGGGATCAATCCCACACCCTATTTCAATACCGCCTGGACTTCGGGTTATGGAGGACGGCGGCACAATGACCCTGCGGCGACGCAGCCGGGGCGCAGGGCGCTTTTTGGAGGCGCCGATTCGCCCATGCCCGAGGACGAGCCGCAGTTCGGTTCGCTGTGGGAGCACATCGCCGCCAGCGGCAAGGGCGTGCTGAACTACGGTGAGGGCCTTGAGATCGAGGGCAATGCGGAGATCGACGGTGCCGCGCCCGAAGGACAGCGCCTGTTCCTGAATGCCCCTTTGTTCAAGCCGGTGTTCGAGTCAACCGACCGGCGCTATCCCACTTTCAACCTGGGCATTCCCGACCAGTATCGAGTCCGGGAGTTTGAGCGCGACTTCCGCCGGCGGCTGGCGGAGAAGAACGTGCCGGCGCTGATCGTGATTCGCCTGCCCGACGACCACACCATGGACCCGCGCCCGCGGGACGGCTATCCCTACCGCGCCTCGTACGTGGCGGACAACGATCTCGCACTGGGGCGTATCGTCAGCTTCCTGTCGAAAACGCCCATCTGGAAAGACTCCGCGCTGTTTGTCACCGAAGACGACGCGCAGGACGGAATCGACCATGTGGACGCGCATCGCAGCGTGCTTCTGGTGGCCAGTCCCTGGGTCAAGCCCGGTTCAGTTTCGCACCAGCACACAAGCATGGGCTCGATCACCCGCACCATCGACGAATTGCTGGGCCTGGGTTCGCTCAACCTGGAAGATGCTCTGGCCGGGGAGATCGGGGGCATCTTCGACAGCCAGCCGCATCTCGAGACGTATACAAGAGTGCACGCCGACCCGCGCGTTTTTGTTGCCGCCAAGGCCAAGCTCGCCAAGCCAAAGACGAAGCGGGAGGCCGCCGCTCTGCGCGATATGGATGACGCGGACGAGATTCGAACGGAGATGGAGAAATCGGGCAGCGGAACTGCGCAAGCCGCGCGATGCCGACTAGATTCCATTATCTTTGCCACTCGTTTTCAAGAGACTGTAATAAAACCCGTTTACGCTGGAGTTGACTCATTCCACCAACTCTTTGGCGAAACAGCAGACGGGCTGCGGGCGAAACCGGATTGGTATTTCAAATCCATGTGCCTGAGCTGCGGGCACTGCCAGAGGCTTCTCGGTCGGGATATGAGCGGCGCGGATCCGCAGCATGTGGTTTTTTCCTTGGCAATTCTTCCGGGGATGCCTCATTCTGACTGACAACGGAATTTCTCTTTGGGCAGTACCAGACCCAAGTCCGACAGGTGAATCAGGAACACCTTTTTCCCCGCTTTTGCGTAATACGAACTTCAATCCAACTTTTTTCCATGCACTCAACTTCGGAGGCAACGCTCTATGTGTGATTATGCTCATTCTCACTGGCAACCCGAGGTGGCGGAGATCCTTTATCGCTCTCGCTTGTTGCTTGCGCTCGCTCTAACCCTCAGGTCCGCCCACTCCCAGGCCACCCAGGGCTCGGTGGCCGGAACGGTAAAGGATCCTAACGGATCGGTGGTTGCCAATGCCACCATCACCCTGATCAACACTGACGAAGGCGCCGAGCGCACCACGAAGACGAACACCGTGGGAGACTACCAGTTTCTCGACGTAAAGGCCGGCCAATACCAGATCGATATCGAAGCCACCGGATTCCAGAAGTGGGAAGCGGTCGGGGTCGAGCTCCGCGTGCGCCAGGAATTACGGTTCGACGCAAAGCTGTCGGTGGGCGCGGTGCAGCAGGAGATCAAGGTGACCGGCAGCGATGTCAGCACCATCCAGACGGAAACGCCGACCATCAGTGCGACGTTTACCTCGGAAGATGCCAATAACCTGCCCGTCAACACGCGCGCCAGCTTCTCCGGCACCACGCCCGCAGCCATCTTCGGAACCCTTCCCGGGGTGCAGTCCGATTCGTCGGATCCACATGGATTCTCGCTGCAGGGCGCGCTTCCCTACCAGCTCGACGTAACAGTTGACGGCGTCACCAGCAAGGATGCCACGGGGGGAAACTTCCTCTTCGACGCCTTTCCATCCACTGAATCGATCATCGAAATTCGCGCCGACGGGGTGCTCGCCAACGCCGAGTTCGGCAACCCGGCCCAGATCGTTGTCACCACCAAGGGCGGCACCAATACGCTTCACGGCTCCGGCTTCTTCTATTACCAGGACTCGGCTTTCGACGCCATTCCCTATACCTATCCGACCACCACGACCAAGGCCAGCCTGACCGGCAAGACGTTCGGCGGATCGGTGGGCGGCGCGGTGGTGATTCCCCACCTCTATAACGGCCACAACAAGAGCTTCTTTTTCGGCGCCTACGAGGGCTGGCGGCATCCGGCTCAGCAGACCATCTTCGAGGTCGTTCCCAGCACCGCGATGAAGCAGGGCGACTTTTCCAACTACAACTCGGAGGGGTTCACGACCCTGATTAACCCGTTTACCGGCGCTCCCTATCCCGGCAATGTGATTCCCTCGGGCATCAGCCAGATCGCCCAGAACACACTGAAGCAGTTCTATCCCGACCCGAACATCGGAAATCCGGCTGCGTACACTGATGACGGCAATCCTAACTACCAGGCCAACGTCGATGCCAGCGGCCACTCCGATCAATTCGACGTCCGCGGCGATCAGTACATTGGCGGCAATGGGAAATTCCTGCTCTGGGGCAAATTCACGTGGAAGGACTTCCCCATAAACAGTCCCACTGTTCTGCTTGTGCCGTCGGCGGAGAATACCAACCAGAACCGTTCGTTGAAAATCGACACTAACTGGACCATTACGCCCAACCTGATCAACGAAGGCGGATTCGGCTTTACCCGCTTTACGAAGGGGTCCAGCAACAGCTTCAACGGCAATGCCTGGACCACGGCGCAGGGCTGGCAGGGTCTGCAGAACCTCTTCTACAACGGCATTCCGGAAATGGATTTCAACCACATTCAAAGCCTCAATGCCGATCGGCTCACGGGTCTCACCAAATCCAATACCTACGACTATAGCGACGTGCTGCTCTGGACCAAGGGACGGCACACCATGAAGTTCGGCCTCAACATCCAGACCCTGGAGGCCATTACGCCGCTCGGGTTCAACGGCTCAGACAACTACGGCACCTACTACTTCAACACCAGCGGCAGCACCGGCTTGTTTACCGGGGTGGACTTCGCCGACTTCCTGCTTGGCATTCCCAACGCCAGCTTTTACGACGTCGTGCGCCAGGACAATAACGGCATCTCCGCCCACTACCATTTCTTCGGGCAGGATGAGTGGCGGCTGAATTCGAAGCTGACTCTTTCCTACGGGCTGCGCTACGAATATCATCCCGGCTACTACGATCGTTACGGCGATATCGGCAACTTCGATCCCACGGTCGCCTTGTCGGGCCGTGTCCTTTACCCCCAGGGCAAGCAGGCGCTGCTGGCGCAGAGCTACCTGGCCAGCGCCAACGCCTGCAATCCGGACGGCGTGAACAATACCAACTCGGCGGTGATTAACGGCGCACCCTGCATGCCGGTGGTGGGCAACTCCGATGCGCACTACCCCGCCGGCCTGAAGAAGGTTCCGCATCTTCGCTTCATGCCGCGCTTCGGCTTCGCATACCGGCCCACGAACAATGACAAGTGGGCCATCCGCGGCGGGTTTGGTATCTACCAGATCAACATGCTGGGTTCGAGCTTCTACTCGCTGACCGGCACGGTTCAGGCCCAGACCCAGGCCTTCACCAACAGCTACGACCCCGCCACCCACGCCATCGGTTTCATGTGGCCGCAAGTCTATTCCGGGTCGGGCAGTTCGGGCGGCACCACCAACTACGGCCAGGATTACTTCGGCACCGCGAACAGCGTGGACTGGAAGGATCCCTACACCGAGCAATGGTCGCTCTCGGTGGACCACGATCTGGGTTCAGGCTTTGCGGTGCGCGCTTCCTACATCGGCTCCGCGACGCGCCAGTTGGTCTGGGCTCCGGACGAGAACACGCTGCCGTTCTCGACTACCGTTTCGGCGTTTGACCAGCCATTCACCGCGCGCCTGTTCCCCAACTGGGGCCGCATCAATACCCGCGCCACGGGCGCCAACTCAAGCTACGAGTCTTTCCAGGCGGAAGTGAGTCGCCGCATGCAACAAGGGCTCGAATTCCACTCCACCTTCAGCTATGCCGATGCCAATGCCGATAACCAGGGACCCGCCAATGTGGGCTTTGGCGGCGAGGGCGGCGGCAACCGGGCCACCTCGATCCTGAGCCGCAAGGCCGACTACGGCAAGGTCTACGGCACGCGGCGTTTGCGCTGGAACACTACCGGCCTGTATGACCTGCCTTTCGGGCGCGGAAAGCAGATCGGGGCCAATGTTTCACGCGCTGCCGACGCCGCGATTGGCGGCTGGCGCCTGGCCGCGATCTTCACTACGCAAACAGGCGCTTACATCACTCCGTACTTCCCCAGCGGCCAGGAAGATCCCTCGGGAACCGGCTCTGGTCTCACCACCACGGCGGCCGGCTGGGATCCCGGCCACCGCAACCAGTATGCGGACCGGGTTACGGGTGTCAGCACCAATCCCACCGGCAAGGGACGCCTCAACTGGATCAACTCCGCGGCCTTTGCCTGCCCCGGCGATACCACCTGGTCGCTCGGCAATCCCTGCCTGACCGGCAGCGGTTCCGGGCCCCATCCGCTGCCGATCGGCCGCTTCGGCAACGCGCCCAACGGTTCGGTCGAAGGCCCCGGCCTGGTCAATCTTTCCGCGGGTCTGAGCAAGTCGTTCACGATCACGGAGCGGTTTCACGTGAAGGCGGAAGGCACGTTCACCAACGTGCTCAACCACACCAACCTCGGCGATCCGTACACGAACCTGAGTCAGGGGAACTTCGGAATCGTGAGCTCCAGTATCGGGGCGGACTTCGGCGGAGCGCGTACCGGGCAGATTTCGGTGCGTGCCGAGTTCTAACGCGAATTCGCTATCTATCCTCGCGGCGTGAACTGATTCAGTTCACGCCGCTTTTTATTGGCGCATGCATCCGGAGGGGACCTTCGATCTCGACGACCGTTACAACTCCTGTTTGTGATCGTGCGTCCAATGCCCAGGAAGAGTTTGGCAGAACGCAAATCCAGCCCGAAGGGGCGTCTGCCGTTCTTTTGCTCGTTTCTGCCCCCGCCACGCACGTTTGCGGTAAGAAGGGGGACTTTGATACGCTCAGGCATTCTTCGGGCACACTGAAGGGAGAGATTTTGTTATGGCAGACGACAACAGAATCAATGGATTTGCATGGTTTTTGGCGGGTTTGGGCGTAGGTGCGCTGGCAGGGATTTTGTATGCACCCAAGAGCGGACGTGAAACCCGGGATGACCTGGCAAACAGCGCCCGGGAGGGCACCGAATACCTGCGCAATCGTAGCAAGCAAGTTGCTGAGCAAGTGGGCACCCTGGTCGACAAGGGTAAGGACCAAGTGGGTGAGTATGTGGATCGAGGCCGCGAGGCGGTGGATCGTGGACGGGCCCAGTGGGAAGACTTTGTGGAGCGGGGAAAGAGCCTGGTCGGTGAGCAGGGTTCGCGCGTGGCTGCAGCCGTGGATGCGGGCCGCCAGGCATACAAAGCCGGCAGCGCTCCTGGGGCCGCGGGTACGGCAGGCGTGACGGGTGTAGGCAGTTCGACATCCACGACCACGGGCTCTTAGGACACAGTTTCCGACGGGGCTTCGGGTCGCAAACCGCATTAACGATTGGGACGAAAACGAGGCTGGCCGGGTCTAAATGGCCCGGCACGCCTCGGGGAATTTCAAGCAGAGCCAATAGGAGCAGGAGGCTCGGCCATCGGGCCGGGTGCCGCATGGGCGAGCAACCCCATGCTGGCCGGTTTGCTCACGGCCAGTGTGCCCGGACCAGACCCACTGCACGATTCTCAGTCGCGGCCGGCACTTGTTGTACGTGAGATCACCATGCCAAATTCGAATATTGAAACTCTTCTGATGATTTTTGTCGGCATTACCGCGGTGGCGGTGCTGCTACAGGCCTGTGTTCTCCTGGGAATCTTTTTGACGGTGCGCAAGGCGGTTCACAGGGGACAAGATCAGGCCGATGACGTGCGCGCCAAGCTGATCCCTTTCCTCGATATTTCAAAGGAACTGATGGAGTCGGGGAAAGACGTGGTCAATTTGGCGAAGGACCTCATAAAATCGGCGGACACTCTTATCGCCGATCTCGAGCCTCGGCTTGAATCCGCGGCCACGGAATTGGCCGACATGGCTCGCGATGTGCATCTGCAGGCGAATCGGTTGCAAGCCTCGGTCGACGAGGTTGCGGGCAAGGCACGGCGCCAGGCCGACCGTGTCGATCAGATGGCCACCTCGACATTGAATGGGCTGGATCGCTTTGGCAGCTTTGTCAATGAAGCCGTGAATCTCCCTGTCCGGCAATTGAGCGGGGTGATCGCGGCGGCAAGGGCTGTGGTTGGGACCATGCGCGCGCCGGCTTCACCCCGCCCCCGCCGCGCTCCCCAGCCCGCGCCTGTCGCTGAGGACAAGGATCTCTTCGTCTAGGAACTGGAAGTATCGTCCAGATCCATAATTCCGAAACTCCGGCGGTCTTAGATTAGTCTGGGTGCGGAGGTCAGGAATGTCTCTTCGGCTGCTGAGGCTGTTGTTGTTGGCGACTCTTTTGCCCGGCTTATCTGGGTTGGTGTCAGGCCAGGCAACGCCGTCTGCCGCGCTGCTCGCGCTGTCCAAGCAGGATCACACACTGGCAATCATCGATCCGACCAGCCTGAAAGTGCTGGCGCGCATTCCTGTTGGCGATGACCCGCATGAAGTGGTTGCCTCCGCCGACGGGCGCACCGCCTACGTTTCCAACTATGGCTTCGGCAGGTTTCACACTTTGACTGCCATCGATCTCGCCGGTCAAAAGCAGAAGGGCGAGATCGACCTCGGCGCCCTGCGCGGGCCGCACGGGCTCGACTTTGTGCAGGGAAAAGTGTGGTTCACCGCCGAAGCCGCCAAGGCCATCGGAAGCTACGACCCCGCGACAGAGAAGATCGACTGGATCATGGGAACGGGACAGAACCGTACCCACATGATCTACGTGTTTCCCGATGCGAAGCGCATCGTGACCACAAATGTGAGCTCGGCGACGTTGAGCATTCTGGAGAAGACCGAAGGTTCGACGGGCATGCCGCCCGGGCCACCACCAGGCGCGGATCCCCAATCCGGGCCTCCTCCGGGGATGCCACCCGGTCCGATGCCCGGTCCCCCCGGAGGCGACTGGAATGAGACTGTCATCCCGGTGGGCCGCGGGTCGGAAGGGTTTGATATTTCCCCCGATGGCAAAGAGGCCTGGGTTGCCAACGCCGGGGACGGCACAATTTCAGTGATCGACATCGCCGCAAAAAAAGTGACCGCCACCCTGGCGGCCGATGCGCGCGGCGCCAACCGACTCAAATTCACGCCGGACGGCAAACTGGTCCTGGTTACACCCGGTTCGGCCTTGGTCATATTCGATTCGGCCACGCAGAAAGAGGTAAAGCGTCTGCCCAATGTCCACGGATCGGGTGGCATTCAGATGCAGCCGGATGGTGCCCGTGCCTTTGTCGCTTGCGGACGTGATGGCTACGTTGCGGTCATCGACCTGAAGACAATGGAAATGGTTGGGAAGATCGACGTTGCCGGACCCGATGGACTGGCCTGGGCCGTTCGGCCCTGACGCCGCGCTTTTCGCGATGCATACAGGTGCGGGTACCCCGCCCTGGCTGCGCTGGCGTGGGATCCCCGTAGCGCCACGTCTACGTTGCTTCTTATTGCACTTCGAACTCAATCACCTGGATCGAATAGCCCGGCATGACGTGATGCAAGCGGCCACTCACATTATGGAGCGCGCTTTCGACGGGAACAATCTGCTGCGGATGATCGATGCTGTTGGTGGCCTGCGTGTCCTTCGCGCTTAGCGTCACCACCTTCGCGGTAGGCGCCAGTCTCGCTCCGGTCAGATCGAGATCAACCGGCTGCGGGATTGATTCCCCGTTCACGAGTTTGAGATAGAGGCGCTTCTTTTCGGCGTTTGCCGTGATCGAATAGAAGAACTTCGGTCCGGCGTTTTGTAACTCCGACCCAAGCGTGTGATCGCCAAGATACGAGCCAAACATCACCTGCGCATAGTACGCCGGCGAGCCGTAACTCTTCAGCGTGTCGTATCCGATGAGGTCCGTTTCCCACTGCATTCCGCCGGGATTCACATTGACCAGGAGCGGGGCATAGGACGCCATGACGATCAGGTCGCTGTTGCGTTCGAGACCCGTCATCCATGCCGCATCGCCAAGTGCCGCGCCCATGTTGGGCGTGGGCGAGCCTTCGCGCGTGGCCCATTCGCCTACGAAGATCTTCGGTCCATTGCGATCAACCTTGTCGTAGTGGGTCGCGTCGTGAAAGTTCTGCGTGGCGCGCACGTAGTAGTGATCGTCCTGCACGTCGGGTTTCATGTTCTTCAGGGGCGTGGTCGCGATCAGCTGGAGGTCAGGATATTTCGCTTTGATGGCGTGGTAGAACTGGGCATAGCGCTCGTCGTAGCTTCCAGATTTGTCGAACTGATCCTCGTTGCCGATCTCGACGTAGGTGAGTTTGAATGGCTCGGGGTGACCGTCCTTCGCACGCTCCGCGCCCCACTGAGTATCAGTCCCGCCGGTGACATATTCGATCTCGTCCATGGCGTCGCGCACGTAAGGCCCAAGATCGGCACCCGGATTTACGTGCTCGCCCATGAGCGAGTAACCCGCATACACGGCCAGGACCGGGTTCATTTTCAGGTCTTCGCACCACTCCAGAAACTCGAGCAGTCCCATGCCATCCGACGAGTGATACATCCACGGGCTGGGATGAGTAGGCCGATCCACCATGGGACCGATGGTTTTCTTCCACTCGAAACGCTCATCGATGTGGTTACCCTCAAGATAGTTTCCGCCTGGGAAGCGCAAGAACGCCGGGTGCATCGCGGCCAGCTTTTCCATCAGGTCAATGCGATTTCCGCCAGGCCGGCTGTGATATGTGGGCGGAAAGAGCGAAACCAGGTTGAGCCACAATGTTCCGGGATGATTGACTGTGAGGGCCAGATGATAGGCCGCTGACACGGGGACAAGGCCGGTTTTGAGCGTGAATTGATACTGCTTCCAGTCAGTGCCGATCCCTGAAACGGAAGCCGTCGCCACTGCCTTGCCGCTCTCATCGCCCACCAGGCTTACCGTCACCTGACCGATGTCGCTTCCGCCGGCCCTGGCGTAGAAGGATCCTTTGTACTCCGTGTTGGGACGCACCGGCATGCCCCAGTAGCCCACGTTGAGCACTCCCGCCTCGTTGCCCGGACTGGCCTTTTCGACATCCAGGCGAAGGCTTGTCTTCAGCGCATCGCTGGGCCCCGTCTGTTTGTCGGTATCCATCTTTGCTACGGCTTTTCCGTTTTCGAGCAGGTACCAGTAGAGGATGCCGCTCCAATCTGACCGAAACGTGCGGTTGCGCACCAGCTCGGCGTATAAGCCGCCGTCGTAGGAGAAGTTGATTTCCTCCGTCATCAGTCCATAGAGGGTGGGGCTGACGGGGGAAACCTGCTGATCGGCGTGAATAGTGAGATGAGCCGGAGGCGTCTGGCCCAGAATAGCGATGGAGGGAAGGGCAAGTGCCGTGAAGGCCAGCAATCGAGCAAACGTTTTCTCAGGCATCGGCGATTCTCCCTGTTTTCAGTGCCGCGCCAGTATATCGCATGCTCCGGGCCCCGTCCCGCAAGCGCTCCTTCTGCGCTGCTTCTGGAATCGAGGAGTCATTCGCGCACAGAGCGAAGATCCGTTACCGAGCCATTAACGGATGGTTTGGATTGCCAAAAAGCCTGGTACTGACCTGTTCGAACAGATGGATGGACTGGACAGCTCTCCTGCTCGCATCCAAATTGAAGGAGAGATATCATGCGGAAATTCATTGTCGGATTCGTGGTGGCCATTGTTGTTGTTTTTCTGGCAGGCTTTTGCTACGTGCGCCTGGGCTTTTTCGACCCACGCGCGGATATTGCGGTGGGATCGCTTGAGAGCAAGATCGCGATGCCATCGCTGGATGCGGCCATCGACCGGCGGGCACCCCAAAGCCAGAATCCGCTACAACCGACAGAGGCCAATCTGACCGCGGGAATCAAGGTCTACCAGGCTAACTGTGCGAGTTGTCATGGCGATGTGGGCCATCCACATGGGGCGCTGGCCGAGGCGCTCTATCCCCGCGCACCCCAGTTTGTCGAGGACGCGCCTGACATGCCTGAAAATCAGAACTATTACATCATTGCGCACGGAATACGCCTGAGCGGGATGCCTGCCTGGAAGCAAGTCCTCAGCGAACAGGAGATGTGGCAAGTGACGACTCTCCTGAGTCACATGGACAAATTGCCTCCCCAGGTTTCCGATGCGTGGAAGGCGATGGCTGGCGGTTCTCCGAGTAAGGAACTGGCGCCTGACGAATCGAAGATGGAGCCAAAGGGCAAAAAAGACATGCCCATGCACTGATTGATCGGGGCAATCGAAGTCCGCCGGCGCGGGCTCTCCCACCTCATAGAGCTAAGCGGCGCGCGCGAGCCAGCCCTTCATGGTGTTCGCATCAACCAGGCCCGCCTGCTGGAACTGCAGGCCACCGTGGGCGAAGACAGCAAAGTTCGGAATGCCCTGAACGTTATATCGTGCGGCGAGTTCGGGGAATTGCTCCGTGTCGACCTTGAGGACGACGGCGCGGCCCGCGAGTTCGCGCGCCACCTGGGCAACATGCGGCGCCGCCATCCGGCACGGGCCGCACCACGAGGCCCAGAAATCAACCAGCACTGGAACTTTGCTGTCACGGACAATTTCGTCGAACTCCGCTGGGCCAACCGCGATGGGCTCGGCCATCGGCGGCAGAGGAGTTTTGCAGGCGCCGCATCTTCCGGTATCGGCCAGGTGTTGCGCTGGAATTCGATTCGGCTTCCCGCAAGACGGACAATTTCTAACGACGGCCATGGGAACTCCTTTTTGAAATTGCGCCTCAGTCTGGATTCCTCACAGGCGCCGAAGACGAATTTCAGTTTTACAGTTATACAGTTATACAGGCCACGGGGGGGAGGGTACTCATCCTGGCGCCGCTCATCGCCTGCAACTGACTGAAGAGTATGTGGTTATGGGTGCCATCCCGCAAATATAAACGGTTCTAAAGGGCCGTTTTGGGGGGTCTAAAGGGTCCATAACGACACCGAATTGCTGTCGGTGCCCCAGGTTCTGCCTGAGGCTGCACTTCGATCCTCGCTTCCACCTCTATTGTGGCAAAACCGTTAGAAATAAAGTGCAAAGCGCGCATTATTGGGCGATCACGAGGAGGGGGCTACGGGTTGATTCATTCAGACGATCCAGCCGCCGCCGACCACTTCATCGCGGTCATAGAAGACGGCCGACTGGCCCGGGGTGACGGCACGCTGCGGCTCGTCGAACGTAGCGACGACTTCGCCGATTCCGGCGGGCTCGAGCGTGGCCCAGGCGGGCTCGTGGCGATGGCGGATCTTGATCTTCACCCGCATGGGCCCAGTCAGCGCGGGAATGCTGATCCAGTTGAGGCGGCTGGCGCGAAGCGTGTGCGTGGCCAACTCCGCATCGGCGCCGACCGTGACGCGGTGGCTGGCGGAATCGATCTGGAGGACGTAGAGCGGCGATGGCGAGGAGACGTTGAGCCCCTTGCGCTGGCCAACGGTGAAATTGGAGATGCCCTGATGGTGGCCGAGGACCTCGCCGCTTGAGGTGACCAATTCGCCGTCGGTCTGGGGCATGGGCCGGCCCTGTTCCTCGAGATACGCGGTGAGGAACTGCTTGTAGTCGCCGCCAGGGATGAAGCAGATCTCCTGGGAGTCGGGCTTTTCGGCCAGGGCAAGGCCGTGGCGGCGCGCGATTTCCCGCACCTCGGGCTTGGTCATGTGCCCCAACGGAAACAGCGTGTGCGCAAGCTGCTCCTGGGTCAGGCCGAAGAGGAAGTAGGTCTGATCCTTGGCGAGATCGGCGGGGCGCTTCAGAATCCAGCGGTACCGCGCCGGGTCGTACTCGTTGACCGCGTAGTGGCCGGTGGCGATGCGGCTGGCGCCGATGGAGCGCGCGGTCTTCAGCAACTGATCGAACTTGATGTGGTCGTTGCAGAGAGAGCAGGGAATCGGCGTGCGCCCGGCGAGATACTCGCTGACGAATGGCCGCACCACATCCTGCTCGAAACGCTCTTCCTGGTTGACGACGTAGTAGGGAATGCCGAGGTGTTCGGCTACACGGCGGGCGTCATACACGTCATCCAGAGAACAGCAGCGGCCGGCCTTGGGCGCGTCGGGGATGCCATGCTTGCCGGCGAGGCGGGTCTGGTCCCAGAGCTGGAGGGTGAGGCCGACGACATTTGTGCCTGAATCGTCGGAGCCGTCGCTGCGGGCGAGGATCGCCGCTACCGTGGAGGAGTCAACTCCTCCGGACATGGCGACGGCGATGGTGTCGATGTGTGGCATGGCTCAACTATTCGATGCTCCGGGCCGGGAAGTCGAGCCTCACGAGCGGGTGGAGTTTTGTGGTCTCCCACCCTTTCCGCAGAAGAAAGCGGAAAGGATGGGGCACGGAGGTCTTGTGCGGCAACGGGCTTATCCCAGCGTCCCGGCTTCGACCGGCGAGAGCGCCCGCAGCCGTTGGACGGCTTCGGGAACAACGCCGAGCACGTAATCGACATCGGCTTCGGTCGCGGTTTTCAGCAGGCTGAAGCGCAGGCTGGCGCGGGCGCGGGCTTTATCGAGGCCCATGGCCATCAGTACGTGGCTCGGCTCGGTGGCGCCGGAGTGGCATGCCGACCCGCCGGAGACGGCCACGCCTTTCAGATCCAGCGCGATCACGAGCGCTTCGCCTTCCAACTGGTTGAACCAGATATTGCTGGTGTTGGCGACACGCGGAACATAGTTACCATTGTCAGATCCGTTCACGCCGGTGCCGGGAAGCCTGAGGATTTCGGTTTCGAGCCGATGGCGCAGGCCGGCAAGACGGTCGATCGTGCCGTCCTCGAGGCTATGCATGGCCAACTCCGCGGCTTTGGCAAAGCCCACGATACCGGCGACGTTCTCGGTGCCGGCGCGGCGGCGGCGCTCATGGCTTCCGCCTACCAGCAGCGACTCCACCGGCGTGCCGCGGCGGACGAACATGGCGCCCACGCCCTTGGGCCCGTTCATTTTGTGGGCGCTGATGGAGAGCAGATGGCAGCCGATCTTGCGTACGTCGATGGGAACCTTGCCCGCGCCCTGCACCGCGTCGATATGGAAAAACACGCCGGTGTCCGCGGCGATCTTGCCGATCTGCTCCACCGGCTGCACCACGCCGGTTTCATTGTTGGCCAGCATCACGCTGATGAGCCGCGTTTCGGGCCGGATGGCGCGCAGAATGTCGTGGGGGTCGATCAAGCCGCTGGGCTGCGGGGCAACGAAGGTCGTCTCCACCCCGTGCTGAGCCATTACCTGCGCGGCCTGCAGAACCGCCGAGTGCTCGATGGACGTGGTAATGAAGTGATCGCCCGGATGGAGCAGGCCGAAAATAGCCGTGTTGTCGCCCTCGGTGCCACCGGAGTTGAACACCACCTCGGCGTCGTGGCAATTGAAGAACTCGGCCAGAGTCTCCCGCGCGCGGTCGACCGCGGTGCGGGCGTGCTGCCCGTGAAGATGAATCGAGGAGGCGTTGCCGAAGTGCTCCATCCAATACGGACGCATGGCCTCCATGACCTCTGGGAGCAGAGGTGTAGTGGCATTGGCATCCATATAGACTCGGCGCATGTGACGTTCTCCTGTATTCGATTGTAAGGGCAAAACAGATTTTCGCACCGGTTGGTTCCATTCGCCGTTTCGTCACATTCGTGGTCCGATTCACGATTCCGGGGTGTCGGGACGCTCGGGCGCTCTGGTAGAGTTCGTTCACGCGGCGAACCGATGCCGCGCGAGGAGATTCCAATGCACGGATTTGTTCGCAATACCGGCGGCATCGTGGCGTGTTGTTTGCTGGCCGCAGCTGTGACTCTCGGTCATGCCCAGGGCGCGGGGGCGAAGCCCGCGGTGGGCACGGTGATGACGCCTGCGGCCACCTACGGAAAGCTGCTGGACGGGATGAGCAAGGAGTTTGTCGACGCCGCCGAGGCCATGCCCGAAGACAAGTTCAACTTCGCGCCACCCGAAAGCGCAGGAGATTTCAAAGGCGTACGCTCCTTTGGCGAACAGGTAAAGCACGTCGCCGAGGCCAACTGGTACTTCTTCGGCGGTTCCATGACCGAGGCTGACAGCAAGGCCAAGCACGACGCCATTGAAAAGCTTTCTTCGAAAGCGGAGATTATCCAGGCGCTCAAGGATTCGCTGGTCCAGGCCCACACGTTCATCGACGGCACGACAGCCCAGAACGCGTTCATCATGACGGCTAACGGAACGCGCGGCGGCATGGCGGCTTTCGGCATCGCCCACATGATGGACCACTACGGCCAATTGGTGGTCTACCTGCGCATGAACGGCATCGTGCCGCCAGCGAGCCGAGGCTCGATGTAAGTGCAAACGGACTGAGGAGCCCATGCCGCGAGCGCGGGATGCCAAGCTCGTCAGGTATCGCTATCGACCGCTTCTTTCTGAATCCCGAAATCGGAATTTTCCGGGTTTAATTCGGCTTGCCGGAGTTTATTGAGGGTATTTCGGTAGAACCATGCCGCTGCCAGTCCGCCCGCGAGGGCGGATACGGCCGCGATGGCGCCGACCTTGATCCAGGCGGGACGCGGTCCGGCGGACGAAAGTTGTTCTGCAGATCGTCCAGATTCTAAAGGTTTTGCCGTGTTCGGTTCCATCACTTTCCAGGCCTTAGGATGGCATGAAAAGAGAGAAAAAGCCAGTTTTGCGGGAAAAATCCGTGTCGGCTTCTAGTTGCCGGAAGGTCCAAAAAAGATTTCAAAATTTGTATTTGATTTTTTCCAAATCTATAGTATCGTGTAGATATTCCGGTAATGAGGGTGGTACTCCTACCCCTTCAATACCGGGAGTAGTTTGCGTCACTGGCCTCCCGGCACGAACAGTAAAACGTTCGTGCCGTCTTTTTTTTGTACAATCGAGGGCAGAGAGCCTTTATGAAGAACTCGATCAAGCGCCGGTGGATCCTGGGACTGGTGGTCGCGACTGTCACTGTGGCCAGCTATGCCCAATGGTCGAACCCGGCCGACGATGTGCCTGCTTATCATCCGTCGGCTCCTCTTAAATTTGCGCCGCTGCCGCCCATCATGAGCGGTTCCCAGTTGAGCGGCGAGAACTTCCGTTACCCATGGCAAATCCACGTTTACCAGCAGGTGGCGAAGGTCAGCAGCGTTGTTTTCCAGCTGCCCTGCAACTGCCGCTGCGACCGGGCCCTCGGCCATACCAGTCTGCGGAGCTGTTTCGAGACTCTTCATGGCACGGAGTGCTCAACCTGCGCCAAGGAAGGCTTTTACGCCTACCAGCAGACCAAGCTGGGCAAGACGCCGGAACAAATCCGGGCCGCAATCGCTCGCCACGAGTACGAGAGCATTGACCTGGAGAAGCAGTAGGGAAGGCCGTCGCAGCCGATTCGGAATCAGCGTAGAATGAAAGATGCAGCACGAGCCAGTCTGGCCCGGCTCGCACCCGCCGTACCTCTCGAATATCCATCACGGGGAGGGTGGCAATGGGGGCGTCACGGTTTCGACGGGATCGATTGCGGCTCAGGAGGCATGTCGGGGTGTGGGCACCCGTAATCGCCTGCAAAACAAAAGTTGCCAACGATAATCTGGCACTTGCTGCTTAATTAAATAAGCAGCCGTCCCTCACGGCTTCGCCTATGGGCTGTGAATCGGACGTCATTCAGTAGGCTGGTGGTTGCGGCTCGGTCCGTGTCATAACCACGAGATCATCGGACTAGCTTTACGCGCATCTTGTCCGTTCTGAGCGCGTGAGGCGAAAACATGCGGAACCGGACTGAGCATGGATTCTCCTGGCTGACAGCGATTTCGGACGCGGGTTCGACTCCCGCCGCCTCCACCATTATTTCCCAACGATTTAGAACGTATTGGCTGCGAATCGTGCAACAGGTCGAACAGCCCTCACAGCTGCGAGTGGCCAGACCCGGGCCAATTGGCAAAAGCTGAGCGGTTCGTTCTCAAACGACCGATGTCCGTCTGGGGTCCATGCCGACGCGATTTGTCGGAAGGGCGATTTTATCGAAGCTTGGCTGGACTTCGCAGGCTCGAGAGAATGTATTAGAGGAGTACCGGGCCAGCGACACAGATCGCCGGTGGCGGAATGGCTACTGCCCGGAAGCTTTTGGAGGATCGGTCTCATCCTTGAACAGGGCTTCAAATGCCAGTCTGCCGCTCAGTCCAGAGGAAGGTGTGCGAGGCCGCCGAATCGCGGGATGCGCAGCCTGCTCCCGCTCCCGCTGTACTTGTTCGGCAGAGACTACCACTACTTTGGAACTCATAGAGCCGGCGAGCGCGATTGGCGGCTTGATCTTATTCAACTGTGTGCTTAGGGCTGACTTTCCAGTCGGATAACGCAGGGATCTGATTGAAGTATCTTGGCTCTTTAGCCGGAAGCCTTCTCACAACGACACTCTGCGGTATTGCGCGTTCGGGCTCTATCATCGCTGGTTTTTCAGAATCTAAGGCACTGTCGACCACGGCGCGCGGAATCTGCGCACTCGCGTCAATGCGCTTCGCTACTTCCTTAAGATGAGCGACGGCATGGTTGGAAGGAGATTTATTTTCGTCGGCTCGGCGTCTGCCGGAAAAGCCGGGGTCCGTTTGCCTGACGATGACCTTCCTTTTACGGCGAGGTACCCTCTTTTGTGGCGCTTCCGTCGATTCGATCCAACAGGAGTTCCCGGGCCTGACGCAAGCGTGAGAGATACGCGTCAATCTCATTGATAATTTCAGCTATGGGCATCGCAGCTATTCTAAATTCGGCGACCCCGACAAGTCACAGAGGCGGAGATTTTGGCCGGCTTCGGAATCTCCAGGAACGGTTCCTTCTCCCCCGGTCAGCTCAAGGGCATACATCTCTCTCATAGATGGATGGTATCGGATTCTTTTATCGAGCCGTTTCGCATGGTTGGCTTATCTAGGAAGAAACGCTCCTGGTCAGGAAGCGGACAACGGGGTCAGTTTTATGGAGACCTCACGATTCGCTTTCTCCAGTCCGGGCTACGAAGGGATTCGCCAGTTCACCTGGGGGTTTATTGCCATGCGGCTCCGTGACGTGCTTGAAATGTTCGTGCTCTCAGCCGTTTGGGGAGCTTCCTTCATCCTCATTAAGCTTGCCGGCGACGACCTGCCACCCGTGTGGGTTGCCGTGGGGAGGCTGGCCTTCGGCTCTGCATTCCTGTGGATCGTGCTCCGATTGGGACGCCACAAATTGCCACCCTTCAGGCTGCTTCCGGCCCTTATCGTCGTCGCGGTCTTGAATAACGCCGTTCCCTTCTGCTTGTTCCCCTGGGGTGAGCGTACCGTTCCCTCGAGCATTGCCGCCATACTCAACGCGACCACGCCCATCTGGGCGCTATTGCTGGGTCTTGCCGCCGGCGTCGCGAGGGCCACACGGCTCACGGGCGCGGGCGTCGCGCTCGGCTTTGTCGGAGTGCTCGGCGTGGTCTACGGCAACGCGGGAGGAACAAAGGGAACGGGAGCCGGCGGATATCTGCTGGGCGTCATCCTCATCGCGGCGGCCAGCTTCAGCTACGGCGCGGGAGCCGTCCTCGCCAAGCGCTGGCTCCAGGGTGTAGAGCCTGTCGTGATTGCCACCTTCCAACTCACGCTGGCAGGCCTGGTGCTGTTGCCGCTGGCTTTGTTTGGTCCGCACCCGTCCGCGCTGCACTGGAAGTCGGCGGCCGCTGTTACCGCGCTCGGGGTCCTGGGCAGCGGCCTCGCTTATCTGCTCTTCTTCCGTTTGCTTGCCACGATCTCAGCGACGCGCACAGTCGCCGTCACCTATTTGCTGCCCATTTGGGGCCTGTTCTGGGGCTTCCTCGCTGGCGAGGAGATCCGCTGGACGGCGCTCGCCGGCGTTGTCGTCGTTCTGGCCGGATTGGTTCTTATGAATGTGAAAACAGAACCGAAGCCGCTCGGGACGACAACGATGGCTAGAGAGTCCTGCGCAGTAGACACTCGTTGAAATTCACCGTGTCGTAGCGAACTTATTGGAGATTTGGGCTTCTGCGCAGTTGAAGTCTGTTTGACTCGTGCATTTCGTGGGTGCTCATCAGGGTTTACGGGTCTCTTCCCACGGGTTCACTTATTCGACTCGGGAATTCCGTGACGCTCAAGACATTCCCGTCGGGATCCTTGAACCAGGCAACCTTCGCGCCGGAAGGTGAACTCCAGATGCCCAGCTCGTCCTGATTCATTCCTTCGTAGCGTTCGAAGCGAACGCCGAATCGACCGAGGTTCTCAACAGTTGCCGCGATCTCCGGGACCTGCCAACCCAAAACCGTGCCATGAGCTGGCGGGAGTTCCTTCGCCATTCCGAGACGCAGCATAATGCCATTGGCCTCGAAGACCAACGCAAACGGCGGTTCTTCCGTGACCAGGCGAAGGCCAAGAATGTCTCGATAGAAATTCCTCGCGCGGGATACGTCGACGATGTAGACAAATGCGATGATGTTGTAATTGCCGAGTCCGGAGGTTGTGACATGCGATTATGATGTGCCTTCGTTGGCGATTGTCGCAAGGGTGCTCTTACGACGTAATATATCTAGATTGCGACAAAGAAGCGTTTTGAGAGAATACGATCCGAAGCGAGGCGTTTCCATCTCGACGCTCGCCTATGAATACCCATCCCGCTTTCAGGTGCCCGAGCACGCGCACGGGTCGGATCAACTGATCTACGCAATCAGCGGCATCATGGAGGTATCTTCCGATGAGACCGTGTGGTTGATTCCGCCGCATTTTGCATTGTGGATTCCAGCCAGAACCTACCATCGGATTCAAATGCCTGGTCCTGTTTCGATGCGCACGCTTTACCTGCGGAATGGCTTGAGCGCAAGATCGGAGCGGCGATGCGCCGTATTGCACGTGACTCCTCTGCTCCGAGAACTCATTGTCGAAACCGTTCGTGTGCGGTCAGCTTCGTATGCGGGACCGCTACGAGTGTGCCCTCCGCGACCTGCTCGTTTCCCAACTTCAGAAGGCCTCCCCGATGCCCACGTTTGTGACGCTGCCACGAGAAGGCAGAGCATTGGCGGTGGCGCAGGCAATCTTGCGGAACCCCGCGGAATCGAAGACTATGGCGGTTCTATGTGCCAAGGCAGGCGTCAGCGTCAGGACCATTGAGAGAACGTTTCTTAATGAGGTTGGCACCAGCTTTGAGTCGTGGCGACGACAGGTCCGGTTGACGACAGCCGTGGAGTTATTGGTTTCAGGATGTTCGGTCAAGGAAGTGGCTTACAAGGTCGGTTATTGCCAGCCGAGCGCCTTTGTCGAAATGTTCCGCCGGACATTTGGAACCACGCCGAAGGCGTGGGTCTCAGCACTGAAGACTCTTTGAGGGAGATAACGCAGAGGCCCGATGAAAACACCAATCGCAATCCTTCTCCTGCTCGGAGTATCAACGAACTGGTCCGCACTGGGTGGCGGAGCTGCTCTCGAAGGACCCCAGACGAGTCAAGGGGACGGGATTCTGCAGTCAATCCAAAATGCCAGCATGACCCAAGCCGGAGAAGACCTAGTGGTCACGCGAAAGGACGCGCGCACCCCGATCGAACTGGTGTTTATCCGTTGCCAGGGGCTAGGGGTTCAATACCAAGACAATCAGTGGTGGGTTCTTCCAATAAGCGCGAGCGGCGCGCAGGTGGATGCAAACAAAGCTTTGTGGGTTCTGCCTGTTGATGCGACTTCGAAGGATCGATTCCTGGTATATCGTGCTCCATGGCGGCAATCTCCATGCGAAGATGACCGAATCGGGACTGACGGTTACTGTTGACGCGGAGAGCATGACTCTCTCCAGAGCGAAGGCTCGGCCGCACAGCGACGTCTTCGCTCATCGATTTTCTCTTGAGATGCCTGGGGGCGCCGAACTGGAAGAAGCATTAGCCGCCTTCTACTGGGGAACAATGTTGCCTTCCGTTGTGGAGAAGACCATGGCGGCCAATTTCCCTTACAGCAGCGGTTACGTTTTGAGCACGTTGAAGGTGAGCTCCTATGCGGGCTCGTATCCCGCGGTCGATCACGAATTTCAAATCAAGGGACGGCTGGCGATGGGCTCGGAGGCCGATCTTGATGTAGTGAAGCGAATGATTGAGCTCCAGTTCAAGCTCATCAACGACGACCCGGAGCGTCTTTTTCGTGCGCCGACTTCGGTGCAGCCAAATGGGACACGTGAGTATCACGTGCGCAGAAACAGTCAGGACAATCGTCAGAACGCGGCCATGTTTCCTCTAACCGGGGATATCGAGGTGATCGAAGAGGCGTGGGGTTATTACGAAGCCAGAAAAGACGCAGCGTGGCTGCGGTCGAATATCGAGAACCTCGAACACGCGGCGGGCTGGGTTTTGGCGAATACCGATCAGTACGGCCGTGTGTGGTCGGATGTCTATTACGAAGACCAAGTGATGAAGGACGGACGTGAGACGGAAGCACAGGCGTTCGCCGCGCACGCGTTCCAACTCCTCGCCGGTATGGAGAGCCTGTTGGGACGGCAAGACAAAGCTGCCGGTTTCACCGCGAATGCAAAACTTATGGCCGACGTGCTGATCACATCACTGCCGATGGGGTACTGGGACTCGAAGAATCAGCGATTCATTGATTGGGTGGATCGCAACGGACAGGTTCACGATCACATTCATCTTCTTGCCAATCAACTACCCGTGACCTTTGGATATGCCACGGCGGATCAGGTAGCGGCGGTGCGGCGCCTGATCGACGCGAATTTCGCCGAATTTGAACGATTTCCCAGTTTTCTAGCGGCGAAGATCGCCGACTACGATAAGTCTGAGATTGGGGATGGTGGCCCTTATGACCTTTGCGCGGCCGGCAGATATTGGTATTGGGATGCCGCGTTTTATGCTTCACAAGGGCAGGGCGGCATCTTGCTGGATCAGCTCAAGACCGTCGCGGCTGAGGCGGCGAAAGACAACTACTTCATGGGCGAACGGTACGACATGGACCATGTCTACTATATCGATGGCAAGAATGCGCACGGAGCCGAAAAGTACTACGAGTATCCCAACGTGTTCACGGCTGTTCTCATCGAGAAATTTCTGGGCCTGAGCGTTCCCGCGGATGCGGATGTATCCGTTGCACCTCATCTCAAGAACTATGGCAGCGTGGAGTTCCAACTTCCCGAGTATGCATTGCGCTACAGCTTCAGCAAAGATGGTTTTGTACTGAAGAATCTGTCAGATAAGCCGCGGCGATACAAGGTCGATTTATCGGCGCTTGGCTTTGCCGCCACGCGTTATCGGTTGAGGAGCAGGTCCGGGGACGGGATCGTAGATGCGCGTTCAACGCTGACTTTGCCTGCGCAGGAAGAGGCGCGCTGGACTCCGGTGCAATAAAAAGATGAGCGGCTTCGTGTTTCGCAGGAGTCATCCAGGGTTCGTTCAACTTTGGCGGCGTTTGGCCAGTCATTGCGAACTGGCCAACCTGCATTTTCACCGACGGCAACAAAGGCGACGACGCGTAGATCACGAATCACTGTTGGCTTACAGGGGCCTTTGTCGATATCCCGCCTTCCCCCTGTTGCTTTCGATGGGGAATACGCAGGGACAGCACTGCGGCCGGTGCGGTGTGCCGCGGTTGACGCAGCAGAAAACGCAATCCGATCAAAACGTCAGATCAGTTCACTGTGAATGGAATATTCACCGATTGCGTGGTCGCTCCGTAGGTTCCCTGAACCTATCAACGTGTAATTCCCGATTGTGGTTGACGCCTGCGTCTGGACGAACACGTAACCGGTCACCGCGGCAGTTCCCGAAATCGTCGCCGGCTGCGTGGATACCGTGCACGTGGGAAGACTCACCGCACCCGCCGGTCCCGTAACTGAGCAGGTAAGCGGCACCTTCCCGGTGAATCCACCGCTCGGCGTCACACTCACAGGCTCATGAAGAGACCCGCCGCGCCAGGTGATCGCAAATGAATTTCCGGCCAGCGTGAACGAGGGGCTGGCACTCGATCCAATGACGTACGCTGAGCTCGACACTACACTGGTCCCCATCGTGGGGCTGATCGCAATCGCTTTGATTGTTAGCGAATTCGCGACCGGAATCGGACTCTTGTACACGCGTCGAGGTCGCCGTCGGCGTAGAGCCATTTGTCGTGTAGTACATGATTGCGTCCGGAGTCTTACTGCTCAGAGTCACATTCTGTGGGCCCGGAGTAAGTTCCCGCAGCCAGCGAGAACGCGGGATGCACCGCCTGGGTCGAATAGGTCCAGCTGATGAGCTTCTGGCTGGAAGAGAGTCCTCCAGTCCCGCCAGTGAAGCCAACATACGCCGTATTCGCGCCGACAATCTGCGGGATGTTGATCGCCTGCGAGTAAGTGAAGGTCTTGTTTGTCACCAGGTCGAACAACTGCAGCGTGAGCGTCAGTCCCGTGTACGAAACCGTCGCCTGGATCGAGTCGCCACTTCCCAACTGGATTCCGCTCGGACTGATGTCCACTGTGGGCAGAACAGGCGCTTGTCCGTTCGTATAAATGCCCGTGGAATCGCTTCCCTCGCCGTTGTAGTTATAGAAATTGAATTTGACGGCAACACTCTTGAGGATGTCCTGATATCCAAGACCGGCTGAATCCCCTCCAAGTGCTGTCGCGCCCGCGTTCTGGATTGTGAACGTGAACCCGTTTCCCTGTGCATTCGACAGCTGAAATTGAAACGTAGTCGTAAACGCCTGGATGTTGATGGGCGTATTCCACCAGACGCTACCCGCCTCCCACAATCCGCCATCTGTCAATTGCAGTCGAGTGTCGTTGCTTGCCACGGCGCTCCCATTCAGTTGCAGCCCCGTGGTTGATGAAAAGCCACTGCCAAAGTTGATCGTCATCCCTCCGCTCTGAATCACATACGCAGCAGTCGTCACGTTGCTGTTCTGGAGCGCAGGATCAATAGCAATAGCCTTGATCGTCTCTGAAACCGTGACTTGGATCGGCCCAGTGTAGGGAGTCGACGATGCCGACGGCGTAGAACCGTTGGTGGTGTAGTAGATCTTCGCTTGGGCATCTGTGTCTGACAATGTGACCGTCTGTGCAGCCCCATATGTTCCGGCCGCGGGAGCAAGAGTTACCGCCGGTGTTTGCGTCGTGAAGGTGAACACAGCGCTGCTGACGCTACTCTGCAAATAGCCCGGCGCGCTCGCGATCGCCTTGAGGGTCGTATCGGCGCTGATCGTGATGGGCCCCGTGTACTGCATCGAGGCCGGCGTCGGAGTCGATCCGTCGACCGTGTAGTAGATGGCAGCCGACTGAGTCGCAGAGGAAACCGTGACAGTCTGGCTCGCGGAGAACGTGCCCCCGTTGGGGCTGATTACCGGAGTTGCCGTCGTAGTTTGGCCATTCAGCAGCCCGTAAACATCAACTTCTCCATGCGCCGCAACATACACTTTTCCGTTGGTCACCACCGGGATGGAGAACTTGTTGGCCGGCCCCGCGTGGTCGCGCGTCGCGTTGGTATCGCTTTCATAGATCGTGTTGGTCAAATCGTTCGCGTCCCAGGCGTAAAGCACGGCAGGCCCATTGCTGTTGAACTGGTCTGAGCGTACCGCCCAGGCGATGCCGTTCTGCGCCCCGCTTGACGAGATCGAGAAGGTGGGATCAGGAAACGCAGAAGTGATGGTGGATTGGCTGTCAGGTTGCGTATCCATCACCCCGCCATTCAGCTTGAACAGCATGGGCACGTTGTTTTCAGCCCAGACATAGACGTTCCCATTCCAGTAGGCGGGGGTGCTCCAGAAACCCACAGCCTGCGGAATAACGTCAGAGATATCCTGCAGAGCATTTGTATTGTACGAAGCTCCCGAAGCAAAGCCGCCCAGGTTATCCCGATTCAACACAACAATCCGGCCCTCTTTGCCTCCCGTGATCAGCAGATGAGGATTTGCGCCCTGCTGGTCGGGCGGCATCAGCAGACCGCCGGAACCCTGGTCCCAATCATGATCATTCAGCGTCTGGTAATTGAAAGTCGTAAATTCATCCACCGGCGTGATCTTCCCGCTGGCAAGGGAAAAGGCCACGACGCTCTCGCCATATTCGGTGCTGGCGCTGAACGGCGGTGCGCTCGAACGAGTACCGTTCCCGGTCACGATGAACATGCGTCCGCCCGACACCGTTGTATCGATGGGCAAGCCGGCCCCGGCGGCCCAAACACCCGCGCCCACTCCGTTCGGCGTGAGGCAAAGCGCTGTGGTCTGCTGCAGCGTCGTTGCGTTGTATGCAAATAACCAGCCATGCCACGGCCCATTGTCTCCATGAGCCGCGTAACCGATGTAGACGTAGCCGTTATAAAAATCCAGCGCGGGTCGCTGATTCTCCCACAATGGGCTGAAGGAAAGCTGCCCGCCTGAGCTGCCATTCCCGGTGCCCGCAACCGTCGCAGTGATATTCGCGGGACTATTGGGCTGCTCTTTTCCGGTGACGATATTGATGGCGTGCAGCCGCGAGAAATATACGCCGTTCTCTTTCGTCGAGGTCACTACGAAGATCGTATTCGTCGCCGGATCAATCGCCGGAGTGCCAGTGATGCCCACCGTTGGCGCCACGTCCGGCGAGCCGTTGTCCTGCCACGGCACCGCGGTCGCTCCGGCCCCCGCTCCGTATGCCGATGTCAGCAAACTCGCGTGCCAGATCGGATTCGCATTGGCGCCTCCGTTGGAATCCGCGTCGAAAGCATAAATGGAGTCATTTTCGGTGGCCACAAACAGCACGTTGTGGACCAGGCCGTCGCTCATCTTTAACCCGGGCACATAGAGCGGCTGAGCGTAAACCGTGCTGTCCACCGCAAGCGAAAACAGCTTGCCGAACGAGTTCGCATTCACGTTTGACGGGTTCAGCGCCGTCTCACTGGTGTTCTGCCCGGCATGGCCCAGATCGTATCGCCACGTCAACACAGAAACCGGCGTGGGAGTCTGAGCCAGCAGCGCCGGCGCCAGCAACCACAACAGGGACCAGACAATCGTGCGAGAGTTAGCCGCGAATTTGGCGCGGTGGCAATGGCTGCCAGGCAGCGACTGGGAAAGGGAGTGGAACAACCTGAACCTGGCAAGCATATGACCGTCCCCGGGAACAAATGGAATGCAGTGCACAGCTCCGGCGCTGTCCTGAGGACACACGGGAGCGGGAAACTTTTGTCGTCGTCGTGAAACTCGAATGCAGTTGAGGAGATCGAAATCCAGGCGGGGGGAAGCGCCTCTCACGATCATAGCTCACACGGCTTCCAGCTATGTGTGCCCTTATTAGCCCATTGATACCTCATTGAGATTCAGAACTTCGCCCACATCGCTCGCGCGTTCAACTCAGTTAAAGTTCCGTGATGAGGTTGAGGCTCGTCAGCGCAAAACACCTCGTGTTGGGTAGATGTGTTTTCAGGGTTGCCCGTTGCTTGTAATGGATGAATTTTTTGCGCAAAGCCTGGAGGAATTATTTGGATTCCTTAGTGATCGCGTCCGCGGCGTTTCCGGCCACAACCCAGCTTGCCGATCCGGCCACGACAGCTTCATCCTCGAACCAGAGAAATCCGAAGTCGTCGATGCACTCCGGAAAATCCGGCTTGATGATGATGTATCCCGGAATCACGGCGCCCGGAATGTAGGCGTTGTCGGCGCGGTTGTTGCTGTACGTCTTCGTCTTCGAGACTGTACCGACGCCAGCCACATACGAAGTGCTGGATACCGGGTGCGTTCCGAGAACGTAATTGACGGCGCGAAGTGTATATTCGGAGCTCACCAGGTCCGGAAACGCCTTGTGCAGGAAATACATCCGGATGGCCATGTCAACCACGGCGCCCGATCCGCCCCAGGTGCCCAGGCTCGGGGGCACGCCGAACGGGGTGGCGTCCAACTGCTTGTCCAGACCCGCCATGTAGGTCTTCACCGCTTCCCGCAATTGATCTTTCGCGCTCGCGTCCAGATAAGGCAATGCCCGGACTGCCGTCCAACCCCGGAAGTCCAACTGCTGCGGGGTGATCATCTGAGGGAACAACTCCTTCAGGCGGGACTTGTAGGGCTCGGCGCCATTGGTGGCGATTGTCAACTCCAGCGCTGCAGCCCACTCCTGTGCGACGCCAAAGCTACCACGGCCGGAGCCTGCGGGTGGGGTTGGTGGTGCGTTTGTGGTGCCAGAACCTGCCGGAGCGCCAGATACCGCACCCTGAGACGCAGCCAGCACGCCGCCTCCGGGAGCACCTGCCGGAGCCGCTCCTCCCAAGCCGCCGCCTGCCGGATTCTGCGTTGTTGGATGAGCCTTCTCGTCGTTCCATGCTTTGATCGCGGTCTCGAGGCAGTCTTTTGCCAAGGCCTCGTCCTAGACTTTCAGCGTATCCGCCGCCGCAGCCAGCGCCGCGATGGCATTCCACTGGAAATACGGGTTGTTCGTGGAGAAAATCCAGCGGTCGTCCGGCTTGCCGGAGTAGTCGCCCTTCACTTCGTTTGGACCGAGCTTTGGGTCATAGATGCGGCCATCGGTTTTCGACGCTCCGTCGCCCAGGTGCGTATATTGACGCAGATCCGGTTCGTGCGTGCCGCGGATCGCGTGGCCGATATTGTGAAACTGCGCGAGGATGAGCAGTGCGCCGTGCTTGACCTGCTCGACCGTATCCGGCACCCCATCGGGACGGTGCATCTCAACCTCACGCGCGACTTCATCCACTGTGAGCTCGTCGTACTTGAGATTGAATTCGCGATACGCCAGAGCCAGACTCTGAATCACGCTCAGTTGCGCAGGCTCCTCGAGGTCGAAGTCGCCGGCATCATACCAGCCGCCCACGTTCATCCCAGGAATGTGATCGCCGCCTTTATACTTCCCGTCCGTTGCCGTAGCCTGATTCCAGCCGTCGAATTGCTCCCCAACCACGGGCGCCAGACGGCCATCATCCAGGTGCGAGGTACCGTGCCACACGCGGTAGGCTTCGCGCACGGAAACGTGATCCATCTGCACCGCAAGGTGATGGTCAAGGCTGTCCTGCCAGATGTTCGCGTAAGCGTCATTGGAGATGGGGAAAGGCGCCGTACGCTGGTCTGCGTACTCGATTAGATAAAGGCCGGGGTCCTTGACGGTGGTGAAGTCGAATTTCGAATAGACGTAGCGCAGCCAGGGCGTTGCAGGCGTGACCGGGCCCTCGAACGCCTGCTTGTAAGATCCGTCCTCCATCAGGCGCAGGACTTTTGCAGTCTTGGGGCCGTTATACTTCGGGTCGAGTTCGAGCACCGCCACCTTGGAGAAACCCGGCGCATAACCAACTTGGCTGTGCGCGATCATCGGCGGCCGGGTCCAGTTTGGAATCACGTCCGGCCTGATATGCCACACAATGGCGCCGGTGGTCTTGCCCGAAGGGATCAGCGAACGCAACACGAACCAGCCGTTCTGCGCTCGGTTGCGTCCATCGAACAGCATGAGGTCGGCCGTATCCGACTTGACGTTGACCCGGGCCAGCGCGTCGTCGACTCCCAGGGTGATGCTCTTGCCCTCGGCGAACGGCAGCGGCTCAGTGTATCCCTTGGCCTTGTCCCAGTCCTCCAGGTAATACGCCTTTTTCGGTTCATCAGCCAGCGGCAACACCTTGACCATCGGATCGTCAGGCGTCCGCGGGAAGATGCCGGCTTTGGTTCCGTCCACCAGGTAAGTCTTGCCCATGTAGATCGAGGGCAGGAACTCCAGGTTGAAGCCCGCCCGCCCGGCAAGTTTCTCCGGGAGCGGCTTGTCGAGATTGATGCTGACCTTCACGCCGCCTGGTTCCGCCGCCACTTCCAGGGTGTAGCTCAGATCGAAGGTCGGGAAAGCGAGGTTGGCGGTGAGCCGGTTGTTCGCCTTGTCGGCCTGGCGCCCTTTGAGGGTTGCCACCAGGTCCCACTGCTCGGGCGTTGGCATCAGGCGTACATCGCCGTTCGTGGCGATGCGCTGGCCGTGGAGAATCATCTCCATCGCGGTGTTCTTTTGGTCTACGAAAACAGGATGGTACGTGCTGTCGTAGAGAAATACGCTAAAACCTTGAGTATCGAGGTAATTCTTGTCGGTCACCGTCATGGCAAAATCGGCGCCGAAAAGGCTTGGGCCGGAGGTCAGGGCGAAGAGGAGAAACACTCCGATTCGGGTGAGCATAGATTGGAATCAGATTACTCCTTTGCCTCAACCTAACATGACATGCACCCGGCTGGACGCCGTTGTTTCCCACGAGCGGAGATTTTTGGGCAGGGCTGCGGGAATTTGAGTGTGCTCCACGATTGCCCAAAACTCAATGGTTTGCTACTGCTCGCCGATTGAACACACGAAAGTCGTAATCAGCGCACCTGGCATGTTGGTGAACACGTGCGGAAAATGTCCATCGTAATTTGGACGGGTTCGGCTTTGCCAACGCGGCTGTGAAGAGGAAACACAGCGACTGCTGCCAGAAGAAGATGCTCAGGTTTCAAACCGAGACCAAGTATGCTTCACTTTTGGGGTCAACGGGGCTGTCGCATCTAGCCCAAGCAGAGGTCCTATTTGTGAAGCAGAATTTCGCCGTAATTATCCTTGGTGGTACCGGACAAGTCGGCGGCGCAGCCGTCGCGGAACTGCTAGCAACTTCGGAATGCCGCGAAGTGGTGATGATCACCAGAAGGCCCATTGCGCCACGATCGCGGGTACGCAACGTCGTTCTTGATACCGGTGCTGCGGACTTTGCCGAGCGCACCGCCGCCCTTGCACGCGAAGTTTTGAGCCAAGGTCCCGTTAGCGCCGTGAGCTGTGTGGGTGTCGGTTCTGGATCGATGCGGTGGAGCGAAGAAGAATTGCAACGACTTGAACTGGGCGTGGTGGGTGCCTTTGCGCGTGGCTGCCATGACGCTGGAATCGCCCAGTTTTGCCTGCTTTCTGCGGCAGGGAGCACAGCCCGCAGCCGGTTTCGTTATGCGCGAGTCATGGGCATGAAGGAAAACACCGTGCGCGACGTCGGTTTTGCCCGCCTCGCCATATTTCGCCCCGGCATCATTGTCGGCAACGCTCATACCCCGGCCTGGGTCGGTTGGTTGGGAAGCCTCGTGCCTGGGCCGTTTGGCAATATTGATCAGCGAATTCTCGGTCGCTCAATCGCCGCAGAGATAGCTTTGCACAGTCGAGAGGCTGGTGAAGTTAGCCGCGACAATGCAGCAATGAAAAAGCTCGCTGCGCAGTTCAATAGTGTCCCTTAGGAATTCTTGCGTGGGGGGCCAAGCTGAACTAATGGCGAGAGAAAAAACGGCGAGCCGTTTATTTCGAGCTGATCGGCAGAAGTACAACCGGCGTAGTGGTTCAACCTCAGATGTCGATTCGTTGGAGTCGGCAAACACAACGATGTCTGAACCTTACGTCATTACATGGTTCACTATGCCTTGAGCAGAGAGCCTTTGCCTCTCGCGAGGAATTTTTTTAGGTTCCGAGGAAATTACTTGGCTGAATATTACACCTTATGGTGTAATGTGCGGAATGAATGAACTCTCTGACGTGCTAACAGCCATTTCTCATCCGACGCGACGAGCGATTATAGGGCAGCTGGCAAACGGGCCTGCGCGATTCCTGGATGTTGCGCAGCCGTACTCTACGGCGCTGAACGCGGTGACGAAGCATTTGAAGATTCTGGAGCGGGCTGGGCTCATTGAGCGCGAAAGGCAGGGACGCGAGGTCATGATTTCCTTTCGAGCGGAGCCGCTGCGATTGGTATCGGGATGGGTGCATGAGTACGAGCGGTTCTGGAACGAACGGCTCGATCAGTTTGAGCAGCATTTTCGCGACAAAAAGAATAAGGAGAAGAAGAGGTGACGACTGTGATGAAGACCGTTGAAGTGAAGGTGGAGCGAGCGATCTCCGCTCCTCCGGGTGAAGTGTTCGATGCATGGCTGGATCCGAAAACTCCCGGCACTCCCTGGAATATTGGTAACAAGGTACTTCTGAATCCGAAGGTTGACGGATTGTTTTACCTGAAGGGCAAGAGCGTTCCCCATTACGGGCGATTTACGGAGATGGAGCGGCCGGCTCGCATGCAGCATACCTGGGTGTCGCCAAACACTCTGGGAGAGGAATCGACAGTGACTGTGACCTTCAAAAAGAACGGAGAAGACACCCTGATGACACTCGTCCATACCGGCATACCCGATACGGAAGCGGGACGAGGGCATGAGAAGGGTTGGAACTACTTTTTGGACATTTTCCCTGAGCAGTTCGGAAATGGTCCACGCACGGAAAGGTAGTTCTGAGCAATGCCCCAAAAACCAAGCGCGATGGAAGCGCGAGACGAGGAGGACAATGGCAAGCACAGTCGACAGCACCACGACAAAAGCCCACGGATACGCGCCCGTGAGCGGGCTGAAGATGTATTACGAGATGGAGGGAACCGGCGATCCGCTGGTTTGTGTCCCTCCTGCCTTTGGATACGCCGGACTCAAACGGTATCCGGCGCTGATTGAGAGCCACACGGTCATCACGGTTGATCTTCAAGGGCATGGCCGAACGGCGGATATCCCGGAACGTGCGCTTTCGATCGAGCGATATGCCGAAGACGTGGCCAGCTTGCTGAGGTATCTCGGAATCGAAAAAGCTGACTTCTTTGGCGAGAGTTATGGCGGTAATGCGGTCGTGATGATCGCAGCTCGATATCCCGAGCTTGTCGGCCGAGTAGCAACTTATGCAGCGACGTTCGGACCTCCTGAGGTTGCTTTAAACCCCAAGACGACGCATTTTGCCGAGCCGCCTACCGCAGAGTCCAGCTACATCCAGTTTCAAAGAGAGAGCTACAAAAAAGTGGCTCCCGATCCAGAGTACTGGCCCACGATTTTCGACAAGCTTGGAAAAATTCATTGGCAAGGATTCTCGAAGGAGGAATTGGCATCGATCCAAGCGCCGGTTCTCATCGCTCTTGGTGATTTCGATTTTGTGCGTCTTGAGCACGCGGTGGAGACCGTCAACCTGATGCCCAACGCCGAGCTGGCGGTGATCCCGGATGCCGGCCACTTCACCTTGTTTTCAGAACCGGAGAGGGTGATTCCCGTGGTCAAACACTTTCTGGAAAAGCCGGCGAAGAGAATCCCCGTATCCACGGCTGCAACGGGCTATCACTCCGGCGAGACCAGGTGAAGGTTCAGGAGAGATGGGTTGTGCCCAACGCGTTTGGCGGCGATGGCGGCTGCATGCGCAACCTTAGGCGGTGGGCTCTGGATGCTCAAACAGATTGCGAAGGAGGTTATCGGTATGAAGACGGGTTCAACGGAAGCACGACTCAGGGTCGGAACCAGGAACGAGTGGCTCGCAGCTCGGCTCACGCTGCTTGAGGCGGAGAAGGAACACACGCGACGCGCCGATGAGGTGGCGCGGATGCGTCAGGAGTTGCCGTGGGTTCGGATTGAGAAGGTCTACCAATTCGAAACCGATGAGGGGAATGCCTCGCTCGCGGACCTGTTTCGCGGACGGTCGCAGCTCCTTGTGTACCACCTCATGTTTGGGCCCGATTATTCCGCCGCGTGCCCTTCCTGCTCGGCGATTGCGGACGGGTTCAATGGCATCCAGATTCATTTGGCCCACCACGACGTGATGCTCTGGGCAGTATCACGTGGGCAGCTTGCGAAGCTGCATGCGTACAAAAGGCGCATGGGCTGGACGTTTCCGTGGGCATCCTCGGCGGGGAGCGATTTCAACACCGACTTCAGCGTCGGTTTCACTGCGGAAGAACAGCAGCGCGAGGGCGGCATCGAATACAACTATCGTCGCGAGGGCGCGTTGCTGGCTTCGAGTTCCGATAACCCGAATATCTGGGGGACTGGTGTCGATCGGGCCACATTCTTGCGCGAGAGGCCGGGAGTGAGCGCCTTCGTTCTGGAGGATGGCGTCGTTTACCACACCTATTCGGCGTATTCGCGTGGTTTGGATGCTCTGTGGGGCATGTGGCAATGGCTCGACCGCGCTCCCAAGGGGCGCAACGAGACTGGCCACTGGTGGCGTCGCCATGACGAGTACGACAACTGCTGCTCCAGTTAAAGAAGGAGTTTCCACGGCATAGGGCGATCATGGCGAGGATCTTTCTTGGCAATGCTTCTGCGGTCACCCGTGCTGCGACCGGACCAAGAACTCATCGAAAGATTGAGAGTCGGTACTGCGATAAAGGAGGCGCTTCCGGGATCCTTCGGTGCGAAGAAGAGTCTATTTCGCGGTCAGCGATATTTTGATTGCTTGCGCCAGATCCTCGGGATGAAAGCCGAAGGGGCCAGGCTTGCTCTTGTAGAGAATTCGCCCGCCCTGCCCGATCAGGTAGAGCCTGTCGGGCCAACCCGTGTAAGCAGACTCGACCCGATTGTCGAAGCTGTCGATCAGCGCCGGAAATTTGATGCCCAGCTTGCGCACGCATGCGCCGGCAACAGTAACGCGCTCTGCCTCATCTTTCGGACTGCGGAAAAGAACACCATCGCGCACATTGGACTGCATCTGCCACACGTCGGTGGGATGCGCCTCAAGGATGTAGATGGCGTAGAACCCAATCTTGTCCCTGTACTGCTCGGCCAGCTTATTCAGGGCGGGAACCTCCCGCCGAAACGGCGGTCAAGTGTAGCTGCCAAAGACCAGGACGACCGGCTTTTCTGCCCACAGTGACCCCAACTCGGTGGGAGTGTGGTCTTCCAGCTTTTTAACGGTCAGGCCCGGAGCGGTATCACCAACGCTCAGCTGCCCCTTGCGCGCCCGCGTCCACAAAGTCTCAAAGGGAAGCACGAAGTAGGCAGGCATGGGCATCCGCGCCATGACATGGCCGAAGACTTCGGGCGGCTGGTGCATCGCCCAGTTCACATACGCAACCAGAGAGACCCAGCCGGCAAAACAGACAGCCGCGATCGTCACGACCCAGGCGCGCAACCGCTTCTTCTTTGTGCCGTCCATGGCTCTCCTACTTCGTTAATCCATTCATCTCAAGATAGCCCTGGGGAGCAATCCCGAAGGCATCGGCAACCCGATTGAAGAAGGCGAACATTGCGGTGATGTAGACTGCTTCAGCGATTTGCGGCTCCGTCCAACCATGATCGCGCAGCGTTTGCACGTCGTCATCGGTGGTGCGATAGGCTGCTTCTGTCACCCTGGTCACGTAGTCGAGGAGTGCGCGTTCCGCCGGGCTCAGGCCCGCTTCTTCCAGATTGCCATCCGCGATGGCCTTTACCGTTTCTTCTTCTGCTCCCTGAACACGCAGGAAGTATGCATGCGAGTCCAGTCAATATGGACAGCGATTGAGCCACGACACCCAGCTCGCGATCGCTTCCTTGGTTTTGCGGTCGAGATGACCTTGAGAAAAATGAACCGTGTCGCTGAATTTCATTACTTCGCGCAAAAAGTCAGGGCGATGGCTGAAGCACTTCAAAATACCCGGCATCTGCTGGCGGCCAGATTTCGCGCGCCATTCGTCGTAGACCTGGGCGACTTCTCCCGTCGCGTCGCGATCTTCGATGAGCTTGATTTTGGTTTGATGGTCAGGCATTTTCCCGCACTTCTCATTGCGAAGTAAAAGCAATATAGCATGAGCTGGCGAGGAGACGCATCCATCCGTAGGATGAGTGGAAAGCTAGAGGACCAGGCGCTGGTCCCCCTGGATGCGGGTGATGCGCTGGCGGTCAAGATACTCGAGTAGCGGTATCGCATATTTGCGGGAGAGCCCCGTGAGTTGCTTGAAGCGAGCGACATCCATCAGGCTGCCGCGAAGTGCAGTCAGTTGCACGGCGAGTTGCGTGAGCGCGCTGGAATGGATGAACAAGTTATCGCTGCCCATGCGCACAAGTGTCTTGTTGCGTTGTAGCGCTGTGACGAGGCGGCGCATCTCGGCTTCTTTGAAATTGAGCCGTTGAGCGACTTCCAACACCGAAGGTGGGGCCAGGCCGGCCGCTTCGTACATTTGGGCAACGCTTGCCAGCCGGACGGTTTCAGCATCCCTCGACTGACCTCCGGCGTTGAAGATCGCGACCATCTCGTCACAAACCCCAACCTTTTTCTCGTCCACAAGAGCGCTCATCACAGAATTGAAGACTTCAGGGCTGAGCGCGGTCTGACTGCGCAACTCGGAAGACTTTACAGCCTGGCTCGTTTGCAAACGCGCGATGACCGCGCCGGTCGCCGCGACAAAGGCTTCACGGCTGATAAGCAGATCGCCGGAGAGGAGCAGGAGTTCTCCGGACTCAAGAGCCGGAGTCATTTGACGGCGGACCGCGTCCACTGTCCATCCTGTTTCAGCCGAGAGTGCATGAAGAGTGATTCCTTTTGTTTGGCTGCGGCCCACCCGCAATACAACTTGCTGTGTCGGAGAAGACGTCTTCAACTGCTCGAGCCAGGCAAACGTTATGTCCTTTCGCTGGCGAGGTTCAGGATGGGCATCGAGGACACTGCCGCCGCCAATGGTGCCGGCTGGCGACGGTTGGCGGAGGACGAACCGGTCGCCAGGGACCAGGACGATCGGTTCGACAAGCTTGATGCGCATGAGGCGAACAGTTCCCGGCTGCATCGCTTCGTAGCCATAAAGTGAAACGCGCGCCATGGTCTCGGAGGTGAAGGCGTGAAAGTGAACGCTGGCGCGGTGTTTCAACGCGGGTGCGTTCTTGAGGAGCCTGACCTCGGCGTCGATCGTGTCGACGGCCGCAATGGTCCTGGGTGACACCAGCGTCTGTCCGCGATGGACTTGAGTCGCATCCACGCCGGAGAGATTTACGGCAACGCGCGAGCCGGGAGGTGCGGATTGCATCGCCTGGCCGTGTGTCTGCAGGCCGCGCACCCGGACAGCGCGGCCCTGCGGTTCAAGTTGCAACGTGTGGCCTTCGTAGATTGTTCCCGAAATGAGTGTTCCGGTAACGACGGGCCCGAAACCCTTCATGACGAAGGACCGGTCGAGCGGCATGCGCAGCAAGGCGTCAGCGGACGCGAGATGGGTCCGCATCGCGAGTTTGATCAGTTCTTCGCGCAGGGTCTGAAGGCCTTCACCGGTTGCCGCGCTCACCGGCAACACCGGGGCACGGCCCTTGTCAAGAAATGTCCCTTTCAGAAAAGTCTCAATGGAAGACGTGACTTCTTGCAGGTGGGAGGCGCCCACGGCGTCGCCCTTGGTGATGACAGTGAGGCCCTGCGAGATGCCGAGCAACTCGCAGATGGCCAGATGCTCCACCGTCTGTGGCATGATGCCTTCGTTGGCCGCGACCACGAGCATGACTGCAGGAACGCAACCGGCGCCGGCGAGCATGTTGCGGATGAAGAGGTGGTGGCCGGGCACATCTACGAAGCTGATGCGGAATGGCGATCCGTCGGGCGCCTTCGTCTCGAATGATGCGAAGCCAAGGTCGATCGTGATGCCGCGGCGTTTCTCTTCGGGCAGGCGGTCCGGGTCAATTCCCGTGAGGGCGCGCACCAGGGTTGTCTTGCCGTGATCGATATGACCGGCGGTCCCGATGACGATGGATCTGGGTGTGTTCGTCATTCACAGAGATCCCATTCGAAATGCATTTACGCTCTCTGGAGTTACAAACTGCTCAGGAGGCCGACGAGATCGGAATCGAAATGTGGAGGTACGGTACGCAAATCCAGCAGAACCGATTCGTCCGCAATGCGGCCAACGATCGGCGGATCGAGCCGGCGAAGGGTTGCAAGAAGTTCCGCCGCACGTAACAGACGCATGCCGCAGAGACAGAGCGCAACTCTGCAAGGAAGCCTTGGGTGCAGTTCCTCCTCCGACGAGACTGGCGACTGGAACCACGTCCAGAACCAGTCTGGATGATACGACCTGGTCGGCGATCTCGCGGCACCGGCGCATGAGTTCTTCGGGCGGAAGGCTCAGCATCCGCTCTACCGGAATGGACACCGGGTCTTCTGAAAGGTGCTCCAGCAAGGTAGCCTCGAGTGCGGCATAGGTGAGCTTTTCAACGCGGAAGGCTCGAAGCAGCGGATTCTTTCGGATCCGCTCGATCAGATCATTCCTGCCCACGAGAATGCCACATTGCGGCCCGCCGAGCAGCTTATCTCCGCTGGCGGCGATCAGGTCCACGCCGGACGCAAAGGACTGGAGCAAGCTGGGTTCTCCGTTGACTCCGAATCGCTCGAGCGAGGAGACAAGGCCGGTGCCTTGATCCTCGAAAAGCGGAACTCCCGCGCTTTTCGAAAGCTCAACCAGATCCGACAACGAGGTCCGTTCCGAGAACCCTTCAATGCTGAAGTTCGACTGATGTACCCGCAACAGGAGGCCGGTCTCGGGGCCGAGTGCACGCTCGTAATCCGCGAGGCGGGTCCGATTTGTGGTGCCAACCTCCTTCAGGATTGCGCCAGACTTCTCCATGATTTCCGGGATGCGGAAACCGCCGCCGATCTCGACAAGTTCTCCGCGCGATACGATGACTTCGGAATTCTCCGCAAGGGAGTTCAGCGCGAGGAACGTGGCGGCCGCGCAGTTATTGACGATGAGCACGCCGCGTCGATCGGGATCTGGAGTCTCGGCGCTGGTTTCGGTTCAGAACGCGCAGCACAAGGGACTCAGCGTGCACATCTCTGCGGCTGCGCAACCCGGTTTCAAGATCGAGTTCGAGGTTGCAGTAGTCCTGCGCGACGTCGACCAAATGACCAAGCGCCGCTTCGCTCAATGGAGCGCGACCCAGATTGGTGTGCAGAATGACGCCGGTCGCATTGATCACCGGGCGAAGCGAGTAACGCCTCCCCAATTCGAGCTGATGGCCAATTTTGTCGGGCAACTGATCGATGCTCCGTTGCAGGCTGTCTTCTGTTTGTTGCCCCGAGGCGATCTCGAGGCGCAGCCGGCCAAGCGCATTGCGGGCTGCGAGCAGCAGAGCACTGCGCGGATGAATATTGAGAAGCGCCGTGCACACAGGCGTCAACAGCAGGTCGTTGACGGACGGCAACTCGCGAAAGAGCCGGCTCTGTGCCTCGTCTGTGTTGTGAAGCTCATGCATCGCCATGGTGAGGAAACCCTGGAGTAAGCCATCATCGCAGAATGATGGCCGGTTCACCAGCACCCGCGGTAAATGGACCTGAGACGCGTCCGATCATGGCGGCAGGAAGGCCGGCATTTTGAAGCGAGGCGAGCAACTCCGATGCAGCTTCAGAGGCAACCGAGACAAGCAGTCCGCCCGATGTTTGCGGATCATAGAGCAGCGCACGAAGGTCGTCCGGGACGTTAATGTCCGGAGAATCCTCAACCAGGCACTCGGCAAATTCGCGATTGGAAAGCAGACCGCCGGGGATTGCGCCGGCGCGAACCGCATCCAGGGCGCCCTCAATCACGGGCACGCGAGCGGTTTCGATTTCCAGCGTGACTCCGCTTCCCAGGGCCATTTCGCGGCCGTGGCCCATGAGCCCGAAGCCGGTGATATCGGTCATTGCGTGAACGCCAGGACAAGCACTCGCAAGCGCAGAGGCTGTGCTGTTGAGTGTCGTCATCAACAGGATGGCTCGGTCTACCCACGCCGGCTCTGACTTGCCTTGCTTGAGGGCGGTGGTAATCACCCCCGTACCGATCGGCTTGGTGAGAATGAGCCTGTCGCCGGGGACCGCTCCGGCATTGGTGTAAATTCGCGCCGGATCGATGAGACCTGTGACCGCGTAGCCAAACTTCATTTCGGCATCACGTACCGAGTGGCCCCCGACCACAGTGCAGTTTGCTTCTGACATTTTGGTCAGGCCGCCGCGCATGATTTGCTCGAGGATTCCTAAATCGGCATCGTGCGGAAAGCAGACGACGGCGAGCGCGGTCAGCGGTCGGCCGCCCATCGCATATACATCGCTCAAGGCGTTGGTCGCTGCGATCTGACCGAACGCGAACGGGTCATCGACCAGCGGGGTAAAGAAGTCGATGGTCTGCACCAACGCCTGGTTGGCCCCAATGCGGTAAATTCCCGCATCGTCCGAAGTCTCAAACCCTACCAGCAAGTCAGGGTTCGTCTGCGCCGGAAGCGCTGACAGCACCTGCCGGAGAGATCCGGCAGGTAGCTTGCTGGCGCAGCCTCCAGCCTTTACCTGTTGCGTCAAACGGACAGAATCTTGATGATTCAAAATCGATTCCTTGTTTCCGGGGCAGTCGGAACGTGACGTGTAACATGGCAGTGTAGCTAGAGAATGTCATAGGACGGAAGTGCTTAGGCTCCGGTGATCCTCCCGGTCTTCAAAACCGGCGGTCGTCCTTAACGGGCGACGGTGTGTTCGACTCACACGCGCTTCCGCCAGCTTACGCGTGCGGCACTCCTGCAGCAGTGCGACTTGCAGGCCGCGAGCACCATGGCTAAAAGCGGTCCGGCTGTGCCGGCGGCCAGCAAGAATTCTCCACAAATCATCCGGATATGTTTGTCCGACGAACGTGTCTTGTTGAATTACGCGGCTTTTTTGAAAAGGCCGTGTGGGTCCAGAACGAACTTCTTCGCAACGCCTGAATCAAAGTCTCGATAGCCTTGCGGCGCATCATTTAGCGAGATGACGGTAGCGTTAACGATCTTCGCGATCGGCAGGCGATCATAGAGGATCGCCTGCATCAAGGCACGGTTGTACTTGAGCACCGGAGTTTGTCCGGTGTAGAAGCGGTGAGACTTTGCCCATCCCAAACCCAAACGCATACTCAGTGCGCCGTGTTGCGCGGCTTTGTCTTTCGATCCCGGGTCCTCGGTCACGTAAAGCCCGGGAATACCAATGCCACCAGCGGCACGCGTGATCGTCATCAGAGCGTTGAGCACGGTTGCCGGGGCTTCGACGGTATGCTGCGCTCCATGTCCCCTGGCTTCAAAGCCCACCGCGTCCACCGCGGCATCGACTTCTGGAACTCCAAGCACCGCTTCAATCAGGTCTCCAAGCCTGTCGCTCTTGCTCAGATCAATCGGCTCAAAGCCCACTGACTTTGCATGCGCCAGCCGTTCCTGATTCATATCGCCAATCAAGACCACGGCTGCTCCCAGTATCTGGGCTGAGGCGGCCGCCGCGAGTCCAACCGGCCCGGCGCCCGCGATATAAACAGTAGAACCGACACCAACTCCGGCGCTGACCGCACCGTGGAATCCGGTGGGGAGGATATCCGATAACATCGTCAGGTCGCGGATCTTCTCCATCGCCTGTGCTTTGTCCGGGAACTTGATCAGATTGAAATCGGCATAGGGGACCATCACATAATCAGCTTGCCCGCCGACCCAGCCTCCCATATCGACATAGCCATAGGCTCCGCCGGCCCGGCTTGGATTGACATTGAGGCAGACCCCTGTCTGCTGCTCTCTGCATGTCCGGCACCGTCCGCAAGCCACGTTGAACGGCACAGTCACCAGATCGCCAATTTCCAGGTATTCGACATCCATCCCTTTTTCGATGATCTCGCCCGTGATTTCGTGGCCGAGCACCAGGCCTTTTGGCGCAGTCGTACGGCCGCGGACCATATGCTGATCGGAACCGCAAATGTTGGTCGTCACCACTTTCAGAATCACCGCGTGTTCGATCTTCTTGCCTGCGGGATTCTCAAGCTTCGGATAGTCGATCGATTGCACCTCGACACTGTTTGGTCCGAGATATACGACACCGTGATTGCTAGCCATGGCAATTGCTCCTTTTCGATTCAGAACGCGGCCGCGCCTGCCTCGGCGACCGCATGATCCTGGTCCCCGGACCCGCCGCTGACTCCGATGGCTCCAACGACCTTGCCGTCCCTCTTCAGCGGGATGCCGCCGGCAAAGATCATGATCTTTCCGTCGTTCGAGGCATGAATGCCAAAGAACTGGCCTCCCGACTGCGAATGCGTCGCCAGATCCTTTGTTGCGATATCGAAGGCGCGGGAGGTATATGCCTTCTTGATGGAGATGTCGATGCTGCCCAGCCATGCGCCATCCATCCGGACATGGGAGACCAGGTTGCCGCCGCGCATCTGCGACGGCTATGTTCATTGGTTGTCCAATTTCCTTTGCTTTCGCCTCCGCCGCGGAAATCACTCTGCGGGCATCTTCGAGTTTGACCATTATTTCCTCCACTCCTGGTTCATTCGAACGCCCGACCACCATACGTCAGCAGATTGTTGATTGGCAAATTCCAACAATTTCCGGATTCCCACGCCCCGGTCAATCACGAGGACGTCGTCGAAAACAAAAACAAGAGGGCCCGCTCGTTGGGCTGCCCGTGCGACCCCTAGTGTTCGAGTATCTGCTCGAAATACGCGAGTGCCCGCGGATCGTGCGTTTGCCCGAGCCAAAAAATCGCATCTTTGCGAACCGCAGGATCGCGATTCGTCTGCGCCACGTGCAGCAGTTCCGGCACCGCCTCGTCCTTCGGCAATTGGCTCAGCGCGAACACCGCCTTTTTCTTTACCCCCACCTCGGGATCATTCTCCACTGCGTCCTTGAGCGTCGCCACGGCCTTCGCGCCCGCTTTCTGCGCCACCCAGAAGATCGCTTGTTCGCGAACGCCAGTATCCGAATCCGACTTCGCCATCCGGATCAAAGCATCGATCGCCGCCGGATCATGATTGACCGAAATATCGAAGGCCAGCTTCTTGCGGAACTCCGGATCAGGGTCGCTCGCCAGCTTCTCCAGTGCCAGAAAACCATCGTGCCCACGGCCTGCGCCCAGCCAGAATCCCGCCTTATCCCGAAGCCACAGCGGATTCGCCGACGAAGCAAACCCCTCCAGCGCCGCTGTCGCCTTCCCGGTCTCGTGCATCGCGATCGCTGCCAGTGCCTGGTCCGTGTGCCGCTTGTTTTCCGCCGTTACCAAGCTCGATAACCACGCGACGCTGTCGTCCGCCTTAACATCCGTCAGCCAGGTAAACGGCAATCCTCCCGCATCCAGCCGGCACCCGGTCGCGATGAAACGAACCTTGTCCACCGCCGCCTGATCGATCCGCACCAGCACGGCAATACTCGTCTGTGTCGCCTGATCCCCGTTTGACGATCGAAAGTTATTGTTCGAATCCTCTAGTCGATAGACACCGCAACATCCATCGTCCATCGATGACTCGGTGTCGCCCGAACACATAGAGAAATGCGATCCCGGAACAGCTGCCACCTCATAGCCCAGCCAGAGCGGTCCATTTGAATGCTGAAATCGGTTCACCGTCGCGGACAGTCCTGCGCCGGACGGCTCAGTGTTAAATTTCGCGTTGACCACCTTCGGCTGCTGCTGCGCCATCGCCAGCATCGACACGCCGAGTACCGCTGCTAAAAACCAATCTTGTCTCATGGGGATTCCTCGCTACTTGTTCAGGATTTCCAGCATGTATTTCGTGGCTTCCTGGTCATGCATCAGGCTCAGCTGCTGCACCAGGTACTTCTTCATTTCGATGTCCTTTTCTGCGCGCGCCAGCGTCACCAGATCCTGGCGCGTCATTGGCCAGGAACAGCGCCTGCGCCGCAGCGCGCTTTGTTTCCACGTCCGTATTCTTCTGGTAGGTCGTCACCAGGGCGGGAGCGACCGACATTCCCCCCGCAATCCCCAGATTGCGAATCGCTTTCCGCCGCAGTTCCGGATCCTGTTCGGACTGCGCGATCTCCGTCAGAGGGGCCACGCCGTTGTGTCCGGCCGGGATGAGCGAATTGATGATGTCCGCCTTTGTCTGCGCGTTGTTCGTCGCGCGATACATCGTCAGCAGATCCTGCCCCGCACTCATCGCGCCCAGCGTGTGGATCGCGGTCTTCACCAGTTCGGGATTCGTCTCCTGCCGGGCCGCCTCCAGAAGCTTCGCCGAGTCTCCCGTGATCAGATACGACTGCAAGATCACCCGCTTCACTTGCACGTCGGTGCTGTGCTGGTAGATCGACGCCAGGGTGTCGTCGGCGCGCTTGCCCTGCGTCGCCAACATGCGAATCGCCTTGATCTGCAGTGCGGGCCCCGACTGGCCCTGGGCGATCTGGCTGATCAGCGCCTGGGCCTGCGGCGACTGACTCTGCGCCAGCACAAACAGCGCCCGGCTCTTCAGCTCGTCCGACTGGTTGCCACTCAGGATTTTCTGCAGGATCGGCACCGCTTCCGCCTCGTCCTGCTGCATCAGCGCATTCAGGGCCAGCAGCTTGAGGTTCTCGTCGGTCTCAGCCTGGGGGGAAACCGGCTGGCCGCTCTTGCCGCGGATTTCGATCTCCAGGGCGCCACACTCGTCCAGCCACCGGCTCTTCGGATAACCCTTTCCGCAGTTCGCCGCATGTGCTCAGAGCATTCGCCGACTGTCCTTCCTTATTTTCCGCGTAAGCCTTCCAGTAGAGCGCGCCCTCCGCGTGCTCGCCATGCATCTGCGCCACGCGATCGAACAATCCCGCCGCGTCGGGCCAGCGGTTCTCGTCGATCGCGCGTGTCCCGTCGGCATACAGGCTCGCCTCGTCGGCGCCCCCGCCTCCGCCGTTCGCGATCAGCAAAGGCTGCATCACTTCAGCATTTAAACGCCAGGGCGCAACCATCAGTGCACCGGCAAGAAAAATCGCAAAAAATCCTTTGACTTTCATTAGATCGACGCTCCATTCGCGGATTTGGGCCCGCTCCCCGGATCAGCACTGCGTGACCGCAGTACGCGAATCTCAAACAGAATTCCCTTGGTGTTCATGTCGTTGCGCACGCGCTCCAGATCGGCTCCGCTCAGATTTGGATCGTTCGCAATCTCAGCCAGCACGCCCTCCAGCCGGTCGAGCGCCCCGGCCAGCGCCGGATCGCCTGAATTGCTCGCGGTTGCTCGATAGAGCCGGTTCGATGCCAGCAGTTCCCGCGCCTCCGACTGCAACTGCGCGTTCTCCACTCTGTCCGGCGAACCCGCGTGCTCCAACTGAACCAGCAGCCGTTCTGTGCGATCCAGGTGATCGGTCAGCACGACCAGGACCACGCGCTGCGTTGCTTGCGAATTACCTGGAGCGCTGGCCGTCTTCGTCCCACTCCGCTCCCAGTAACGGCCACCAAGGAATGCGGCCGCCAGCAGCATCGCGCAGCTGGCCGCCAGCACTGTGACTCTCCAATGCGTCCATCGCCGCCAGGCAGCAGTCTTTTTCTGATACGGAATCAGCTGTGGCCGCAGGGTCTCCCAAACACGCTCTCGGTACTCCGCGCCTCGCTGCGGAACTGCCGCCGGCCGAATCGCATCAAGACTTTGCTTGAATTCGGCATACTTTGCCGAGCACTCCCGGCACGCGCGCAGATGGGTATTCGCTTCGGTCGTACCCTCGCCGTAATACAGCTCGATCAGCTCCTCTTCGCCCAGATGCTTCATGCGTTCCCCCGCAGCGGCGCCAGTTCCCGCCGCAACTTCTGCACGGCGCGAAATACCGCCTGTTTCGCCGCATTCGGTGCGATATCCAGCACCTCGGCGATCTCACTCATGGAGCGGTCCTCAAGGTGCCGCAGCACGAACGCGCTCTTCTCCGTCGGCGTTAACCTCTGCATCGCCATCTTTTGCGCAGCGCTGATCTCCCCGCTCAACAGCGCCCGCTCCGGATCTGCATCCTGCGCCGCCACCTGCACCGTCTTCTCCGCCGGGTCACTTTCCTCGCCATGCCGGTACTCTGCCTCAATGCCCGGCTGGCTGATCCGGTTCAGGGCGCAGTTCACAGCGATCCGGTAGATCCAGGTCCCGAAAGCGGAACGCTGCTGAAAGCTCTCCAGTCTCTGATACCCGCGCAGAAACGCCTCCTGCACAATCTCCTCCGCATCGGCTTCGTTGCCGGTGATCCGAAACGCCACTCTGAAGACAGTCGTGCTGTGAGCGCGGACAAGTGCCCCATACGCTTCCTTGTTCCCCGCCAGAACGGCCTGGACAACCGAATGATCGTTTTCCTGCATTCATCACCTTGGACAGAGGTTAGGTCTCGCGGTTAGGAGAATATTTTGCGACGAGCGGCTCACCGGATTCCATTCCCGGTGGCGGCATATCATGACTAAACTGAGGCTGAGAGTCGATTTCACGATCGACAGTTGCGCACGGCGGACGGCGCGACACTGTGGCATGCTCAGACGGGAGATCCCGTAAAGACGTCTCCCATAGCTTATGAGCTCGACGGGCGGCAATACCTCGTGAGTGGAAGCGGAGGGGTCATGTTTGCCTGGGTACTTCCCGTCGGCGGCAAGCAATAAGCGTTGCCCTCAATCGGAAGCAATCGTTCTGAAAGCTCAAGACGAACGAAGCACCGCGGCCTGGATTATTGGTCACGGTGATGCTCCCTCCGTGGGCTTCCATGATTCGTTTGCATATGCTGAGTCCGAGCCCGTACCCGCCGGTCTTCTTCGAGCGCGAGCGATCGACACGAAAGAACGGCTCGAAGAGATTGGAGATGTCGGCCTGCGGAATTCCCGGACCGTCGTCCGAAATGCGCAAGGTCACTGTCGTCCGCGTCCTGCTCCAGGGCGATCTCGATTGCGCGGCTGTCGGGGAGAGCGAATTTCACTGCGTTCTCAAGCAGGTTTCTCAACACGGTCTTGATCTTGTCTTTGTCGATGTCAAGCCACACTTCGCGAAACGGCGAGACGATCCTGATCCCCGGAGGGCCTTTTCGGTAGTCTTCGGCCACCTCGCGAAGAACAGACACAAGGTCATGCGTTGCGCGGCGAATTCCCCGGCCATCGCGGAGCCGTTCCATTTCGAGCAGCTCGGCGATCATGGCCTCCATCTCGTTCAGGTCGCCGGCCATGCCGGAACGGTTCTCGTCGTCGGGTAGCAGCGCCAGCGCGACCTTCAAGCGAGTGAGCGGCGATCGCAGTTCGTGACTTACATCGAGCAGCAGTTGATCGCGGGCCTGGACCATTTGCCGCACGCGCCCGACCATCTTGTTGAAGGCGTCGGTCAGGACGCCGAATTCATCGCGGGTAAGCACCGGCACCGCGACGTTCAGGTCTCCTTTACTGAGCCGCTCCACGCCATCGTCGAGCAGCCGGACGGGGCGCAAGAGGCGCTTTTGAAAGAGGTACGCGGTGCAGACAACGCCGGTGACGAGGAACAGAAGCAGCCAGAGCATCTTGGCGTGAAGCGCGCGCACATGTTCGCTGAAGTCCCAGGCAAATAGATACGAGCCGCCATCCGGTGAGGGTTCGAGGTAGTAATTGTGTCCGATGGGCGCATCGATCTTGCCCTCGCGCACCTCGGCGATGCCGGGAAGATAATCAGAAGTCGCCCATGAACCGCGCGGCCCCTCATAGCGGATGTGGACTTTGAGGCGATGGGAAAGAGCCTTGGCGGTCTGGAGATCGGGCGAGGTTGCGGCGATGCCCTCGGAATATTGTTCGAATGCGCGGCCAGCCTCGGCTGTGGCGCCAGGGAACACAACAAAAACGAAAAAGAATCCGACAATGAGAAGGAGCGTGACCGCCATGATGATCATGATGGTCAGGAGCCTGGCGAATATGGATGAACGCACGCGCGGGGCGCGGTCAGGCACGGTCGCCTCCGATGAAGACGTATCCCGCTCCGCGAACGGTGCGAATGAAGCTCGGGTGTTTTGAATCGTCGCCTAATTTCTGGCGCAGGCGGCTGATGAGAACATCGATGGAGCGATCATAGGATTCCCAGTCGATGCCGCGGGTGCCGTCGAGGATGCGGTCACGGCTCAATACCTTTCCGCGACTTCGCACCAGGAGGCCGAGCAGCTCGAATTCGGCTGTGGTCAGGCCGATGTCGTGGCCTTCGAGGCGGACACACCGCGTTGACCAGTCCACCTCGAGAGTCCCGATGCGCAGCCTGTCGGGGGAATCGCGACGCTGGCCGCGGCGCAGGACCGCCTGCATGCGAGCGACGAGTTCGCGGGGTTCGAAAGGCTTGGCCAGGTAATCGTCTGCGCCGAGTTCGAGCCCCACAATGCGGTCCATCACATCGCCGCGCGCGGTGAGCATGATGATGGGAACGCAGCTACTTTCTCGCACCTTGCGGCAGACCGCGAAGCCGTCCATATCAGGAAGCATGATGTCGAGAATCACGATGTCGGGAGGATCGCTTTTGAGCGTCCGCAGCGCGGCTTTGGGATCGATGGCGGAACGCACCGAAAAGCCGAAGCGGTCCATATACCTGGTCAGCAGCGCGTTGAGGCGTTCATCATCATCGATGACCAGGACCTTGGTTCTGGCCGTAGCGGCGGGGTTCATGGCATCTGCTCTGGCGTTCATTATTCCATCTGGAGCGCACGTATCGGTGGAATTAAGGAGGCTTTCCGGGCGGGCCAAATTCCAAAGCCCAGACCGGCGATAAGTACGGTCGCCAGCGAGGCGACCAGCATCTGGGGCGAAACGGCGACTCTCCATCGCGCTAAAAAAGCGACCATCGCTGCGCCGAGAAGGCCGAGCACCAATCCGGCGAGCCAGCCTCCGGCGGCCAACATTGCCGCCTCGGCGAGGAATTGGAGAAGAATGTCTCCGGGCCTTGCACCTACAGCGATGCGAAGACCGATTTCACCGGTGCGCTCTTTCACCGACATCAACATGAGCGCCAGAATGCCGATGCCACCGACGAGGAGAGAAACGCCGCCAAGTCCGAGGGCCAGTTTCGTGAGGGAATCGGCGATTTGCTTTTGGGTAGCGAGGACTTTGGTCTTATTCTGAACCGCGAAGTCGTCGGGCCGGCCTCCGGGTTCGAGGCGGTGACGCATGCGAAGCAGTTGCGCCATTTCCGTTTCGGCGCCGGTCATGTTGTCGGGGTCGCGGACACTGACAAAGATGGGATTGAGCCAGGTGAGATTGAATACACGCCGCAGGGCGGTTCGGATCGGGATCAATATCTGATTGTCCTGATCGGAGCCGTCGGCCTGGATTCCCTTGGCTTGAAGTACGCCGATCACTTCAAACGGAACACCACGAATCCGGATGTCTTGTCCGATCGCATCCTGTCCGGGAAAGAGTTCCTCGGTGACGCGCGCGCCCAGGACGGCTACCCGGTGTGCTTGCCGGTCGTCATCCTCGTTGAGGAAGCGCCCTCGCATGACCGCAAAACGGCACACCTGCAAATATGCGGAGGTGGTGCCCAGGACCCGCGACAGACATGGAACGGCCGCCGGCCTTGGCCGTGAGTGTGTTCTCGAATCCTGGCACCGCCGCTTCCACGGCGGCCAGTTCGGTGATTGCATCGTAATCTTCCACGGTGAGGGTTGAGACCACACCGCGGATCTGTTTCCGGGCTGCGGAGTTTTTGACCTGGGCCGGCCTCACCACCAGCAGGTTCGTTCCCATGGTCTCGGCCTGGCGAACGATCTCCTTCTCTACGCCGGTGCCAATGGCGCTGACAACGACGACGGCGGCGACACTCACCGCTACGCTCGACAGGGTGAGTGCGGTGCGCACCTTATGGGCGAAGAGTGCACGGGCCGATATGCCGAGCCCTCGCAGGAGTTTCATCGCAGTGCATCAACCGGCGACATGCGCGCGGCTCGCTGGGCGGGCAACAGACCCGCGGCAAGACCGACCACGATGGAGGAGACAATCCCCAACAGTGCGGCGCCCCACGGGGCAACGCTGCCGAGATGCATGTGAGTCGCGCCCATGTGCGCCAGGACATAACCCAGCAGGATGCCTGCAACACCGCCGGCGAGCGTCGTTGCAGTCGTCTCGATCAGAAATTGCAGACGAATGTCCTCCGAGCGGGCTCCCACTGCACGGCGCAGGCCGATTTCCGCAGCGCGTTCGTTCACCGACGCGACCATCAGGGCGGCCGACACGATACCGCCGGCAAGCAGAGAGATTGCCGCCACCATGGGCAAATAAAGAGAGAGGATCCGCTTGATTGAAGCCATCACTTTGCGTACTTCCGACGCGGTCAGAATCGAGAAGTCGTTCGGCTGATCGGCGCTGAGGCCGTGCCGCTCTCGCAAGATGGTTTCAATCGCTTTCACGACCTGATCCTCGTGCGCTGAAGGGGCGATCAGCAATTTCGCGCCGGTGATGGTGTCCACATTGGTGAGGCGGCGCATCAATGTCGAGATGGGAACCACAATTTCATTGTCCCGATCCATTCCGTGCGGGTCAGTGCCCCAGGGCTCGAGAGTGCCAACGACGCGGAAAGGCACCGAACCAATCTGGATCTCCTGTCCCATGGGATTTTCGTTGCCGAAGAGTTGGGTCGCCACGGTTTGACCGATGAGCGCTACGCGTTCTGACGATTTTACGGCGGTGTCATCGAAATAGGCGCCTTGTACGGCAGGCCGCCCCCACACGTGTTCCGAGCGCTCCGTCTCGCCAAGTACCTGCGCTGTGTCGGCGAGGTCGCCGCGACGCACCGAAGCGGTGAGACCTTGTTGGGGATCCCAGGATTCAACTTCGGGCACTTGTTTTGCTACGGCTTCGAGGTCGTCGATTTTGAGCCGGGTTCCCGGGTTGCGCGGGCCGCCCATCATGTGTCCGCCGCCGTCGATGATCATGAGAGACGACTCGCCGAACATCTGGTGCGCGAGCTTGAGCAATTTTCGCTCGGCCGCCAGGCCTACGGAGACCACCAGCGTCAATGCGGCAACGCCAATGAAACTGCCAATCATCATGAACCCCGCGCGAAGTTTGTGCCGGCCCATCATGCCGGCGCTGTGGGTGACCAGGCGCATCGTGTTCATATCGCCTCCTGCAATGCGATCTTCGGTTCTGTCACTCGTTCGTCCGCGACGATGCGGCCGCGCTCGATGCGCGCGATTCGCCGGCAATGGTTCGCGATCTCGGCATCGTGCGTGACCAGGACGATGGTTCGACCGGATTGGTTGAGGCTCTGAAAGATTGCCATTACATCATTTGCCGATCGTCGATCGAGATTGCCTGTGGGTTCGTCGGCCAGCAGAAGATCGGGTTCGTTGACGAGAGCCCGGGCAATCGCGACCCGCTGCTGCTGCCCGCCCGACAACTCCGAAGGCCGGTGCGAAATGCGGTCGCCCAGGCCAACCGACTCCAGTGCTTTCCGGCCCAGTCCCCGAATCGAGGCACGGTCTGAGTAAAGGAGCGGGAGTTCAACATTTTCGAGAGCGCTTGTGCGCGGCAGCAGGTGAAAGGTCTGAAAGACGAAGCCGATGCGCTTGTTGCGCCATTGTGCCTGCGCGCCGGTGGAGAGTCCCGCTGTGTCTTGACCGCGCAAGCGGTAGTTGCCTGCGCTGGGAACATCCAGGAGCCCGAGGATGTTCATGAGTGTTGATTTGCCCGAACCGGAAGTGCCCACAATAGCCACGAATTCGCCGTCGTTGATCTGCAGCGTGATGTCGATAAGCGCGTTGACGGGTTCTCCGCCGGGCCGGGTATAGGTTTTTGTGATTCCATTCAACTCGATCATGCCAGCCTTCTCCCTACTGTGAATTCATATCGCCGATCAGCACTTCATCGCCTTCATGAAGTCCTCCAACAATCTCCCAGTAACTGTCATCGCGGATGCCGGTATTGACCCAGCGCTGCTCTGTCTTGCCGGCGCTTCGACACAGGACAAAGGCACGGCTCCCCTCGCGGCGCACGGCCCGAATGGGCAGGGCCAGGGCCTGCATATGTCTTTCGAGGTCGACCTTGACGGTCGTCGTCATCTCGGGGCGGAGAACAAAATCGCGCGGCGGCGTGAAGCGCACCACGACCACGTAGTCGACGACGTTGTCGCGGATCTCAGCCTTGGGGTGGATGGCTGTGACGACGCCATGAAACTCGCGGTCCCCGTAGGTGTCCACAGTGAAGCGCGCTCTCTGTCCGACTCGAATGCGTCCGATGTCGGTTTCGTCGACGTACGCCCAGACCTCGAGGCGCGAAAGGTCGAGCAAGGTGACGAAGGTGGGCGCCGCGAAGCTCGCAGCCACGGTTTCTCCCTCCTGCGTGGTGACCGCCGAGACCACGCCGGAGATGGGAGCAATAATCTGCGTAAAACCCAGTTGCGTAGTCGAGTCGGCGAGCGCGGCGCTGGCCTGGTTCCGCTGCTGATCTGCAACCGAGAACGATTTCTCCGCAAGATCGAGGTCGCTCTTCGCAATGATCCGGGCATCGTGCAACTGGCGCTTGCGCTGAAGATCCACCTGGGCATATTCCAGATTTGCCTGCGCTACACGCAGCGCCGCGGCGTCCGCATCGCGTCGCGCAACAAACTCGCGGCTATCCAGTTCTGCGAGGGTCTGCCCCTTTGTGACGTGATCGCCGATCTGCACGAAGAGGCGCATCACCACACCGGAGACGCTCGATCCAACGTTGACTTCGGCGCCGGTCATCGGCTTGATGACCCCGGTGGCCTTCACCGCGGTTCCAATGTCTCGCCGGGTGACCCGCACAACCTCGGCATTACGAACAAGCTCCTGCGAATGCGCCACATCGAACCGCCGCCACAGTGCGATTCCGATGGCAACCAATCCCAACACAGTACCGGCCACGATGATTCTGCGCATTCTGCGCCCCCGCTGTGCGCAGATTCAGTTTGGGGAAACCGGGTGTCTGGAGTATTTCTGAAATGTAACAGAATGTAAGTAACATCAGACCACTCAGGGTCGGATCGTACTGAGAGCAATCATGCGTGGCGCCGAACAGCTCTGTCGTTCAGATAGAGGAGCCTGCTTCCGGCCGGCATCTGGGTGGATCACCGGCAGTAGGTGTGAAAACCGTTTCCTCCTCAGGCGGGGCTGCTGACTTCGGAGACGGGCTTTGTGCGGGCCGGCGCCCGTCCGGCGGCCCGGCAGATGGAGTCGGAGACGACCCATGGTGCACCGGCGAGAGCGACGCAGATGGCGTTGCCTGCCCAGTTGAAATGGTCATGAGGGCCGGCGAGGAGCTTGGGAATCCAGACAAATATTTCGAAGCCAACGATTTCAGCGGTGAGCAGGCGCGAGGCGAGAGGAGCCATGATGCCGGAAAGGATGGCTGCGGCAGCGAGGAAAAACCCGATGGTCGTAGCATAGGCCCAGAACATTTGCGAAGGCGGAATCCATTTGGGAATCCAAGTCAACAGCCCGGGCATATAGTAGATGTGGCCGATGCCGAATGAGATAGCGGAGATGCCGTAGAGACGGGCGAAGAGGGACTCGCGGTGCGAGAAGGGCGAGTTGGCCGGCGAGAACCATGCGACAAGGACGGCTCCGGCGGCGACGAGCGAGAACTCCTCAAAGAAGTTCCCAATGGGATCGAAGTTGCGCAAGTCTTCTAGAATTTTGGGCACCCACACGAGTGTGAAAACGGAATAGACGGCGGTGAGTGTCAGTGCGCCGGCGCGAGCCGTTCGGCGCCAGAGGAGGGCGAGACCGGCCGCGAGTTCAATGAAAGCCGCGAAATAGGCGAGTGCCACACGGAAGGGCACGTTCGGGCCGACGCGCTGCCAGTTGGTGGCGAAGTCGCCCGAAACCAGGCCGAGCAGGCCGAGGAAGATGGCGCCGGCGGCGTATGCGTAAATGCCGAGATTGGATGCGAGGCTGCGGTTCTCCATGGTCCCTGGCTCCGGTTTCTACTGGGAAGGGTTTCGGACATTGCCAGAGTAGCCTGATTCCGTCAGTCCAGAGAGATCCAGTTGCGGGAAGGACGATGAAGGTAGCAGGCAGGACGAAATTGAGTGTTAGGCGGTGAAAACCTAAACAGCAGTCAGCCACATTTTTCGCTGGGGACCGATGAGAGCATCGCGCACCGAGTCACGTGCTACGGCAGAGACCCGTACGCCGAAAGGATTGAGCCCGGTCGGGCCGGGCTTCATTTCTGTGTTGCTGTGCTCGAAACCTTGACGCGGGGACGAAACATCGCGATCGCCTCGATCTCGATAAGTAGTTCAGGACGGCAAAGTTTGGCCTCAATGCCGGTGGAGGCGGGGAACGGGTCGAGGCCGAGTTCTGTATAAAATGCGGTTCGTTCCTCGTTAAATGCTTCATAGTCGCGATCAATGTCGCGCAGGTAGCAGGTGGTGCGCACTAGGTCGTGCCAAGTGGCACCCTCGGCAGCAAGAAGTCCCGTAATGTTATGCAGGGTCCGCCGCATTTGGGCACGAAAATCTCCGATATGGACGCTGATTCCGAATTCATCGATGCTGGCCGTTCCCGAGATGAGAAGAATGGTAAGCTCTCCCAGATCGATGCGCATGCCGCGGGAAAAGGAGCTGGGCGTCGCATAGGCATACGCTTCGTTGAGAACATCAGGATTGGAAATGGCGCGCTTTTGAATGGATGAACCTGCCAATGTTCCCAAAATATCTGCAAATGAATCCCGCATCGAATCTCCCACTGGCGGTTCGCCTTAAATTGTTATATTCATGGCCACGCCAGCGACGCAAGGGGGCGCGCACTCCACCACCATCTCCATTCTGGCGGCGTCGGCCTCCGGCTTGAAATAAGGCTATTTCGGCATTCCCGGGGGGAGCGAAAATTGCGCGCATCGGCGTTCGCGCGGAATTATACTGGCCAAGCCGAGTGCGCTGCATTCGACGGCTGATCGCAGCGGGCATACTAAGTCCGGAGGGTCGCATGGTGCCTGATTGGGTACGGTCCGACACAGGCGACGGTTGCGATAGAGACGCAGCTATCGGAATCCAGCAGGGTTTACGGTCATGGGGACGCGTGACGCGGATTTTAGCGGCGGGAAGTCTCGCTTTAGCGCTGAGCGTGGCGGGACTCCTGATCGTTCACCGGAGCGCGGCGCTGGCGGCGGAGACGCCCGCCGCGATCACGGTGGACTACCCGCTGAATGGATCAATCTTCCCGCCCGATATGGCAGCCCCAACATTCCAATGGCGGGATCCGGCGCAAGCTGCCAAACGCTGGGAGATCACAGTTGCTTTCGCAGACGGCTCGCCCGCTCTTCACGTCTCCTCAAAAGGGGAAGGGCTGGCGATCGGCGAGATCGACCAGCGATGCATTTCCGCAAACAACAGGCCACCGGAGTTGACTCCGGAACAGGCCGCGGCGCATACCTGGAAGCCGGATGCGGCGGAGTGGCAGTCGATCCGCAAACATGCGATTGACCATGCCGCAACGATCACGGTTGCGGGCTTTGCAGAGGGGGCTACGGAAAAGGCGCTTTCGCGCGGCTCAATGCAATTGACCATCTCTCGCGATCCGGTAGGCGCGCCGATCTTCTATCGCGATGTGCCTCTGATGCCGTCAGCCGGAAAGAAGGGCATCATCCAGCCGCTCGATTCCAACGCTGTTCCGCTCATTGCGTGGCGGATGCGAAATCTGGCCGAGCCGGCGAGCCATGTGGTGATGACGGATTTGCACTCCTGCGCCAACTGTCACTCGTTCAGCCGCGACGGCAAAACCCTGGGCCTGGACATGGATGGGCCGCGCAATGACAAAGGCCTTTATGCGGTAGTTCCGGTAACGCGAAAGATGACGGTGCGAACGAGCGACATGATCTCGTGGGCTTCGTTCAGCGGCGAAACCAACCCGCAACTCAGGATCGGGTTCATGTCGCAGGTATCGCCCGACGGCAAGTATGTGATGACCACCATCAAGCCGCCGGGAACAAAGAACGCCGATTTCTATTACGTGGCTAACTTTACGGACTACCGGTTTCTGCAGGTCTTCTATCCCACTCGAGGCATCCTGGCCTGGTATGACCGGACCGCGAAGACACTGCGACCCTTACCCGGGGCCGATGATCCGAAGTACGTGCAGGCAAGCGCCGTTTGGAGCCCGGACGGAAAGTACCTGGTGTTCGCACGGGCCGAAGGGAAGGACGCAAATCCACCGGGCTTGAAGCTGGCGACGTTTTCAAACGACCCCGCCGAGATGCAGATCAAGTACGACCTGTACCGGATTCCATTCAATGAAGGGCGCGGCGGCGTGGCGGAACCGATCGTGGGCGCCTCGCAAAACGGGATGAGCAATAGCTTCGCGAAAATCTCGCCCGATGGCAAATGGATGGTCTTTGTGCAGGCGCGGAACGGGCAGCTCATGAGGCCGGACGGAAAGCTCTATATCGTTCCCGCCGCGGGCGGCAAGGCGCGCCTGATGAATTGCAATACGCCCCTGATGAACTCCTGGCACAGCTTCTCGCCTAACGGGCGCTGGCTGGTCTTCTCCTCCAAGAGCCGCTCTCCCTATACACAGCTGTTTCTCACACACATTGACGAGGACGGCAATGATTCTCCGGCAATCCTGATCGAGAACTCAACGGCTGCCAACCGCGCGGCGAACATTCCCGAGTTCGTGAATATGAATCCGGAAGGGATCGAGCATATTGATACCCCTGCCGTGGATTTTTACAAGCAGTTTGACGTGGCGGCGGCCCTGGTGAACAAGGGCCAGTACGCGGCGGCGATTCCGGAGTGGCAGAAGGCGCTTGATATGCAGCCCGACGACGCGGGCGCCCACTTCAACTATGGAGAGACACTGATGCGCGCCGGCCGGATTGAGGACGGCATTGCCCAACTCCAGGAATCGATCCGGCTCAACCCGCATTTTGCCGAGGCACACAACAACCTCGGGGTAGCGTTGGGGCACCTGGGTCGCAATGAGGAATCCGAGAAGCACCTGCGGTTAGCCATCGATGAAAACCCCGACTACGCTGAGGCCTACCACAACCTCGGGTCCACGTTACTGGTTGAGAATCGGCTCGACGAGGCGCAACAGCAGTTCGTGAAGGCGTTGCAATTGAGCCCCGATTTGAGCGCTGCACGGATTAGCCTGGGGCGGGCTCTTATAGCGGAAGGACATTTCGACGAGGCTGCCGCAGCATTTCGCGAGACGATTGCGAAAGACCCGCAGAACCCAAATGGCTACCTCGCACTCGGCCAGTTGGAGGCCGACAGGAATAATTTTGACGGCGCCGCCGGCCAGTTCCGCAAGGTCCTTGAAATCGATCCAGCCAATACCGACGCGGAAGCCTGCCTGGGCCACGCGCTCCTGTCCTCGGGCAGTATCGATGAGGCGATCCCGCATCTCCGCAAAGCGCTCGAACTGACGCCGCAAAACGGCGAGGCTGATATCGATCTCGGCATTGCGCTCGCGAAGAAAGGTCAGCTCGACGATGCCATGCGCTTGTTTCAGGCGGCTCTGGTCTTGATGCCTGGCTCCGCCGATGCGCATTACTACCTGGGCAAGGCGCTGGTATTGACGGGCCGTGTTGCGGACGGTCTTGACCAATGGAAACAGGCGTTGCGAAGCCAGCCGGACAGTTTGCAGGTGCTGAACGATATGGCCTGGGTGCTGGCGACTTCACGCGATGACAGCCTGCGCAATGGCGAGGAAGCACTGTCGTTGGCTCGCCATGCGGCTGAGCTTACTTCGGAACGGGAACCGGCGATTCTTGGAACGCTGTCTGCGGTCTACGCCGAGATGGGGCAGTACGATAAGGCAATCGAATTGGGGCAGCGCGCCGCAGACCTGGCCACGCAGCAGAGCAAAACTGTGCTGGCGCAAAACCTGACCGAACGGCTGGCGCTGTTTCGGAGCAAGACACCGATACGGCAATAGGGTTGGAAGACCACCGCAAAAGCTTCCCACAGTGAACTCCCGTGATTAACTCGGCTCGGTCGCGGTAGTCCTCAACTTCTGATGGCTTGCAGGCATCTCTGGAATTGACTTGCCCAGTAGCTGCCGGCATAGGGTAAGTTTTTCCTGGCGGTTGCGGTTGCCAAAATTCCGCCAATCCGACGAGCGGCCGTTCACTCGCTGCTTGAACCGCGCAGCCATCAACTCTGACGTCAGGTGACAAGTCGTAAGTTTCCTGCGCATCTCCTGCTGCGGTGTGCTCACCGGGATTTGCTTTGCTAGAATCTCTCCCATATGGACCCGGTAACCATTGGCGCGTTTGTATCGACGGCTCTCGGCATCGCCGGGGAGGCGATTGTGAAGGGCACGGCGGAACTAGCAGTGAAAGACGCCTACGTCGCTCTCAAGAACAAGATTGCCGCGTGGATCTCCGGCGAGGACGTTGCCGCGCTCGAAAAGGCGCCGACCTCGGCGGCGCGGCAGGCTGTGATTGCTGAGGCCGTCGACGCCTTGCCCGAGGCCAGCAAGTCTGCCGTGCTTCCACTGGCGCAGGAGGTCGCCGACCGGCTCAAAGAGAGCAAGGTGCCGATCGGCGTCGATATCAGCCGCCTAACGGCGGCGCAGATCCAACTCGGTCGTATCTCGGTGACCGAGGGCGTCGGTGCCAGGATTGCCGACTCCAACATCACGGGAATAGTGAGTACCGGTGACATCGTTGTAGGAACTCCGCCGGGAAAATCTTAGCGGCAGCGGAGTTCCCAACTGCTGCCGCGATCGGTGTCCAGGCGATCGGAAACACGATCGCCACTCTGAACGTAAATCAGTCACTCAACCTGAGTGCCGAGGCCTCGCGCCAGATCGAGGCAGCGCTGAGTGATGCCCTGTGGCGGCGAACCGCCAGCGATACAGGCGCAATATCCATGTCCCCTACCGATGCCACAAATTTTGTGGTGCGGACGGAGTATTTCGGTTGCCTGTTGTACGACCGCCGTAACTGCGACTACATCCCGTTCGACAAAGATGCAGCGCAAATCTTTCAGCTTGCCCTCACCGAACCCCAGGACAAGGTCTTCAGCCTGATACATTCAGATTTCGAGCGGGCGAGCCTGGACGTTTTTTACAAACTCTGCCAGCAGCTCAACATTCTCGATAGCTGGGGACGGTTCACCGGCGCTTTTCTGAACACCGTCCCGGTCGAAGGTGTACTCAGCGCGCCCACGCTGGTGCATCTCGCGGTGACCAACGCCTGCAACTTTCGTTGTGGGCACTGTTTCTCCTCCTCGGGTCAGCCTTTAGCCGACGAGTTGACGACGCTCGAAGTAAAACGGCTGATCGACGACCTCGCGGAGATGGGCTGCTTTAAGCTCCGCTTCGGCGGCGGCGAGCCGCTGGTGCGGCGCGACTTGCCGGAACTGGTCCGTCATGCGAATCGGCGCGGAGTTGAGGTATCGCTCTCGACCAACGCCATCGCCGCGACGAAAGAGGTGGTCGAGTCACTGGGAGGGCTGAGGTTTGAGGAGATTCTGGTCAGCTTAGATGGTGCGACTGCCAGCGTCTACGAGGCGATTCGTGGCGAGGCTGGAACTTTTCAGCAGGCCCTGGCTGGGATCGCCAACCTGAAGCGCCTCAAGGCGCCGATCTGTTTGCGTCACGTTCTCATGAAGGCGAATGCCGCGGAGTTGCCGGCGCTCGTGGCGCTGGCCGAGTCGCTCGAGATCAAGCGGGTGCTGGTGCGCACAGTGCTGCCGGTGGGGCGCGCGGCAGAGCAGCCTGACATCCTGCTCAATGCCGCGGAAGTGAATCTCGCCTGGCAGCATGGGCAGGCTGCAGGGAACGAGCGCGTCTCTGTCGAGGTCCCCAATCAGGTTCCACCCCTACAGGGCCGCAAGCGGCTATTTCCAGGGATCGGCTGCGAGTGCGCCCGGCTAAACTGTTACGTCGATCCGCGCGGAACGGTCTGGGCCAGCGGACTGTTGAAGAGCCTACCGCCTGCCGGAAACCTGCGGCAACAAGGGCTCAAGCAAATCTGGAACTCCGGCTTCGCCTTACTGCGCGGGCTCCAGGGCAATATTTATTGCCGTCATTGCTCGCATTTTGCAAGTTGTCGCGGTGGATGCCGTGCCAGCGCCCTGTTGAACGGCAAAGACCTGAACGCTCCTGATGCCAACTGCCTGGTGGCGGCAGAAGCTGGGTGGCGGCCGGAGGAGGCAGGCAATGGGTGATCGTCCCAGGAGCGTCTGACCGGTATCGCAAAGTTGGCTTGTCGCCAGGTTTCCGATTCGGGAGTCGGCCGGCTAACGGGCTGACTCCCGAATCGGTGATCCCGGTCACTTGAAGTTTCTCCATCGCCGACGACTCGGGAACCAACGCGACAATATGCCCAGGAAGTTGAGCGGCCTGACATTGATGTATAATGTTTGATGCGAGATGTATTTGAAAGGATGACAATATGAGGACGACTCTTGCTATCGACGACGATGTACTGGCGGCGGCAAGGGAACTTGCCACTACCCAGCAAAAGAGCGTTGGTGAGGTGATCTCTGCTCTTGCCCGGCGGGCACTGCGTCCAGCGGAAACGAGCAGAAAGACCCGAAATGGAGTGCCTCTGATCCAGACCAGTCCGGATGCGCAGCGGGTGACATCAGAGTTGGTGCGTCAACTGGATGAGGAATTGAGATGACACGTTTTCTCCTCGACGTCAACGTTCTGATTTCCCTGATTGATCCGGCGCACATTCAGCATGATCGTGCGCACGAGTGGTTCGCCCAATTCGGAAAGAAGGCGTGGGCCAGCTGCCCGCTCACTGAAAATGGTGTGCTTCGGATCGTAGGACATTCCCGGTATCCGAGTTCACCAGGAACTCCCGCTGCAGTTGCCGAATTGATGACCAGTTTCCTGGCCCTTCCCGGGCACGAATTCTGGCCTGATGATGTGACCTTGTTTGACAGAGGGCGCGTTCACAGCGATCGACTCCTAAGTTCCGGACAAGTGACCGATGCCTATCTCCTGGCTCTTGCTGCTGCACATGGAGGGCAACTAGCCACATTCGATCGGAACTTGGTCACGGATGCGGTGGTCAACGGTTCTGTATCTCTACATCTCATCGCATAGTTAAAACCTCAGAGATAGTTCGCACTCGCACCATCCTGATCTTCTATGAAAACAGTTGAACGTTGGGCTGGCCCCGAACCGGTCGACGAATCGAATCATGCCAAACTGCCGCATCGGCCGCGACACACTTTGAACGAATCGTGGTGACGTTGGAAAGCAAAAAATGCGGACGCTGCGATGAGTGTATCGGTTCGCACGCTCCGCAATTGTATTAGCAGTTCGGAATATTCCCGGATCAAGTTTGGCCGGTTGCACGGGCATAATGGCCGCGAGCGGACAGATATGCAGCACGATACCGCGGACGGCCGAAGCTTCTCCGTCATTGCCTTCCCCCCACGCCTGAGCGCTGCAAGCAGGTGACGGCGTCGGGACCTTCCGAACTGTCAAGCTTCCAGCGTTTGGTCTCTGCGAGTTCGCCTGAGGTTTGTCAGCATAGGCAAGATCGTCACTGCGTGGTTTTGCGGATCGCGACCTCTGCGGACGCATTCCACGTCTTCTCAATCTCTTCGAGGCTCTTGCCTTTCGTTTCCGGCACGTAGAGCAGAGTGAAGGCGCCTTGCGAGATGGCCATGAGAGCGAGCACGCCAAAGGTGAATGCTTTCCCGATGACCTGAAATGCATACGGAAATAGCAGTACGACAATCGCATTCGCTATCCACTGCACAAGCACAGGAACAGTCATTGCCATACCGCGGATATCGTTTGGAAAGATCTCCGGCACCAGGGTCCAGTACACCGGACCTATGCATGCGGAAAAGAAAGCAAGGTACGACAGGATAAGAGCGAGAACCAGGCCGCCGTGGAAGTGGCCTGTAAGAACAGCCCAGACCATGGTGAGCAGACAGAGACCCATTCCTGTCGAGCCGACGAGATAGAGTGGCTTGCGGCCATAACGGTCGATAAACCAAAGCGACACGATGGTGAATAGCAATTCCGTGAGGCCCGTCAAGAACGTTGAGGCTAACGCCGCATCGACCTTCCATCCAGCCGACTGGAAGATAGCAGGGGCATAATCAATCACGGTATTGATGCCGGAGAAGTGAATGAGGATAGATAGCCCGATACTGACTGCGAGAACCCTGCGCATTCCTGGATGAAGCAGGCTCCGCCAGTTCTGCGCTTCCTTGTGCAGGCTTGATTCGATCTCTGTAAACTGCGCCTGAGCGAGGTGCTTGCCGCTGATGCGTTCGAGCAGCACAAAGGCGTCTTCGCGCCTTCCTTTCAAGGCCATGAAGCGCGGTGACTCCGGCGCCGCCAGCACACAGGCGAGAAAGACTACGGACGGAACGACTCCGCTGGCAAACATCCATCGCCAGTTGTCAGGCCCCGTGTTGCGAAGAAGGAAGTTGATACCGTAGGAGACGATGATTCCCACCACAATCGACATCTGGTACAGCGTCCCCATGCGCCCACGAATGGAAGGAGGCGAGACCTCAGCCACGTACATCGGAGACAGCAGGGAGACTCCCCCGACTGCGATTCCACCCAGAAGGCGGGCGGTGATAAATGCGGTGAAGGATGGAGCAAGAGCCGTGGCGATTGATGTGAGCGCGAACAGGACGGCCACAATCAGGAGAAGGGGCTTTCTTCCGTATCGGTCGGCCAGGCGCCCGCTTACGAAGCTTCCAAAGACGCATCCGAACAAAAGCGAACTGAATGCCCAACCCAGGCCGAGATCGCTCAGGCTGAAGTGGCGCGTGATGAAGGGGCCAGCTCCGGTGATGATCGCGATGTCAAATCCAAAGAGCAGGCCGCCGAGAGCCGCGGTACAGGCGAGAAAAAGCACGTAAGGCAAGTTGATCGAGTTATCGTTGGATACGTGCGAAAACCTTTTCATGCGCGGCCTGCCTAGAATTCGTCGTATGCAATCTGCTGAATGGAGACTCCGATTGAATGGAGCATCCGGGTGCAGGCCTTGATCATCATCGGAGGACCGCAAAGGTAATATTCGGCGGAGGCAGGGTTGGGATGGCTGCGGAGATACTGATCAAGCACGACCTGGTGAATGAAGCCGACGTGTCCCGTCCATGCGTCCTCAGCCAGCGGAGAAGACAGGGCGAGATGGAAGCGAAAATTCGGATTCAAGTCCACCAGCTTTCGGAAATAATCCGCATAAAAGATTTCCTGGCTCGAACGAGCGCCATACCAGAAGCTGATCCTGCGCGGCGATTGCTCGGTTTCAAGCAGGTGCGACAGATGAGCACGCAGCGGAGCCATACCGGCGCCGCCGCCAATGTACACCATTTCACGCTGGGTCGGCTTGATATGAAATTCGCCGAACGGTCCGATGGCAGTGACGACATCGCCTGGCTTGAGACTGAACATGTAGCTTGAGCCCACTCCCGGCAGGCAGTCCTGGCCTGGCGGAGGGGTGGCGATGCGGACATTGAGGCGCAGCAGGCGTTCGGTCAGCTGGTTGCTGGCAAGGGAGTAGTTGTTGCGCCGGGCCGGACCTTGATTCGTGGAGACAAGATCGAAGACGTGCTGGTTTCTCCAGACGGTCGCGTACGGTTCCGGGATATCGAAATCGCGGAAGCGGATTTTCTCATACGCCGGGATTTCAAACTGGAGATAATCGCCGGGAGTAAAGACGATCGGCGCGGCGATGTCGAGCGGTTCGAGGACCACTTCCTTGATGAAGGTGGCGACACTCTGATTGCTGACGACGCGGAAGCGGAATGAGCGCTGAGTGCGAACTCCGTTTCCGGCCGGGCGTGCGACATTGATAACAATTCTCCCCGCACGTTCTTCCACAGGATAAGTGGTGAGCCCACGGCAGATGGGCGCGCGCGCGGGCGAGCCGTCGACGAGATTGAAGCGCCCGTTGTGCTTGGGACACTCGATCATGTTCTCAATCACGAGTCCATCCGAGAGATGGGTGTTGCCGTGCGTACAAAGGCCGTCGGTCGCGTATAGCTTTCCATCCTCGGTTCTGTACACCGCGTATGTTTTGGGGCCGTGGTCAAATCGCACGATATCGGAATGGCGGAGATCCGGGCTCGCGCAAACATCCACCCAGCCATTTGGATCTGCCACGGCGTCCGATACGACGGCACTGGTCCGTGCAACTGTTCCCTGCTCCGGAATCCTCCGCTTCACGCAGTAAGCCGGGTCTTTCACCTGCCTTAGCGTTGTGGGGATGATCTCACGCCAGGCGGAAAGAAGACTCGCATAGGGCACCGGGCAGTCGTTTTTCACCGCGGCATGCAGCTTCGGCAGTGCATGGTAGGGGACGAGCGGGAACATGTGGTGCTCGACGTGATAGTTCATGTTCCAGTAGAGATAACGGTTGATCGGCCCCATATAGACGGTTCGGCAATTGAGGCGATGATCCAGAACGTTTTCCGCGAGACCGGCATGCTGGGTCAGCCCGTACACCGATAGCAGCCAGGATCCGAAGAAGTTGGAGAAACCGACAAACATCAACGGGAGAACACTTCTGGAGTAGATCGCCAGCGCGATAACCGAGGCGTAGATGATGACGTATACGCGCGCCCGCAGGTAGACGGCCGGAAACTCCATCGCAGGGATGAACGAGCGTTCCTCGTCGGCCATCCGTCCGAACGAGTGAAGAACGATTCTTCTGAAGTACTTCGGATACACGTGAAGATTGAAGAAGCCCTTGATGATGGCCACGAGGTTCGGAGGCCGCGGCACGGCGATCTCCGGATCGCGACCGACGATGATGGTGTCGCTATGATGCCGGTTATGGCTCCAGCGCCAGACCGTCGATTCGCGCATCACCATGAACGAAGCGATCTCGTAGAGCGCATTGTTGAGCCAGTCGGTGCGGAATGCAGTCCCGTGCCCGCTCTCGTGCCAGCGTGAATCGGAAGTGGAAGCATAGAGCACGCTGTAGATGAGATAGGGGATCGCGGCCCAGTAGCTTCCCCACAGCGCATAGACCGCGTACCCACTCGCGAAGATCAGCGCAAACCACAAAATCGTATCGCGAATCGCGGGTGCGTCGCGCCGCTCCAAGAGGCGGCGCATCGTGTCGCGCGGAACGGGGCTTTGGTACCAGTCCGCCTCGGCCAGGCCTTTTTCTATGGCGAGCCTCGAGTTCACGCCTGTCAGGCTGTAGTCGAGCTTCGTTGCGCTGCTTGATGGTACGTAAGCTTCAGTCGCCATATCGTGCTGCTGTGTAGAGGTCCTCAGTGCAAGCGGTCCTCTGTCTCTTCCATTTATAACCAAAAGGCCTCATTATTGGCCGCACATCTCGGGACTTGACCGTCTTTAAGGCCTCCCGTCGAATTCATGGACCGCATCCAGCATGGCGACAATGTTTTCTACGGGCGTCTTAGCCTGGATATTGTGGATCGTGTTGAAGACGAATCCTCCGCCTGCCGAGAAGATTTCACAGCGTCGCAGCACCTGCTCCCGGACTTCGGCTGCGGTTCCGAACGGGAGCACCTGCTGCGTGTCCACCCCGCCGCCCCAGAAGACAAGCTTTTCCCCAAAGGCCGACTTCAACTTTTCCGGATCCATTCCGGTAGCCGAACACTGCACCGGGTTCAGGATGTCGAAGCCGGCCTCAATCATAGCCGGAATGAATCGGATCACCGAACCGCACGAATGCTTGAAGGTCCGCCACGATGTGTTCGCATGGATCCAGTCGTTCATCTGCTTGTAGTAGGGGAAATAAAGGCTGCGGAACGTGCTCTCCGAGCAGAAACTCGATGTCTGCGTGCCGAAATCCGTCCCGCACAGGAAGACTGCGTCGATGCTATCGCCGGTCACAGCATGGATTCGCTCGAGGTTCTGGATGGCCACCTCACACTGCCTTTGGAAGATCCTGTGAATGTAATCCTGGCGGCTGCGCGTGGAAACGTACCACTCCGCCACGTCTCGAATTCCTTTGGGGTGCTTTAGAAACGGCCCCGGCACCAGGGCGATGTCTCCCAAAGCTGTCCCGCCGAAGCTGGCAATGACTCCCAGTCCGGTCTCCGCGGCAGCTTGCGCCGAGCGGGCAAGATGATCCAGATCCTCCTGTGAGATCGGGGTGAATTCCTCCATGTTTTCTTCCGGATCGAGTTCCTCTTCGTTGAACGCCTCCTGGCGCACGATGCAGTCGAAGAAATAGCCGCCTTCCGGCATGCGTCCGCTCGGAGCGACAGTCGTATCGCCTTCGGGATAGATCAGCGTATCGCCGCGGTCATCCACGGTCACGTTAAAGTCGCCCGGGATGAGGACCTCAAGCCCATGAAACCGCCACGGTTTCCAACGATCGGCGGGGAAGCCAAACATCGTCTTGCGCGCAAATACGCCCACAACATCAATCCCCATGGCCGTCCGGAGATCTTCCTCGACCAGGCCCAGCATCTGGAAGGGCTCGTGAATCCTCACCGGGCGCTTCTCCAGGCCGTAGTAGTCGCGCAGCGCAGCCACGCAGGTTGCATGAATTCCCGTGACCGCGGTCCCGCCGAAATCAATCGGAACTCCGCTCGGCTGGCGATGGTGCAAAGAAGCGAGGAATCGTTCGCGGCTCGCTGTCGCCGGTGCTGTAACAGTCATTCCTGTTCTCCTTTGTGAAGCACCTGACCCGGCGGTAGCGCCGGTTAGCGTGCGGCGAGAGTCTCCGCCGAGTTCTCCATGCCTGCCGGGAAACTCATGCAGGTTGCGAATCTATCCTGAAATCCCTCGACGGCTGCAAGGCAAACATGTTCGATCTGCGGCAATGCCGGTTCATTTCTTGCCAGGAGCATCATCTTCGCTCCCCGCAGGGCGGTATTGCCGGCGGACTGAATCAACTCGATCGGTGCTTCAATCAGCCCGATTCGGGCCGCGCTCTCGATCCGTAAATAATTCCCGAACGCGCCGGCAAGGTGAATGCTTCTCAGATCTCGAGCACTTGCCCCGAGGCGATCAAGCAACAGACTGAATCCCGCTGCAATGGCCGCCTTCGCCAGTTGTAATTCGCGAATGTCGCTCTGGTACAGCGAGACATCCGCGGAAACAGGAAGAATCTTCGTTCCATTTGCCACCCGCCCCGAGGCGAGAATTGCGCCTGACTCAAGTCCTGCGGCAATAGCATCCACGACACCGCTACCGCAAATCCCGCGGGCTTCTCCGTCTCCAATCACGTGAGGCTCTGAGTGCACCGTCAACACGCGCGACATGTGCGACCGCTCCCGGCGCCGCCCGCATGCCCATCCGAATGCATCCGGCTTCAAACGCGGGCCCGGCCGCAGTGGACGCGCACAGCAGCCCATGCCGATTTCCAATCGCGATTTCGCCATTGGTTCCGAGATCGATGAGGGCCGCCAGTTCCTCTCCTTCAGCAATGCCGGTGGCGACAATACCTGCCAGCGTGTCGGCTCCGACAAAGCTGCCGATGCAGGCCGCGAAACGAATTGTGCAGCTGCCGTGAAGAGGCCATCCGAGGTCGGCGGGCATGAAACGCCGGCTTTCCAGATGCGGCGTAACAAATGGGGCGAAGGCCAGAGGTTCGACATCCAATCCGCAAAACAGGTGATGCATTACGGTATTGCCAACGATCAGAACTTCGCAAACTTCCCGCGCTCTTTCGCCAGCAAGTTTCGAGACCATCGCGCCCAGTTCGGCCCGCACCATCGTGCACAGGTCCGCACCCATCAGCACTGCGCGAATCCTGCTCATGACATCGGCACCGGCCTGCATCTGCGGATTCAGAGCGGTGCGCACCCCAAGGACGCACCCCGATTCGAGGTCGATCATCTGGGCGGCAATGGTCGTGGTTCCAAGGTCGATGGCAATCGCCAGGCCGTGCTTTCCCTGCCCGCTAAGAAGCGTGTCGTCGGTCAGAATGTCCATCCGGCCCTGTCCGCATTCGAGCACCACGGTTCCTCGGCCCGAGCCTGGCAAGCAAGCCGCCATCCCGCTGCGATCTCGTCGGATCTGAACGCGAGCCTTGTCTTCGCTGGAAACCGGCAAAGCTCCCGAAAGCAGCCGGACGCCGCAACCTCCGCAGGTGCCCGTTCCCCCGCATGGGAACTCGACCCCATTCGCGGAAAGAACCGGCATCAACGGAGTTCCCCTCGGCACCTCGATCTCGATCGACCAGGGCTCAAGGCGAATCCGCACCGTCTTCGCGCTCATTGTGATTCCACAATTCCGTTGTTGAACGTAGCTCGCACCGTGGCGCCGGGAGGAAGTAACAGAAAATCTTCCGCACTCCACTCGCCATTCACAAGCTGCTCCAGCAGCCTGCGCGAGCCGCTCACCTCTTCGAAGGCCCACCCCTCTCGCCGCGCTTCTTCGCGGGCTTTCTCCCGGGAAGCTTCTTCACCGGAGAGGCCGGTTGAGATATAGGTCAAGCCAGAGTATTTGCGTCGATAGGCGGTGAACTGCTCGAAGAGGAATTTGCCGTTGTCCTCTCCGTACTGGGCGATCAGCTCTTCGAGCGTTCGCCGCTCGCCAAGTTGGCCGCGACCGGCGGCCCACGCGGGCTGGAGTTTCTGCCCGGGCTTCTGGAATTCAATCCAACCGCGAGAGCGATAGTAGACGCCAGGATGGTTCTCGAAATAGGCCTGATGCTTCTGGCGGCTTCCCATCAGCACGCCGATGCAGTCATGGGCTCGCGGAAGAACGAGGGGTGTCCTGCCTGCGCGCAGCCCATCCGTCCCCCGGCCGCACAGGGCATATCCGAGGACGATCGCATCGTAGCCTGATGTGTCCGCCGCGTCGATGCGCTCCTGAAGGAGGGGCGTCATCGATGCCCCCAGATCGTGCAAACCCATGGTCACGATCTCCAGGTCGACCTGGTGCGGGCAACGCGGAAGAATGTCTTCCATCTCCCGCGTGAACACCTCGCAAATGATCGCCCTCAATCGCATTCATTTTCCGTCAACGGAATTACCTGCTGCGCCCCGGAGCGAAAACATATCGCACTCAGACCATCAACCCCTCAGGCGCAGCAAAAAGGCTCTTCACCAGGGTCACTGCGCCGCTTGCGTTATCGCTGTATCCATCGGCGCCTATCTCATGCGCATATTTGCTGGTTACCGGGGCGCCGCCCACCAACACCTTCACGCGATCCCGAACGCCGGCTGCTTTCAACGCTTCGATGGTGGTCTTCATCGCGGGCATTGTCACCGTCAGTAACGCCGACATGCAAATCACCTGGGGCTGCTGCTCATGAACCGCGCTTACAAACTTTTCAGGAGCTACATCCGCGCCAAGATCGATCACATCCAGGCCGCTGCCCTCCAGCATCGAGGCCACGATATTCTTCCCAATATCGTGAAGGTCGCCCTTGACCGTGCCGATGACCACGCGGGTTCCGAGTTTCTGCCCTGACGCAACCATGAGCGGACGCAGAAGTTCCATCGCGCTCTTCATTGCGCGCCCGGCAAGCAGAAGCTCCGGAACAAAATACTCTTCCGCTTCGAACAGCCGGCCAACCTCATCCATCGCCGGGACCATCGCCCCGGAAATCAGTTCCATTGCGGCCATTCCGGCTGCGATCGCACTCTGGGTAGCGGTATGAGCCTTTTTGGCATCGCCGGCGAGAATCGCGTCATGCAGATCGGTCAACATCGACATAGTCCCTCACTCGTCCTGGCGGAGTCTGTAATCTCTTCGTGACCATCCCGCCTGATCACAACCCTCGGAATCAGCGTTCAACTTCCTCATGTACCACGCCGGGTTGATGCGAACGGGCATACTCCAGCAGCGCAAGCATGTTTTCCTCGGGAGTGTCGCGCGGGACTTCACATCCGGCGCCGATGATGTACAGATCGCCGGCATCCCTGTGGCACTTCGTCACCGCGTGTACAACATCCTCGACGGTTCCGTTGCGCAGCACTTCGACGGTGGCGATATTCCCCAAGATCACCGATGCAGGCATCTGCGCATGCGCTTCTGCCAGCGGCACCTTGGTATCGAGATCGACGATGTCGTACCCCAGTTCCCCTCGTCCCTTCAGAATCCGCCGCGTGCTGCCGCACATGTGCGAGCGAGTCCGCAGGCCCATGGCCTTCATGCCTTCCACAAGCTTTTCATGCGCTGGCATGATCTGCTCGTTGAAGATCGCCGGCCCGGCAAGCGACGACGCCGGATCGCCGACGCCCATCAGTTCCGCGCCTGCATCCTTCTGCGCCTTGGCAAATCCGAGTTCCATCTCAACAATGAAATCAAACAGATCCCGGACGAATGCCGGATCGTCGATGAAGTCGAGCATCAGCCGGTTGATGCCGCGCAGGTTGGCGCCCTGGCCGCATGGGCCTTCAATCCATCCCTCTACGATCCGTTCCCCCGCAACCTTCTCCTTCAGCAGGGCCGCGGCTTTCACGCGATCCGTCATTCGTCCGCCACTTAGCGGATCGGGAATCTTCAGGCCAATCAGCGTCTTCTTGTCAATGAGAAGCGCCTGGGATTCATCGAACGCCGGCGGCTGATCGTCAAAGAACCTTACCTCGGCCCCGAGGTCGTGAGCTTCCCGCGTGGGGTCGGAGATGCACGAAACCTGGTCAATTTCGAACCGCTCTGCCGTTCGCAATTGCGCTTCCACGAGCAGACGGTAATCCGTCACATATCGTCCGTATTTGACCCCGATCTGGTCCGCGGCAAACATCATGGTGATTGGCATAAACGGAATCCGATCGACCGGACGATGATCCATCATGGCCAGAACACGCTCCCGGCTATTCATGGTCTCGCGACTCCTTCCTTCAGCTCGGCGCAATCGTTACGAGCCGAAACCAGCGCCCGTACGAACTCAGGATTCGATCCGCAGCACGCGCCGATAAAATCCGCCCCCGCATCGCGAAGCAGGGCAAAATGCGACGCGAAGAACTCCGCTGAAGTGGTGTACCGAACTTCCGCACCGCTCAGGGAGGGCAAACCGGCGTTGGGCTTGATCCAGATGGGGAGGTCGCACGCGGCCCGCAACCGCCGGCAGATGTCCACGGCTGACTCAATCCCGACCCCGCAGTTGGCTCCCACCCCATCGGCCCCCGCTTCAACCATCGCTTCGGCAACCGTTTCAGGCCGCGCTCCCGTCATCGTTCGATCCCGGTTCTTACCTGTGTCAAACGCAAACGAGGCAATCACGGGGAGCCCCGTGCTTTTGGCCGCGCGCACGGCCAAAAGCGCCTCCTCGATGTCGCTCATGGTCTCGATGACCAGGGCGTCTGCCCCTGCCAGCGATCCAGCCTGCGCCGCGAATGCCGCAGACATTTCGCCCGCGGTGATGTCGCCCGAAACAAGCATCTTTCCGGTTGGCCCGATGGACGCAAATACCAGCGCTGCTCTCGCTGACTTCCTTGAGATGGCCACTCCCGCACGGTTGATTTCGTCCAGTTCGGCGCCCGCCACGCCATGCATCGCAATAGCATTGGCGCGAAAGGTGTTGGTCAGGATAACTTCGCTTCCGGCTTCGGCATACGACCGCGCGACCGCCGCTACTCGATCAGGATAAGAGATGTTCCACGTATCGGGAATCGTGCCGGGAGGCAGCCCGAGCCTCTGCAACTCGGTGCCCCACGCGCCATCCGTTATCAGCAGACCCTTGGTCAGCCAGTTGCGAATTGAATGCACGCAATTACCCCGCTTCGGTGCTCCAGCTAAGAGACTGAGATGATGTGAGCAAATCTAAGGCAAACATGGGAGTGACCGCCATCACCAGCTAGCGGTCCGCTTCAATAAAAGGTTGCTTCTGTCGACTTTCAAAGTCGACCAAGTCGCGATGGTCTGCTCGACCGGCCTCGTCCATTAGCCACATTCGCGGCCAAACCCTTGAACTTAAGTTCCCAACCCGATGAGGAACTGGGGTGCAGAGGCGCGAGGGCTATCACTTACTCCTTCTCTGGGCAAACTGCAACCTTGCCACAGTGACCCGAAGCCATCAGGGCATAAGCATCCGACGCTCTTTCGAGCGGGAAACGGTGGGTAATTATGGCCTCCGGGTGCAGTTTCCACCGAACCAGTCGCTCGACCAGTTCTTCCATCAACCACGTGGAAGTAACCCATGATCCGTAGATAGCTTTCTGATCGTGAATGATATCCGGCGAAGGATTGAAGGTCACAGTCCCGCCTTCACCAACCATCACCATCTTTCCCCACTTGCGCGTGGCACGCATGGCGGTTGCACGAGCCTCCGCATTCGCAGAGCAGTCAATCGACCGTTCGGTGCCATGCCCCCCGGTGAGTTCGCGAACTTGCGATACGTTGTCGGGCCCTGAAACGAGCACCACGTCACAAAGCCCGAGGTCTTGAGCCAATTTGAGACGTTCATGCGAAATATCAATACCGATGATCTTCTCGGCTCCCAGCTTGCGGCACAGCGCACCGGCAGCCAATCCAACCGGTCCAAGCCCGGTAATCAGAACCGCGTGATTCCCTGACACCCCAACCTTTTCCAGCGCTTCATACACTGTTCCGAATCCGCAGGCCACCTGCTCTCCATCCGCGAACGTGAGTTCGTCGGGCAGCAGGATGAGATCCTTTTCTTCGGCGATCATGTATTCTGCCATCCCGCCATCTCGCTGCCAGCCGTAAGCACGCCGGTATTCAGAACTGGTACAGGAGATCATGTAACCGCGTCTGCAGTCATTGCACACACCGCAGCCGGAGATGTGATACACGATGACACGATCGCCGACCTTGAATCTGCGGCATCCCGTCCCTGAATCCACGATCAGGCCCGCTGGCTCGTGACCCGCGATCACACCCTGATAGCCTTCCGGCCCCTTGCCAAGATGCTCGTGGTAGATGCAGCGAATGTCCGAACCGCAGATTGTGGAAGCTTTCAACTGCAGCAGCACTTCACCATATGACGGCGAAGGAACCGGCACGGTTCTCAACTCGACAGTGCTGTTTCCGGGCAGAAAAGCGGCTTTCATTGTCTTGCTCATTGCTTTGTCTTCCTCGTGGGACTGATTAAGCCGTCATTCGCAGGCTTTGCGTCACACGCCATGTCCCCACCCGTGGGAACGGCACTTCACGGAGGAGTGATCTCTCCATTCAAATCCCAAAGATCTTCCCATGATTGTTTTTCCTTCCACAGGAATACCTGCCCCTTAATGAGCCGGCAGTTGCGATCGATCCTGCGGATCGCTTCCATAGCGTCGGAGGTGAGAGGTTCATCGACAACGCCCTTGAGATTGCTCAGGATGTTTCGCGGGCTGATCGAGAACGGGATTGGCGTCTGACCCCGTTGCACTGCCCACTTGATGCACACGACAGCCGGATGGACACCAATCCGATCGGCAATTCTCCGGATCACAGGATCCTCTGTTGGCGATGTGTCCTCCGGGGTTCGATCGCGCTCCGGCCTGGCCGGTGAGCCTATCGGCGAGTACCCGATCGGCTGAACTCCGTTCTCGACCAGATAGGAAAAGAACTCCGGCTGCTGGAAGTGGGGATGGAGTTCCATTTCGTTCACTGCGGGCTTGATGCGAGCGTCCCTCAGCACCAGCTTCATCTTTGGGATGGTCATGTTCGAAGTCCCGATGTGACGGACCAAGCCGCGATCGACTAGCTCCTCCATCTTGTGCCAGGTCCGCATGTAGTTCTCGTGGACATAGGGAACAGCATGCGGATTCCGCACGGTGACGTCACACCCCGGCGGATGGTGATTAGGGAACGGCCAATGCACGAGATAGAGGTCGACGGAGTCGACGCGCAGGTCAGCGAGCGATCTCTCGCACGATGCAATCACATCATGCTCGCCGTGCTTGTCGTTCCAAAGCTTCGACGTAATCCAGACGTCTTCCCGTTTGAGCCCATTCCGAAACAGTTCCTGAAAGGCGAGGCCGATCTGACTCTCGTTGCCGTAGACCGAAGCACAGTCAAAGTGGCGATAACCGACGGATGCCGCGAATTTGACGGCGTCAGCGACCGCCTCGTGAGAGGCATGGTCGGACCCAAATGTCCCCAGGCCGATCGCCGGCATATGTGCCCCCGACGAAAGAACTCGCTGCGGAACCCTTGACGGACTGATTACCTCATTCGATAGGATGCTTGCACCTGCCAACATAGAATTTACTCACTGACCGTACCGTTAACCACACCGAAGAGCCGCCTTTCTGCCCTTCGCATGACAACGTTGTTTGCGCATGTGGCGAGGCAGATGAACGGCTCTCATCGTTTGTTCATTACGCCCTGTGTTCATCTGGCTGTTCACAGGTTCTCGTTCGGAAACACCCGCTGCGTTCTCACGGTTGGGAGGGAATCTTCAACTCCGCCTGACAAGTGCGGAACACCGCAGATGTGCACATCCAGCCCCAGGCTATTGAGCATTGTTGCCTTCACTGAGAGGGCGCGATCCGCGTCAGCCGCAGTGGGTGCATAGGCAACATTAATGTGGTTCGCTGGATGACGCGCCATAAACTGGTTCTGACTTATCCCGTGCAGAATTACGTGCATGATCGGCCACTCGTGTGTCACCTGCCGCCAGCGTCGCTCCGTTTCTTCGGCGGGCAGTTCGATTGACGATCCACGGCCGAGGTCGACCTGGAGTTTGCCATCCTCGACAAACACTCGGCTCCAAACAATCTCACCCGGTTTGCAGATCCCCTTCAGCGTGCCGCCGCCAAGCCGGAAGTACATTCCCGGTTGCCGTTCGCTGACTGCGCCGGCGTAACCGCCAATCAAGTGTGAAGGTGGTACTGCGCCTGAGATCTGGAACAGCCAGACGAATTCGTCCATATCCGGTGTCGCGTATTGCTCACCCCAGCGCACATCGTGAAGTGTGGTGGCCGGGTCGAATCCGAGCGCGGACCAGATGCGATTGGTCACAACCACATCGACTCCGGCGCACTCGTCCACTTCGTTAAAATGGGGCAGAGGACTGCCGGCAAAGAGTTCGCGGCCGTCGACACTGAACGCCGGCGGCCGATCAACATTGTTGAGCAGCCCCTCTACAAGATCTGAAGCCGGTGCCAGATCCTTCAGGCCTTGCTGATACTGGATGCCGATTGCATCTACACCAAAGGCGTCCGCGATGCGCAAGGCAGCAATGTACATCTTGCATTGAAGACCAATCTGGGCATCGGTGAGGTCGGTTTCCTCATTGGGTCCGGTCTTGAACGTGACACCCTTGGCATCGAGCCAGCGCCGGACCACCATCGCTTCCTGGTCGGTGACGTTGAGCATCTCGGCGTAGAGCCCCGACTGGCTCAGCCGCTCCTTGAAGAAGCCGCAGGGATTCATGATCGCGTCCTCGATTATCGCATTCATCATGCCCATGCATCCTTCGTCAAAAACGCCGAGAACGACCTTGTGCGCCTTGAGCTGCGCTGCAAGCGATGTTCCCAGATGGCGTTCGCTCTGGGGAATCGCATCAGGTGCAAAGCTCCGCACATGGCTGAGGTCATGAGTGACGTGGTGAGTCTTGATCCACTCGCACAGTCCCTTCCTGAAGTACGGATCGTCGAAGTCCTTGCTCCAAAGGGTGCTGAAGGGCACGCCGGCCTTGCGCAGGCAACCGTTCAGATTCAGCATGCCCACCAGGCCGGGCCACTCGCCGGACCAATTTGCGACGGTGAGAATGGGGCCGCGGTGGGTCAGCAGGCCCGGGAGCACGTGATAGCTGTATTGCCAGACGGCTTCGGCCACTACGAGAGGAGCTTCGGGATGGATGTGGGCAAAGACATCCATCCCCATGCGCTGACCACTAATGAAGCCGTGGTGCCGCTCCGGATCGTATGGATGCGCGCGACGAAGTTGCATTCCTTCGGCGAGGAATGCCTGCCGGAGCATTTCTTCCAAGTTGGATTGAGCGTCCCAGCAGATCTCATTGGCCGACTGGCGCAAATCTCCGCTGGCAATTAAGAGGACCTCATTGGCTGCGACTGGTTCAGGTGTTTCTATTTCAGCTACGGCGTACTGTGTCATGGATCTACCTCGACAGAACTGCGGTTGAATGAAGGTCGGATCGAAGCCGAGCGGTCCGAACGCGATCCGCAAAAGCCGCGATCTGATCCTGGGAACATTCCCAGCGATCATCTTGTCTTGGCGCATAAAGTGTTCTCTGGACGGAGTCGCCTATCGCCAGGCGCCCCTGCTCAAGACCATTGAGGTGGCCTGTGGCGACGGCCTGTAGCATTGCATTCCCTAACGCGGCGGCTTCCACGGGCCCGGCAATGACCTCCATCTGGCATGCGTCTGCCGCCATCTGGCACAGGAGGTGATTCATTGAACCACCCCCGACAATGCAAATCGCGGAGAGCCGTCGTCCGCTCAATTTGCGCAGATCATCAACCGTGCGGCGGTAGAGCAGGCATAAGCTCTCCAGGGCGCAGCGCGCAAACTGCCCCATTGTCTCCGGTGTGGGCTGATCCGAGTCCAGACAGAATTGGCGCACCGCATCGAGCATGCAATCCGGGCTCTGGAATTCCGGGGCGGCCGGATCGATCAGGCTGCGAAATGCAGGAACCGCTTCTGCCGCATATGCAATCGCATCCCAACTGTTGGCTTCTGCCGTGCGATCCCAGCACCGCTGGCATTCCTGCAGGATCCATAGACCGCAGAGATTCTTGAGTAGAAGGATAGTGCCGTCCGCCGCACCCTCGTTCGTAAAGCCCAGCCCAAACGCCTCGTCAGAAGTGTCCGGTCGATCCGAGAGAATACCCATCAGGCTCCATGTGCCGCTGCTCAGAAAGATACTGTCCCGATCCATGGAAGGAATCGCCGCAACAGCACTGGCCGTGTCATGCGAAGCGACGGCTATGCAAGGTGGACACTCGCTCAAGCCACAACTATCAGCGACGCTCCTGCGCATCCGCCCCAGCTGAGTTCCAGGAGCACAAATCCGCGGAAAGAGGTTCGAGGGAATCCTGAACTTCTCCAGGACCTCGCACGCCCAGGTGCGCGTTGTCGCATCCAACAGCTGGGTTGTGGTCGCTTCGGTATACTCTGCCCGCTTTTCTCCGCAAAGAAAATACTGGAAGAGATCGGGAATTAGCAGAAGGAGGTCGGCCCGGCCCAGTTCATTGTTTCCGCTCATCACCATGCTGGCCAATTGGTACACGGTGTTAATGGCCATGCTCTGAACGCCCGTGATCTTGAAGATCTCAGCTTCTGAGATCACTGATCGCATGCATTCGAGAATTCCGTCTGTGCGATGGTCGCGGTAGTGATAAGGATTTCCGAGCAGTCGGCCGCGCCTGTCGAGTAGCCCATAGTCAACACCCCATGCGTCGACACCGATTCCAGCCAGATTTCGCCCGGTTCCGCTGACTGACTTCTTGATTCCCGCTTGAACCTGCGACCAGATTTGTGCCGCATCCCAATACAGGTGCTGGCCAGACCTGAGCCCTCCATTAGGGAACCGATGGACTTCTTTCAGGACAAACCTGCTCCCGTCCCAGTCCACCTTCATCACGCGGCCGTTTGAAGCGCCAAGATCTACGGCCAGAAAACTCGCGGGCTCTTGCATACCTACTGCCCAGCTTCCACGTTACGCTGCGCGATAACTTGCCGAAACCGCGCAGGGTTGATCGGGTGCTCGGGGCTTTTATCCCTGCCACATCATGTGCGCGGCACTCGCATTTCCAAAGCTCATCAGCAGACTGGAACACGACCCTTCCAGGATCGGCTGGAATCCGCTTACGGACGGTTCTGAAAGAACGATTTCGTAGAAGATTTTTGCATGATCGTCGGACCAACAAGCGTGCCCTGGATCACATCGATCAAGAGTTATCAGCCGCGCCGATTATTCGGCTTCATAGCCGGGGCTGTGTCCTGTAGCGGGCTGGACAAGTTGGCGTATCCTCCGGTTCTGGCGTTGCCGTGATTAAGGTCACCGACAGCGTTTACACCACGAGTCGACCATCAATCCAATCCCCGTTTGGTCTCCGGCAGGAAGCCCCTCGCGGGCCCCTCAGGCACGGAGTTGCCGCTTTATGTAGGGATGGAAACCGCAGGTTCCATGTTCAACCGGCGCGAATTCATAGCCGCAAGCGCTTTAGCGAGCGCCGCACTCGCGGCCTGCAAGCATACTCAGTACTCGTTCTTGAGCGAGAGTGAAGCAGCGACGCTTGCCGCTATCTGCGACCAGATCATCCCGGCCGACGATTTCCCCAGCGCATCGCAGGCCGGCGTGCTTACGTACATCGACCGTCAACTCATGCGCCATTATCGCCGCCACCGGCCAGCGTATCGCGATGGCCTGAAGCACGCCAACCTTCTGAGCCGTAATCGATTCGGCGTCGATCTCGCGGCCGCCTCGCCTCAACAGCGATTCGACATCGCTATCGCTCTTGAACAGCAGGACCGTCCCTTCTTCGATCTGGTTCGCAGCCATACCATGCAGGGCTACTATGGATCGCCGCGCCACGGTGGCAATCGCGACGCCACAAGCTGGCGCATGCTCGGGCTCGATGAACCGCCTCTGCGCGGACGCGCGCAATACGACTTCACCGCGGGATCGAAGCCATGAAGCGCGCGAACGCCATCGTCGTCGGCGCCGGTGCCGCAGGAGGCATCGTCGCCAAGGAGTTATCGACCGCCGGCCTCAACGTCGTGTTACTCGAACGCGGCAAGTGGTACACCGCGCATGATTGCCGCAAAGACGATCTTCGCAATCAGCGGACTACGCTGCTGGGCAACGCCTTCGGCCCAGACGATGACGGCAATCCGCGCGTCTGGGTGGACGAACGCGGCGCAGCGCACACCGCTCTGCCCAGCGAAGGCGCATATCAAAACAACGCCGCGTGCGTTGGCGGCGGAACTCTCAGCTATGGCGCCCAGGCGTGGCGCTACATGCCGCAGGATTTCCGCATGCGCTCCACATACGGTGCGCCCCAGGGCAGTTCGCTTGAAGACTGGCCCATCTCGTATGACGACCTTGAGCCTTTTTACGACAAGGCCGAATACGAAATCGGCATCTCCGGCGACTACTCCGGCACGCCGTTCAAAGGTCCGCGACGCCGCGACCTGCCTATGCCGCCGCTTCCGCCTAATCGGGAATTTGGGATTCTCGAACCGGCGGCGAAGCGGCTCGGCCTGCATCCGTTTCACTTGCCCATGGCGCGCAACAGCGTTCCCTACAACGGGCGCGGCCCCTGCATGCGCTGCCGATGGTGCTGCGGATTCGCCTGCGAAGTGGACGCCAAAAACGGCTCGCAAAATACCGTGCTCCCCGTGGCCCTCTCCAGTGGGAACTGCGAGTTGCGCACCGAGTCCATGGTCACCGAGATCCTCACTGACGATCGCGGACGTGCGCTGGGCGTGTCGTATGTTGACGGCGATAACCGCCGCAGGGAGCAGCTTGCCGATATCGTCATCGTCTCTGGCTGCGCAACAGAATCCGCGCGTTTGCTGCTCAATTCGAAAAGTCGCGTTCATCCTAATGGCCTCGGCAATCGCTACGACCAGGTGGGCCGCCATCTGCAAGGGCACCACTACACGGGCGCGGTGGGGTACTTTGATTTCGAGACATATGACGATGTCGGGCCTGGCGCCAGCATAGCCATCACGGACTACAACCATGGCACGCAAGGGCTCTGCGGCGGCGGGATGCTGGCTAACGAATTCATCCGGCTGCCGATTCACATGCTCGATCGCGTGCCGCCTGGCACTCCGCGCTGGGGCCTTGCGCACAAGCAGGCCATGCGCGCTTGGCACAAGCGCAGCATCGTCATCATGGGGCCGACGCAGCAGATTCCAACCGCTACCGGCCGCGTGACCGTCGATGCCGCGGTGCGCGACAAATGGGGAATGCCAGTCGTGCGCTTTGAAGGCAACGTCCATCCCCACACGTTTGAGATCGGCGACGTGCAGGCCAAGCGCGCCGAGGCATGGCTCCAGGAAGCCGGCGCGATCCACACCTCTCGAGCCGCGGGCAGGCCAACTTCAGTCAGCGCGGGTCAGCATCAGGCCGGCACTTGCCGCATGGGAGATGATCCGCGCGCCTCCGTCGTCAATAAGACCTGCCAGATTCATGATGTCGACAACGTGTTCGTCATCGACTCCAGCGTGCACGTCACGAACGGCGGCTTCAATCCCGCTCTCACTATCATGGCCGTGGCCTACTATGCTTCCGACGCGCTGGTCCGCAACTGGAAAGGCACTCGGTTCCGCTCATGAGACGCTGGCTCATCACAATCGCAATGGTAGCCGGTCCACTGGTGGTGCTTCCCTTGGCCTGCAACTACGGAGCCGCTCTTTACTATAGTGCGGGTCACGGCTCAGCCTGCGCCGATTGCCATGAAATGACCGCCCACGTCAGTGCGATTCACTCCTCATCGCATCGCAACGTAACTTGCGCTGACTGTCACGAAGCGAGTATCGCCACCAAGCTGCGTCATCTGCGTGTTCACCTCAGCGGAAATGCCCCGGAAGCCATTCGCCTGCGAGAAGCGGACGTGCAGCAGATGATGCTGAATTGCCAAAAGTGTCATCAGCGTGAATATGCGAGCTGGCAAGCGGGGCCGCACAGCGCGACTTACACTGACATATTCGTCAATACGGCGCACAACTCGGAGCGCCGCTTGATGGACGATTGCTTCCGCTGTCACGGCATGTACTTCGAAGGCGCTGTCCGCGACATCGTGCAACCGCAAAACACGAAAGGCCCCTGGCATCTCACGCGTCCCGAACTCGCTGGCAAGCCCACGATTCCCTGCCAGGCTTGCCATTGGATTCATAGTGAGGGCTCGCCCGAAACGAAGCCCGCGGAACGGGCGTCGGTCGCCGGACCCGTTGTTCACGATTCCGTGGCACTCTTCGATCGCCGCGAGCAGATGCATTTCGCCGCGGCCAGATTGGCGATTCCCGTACTCTACGACGGCGCGCGCGCGCTCAAGGTCAGCCCCGATCCCCGCCAGACCATTTGCTATCAATGCCACGCGCCACGCCAACCCGAAGCCAACAGCGTTGCGGCAATCAACCACTACGGACCGCAAGCCGGCTCCGGGGATGACCGCACACCGAGGGGCGTACATGAGGGTTTGAGTTGCGCCGCGTGCCACACCGGCCATGGCGAGAGCGCAGTTGCCTCCTGCGCCGCGTGTCATCCAGCGATGTCGCATTGCGGCATTGCGGTGGAAAAGATGGACACCACATTCGCCAGTCGCGGCAGTCAACACAACATTCATTGGGTCAAGTGCACCGACTGTCATCAACACGGCGTTCCTCAGTTGAAGAAAGCGGCACTCGTTTCCAATACAAACCCGATCCGCAACGGTCAGTAGACTACTGATCTTCGGTTTTGACTGACGTATGCTGGGGCTTTGCCGAGTAGCACATGTGGTGACCAAATCGAATTCGAAAAAGTGGAGATCGATTCCGATCGGTCCTGCAAAACACAGTGTTTTACATACGCTCAAAACGGGCACACTTAGCCAGTTATGGCGAAGATGCACCAAATGAGACTCGAAACACCTCGTGGCCCTGGTGCGCATTGTGCCATCAATTTATGACGCCGTCGAGTTCGCCGCGTGGCCAGACCCTGCCTTTACCGTTGATTCCTGTTTTCCGCGATGAAGATCGGGAGTTTTTCGAAATCGACCGTGCCTAGTCCTCGAGCTTCGGCCATGCCAAGGTAGGGGAGTTGCTGTGGCTCCAGATTCCACCAGGCTTTTGCGACCCAGGCATCGAGAGCGACAGGGTCAGTGGAGGCAATGACGGTCTGCTTAAGAGCGACGTCCTCCAGGCTGCCACCGGTGGGACCATTGCGGAGCAGGATGCGGTAGCCGTCGAGCAAGGTGAGGGTCGGCAGCATGAAGCTCGCCAAGTCGACGAGCGATTGGTGGATCTGCTGGTGTAGCCGGTTTCGTTCACCACCAAGGATGCCATACCAGTTCTTCATTCCCAGCGTGGCTCCAACGAGACTATGGTGCTTGGCAATGGGCAGATTGAGAATCTTGTCGGCTTCAAGAAACGGCCTGAAGACAGGCCACCGCTTCAAGACCACTCCGCCAATATCGACCTCGCGGTAGCCGTCGGGATCGGGAAGGATTACTTCAGCTCCTGCAGCAAGAGCCGCCGCCTGGATACCGGAGCGGTGGAAACAGCGGCGGGCTTCATTGCAACTGCAGTCTGTGACTATGACTCGTTTGGCGCCTGCTTGCCAGCACTGACGCACAACCTCGGCAACGAAGTCCGGGTTGGTGTTGGCAGCCTGCTCCGGCGTTCGATCCCATGCAATGTTAGGTTTGATTACCACAACATCGTTGCGGGACACAAAGCGCCCCATGCCACCGAGCGCATGAAGAGCCCGCTGAGCAAGCTCGCGAGGTTCGCCGCCTTGAGCGACAGCCATTTGCGGAAACTTGGGATCTCTGGATACGCGGTGGTCGCGCCGGACCTGTTCGGGTAGTTCAGGGGTCGGCCGGATGGAGCGGCTGCTGAGCCAGACAGCAGCGCCGCCAGTTGCCGTTGCGGCACCTCCAAGGCGCAGCAACTGAAGCATGGCCTCGCGGCGGGTCATGCTTTGCGGATGGTTCGCAGTCGGCGCCGGGTTCATGACTGGTCAAACCTCCATCAGGTGTATCCGCGTTGGATCGTTGATGCCCAGCTGGTGCACGGAGTCGGCTGCCGTGGCAATGTATCGCGGTGGACGTCCTGCAGCTTCCAGCGTGCCAATGCCAACCTCGGCCCGCTTCTGCTCGATCATCTGCCACGCGGTGTGGTCGACGGCTACGCGATCCTCGCCAACGATGAGCGCGTTCGGCTGCCATAGACGTTCCGGCTTGAAGCCCGGGCCGCCGTCATATACAGAGGACATGGCATCGCCGATCGTAAATCGCACTTTGCGGCGGATCGCCGGAATGCAGTTCAGATCTGCAACCCCGGGGTTGCAACCGCCGGCATGCAGATCGAACGGGCGGTCGACGACGCCGTACATATTCTTCATCGCGAAGGTTACGCCGGACAGGGAATGATCCTTAAGGATTGGCAGCCCAATGACCATCTCGCATTCGCGCGTGAGGATTTTCGAGAGGCGTATTCGCGCCGAGCCCCACTGCTCTTCCTGGTCTTCATATCCAGAAACATCGGAACCGAAGCAGCGCATCTTGCCCGGGTCTGTGTTAATGGCAATTCCGCAAACTTCCAGATCGCGGCGGTTGCGGTCCCACACGAGGATTTCCCCGGGCTTGATTCCGGCTTGCTGCAACCGCTCGCTTATCGCCATGACCAGCGCCGCGTGGGTGCAGATTCCTCGGCCCCCGAGGCCATTGGTCTTAAGGCCGATCACCTTGCCGACGGGCACGATGCTCTTCCATGCCTCGACGGGATTGTCCCGGCCCGTGTAGTGTGCGATTGCCCGGTCCAGCAGCGCGAGGACGCGCTTCTCATCGAGTTCTCCGGCAGATCCGTGGAGCGCCGTGTCACGCGCCACGACGACGCGCGCCTTACCGGTTTCGGCGTGGGCCTCGTGTTGGTCAGGCGGGGCGGCCAGTCCCAGTTTGCCCTGGGCCCCGAGCAACACGGCACCGGTCGCAGCGGCTTTCAGGAATTCACGGCGGTTCTTCATCGGTATCCTCCAAGTAGAAACGGCCGCCCCGTGGCCGGCCAGTTATAGCTTTGCTTCAACGGCATGAGCCAGAGCCTGCAGCGCGTCCGTGGCACCCGGCGCAGATTGGAACGCAACGATACGCACGAGATAACGCCCCTTCCGAAAGACCACGCTCTGCGCGTGCGACAAGCCTGCGTCCCCGATGGAAAGGCTCTTGCCGTCGGTGGATTGATCCTTCGCGAAGATCTTGCTCGCGCCAGCGGGATCGCTCATCGTGTAAATGTCAACCGTAGTCTCGATTCCGCCTTGATACTTGTAGTCGGCCGTTGAGGTTGTCACAACTCCGGCGGTGACATATTGCTCGGCGTCGCCGTCGATGTACTGGTACAGATCCTTTGCCGCAAAGGTCCGGGTCTCGCCGGTCTTTTCCCATCCCGCTACGCTACCTGTAGGCGGAAAGGGATCGACCGCGGCCTTTTTGCATCCAACGCACACTGCGACAACAGCGAGCAACATCCCAGCCACGGCAAGTGTTCTTTCGGCGGTGAATCTCATACTGCGTACCCCCTTATTTTCGGTTGAGCAGAATCTGACTTGACGGCGACCGGCTCTCGCCAATGCTGGTTACATAAACGGCCGGATGCTCCTGTAGCGGGCAGGCGTACTCGCAAGCGCCGCAGCCCACGCATCGGCTCGGATCCACCCTTGGCTGCTTGAGCGTTTTTACGATGCCGGCCGAGTCCACTACCTGCGCTTCCTGCACGTATATAGCCTTGGGCGAAACCGGGCACCACTCTTCGCAAACGATGCAGTCGGTGGCCATCGCCCAAGGCAGACAGCGACCGCGGTCGTAAAACGCAGTACCCAGACGGATGGGCTGCTTCTGCTCACTCGTGCCTACTACCCAGCCCTTGTCGGCGGGCGTAACCTGCCAGATGGCCCCCGTCGGACAGACCTCGGAGCAGAGGGTGCAACTTGGCTCGCAGTAACCGATGCGGGGAACGACTGTCGGCGTCCACAGGCCCTCAAGGCCAGCCTGTTCGAGCGTTGGGTGCAGCGCATTATTCGGGCACGCCTTCATGCACTCACCGCAGCGAATGCACCGGGACAGAAAGTCCGTCTCATCCAGCGAACCCGGCGGCCGCAGTAAACGCTCATGGCGGCTCTTGCCCAAACCAGCATTGGCCCGCAGCAGCGGCACAGCAACGGCTCCTGCAGCCAGGCCCGTCACGGTTCTGCGCCGTCCCAGGTCCGGCGTTGCCACCTCCGCCTCATTGCGGAAGAACCGAAACTCCAGCCCGTCGTGCGGACATGCGCCTACGCAGTTCATGCACATCAGGCACTCGCTCTTGCGCCACGGCACGCCGCCGATCGGGTTGTCACCCCCCTGGCAGTGGAGCAGGCACCGGTTGCAGTTGTCGCAGCTCTGGGGCTTTTTGTGCAGCCCGAAAATGCTCCACCGCGAGACGAAGCCGAGCAGTGCTCCCAGCGGGCAGATTGCCCGGCACCAGAACCGTGTAATGCTCAGGCTGGCAAAGAGAATTGCGAGGAAGAGAACGCCGAGGAACACACCTTGCTCAAAGTGCGGTTGACGGAAGTCCAACAAGACCACTTGCAGGGCCTTGTGCAGTCCCTCACCCAATGTGCGGATCATCGCGACATGGCTCTGCTCCATCGGTGCAAGTAGCGCCCGCACGCTCGCATTGAACGCCGGCAGGAGCGAAAGGCCAAACGACCGCACCAAAAGGCTGAAGGGGTCGAGCCATCCAATCACAGCCGAGCCCAAGAATGCCGCCACCAGACCAGCCAGGAGGACCACGTACTTCACCGTCTGCCAGCGCTTGTAGCGGTTCGAATCAATGCGCTGCTTGCCGCGCTTGGACTCCGATGGCCAACTACCTACCCAATGCTGCAGGGTGCCCATCGGGCAGATCCAGCCGCAGAAAAATCGCCCCAAAAACATTGTTGGGACAAGAATGACCAGGCTCCACAGCAATCCGCGATAAAGCGCGTGGCCAGCCAGCGCATTCACAAGCGCGACCAGAGGATCCCACTCGAAGAACAATCGCACCGGACCGCGCAGATGCATCTCTGCCGACGCACTGGCGGTTGCACGAAGCGATGTGAAGACAAGCAACCCCAAGAACAAAATGAGGAAGAAGATTTGCGAGATCCTCCGCAGAAGCGGCAATCTGCTTCGCGCCACAAAATTCCTTCCCACGCAGCGGCAGGGCCGCGGTGCGCTCCGAGAGCAACTTGCTCGTGGGAAAGTTGATTCACGCCACGGCGACCGGCAAAGTTCTCTCATTGAAATGATTCGCGGGTGAGTTGATTGCGGACCGTGACCGGCGTCACTCTTGCTGCCTGCTGGGAGAAATGGGCAATGAATTGCGAGGAATCTGCAATCTGAGCGTGAAACCTGGCAGGTTACTCGGCAGAGCCAGGTGACCTCTTAGCGCGACGCTCGTGTGAAACCCCCACCATAAGCAGAAATCTGCAAACGATCGACAGGATCGTTCAACTCTGCAGCCAAGACCGGGCGTATAGTTGAGGCAAGAAATCTGTCTGTAAGAAGGCACTAGCCTGGAAGAGACATCGGGTTGCCAGGTGAGCCTGAAAGTCGACAATGACCCGCCGGTTCTTTGTAGCACTCTTCATCTTCGTATTAGCGTCTGGCTCCAAGCCAGTACGCGGGCAAGGGGCAGGAAACGATGAGAATCGGCAGGCTCTGCTGAAGCTCATCCTCGAGCCACTGCCGGCAGAAACAAAGTCACAGGGAGCGCCGAGCTTTTACACTCCAGAGAAACTCTACGAGTACATGGATGGGGGAGCGGACATCTTCCTCCTCTATGGAGTCCGATCGCTGCTGCATCTTGACCTGCGCTCCAAGTCGGCTGACATTGCAGTGGATATTTTCGATATGGGGACGGCGGACACCGCGTTTGGGATGTATGCCGCAGAGCGGTCGCCGGACGAACCCTATATCTCAATCGGCGCCGAGGGATATGCCCACAAGGGCGCCCTGAATTTCTTCCAGGACCGCTTCTACGTGAAGCTGCAGGGTTTCGGAGAAGACGCGGACAAGGAACTGCACGTGCTTGCCCAAGCGATTTCAGCCAGAATTGGAGCCAAGCCTACCTTCCCAGCCATTCTTGCCGGACTGCCAGCTAAAAACCGCATAGCGCACTCGGAACAGTACATGCCGAACGATCCACTGGGCCACCCATTCCTTGGTCCCGCCTATGTGGCCACTTACGCACTGGATGGCAAGGAAGACAAAGTCTTTGTCACGATTGGCCGTGATGACGCTGACGCCAGCGGCCGCTTCCAGCAGTTGAAGCAGAACTTTGTTACGACCGGGCAGTGCAAAGGCGCGCCTGAAATGGGTGAAGACGCCATACGAGCCAGCTACAGCTTTGAAGGCAGCGTTCTAGCAGTCACGGAGGGACGCTACGTGATTCTGCTACTGAATCCGACAGCGTCGGGTGAAGGACTGCTCAGAGAGGTCGCAGCAGCCTTGAAATGATTGCAGCAAATGATTCAGGAGGAAACGATGAAGAGTCTTCATCCATGGAATCGCCGGGACTTCATAGTTAAGCCGGTGGCCGGTCTGGCTGCCTCGCAATTCATAGGAAACTTCAGCCCTCTGCTCGGACAGACCCCGAAGGCTGCGGAGGACGCGGGCCAAGCGAAGAGCGGCGCCAAGCCGATTTGCCGGACACTGGGAAAGACGGGGATCACTTTGCCAATCGTGAGCATGGGCGTGATGAACGCCGATGTGCCGGGACTGGTTAAGCGCGCTTACGAGGTGGGAATCAGGCACTTCGACACGGCTGCTGTTTATCAGCAGGGGCGCAACGAGCAGATGGTGGGCAATATGATCCAGGAGATGGGCTGCGCGACAAAGTGGTCATTTCCACTAAGGTGGTGAGGCCGGGGTTTGGATTTGCCCGCGAGCAGGGGCCTCAGACCCAGGCCGTCCTCCTATAGCACGGCTGAGGTGAAGGCGCACTTCCAGGAGGTCTCCGCAGGCAGCCTGAAGCGCCTGCAGATGGATCACGTGGACATTCTCTACAATCACGCTGCCGATTCCGAATCGGACATCAACTCTGAAGGGTGCGCTTGAGGCGTTGACGCAGATGAAGAAGGAGGGCAAGACGCGCTTCATCGGCGTTTCGTCGCATCAGCCCGAGCTTGCGTTGAAGCTGGCAATGAAGTCGGGAGCCTACGATGTCGTTCTCATCGCATTCAACTACACGGTGGCGAATGACGAAAGCCTGTTGACGACGATCGATGCAGCGGCAAAGAGCGGCATTGGCATCGTGGCTATGAAGACTCAGGCTGGAGGTCCGACAAGGCCTGATCCGCGCTTGAGTAAGGCACTGACTCCGGCGAGCCAGACCGCTCTGCTCAAGTGGGTCTTGCAGCACGAGGCTATCACCACAGCCATCCCGGGATACACGCGCTACGAGCAGATCGACCAGAACTTCGCAGTAGCTTCGAGCCTTGCCTACACACCCGAGGAGCGCGAATTCGTCGCAGACAAAAGGACAATTGCGGAGGCACAGTTCTGCAGGCAGTGCGGTGAATGCCGCGGAGATTGTCCGGAGGGTGTTGACATTCCCACGTTGATGCGGTCGCACATGTACACAGTCCAGTATTCCAATCACACTCTCGCCGCCAGCACCTTGGCAACGATGGTGAGAGGCAGGGGTCTGGATGCATGCCGTGACTGCGAGGAGTGCGCGGCAAAGTGTCGCAACTCGGTCAACATCGCGATGAAGATTCAAAGCCTGAAGGAGATTGCATCGATCGGGGCCACGCCAGCGTAGCTCTGCTCAACAAACCAGGGATCAATGCTGAGGAACACGAGAGCAGCTGTTTCGATGCCTGGAACAACTTAAGGTGCCTGGACATGGTGATCTGCTGATCCCTGGGAATCAAAAGCTCCAGCGCTCCTGCGCAATTGAGGGCGCTCTATCAGGTGTGACGACTACACGCCTTGGCGCGTTTCCAGAATGCGGATCGGTGGAAAGGCCCGTTGTGCGCTCATCGATGTTCTGCCAGCGGTTGATGGAGGGTAGTGCATCCATCAGGACCAACCTGCGATCCTGGTCACCGGCGATCCGCCGACTGATTATGGATTCCACCAACAAAAAGCACTGTCGCGATCAGGGGTTCAGCAGTTAAAGTATTGCCACTCCCTAGAGTCGTCTGATTTCGGAATAGAGATTGGAGGCAACGCTCAATGGCCACGATTACGGTAAATGGGGTCAAGCGAGAGGTCCAGTCACCCGGCGATACGCCGCTTCTTTACGTTTTGCGCAATGATCTTCTCCTTACCGGTCCGCAGTTCGGCTGTGGACTGGCGCAGTGTGGAGCTTGTTCCGTTCTAATTGACGGCAAGGAAGTACGTTCCTGCATTACGGCTCTATCGGATGTCGCTCCCGGCCAGGAGATCACTACGCTCGAAGGCCTGCCTGGTCGCTGGGCAAAGCAAAAGGGCCTTTCGGCCGAGGAAGTGAAGACCACACTTCACCCTGTCCAGCAAGCCTGGATCGAGCAACAAACTCCTCAGTGCGGATTCTGCCAAAACGGAATGATGATCAAGGCGACGGAACTGCTGGAAGGCAATCCGAGTCCGACTCTGGAGCAGATCAAAGCGGCTTACACCACGTCCGGCGTATCCCCGATTCTGTGCCGCTGCGGAACGTACAAGGCGGTCATTGAATCCGTGCAGCATGCTGCCGCGATCATGGCGAAGGGGAGGTAAGTGATGGCGACCAAGAGAACCCAGTCGATCGATGTGTTTGGGGCGACTCTCACCCGACGCCAGTTCGTGAGAACAAGTGGCATCCTCGCTGTTGGCATCAGCGTCGTTGGCCCCGCCCGTCTCCGCGGCGATACGCCGAAAGCGTCCGTCGCGAAGAATTCTCTCGACCCTTCCCTGGCTAGTTCCTGGCTCGAAATCCACCCGGACAACACGGTGACTATTCGCACCGGTAAAAACGACTTCGGCCAGGGCTCGGTCTATACTTCCTACCGGCAGATCGTGGCCGAAGAGCTGTCGATGCCCTTCGAGGCCATTACCACCGTTGTCACCGGATCCACCGACCAGACTCCCGACGGCGGCGGCTCATTTGGCTTTCTTAACGACGGAACCCCAAATCTCCGCAAGGTAGCGGCCTATACCTACCAGGCACTCCTTGATCTCGCGGCGACAAAACTGGGTGTGCCAAAAGACAAGCTGACCGTCAAGGATGGCGTGGTCTCCGGCGGAGGCAAGAGCATTTCCTACGGCGACCTCATTAAAGGCCAGCAGTTGAACCTGACGATTCCCGTACGGGGAGATCTCACGAACATCATCGGGTTGAGCGTCGAGGGCAATCCCCCGATGAAACCCGTGAGCGAGTACACGGTCATCGGCAAATCGTTTCCCAGCTCCGCCATTCGGGAGAAGGTGTCTGCCAAAACGGTATGGGCCACGGATGTGCGCCTGCCCGGAATGCTCCACGGACGGGTGGTGCATCCCAAGACACTCGGCTCCACTCTGGTCTCCGTCGGCAAGCTCGACAAAACCAAATATCCGAATGCCCAGGTCATCGTGAAGCAAAATCTCGTCGGCGTGGTAGCGCCCACAGAGTGGGAAGCAATCCAGGCAGCGCAGCAAATCGCCGGCGATACCAAATGGACAGATTGGAAGGGGCTACCGGGCAGCGCGAAGCTGTACGAGTGTCTGAGAAAAGACTCCGACTGGACATCGACCCCAGTGACGAAAAGCGCCGCGACCAAGGGCGATGCGGCTGCCGCCCTGGGATCGGCCCAGAAGAAGCTCTCTGCCACGTACCAGGTGTCGTACATGAAACACGCGCCCATTGGACCAACCATGGCAGTGGGCGATGTCAAAACCGACGGCATGGTGCATGTCCATACGCACAATCAGAATCCGCAGGAACTGCGGGGCGAGCTTGCCAAGATGCTCGGTACCACGATCGACAAGGTGATCGTGCACATATATCCGGGACCCGGACACTACGGAAGATCGAACGGCGGAAACGCCGGAGCGGAAGACGAGGCCGTCCTACTCTCCCAGGCCGTAGGCAAGCCCGTACGCGTACAGTGGATGCGCGCCGACGACATGCAGTGGTCCACGCAATCGCCCGCTTCCTTCTCCGATGTCGAGCTGGCGGTTGACGATCAGGGCAAGCTGGCCGCCTACCAGATCGATCACTACATGCCTGCCATGCAGGACGACCGGCCCGTGGGGGCGGTGCTCGCAGGCCTGCCCACGATGCCCGCCCCCGATGTCCACGGCGACTTCATCACCTCGACGATGAACAACATCTCGGACGAGTGGCTCTATGCCCAGGCTCCGAACGTGATCGAGCGCGGGCATGGCACGTTCCAGGTGGGCCAGAAGGCGTCGCCGATTGCCGTAGGCCTGCGCGATCACAGCATGCGCACGCCGGTGCAGTTCCAGCAGAACTTTCCGCGCGAACTGGCGATCAGCGAAGCCGCAGTGCTCGCGGGCGTGGATGCCATTCAATTCCGCATCGACAACCTGAAGGAGGAGCGCGCCATCGGAGTGCTGAAAGCGGTGCGCGATGCGTCGGGTTGGGATACGCGGCCATCGCCGCGGCCCGGCGCCAGTACACCGGGGAAAGAGGCAGTCCGCGGGCGCGGCGTCTCGCTCATGCTGCGCGATGGAACCTATTGGGCCTGCGTCTGCCACATCGCCGTCACGCCCGAGACCGGTGTCATCAAGGTTGAGAAGTGCACCCTGGCGGTCGATCCCGGAGTGGTCATCAATCCAACCCACCTCAAGCGCCAGGTGGAAGGCGGCGCGATGATGGGCATCAGCATTGCGCTGCTGGAAGAGGTGATGATCGACGAGAGCGGCGTCACCCAGGACGACTGGCTCAGCTATCCCATCCTCACCATGGCCGACATCCCGGAGGTCAATGTTGAGCTCATTCACAATCCCAAGGTTGGGAAATTCGGCGGTGGCTCAGAGGCAGCGAACGCGCTGGCTGCGCCGGCAATCGCGGCAGCATTCTACGATGCAACTGGAAAAGCGATTCGCAGGCTTCCGATGAAACCCGCCTATGTGCTCGCCGTTTTGAAGACCTAAAGACGAATAACAGGGCTCAATAATTCGACGGCCTTCTCAGTGGCTCAACTCGACCTTGCCTTTGAATCGCGTGTAGACAAACACTACGTAAGACACGGCGAGAGCCATGCCGAACAACCACCAGACCAGACCCACGGCAAGTGCGTGGGGTCCGGAAATGGCTCGGTCAAGCGTAATGTCCAGACTTGGACTCGTGGTTGCAGGTAGCAGCGTTGGATACAGTCCCCAGCACGCGCCGGCCAGCATGAAGAAGAGAAAGGCGGACGAGGCCAGAAACGCCTTGACGGGCTGGCCGTTCTGGTTCCAGAGACGGATGGCGACAAGCGAGGCCACCACGCCAACTGTCACAATGAACGTGAACGGGTAGTGGTAATAGTTTTGGAGCGTCTGCGGGCGCACCGCAATCGTGGCAATAAGGCTGATGATTGTCAGAGCCAGCAGAGTATTCCACAGCGGGTAGACGATACGGCGTGCGCGCAGTTCGAGTTCGCCCGAGACCTTGATGGTGAGCCATAGAGCTCCGTGCAGAGTGAGGGCTACAAGGGCGACGAGGCCGCCAATCACCGTGTACCAGTCGAGGATGCCGGGCGCCGCGCCGGTTTTCCAGTTGGTCCAGAGGGGCAGGAAGAAGTAACCGTCCGCACGTAGTGGAACACCGCGGATAACGTTGGCAAGTGCGGCCCCGTAAAAGATCGCCAGCAACGTGCTGCCGATGCCCAAGAGGCCGTCAAGGAGGGTGCGCCACACACCCACATCGATGTGGTTGCGGAGTTCGAGGCTGACGCCGCGCAGCACCAGCAGCCAAAGCACGATCATCAGGGGGAGATAAAAGCCGCTGAACGCCGAGGCGTAGAGCAACGGGAAGGCAAAGTAGAGTGTGCCGCCCCCGGCCAGGAGCCAGACTTCATTGCCGTCCCACACCGGACCGATGGAGCGCACCAGGACTTGGCGCTCGGATTCATTCCGCGCCAGGAAAAGGTGGAGCACCCCGACGCCCAGATCGAAACCGTCCAGGACCACGTACCCGACGATCATGACCGCGACCAGCCAGAACCAGATGAATCCCATGTGTGTGCTCCTCTCGTTGGCGGTACTACATTCCGGCAGTGTGGGCGAGCTCAGCGGCCGTGGTATGTGGCTCTGGTCCGCGATCGATTTCGCGATACATGAGCACGGTAAAGAGAAGACCCAGCAAGGCGTACAGTCCCATGAAACCCAGGAGCGTAAATAATCCGTTGCCGGCCGAGACAGTGCTCGAGTATCCCTCACTGGTCCTCATAAGGCCGTAGATGAGCCAGGGTTGCCGGCCTAGTTCAGCGGTCATCCATCCGGCGGTATTGGCGATGTAGGGTAACGGGAAGCTGAGCAACAGAGCCCAGAGTGCGGCGCGGGTGCTGTAGAGCCTATCCCGCCAAAGGAGAAGAGTCGACACGATCATAAGCAGGATGAACCAAGTTCCGAGCCCCGCCATGATGTGGTACGAGTAGTAGAGCAGCGGCAGGGCCGTGGGCCACTGGTCACGAGGAATTCGATCGAGTCCGATGACTTCTGCCTTAGTTGTGCCGTAGATGAGGAAGCTCAATACGTCGTTCACGACGATGGGGTTGTCGATTTCACCGGTTTCCTCATTGGGCTGTCCCATGAGGACAAGGCCGGCTCCCGTTTCGCTCTTGAACACGCCTTCCATGGCGGCCATCGCGGCAGGCTGATTGTGCGCTACGAACTTCCCGTGCAGGTCGCCGGTCGGAAATATGATCGCGATGGACGCGATAAGGCCCGCAACAATACTGGTTTGAGGAATATCTGCGCGAACCGATGGTTGCGGCCCTCGAGAAGATAGAACGCACCAACGGCAGCCATCACGAACGAGCCTGTAATCACCGCACCCGTCATGTTGTGCATGTATTGGAGTAATCCCCAGGGGTTCAGCAGCAACTGCCAGAAGCTGACTACCTCGTAATGACCGTCGACCTGCGTATAGGCGACGGGATGCTGCATCCAGGCGTCGGTCACAATGATGAAGAACCCTGAAATCCAGGATCCCAGAAAGACCATCACTGCCGAAAACCAGTGCATGCGCTTTGATAATCGGCTTCCGCCATAGAGAAACAGTCCAAGAAAGGCAGACTCAAGGAAGAAGCTGAAAACGCCCTCCATGGCAAGCGGCTGCCCGATTACGCCTCCGGAGAGTCGTGAAAACCGGGCCCAATTCGTGCCGAACTCGAACTCCATGGGGATTCCGGTGACCACGCCGAAGACAAAGTTGATGCCGAAGATGCGACCCCAGAATTGCGAAGCGCGATCCCAATCGGAACTCCCAGTGCGCAGAGCGACGGTCTTAAGAACCACTATCAGCAGCGCCAGTCCCATGGTCAGTTGAGGAAAGAGATAGTGGAAGGTGACGGTAAACGCGAAGTGAAGCCGATGGATAATTTCTGCAGACACGATTCTGTCCTCAAACTGCAGGTTTAGTTGGAGGTTCCGAAAGCAGTCTATAGCCAGTATGCGCCTTCGATCACAAATGAATCCATCCCAGGCGAATCAGCGTAAGAGAGCCGGCCCCGACGGCGATCCACAAAAGCAATCCCTGTAGCAAAGGTCGCGGACCTACCGTGCGGATCGTCTTAAGCGAGAGCCCGGTTCCAATCAGGTATAGGGTAATCGTCAGGCCGATCACACCCAAGTGCTTCAGGTGAGGGTATACCGGATCGAAGGAATGCATGTATGTGTTGGCGACAGCGGCCAGACAGAAAAGAAGGATGAACCACGGCCAATGAATGCGCGCGCTGCTCCGTTTGACAATCGCGGTTCCGAACGAGAGCGGCACAATCCAGAGTGCGCGCGCCAGTTTTACTACTGTGCCCACCGCGAGCGCGAGAGCGCCAAACCGCGCCGTTGCGCCGACGACTGAGCTCGTGTCGTGAATGGCCAGAGCGGCCCAGAGTCCGAACTGTGATTGGGACAGATGAAGCCAGGAGCCGATTGCGGGAAAAGCGAACAAGGCAACCGAGTTCAGGAAAAACACTGTCCCAAGTGACACCGCGATCTCTTCTTCACTCGCTTCCGTAATTGGCGAAATTGCAGCGATAGCGCTCCCCCCGCAAATGGCGGTTCCGGTAGAGATAAGAAACGCGGTCGTTTTCTCGACTCGCAGCAATTTGCCAAGACTCCACCCCAAAACAAGCGCGAAGGTAATGCTGATTGCCGTGTAGCCAAAGCCGGATCGCCCGGCGCGAATCACCTGATGCAAATCCATTCCAAATCCAAGGGCAACCACCGAGACTTGCAACAGGATCTTTGAGACTCGATGAGCGGCCGCAGGATACGCATGGGGCACGAGCATGGCATAGAACAAACCCGCAGCGAGCGCAAGCGGAGGCGAGATGAACCCGCTTGCAGCCACAGCCAATCCAATTACAAAGAGCGTTTTCGGCACATTCCAAGCTTGACGGCACCGGAGGCGCAAGTCCAAGCAGAAAGACTAATGTGCCATTAGCCGGCCTTATCGGACGCTTTGATGATTGCCGCCGGGCGCGGAAGACTGACCTTGGACGAAATCCTCGCAAGTACAAATCTGCGGAATTCGGAAGCCGGATCCTGGTGGCGCGGACCCTTTCTCTCGATGATCAAGAACTGACGGGGAAACCGAACTGACCTTATCTCGACGATCCTGAATGTCGAACCGAGGCGCGTGTCTTTTGCGATTGCCCATTTGGAGAGGATACCGGCTCCCAGACCAGCCTCGACCGCAGACTTGATCGCCTCCGTTGAATCCAATTCCATTGCAACCCGCAGACTGGTCTTCTTGATCCCGTGGCGCTCCAGGGCGAGTTCAATGATGCGCCGGGTTCCAGAACCCCGCTCCCTGAGCAAGAGTGGTACTGCGGCAAGTTCTCCGGGGTCGATGACCTGCCGTTCGGACCATTCATGGGCTGCTGGAACTATCAGTACGAGTTCGTCGTTCAGGAATGGTTCCGATTGAATCTCCCGGCTTCTGGCCGGACCTTCAATGAACCCCAGCTGCACCTTCTGGGTTTGGACTGCTTCGACCACCTGCTCCGTATTGCCGCTGATGAGCGTTGGATGGATGCGCGGGTTGAGCTTGCAGAAATCACCGAGGATACTGGGCAGGACGTATTGCGCTATAGTGGTGGAAGCTCCAAGGCTCAGGAGGCCCGCATGGGTGCCGGCGAGTGCGCTGACCTCGTGTTCGGCTTCAACCAATAATTCATTCGAGAGGCGCGCGTATTTGACTAGAACTTCACCTGTCGGTGTGAGCCTGGCCTGAGTGCCGGAGCGATCAAACAGAAGCACTCCGAGATCCTCTTCCAAGGCCTTAATCTGCTGGCTGACGGCCGGCTGGGTTAGATACAACTCCTCAGCGGCCTTGCGGAAGCTGAGGTGCTCCGCCACGGCGCGAAAGACGACAAGCCGGAAATTCTCAAGATATGTCATTAGTCATCATTACAACACTGGAGGGAATTGCTGGCGAGATGGCTTGACGCTCGTAAAAATGCGACGTTTTCCCCAGCGGATCTCCCTCACTGCCCGCCAGGCCGCTTGAGCGCCACAAAATGCACCCATTCGGGTTTAAGGCCTGGAGAGCGGTGGCCCCGTGAACCACAGACGGATCAACAGACTCATCGTTCCCTTGCTGGGAGGATCTCCGTAGATGCCAGTTCATTGAGTGTGCTGCAGATCAATGCTAGTCTCGATCTCCGGCCCGGCTTCCCATTTCCGATGGACTTCGATACCTCGGCGAAATAACGAATAAGCATCCCCCGAGCCTCAGCTAGCCTTGACGCCGCGGTCGTTTTCGGGGCCTCCGCCGACCGACTCAGGCTTTCGCGCATGACAGATCGATATCGATCGAACCCCACATTCTCCCTCTCGCCGGGATGTCGACTTCGGATTACTGTCCCGTTTGATAGCGCACGACAGCGAGCGCGGTCTGATAGGTATAACGCGCGTTTGCCAGGCTGATCAGCGCTTCGGTTTGGGCGAGTTGTGACTGGGTCAGGTCGACGATGCCGCTCAAGCCCACCTTGTAACGGGCCTGAGCGAGTTCTAACGCGGTGTTTGCCTGATTGAGAAGCTCCTGGGTTACGCCGATTCGCTGAAAAGCGATTTGCGCAGTGAGCACTGCGGCGCGGACATCGCGTGCAACGTTGTCGCGCAGATTGCGTACTTGTTCCTGCGCTGCGTTGGCGCGAAGGTCTGCCTCTTTTGCGCGTGCGGTGTACTCAAATCCATTGAAGACAGGGATGCTGATGTTGGCTCCGGCAGCACCATACCAGGAGGAGAGGATTTCATCGGCGCGCACCGGAGTTCCTCCGCCAACAGCAAGGGCAGAGATAGTCGGCCGCATGAGGTCATGTTCGGCGGAGCTGAATTGCTTCGCCGCAATTGATCGATCCTGGAGCGCGGCTAGATCGGGGCGCGCGCGAAAAGCAAGCTGAACGAGGTCTTCAGGATTCGCAGGAGCGACTTGAGGGATGGCCGGCGTTTCGTCAACCAGATCATACTGAGTATCGGATTCGGAGCCAAGAATCGCATTCAGGTTTGCCATTGCAGATGCGAGTGCGTTCTGCGCATCGAGAACGAGAAGCTGTGCCTGCGATATTTGCACGTTGGCCAGGCTGAGGTCGAGGGTCGATCGAAGCTTGGATTGCGTGAGCGCGCCTATCTGTTCGCCTGTGGCCTGGCGCGTGGCGACGGTCTGTCGCGCAACCTTGAGTACAGATTGCGCGGTGAGCGCCTGGTAAAAGGCCTGATCGACCGCGAGCGTGATGTCTTCTGCTGTGGCTCGTTCGGTGTCCAATTGTGCCCTGGCGTTCGATTGCGCGCTCTTGACCAGATTGTGAGTGCGGCCGAAGTCCGTGATGAGTTGGTCCACGGTCAGGCCACCCGCAGCGCGGTCATAAATCGTCGGGTTATTGATCGCCCCGGCAGTAATACGGCTGTTAGTATGTGAGCCTACTGCCGTCAGGTCCGCAACAGCGGTCGGGAATTCCGCAGCTCGCGTTTCGCGCGTAACCTGCGTTTGCGCAAGTTGTAGCAGATGGGCAATGCTGACGTTTGGATTGTGCTGAATGGCCATGCGTTCGGCATCTGCCAGCGTGACCTTTGGTCCTGCCGGCGCCGGCGGCGGCAGCACATTGGTCGTGGCGCTGCTTGCGTTGGCGGAACTGGCTGCTGTTGCCCCGGAGCCGCAGGCGACTGGTCTGCCTGCGCGAGGAGTCGCGGAGTTGGCGCGTCAGGCAGGTCTGGCTTCTGTCCGCAGAAAGCGGCATTGGAGCACGATAGCAACATGATCACGATCGCGGCGCGGAGAGGACTTAAAGAGCGGTGGACGTTCATGCTCTGCCCTCCGCGACATTCGTGTTTCTTTCCTGCCGGCCGTGAATGATCAGATACACGGCAGGTACCAGGAACATCGTGACAACGACGGACACGCCCAAACCGCCGATGATGGCGCGAGCTAGAGGCGCATATTGCTCACTTCCCGCTTCGAGGCCGAGGGCCATGGGGATCATGCCCAGGAGCGTGGCAAGCGATGTCATCAGGATGGGGCGAAGACGGACCTTGCAGGCTTGGATCGTCGCCTCCAGCAGAGGCATTCCCTGTTCGTGAAGCGTGTTGGTGAATTCGACGATCAGAATGCTGTTGGACACGACGATGCCCGCCATCATGATGACGCCCATCAGCGACATGATGTTAAGCGTGCTGCCGGTAAGCACGAGGATGAGCACAACCCCCGCCAGGCCCGGCGGGATGGCCATGAGGATGATGAACGGATCGATAAACGAAGTGAACTGGGCCATCAGGATGAGATAGACCAGCAGGACCGCGATGATGAGACCGATGCCGAAATCGTGGAAAGCCTGGTTCATGCTTACGACGGCTCCGCGCACATCAATTACGGTATCGCGATCGTGCCTGGTGTCCGCAAGCAGCCGATTGATGCGCGCCCCCACCGTTTGCAAGGCCTCGGTCTTTGTCGCCACATAGATGTCGATCACGCGGCGAATCTGGCTATGATCAACTTCGGTCGGCGTATTGATCTGCTGAATATCTGCCACCTCTCCCAGCGGCACATCGCCCGATTTGTGCGCGCCCATGAACAGCTCGTCCGAAACCGGAGTGGCTTGTCCGCCAACCTGCGCCGGGCTATAGCCCCCCGGACGAACACCGCGCAAAGGAATGTTCTTCAGATCCTCCATCGACATGTTGTTAATCCAGCGGTTGGAGTACTGCACCGTAACCATGTAGTTGTTGCCGCTTTTTGGATCGATCCAGTAACTCGGCGCAACCATGCCGTCGGAGGTGAGAGCGGTGATCACATTGTCGACCACATCCTTGGCGCGAGAGCCCGATCAGGCTGGCGCGCTCGCGGTCGATGTTCAGTTCCAGCCCGGGATAGTTGATGCTCTGGGGGATGTACACATTGCTCACGTTTGGTATGGCCTGAATCTTCGCCGCAAGCTCGCGGGCGAGATCGTAGGATTTATCCATGTCCTGCGATTTGATCTGGATATCGATGGGAGCGGGCAGGCCCTGGTTGATGACGGAATCGACAAGGCCGCCGGCCTGGAAGTAAGTCGATAGTTCGGGCATCTCGCGCGATAGCTTTGCCTGCACGCGGCGCATGTACTCGTAGCTGCCGATACCGTGATCTTCCTTGAAACTGGTTTGCACAAACGCCGTATCCATCGACGCATTGGTGGTGTAGATCGCCGAGAGGTCCGGGTACACGCCGATGTTGGACACGATCATGTCGAGGTCCCTGGGACGCACCTCGCTGCGAATGATGTTCTCCACCTTGCCGATGTAGTCGTTACCAACCTCGAGCCTCGTACCGCTTGGCATACGCACGTTGATGATGAATTGGCCTGGATCGGTGCGCGGGAAGTAGGCGCGGCCGAGAAACGGAAAGGTCACCAGGAGCAGCAGCACTACTCCGCCGAAGATTGCGATTGCGGTAATCCCGGGTCTTTGCATCGCCCGCCGGGCCAAGCCTTCATACCAATTGAGCATGGCCTGGAACTTTCCATTGAACCATTGTTCGAAACGGCGGAAAAAGCTCTGCTTCGCGTCCTCTGCATGGTGGCTCTCGTCGCGCATGCGAATGAACCTGGCGCAGTAGAGCGGCACAACCGTCATGGCAAAGAAATACGAAGCAAAAATGGACAGCACCACTCCAAGTGCCAGCGGCGTGAAGATGTACTTGCTGACGCCTTGGAAAAACGTGACGGGGAAGAACACGATGGACGTGGTGAATGTGGCCGCCAACACGGCCATCGAGACTTCGGTGCCTCCTCGGTCTGCCG
>CAWEVD010000022.1:0-282582 GCA_963812485.1 uncultured Acidobacteriota bacterium
ACGGCGTCACGCGATCCGCTGCACCCACTGGCTCCGCCAGGCCGGCGCCTCGAAGGGATCAGCGAAATACTGTGTCTCGTGCACGACCTTGCCGTTGCGGAACTCCATAATGCTCACTGTGTATGCGGGCCGCCCCTGGTAGGTGATTGTGTATTCCGTGATCCAGAGATCGCCTGTTCCCTGAATTCGCCTGACATTGAAGCCTGACGGCTTGCCGGGATGATGACTCCGCAAAGCCTGTAAATTGCTTCGCCCGAGGATCCGCTCGCCCGACTGGGGATAATCACAAACGGCATCGTCGTCATAAATTTCGTGTTCTGCGTTTGCGTCACCGGCTGCCGACGCCTGCCAGTGCTTATTCAGGGCTTCAAGTATTTGTTCCTCTTGCATGGATTACTCCAGATGCGGCATGGGTTTCATGATTGTCTACCGGTCTGGTTTTTCGGCAAGTTCATTTGCCATCTGGCCTCAGCCAGCGTTTGGCCGGCTGGGCCGCGCATCGCGCTAAGATGTCTCCGGAGCGGTACTCGCAGTCGCAACAGACCCCGTGGATGGGTCATTCGGAGGGATCCTCTTTTCACGCCTGTACCGCGCGGGGGGCAGACCAAATTGGCGCTTGAACGCCCGGTTGAAGGCCGCCTCTGATTCGTAGCCCACCTCGGCCGCGATATCCGCCACACCCTTCGACGTCCTGGTGAGATAGCGCGAAGCCAGCTGCAGTCTCCACCGGGTCAGGTAGGTCATGGGAGCTTCTGACAAGTAGCGCGAGAAACGTTCGCTTAATGCAGAGCGGGACATGCCAACTTCATTCGCTAACTCTGCAATCGTCCAAGGATGATCAACCCGGCTGTGCATCAAGCCAAGGCATTTGCCTACGGTCGAGTCGCGCGCGCCGGCGAGCCAGCCGGTCTCTCGTTCGGGCAGACTCATCACGTAACGGCGAAGCGTATCGACGAACAAGGCCTCGGACAGCTTGGCCAGCATTGCTTCACTGCCGACCCTCCCCGACCCCGCTTCCTCGACAAGATGCAGGATGGAGTTTTCAAGCCACTGACCGGAGCGATCCGTTCTGACGTTGACCTTGAAGATCCGCGGCAATCCATCGAGGATCGGCCGGCTCAGGTTCGGATCGCATGACATGTATCCGCACACGAAGCGTGTGGTATTGCCTCCGCCCCCAGCGCGCAAGGCGGTCAAGTCGCGTGTCAATACCTTCTGAAGGATTGCGGAGCTCTCCCGCGACTCAGCCGATTCTTCTCCGCTCCAAACGAGGTGTGGGTCTCCATGGGGAAAGATGACCACATCCCCGGGCCCCAGGCTCAACAATGGGCCGCCTTCCAGTCGTGCGGAAGCCCGGCCTTCAATCACCAGGTGATAGATCACCAGGTGGGGCGCTTTCAGCGCAAACGCCCGGGCAAGCATCGGGGCGGCGGGAGACGCAAAGCCCCACGGAGCCGAAAAGTCCGCATTGAAGAACAAAGCTCCATTCAGTTTGACCCCGGTCAGGATTTCAGAGAACGCGTCCATCGGGCCTCCTCGAGGACGAACGGCAAAGATTTCTGTGAGACCTGCAAAGCAATGCACACGCTCAGGACGATCGGGCAAGAATTCCCGACGCTGGAGCATGGTTTGTCCTGCTGCAGACCCGCACAATTCTAGCGTGGCACCCCAAACCACGCAACGACACAAGATCAAAGGAGCAGCACGAGCATGACAACTCGAGTTTTGACTTTCCTCTACGGAGCTTTGAGCTACGTAATCTTCTTCGCAACGTTTCTGTATGCCGCCGGATTCGTTGGCAATTTCGCGGTTCCCAAGTCGATGGACTCGGCAGCGATGGGTCCACCGCAATTTGCGCTCCTGGTTGACCTGGGACTGCTTGCCCTGTTCGCCGTGCAGCACAGCGTCATGGCGCGCCCTGCTTTCAAGCGCGTTGTCACCCGGATTCTCCCGGCCACGATCGAGCGCAGCACTTACGTGCTGGCCAGCAGCGTTGCCCTCCTGTTCCTGTTCTGGCAATGGAAGCCTCTGGGAGGGAGCATCTGGAACGTTCAGAGTTTGGCGGGAAAGCTCGCGCTCTACACGGGGTTCGCATCCGGCTGGGCATTGGTACTGGTCGCCACGTTTGCCATCAGTCACTTTGATCTGTTTGGCCTGCGGCAGGTTTGGAGGCATCTCCTGGGGCAGCCCCAGACCGGCCTGCGGTTCTCGACGCCGTTTCTCTATCGCATCGTTCGGCACCCCCTGTATGTCGGCTGGTTTCTCGCCTTCTGGTGCACGCCCACGATGACGGTCACCCACCTGTTCTTTGCTGTCATGACCACGGCGTACATCCTGATCGCAATTCAATGGGAGGAGCGCGACCTGATGAAGGTGCACCCGGAATATGCGCGGTATCGCGAGCGAGTTCCGATGCTGGTCCCAGGATTGGCCAGGCGTGCGGTGACTCCCCGGCCTCTGCCGTACACTCCAGAATGAGGGGGATTGATCGAGCCATGGAAACTCAACGTCACAGTTATTTGTCCCGATCCCACTTGCTCAAAATGGCCATGTTTGTGCAAAGAGCGGTTGACTACTCCATCAAGTCGTACGAGTTAGGCACTCTTGAAATTCAGCCGGCTCTTTTGGAAGCACGACCAGGAGTGGGCCAACCTCAATCGCCGCATTGCTGATCGGGGCCGTACATTGATTGCCGCCGGAATGCTTGTCGGAGGTGACTCGCTGAAGGGCGATTGCGCGGTGAGAATTTACAGCGCACTGCAAGTCACATACACGGCGGCCGCCGAAATCACGCACTCCGCCGCTCTGACGGTTGAGCTTGAGAGAAAGGCCCCCGTCTCTGCAACTCGGAGAGTTGGGCTGCTTCGTAAATGGCCTGGTGCGATTATGCACGGTCGCTCTCTTCAAAAAGGAAGTGCGGTATGCCAGGGGGATTCTGCTGGATCATCGAGGCAGGCACCAATTCAAATCGGCACTCTGTCGCACGCAGTACGAGCTGATTCGATCAAAGGAAGCACCCGCCAGGTTTGAATTGGCAATTGCGGCGAGCGCTCGAGCAAATTGCCGAACAAGCATACGAGATCGCCCAGGCACTTGCGCCAGGGGTCGTCGAACACGAAGATCATCTCGGCGCCGCTTGCGAAATTAAATGTTTTGCCGCGTAGATCATGAGAAACACGTTGGCATGCCGGCCTGCGTAATCGACGGCGACGTGATTCAAAGAATGCTTAGAACATTTGGGGCCAACTGACGTGCCGAGGGGCGGCGTTCTGACACGGGCAGGAAGAAGTATCCGGCGGTTACGAATCCGATCATGGCTACGGTCCAGCGCATCACTTTCTGGTTTACGCGGGGACTGTAGCGCGCCGCCAGGTATCCGCCCAGGGCTGCCACTACACCCATTTCGAGGCAGAACTGCCAGGCTACGCGGCGGGCCACAATGAAGCTGATGGCGGGGATGCCGATCGAGACCGCCGCGGTCACCACCTTGAGCGCGTTCATCTCGTGGATGTTGTGGATTCCGCAGATGCCAAACAGGGCCATGACCAGAAAGCCTCCCCCGGCCCCGAAGTAGCCGACGTAGACGCTGACCACAACCATCCCCACCAGAAGCAATTTTTCATAGCGCCGCCCGTCGGAGAGGGTGGAAAGCCACTTTCCCAGCGGAAAGCTCAGCATGAAAATGACGGCGGCGAACAGCAGCAGCCAGGGGAGCAGGATGCGGAACCTCTGGTTACCGGTTCGAAGGAGCAGAAATCCGCCCAGCCAGCCGCCGGCTCCGGAAGCGAGCGCGAGGGGCAGAAGACTCCAGCCGTAGGAGCGCAGCTGGCGGCGGAAGGCCACCAGCGAAGTGAGCTGGCCAGGCCACAAGGCGACCGTGTTTGTGGCCTGCGCTGTCACCGCGCCCACTCCCGCCACGGAGGTGCTGGCGATCAGTGCCGGTAGGGAAAGAAACGATCCGCCCCCGGCGATAGTGTTCAACACACCCGCGAAGAACGAGGCGACCGGCAGCCAGACATAGCGCAACAGGGGAAGGACGAACGGAGCCATGCCCCACTGTACCCAGTCATGGCATAAAGAACCATAAAGGTTTACCGGAATCCGGTCCGGCCGCTTGACTCTCAGCAAACTTCGCGCCGGCTTCGTCCTGATACACTCCCGCTAGAAGTCAAGCTGGAGTTTTGTCGATGAAATCAACTGCTCTTGTCCTATGCCTGGCGGCTGCTGCGGCCGCCCACGCTCAAACCGCAGCCAAGCCGGCCACGACCGCGGCCAAACCATCCGCGAGCACACATACTGCAGCCGCGGCGGCCAGCCCGGTCAAGTATCCGCCCGGAGTGACCCCGTTTCCGGGCGTCCCCAAGACCGCCTTTTCGCTGCGGTACCAGGACATCAAGGTCGGCACCGGCGCCGATGCCGTGCCCATGAAGATGTACAAGGTGAAATACACCGGCTGGCGTGCGGCGGACGGGGTGGTCTTCGATTCATGGGACAAGCATCCGACGCCGGTGATGGACAAGGACGGCAAGCCGGTTAACGGCGATGATGGGAAGCCCAAAATGAATCCCCCTGAGCCCGCCAGCTTTCCTGTGGGTATGGGGCGCATGATTGCCGGCTTCGACCAGGGCTTTACGGGAATGAAAGTGGGCGGCAAGCGGCGTATTTTCATCCCCTGGCAGCTTGGGTACGGCGCCCGGGAAATGCCGGAGCGGGGAGCGGATCATCCTGGAATTCCCGCGAAGTCGGACCTGGTGTTTGATGTAGAACTGGTCGAGATGACCGATCTGCCCACGCCGGCGGGCCATCCGCCGATGGGCGGAGGTGCCGGCATGCCGGGAGCTGCTCCCCATCCGTCCGGGGCTCCGCCCACCGCAGGAGCTACGTCGCAACCTTCCACGCCGCCTCCGAGTTCCTCAGCGACCCCGCCGCCGCAGAAATAAGGCGGAGGACGAGAATTCAAGCCGCGCCGGCAGGCGCGTCCGTCCAGTCCGGCAGTTCCGGCGTGGCGGCCAGAAGCTGGCGCGTGTACGCCTCTCGCGGAGACGCGCACACCGCCTCGGCCTCGCCGGTTTCGACCAGCCGTCCGTGCTGCATGACCGCAATCCGCGTGCTCAGGTAGCGCACCAGGGGCATGGAGTGCGAGATGAACAGGTAAGCCTGCCCGCGGTCGCGCTGCAGGCGGCGCAGCAGGTTCACGATCTGGGCTCCGATACTGACATCAAGAGCGGAAACCGGCTCGTCGAGAATCATGAGCCGGGGCCGGAGCGCGAGCGCCCGTGCGATGTTGATGCGCTGCCGCTGCCCTCCGGAGAATTCGTGCGGATGGCGATCCAGGGCCGATTCGTCGAGGCCCACTTCGCGCAGGAGCTCTACCGCCCGGGCGCGCAGGGCGGCGCGATTCCGGGCGCCGTCGATGCGGTGAATCACGAAGGGTTCGGTGACGATTTCCCGCACCGTCATGCGGGGATTGAGGGCGGCATAGGGATCCTGGAAGACGGGTTGCATCTGGCGGCGGAGGCGGCGCAGTTCCTCTCCCGAAGCGGCCGCGACGTCCACGCCATCGACCAGCACCCGGCCGCGGTCGGCTTGACCAGCCCCAGGATCATGCGCGCGACGGTCGTCTTCCCTGACCCCGACTCGCCCACCAGACCCAGGGTCTCTCCGGCTTCGATGGTGAACGAGACGTCCTCGACCACGGGACGCAGTTCTGTGTGCAGCCCCACACGCCGCGGATAGCTTTTGTTGACGGATTCGACCTCGACCAGCGCCATAGCGAGATGGTACAGCCAGCCCTCAGGCGGCGATTGACAGCTGGACAAGCAGTCCGAATCCGCGTGCCCGAGTGGCTGGGGCGATTCACTCTCGACTCACATTTCGACAGTAGAATCCCGGCAATGCGGTGCGCCGGCGACGAGCGGGCCTGCGAAACAACGTCCGCAGGCTTGCCTCATTTTGACGGGAAGAGTCAGAATCGGAACTGAGCCCACTTCGACTTCACTTCCCGGCCGAGCATCGTCACGAATTTGTGCTCATGCTTAGTGGTGCCACCCTCATCACCATATTCACAATCAATGGAACCCATGTATCCGACAAACGAGATGAGCAGGTAGCCTTTTTTGAACCGGAAGTACTGGCTACACTTGGCGGCGAAGGCCTGGCGCCCAACTGTCGGAACGCCGCTGTTGCAAGTGGCGAACTTAATGGTGCCGAGGAAAGATTTCTTGAGACCATCCGCGATCATTCGGTCGCAGACGTCTTCGTAGCTGATCGTGCCTGCTCCAGTGTCAGTGGCTTCAAGCTCGTGATCACCGGGAGCACCATGGCCCCGAACATAGATCGTGCTTCCTGCCGACAGTCCGCTCAGAGGACTACCCGGATCGCCATGCTTGACGATTTGCCAGTTCCTTGTGTGTTTAGTCTTGGCGGCGTTATCGGCTGCGACCCACTGTTGGGAGTAATTCAGGAACTCAGCGGCGTCAGGCAGACTCCATGGAATGTAAATGACGTTTGCCATAGGCGAGAGTCTAGCACCCAGGCTGCTCGGAACGCATAAGAAACTTCAGTCCGCCACTCAATCGAGCTTCGGATGCACCTTATGGAAGCCGGTCTCTTCCTGATAGGCCCTGGCGAAGGCGGCCAGCTTTGCATCCTGGTAGTGCCCGGCCAGGAAGGTGAGCGAAACCGGCGTGCCGGGGCCGCCGATGTTGTCGTCATCGCCGGCGTCCGCCTTCGGCGGCGTTGGCGCGTCGTCGCCGCGCAGTCCGTTGGGCAGAATGATGGCCGGGTGTCCGGTGAGGTTGGTCGCCACAAGCTGGACGCCGCTGGTCGGGGTGACAATGATGTCCACCTGCTCGAACAGCGCTGAAACCTGCTGGATGGCGAGCGTGCGGGCGCGGTTGGCCTGGATGTATTCGACGGCCGGATAGAAGCGGGCGACGCGGAATTCGTTGGGCCAGTCGTCGGGGCCCTGCTCGGTGAGCAGCTTGTCGCGGCCGGACAGAGTGAGGTCGTCGAAGGCGGCGGCGGCCTCGGCGCCGAGGAGCGGGGTCATGGCGCCGTAGGGCAGCTTGGGAAGTTCGACCGGAATCAGGCTCACGCCCATGGAGCGGAGCTTGTCGAGCGCGGCCAGATCGTAGCGGCGATCGTAGTCGCTGCGGGCGCGGGCAGTCTTGCGGTCCTCGTTTTCCTTTTCGCGCTTTTTCTTTTCTTCGGCGGTTTCTGTGGCCGGGGCGTCTTTGAGTTCGAGCGGCTTGGGTTCGTCGAAGGCGCTTTTGAGATAGCCGATGCGGAGCTTGTGCCAGTCGAAGCCCGGATTCCAGTCGAAAGAGGCGGGATAGACAGATGCGTCTTTGCCGTCGGGTCCATGAATCGCCTGGAGAACAAGGGCGCAGTCTTCGACGGAGCGGCAGATGGGGCCGAGCTTGTCCATGGTCCAGCTGAGGGCCATGGCGCCGGTGCGGGGGACGAAGCCGAATGTGGGTCGCAGGCCGGTGTCGCCGCAGCGTGTGCAGGGCGAAGAGATCGAGCCCAGCGTCTCCGATCCGATGGCGAAGGCGACGCATCCCGCGGACACGGCGCTGGCTGAGCCCGCCGACGATCCGCTGGAGCCTTGCTCGGGATTCCAGGGATTGCGCGTGCGGCCGCCGAACCACTTGTCGCCCATGGCGAGAGCGCCGAGGGTGAACTTGGCCACGAGCACTGCGCCGGCGGCGTCGAGGCGCTGGACGACGGTTGCGTCTTCATCGAAGGATTGATGCTCGAAGCCACCCGCGCCCCAGGTGGTCGGATAGCCCTTCACGGCCAGCAGGTCTTTCGCACCCCAGGGGATGCCATGCAGCGGGCCGCGATATTTGCCGGCGGCGATTTCGGCATCGGCGGCTTTGGCCTGCGCGAGGGCGCGGTCTTCGGTGAGGGTGATGACGAAGTGGAGTTTCGAATCGTAGCGCTTGAGGCGGTCGAGGTACATCTGGGTCAGCGCGAGCGAGGTGATCTTGCGGTTCAGCAGCAAAAGGCCCAGGTCACGGACAGTCGCGAACGCAACATCCTCGATCCGCGCTGGGGGGTCCGGGAGGTGAAACAGTATGCTGCCGCCTTCGTTTCTGACTTCCGACTTGCATGGATTGTCCGCGTCGTCAGCAATCGGCTTTGCCGGAGGCAGGGGATGAAACACATACGCCGGCGCCACGGAATTCGGGATCTTCAGCTTGCGGATGGCCTTGCAGGAGCCGTTCTGATCGACCAGCCCGTCGATCATCATCTGCTTCTGCTCGGCGGTGAACGGGCCGATGCCGGCGAGGATCGCCGCCTGGTCGATCATCTCCGGCGTGAACTTCGGCGGCTTGGACTGGTCGGTGTTGGGAGATTCCTGGGCCTGCGCGGCGAGGGTGTAGAGAACGCCGGGAAACAAGACGGACGTGATGCCCGCGCGGCTGCAGGCGGTGAGAAAGCCGCGACGATCGAGTGTCATGTAGTTCTGGCCTCTGGGAAACTATAGCGGAGTCTCGGGCAGCGTTATGTCGTCAGCCGGTCGGGCGAGATGGCCTGCAGGGGGCACAGATCAACCCCGATGCGACCCTTGCCGGTGACGGAAACCTCGAGTTCGGTTTCGCCCGGCTTCAGCGTATAGACGCGGCTGGTAATCGCCTCGCGCCCGCCAATGAACGATTCGATCACCGAGCCATCGAGGAAGATGCGCAGGGTGGGGCGCGGCCAGGGAAGCGAAGGAAGCGGGATGCCGATCTCGCCGCAGTGAATGGAATCGCCGGGGACGTTGACCGCGAGTTGCCAGGCCTCGGACCCGGACACCAGCAGACGCACCGTCACCGTTCGCGCTGAGAAGTCGATGGGAACGCGCAATTCATGGCGCAGGTCGGCGAGCTTGGCGCGGAATGGAGTGGCGGAGTCAACGTCCGCTTTCTGAGCGGTTCCGCGCAGCTTCTCCACTTCCGGGGCGGGGTGCATTTCGAGCTGGCCCTGTTCGCCCACACTCAGCACGCGGGGCAGCGACATGCAGCCCGACCAGCCCGCAGCGGCAAACTCGGCCTCGGGACGGGTCTCCCGGATCCATCCCCACAGGATGCGCCGGCCATCGGGGGTCAGGAAGGTTTTGGGCGCGTAGTAGGCGCCATGGTCGAGCACGCCCGACCGCCTGGGGCTGTAGGTATGCGCGGCGGAATCGTAATCGCCGGTCGTCCAGATCACCTTGTTTTCGGTGGAGTAGTGAAGATAGTGGCTCTTTGCCGAGGGGAAAGAAGTCGGGGCACTCCCACATCTCCCCGGTGTCGCAGGGATTGGCGGCCTGCTTGCCGTTGGGGATTCCGGAGGCCAGCGGATGGAGATATTCCCATTTGCGCAGGTCCTGGGAGCGGTAGAGGAGCACGCAGCCGCCCTTGCCGCGCTCCCCGGATCCCACGCCGAGGTACCAGCCGTCGGCTTCCTTCCACGGACACGGATCGCGGAAGCCGGTCACCTGCATGCCCGGCGGAGGCGTGGCAATCACGGGCGATTCGAGCTTCTTCCAGCGCAGCAGGCCGTCGTCTTCGGCGGTGGCGAGCATCTGCGTCTCGCGCAGCTTGTCGTTGCCGTCGCGAATGGTCACCTCGGCAGGCGGCGCGTTCTGGACCCCGGTATAGATAAAGGTTGGGACGCCGTTGTAGACGACGGCCGACCCGCTGAAGCAGCCTTCGCTGTCGGCTCCGCCGGGCGTGGGAGCCAGCGCAATGGGCTCATGGTGCCAGTGGACCATGTCGGGGCTGACGGCGTGGCCCCAGTGCATGTCGCCCCACACCGCGGCGTGCGGATTGAGCTGGTAGAAGAGGTGGTACTTGCCCTTCCACCAGATGGGTCCGTTGGGATCGTTCATCCAGTTGTGGGGCGGAAGCAGGTGGCAGGCGGGGCGCAGCGGGTCGTGGGCGATGTCCGGAGCGGGCGGCGACGGTTGGCCGGCAAATGCCGGCGGAGTTTTCCCATCCGAAGGCGCGCTGACGATACGCCAGGGCGGCGGCTGAGCCCAGCGCGGCCAGGAATTTCCGGCGGTCGAGGTTCTTTGCTTTCATCAGGGCCGCCTAATCGGCAGTTCTCGCCGAAAGATGGGTCGTTCTTCGCAGTCAGATTCTAAATATAGCGCCTCGGCCAAAGCGGCACATTTTCGGGCCGAGGCTAACTGCGGATCACGGCGTCGGCCACCTGGCGGATGTGTTCGGGCCGCGTCCGGCAGCATCCGCCAACGATCTGCGCACCCGCGGCGAACCAGTCCCGCGCCAGAGAACCATAGCCTGCCGGATCGTTGCTGCCCGTCCAGCAACGCCGTGATGCGTCCCAGCCCTCGCCGGAGTTGGGATATACAAGGATCGGCAGACTGGTGGCGGCGCGCAGCTCGCCGATCAGCGCGGGAATGAGTGACGGAGCCGTGCAGTTAACTCCGATGGCAATGGTCTGCGGAAATCTCGCCACGGCCTCGGCACAATCGCTGAGCCGTTCGCCGTGAGCCACGTGCGCGGAATCGCGGCATGTGAAACTGAACCACGCCGGCAGGCCCGGCCACGCAGCGAGCGCCTCGCCGATGGCCTGCGCTTCATCGAGCGAGGGGAGGGTTTCGAAAGCCAGCAGGTCGGGCCGGTCGGCTTCGCTCGCGCGGGCCAGAACCTCGATCCGCTGGCGGTGGAACTCGACCAGTTCCGCGTGGGTGAGGGCGTAGTTGCCGTGGTATTCGGCTCCGTTGTGCAGTGCGGCTCCATAGGGCCCGAGCGACGCCGCGATGACGATCCGCCGCTCCGGAAAAGCATCCGCGGCCTGGCGAGCCAGCGCCACCGAGCGGAGCAGCGCGGCATCGGCCTGCTCCGGACCGAGTCCGATTTCGGCGTAACCCATGCGCGACACCTGGTAGCTCGAGGTCTCGATGCAGTCGGCTCCGGCCTCGATGTAGGCCTGATGCACGGCTACGATTTTTTCCGGCGCTTCCTCCAGCACGTGCGCCGACCAGAGGGGTCCATCGATGCGCGCCCCCAGGTATTCGAGCTCCGAGGCCAGGCCGCCATCGAGCACATGAATGCCGTCCAGAATCGAAGCGCTTTTTTCGACAGCTTGTGGCATGGGTTCATCGTAGCGCCTGGACCGCGTTGCGCCCGGAACCTGACATCGGGCACCTGTCCACTACAATCCCACTCATGAGTGGTGCTCTGCCCAGTTATGAGGAAGCCGCGGCCATTGTTGCTGAGCGCGCCGCCGAGCTTGCCCGGCGACCCGAAACCGAACGAGTTGAGCTGGAAGAAGCAGGCGGGCGGATTCTTGCCGAGACGCTTCATGCGGATCGCGACCAGCCGCCTTTTCCCCGCTCCACTCGGGATGGCTTTGCCTGCCGTGCTGCCGAAGCCTCGACCCACAAGCTGCTGAAAGTTGCGGGCTCGATCCAGGCGGGCCAGCCTCCGGCGGGTCCGCTGCCGGCGAGTTCGGCGTGGGAGATCATGACGGGGGCTTCGGTTCCGGCAGGCGCCGATGCGGTGGCCATGCTGGAACACGTCGAACGCACCGGCAGAGCGCCCGGCAAAATCCGGCTTCGGGAGCCTCGCGTCCTGGAGGCCGGCGAAAACATCGTTCTGCAGGGCGCTGAGGCCCGTGCCGGAGACGAAATCCTGTCGGCGGGACTGCGCGTTGGCCCGCAGCACATCGCTTTGGCGGCGGCCTGCGGCCATGCCGCCGTCAAGGTCTTCAGGCGTCCTCACGTGGCCATCCTCACGACCGGCGACGAGCTTGTTCCCGTGGCGTCTGTCCCCGGCCCAGGCAAGATTCGCAACTCCAACGGAATCATGCTGGCGGCGCTCGTGGCAGAGGCCGGCGGCATGCCTTGGCTTCTGCCCACGGCCCGGGACAGTGACAGTGCTCTCGATGAGGCGCTCCATGCGGGTGTGGCCGCCGATCTCCTGCTGATTACCGGGGGAGTTTCCGCAGGAAAATTCGACCTGGTGGAGCCGGCCCTGGCCAGGATCGGAGCCCGCACCCACTTCACCGGGGTGCGCATCCAGCCAGGCAAACCCCTGGTATTCGGCGAAGTGGTCCAAGACGTTGCGACACGCGCCGGACGAACGACGCAGAAGGTATTGCCGTTCTTCGGACTGCCCGGCAACCCCATCTCGTCGGCGTGCACCTTTCTGTTGTTTGGCACGCAGATCCTTGGTGCACTGTCGGGCGGCGGCCAGTCCAGGCCGCGCTTTGCCCTGGCGCATCTCGCCAAGGAGATCAAAGGTAAGCCCGAGCTGACGCGCTTTGTGCCCTCGTTCTGCAACTTCAACCCGCCGGGCGGGCAGCCTCCCGAGGTCCGGGCGGTTCCTTCGCAGGGTTCGGGGGATCTTACCTCCTTCTCGCGTTCCAACTGTTTTCTGGTCGTGCCCGAAGGCACCGACCGTCTCAAGGCGGGCGCAACCGTCCGTATCCTTTTGTTCTAAGGAAACTTCATGCCAGAATCCGCGCAGACCCGACTCTCTCATTACGACGAATCAGGACAGGCCGGCATGGTCGACGTCAGCGCCAAGCAGCCGACGCGCCGCACGGCCACGGCGTCCGCCTTTGTCGAGCTTTCGGCGGCCGTGATCGCAGCGCTGCCTGAGAATCCCAAGGGCGATCCGCTGGAAGTGGCCCGGTTTGCCGGGATCCAGGCGGCCAAGCGTACCGCCGACCTGATTCCCATGTGCCACCCGCTGCCGCTCACGCACGTCGACGTCCAGGCGGCGATCGAAGGGGATGGCGTGCGCATTACGGCGACGGTTTCGACCGTGGGCGTGACCGGGGTGGAGATGGAGGCGCTGACGGCGGCGTCGGTGGCGGCTTTGACGGTCTACGACATGACCAAGGCGCTGGACAAGGCTATTGTGATCCGGAATGTGCAGCTGGAAACGAAAACTGGAGGCAAGAGCGGGGATTATTCGCGAGAGGGGGGCCGGGTGTAGGCGGAAGACCGGCCGAATTCCGTGCTTCCCTGGTCTCCAAAAACGTGAAAACGTCGACCCAATGGCCGAAGACCGGCCTGTGGGGGCCCCGAATCTGGTGCACCCGGCGCAAAGGGAGCGCGCCTTTCGGTGCGGGCTCAGAGGCTCTGGTGCTTTTTTCCGCAACCAATGCAGGCGGCGCCGCCTTTTCCTTGCCAGACCCGGCTTGAATTGCAGAACGCACAAACAAGCGCCTTGTTCCGCGTCGCCCCACATTCTGTGCAGCAATACTTCCGTCTGCCACCGCGGCCAGTCTTTTGAATCTGCGCCCCGCAAACAGGGCACAGTGTCTGATGGTGCCGTTTTCTGTTGGCAGCAGTCACCTTATCCGATTAGATCTGCAAATGGCGAATTCGTCGTGCAGATTCCACTCTGTTGTCACTTTCTTGCTGCTCCTGTATTTGTTCGTAATCAGCATGGGTTGCCTCCGTTTGATCCAAAGGCTAAAAGCTGTCATTTGATCGGCTTGCCCTGGCCCAGCCACCAGGCCTTGATGAACTTCCAGTGGATGTAGACGGAGTGGTTGAGGTGCAGCAGCAGGCCTTCGCGGCCATCCAGAAAGCCGAGCCGGAAGAGGTAGTTGTAGACAAACGTCGCGGCGGGATTCAGCACCGCATTCCACACAAAGGCCGGGAGGGAGCGGCTGTCGCGTCCCTTCGCGTGCAGCAGGTGGGCAATCTCGGTGCTGTAGCGGTTCATGTGCTCGAGGTACACGCCCATGGTGGGGTAGGCGTAGTGCAGCATGTCGTGCTTGAGCTTGCCGCGCGGCCCGTCGAACTGCGGCGTCGAGTGGGGGCCGACGCCTTCGCTCAGGCGGGCGGCGCCGCGCCGGAACAGGCGCAGCTTGCGGTCGGGATAGAAGCCGCCATGGCGCATCCAGCGCCCCAGGATCAGGTTCAGCCGCGGAATCCAGTAGGCCCCGTACCTCGGCTCCGCCGGACAGGGTCTGGCGGATTTCCTCCTGCAACTCCGGGGTGAGAACTTCGTCGGCGTCGAGGAGGAGGATCCAGTCCGACGTGCAGAGGTCGAGAGCCACATTTTTCTGTTCGCCGTGGCCGCCGAAGGCGTGATAGCTGGTTTTGGCGCCGAACGACTCGGCGATTTCGATGGTGCGGTCCTTCGAGCCCGAATCGACCACGATGATCTCGTCGGCCCACTTGACGCTTTCGAGGGTGCGAGGAAGGTTTGCCTCCTCGTTCATCGCAATCATGGCCACGGAAAGGGTCTTGCGCATCGAGGGAAGGATAAATGACTCGCTCGGAGCAACCTCGAAGCGGACAGTAAGTACAACTGCACTTTGGGTAGTCCTGGTTGGCAAAAATTGGCAACCGTCCTCATCGCCGCTCGAGGAGGCCCTTTGGCAGGAAATTGCCCATCAAAATGGCACAATGAATCCGGGGATCAGGCATGCAATTTTCTGGAAGCCGGGGATGACAATGGCTCAAGCCAAAAATGTTGACGTTAAATGACCGTTCTGGAACCAGAAAACCGGGGTTTAGAGCCGTTATTTTTCGCGGGAGAGTGGTTGCAAATCATTCTATTTGTGCTGGTTACTCGTGTTGGTTGGGCAAAAACGTATACCCCAATACGCAATATTTCCAGGTGTAACTGTGAAGGACGCATTAACTATCTAATAATCAATGGCTTGCAGTCGAGACTCTCACAGTGGCACAGATTCTGCGTTCCTGTGCAACTGCGAGGCCGGACGTAAGTCACGCTGCAGCAATGGCGTTCGCCGCCGACGCCCGCAGGAACTGTGAAGCTGTGGGACGGCCTGCCTGCGAGGGCAATTGGGAGCGCGAGGAAACCGCTGAAGTCCCGTGTTAGAGTGGGATTCCACGGGGGTGGGCGATGGCGGCTGGAATTCAGCTTCCCGGGAACAACGAAACCATAGACTTACAGCAACAGGTATTCCGCCTGCAGGCCCTGCTCGAGGCCTCGCGGCAGGTGCACTCGACCATCCGCGAAGAGGAGGTTCTGGAGTCGGTGCTGCGCATCGTGGTGCGGGAACTGGAGATGGCCGGCGCGGCGTTTCCGAGTACGGGACTGTCGTATGGCGCCCGCATCGACTGGATTCCCGTGCCTGCCGCTCCGGCGGGCGAGACTGCCGAGCACGGCGTCTCCCCGTCGTCCCCCATCGTGCCGGTGTTTCCGCTGACGGATCGCGATGGCCGCCGCATGACCGAGCTGGTGGTCGCGACTCCCGAGGATCGGCCGCTGACCATCTACGAAGCCGACTTCCTCGAAGGACTGGCGCTGCAGGCCGCGGTGGCTCTCGAAAACGCCCGCAACCACAAGCGCAACGTGGAGTTTGCCCGCGTGCAGCAGGATCTGGATGCGGCCCGCAACATCCAGCGCTCGCTGCTGCCTCAGGAACTGCCCCGGATCGAGGGCTACTCGCTGGGATATCGCTCCATGACCTGCTACGAAGTGGGGGGCGATTACCTTGACATTCTCACCCAGCCCGATGGAAGCGTGGTCATGGCCGTGGCCGACGTGGCCGGCAAGGGACTGGCTTCCGCCATCATGTCGACCAGCTTCCGATCCGCATTTCGGGCCATGGCTTTCGATGACGTGCCCCTCGATGAACTGGCGACGCGCATGAATCAGCATCACTGGATGGACGGCGAGGAAGCGCGGCGAAAGTATGTTACGGCCATTTTCCTCCGGCTGTACCCGCAGTCGGCCGAAATTGAGGTAGTCAATGCCGGGCACAATCCGGGATTCGGCGTTCACCCCGACGGCAGCACCTGCCTGTTTGAATCGGTCGGGACGCCGCTGGGCATGTTGCCGGGCATGCGCTATACCAGCGAGCGGTGTTCCTTTCCGAAGGGCTCGCGGATGCTGTTCTATACCGATGGGCTTACGGAAGCCTTCCGCGGGGATGAAGAATTTGGTCCAGAACGACTTATGGAGCATTTTTCTCAATGTCCGGCGCCCAAAGCCGATGATATTCTCGATGCATTGTGGACAGCTATCGGGGAGTTTGTTGAGGGCGGCCCGCAGGGGGACGACATGACAGCATTGGTGCTTTGCCGCAGCGCGGAGTCCGCGGCATGAGCGGCGCCAAGACCGCCGTCAAAGCGACCACGGTGGAGGTGCGCCTGCCTTCGCGGCTGGGCTATGAAAAGGTGGCCATGAGCACCGCGGCCGCAGTCGCCAAGCTGATGGGTTTTCGCGAGGACCGGGTAGAGGATCTGAAGACCGCTGTCGCGGAGGCGTGCATCAACGCCATGGAACACGGCAACCGATTGAACGAAGGCCTGTCCGTTGGCGTAGTACTCTCAGCCGGGCCCGGTTCGCTGGAGGTCAAAGTCATCGACGACGGCAAGGGCATGAAGGGCCTGCCTCCCAAGGTGGACATCGACCGCAAGATTCACGGCGAGGAAGACCCCCGCGGCATGGGCATGTTTCTGATCCAGGCGCTGGTGGACGAGGCCGAATGGGTGGCCGGCGCCAATGGGAGAGCCAGTTACGTTCGGCTCGTGATCCGGCTGGATCCTCCCTCTCAATAGAACAAGACATACGGAGACGATCGATTGTGCAGAGCGAAACCAAATCGCGTGTAGACCAGTTAACTTCCCCGGCCGGGCACCCGGTCAGTGTCCTGCGCTTTGAGGGCGACATCGCCAGCACCTCGAAGGAGGCCGTGCTGGGCACCTATCAAGCGCTGCCCAAGCAATCCACCAAGCTGATCCTGCTGGATTTCAGCAAGGTGGACTACATCAACTCCAGCGGCATTGCGCTGGTCATCCAGTTGCTGATCGAGGCCGCCAACGCCGGCCAGAAGGTGTTCGCCTACGGGCTTTCGCCGCACTTCACCAAGGTGTTCACGATGGTGGGCATCACCAAGTACGCCGGCCTCTTCCCCGGCCAGCAGGAAGCTCTCGCGGCGCTGTAGCGTACTCGCGCCCGGAAAGAGATCGGAAGTTCGCATCGAGGCCCGGCTGACCTGAGGTTGGCGGAGGAAATCACTTCGGTATTGCGAGCCCGGGATTTCTTTTCCCGGCCCGGATTAAATATCGATTACCATATCCGCCATGGATCCACGCCTTTCGATGGTGATTTCGACGGCTTTGAATAGCCGGCCATCGAGCGTGAATCTTGACCTGATTCGCAAGGAGAATGCCCGGCTCGAAAAGCAGATTTCTCAATTTGCCTTTATCAGGCTGGCGCTTCTCGTCGTGGTCATCGTCTTGTTTGCCACCGCGGCGGGTCGTCACAACAACGATGCGGCGCAAATCACCCGCGACAAAATATTGGCAACCTTAAAGGAATTGAAGATAGAGCGCCATCCGGCTCTTGACCCGATTTCCCTCTATCTGTCGACCCCCAGCGTCAGTTCCGCAGACGACCCAGACGGCAGAATCAACGACTTGATGCCGCAACTCAGGGCTCAATACACGCAGCTCTTCACGGTCAATTTTTCGGTTCTCGGGACCAACATCAGCGTCGATCTGCGCCTGATCATCCTCAGTGCCCCGATCTGGATAGCGATCGGGTACATGTATCTCGCGGTCCTTCGTGAAAAACGGCGCATCGTCGTCTTCCTTGGGAATGCTCTGAATCGAATGCAGCCTTCCGAGCGCGTCGCCGTGCTCGATCGCCTGACTTTTGGTTCGCGGGACGGGCCGTACTCGCGCTACCCTGGAGTACTGATCGAATGGACATTCTGGCTTGGCGTGGTGGTCCTGGGATGTCTCATGATGAAGGTCACGAGCCTCGGAGGCTCCTCCGGCGTTGATGATAAATTCGGTTCGCTCACGAGCCGTACCTTAGACGTCGGTCTTCTCCTGGTGGGAATCTTCAGCTTCTCTTTCTATACGGGGCTGTTGACAAGTCGCCTGATTGCCGGCTTCCAGCGCGAAATCGAGGTGGAGCTGGGAGCGACGGTTCCGCCTCACGCCTTTCGCCAGTGGACGGATCGCGCGCTGGCGTGGCTTCGGACTCTTCTTGCGCGGCCTGGCCACGCGCTGACGCTGCGGCTCGGGTCCCTGTTCGTATTTTTATCCCTGGCCACTCCTACGTCCATGGTCGGATGTGGCCATAATTACCCCAAGCCATCGGCATTTTCCGTCCGCTGGAGTAGCGACAAAACGGATATCCGTCCCGGTTATCAACTCCTGGTCAAGCACGCGGACTGGCCGGACGATGATTTTTTCGTCAATTCGTTCGGGGCCAACTACTACTATTTCCTGGTTTCCCTCTCTGTCGCAGCGTGGGTGCTGAGTTTTTGCAATAAGACTTTCCTGCGACGCGTGCGATGGGTTCTTGCAGGTCTCAGATACCTCTCCGTCGCCTCAAGCATCTTCACGTTCATCGACTTTGGATGGATCTTTTTTTTCGTCCTGTTGATGCTCTGGGACACCAAAGTTGCCGTCGTCGTGCAACTGGCTTTTTTCGCGGCCACCCTGTTCGCATGCACCAGTTTTGGGAGGCGCCGCTTCAAGCGAGCGCGGGAGCGCCTGGGAAAGATATTGTTCCTGCTTTACCTGCCGGTTGTGTTTTCCAACCTCGTTTACATTGGGTGTCTTATTTTCGCGGGAATTCCCGGAATGGCGTTCGTTTATTTCGGATCGCAGGTTCTAGCGATTGGATTTCTGCGTATGCATTCTGCACTCGAATCGGAATTCGGACCGGGTTGGAAGCAACCAGAGTACCAGGAGCATGATCTGGCCATCGGAAAGGGCTGACAGGCTTATCGACCGTGCGTGCCTGTTTTAGGAAACGATGCTCGAGGAAACACGTATGGATCTCAAAGGCATGCTATTTCTCCGTATTTGCTGGTAGCCGGCCAGCCTGGCAGCAGGCGCGCCGTAATTTTGTGCAATCTGGAGCGAACCGCAAAGATGGGCGATCGCGGGCAGGGTTAGGATAGATGGATTAACCAGGTACTCCATGCGCGCGCTCGTCCTCTCTGATATTCATGGCAACCTCGAAGCTCTTGAGGCCGTTCTGGCTGCGGCGCCACCCCATGACGTGGTCTGGAACCTGGGCGATGTGATCGGTTACGGCGCCAGTCCCAATGAAGTGATCGATCGGGTGCGATCTCTGGGCAGCCTCGTGGTGCGGGGCAATCACGACCGGGCGTGCAGCGGGCTCGACGTGTTCGATTTCAGCCAGAACGCGAAGGTTGCGATCTTGTGGACGGAGAGCATTCTTGAGGCATGACCACCGGGAGTGGCTGCGCAATCTGGCCATGGGCCCGGTGACTCCGGAGGACTCGGCGGTGAGCTGCGTTCACGGTTCGCCGCGCGACGAAGACGAATATCTGATCACGCTCGACGACGCCTCGCCTTCGCTCCAGGCCGCGCCTTCCCCCATCACATTCTTCGGCCACACCCATCGCCAGGTGGGGTTCGGCGCCGGCGAATACACGGAGACGCGTTTTCAGCCGGAATACGATCTCTGCAGCGAGCCGGAACAATTCCCGGTGCAGCTTCGAAGCGGATATCGCTACCTGCTCAACCCCGGTTCGGTGGGTCAGCCCCGCGATTCCGACTGGCGGGCTGCCTTCGCCGTCTATGACGACGAGCAATCTGTTTTTACCTGGCATCGGGTTCCATATGACGTCGCCGAGACGCAGCGCCGTATCCTCGATGCCGGTCTTCCCAACGTTCTGGCCTATCGCCTGGAACGGGGTTTCTGAGCGCGATCCCCCTCGCCCTAGCTGCGTTGACTCAGATCCCAACCTTCGAACCGCATATAGAATGCCCGTATGAACCTGGACGCGATTCAGTCTGCGCTGCGCGAGGCCGGCCACGACGGCTGGCTGTTCTATGACCATCATCATCGTGATCCCATCGGCGAGCGCATTCTGGGCCTCGACCCCAAGGCGCACATCACGCGCCGCTGGTACTACTACGTGCCCGCCGAAGGAGAGGCGCGCAAACTGGTGCACCGCATCGAACAGGGGCGGCTCGATTCGCTGCCCGGCAGCAAAGGCCTCTATTCCAGCTGGCAGGAGTTGGCTGCCGGCCTTGAAGTGATGCTGAAGGGCGCCACCCGCCTGGCCATGCAGTACTCGCCCGACAACGCCATCATGTACGTGTCGATGGTGGATGCCGGGACGGTGGAATTCCTGCGCCGGATGGGCAAACAGATCGTAAGTTCGGCGGACCTGGTGAGCCAGTTTGAGGCGGTGCTGAGCGAGGAGCAGATCGCCAGCCATGGCGTGGCCCAGAAGGCCATCGACATCATTCTCGAAGAGGCGTGGCGCAAGATCGGGCGAACGCTGCGGCCGGCTACCGGGAGTCCCGGAGAACTGACTGAATTCGCCGTCGTGCAGTTTCTGAGCGATGCCATGCGCTGCGAGGGCCTGGTGTGGGAGAACGGGCCCAATGTCAGCGTGAATGCGAACAGTTCCGACTCCCACTATGAGCCGACAGCGGAGCACACCGCACCTATCCGGCAGGGCGACTTCGTGCTGATCGACATCTGGGGACGGCTGAACAAGCCGGGCAGCGTTTTTTACGACATCACCTGGACGGGCGTGGTTGGCCGCGAACCGACCGAGCGCGAGCAGCAGGTGTTCGAGACCGTCCGCAACGCGCGCGATGCTGCTATCGGCGCGGTGGAGAAGGCGTTTGCGGCAGGCCGACCGATTCGCGGTTTCGAGGCCGACGATGCCGCCCGCGCGGTCATTCGCACGGCCGGATTCGGCGAGTACTTCACCCATCGAACCGGGCACAATATCGCGCAGGAGATTCATGGGCCCGGCGCCCACCTCGACAACCTCGAAACGCACGACGAACGGCTGCTGCTGCCCAACACGTGCTTCTCGGTCGAGCCCGGCATTTACCTGCCGGAATTCGGCGTGCGCAGCGAAGTCGATATGTTGACGGGGCCCGGCAAGGCCTGGGTGACGGGCAAAATCCAGAGAGACCTAGTTCGCATTTAGGAAGGCAGAACGATGAGCACTTCGGCCGTAGTCAAGGCGAAGCGATTTCTTGTCAACCGGATCGTGGATCAGGCGAAACGAGTGGAGGTGCCTCTGACCGAGGTCGAGATTGCCATGCTTGGATTCGCGGAGGCTTCCGCCAGCCAAAAAGACCTGGAAGCCCGGGCTGTCTTCAAGCGTGATTTCGACGACGAAAAGTTCGAAGCGAAAATTACAAAGCTGGTTCGCGACGTGTATGAACTGGACAAGAAGGTGGGCAGGGACGAGATCTGGGAACAATCTCTCAACACCGTGGCCGATGATGACGAAGACACTGTATCTTGCCGTCATCCTCAAGAAAGCCGGACTCCGCGAACCTCCCCAGCCGTGGTATCTGCCCGACTGGCGCACGGTACGGGAACTCGCGCCGACGATCGCGCTGGTGCTGGCGGGCATCGTCGTGGTCTTCACTCCGTTCGGAGTCAACCTGGTTCCCAATCCCATCCTGCGCGTGGTGGTGGCTCTGTGTTTCTGGGTCGCTCCCCTGCTGATCAACAAACTGACGGACAAACAGCCGGAATAGCGCGCGCAGATTCAGGCCGGCCCGATCTCAAAACAAAAAGGACACCGGCCGAGTTCCGGCCGGTGTGAGGTGTCCATACTAGCGCCGCGCTTGTGCGATCGCGCGACTGTCTACTGGACAAACACCGCGGTCGTGAGCGCGGGAACATTGACGGTTCCCTGCTGACCGTTGAAGGTGGACTGTTTCACGATCGGGTCAAGAGAGTTGAGCAACACCGGATGCAAATGCAGGTGCAGACCGGCAAGATGCGGATCGGTGAAGTTGACGGTTGAATTGGTCGCATTGAACACGACCAAAACGTGGTTGAAACCGCTGTAGTGGCCGGCATTGTCATCGAGCTTCATGGCAATGAGCCCCGGCGTCTGGTTCTGGCCGGTGTTGAGGAAGGTGAGGTTCTGCTGGATATCCGACACGCCGGACATGCGGAAAAGTCCGGAGCTGTAGCGGATGCGCATGAAGTCCTGGAATGCCGCCGTGGTGGTGGCGATGTTCGCCGGTTGCGGGGTGAGGGCCGGGTTGGCGAGCAGAGGCTGCTGGAACGACCACTGTCCGCTGTTCTGACTGGAGATTGGCAAGCCGATGCCCCAGTTGGCGGTCTGGCCGGTCCAGTCGATCTTGTTGAACCAATCGCCGGAGTCGTAGCTGTTCTGGTCCATGTCCTTGGAACGGAGCATGTCGTCGGCCGCGTAGAAGAAGGGAATGCCCTGGCCAAGTTCGACCAGGCTCATGGCCAGCACCTGCCGCCGCGCGCGGGTTGCGATGTTGTCGGTTTCGCTCGACTTCAGCTGGACTACATCGAAGAGGTCTTGATTGTCGTGAACGGAGCAGTAGTTGATCACCTCAATTGGCGTTCTGGTGTATCCGGCTGGCTGGCCGTTGTAGTCCACCTGGGCTCCGGTAACGGTGGCGCCGGAACTGTTGATGAAGGTGTAGTCGCGCAGGTTGCCGGTGAGGGCGACGCGGATCCAATCGGACTCCTGCAGCAACTGGTTCTGTTGATCGGATGAGCTGGTGTTGCTGTTGGTGAAGGAGCTCGGATCGGTGAAGAGGCCGGTGGCGAATCCCTGCACGCGCTCATCGGAGAATGGACCGCCGCCGCGGATGCCGTCGCGGATGCGGTCATTGAATGTGCCGATGCCGTATCCGTAGAGGTTGGCCTGGCGCGCGCTGGGTCCGATCTGATCATTGCCCGTGTCGCCGAAGTTCCAGCCTTCGCCGTAGAGGTAGATCTTCGAGCCATCGACGCCGCTGTTTTGCGGAGTGAGCGCGGCAAGCGCCTGCTGGATGTTCCGCATGTTGTAAGTGAAGTGGAAGTTCATGATGTCGAAGCGGAAGCCGTCGATCTTGTACTCGCGCGCATTGAGCACAAGAGTGTCGATCATCAGCTTTTCCATCATGCGGTGCTCGCTGGCCGTGTCGGCACAGCAGGATCCGGTTTCGAGCCTGCCGCTTGCATCGAGGCGGTGGTAGTATCCGGGCACGACCTCGTCGAGATTGGAGTTTGGCGCCTTCGCCCGAGGCATTGGTGTGGTTGAAGACGACATCCTGGATGACGCGCAGGCCCGCGCTGTGAAGACCCTTGACCATGGTTCGATACTCGAGCACGCGATTATCCGGATTGACGGCGTAGCTGCCTTCCGGCGTCATGTAGTGCACGGGATCGTAGCCCCAGTTATAGCCATCCGCGCCCTGGATGTTGGTGACGGCCTGTTGCTGGTCGGTGCTGTCGGGCGGATCAATGGTGAGATCACCGGTGGTCTGCCAGGTGGATTTGTCTTCGTTCACGCTGGCGAAATGGAACGAGGGCATGATGTGCACGGCCTTCAGCCCGCTCTGCGCCAGGGCACGAAGATGCTTCATGCCGTTCGAGTTCTGATCGTTGAAAGCTCCGTACATGCCGCGGTCCTGGGCGGGCACGGTGTTGTCATTGATGCTGAAGTCGCGGATGTGAAGCTCATAGATGCTCATATCGCCGACGCTGTGGAGAGGGGGCGCATCCGAGTCATCCCAGCCCGCAGGTTTTGTGGCGCCGGCATCGAGATCCGTGATCCGGCTCTTGCCGCCGTTGAGCGAGATATCGATCGAGTAGGGGTCGGTGGTCAGGTTAGTGTCCACGGCATGGTCGCCCGGCACATAGACGCTGACACTGTAGAGGTAGTATTTGCCCTCCCAGTTGCGGTTGCCGTTCGCAAACCAAACGCCGTTCGCCTGCTGCATGGGGAGAATAGCGGCCGGCGAAGTGTCGTCTGCCTGGTTGAATAATTGCGAGTGACACACTCTGCGCCGTCGGAGCCCACAGCTTGATCTGAATGGGAGCGGTCTCCGAATCATCGCAATGAAAGATGACGCCGAGTTTGCCGGGATAGTAGTAGAGGTCGTCGAGGACGCCGCCGATTTGAATTCCGGTTGCGTATTTGAGGGTGTTGGTGGAGTCGACCGCAGACACGGCGACCTGGCCCCGGAGGTATTGCTGGATCGTGGCGAGATGCGTGCTCGCCGGCACCTGGAGCACGGCATAACCGGCAAGCTGCGGATAGCGCATCAACTCATCGGCGGTGAGCGCTCCGCCCTGGACGAGTGGCAGAGAGGTTCCGCCGGTCACGCCGGAATCGCCGAGCTGCAGGCCGCCTGACGGACTCGCGTTAAGGTAGTAGGTCCAGGCGGATTGAAAATACTGAGGCTGAATGGCAAGACGATGACGGTCGAGCCAGTACGCTTGCTGCTCCTGAAACACGCCGTTGAGTATCTGCTGCGGCGTGGGTTGAGTTGTGTACACGGTGTTATCGCCGGAAATGACCCAGGCCTCGTTGTACAGCAGGATGTTCAGGTGCATGTCGGGGCCGGGGTCTTTCACATTCAAGGCGCAGTTGTGAATGATGAAGCCCAGATCGCCGGTGGGGGTGCCCCAGGTGGGATTGACGGTGACGTCCCAGTAGGCGCCGTAGCTGTCGGTCCCGGCCGTATTGAGCTCTGTCGAGCACCAGGTGGTCTGATTTTCGGTGGAGGCGTTCCATGTCCACATCGTCCAGCCGGTGAAATTGTTATCGGGGCGGAAGTAGTGGATGCGGACGGAACCAGCGGGAATGGGTGGGTCGGTTGCGGCAAGCGCCGGAAGTGCAAAGCCGACGCAAAGGAAAAGCACAGACAGTGTCCATCCGAGCCTCGGAAGGCGCAGCACGGATGCTCGTTTTGTTGTCATGGTCGGTCCTCTGGCAAGTCGATAATTCACTAGCTCGATAAAGACCGTTCCGAGGGTACGGAGAGGGGCCCTCGGCGGCGCCGCGAAGTATAGGCTCCGAGGGAAGGCCTGTCCAGCATGGACGGCTTGGGGCAGAATTGCTTCCCTGTCTGTCACGGAAGCTGACTTCCACCGGCTTTACTGCACCTGCAATTTACGAAGATAGGGGACGCTGGCCTTCATCAGGGGCAAATCCATCTCGACGAAGTAGTTCTTGATGCCGCCGGTTTTGGCCGCGGCAAAGATCTCCGGCCAATCGAGAGTGTCCTGGCCGACGGGCATGATTTTGCGGGTCTTTGCGGACCAACCCTGCACGTGCATGGAAATGAAGCGGCCCGGGTATTTGGTGAAGTATTCGGCCGCATCATAACCATCGCTGATGGTGGATACCTGGAACTGGAACTTGACGAGCTTCGGATCGAGAAGCTGAAACAGCAGGTCGTAGGTTCGCTTGCCTTCGACCGTGGTGAGCTCGAAATCTTCGTTGTGAAGGCCCTGCACGATGCCGGCGGCCGCGGCTCGCTCGCCCATGCGGTTGTACTCGTCGGCGGCGCGCTTCACGTCGTCCATGGTGGGATTCTTCGGGCCGTCGAGGCTGGGCACCAGCATTTGCGTCAGGCCGACGTCTTTCGCCCAGGCGATGCGGCCCTCCTGATTCTTCCTTAATTCGTCGATGGAGAAGTGACTGCTGATGCAGATGAGGCCCGCTTCGTGCAGGATGCGGCGGAGCTCGGTTCCGCTGTACTTGCCGAGGCCGGCGAATCCGGAGTCGGCATAGCCTACGGGCGAACAGAGCTCAATGCTCTGGAATCCGGCCGCGGCGAGTTCCGCGAGCGTGCCACGGAAGTCGGTTGCGATTAGGCGCGCACCGGCCACGTCTGGCAGCCAATGGGAAAGCCAAGCGGGTCGGCGTGAAGAGCACGGCCGCTTGAGTACGCCAGGGCGGTCAGCGCCGTGCTCGACGCGGTGGTTCTGATGAAATTTCTTCTCGAAATTCGCGGCATTTGCGGCTCCATAGGGCCCACCCTGATTTCGATTTAAGAATATCTCGCAACGGGTCACCATGACAAAGTGACGGTCATGGTCTTCCAGCCTTCGCCAGAGGGAAATTGAAGAGAGATGGCGGGGAAATGGGCCGGGCTGCCCATTTCGCTATCGGGCGGCTGGGCCTGAAGTTCGGCGCCATCGACGCGAAGCTTCGGAGCCGGCGCCGACAAGACCAACGGAATGTCGAGTTGAGCGCCGGCGGGTCCTTCGAGGGTCAATGACAGTTGGCGCTGCGTGTAGACCTCGTTGAGAACGCGAATGGACTGGGTGCGATCTCCCGGAGAGGGTCTGCGAAAGAAGGGAACGACGGCGACGACCGGTCGGGGAATGGTGATGGATTGGTTGGGCAGGGACTTCGTTCCCGATTGCGTGCTGGCCAGCTTCACGCCGGGTGGGGGAGGAGCCGCGAACGAAACAGTCAGCTCGCCCTTGGATTGGAGGAAGGTCAGGCCGACAGACTCGGAGCCGACACGAATGTTTCTGATTTCGGCGCGATCCCAGTTCGCGGGCAGGTGCGGATTCACGGTGATGGTTTTGGTTTGGGCGTCGATGTCGAGGCCGAAGAGGCCGCGCAGGGTGGGCGTGATGACCATGGCGCTGGACCATAGCTGGTGGCTGGTGCTGCGGCCGAAGGGCACGAAGAAGTCGCCGGAGAGAAGTTCGGTGTCGGCGCCGAGGTCCTGGGCCCAGGTGAGGTTGGCGTTCTCCATGAGCATCTGGTAGCCGGCGAGGGGCTGGTTGCCGCGGTATTCGGCGAGCGCGGCCCAGCCGGTGAAGAGCGGCCACACGGAGCCCTGGTGGTAGCTCATGCCGTCGTAGATCTTCTCTTCGTTGGAGACGTCGCGGAGGCCCCAGTCGGTGTTGAGGGTGTGGGCGGCGAACTGCTGGAGGCAGCCTTCGGGGTGGGCGAGATAGGTGGAGTTGTTGGTGACCGAGGGGCTGCTCCACCAGGCGAGGGCGGGATAGACGGTGGTGGTGCGGTCGAGGGAGCCATCGGGATTGCGGCTGAAGGCGTAGCAGCCTTTTTCCTGGTCGTAGAACTGGGCGTCGATGGTTTTGCTGATGGTCTCGGCGCGAAGTTGTGCCGCTGCCGCTGCGTCCTTGTTGCCGAGGAGTTCTTCGAGTTGCGCCATGGCGGCGGAGGCCTGCTGATCGAGGAGGGCGAGATAGATTTCCTGGTGCGGCATGCCGCCGGGCCAGCTCTCGACCCAGCCGGTGCCCTGGGTGTTGTCGTAGATGCCGTTGCGCCTGGTCGGGGTCGGGCGCGTGGCTGGTTTCGAAGGCCCAGGCCTTCTCGATGGCGTCGCGATGCGCGGTGAGGAAGGCGGTGTCGCCGCTGGCGCGCACGTAGTCGAGCATGGCGAGGAGGAAGAGCGGCGTGGAGTCGGCGGCGGCGTACATGTAGGGGAATGTGCGCCAGTCGATGGCCGCGGCGGTCTGCGAGTACTCGTGCATGATCTTGCCGTCGGCGCGCTGGCGGTGGATGAGGAATTCGAGTTCGGATTTGGAGAGCGCGAAGTCGCCGTAGCCGTTGACGGCGTAGAGGGTGTAGAGGGCGTCGCGGCCGAAGAACCAGCCGAAGCCGGGGCGGGCGGAGTCGCCGGAGGCGTAGTAGCCGGCGACGAGGGCGGTTTCTTCCGGGGTTGAAGGCTGCGCCTGGGCGGGGAGCTCTGGCCGGGGATGGTTTTGGTTTTGAGCTGCTCGATGGAGATGACGGCCCACTGGAAGGCTTCGTTGAGGGACTTGTCGGGGGTTTCGATGGAGACGGAGTTGGCGAGGAGTTTCTTGTAGGTCTCGGCGTGGGCTTGTACAGGGCCGGAATGGCGGCGTTCAGCTTCTCGAGCGCGGCGCCGAGGCTGGCCGCAGTTGGCGGCGGCGTGGTCAGTGCCGATGGCCATGAGCAGCGGATAGAGGCTTCCGTGGTCGCGGGCGGGATCGATGTGGAGTTTGAGTTCGACGGGATAAACCTGGGGGCGCTCCTGGTAGGGGGCGAGGATGCCGGGACGCGCGCCGGGGATGGTGATGGCGGCGGCGAGGTCGGGGTAGTCGGAATGGAGGATGTAAAAGCCGCCCGCTTTATCGACGGCATTGGGAGGCGGCGCGACCCATTCGACGCCGGGAACGCCTTCGTTGCGCTCCGGCCACATCCAGCGCAGCTCGGGGGTGAAGCGGAAGGTGAAGTCGGTGGGATGAAGGCAGTCGAATTGGAAGAGGACGACGGGGCCGGTGCCGGCGGGAGCGTCAGCCGGCGAGAACATGATCTGGCGGACGGTAAAGGCGATGTGGGAGTAGGTGATGATGGTGCGGTCGGGCCGGACTTCGATCTGCGGCCGACTGCTGGTTGACGTCGATGGGAACGGAGTAGCCCTCGACGTCGGCCTCGATGGTGAGGTGGCTGAGGACTTTGACGGGCAGGATCCAGGACTCGAATGTGCCGTCCTGCTGGCCGAGGAGGACGCCGCGCTCGCCGGCGACGGTGAAGGGCTTGAGAGCTTCGGTGTGGGCCTGGATGACGGGGCCGGTGGTGTCGAACGGAATCGATGGGAGTGCAGGTGAAGGACGGGTCGGAAACCTGGGCATGACTTGAGGAAACGGCGACAGGAAGCAGGGCCAGAACCGCGGTGAGGGTGAAGAGTCGGCTGCGCATGGGTCGTCCTTTGACTGCGGCTCAAAGCCAACAGTCTACGGCATGGAAGAACAGTTTGGGCAACGGTGGTGAAAGGGGAACGCGCAAAGAACAAAAGGCCGCGGCTGGAGCCGCGGCCTTTTGATGTTCATACCGAATGGTTAGAATTGGAACTTTGCAAAGAGCTGCATGGAGCGAGCATTGTTTGAGTAGGTCGCTTCAGGATTGTTGAACGTGGGCGAACCGGGGATGAGGTAATTGAGGGTTGCGCCGTCAGTGTATCCAAGGGAGTTGATGTTGTTGACCGAACCGGGCAGATACTGCGAATGGTTGAGGACGTTCCATGCGCTGGCCCCAAATTGGAATTTCATGTGCTCCTTGATGCTGACGCTCTTGACCACGCTCAGATCAAAGTTGTTGATGGGGCGAATCGGCAACGTATTGCGGCTCGATGTGGGGAGCGTGCCCGCCGCACCGGCAACGTAGTACGCGTTCGGGTCGGTGGCATAGTAGCCGACGATGCCATTGCCGGCGGCTGGATCCTTGATAGCGGTGACACCCGTACCGGTTCCCTTCTTTCCATTGGGGTTGATGAAGACGCGATCCCCTGCGCTATCGCCATTGAGATTGGCATCCGTGCCGCTTTGAACCGTCGCATACTCGGGCGACTGGTAGGTGTAGGCGGGAGCAATTTCCCAGTTGCCCAGGGTGTTTTTCAGCAGGGCGCTGCTGTTGCTGAAGAAGGGCAAGTCATACACGGTTGCAAACGTCAAGCGATTTGTGTGGTCGAGAGCCGAACGGGAGTAGTCGCCCGCAACGTTACGGAAGTCCTGAGGGCGGCGAGGCGTGAGGTAGGTTGAGAAAACGGAGGCGGTCGCATCGTCCATCGTCTTGCTCCAGGTGTAGGCAGCGTTGAACAACAGCCCATTGGCAAAGCGGCGGGTCAATTGAGATGCGAGCCCGTTGTAGTTCGATTCGGAATAGGGCATGAATCCGACGATGCTCGAAGTGAATCCGGCATTTGTATATGCCGGCACAAACGATGTACCGTTTGCCTTGACCTGGGTCAGTGTCAGTGCCGATGGATCGGTGATCGATGTCGGTGAGAAGTAGACGGGAAGGGAGTTGGCTCCGGTGACGACGCTCTGCCGGTTGAGCCGGTTCTGCGTGGGCAGATGGATGCCGCGCGTGCCCAGGTAACGAACCTCGGCGGTGTAGTTCTGGCCGAACGTGCGCTCGACGCCTAGGCTCCAGTTTTCGGCGTAGGGCAACTCCTGGTTCGGGACATACGCGGTGGTCAATCTACGCTGGGTGGCCAGGTCTGGAATTGTGACGTTTTCCGGAAGGCCGCCGTTGGCCAGGAAGCCGGTGACGGGATTGTTGTAGTCGACTTCCTCGGTGACCTGATACTGCGGCGCGGCCGACAGGGTGCCGAGGTTGTCATACAGAACGTCATATCCCATCCCGAACCCGCCACGGATGACCGTCTTTGCATCTACCGAATAGGCAAACCCGAGGCGAGGCACGAAATTCGCCTTCTGCGACGTTGGTTCTCCGAAGGTAATGAGCCCAGGGACACTTGCAGCAATGTTCGCTACTTGCTGTTTCGAACCCAAAGGAACACCGGTGTACTCATAGCGGACGCCCAGGTTGAGAGTGAGGGCCTGGGACACATGGAAGTCGTCCTGGAAGTAGGCGTATGCGACCTGCTGGTTGCCGTAATAAGTTGGGCTAACTCCGGGCGCCGTGGCGTTGCGCTCGCCCAGGTAGTCAGGCGTGATGTCAAATAGATAGGTTTCCAGGGTGGAGTACTGGTAGTCGCCGCGCGCGCGTTGAATGAACAGCTGGGGAGAGATAACGTCGCGGTACTCGCCGCCAATTTTGAAAGTGTGCCGGCCCTTGTTCCAGATGACCGATTCCGAGCCCTGGTAGGTGTTCTGAATCGTGCCTTGGGGAGCATTTGGATCGGGCCCGATGTTGACGGCGTTCAGGTCGTTGATGGTCAGATTGGGGAACGACGTCAAGCCGGGGAAGGTTCCAGGCGCCGGAGTGACACTGTAGTAGCGGTTATATCCGATGCGGAGCTCGTTGGAGAGGGTCGGCGAAAAAGTGTGGAACTCCGATGCAGTTACGAGATGGAAGCGACTGGGAACCACAGCCCAGAAGCTGGGGAACGTGGCGGTCGCATCCGGACCATCTGATTTGTTGTAAAGGTAACGGACGCGGAGACTGTCGCGGTCATTGATGGTGTAATCGACCGAGTTGATGGTTCGCCACTGGCTCAAGTACGTCCCCGCAATCACGCCCACGTCGCCGACCGGAATCGCCTGTCCGGCAACGGAAATCGTCTGGGGGCAAAGCTGATCGGTGGCCGAGGCTTGCGATGCAGCCACGGGAGTGTATTTCTTGAATACCTGAAGATTGGTCGAGGAAAGGCCGGAGATACTGTCCAGGGTGGAGAAACCTGCCGCCGTCGGGGCACAAAAACTCGCGGTCGTGCCGGGGGCGCCGTAAGGCTCCTGTTCGTAGTTAGAGAAGAAGAACAGCTTGTTTTTGAGAATCGGACCGCCGACCTGGCCGCCGAAGCGATTGTCGTCATAGCGAGGCTTCACGACATTCTGATAGCCCTGGGCGCGCGCCGTTGCCGCGTCAATCGCGTTGTAGTTGCGATTCTGCGAGTACTCATAGGCCACGCCGTGGAAGCTGTTTGTTCCGCTCTTGATGACCTGGTTGAACTGGCCGCCGTTGGAATGGCCATACTCCGCCGAAAACTGATTCTGCATCGCGGTGAATTCTGACACGGCGTCACTTGGCACATAGACAAGGGGACCGGTGACGGACTTGTTGTTATTGTCGATGCCCTCGACGGTGTAGTTATTGCTTCGCGGTCTCTGGCCGCCAACGGAAGGACCAGTGCCATCTCCCAACCCGCCCGAGGAGGCGACGCCGGACGTCATGAGCGCCATGTTCAAGACGTTGTTGGCGGAAGCGGGCAGCTCGGTAAGCTGCTGGGTATCAAAGCTCGTTTGAACCTGCGCGGTGGTGGTGTCGAGCGCCACGGCGGCAGCCGAGACCTGGATTGTTTCGGTGGCAGCCGAGACGGCGAGGCTCACGTTCTCGGTCGAGATCTTGTTCAGTTCAACGCGAAACCCCTTGAGCACCGTTTCCGTGAACCCAGCGGCCTTGATCGTGATGTCGTACAGGCCTGGCGGAAGATTGCTGAGGCGATAGACTCCGGTCTCGTTCGTTGAAGCCTCATACGAGACTCCGGTGGCAACGTTCTTGGATTGAACGCTGGCCCTGACGATCACCGCTTTATTCACGTCTGTAACCACGCCCGTGATATCGCCACTTATGGCTTGGGCTTGGGCGGCGGGCGGGGCGACCAGGGTGAGAGTCGCCAGGCCAAAAATGGTGGCGGCGGCCAGCAGCAGGGCTCCGAGATGATTCTTTAGGGTCATATGCGTCACTTTTCTTCTCCGAAGGGTGGATGTTCATGAAAGATGCGGAGGGCGTGCAATTCCTGTCGGCCTGAAAAGGCCGGAGAGGTGGCGTCCCGGAACATCTGGTATGAAAATCTGGGTTGCCTATCTTGATGCATGTCTGAGGCCAAATCGGGGGAGGCCTTTGAGAGGTGTGACGCAGATCACATTAAGGCTTTGGAATGAGCCACTTGGACGGATGGTGGCAGCGGGCCTGGGGTTGCCGCCGGTGTTGGCAGCGGTCGGGTACGAACGCTCTAAGCCTCAGAAAATATGCCGGAAAGGTTGGCGGACCGGGCGGATTTTAACGGCCGGGTGAAGCATGAGCGGGAGGCGGATTTTCTGGGAGCGAGGGAAGAGCTCTGGGGCCTGGAATGGAAACGTTTCCCTCCATTTTTGGTAAGAGCGGCCGCATTTATTCCAATTGTCATATTCATGTATGAAAAACGGGCAAAAGAAAGGACTGCCAGGCGACTTAAGGTCGAAGACAGCCTGTGCGAGATTCACACAAAACGACCCTTTTGGGAGACTTAGCGAATTCCACTTCAGATCGTGAGTTTGGCATGCTACCTGCAAGGTCCTGATCGAAGCCAAGTGCGTTGTCTCTGCCCTGCTGCTTCTCTTAAGGTTCCCCACACCTTAAATTTCGAACTTATCGATTTCTCCAAGGAGGTGGCTTCAGATGCCACAGTTCCCCATGCATTCTCATCGTGCGCGGTCGACGATGTTTTCTATAGCAAAAGTATTCGGCGTACGGAACGTGATCCCGGCGATGCTGGCGATCGTTCTGGTGCTCGTCGGGGCCACGGCAGTCCGGGGTCAGGCGACTGGCGGCGACATTGTCGGCACCGTGACCGACAAGAGCGGGGCGGCAATCCCGGGAGCCGATATCAGTGTGAAGAACACTGAAACAGGTGTGATCACTGCCGCGAAAGCCACCGGCCAGGGCGATTTTCACATCTCCAATCTCCTTCCCGGCAAATACGACATCACCGGCACGGCCGCTGGATTTTCGAGCTTCGTTTTGAAGGGCTTCGAAGTGAAGTTGAATAACACGGCCACGGCAACCCTGATGCTGCCGGTTGGGACGACGGCGACGAGCGTGGAAGTGTCGGTCGAAGCCGCGGCGGTGATCGATACGACGACGGTTCAGTTGCAGAGCTCGTTCGAGACCGAAGAGCTGAAGAACTTTCCGACCGCCTCTGTGGGCAACGGGGTCCTGAACCTGTCGCTGCTGGTGCCGGGCGTGTCATCGAGCGGTGGCATCGGGGCGGGCACGGGTCCTTCGGTTGGCGGACAGCGGCCGCGCGCGGACAACTACCAGATCGAAGGTATCGATAACAACAACAAGTCGGTAACCGGACCGCTGGCGTATGTGCCCAACGATGCGGTGGGCGAATTCACCGTGGTCACCAACCAGTTTTCGCCTGAGTTCGGCCATTCGGCGGGCGGGCAGTTCAACACGGTTGTGATCAGCGGAACCAACAAGCTTCATGGCGCGGCTTACGAGTTCTTCCAGAACCGCAATCTGAACTCCAACAATGCCATTGAAGGCGGCAAGGTGCCGATCCCGCGGTATGACTACAACCGGTACGGCGGCCAGGTGGGCGGACCGATCAAGAAGGACAAGCTGTTCTACTTCGGCAACTACGAGCGGCAGACGACGGGCCAGAGCAACTCGTACTTTCTGTGCACACCCACGGCGGCCGGCTTGTCGGCTCTGAGCAGCATTCCCAACCTCAACTCGACCAACGTGGGTGAGTTCACGAAGTACACGCTGGCTTCGCCTTCGCAGGTGGACGCTTCAGCAGACAACGCGTGCTTCAATCAGACCAGCGGGCCGCAAACGACAACGGTGTTTGATGGCACAGGCCTCAACTCGGATACCGGTATCTACGGATCCGGTAACGCCTACGCCATTCCGCTGGGCAACTACAATGTGCAGGCCCCCAATTATGTGAATTTCGATGCGCTGACGGTCAGCGGCGACTGGACCATCTCACAGAAGGACTCGTTCCGCGGGCGCTACATCTACAACAAGTACACGGGCATCGACACGGCGGCATCCCTGCCGCAGTTCTTCCAGCCGCTTCCGCAGCGGTTCCACTTGCTCGCGTTGAGCGAATACCACAACTTCACGCCCAACCTGATCAACGAAGCACGTCTTGGCTACAATCGATTCTCTAATTTCACGATTTCAGGGAACTACACCTATCCGGGCCTGGACTCGTTCCCGAACCTGGTGATGGACGACATGAACTTCCTCAACATCGGGCCGGATGGCAATGCGCCTCAAACCACTGTGCAGAACATGTATCAGTTCACCGACAACATCGGCTGGGTGAAAGGAAAGCACAGCTTCAAGTTCGGGTTTGACGGCCGGAAATTCATCTCGCCGCAGAGCTTTACGCAGCGCGTCCGCGGCGACTACGAATATGACGCCCTCACCGAGTATCTGCATGACCTCGCACCGACCTCGTTTGGCGAACGGTCGACGGGCAATTTCTTCTATTACGGCGACCAGACCGCTTTCTACGGCTATGTCAATGACGTATGGCGCGCGACGGAGAAGTTGAGCTTGAATTATGGACTGCGGTACGAGTTCACGGCGGTTCCGGTGGGCCAGCGTTCGCAGCCCCTGAACATAGCCGCGAGCGTGCCGGGTTTGATCACGTTCAGCAAACCGCAGCCGCAATACAAGAACTTCCTGCCCCGCGTCGGCATCAACTACGCGGCAAACCCGGAGACGACGGTCCGAGCCGGATTCGGCATGGCGACGGATGTGCTTTACGACAACCTGGGGATCCTTTCGTTCCCGCCCCAGTTCTCGTCGACCAACGATGTGGGCAGCGGAAACAATCCCAGCCCCGGCGATCCGAACTTCCTGACCAACGGCGGCCTGCCCAAGGGCAACGGATCGCTGGCGACGTTTGACACGATTGCGGATCAGCAGGCTGCCACGTCGGCGTATGTACCTAACCAGACTCTGCCTTACGCAGAAACCTGGACATTGGGCGTGCAGCACGTGTTTGCCAAGGACTACACCGCCGAGGTTCGTTATGTAGGCACGCGTGGCATTCATCTGCCGACTCAAAATCAGATCAACGTGCAGTCGAAGACGGATGCGACCCACTACCTGCCGACCTACATCAGCAGCACGCCATCGGATGCGGAACTGGCTGCCCTGCCGAACACGCTGGCGAGCATTCAAGCCCGTCCGAACCGTGTTCCGGCCTATGTGACCAATGGGGCGAACTTCACGGGCAAAGTCGTGTCGTTTCAGCCCTGGTCGAGTTCGAACTACAACGGACTGGCGGCCAGCCTGACGCGGCGGTTCACGCATGGGTTGCTGCTGGATTTTGCCTACACCTACAGCCGGACAATGGATGACGCTACGGCGGACGTGTTTTCGACCGTGCTGACGCCACGCCGTCCGCAGGACCCGCGGAACGTATCCGCGGACTACAGCCGTTCGGCGCTCGATCATCCCCACCGGCTCACGATGGCGGCAGTGTACGACGTGCCGTTCTTCAAGCAGTCCGGGTGGCTGATGAAGAACATCGTCGGCAACTGGGAAGTCGCGCCGATCTACACCTACGAGTCGCCGGAGTATTACACGGTGCTTTCGGGGGTCAACTCGAACCTGAACGGCGATTCAACACAGATCGACCGCTCGATCTACAACAAGAGCGGCACTGCGGGGACGGGGTCCGACGTTACGCCTGTCTATGACGCGAGCCGCGCCGATCTGTGCGCGCCGAAGGCCACCTGCAACGCCAACCTGGTGGCTTACCAGGCGGTCAATCCCAATGCGCGGTACATCGTAGCGCAAAAGGGCGCAATGCCGACGTCGCAGCGCAACACAGAGCCGATCCGGCCCATCAACAACTTTGATGCCACGGCCATCAAGCGGTTCAACTTCACCGAGCGGTATGCGCTGGAGTTCCAGGCGCAGGCGTTCAACTTGCTTAACCACGCGCAGTATATTCCGGGTACGATCGACAATATCAACTCGCCGGGATACACGACGCAGAGCTCGTTCCAGACGGCCTCGAACGCGGGCTTTAACCAGCCTGGAAAGTTCTTCCTCGCCAATGCGCGTACGATGCAGCTGGCGCTGAAGTTCTCGTTCTAAGCCCTGAGCTAGCAGAAACAGATAAAAACGCCCCGGCCAAGTGCCGGGGCGTTTTCTTGTTTGTCCGAAACTTGTGACTCAGGCGGGGATGGGTTCGTGGTCGCCCACCCTGACACCGTCTGACGACGCCGTCAGAATGGGGCACCCAAATGCTTCAGGATGACAAACTGGCTTCTGTACACACCTGCGGGACGGCCGATGAGACTTTCATGAAGTCGAGGGCGCGGACCAGGTAGTCCTTCAGATCGCGGCGGTGGACAACGGCGTCGAGGAAGCCTTTTTCGAGCAGGAACTCGGAACGCTGGAAGCCTTCGGGGAGTTTCTGGCGGATGGTCTGCTCGATGACGCGAGGACCGGCAAAGCCAATCAGTGCGCCGGGTTCGGCGATATTGAGGTCGCCGAGCATGGCGAAGCTGGCGGTGACGCCGCCGGTGGTGGGATCGGTGAGGACGCAGATATAAGGGACGCGCGCGTCGTCGAGCTGGGCCAGCGCGGTGGAGATCTTGGCCATCTGCATGAGGCTTACCACGCCTTCCATCATGCGCGCTCCGCCGGATGCGGCGACGACGATGAGCGGTTTGCGGCCCAGGCGGGCGCGATCGACGGCGCGGGCAATGGTCTCGCCCACGACGGCGCCCATCGAGCCGCCGATGAACGCGTACTCCATGGCGCTGAGAACGACATCGTGGGGCCCGAGTTGTCCGACCGCGTTGAGGATTGCATCGTCGAGGCCGGTCTCTTCCTGGGCTTTGCGCAGGCGCTGCTTGTATGGCTTGATGTCGTGGAAGTTCAGCGGATCAGTGGAGCGGAGGCCGCGGTCGACCAGCTCATAGCCTGGCTCGAGAAGCAATTCGATGCGCCGCGAAGCACTCACCTTGAAATGATGCTGGCACTTGGGGCAGACGTTCAGATTGGCTTCGAGATCGGGCTTGTAGATGGGCTGGCGGCAGCCGAGGCATTTGACCCACAAGCCCTCGGTGCGCACGCGGCGCTCGCCATCCGCAGGATCGGTGGTGGTGGCCACGGACTCGTACTCTCCGTTCTCGCGCTTGAACCAGGACATAAGCCTTAGCCATTGTAAACGCAGGGGTCAGGTTTCAGGGGTGAGAGATCAGGTTCCGATGCACGGGGTCAGTATTCAATGCCGCGCTGGGCCAGGATGCCTTTCTGATAGGCGTGCTTGACTTCGCGCATCTCGGTGACGGTGTCGGCGAGCTCAACCAGGGACGGATGGGCGTTGCGGCCGGTCAGGATCACGTGCACCATCTCGGGGCGGTTTCGGAGCGTCTCGGCGACCACGGCCGGATCAAGCATGCCGTAGCCGATGGCGTAATTGATCTCGTCGAGGATGACCATGTCCCAGTCACCGGAATCGATGGCGGTCCTGGCTTCGGCCCAGGCGGCTTCGACAAGACGGATGTCTTCGGGGTCGGTCTCGGCGCCGCCCACCTTCACAAAGCCGCGGCCCATCTGCTTGAGAACGAAGTTCTCGCCGAAGGCCTGCACGGCATCGAGCTCGCCGTAATGCCACGAGCCCTTGAGGAACTGGAGCATCAGCACGCGCATGCCGTTGCCGACGGCGCGCAGGGCGGTGCCCATGGCGGCGGTGGTTTTGCCCTTGCCGGGGCCGGTGTTGATGAGGAGGAGACCGCGACGGGAATCAGTCATTTGCAGGGAACAGAGAAACAGGGAACAGGGAACAGGGAACCGACTTTCCCTGTTCTCTACCGCCTGTTCCGTGCCTTTCTCTTAGTGTCCGGTGTGGTACGGATGTCCAGCCAGAATTGTACATGCGCGGTAGAGTTGCTCGGCGAGCACGAGACGGGCGAGCGAGTGAGGGAATGTCATTGGTCCGAGCGAGAGGAGCAACTGGGCCTTTCCGCGGGCGTCGTCGGACCAGCCATCCGCGGGGCCGATGGCGAAAGCGATATGGCGGGTTCCCTGGTCGCGGCGTGCGCCGATCCAGGAGGCGAACGCCTCGGACGTCATCTGCCGGCCGCGGCTATCAAGCAAAACCGGGACAACAGGGACGCGACCCTGCTTGCGGGTGAGCCACTCGAGGAAGTCCTGCTCGGAGCGGAAGGATGCCGAGTCGCAGGGCACAAAAGCTGAGGTGCGTTCGAGATAGAGCCTGGTCAACCCGTTGAACTCATCGCCGGCGCTGGAGCGAGGCCCGATGTGGGTCAGCGTGAACTGCATGCGAGTGCAGAATACTCGGCTGAGGGAATTCCAAGAACAGAAACTTGACTCTATTTTCGGAATATTGAGCTCTGATTATCCAGAATTCCATAACTACGGCGTTTCAAATGTAAAGGATGCTTGACAAATTAAGAGCTTCATTTTCAAAGGGTTGCATGCAGCTGACGTTCTGGCACGAACATTGGCAATTCTCATGCAGACAAACACTTTAAGTCTTTACTCCCTCATGGCTGCCCGAGGGTAGGTAAAGAGGTCTGGCTTGCAGAGCAGAGACAGACATTCGATCTGTCATCCTTCCATTCTTGAGAACCAGTTTTGGCTTGATCGAGATCCTGATTGGCATCATGCGTGCGATTTGGGCCCTGCGAGGCCCTCAACGGTTGAAAGCGGAACGAATCCCTTTCCCCAAACGGTCCGTTCCGCAACTCTTTTGGAGGAGTCTCATGCGGAAGTTCAGGTTCCAGAGTGCGTTGCTGATGATGGTTGCGGCGGTCGCAATCGGTTTCGCCCCGCCAATGCTGCAGCGGGTGGCCTACTGCCAGGAGACAACGGGTGGCGTGCAAGGCACCGTAAAAGATCCATCCGGAGCCGTGGTGCCCAAAGCCAAGGTCGTGATCACCAGCACGGCGATGGTGGGCAGCAAGGAAGTGGTGACGGATTCGAGCGGCTACTATCGGTTTGCCAACCTTCCTCCCGGGGACTTACACGCTTACGGTGACCGCCCAGGGATTCAAGACGCAGAAGCGGGAAGGGCTCACCGTTGAAATGGGCCGCCAGCCGACGGTCGACATCCCCCTGCAGATTGGTGCGGAATCGACCACGGTCGAGGTGAACACGGAAGCGCCGGTGATCGATACCACCTCGACGGAGAACCTGACGAACATCTCCAGCGAAACCCTGCAGAACATTCCCACCGGGATCACGTACCAGTCGGTGATTCAGTACGCGCCGATGGCGCGGAACGAGCCCCTCGCGGGCCTCTCCGTGAACGGAATCGGGACCGGCGGCACGGGCGGATCGATGCCCGGCAGCAGCGGCAACGGCCTGGGCTTCGGCTATTCGATTGGCGGCGCGGCCGATTCGGAGAGCAGCTACCTGGTCGAGGGTCAGGACACGGAGAACATCTCCGGGCGGCTATTCGAAAGCCAACGTTCCCATGGACTTCATCCAGGAAGTGCAGATGAAGACGTCGGGGATCGAAGCCCAGTACGGCGGGGCGCTGGGCGGCGTGGTCAACGTGGTCATGAAGAAGGGCAGCAACGAGTTCCACGGCCAATTTTTCACGACCTACGAATCTTCGGGGACCGACGCGAATCCGGTGAACGCGTTTCCTGCGCTACGATCCGCTGGACAGCGGCAATGCGGATGTTGGCCAGGACCCGGCCGCCCAGCTTTACCAGGCGCAGAAGGACCATTTCCGCACGGTGCAGCCCGGGGTGACGATCGGCGGCCCGATCATGAAGGACCGCTTATGGTTTTTTGCCGGGTTTGCGCCCCTGTTCAACACCCGGGCCCGAACGGTTGACTTCGGTTCCCAGAACGGCAATGCCGGCAACCAGTACTTCACCCAGGACCGACAGACGTATTACCTGACGGGCCGGCTCGACTATGCGGCGACCAGCAAGATCCGGCTCTTTGGTTCGTGGCTGTATCAATACGCGCGGGAAACCGGCGACAGCCTGCCCACCGGCGATCCGATTGTCGCAGACATCGGATTATCTGAACACCTCGATTTTCAGCCCGCTGTCGAATTTTTCCCATGGCCTTGGCTGGTCTGCGCCGAACGGGACCTATAACTTCGGCGCCGACATCAGCCTGTCGCAGAACATCGTATCCACGACGCGCTACGGGTATTTCTTCGAGAACTACCATGACTTTGGCTGGCCAACGACGGCTCCGAACATTGTGTGGAGAACCAACGGCGTAGGCGCGGTCGATAACAACGGCCAACCGCTGCCCGCGGACCTGCAGCAGCCTTCGGGGAGTTCCACCACGCCCTACAACAGCACCTACACGCTGTTCAACGCCGACAAGCATTACCAGTTCAACGAGGATGTGGCGCTCTTCAAGGGCGGCTGGTGGGGCACGCACGCTTTCAAGTTCGGCTATCAGCTCAATCACCTGGTCAACGTGATCGATCAGAACGGCAACGTGCCCTATGCCTTCATGAATGTCGGTGCAGGGGCAGAACCATTCTGCGCTCACCCAAACGGCCGGGACCAACTGCGATACGCTTTCGGCCGTGTGGGGCGTCTGCGCCGGGCAGTATGGATACCTGACGGTCCAGGACTTTTCAACCATTCTGACCACCCCCGCGGCGGACTGGAACCATGCGCTGTATGCGCAGGATTACTGGACGATAGGCCATGGTCTGACCCTTTCACTCGGGATTCGGATCGAGAAAGAGAGTCTTCCCGCTCCGGGCGGAGTCAAGGTCAGTTCCATCGACTTCCCCTGGTCGGACAAGATCGAGCCTCGCCTGGGAGCGGCGTGGGATCCGACCCGCAAGGGCAAGATGAAGATCTTCGGCAGCTACGGCGTGACCAACGACGTGATGAAGCTGCTGCTGGCCCAGACCTCGTGGGGCGCGCAAGCGTACGAGCAGTGCAGCTACGCACTGGGTCCAGACGGCAGCGGGGGATTCAATACTTCTGATATCGACCTGGTCTTCAAGGGCGGGCGCGCCTGCCCCAACGGTCCGGCTACCACCCAGGCGAACTTCGCCAGCGGCAATGTTCCGCAGTCTCTGACCGATGCCGCGACCGGTGTTTCGCTGATCGAAAACATCAACCTGCGTCCCTGGGAGCCGGTCGCGCCCGGGGTGAAGCCGTATCGGCAACATGAATACGTCGCGGGCTGGGACTACGAGATCAAGCCGGGCTGGGCGTTTGAAGCGCGCTACGATCGCCGCCGGCTGGATCATGTGATCGAGGACGCGTCGCTCTCGGATATTGCGCTGGGGCGAGACGTACACCATCGTGAATCCGGGCGAAGGCGTGAACAAGACCGATCGACGGGTATGCCAGCTATCTGGCCTCGCTGGGCCAGGCATTCGGCGTTCCGGGATGGGCGTTCAACGACACGACCGATTACGGTCCGGGAATCGAATTCGGCACCTGCCCGTCATGCCCTGCCAATCCCAAGGCCATCCGCAACTACGACGGGCTGGAATTGCGGCTGACGATGAACGCGAAGAAGGGCTTGTCGGGGATGTTCAGCTACACCTGGAGCAGCCTGTGGGGCAACTATACCGGCCTGACGACCACCGACCAGACCGACGGCGGCAACACGGGACGAAACTCTCCCGACACGACGCGCGCGTTCGACGAGCCGTTTTATTATTTCGGGGCCAATGGCAAGTCGAACGACGGGCCTCTGCCCACCGATCGGCCGAACGTCCTCAAGGGCTACGTTTACTACTCATTGCCGTGGAAGCACATGTCCACGACGTTCGGGCTGTTCCAGACGGCGTACCAGGGCAGCCCGGTGAGCTCCTACATCGACTTGACCACGATGTTTGGCCCATCGGTGTCGGAGGCCAATTACGTGTTCGGGCGCGGCAAGTGGGTGAACATGTCTACGGACGCGACCGGGAACATCACGCTGGGGACCCCGTATACGCGGCGCACCCCGTGGTACACGCAGTCGGATGTGAACGTGGCTCATGAAATCAAGATAGGCGACCACTCGGCAGTCTGCGTTTGAAGCAACGGCATTGAACGTGCTCAACCAGCGTTCGGTCACGGCATACTATGGCGGCATGAACTCGCTCAACTTTGCCACGCCGCTGTACCCCGGTGTTGACGCCAGCGGCAACCCCATCAACCTCGCCTCCGGCGCCTTGCTGTACCAGGAACTCGAGTCTGGGTACAACGTGCAGCAGTGGATCAATGGGAACGGCGGACAGGTTCCGGCGGTGTTCAAGAATTCACAGTACGGTCAGCCAGCCCTCTACCAACTCGCCCGGAACATGCGCCTGGGAGTGCGGTACAGGTTCTAAATCCCAGCGGCAGGCCGAACTCCAGTAAGCCTGATGTGAAACGGAAAAGGGCGCCTTCGGGCGCCTTTTCTGTTCCCGCAAAAGACCGACACCCAGCGGGACGGGTTTAACTTGCCGCCAGGGGAACCTGGCTATTTGGGTGGGTTGTTCAGAATGCGAAGTTGCTGTTCGGCGATCGCGCGGGGCAACGGAGCATAGCCGAGCGCGGAGCAACTCTTTTGACCGGAGATAAGAATCCATCGCAGCAGGTCCATGAGGGAATCGCGCGTGGCCGGATCGCGGGCCTGTATCGGGAACACCAGCCAGGTGAATGAAACGATGGGGTAGGCGGATTTTCCCGGAGCGTTGATCAAGCTGCCGGGGAGAGCGCCCGGGCCGTCGGCCAGCTTTGCTGCTTCCTCTACGTTGTCGAGATCGGCGTGGATGTATTCTCCGGCCGGGTTGCGAACGGCCGCAAAGGCAAGCTGATTCTGAATGGCGTATGTGAGTTCGACATAGCCGATGGAGTTGGGGGTGTTCTTGACGAGGTCGGCGACGCCCTCATTGTGTTCGGCTCCGGTTCCGACGGGCCAGTGGAGCGAGGTTCCGCGGCTTACGGAAGAGGACCAGGCCGGACTCACAGTGGCGAGGAAATCGCTCCAGACCCACGTGGTGCCGCTGCTATCGGAGCGATGGACGACGGAGATGGGGGCATCGGGCAGGTCCACGTCGCGGTTCGATTTCCGGATCTCCGGATCACTCCATCGGGTTACGCGGCCAAGGTAGATGTCCGCCAGGGCTTCACCGGTCAGGTGGAGGTCGGTGATCGCTCCGGGCAGGTTGTAGATGGGGACAACGGCGCCCAAAACGGTGGGAACGGCGCGCAAGCGGGAGGAGTCTTCGGGGCGTATCAACAGTTCCGCGGCCACGTCGGAGCCCGCGAAGTCGAGTTGGCCTGCCGCCAGCTTCTCAATGCCCAGCCCGGAGCCGACGGGCGCGTAGCTGATGTGCACGCCGCGATGCGACTCCTCAAACTCCTGGAACCACATGTGGTAGAGAGGAGCAGGAAAAGTGGCGCCGGCGCCGGTCAGATTGGCATTGGCGGGAGGGTTTCCCGGGACAGACGATGCGCTAGCGGAATTTTGGGGTGCGCTTTCCGCGTCTTCCAGGAGTTTCTTCGCCGCATGGCCGGCGAGATCATCGACGATGTTGTTCCAGGTCAATTTTCCCGGCGTGACCAGCAAGGACCAGAGAGGCTCGCCGCGCGCGCCAACCAATTCGAGGGAGAGATAGCCTCCATAGACGGCGCGGCGGTCGCGCTGGGGAGTACGCACATTCGTGGAGATATAGGCGCGAATCCAGACGTGTCCGGTTCCTTTCAGGAACGCATCCGCGGCGTCTCTCGACGAGACTATCTGGAAGCGGCTGCGGGCGAGACGCTGCGCCAGGCCGTCGTGAAGCAACGCTGCTCCTTCGCCGCCCTCGAAATCCTGCACGTAGACGGTCTTGACCTGGGAGAGGGAGGAAGCGCGCTGTCCCCATGCGAGGCCGGACCCAAGGCTGAGAAGGATGAGCAGAGCCATGGCTTGAACCAGCGGCGTTCGATTGATTGGGCGAAAGCAGATCACTCTGATCGATCCCCGTGGTTCAGAATTCAACATGCACCCGTAACGATGTCACAAAGACTGGACCGCGCGCGCGGTTGAAACCGGGGTTGAAGATGCCCTGCAGATCGGGTCCGGTGTACAAACCGTGCCAGACGTGGGCGGTGTAGTACAGCTCAAAGAGATTTTCGCGACCATAGTTCAATGCTCCATCGCCGAGGACAAATCCAAGCCCGCCGAGCGCAAGGTAGCGCGCATGAACGCTGCTGATGCCATTGGACGCGAAGGCGGCTCCGGCACGATCTTCATTTCTCTTCCACAGCCAGCCGGGGAAGCCCAGACCGCCCGAGACCGTCTGATCGATTTCGGTGAAGGACCACGATTCGGTCTGTCCATTGTTCCATCCGAAGCGCCCGTAGGCGGTGATGGCCGGGGTCACCGCCTGCTCGAAGTTGACCCCAAATCCGTACTTGGCTGTGACCTGCACGGGGTGAGCCGACAGATCGGGCGCAGGAGTCACGCCGTCGACATATTGTTGAATAGCGGTCTTGTAGACGCCCATGTTGGCGTGATTTACCCATGCGAGCAGGCGAATGATTCCGATCTTCGTGACCGGGCCGCGATGCAGTTCAAATTCGCCGTTGGAGGTGTTCGCGCGGCGAAGGTTCCATATCAGCGGGCCTCCATTCTGGGGACCGGTCTCAAGTGCTTCCGCAAAGCGGGCACCCCACGGCGGGCTTTGATACTCGGCTACGACACCCCAGGTATAACCTCGCGCGTCGGCGGTGAAATCGTAGGTGCCGTTTTGATCGATAGACCAGTTCATGAACTGGAGATGGCTGTCGCTGCCGACGGCATTCGTATCGAAGAAATCGGGTATGGCGAACTTTCCCAGACGAATTTCGAGACGGTGCTGGGGAAGTTCCGCAAACATCGAGAGGGGTCCGCGCCCTGGTGTTTCCTTTTCCCGGTCGAAGCCGAAATAGTGATCGACAAAAACGCGGGCAAGATATGGAACCGCGGTCAGTGTCGGATCCCGGACCGCATCGAGGTTGGTAAATCCGGCAAGACCGAGCGCTGAACTGAGACCGAGGCCTGCGGCGCTCTCTCCATCAGCTTCAACGGCGGTGGAGCGATTCAGCAGCACGCCGGCATAGATGGTGACGACGTTTCCGACGGCCTTGTCATGGTGGGCCCTAAAGCTATTCGGGCCAGAATAGCTGGCGTCGAACGACGGATTGGCCTGCCATATCGCATTGTCCTGGGCGGAGATCCAGAATCTGCCTTCGGTCAGGTGGGGAATCATTGTGGGCGCGGTGGTTGTGGGACTCTGCGGGTTGGGATGCTGGGGCACAGTTACGTCGGGAATTTGTCCGCTGGCTCTGGCAAGGGCCAAGACTCCCGATCAGAACGAGCAACAGCGGCCGGGTCGTTCGCCGTTCGGTGGTCGGCTTGCGTGGCGGAACATGGGTCATGGGGTGGAGGCGGGGCTGATCCTGGGGACCAAGGTACAAGGCCGGGGGTTCACAGAATGTTTAAGTTCTGTGAACGGCCCCATTCCGCGACAAGGTGAGCTTCGCCGGCTGCGGATCGATCGAAACCAGCTTGTAACAGGGAATTCATCTTCGAGACGGGTTCCGGTTGGTGAATGGCTCTGTTATCTTCGGTCGCAACCGCAGAAACGAATCCCCACTCCGACAAAGGTGAAAACGATGGCATGCGATCCGGAAGAACTCCGTCATGTTCCGCTGTTTGAACTCCTCAATGACGAGCAGGCGCAGATTCCTGTGCGCCAGGGTGGAGATCAGGAAATTTGCCGCGCGACAGCGCATTTTCAAGGAGGGTGAGCCGGCTGGTCACGGATACGTGATGATGTCGGGATCGGTGCGGGTGACGACCATCGACGAGGACAAGCAGGAAGTGGTGGTGGACGAGCCCGGGCACGGCGACTTCTTCGGTTTCGCCTCGATGATTCAGAACACGAACCACCTCACGTCGGCGATGGCGGTGGAAGAGACCGTATGTCTCGAAGTGGGCCGAGACGATATCGAACAACTGTTCAAGCAATCACCGGAGGCAGGCATGGCCATGCTCACCATGCAGGCCCGCCAGTTTCACTCCGCGCAGAAGCTGGTGCAGGCCCGTGCCAACCGTAATCCCAACGAGGTGATCGAAGAGCAGACGACTATCGGGGAGGGCATTGCCGACTCGGTGGCGCGCTTTGGCGGCTCGTGGACCTTCATCATCCTCTTCGGGATCGTGCTGATCGTGTATTCGGCGGTGAACGTGGTTCTGGGGAACAAGGCGTGGGACCCCTACCCGTTCATCCTGCTCAACCTGTTTCTTTCCATGCTGGCGTCGGTGCAGGCTCCGGTCATCATGATGAGCCAGAATCGGCAGGACGCGAAGGATCGGCTGCGCAGCGAATTGGACTTCGATGTCAACCGCCGGGCCGAAGCGGAGATTCAGTCGATTTCGCACAAGCTGAACCTGGTGACCGACAAGATCGACGATCTGGAGGAAGCGCTGAGGAAGGCAGGCGCGGCGGTGCCGGCGCGCGCGGCCTTGTGGACGGCGCAAATGAGGCCAGCGCCTAGCAGGTCCGCACGCCCGGAGCCTCGATCGGAATGATCCGCGAAACGTTCAGGATCGAGCAGGCTTTTTCTTCGCGACCGCCTTCTTCGCTGCTTTTGCCGGTGCTTTTTTCGCGGCTGCTTTTTTTGCGGCCGGCCGGGACGCTGCTTTCTTCGCGCTCTTTTTAGCGGGGGCCGCGGAAGCGGGATGGACCGCCTCGGCCTTGCTGCGCGCGCTGCGGGTTTTTTCGGCGAGAGCGGCCTTCAGCTCGGCATCGAATTCCGCGGGGCTGATGGGGCGGGCCGACTTGCGCAGGCGCTCGATGTCGTAGAAAGCCCGCCGCTCGGCGAGAAAAACGTGGACCACAAAGTCGACGTAGTCGAGCAGGATCCATTCTCCCTGGCGGCGGCCCTCGACCGAGTTGGGCAGGGCGCCGAACTCGCGCTTGAGGCGATGTTCAATCTCGTCGGCGATGGCGATGGCCTGGCGATCATTGGTCGCCGAGGTGACAAGGAAGAAGTCGGAAAGCCCGGAGTCGACGGGGTCGAGCTCGAGAATGCGGGTGTCTTCGCCCTTCTTGTCTTCACAGGCTGCGGCGGCGGCCTGTACGAGGATGCGGGTCTGCTGGTGGGTATGGGGTGCTGCCATTCGATCGGATAGGTCTCCGGATTTCATCGTACCAGTGGACAGCGAACAGTGGACAGTGGACAGTGAGCGGCCTATGAACCGGCGGGGTGCCGGCCTCTGGCTAGCGATAGAGGCCGTGGGTTCGGATGTAGTCAGCCACGGAGGCGGGAAGGGGGGACCTGGCAGCGGTGGGATTCTGCGCTGTAGAAGGAACCTGCTTGCGGATATCCGAAGCGCTGATTTCAACGTCCAGACCCGGGCAGCAGGTAAAACGGAGCGGTTTGGCCCGCCGGGTTGCGCACCAGGTAGGAGCGCAATTCAATCTGGACTGAAGGCGGCGAGGCATCGGCGGCAAGGATGCAGGGCTCGAGCGTCAATCCCCGGGGGAGGAAGCGCGCCAGGTCGTCGAGCTGCTGGCCGGGACGCGAGGCCACGATGAGCGAGGCGACAAAGGGAATTTCCGCGGCGCCCCGCCATCGGCGCAGGCTGACGAACGAATCAGCGCCCATGAGGCAAAAGAGCGAGCCGCCCGGCGGCAGGCCGGCGCGCAGAACGCGCAGGGTTTCGAGAGTGTAGTTGGGCTGGTTGTCGGATGTGGGGGCATCGGCGAGCGAGATTTCGAAACCGGGCTCGCCGGCAATGGCGAGCGAGGTCATGGCCACGCGGTCGGCGAAAGGAGCCGTGGAGCCATGCGGCTTCAAAGGCTGAGCACCGACCGGGACAAACAACACGCGGTCCAGCCGGAGGGCATCGCGGGCCGCGCGAGCGACGGCCAGGTGGCCGAGATGGGGCGGGTCAAAACTGCCGCCGAAGAAGGCGACACGGCGCGCCGGTCGAGTGAGACAAGCACGCCGGTGGCGGTTCAGTCATTGATTTATCGTAACGTTCAGGGCACGGGGCACAGATACAATCGGCAGTAATGCGCTACCTGATTGCTCTCCTGGCTCTCGCCGGCGCGGTGGTGGCCACGCTGGCTTTGCGGATTCACTACTCGACCGACACGCAGCCCTGCTCGATCAACGAGAAGTGGGACTGCGGCATCGTTAATCACAGCCCGTTCGCCGAGGTGGCGCACGTGCCGGTGGCGGCGATCGGCATCGCCGGATACCTGGTAATCGCGGGATTGTCGCTGGCTCGCCGGCGAGGCTGGTGGCGGCGGCGGCGGTTCTGGGGCTGGGGTTCTCGCTTTATCTGACCCATATCGAGAAAGACGTGCTGCAGGTGTGGTGCCTCTACTGCGTCACCTCGCTGGGGATCATCTCGGCAATTACGTTGCTTAGCCTGGGATGGGCGCTGGTGGCTCGCGGGCCTGGGCGCAGGTCAGCTGCCTGAGCAACTGTTAAACTTAATTAATATCCATGTTCAGAAAAGCGTATGCGCGTTGGATGTACCGGTGGGAAACCCGGCTGACAACGCGGGATGAAAATCGTGTGGTTCGGCCGCTGGAGTGGGGGTTCGAGTGGATTGCGCCGTTTCTCGAGGCGCATGGGCTCGCCGGCGCCGGAACTGCGGCGAGCCGAAAGCGGCGATCCGGCGGTTTGCGAAGCCGCAATGACCCGCATCAACGAGATTCTTATCCGGCACAGCGACAGATTTTTTGGCTACGAGCGCCCCACGGATTTCCGGCTGGAGGAGCGGCATCCGCAGTTGTTCCCGACCAACGTGCGGCCGGAAACGCTGGCGAAGGAAGCGGCGCTTCGGCAGCAGGCCGAGGATGGCCAGCTGCCGCGGGCGCAGTTTTTGCGCTTCACGTCGCCGGAACGCACGCAGTATCCGGAAAACGACCTGGTCAATGCGCGCTGGTTTCCGGCGCCTGCGCACAAGGATCCGGCGCGTCCCAGGCAGGCTATCGTGGTGCTGCCGCAATGGAATGCCGACGGGTTCAGCCACAACGCGCTGTGCACCATGTTCAATCGCATGGGCGTGTCAGCGCTGCGGCTGTCGAAGCCGTACCATGACATTCGCCGTCCCACGGAGCTGGAGCGTTCGGACTATGCGGTGAGCGCCAATGTCGGACGCACGCTCTCGGCATGCCGGCAGGCGGTGGTGGACATTCGCTGCTGCATTGACTGGCTCGAGGAGCAGGGCTACGAGCACTTTGGTGTGCTGGGAACGAGCCTTGGATCGTGCTACACATTCCTGGCCAGCGCGCACGATGCGCGCATCCGCGTGAATGCCTTCAATCATGCCTCGACGGCGTTTGGCGACGTGGTGTGGGCGGGGCAGAGTACGCGGCATATTCGCCAGGGGCTCGAAGAAGCGGGGTTGACGCAGGAACGGCTGCGCGCGCTGTGGGCGGCGGTCAGTCCGGTCAATTACTACGACAAGTTTGCCGGCGCTGCAGCCCGAGGACCGGAGAAGAAGGTTCTGGTGGTGTATGCCGATTACGATCTCACCTTCCCGCGCGAGTATTCGCTGCAGGTGGTGGACGCATTCCGGCGCTCCGGAGTGAACTTCGAGCCGCGGGTGCTGCCCTGCGGCCACTACACAACCGGAGAGACGCCGTACAAGTTTATCGACGGCTGGTACCTGGGGTCGTTTGTGTACCGCGCGTTCAAGGCGCTGCGCGAGGAGAAGGCGGCGCGGCTGAGCGCGGAGGAAGTCGGGGAGCCCGAAACCGAAGAACAGATGTTGTCGCGGTGACGGTCGGAATGCCGTCAATACAACCGCAGATCCTTCGACTCCCCTGCACCCGTTCAGGGACGCCGGATGACAACGTGGGTTGCAGTTAGCGGATCGTGTTCAGGTTCAAATGCAGAAGCTTGACGGGGTCGAGATAGGCGCCCTGCCAGCGGACGGCCCAGTGCAGATGTGGGCCCGTGACGCGGCCTGTTGCGCCGCTGAGGCCGATGCGGTCGCCGGTTTTGACGTGCTGGCCCTCGTGTACGTCGATGCGGCTGAAATGCATGGACAGTGTGAAGAGCCCCAGGCCGTGATCGATGATGACGCAGTTGCCTTCGTAATAGAGCGGGCGGGCGAGCACAACGATGCCGCTGTTGCCGGCGTGCACAGGGGTGCCCATGGCGGCGCGGAAATCGGCGCCTTTGTGGATGCTGGCGAGTTTGCCGTTGAACATGCGGCGGGTGCCGAAGCTGTCGGTGGCCTGGGCGGGAACTGGGGCGCGAAAATCGCCCCGCCAAAGGGGCTCGGGCGCGCTGGCGGCGAAGACGGCGGCCTTGATTTTGGATTCGGCGTCGATCTGCTTGAGCGCTTCAGGACCGGGCTCGACAAACTGGGGTGCAACACTCAGCGTGCCGGTGCGGTAATGGGCGGGATGGATGTCGATGGTACGGCTGAACTCGGTTTCGCTGCCGCCCGCGTGCACGGTGATATGCAATCGGGACGGCCCCACTGGCGCTTCGACATCGGCGCCGGCCAGCGCGAGCCAGTCAGCGCCCGGATGCGCTCGGAAGAACTGAATCTTGCGTCCGAGCCATTCTCCGTCAACGTGGGTGGCATCCGGAGAATGAACCGAGATCAGCTCCGGCGAGCCCGCCAGGACATTTGACGGAGTCAGGACAACGGATATTTCCGCGGACGAAGCCGATCGGAAAAGAACGCAGGCAAGAAGACAGGGAAAAAACGGGTGCCGCAGAGTGCGAGAGCCGGTCATGGGTTCAGCATACCGGCTCCGTTCGGCGAATTCGGCTCCAGCCAGAGTCTCGCACCGGCGTTGCTGACCCGCGGTGGATGAAAAGAGCGGTTTGGGTTCGTGGTCTCCCACCCTTGTATGTTGCGGGATGAGGCGTGAGGATGTTGCCACGTTTCGGCGGCGACGGTGTTCCCTCCCGAGGCCCGGCAGCCGCCCAGCATGAACGGGCTTCGCCTGCGCACAGTGGGGCGCCATATTGCGGCTCTGGTGGTCCAACACAGCGAGAGCGGAACCGGTTGGATGCCGCCCAGGTTTCTCAGGCCACGCCTCATTGCGCGCTGCGAGGATCTGAAGCTACACGGCCATCTTTAAAAGCAGACCCCTAGCGATGGACGAAAGCTTCCGGATGAAGAGCTTTGAACGGAAATCCCTGAAGTAACGGTATCGGGACTAAGAGAGGGCTAAGAGCTGTCTTTTCAATCGCCGCTTTGGATCTGGACCAGTTCGCCCTGGCTGCCGGGCGAAATGGTTTTGGTCTGGGGGGCGCGCCAGTGGTCGATATGGCTGATGCGGTGGACGCAGCCGATGGTGCAGTTGGGGGCGCAGCTTTTGGCGGTCAGGAACTCCCGTTTCACGTCGGCCGTGGTGTATTCGGCAATGGGCACGCCGGGATAGCCGCGCTGCTGGGAGCAGTAGTGGACCAGGCCGTCTTCGCAGATGTAGAGGTAGCGGGAGCCGGCCCGGCAGCGCCAGTCGTTCGGCCGGCCCTGGGCGATGGCTTCCTGGAACTTGTCGAACTGGGCGTAATTGGTCTTCTTCCGGTTGGTCATCTCGAAGTAGACCCTGGCCTCGTCGTCCTTGAGAGGTTTTAACTGCCCGCTGCCATCGTGGATGATGCCGATGGTCGATTCAAAGCCCAGTTCGAGCGCCCGCCTGCCGATCACGAGGGCGTCGTTGGGATCCTTGAAACCGCCGCCGACCACGGAGTTGATGTTCACGTGGAACTCGGCATGCTGGGCCAGCATCTGCAGCTTCTTGTCCAGAACTTTGAGGCTCTTTTTGGAAACTTCGTCCGGTTCGAGGTTGTCGATGGAGATCTGGAGGTGGTCCAGGCCGGCGCGGTTAAGTCGTTCAATCCGTTCGACATTGAGGAGGTAGCCGTTGGTGATCATGCCGGCGATCGCGCCTGTCCCCCGCATCCGCCGGATGATGTCGTCGAGCTGCGGATGGGTCAGCGGCTCGCCGCCGGAGATGCCGATCATGGCCGTCCCGAGACGGCCGAGGTGGTCGATGCGGCGGTACATCTCTTCGAGCGGGACCGGCTCGGAAACCTTGTCGTACTCGTTGCAATAGGCGCAGCTCAGGTTGCAGAAGCGCGCGGGCACGATCTGGGCCAGGACCGGGTGCGCCGGTCGAGGCCAGGGCGCGCGCCACCATCGCGTATTCGCGCGCTTTCCGCGAGGCGGCTATCCAGCGGCCGCGCGGGGTCGATCTCCGGGGAATTGCCATCTGTTCTATTGAAACATAACTTTGAGTACCACCCAAACGGGTGATCTTGCGCGACACCGAAGAAAGTAGCCGCTCTGCCGTGCGGGTGGTTTGAACCTTTGAGGGAGACGTTTCCGCTCAGCGGTTTCAGAATCGGGATCCGGGGACCCGGCGTGACCCTAGTTCTCGCCTTTGAAACTTGGGAGACTGCTTAATCCCCTGACCTCGCCCCGAGTTCCGCTTCCATCAGATTGGTCAGAATATCGTTGATCCGATGAGATGGCCTTCGCCTTTGGAGCGGAGTCATTCGAGTACCTGCGGGTCGAGGCGCACGCTTCCGTCCCAGGTCTCAGAAGCGAGACCTGGAGCACCCGTCGGGCGCACCACGCTGGCAAGCTGCTCCGGGGTCAGGCGGGGGATCGATATTCCTCAGGGTGCTAAAGTCCGGCTTTAATTTGCGCCTTTTCGGCACGACTGAAGTCGTGCCCTGTTACAAGACGATGCCAAGCAGGAATTCGGGTCGATCTTTACCGCAGTCACGCATGGAACTGTGATCCACCCAGTAAGCACGAAAATGCAACCGGAGTCAGGGATGGAACGGTGTTCCACCCGAAAGCATGAAAAGCAACCGCGGATCCTTCGTCGGTCGCCGAGGCGACCTCCTCAGGATGACAACGCTGTGGTGGTAGCGAGCGTAGTTTTTAGGGCAGATCCTTCCCCTTCGCGCAACTAGGGTCAGGGTCAGGATGACAGCGCTGTGGTGGAAGCGAGCGTTATTTTCAGGGCAGTTTTCCGGGCAGATCCTTCCCCTTCGCCTTCGCGCAACTCAGGGTCAGGGTCAGGATGACAGCGTGTGTACGGTGGTTCACGACACAGATCGTCTTCTCCAAAGGCCAGGTGCATTTCGTCAGGCTGCAGGCTTATTTTCAGGCCAGGTGAATTGAGGATCAAGCGACGGAGCGCGATTCGAGGACCGGCACACGGGCGACGGGGAAGTAGGATTCGGATTTTACTTCTCGGGGCGCGGAGATTTCGGCGCCGAAGGAGTCGGTCTTCTTTGCTGTCCTGGGTATGACTACAAATCTGTCGGACCCGGACGGGACCATCGTCAGCAGCATCGGGTCCCGGCCCGAACGTCCGCGGCCGACCTTGAACTCCAGCCATTCACTCAGGCGCGGATCGTGGATCTCGGGGCGCCCATCCCAGAAATCGGGCGGCAGGGGGCATTGGATCTCCAGATCGTCGAGCCTCAGATCGATGGTTGGCGTGCGCTTGCGGAAATACCGCCGTGCATTTGCGGTGCCGATATTCAAACCAAGATGATCGCGTCCGTTTCTATGAGTCTTCACTAACATGATGCACCCGCCTAAATTCTTCGTTCCGCTGCAACGCATCGGTCGCAAGCACACGTGTGCTGCCGACACTCTGGCCGAGGAGCTGGATTTGCATTGATTCAGATGGGCCCGTCCCATCGATCTGCGCATCGGCATTGTTCGTGTCACGCCAATACTGCAGCCGGTGGAAGTTGTGCAACCAGTCCATGGAGAAGCTGGACTGAAGAGATGTACCACTTAGTTGCTTACTTAGTGGTGAGCTTAGCATGGGTTTTTGTGATTGATGCCCAAAATTGAAGGGTCTACGGCAACACGTGTGATGCAGCGCACAAGATTGGAGCGGCTGTTTATCGTCCAGAGAAATGGAGCCTTACTCAAGCGTTTTTGCAGTTAATTCGTGAGCGGCCTGGCTAGGAGCGAAATGCGGGGTGTTCGGGGGACTTGTCTTGTAGAGTGAAGGTACGCACACTCTGCATTGCGGGGCGCATCCTCTGCCGGGCTTGTTATTGTCGACCACTGCCGCCAATCCGACCAACCTGACTGATCTGCTTCGAACCGCATTTGGGTTCGCGGGTTTTCGCGCCAACCAGGAGGCAGTCTGCCGCGCCGCGGTGGCCGGACGCGACCTGCTGCTGGTGATGCCGACCGGTTCGGGCAAGTCGCTGTGCTATCAGCTTCCGGCGCTGGCCCGGGGCGGGGCGGCGCTGGTGATTTCGCCGCTGATCGCGCTGATGGAAGACCAGGCGGCCAAACTCCGCGCGCTTGGCTTCAAGGTGGCGCGGATCCACTCCGGCCTGGAACGGTCGGTGGCGCGCCAGGCGTGCGTGGATTATCTGGATGGAAATCTGCAGTTCCTGTTTATTGCGCCGGAGCGGCTGCGGGTGCGCGGCTTTCCGGAAATGCTGGCCAAGCGCCGGCTGGCGCTGATTGCCATCGACGAGGCGCATTGCATTTCGCAGTGGGGACATGATTTCCGGCCCGACTACCGGATGCTGGGCCAGTACCTGCCCTCGCTGCGCGGGACTGGATCGCGAGGGCGGCTCCGACCGGCCGCCGGTCGTGGCCCTGACGGCCACCGCGACGCCCACGGTGCAGGCGGACATTCTTGCGCAACTGGGGATGGAGAAGCCGGCGCGGTTCATCCACGGGTTTCGCCGCGACAACCTGGCCATCGAGGTGGTCGAGGTCCCGGTGCCGATGCGGGCGCAGATCATTTGCCGGCTGCTGGCCGACTCCGCGCGTCGTCCGGCGATTGTGTATGCCCAGTCGCGGAAGCAGTCGGAGGAACTGGCGGCAAACCTGTCGGTCGCGATTCCGGCGGCGGCTTATCACGCGGGCCTCGACGCGGAGACGCGCGAACGAGTGCAGCGGACGTTCCAGGGCGGCGAACTGGAAGTGGTGGTGGCGACGATCGCGTTTGGCATGGGCATTGACAAGGCGGACATTCGCACCGTGATCCACGCCGGTTTGCCTTCGACTCTCGAAGGCTATTACCAGGAGATCGGGAGGGCGGGGCGGGACGGCCAGCTCAGCCGGACTTATCTGATGCACTCCTATGCCGATCAACGCACGCATGATTTCCTGTTCAACCGCGACTATCCGCCGGTCGAACATCTGAAGGAAGTGTTTGGGGCGCTGACGGAAGAGCCGCGTGCGATCAGGGAAATTCGCGCGGCGTCGGCGCTGGGCGAAGAGGAGTTCGACAAGGCGCTCGAGAAGCTGGAGATTCACGGCGGCGCGCGGGTGGATTTCGGGGGGAATGCGACGCTGGGCAGGCCGGAGTGGAGGCGGACTTATTCGATCCAGGCGCAGTATCGGCGCGAGCAGTTCGAGAAGGTGTTGCGCTTCACGGAGTCGCAGGAATGCCGCATGGGCGCGCTGGTGCGGCACTTCGGCGACGAGGCAGACGCGCAGCTGGGATGCGAGAAGTGTGACGCGTGCGATGCGGCGGGAGCGGTGCTGCGGCTGTTCCGGCGGGCGACGCCAACGGAGCGGCGGTGGGTGCAAGACGTGGTGGAGTCGCTGCGGGGAACGGCTTACAAGACCGTCAAGGGGCTTCGCTCTGAACATCGCTGGGCCGAGAGCATGAGCCGCGACGAGTTTGAAGAATTGCTGAACGCGATGATGCGGGCGGGACTGATTGAGGTGGAGAATGCCGAGTTCGAAAAGGATGGCAAGGTCATTCCGTATCGGCGGATCAGTCTGACGGATGCCGGTCTTGAGGCGCGACCGACCACGCCGCTGCCTTTGCTGATCAGCGATGGGGTGGTCGAGGAGTTCGCGGTCGCGCCTGCGGCTGGGGGTCGGAAGAAAAAGGCGGCTTCGGCCACGAGATGGGAACAAGGGAAATGGAAGCAAGCGCGGCGAGAGTCACGGGCAGACTGCGGCGCCGAGTTGACTCCGCAGGCCCAGGCGCTCGCGGAGCGGCTGCGGGAGTGGCGCACGGCCGAAGCCAAGCGGCTACGGGTTCCTTCGTTTGTGGTGCTCCACGATCGGACGTTGACGGAAGTGGCGCGCGTGCGGCCGGGAAATCCAAACCAGTTATTGGCGATTGACGGAATTGGTTCAGCCAAGGTGGAGAAGTTTGGCGCGGCGATCCTGGCGTTGTGCGGGACGGAAGATCACTGAGGATTCAGCGTCTGCCGGGCGACTGTACTCGTCTATCTCATCCGCCGGCTTTTGTTGCCAGATCTCCTGGGCGACTACCCACACGGCGGAGGTAATGGCCGAGGAGATCCAGAACGCTGTCCACGGCATGCGTGCCCGGGGGGCCGCGAACACCGCCGGGACCCAGACCAGCAGGGTGATGATGGTGAGCATGCCGGCTTCGGCCGCGGCTGCCACGCGCGGTATGACCGAGAAGAGCACGCCCAGGCCGGCGGCGATGTGTCCCGCGCCGGTGAGGTAAGCCCAGAAGATGCGAAATGGAATCCACGCCGGGATCAGGTCGATGGTTTCTTTCACATAGATGAAATGCGAAAGCCCGATGGGAATGAGCCAGACGGCGAAGAGATATCTGGCGATGCGGACGCCGTTGTCGCCGGTCGCGAACTCGAGTGCCGAACCAGGGGGAAGCGCGGAGAAGCGGGCAAACAGGACCCATCCTCCCGACAGAAGCACCGCGAGTTCGCCGAAGCCGAGCCACACGCCTTCGATTTGCGGAGCGACGACCAGGGCGGGCACTTTGAGCAGCGCCCAGACGATGAGATAGGGAAAAAGGATGCGCACGGACCATGCGGCCGTTGCGCGGAAGAGCAGTCCGGCGCCGCACACCAGCATCAGTACCCGGAGCCGTAAGCCAGCGCCGTGCGTCCCGGGACCCACGGGGCCACCGGCTGCCACACCATGGCGAAATCGCCGTAGATGAGCGCGAGAATGCCGAGGCCGATCATTCCGATGGCGAAGAGGGAAACGGCGGGCTGAAGGTCTGGCTGCGGGCCTGGCGAGGCGATGGTTCGCGGTCCGGGTTGGCGGGCAACTTCGAGGACGGCGGGTGGCTGGATTCGAGTCATCGCAATTTGAACGTAGTGAAAACCTGATGTCTCGCCAATCGATTAGTGTCCCACCCGCACGGGAAAGTTTCGAAGCGGCCTGAGAGCGCGCGTTGCCGGTTTGGGCGCGGCCCGGTCACCGCGGACGCGGGCTTGACGCGGGTTCTGCGCACGAGCGACGGATTTATACTTCCCGCATTGCTCGAAAAGCGAGGTCCAATGCGAATAAGAAGGCTGGCTGTCCTGTTGGCGGTGGCGATGCCGCTGGGTATTCATGCACAAAACAAGAAACCGCCGACAGATCTGCGCGGCGTGCTGCTGGAGCAGTTGCGCACAACGCACAACGATGAAGACTGGTTTGTGCCGGCCAAAATCGCCGTCGAAGGCCTGACTGCGGAACAGGCCAAGTGGAGCCCCGGGAAAGGCAACCACTCGGTGGGGCAGCTTGCTTATCATCTTTGGTTCTGGGACGCGCGGTCGCTGGCCGATTTCAAGGGGGAGAAGTCCGCGGCCTTCAGCGGCAACAACGAAGAGACATTCGACAACTTTACCGCGGCGCAATGGGACGAACTGGTGAAGAAGCTGGACCAGGTGATGACGGACTGGGAGAAGGCAGTGCAGGATGCCGACGACCAGAAGCTGGCCCAGCACGCGTCGTTGATTGCCCACGTTGGAGCGCACAACGCGTACCACCTTGGCCAGATCATCTATGTGCGCAAACTCCAGGGGGTGTGGGACCCCGGGAAGGGCGTGAAGTAAAGGACAGCGTCCTGGTGTTATAGTGGCTGCCGGGATGAACGGCCGGCGGAGGCTGCGGCCTGCGCCGGCATCCAGGCAGGTCCTATTTCCATCGAGAGCAGAGTCCCCATGCGCTTCGATCAACGTCTCGTGCTTGCGTGCGCGGCCCTGGCCGCGATAGCAGCGGGTGTGCTTGGTTGCGGATCCAGTTCAAGCCCCAAGAGCAATACCCCGGGTTTCGAAACCACTGTGGTCATCGGCGACTCGCTGAGCGCGGGATTTCAGAATGGGTCGCTGCTCGACTCGCAGCAGCCAAACGGATTTGCGAGCCTTATTGCGAAGCAGGGCGGATTCAACCTGGTCCTGCCGCTGATTGCGCCGCCGGGAGCGCCCGCGGTGCTCCAGTTGGTAAGCATCGGACCCCCGCCGGTAGTCGAGCCGGTGTCGGGGACATCGACGGGGCGCGAGAACCCCAACGCGCAACCATATGACCTGGCGGTTCCCGGCCATACCCTCAACGACTTGATCAACACGGCTCCGGTCCTGGTTCCCACCTCCGGCCAGGAACTCCTTACGGCCGCGGTGCTGGCTTTGCCGTTGAGTATTCCCCGTACCCAGCTGCAGGCCGCGATTTTCCTGAAGCCCACCGTATTGTTCGTGTGGATCGGCAATAACGATGCGTTGAACGCCGACATTGCGGGAACGCCCGCCGTGATGACCCCGGTGAGCGCCTTTACTTCGGAGTATCAGCAGTTGATCGCCGCACTGCACTCGCAGACCAAGGCGAAATTGATCATTGCGAATATCCCGGATGTGACCGAGGTTCCGTACCTGACCCCGGCAGCTGAGATCATTGGAGAGGTATCCGCTGCTTCCGGATTACCGGCGGCGGTTGTGTCAGCCTTGCTTGGCATTCAACCGGGCGACCTTGTCAACACCACCGGGCTTGCCGAGGTCGAGAGCGCCGTCGCGGCTCTGAAACAGGGCCAACTGCCCACGCCGCTGACGGATGATGGCTTTCTCGACGCGGCTGAGATTGCGCAGGTGCAGTCCACGGTCACCCAGTACAACGCCGTCATTGCGCAGCAGGTGACGGCGGCCCGGGACATACTGATCGATATTCACACTTACTTCGAGAACCTGGCGCAGAGCGGCATTACGATCAATAACTACCCCGCGACTACCGGATTTCTCGGCGGCCTCTTCGGTCTTGACGGCATTCACCCCACGAATACCGGTTATGCGCTGATCGCCAACCAGTACATTGCGGCAATCAATGCGGGCATGAATGCCAACATCGCCCCGGTCGATGTTTCGTCGGTGGCTTCTTCCGATCCCCTGTTTCGTCCCAACATCAAGCCTGTCGGATCGGCGGTCAGGATACCCTTGGCGGCTGCGCGCAAGGCTGACAAAGTGATCGGGCACCGGCACACTCCGGAGCGGTCTTCACCCGCACCGCGTTAGTCGCTCCGAGTGCGGCGTTCCAGCAAGCCGTTCGGAATCGCGTCTTTGGATGCGGACTGCACACCTGAGACGATTGCTTGCGGAACGTTGCCCATGCTAAATTCTTTGTCACTTGTTGAGGCCTAACGTCACTATCCATTGCGTCCCTGCCCTGCGAGCGGCACGAATGCGCAAGAACTGATTTGCAAAGCGGAGGTTCCCGATGACTCCCGGCCGGCGCATTTTTCTGTTGGTTCTGATGATGTGTACCGCGGCGTTGAGCGCCGGCATCCATTCGGCGACTCGGGCCCAGGAGAGCTACACGTGTCCCAGCGGAAAGAGCAGCTGCTACCAGTCGGGGTATGCGGGCCTGACAGAGGAACAGGAGCACGGGCGAGATACCTGGTATTTCTGGACCGGCGGCGATCTGGACACTTCCGGGAAACGGGCGGTGGGCGACCAGGCTCTGTGGCGGATCCTGGCCATTCAATCGCACGGAACCTTCGACCTGCTGCAAGCGGCGGACTCTCGATTCCGCGGCCAGCGCTTCAAACTATTTGGCGTGATCAGCGATCCGGATTGCAAGAAGGCCACCGGCCCGGATCAATACGGGCTGTGGCTGGATGACTGTTCCAGCCCGGATGTTGCGAAGATTCCCGACATACCCGGCGAGCCGGCCGGAATCATCGGCCTGCGCAAGTTTCGCAACCCTGACTTCAAGCCTTCCGAATGGGATGTGCAAAAGTACATGGCGGATCCGTCGAAGGTCGAGCCGCCCTACCTGATCGGAATTGCGTGCGGGTTTTGCCATGTGGGGTTCAATCCGCTGCACCCGCCTGCCGACCCTGAGAATCCGGAGTGGCACAATCTTCACCCCGGCATCGGCAACCAATATTTCAAGGAGCAACTGTTCAACACGGCCAAGTATCCGCTCGACGCGCGGACTGAAGACGAGCGACTTTCGCTGGCAGGTGGCCAACGCGCAGCCGGCGGGAACGTCGGAGACTTCGCAGGTGGCCACGGACCACATCAACAATCCGAATGTGATTAATAACATCGCCAACCTGAATTTCCGGCCCAAGCACACCGAACGCACGGCCGACGGTGTGGAGCGCGAGGTCTATCACGTACTGAAAGACGGCGCGGACTCGATTGGCTCGGCGTGCCTGGACGATCCGACACCCCGGCCCGGGCGTCGACGATACAGCGTGCGCGGCGCTGCGCGTGTATGTGAACATCGGACTCTGCGCGCACATCTGGACGACACTGCACGATCCCGTTTATGGGTTGAAGCGGCCGCAGGGAGTCTTCGACCCCAAGCAGGCGCGACAGGAAGACAGCGCCTGCAACGAGGGCTGGACTGCCACGGAGGCGCGCATGGGGGGCCTGGAGGCTTTTCTCAGGACACTGCCGCCGCTGCACCTTGCGGATGCCGATGGTGGGGCGGCCTACGTGCCCAAAGATGCCGCGGTCGTCTCGCGAGGCAAGATCGTGTTTGCCGAGAACTGCGCGCGCTGTCACTCGAGCAAGCGTCCGCCGCAGGGCTACGCAGGGTGATGCCAAGGATTGGTATCGGAGTGCGGTCATGCAGGACGATTTCCTGACCGATAACTTCCTCTCCGACGATGAGCGGCATCCGGTGTCGGAGATAGGAACCAACATAGAGCGGGCCATGGCAAGTAATGCCACGGAGGGCCATATCTGGCAGGAGTTCTCGTCGGACACTTACAAGAAGCTGCCGGAAGTTCATATTACTGACTTGGTCAATCCGCTGGATACTGATTTGAAGTTACTTCCGGTGACCGCCACGGGAGGGCGCGGCTACTATCGAACACCGACCCTGGCTAACATCTGGGCCACGGCGCCGTTCTTTCACAATAATTCTCTGGGGTTACTGAATGACGATCCTTCGATTGCCGGGAAGGCTGGCGGCTTACCAGGACGCGATGGATAAATTGCTCTGGCCGGACCGCAGGCTGGGACTGAAGACCATCCGCCGAACAACGCAGGCCAGCACGTTCAAATACGAGGAAGGCGGGACCGTTTGCATTGCGCACAACACGCCCATCGATCTGATTGCCAATGTTGACCTGGTCACGCCGGAGAACTTCCGCACCGACAATTTCTTCACGCGATTCCTGTGCCACATCACCGGGACGGGCCACCTGAACGGATTGTTCCTGCTGGTCGGACAATGCGCCGGATTTTGTTCAGGATCGCGGGCACACGTTCGGATCCGAGCTGCCGGACGAAGACAAGCGGGCGCTGATCGAGTATATGAAGATGTTCTGATGAGAGAGTGCCGCTGAGGTGGCTCAGGGCAACGGCGAAGACATCCACTGGCAGAAGTGACGAGAACAAAGCAACCGCAGATCCTTCGACTCCGGTCGCAGACGCGCCCTCCGCTCAGGATGACAGTGCTGTATTTGGACCGGTTGCTAATGAGCAGGGTGCGGAAGTAGTCGTTCAGCAGGCGATCGTCCGGATCGTATTGTTTGCGCGTGTTTTCGAAGGTGGTGAGTTTGTCTCCATATGCCTTGCGCACGATGGCCGGCGTCAAGCCCGGGGTCTGGTTCAGCAGGGGCATGCCGTTGCGGTCGCTGCAGAACTGGTTGTAGGCGTCGAGAAAATCGAACCACCCCGGATTCGCAGTCGAGACCGGATCGATGGTCATCACGGCTCCATCGTAGGAATACGAAAGCAGCGCCTTCTGATCCTGGGCAATGCGATAGCCGACATAGAGCAGGTTGGAACGATAACTCTTCTGCGCGTAGTAGTCCTTGCAGAACTTGAAGAAGTCGGTGATGGCGGCGGGATACTCGTCTTCGGGAAATGCGAAGAGGCTGAATGTGTAGCGGCTGTCGTTCGAGACAAGAGGATAATCGATGATCTGGTCGGGCGGAACGGTGTAGTCGCTCGAGACGATGGTTTCCAGTTGCGAGCGCCATGCCGCATTGAGAGCGTCGATCATGCCGTAGCGGATGGCCGGGATCGAACAGCTCTCCTCAATGTGAAATCCGAGCTTGGGGCCGACGGTGCCCCAGGTTTCATTGCGGCTTTGCCACGCGAAGTGGTTTGGCTCGCCGGTTGCGCCGGGATTGTATTTGCGGAACTCGACGGTGATCTTGTCCACGAACGGGAAGATATAGAACATCATCGCGTATCCGAGAGCCTTCAGGTCAGGAAGGGCGGAGAGAAAGTCCTGCAGGCTGTAAGTGGTGTGGTGGACGTGCATGGGAGTGAGCGGCTTGATCTTGTAAGTCACTTCATAGACGATCCCGAGCAGGCCATAACTCGACCGGACGATCTGCATCAACTCGTGGGTTCGTGTCTTCGCTTACTTCGAGTAAGTCGCCGCTGGGCAGGACCATCTTGACGCCCGTGACATACGACCCGACCTGGCCATATTCGCCGGGAAACGATGCATCCTTGGTACCCGCGCAGGCGGCGCTTCCGGCGGAGAGGTTGCCGATCTCGGTGTTCACGTAGAATTGCAAACCCTTGGCTTCGAGGGCTTTCGCCATATCGATGTGAATGGCATCGGCTTCGACCGTGAGGCTGTCGGTCCCGATGTTCAGGATCCGGTTCATCTTCATCCGGATCAGGGTTCCGCCGTCGGCGACGCCGCAGGGCGCGGTCGAGTGATTGGACCCGACAGCGCGCACTGGAGAGGGATAGGTGGCCGGATCCTTCAGGATGCGCACGATATCGTCGACGGAGTTGGCTTCGACGATTACCTGCGGATGCGAAACGATATTGCCAAACCAGTTCGTGACGGTATTGGTTGCCATCGAGTCCTCGCTCCCGAATAACCCCAGAGTTGAGAGCGATTCTACACAGATTGGGTTGCGGCGCACATTGGTTTTTTGAGCGCCGGACCGGCTCGCGTGCAAACAGAAAGGGCGCCACCGTAACTCCGGCGACGCCCCCTCTTAAGCCTGGATTGCGAATCTTATACTTTTTGGCTGAAGCCCAGGTTCATGTCCTGCATCTGCTGCTGGAACTGCTCCATCTGCCGCTTCATCTCGTCGCACTGCTTCTGGTCGAACTTGTGCCGTAACTGCTCCATCTCCTTCCCGAACTGCTCCATGTCCTTCGGGTTGATCTTGAACTCCTCGACCTTGAAGTTCTGGCGGAACTGCTCCATCTGCTTTTTCAACTCGTCCATCTGATTCGGATCAATTTTGAAGTCATCCGGGTTGAAGTTCTGGCGGAACTGCTCCATCTGCTGGCGGAAAGTCTCGGCGGCCGCGGCTGCGTCGGCTCCCCAGGCCGGGTCGAGCTGGCCAACAAGCGGGCAAGGACCGTCGGGAAGCAGGCCCGGGAACAGATCCTGGTAATCGACCTCGCTCTTGTGCTTCGAATCCACCTGGAGGTTGATGATCTGCTGCTTGCGGTCGCGAAGGATGGTCACCTGCACCGGCTTGCCCTGGTTGGCGCGCAGGGCGCGATCCCAGTCGGCGGTGGTGCTGATGGGGTCATTGCCGACCTTCAGAATCACGTCGCGGGCCTGGATTCCAGCCGCCGCGGCTTCGCTCTTGCGGGCTACGCCTTTCACGATGATTCCGCCGGGAACGCCCAGGTAGTCGGCCATTTGCGCGGTCAGCGGCTCCACCATCGCGCCGACCTTGAGGGTATTGGTGCCAACGAAGGGCATATGGAAACCGGTCGTCGGGACATCGCCCCCGCCGCCGGGAAGAATTCCCAGAGCCGGCGCCTGCCCCGGACGTCTCGCTGCTATTGCCAAGCTTGTTCCAGACGTCCTGCTCCATGGCCTTGCGGTCGACCAACTGGACTTCCACTGTCTGGGGGCTGCCGTCGCGGCTGAGCAGAAGCGTGACCTTGCGCCCCGCGGGAATCTCGCGCAGCATGCGGCCAAACTGCTCCGCGCCTTCCACTTTTTGCCCGTTGACTTCGAGCACCACGTCGTTGACTCGCAGGCCGATCTGGCCCGCCGGGGCATCGTGGTCGATCAGCGTGATGAGCGCGCCGCGGACTTCCTTGAGTTTGAGCCGGGAAGCGGCATCACTGTCCACGTCGGAAACCAGGACCCCCAGGTAGCCCGGGGAGGAGTGCGACAGCAGGGGATCGACCTGCTCCAGGATTTGCGTGATTTTTGTGGATTGCGCCGGCGCTCCGGGCGGCGCCAGGAAAAACCCGGCAACGAGCAGCGCGGCGGGAACGAATGCGATCGATCTGAACGGCCTCAAAAGGTACTTCATTGTTTCATCTCCGATACTTCCCGAGATACGGCCCGCACTCTTTTGATGGTTCGACGGTGCGAGGGCCATTAAGGTACAGCTTTCTATTGAAAATCCGGCACATGGCTCAAAGCCTGCCGTGAAACCAGCCGGATGTGCGGGTTGCGGTCTGAATTGGCGACCGTGTGGAGCACCTGGCGCACGCTCGTATCGGCGTCCACGGGCTCAAGCATGTTGATGGCGGCGGTCCGGATGCGCGGATCGTTGTCGTTGAGCAGCGCTTCGAGCACCGCGTCGCGCACCCGCACGTCTTCGGCCACGTAGGGCTGGAGCCCTTCAAGGGCCTTGAGCCGCACGCCCTCGTCGCGGTCATAGCGCAGCGCCACCATGAGCGCGTCGCGGATGCCGCCCGCTCCGCGGCAGGCATGCCCGGCGCGGCACTCGGCCGCCAGCAATTCTACCGAATCGCCGCGCACGCCGGCGGGATTCGAGTTATCCGAAGCCAGCATCAGCAACTGCCGGATATCGCGGTCGTCCAGCGATCCCTTCGTCTCCGTCGGCACCAGCCGGTTGTAACGCACCACGACCTGTTCGCTGTTCGGCTCGCGCACGATGCTGGAGATGTTTGCCACTTCGACGTCGTCGGAGGGCCGGCAGCAGCGGGCTTTTGGGCTGGGTTGCGGAACTGACCTGCGCAGCATGCGATTGGGCGATATGGTATCCGCCCAGGCTGCCGGCGCCGGCACCGATCAGCAGCAGAAGGCAAGCGGCCAGAGGCGCAGACTGCATGCTGGCAAAGTTGTTTTGCGCCCGCTGCGCAAAGCGTTCCAGCCATGTCTTAGGGGGAAGCCCGTCCAGCGCCTCCTCCAGCCGCAGCCGCGAGCGGGCAATGAAATTCGCCGATGGCTCCGCCACCGGGTAAGCCTCGGCGAGCAGCTTGAGAGCCTGGAGTTGTTCCCGCTCTCCCCGGCAGCCGACACACGTGACCAGGTGCCGATCCAACTCGTGGGCCGCGTCATCGGGGAGTTCCCCGTATGCCGCCATCACGATCCGCTCATGAGCAAGTTCGCAGTTCATAACCAACGTCCTTCCAGCCTCAAAAAATCCCACAGATCTCAATCAAAATGCCCGCCCCACCTCAGGTGGCTAGCGGAGGCCCGCCAATTGTGCTCTTAATTTTTTCGTCGCCCGGAAGAGAGTATTTTTGGCGGTCTCTTCCGTGGTGTTCAGCATTTCTCCGATGGTGCGCAGGCGGAGACCCTGGTAGTGTTTCAGTTCGAAAACCATGCGCTCGCGGGGCGTAAGCTTGGCCAGCGCATCCTGGATCTTCGATCCCAGCACCTTGCGATCCAGTTCCTTGGCGGGGTTGGAGAAGGCGCGCTCGTCAGAAACAGACGAAAGCACGTCGATCTCGTCACCCGAATGATCGACGATGACAGCCTGGTCCTCGCGGCGGGTCTTGCGACGGCGCAGCTGGTCCAGGCAAAGATTGGTGACGATGCGGTAAATCCAGGTGTAGAACGAGCACTCGAAGCGGAAATTGCCGATGTAGCGGTAGGCCTTGAGGAAGGCCTCCTGGTAGATGTCCTCGGCGTCGTGTTCGCTGCCGGTCAGGTGCATGGCCAGGCGCAAAACCTGCTGCTCATACTGCCGCACCAAGGCATCGAAGGCGGCGCGCGAACCGGCCTGTGCCTCGCGGATCAGCTCCGTTTCCGGCGCGCGGGACTGGATACGCCCCTGGGCGCGGTTCGGTCCGTCCATTGCGGTGGTCGCAGACATGCCTGGGGAGGATTCTACCTTCCTCGCGGTTGGCCATGCCAAAACTGCCGCTCCGCCAACCGTAGAAGTAGGGTAACTCACCGCATCCGTCGCCATGTAATCTCCGTGTCAGGGGATTGTAAGACCACACGCTGCTGTCATCGGATGGACGGTTCAACTGTCGATTGGTGAGCCAGAAGCAAACATGCGCGACGGTTGTTGAGTGGCGTTAAGGGGCATGATCGAGGCCGCGCGAAAAGGCGGCAATTCGGATCGCTGGCAGAAGCCGGTCGCGCGGGCCCGGTTCGTTCATCATCGGGCCCCGGGGTGGGTAAACTGAAGACACGATGAATGGCAATCTCTTCGACGGGGCAGCCCCGACTCCAGCCGCGGGCCAGGATCAGTGGTTCACCGCGCATTGCGACGGCGGTTCGCGCGGCAACCCCGGCCCGGCCGCCTACGGCGCGGTGATTGAGGACCCGCGGGGCCAGGTTGTGGCTCGGCTGAGCGCCTTCCTCGGCGTGCAGACCAACAACTACGCCGAATACGCGGGCTTGCTGGCGGTGCTGAAGTGGGCAGCTCAGAACGGCGTCGGCCGCCTGCGGGTGGTCTCCGACTCCGAATTGATGGTCAAGCAGATGAACGGCACGTACAAGGTGGCAAGCCCCGGCCTGCGTCCGCTGTGGGAAGAAGCCCGGCAACTGGCGCGCAAGCTTGATGGCTTCCAGATGCGCCACACGCTTCGCGCCGGAAACAAGGAAGCCGACCGGCTGGCCAATGAGGCCATGGATAAGGGGATGGGGAGGCCGGCTGGCGGGGCGAGCGGTGAGGGCCCGCCATCCGGTAAGACAACCGGCAGGGCGGCGGGCTCCGGTGCCCCTCACGCGGCCAGGCCGGCTCCGCCAAAAGCGGAGCGGCAGGTCCTCGAAGGTTATGTAAAGAATGGCGTCGTCCACCTTTTGGAGGGCGAACTGCCGGACGGGATATTCGTGAAGGTTATCAAGGAATAGCGGGTGCGTTCGTCCTTTCCCAGGTCTCAAGATCGAGACCTGGGGCACCCACTGTTTTACAACGATGGAGGGTGAAAGCAGCGCTTCCTGACCACTGCAGTTACTCCGGCTTGCCGAGATGATTGCGCCAGGTGTAGCCTTCGCGCTCCAGCAGGCGGTCGGCGCAGTCGGGGCCCCATTTGCCGGCAAAGTAATTGGGGAACACCTCGGGGTTCTTGGCCGCCCAGGCTTCGAGGATGGGCGTGTAGAGGCCCCAGGTCGTTTCGACTCCGTCGCGGTGGGCGAACAGGGTCTGATCGCCGAGCATGGCGTCGAGCAGCAGGCGCTCGTAGCCGTTGGCGGTAGACCTGCCAAAAGCCGCGGAGTAATTGAAGTCCATCACCACCGGGCAGACGGCCATTTCCGGCGTGGTGGGCACCTTGGCGCCGAAGCGCAATGAGATGCCTTCGTCGGGCTGGATGCGGATGGTGAGCAGGTTGGGCTGGATCTCGGTGCAGGGCCCGCTGGCGGCCATGCGGTTGAAAATCAGCAGCGGCGGCTGCTTGAACTGGATGCTGACCTCGGTGGCGCGCTTCTTGAGCCGCTTGCCGGCGCGCAGATAGAAGGGCACGCCCGCCCAGCGCCAGTTCTCGATCTCGAGCCGCACGGCGGCGTAGGTTTCGGTGCCGGACTCGGGATCGACCCGCTCTTCGTCGCGGTAGCCTGGAACCTTCTTGCCCTCGACCACGCCGGGGCCGTACTGGCCGCGAACCGTGTTGAGGATGGGAATGGGCGGAATGGCCTGCCAGACCTTGAGCTTCTCGCGGCGCACGCTCTCCGCCTCAAAGCTGGGCGGCGGCTCCATGGCCACGAAGCTCAGCAATTCCATCACGTGGTTCTGTACCACGTCGCGCAGTGCGCCTGCCTTCTCGTAGAACGGCCCGCGGCCTTCCACGCCCAGCGTCTCGGCCGCCGTGATCTGCACGTTCTCGATGTAGTTGCGGTTCCAGATCGGCTCGAATATCCCGTTGGCAAAGCGAAACACCAAAACATTCTGAACCGTCTCCTTGCCAAGATAGTGGTCGATGCGGAAAACCTGGCGCTCGTCGAAGACGGCGTTTACCTGGTGGTTGAGCTCGCGCGCTGAAGTCAGGTCGTGGCCGAATGGTTTCTCGATGACCACTCCGACGTGGCCCTTTTCGGGGTGAGCCATCTGCTGTGCGCCCAGATTCTCCACGATGCCGGCAAAGAACTCGGGCGAAGTGGCGAGATAGAAGAGCCGGTGAGGCCCGATGCCCTCCTCGCTGGAGATGCGGTCCAGCTCCGCATTCAAGGCGGCGTAGTGGCCGGGGTCATCGAAGTTGAGCGCGAAGTAACTGACCTTCTTCATGAAGCCATCGAGCTTGGGATCGGTGGCGTCGACGCCGCCAAACTCGATGATGCCCTGGCGCATGTCGGCTGCGAATTCATCGCCCAGCGGACGACGCGCCACGCCGACAATGTGAAACTTCGCCGGCAGCAGGCCGTTCTGCTCGAGGTGGAACAGCGCGGGCAGCAGCTTGCGCTTGGTCAGGTCGCCCGAGGCGCCAAAGATCGTCATGATGACCGGGTCGGGAATTCTTTCATTACCGCGCGGGACCTGGGAAAGATCCTCCGGCTGTACCTTCATTTGAATCGTCGCCATAAGCCTGACCTCCTGTGAGCAGTTGTCAGTGGTCAGTTCTCAGTTCGTCAGTCATCAGCTACTTCCTGGGGCCGCTGAGAGCTGACGACTGAGAACTGAAAACTATGCCACTAGTCTTTCTTCACCGCGTGCCCGCCGAACGCATTTCTCATGATCGAGAGCATGCGATCGGTGAAGTTGTTCTCTTCGCGCGACCGGATGCGGCGGATCAGCGACTCGGTGATCACGGGCGCCGAGACGTTCAGGTCGATCGCTTCAAACACGGTCCAGCGGCCTTCGCCGGAATCGGAAACGTATGCCTGCAGCCCGTCGAGGGTGGGATTCTTTGCGAGCGCCTCGGCGGTCAGGTCCAGGAGCCAGCTGCGCACCACGCTGCCGTAGCGCCAGATCTCGGCGATCTGGGGCAGATTCAGATCCAGTTCTTCTTTCTTCTCCATGATGGTGAAGCCTTCGGCGTAGGCCTGCATCAGGCCGTACTCGATGCCATTGTGCACCATCTTGACGAAATGGCCGGCGCCCGCGGGCCCCACGTGACCCCAGCCCTTGTCTTTGCCCGGGGCCAGCGTCTCGAAGATCGGGCGCAGATATTCAACGGCTTCCTTGTCGCCGCCGATCATCATGCTGTAGCCCTCTTTCAGTCCCCACACGCCGCCGGAGGTCCCGACGTCGACAAACTGAAAGCCCTTGGCGGTAACTTCCTTGTAGTGGCGCTGCGAATCCTTGTAATTCGAGTTTCCGCCGTCGATCAGGATGTCGCCGGGGTTGAGCAGGGGTTCGAGCTTGGCGATGGTTTCATCCACCGGCTTGCCCTGCGGCACCATGATCCAGATGGCCTTGCGGCGCGGTAAATTTTTTGGCCATATCTTCGAGCGAGGACACGCCCACGTTGCCGGAGGCAGTGAGTTTTGCGACGGCTTCGGCATTGAAATCGAAGCCGATCACCTGGTGTCCGCCGAGGCGCAGCCGCTCGGCCATGTTGCCGCCCATCTTTCCCAGTCCGATCAATCCGAGTTGCATTGTTTCCTCCGTACATTCATCCTGATGATCCTGTGCGCGGGCCAATATTGCCTCAGGGGCTAAAGCCCGTATTTTATTGCCTGCTTTCGGCACGACTGAAGTCGTGCCCTGATACAAAACCCAGACCCTTACGGCACAAAAGCTATCGCAATCCTCACTAAAAACTGTCAGATACTCGAGTTCCTGGCGCAAGGTGTCGGCGCCTTCGAACCGGATCGTTTTCATGCCCGCGGCCGCGGCCGCGGCGACGTTCTCCTGGCGATCATCGATGAACAGGATGCGCTCGGCCGGCACTCCCAGGATGTCGAGGGCGCGCCGATAGATCGCTACCTTTGGCTTGCGCAGGCCCACGTAGCAGGAACTTAGAGCGACCTCGAAATACTGGCGCAAACCGAATTCGCGAAAGCGATATTCATTCGGCTCCCGCGCCTCGTTATTCAGACAGCCCAACATGTAATTACCAGATGCCGCCAGTTCCTTCAGGATTCCCAATCCGCCATTGGGCAACTCAACCGATTGCGCAAAGATGGCCGCGAGAAATTCGTCATGCGAAAAACTGCGCGGCTCGTAAAAGACGGTTTCATCGAGATAGGTTTCGGCGGTGATCAGGTCGCGCTCCCATGCATTATTGGGCTCCGGGTGCCGCTTTTCGAATTCCGCCTATGTCGAGGTCAAATGGTCGAGCACCGCGGCACGCTCGCAATGGTCCCAGCCGTTGGTGAGAAGAACTCCGCCTACATCGAAGAGAATCACGTCGAAGGGGAACATCGGCGCCTCTTGCCTTGCGGGTGGTTACACTCTGTCGGTGCGGATGCAGATCGAAATGCAGGTCCTTCGACTCCGGTCGCCACTGCGACCTCCGCTCAGGATGACAATCGCTGGTTCACGCGGGACTGGTTGATCCCTGGCCGCACATGTATTTGGCTTCGATGGCTTTGACTTTGTTGAATCGCCGCGTGAACCGCTCTTCATTGGCGATGAATCTGGCGTTGATGAATGCATCGGCCAGTTCGTATGCGAGGGAGGCGCCGATGATGCGCGCGCCAAAGACAATCACGTTCATGTCGTCGTGTTCGACGCCCTGGTGCGCCGAGTAAGTATCATGGCACATTCCGGCGCGAATGCCGGGAATCTTGTTGGCCGCCACGCAAACGCCCACGCCGGACCCGCAAATAAGAATTCCGCGCTTCGCTACTCCCTGATTGATTGCTTCCCCGACTTTTTCCGCAAAGTCGGGGTAATCGTCCGGGGAGTTGCCGTTGTAAGCGCCGAGATCCACCATCTCGTGTCCGGCCTTGGTCAGGTATGCCCGCACTTCTTCCTTCAGGGGGAATCCCGCATGATCGGCACTGATGACGAGCTTCATAGCACTCCTTCGGAATACAGGGAACAGGTAACAGGGAATAGGGAACAGAGAGACTCAACCAGGTTGCCGATCTGATTTTGATCTGCGCGCAATCCCTACTCCCTGTTCCCTAATCCCTTTTCCCTGCCTTTACCAGCTTCCTGGCCCTCGCTGCCACGTTCTCCGCGCTGAAACCAAGTTCCGCGAGCACCTTCGGTCCCGGCGCAGACGCGCCGAAGCGATCGAGGCCGATGACATCTCCATCGAGGCCCACATACTTCCACCAGCCGAGGGGCGATCCGGCTTCTACGGCGAGCTTGGGCACGGCTGCCGGGCAGCACGCTTGCCTTGTACGCAGCGGACTGCTCGTCGAAGATCTCCCAGCTGGGCATGCTGACGACGCGCGCGGCGATGCCTTCGGCTTCGAGCAGTTTCTTTGCTTCCACGCAAGGCCGACACTTCGGAGCCCGTGCCAATCAGAATCACCTGGGGATTGGCCGCATCTTCCAGCACATAGGCGCCTTTGCTAACGCCGCCATAGACATCGTGCGTGGCGGGATCGATGACCGGCAGGTCCTGCCGGCTGAGGGCAAAGAAGCACGCACCGGTGCGTTCGAGGGCCAGCCGCCAGCAGGCTACGGTTTCATTGGCATCGGCAGGACGATAATCGGTGAGGTCGGGGACCGCGCGCAACATCATCAGTTGTTCGATAGGCTGGTGGGTCGGACCGTCTTCTCCGAGCCCGATGGAATCGTGGGTATAGACAAACAGCGAATGAGCGCGCGACAAGGCAGCCAGGCGAATTGCGGGTTTGCAGTAATCGGAGAAGCAAAAGAAGGTGGAGCCGAAGGGAACCAGTCCTTCGTGGGCGGCGATGCCGTTGACCGCGGCGCACATGCCGAACTCGCGCACGCCGAAGAAGACGTTGCGTCCCGCGGGATCGTCGGCAAAATGCGGACTCGACTTGAAGATCGTCTTGGTCGACGCCGTCAGGTCGGCCGCGCCGCCGAACAGCTCGGGAACTGCATCGGCGATCGCATTCATCACCACATTGCCGGCATTGCGCGTGGCCACCGGCTTACCCGCCGGGAAGCTGGGCAGCGCCTTCTCCCATCCGCTCTTTGCGCACGTTTTTCTGGGTACGCTTGAATTGCTCGGCCAGGTCGGGATACTCCGCCGCGTACGCGTCGAACCGCTTGTTCCACTCCGCTTCGAGAGCCTTTCCGCGATCCACGGCCTTGCGCCAGTTGGCCAGCGCATCCTCGGGAACATAGAAGCTTTTGTCCTCGGGGAAACCGAAGTATTTCTTGGTTGCGGCCGTGTCTGCCGGGCCCATGGCTTCACCGTGCACCTTGTTTGTGCCGGCGCGGGGACTGCCATAACCGATGACTGTGCGCACCGCAATCAGCGATGGCTTGCCGGTCTCGGCCTTGGCCGCCTCGATGGCCGCTTCGATGGCGTTGAGGTCGTTGCCGTCGCTTACCCGCTGCACATGCCAGTGGTAGGCTTCGAAACGCTTCAATACGTCTTCGGTAAAGCTCCATTTGGTGGGACCATCGAGGGAGATCAGGTTGTCATCGTAGAGAAAGATCAACTTGCCCAAGCCGAGCGTGCCGGCCAGCGAACCGGCCTCGTGGGAAATGCCTTCCATCAGGTCGCCGTCGCCGCACAGCGCATAGGTGTAGTGGTTGACGATCTCGTGTCCGGGCTTGTTGTACACCGCGGCCAGATGTTTCTCCGCGATGGCCATGCCGACTGCCATTCCGATGCCCTGGCCGAGCGGACCGGTGGTCACCTCGACCCCGTCGGCCTCGCCGGCTTCCGGGTGGCCGGGCGTCTTCGAATGCCACTGGCGAAATGCCTTCAGGTCGTCGAGGGACATGTTGTAGCCGGAGAGATAGAGCGTGGAATAAAGCATCGCTGACGCGTGCCCATTGGAAAGGACGAAACGGTCGCGGTCGGACCACTTGAAGTGCGCGGGATTGTGCTTCATCAGCTTGTGATACAGCAGATAGGCGATGGGCGCGCAGCCGAGCGGGGCGCCGGGATGGCCGCTATTCGCTTTTTCTACGGCGTCAACCGCCAGAAGCCGGAGAGTGTCGATGGACAGTTGGTCGAGGGTGATGTCGGCAGCGGTTGGTGTCATGATCTTTGCTCAATCCTTTCTTGATTTCCCTGGTTGAGGGGGGAGGTTGAATCAGACTCGATCTTGACTTGCACGTTGTCCCCAAGCCAGCGGCCCTTCTCGGTCCATTGGAGAGTCCATGATAGTTCACCGGCTTGCGCTGTAATGGGAATTTCAAGATCAGCGCAGAATCCCGAACTGCCCAGGCCGCGGCTGGGCGTGTGGTGGGTCGACTTCCATCCATCCCGGGACCACACCACTTCAAACCGGTCTTCATCAAGGATGCGCAGAGTATCTCCGGCGGTTACTTTCTGGATGGGCCGGCGGCGCGTGTAGATTTCGAGATTGCGCCGCACCCGCCGCCGACCCTCCGGCTCGCAGTACCTTTCGTAGACGGGATCGATGCGATCGAAGACTTTTCCATCCCGCGCCGAGCGCAGCAGCTTGAGATACTCCGCATGGGCCCAGACCAGGGGCACGGCCGATCCTCCCGGCTGGCCGAACTTCAAGCCGAGGTGCGGCCGGTTGGGTTCGTCCCATACCTGCTCGGGCATCATCTGGCCCATGGTCGCGAATTTCTCATAGGTCTGGATGAGGGGCGTGATGTCCTGCCCCGCCGCCAACTCATAGTGGGCGCGTTCGCCGGTGAGCAGGGGCCAGGGGCGTCCCTGGCCCCATCCCAGGAAGGGCCCGCCGTCGGGGCGATCGCCGTAGCCGTCATAGTTGTAGCGCAGCCAGCCGGGCCCCTGTGGCAGGGTTCGTTTCAGGACAAGGTCCACGACCTTGAGAGAATCCGCCATCAAAGGATCGTCGGCGCGGCGCACGCCATATCTCACCAGTTCCAGAAAGCCGCCGTCGATGATCTCGCGCGCCTCGAATTCAGAGCGCGTGCCGGGCGGCCGGTTGGCGATGCGAATGTGCTCGGCGGCGCAGCTTTCGCAGGCATAGGCCTCGCCGGGCTCCGGAGGCCGGATGCGCATATAGTGGCGCTTGACTTCGGGATGCAGGACGCCCTCATTGGTGACTGTCCAATGTTCGAGGTGGCCTTCGATCCAGTCGGCATACTCTTCGAGGAAAGTCGCCAGGCCGTCCGTATCGTGCGCCCGGATGATCTCCGCCGCGCAGATGAGACCGGAGATCACTGCCGCCAATGTCGATGGCGAATAGCCGGCGTTTTCTTCCCAGCGCTCCTGGTGCGTGATCGGGGCGTGACACGCCAGGAATCCGGCCGCCCGCTCCACGAACGGGTAGATGTGCATTTCACCGAGGCCGTCCGCCTTCCAGAGACGCCAGGCGAGGATGATCGGAAAGGCTATCTCGTCCAGTTGCACGCCGGACCAGTAGGGCCGCCCGTCGACCCAGAAATTCTGCGCAAATCCGCCGTCGGGCTCCTGGGTACAGGCAAGATACACAAGCGCGCGCCGGGCGGTTTCGGCGCGCCCGCAGGCCAGCATCGCGCCCGCGGTGTGAACCATGTCGCGGGTCCACACCAGGTGATAGCCACCCAGGTCGTCATCGCCCTTGGACTGGCCCCAGGGAATGGATGCAGAGGCCACGAAGGCGCCGGAGTACTTCTTGTCTTCGTGGGCCAGCAGCACGTTGTGGCTGGCGCGCATCAGCTTACCGCCGTCGCAGGCCTTGTCGGCCAGCCAGACCGGGTTGGCCGCCCGGCTGCCACTGCTCGAGGAAGCGGGTGCGATGCTGCTGGTAGGGCATGGTCAGCGCGGTGACCGTCTTCTGCAACGAGGTGTGCTGGGTATCGCCTATGCCGATGGCGACGGTGAATTCGCGGGCGTCAGTTCGCGCCCCCGTCATTGCTGAGCAGTCCAGGTTGAGTTCGCCCATGACCGCAAGGTTGCCGTTGGTCGCCGATCCGAACTCCCAGTCCATCTTGAAGTTGTCTTTCAGGTCGCGCCAGCCGTCGCTCGAGCCTACGAACCCGCAACTGACGCGGGAAAAGCCGCAACTGGCTCCCATGGCCAGGGACCATTGGTTCTTCCAGGCCAGCAGCACCTTGTAGCCGGCGACATCGACGGCGCGGGCCGAGTTGCCCGCGCCGCCGCCGTCGAGATGGGGCGCCAGCAGCGCGTAGACCTTCAGCCGCGGCACCAGGTCCTTCTGCCCTTCCAGACGCACCCGCGTCAGCAGCACGCTGTGGTGGGGATCGCAGATGATCTCCTTGGTGAGCGAATAACGCCCGTCGGGATCGCGGTTGATATACCGGACGCCCATCGCCTCGGGATGGATGTACTCGAAGCTGGTGAGCAGGTCCCGCTTTTCCTCGTGGAAGAAGGTCTCGCCGTCCGTGACCAGGAACTCCATGTCCCGAATCTGGGGCTGGTCGATGGTGGGGTGGTAAATCTCGTTCACGATTCCGTGCGAGCAAGTGAACCAGAGGCGGCTGGATGCGGAGTAGGCGGTGCCTACCGCGTCCTTGACGCTCGAGGTCCAGCGGGGCGGCAGGCCGGGCGTGCCAAAGGCTTCGCCCTGCTGCTCAAGCCAGCGGTAGAGAGGCTGATTACTCATTGGTCAAACTTGCGGTGTTCAATGGGGATCGAGGGAGGCCGCATGGTTCAGTCCTTCCTAACGATGTTTCGAGTCTCAGGAAAGTTTCGCAGGCGGACAGTCATAAATTCGAAACGTTTCACGTCGCGACTTCGCGAATGAGAGCGAATCGGCGCTTTTCCGCGGAGAGGCATGCACCAAGACACGGTAAACCCTCACGCATTACATTTCAAAACGTGAATGGCGGCAACCTTTTCGCACCCCGCACGCCCCGAACCGCATCCATCCAACCGTAGGAGTGTGCTTTTCCATCCAACCACAGGACCGGGCCTGGCGATGTGAACAGAGTGTTTCATGGCGCGGGCCTCCACGGCTTTACCTCACGTGCGGAACCCTCCGTACACTACAATCCGCAAAAAGGAGATTTCCCCCTATGGCTTACGAACTCGCCCCGCTGCCTTACGACTACGCGGCCCTCGAGCCTTTTATCGATGCCGAAACCATGCACCTGCATCACGACAAACATCACCAGACTTATATCAACAACGTGAATGCGGCGCTGGAAAAGCACGCGAACCTGGCTTCCAAGCCGGTCGACGATCTGCTCCGCGATCTGAGTGCCGTGCCCGAGGACATTCGCAACGTGGTGCGCAACAATGCTGGCGGCCACTCCAACCACACCATGTTCTGGAACATCATGGGCCCTGCCAGTTCCTGCAGGCGGCGCGCCGACCGGTGCTATCGCCGACCAGATCAAGGCCGATTTCGGCGACTTCGATGCGTTCAAGAAGACATTCAACGAAACCACGGCCAAGCAGTTCGGGTCCGGCTGGGGCTGGCTGGTCCTGCAGGGCGGCAAGCTGAAGGTCATCACCACGCCCAACCAGGATTCGCCGCTTTCGCAGGGCCTCTATCCCATCCTTGGCAATGACGTGTGGGAGCACGCCTACTACCTGAAATACCAGAACCGCCGCCCGGACTACCTCGCCGCGTGGTGGAACGTCGTCAACTGGGCCGAAGTCAACAAGCGATTCGGCGCGGCAAAGGGTAAAAACAGCTACTTGCTTCTAGCTTCCAGCCTCCAATCAAAGGCCGGGAGCTAGAAGTTTGGGGCTGTCATTCGCAACTCTTGCCGGGATTCGTCGTCTAAGCAGCCAGTTGTGTTGTATACGCGGATGAGCAAGTTTGCTGTTCTTCCCCTGGCGGGGCTTCTTGCCTTGATCTCCGCTGCGGCCTCCCCCACCGCAGCCCAATCGTCGATCCAGCGGATCGGCGGCGCCAAACCGCATCCTGGCGTCGCAGCGGCCAACTCCGGCACCCTCGCCACTCAATCTGCCACATTCGCCGTCAGCCAGCTCGGTCATGCGGTCGGCACGGCTGAATTCCACTTCAGCACGTCGGCTGCCGGCATTGACTCCTCATCGACCGTGCAAATTTCCATGCAGGGTCTCGACTACGCGCTCTCGAAGACGGAAGTGCTCGATGAGGCCGACCACATCCAGCACGTCGTGCTCAGCGCCACTGTCAACGGGCAGGCGGTCAATGTCACCGGCAAGCCTGATGCGTCCGAGTTTCTGCTCAACATCTCGGCCAACGGCCGCAGCTCCACCACGCGGCTCGCGGGTCATAGCGGCGCGGTGTTCCTTGCGGACTTCGATCCGGGTGCGCTGCAAACACTGCTGACCCTCGGGGAAAGGCAGAACAACCGCGATCTCTGGGCGATTCTTCCCAAGCAGGCCGGCAGCATCGAGCCGGTCCAGCTTGCTACCTATGCTGACGAGCAGGGCACGCTCGACGGCAAGCCGGTTGCGGTGCATCACCTGATCGCCACGATCGCGGGGGCGGATACTGATCTGTTCGCCGGCCCGGAGAACCAGCTCCTTCAGGCCGAACTTCCGCAGCAGGGATTCTCGCTGACCCGCAAAGGTTTCGTGCTTACGCCGCCGAAGAGGCCCATCGCGCCGCCGGCAGAATAAAACTCTCCGGGCTAAAGGCTGTTCCCCGCAGCTACCGCCGAGGCCCAGGCCCACTGGAAATTGAATCCGCCCAGGTGGCCGGTGACATCGACCGCTTCCCCGATGAAGAACAAGCCGGGCACCGTCCGCGCTTCCATCGTCCGCGCCTGCAGGTCGTCGGTATTGACGCCGCCAGCGGTCACTTCGGCTTTCTCGAAGCCTTCGGTTCCGACGGGATGAAACTGCCAGTGCCGGAGCTTCCGCTCGCAGGCTTCCAGCGCAGCGTTGGACCAGCCCGGGGGAGCAGCCTCGTTGGCCAGAAAACCGGCGAGCCGCTGAGGCAAAACTGCGTGCAATGCCTGCCGGAGCGCGATGGGATCCCGGCGAGCTCCATTCTCAAGCAATGGCCCCAATAACGCGGTCCCAGAGGCGAGTTGGGGCGCGAAATCGATGGTCAACGGCTGGCCCGGCCGCCAATACGATGAGGCCTGCAGCACCGCCGGCCCGCTCAGCCCACGATGGGTGACGAGCATCTTCTCCCGGAAGGCGGGTGTTTTCGTCTTGCTGGTGCCTGAACCGCCGGCTTGCGCTGCTACATCCGCGGCTACCCCGGCCAGTTCTGTCCACCGCTCCTCGTTGCCGCCCAGCACGAGCGGCACGAGCGCCGGCCGCGGCTCGATTACCCGCAAGCCGAACTGGCGCGCGAGATCGTATGCCAGGCCGGTGGCGCCCAGTTTCGGGATCGACAGCCCTCCTGTGGCCACTACCAGCGCGCCGGCTCTGAATTCACCGGCCGACGTTGAGACGCAAAACCCGCCGGAGCTGGCGACCTCAATCCCGCGCGCATTCAGCACTACCTCGACCTGACCCGAACCCTGTTTGCTTCGCTCGCACTCTGCGAGCAGCATGTCGACGATCTGTCGGGATGAGCGGTCGCAGAAAAGCTGCCCCAGGGTCTTTTCGTGCCAGGCGATTCCGTATCGTTCCACCAACTCGATGAAATGGCGTGGCTGGTAGAGTGCCAGTGCGGACTTGGCAAAATGGGGATTGTTGGAGAGAAACCGGTCCGGCGCGCAATGGAGGTTAGTGAAGTTACAGCGGCCGCCGCCGGAGATGAGGATCTTGCGGCCCGGCTGCGCGTTATGTTCGAGGACGGCCACGCGTCGGCCGCGCTGCCCCGCCACGGCCGCGCACATCAGACCCGCCGCGCCGGCTCCTAAAACGATCACGTCGAACTGGCGCGGCGCAGTGTTCATGGGTAAGGTTCAGGATAGCGGCCAGGGCCGCAATTTTTTTACTGAACCGCGCATCGAACTCAGGCGGAGGAAATCCAACCGAGTGTGATGCGGGTTTGATGATCCCGCAAAGGAGGTGTATGTCCTCGGTGGTGACCAATCCGATTGTTCCGCCCTTCACCCGTGAAACCGCCATAAGGAAAGTCCGCGCGGCCGAGGATGCCTGGAACACCCGCGACCCGGAACGCGTTTCGCTGGCTTATTCGGCCGACAGCCGCTGGCGCAACCGCTCCGAATTCATCAACGGCCGGGAGGAGATTGTCGCGTTTCTCAGCCGCAAATGGGCACGCGAGCTCGAATATCGCCTCATCAAGGAATTGTGGGCCTTCGACAGCAACCGCATCGCGGTGCGCTTTGCGTATGAGTCGCACGACGCGGCCGGCCAGTGGTGGCGCTCCTACGGAAATGAGATGTGGGAATTCGGCGAGGACGGCCTGATGCACCGCCGCCATGCCAGCATCAACGACCTGGCCATCGAAGGAGTCGCAGCGCCTCTACCACTGGCCGCTGGGACGGCGGCCCGACGACCATCCCGGACTAAGCGACCTCGGTTTGTAGGCATTGATTACTGCGTGATTCCGAGCTGAGTCAGCATGAACGCATAGCGCCGGTCGGCCTCGCGAATGCGGTCATAGCGGCCGCTGGATCCGCCGTGCCCTCCGTGCATGTTGATGAAAAAGACGAGCGGATTCTGGTCTGTCTTGAGCGCTCGTAACTTGGCCACATACTTTGAGGGCTCCCAGTACATGACCTGGGAATCATCGAATGATGTCTGCACCAGGATGGCCGGATAGGTTTTCTTCGTGACATTGTCGTAGGGCGAGTAACTGAGCATGTAATCGAACGCGGCCTTCTGGTTCGGGTTGCCCCACTCTTCATACTCGGTCACAGTCATGGGAAGACTGGCGTCGAGCATGGTGTTCATGATATCGACGAAGGGCACTTCGCACAGAACCACTTTAAACAGATCAGGGCGCATGTTGGTGACGGCGCCCATCAGCAATCCACCGGCGCTGCCGCCCTCGATCCCTACGAGGCCGGGCTTGCCGTAACCCTTGGCGAGCAATCCATCCGTGGCATCGATAAAGTCGGTGAAGGTGTTTCGCTTGGTCATCATCTTGCCGGCGTCGTGCCAGGCCTCGCCCAGTTCGCCGCCGCCGCGAATATGCGCAACCGTGCACACCACGCCCCGGTCCAGCAGCGGCAGAAGGGTCGCGGAGAAGGTGTCGGGCATGGAGATTCCGTAGGAGCCGTACCCATACACGAATAAAGGATTCGAGCCTGGTTTGAATTTGTCTTTGCGGTAGACAACGGTGACCGGAATTCCGGTGCCGTCCTTGGCGGGGATAAAGAGCCGTTCTACTGTGTAGCGCGATTTGTCATAGCCCCCGGGGACTTCCTGTTGCTTCAAAAGCGTCGACGACTGCGCGGCGATGTCGTATTCAAAAGTGGAATTTGGCGTAATCGGCGACTGGTAGGCGTAGCGATACTTGCCCGTGTCAAATTCCGCATTGGTCGACGAGTTGAGAAAATACGCCGGCTCGGGAACGTCGATCGTGTGCGGTTCCTTGCTCTTGTTCGAGAACACGCGCAGCACCTGCAGGCCCTTCACGCGTTCCGTGACCACGTAGAAGTCTTTGAAGACATCCATGTCCTCGATCGGCACTTCCTTGCGGGCCGCGATCAATTCCGTCCAGTGCGCTTTGCCGGGCGTTGCCACGGGGGCAGTCACCAGGCGAAAGCTGGGATCCGTGTCATTGGCCCGGATATAGAAAATGTCGTTTCCCTCGTCAACGTCATAGCGCACGCCTTCTTTTCGGGGTTCGATCACTTTCCAATCGCCGGCGGGATTGTCCGCTGCGATGAACCTGACTTCGCTGGTGACATGGCTGTTGGAAGGAAGCAGAATGTACTTGCCGTCGCGCGTGCGACCCACGTAGACGTCATAGCGTTCGTCTTTCTCATCGAACACAATCGGATCGGACTTCGCATCGGTTCCGAGAACATGCCGGTAGACCAGGTTGCTGCGCTTGGTGGTCGCATCTTCGGTGGAGTAGAACAGCGTTTTGTTATCCGCGGCCCACGCGACAGAGTCGACCCGCTCGGTTGTGTCCGGGAGCATCTTGCCTGTACGCAGATCTTTGACATGCAGTTTGTATTGGCGGAAGCCGACGTTGTCGGTCGTAAAGGCGAGCAGGGTGGAGTCGTTACTGACCATGAAGTCACCCAGCGACATGAACTTCTCGCCGATGGCGAGGGCATTCACATCGAGCATCACTTCTTCAGGCGCGCTCAACGTTTCTTTCTTGCGGCACAAGACCGGATACTGCTTGCCTTCTTCGGTTCGCGTGTAATACCAAAAGCCGTGGCGCCGATAAGGCACCGATTCGTCGGTCTGCTTGATGTGGCTGAGGGTTTCGTTGTACAGGGTTTCCGCAAATGGCTTCTGATCGGCGGTCACCTGCTCGGCATACGCGTTCTCCGCCTCGAGATAGGCCCGCACTTTCGGACTGGTCCTTTCGCGCAGCCAGGCGTAGTCGTCCACCAGCACGGCGCCGTTGATGGGCTTTTCGGTATGAATCTTCTCCGCAACGGGCGGCTTTGGTTCGGAAGCAACCTGGGCAAGGGTGAAGGCCGGAGCCAGCATCAGGGCGGCAGCAGAAAGCCTCGCAAATCGCATGGCAGCGATTGTAAGCCAGCGGCATTCGGAGGAGCTCAGATTTTCGATCGGGCGGATGTGGGTCGGTTCGGCAGTGATCACGGGCAACTCGGCTCGATGAACCTTAAATGACAGGCGCGCGAGAGAACCGCCTCGCGCCGATACGATGACGGCTGGTGATTTAGCATATCGATTATGTACCGGCGCATTCTCGTGTTTTTTCTTCTGCTGATTCCGACATGCGCCTCGATTGCGCAAGCACCTGCGAACGGGTCCAGCGGCGAACGGCTCTGCGCGCCAACGGAGCTTCGCACCAACGGGTCTGGCACCAAAGACACCACGGAATGCGGCATCAAGTCCATCCAGATTTGCGCTCTGCACGTGGCACAGGACGAATGGGGAATCGTTACGGCGCCCCTGCGGTTGCGGCAGCCCGATGCGCTGAAGGTCGTGGGTTTTGGACTGGGCACGACTCTTGCCTTTGCGACGGACGTGAACGCGATGGAGGAGCTGGGCGTGGATCCAAGCCGGGAGCACAACGCAAACACCTACTCGAATTATGCCGGCATCTACGGCCCGGCAGGTGCAGTGACCATCGGGTACTTCGCCGGTCTTGCCAAGCACGACCATCATTTGCAGGAAACCTCGATCCTCGCGGAAGAGGCTATGGTTGATTCGTTCATTCTGAATACCGCGCTTGGCTATGGCATCGATCGCCAGACGCCCATGCAGGGCAACGGGAAAGGTGATCTTTGGCCCCATGGTCCAAAGACGTGGCCGGATGGACAGTCCATGCCTTCCGATCACTCCATTCTGGCGTGGTCTTTCGCTCACGTAGTGGCACAGGAATACAACGGCTGGGCTACGAAGTTGTCGGTTTACTCGCTCGCGACGAGTGTCTCCGCGGCACGCGTGATCGCACGCAAACACTTTCCCTCCGATGTTTTCGTTGGAGGAGTGCTCGGATATTACATCGGCGGATATGTGTTTCGCCGCCGCGCCACGGAAGGCCCCGTGAAGAATGACTTTTCCTTGTCACCCGTTCTGACGCCCAATGGAAAAGGGATTGAGCTCTCCTATAATTTCTCGCACTGAAGCGTAAGTCGGTTGAGCTTCAGCGATCACTCCTTGAGGCGTCTACAGCCCATCGTCTCTAAACATCGGGTGCGGGATGAGCTTGCGATAGTCTTCCTGGTGGGCGCCATCAAGGCTGGCTGCGATGATCTGACGGCCCAACGGGTCGAGATCCGGGACGAGGAATTGATTGAGTTCGCGGGCGAAGAATTCGCGCCACTGGCGGGCGCCTTCGTCGTACACGTCGCGGCCGCCTTGCAATTGCTCTTCGACGCGCAGGAACACGCGCGGGATCATTGAGCCTTCCACCTTGAGCTGGTTGGGAATGTAGCCCAGCAGCGGGCAGATCGCCTCGTCGACCTGTTCGCGGGCAAAGCGGGCGCTGCCGCGGCGGGCCAGGTATTCGCGCGCAATCCACTCCGCCATGAATCCCACCTTCCACGCGCCGATGTGCTGGTTGGGGATCAAGACATAACGGGTCTCGGGGGTAGCGAGAATCTGGCGGAGGAGGAGGTTGGCCTGGTCCACGCGCCGGCCGGTGGCGAAGGCCCAGTAGGAACCCACGCCCTCCGATTGCATCTCCTTGCCCTTCTGGGTCTGGATGCTGGGGTTGGCGTGCCCGCGCGGAGCCACCAGCCGCCACAGCCACGCCAGCGCCGGGCTCAGCACATGCATCATCGCCAGGATGCCGTAGAGCTGGCTGTCGCGGTGCGTTGGCGGGCAGCGCACGCCGAAGCTGCGCACGTCGACCGCCTGGGGACCGAGGGCGATGTCCTCGATCATGCGCCGCGGCAGAATGACGCGGGGGTTGGTACAGGGCTTGCCGGGCGCATCTTCGATGTGTTCCCAGGTCAGGCAGGTCCCGCCCGGCACGATGTAGTGATTCAGAAAAATCAGCGGCTCGGGCGGATCGATACAAAGCCGCTCCAGATTGGGCGCGGTGCCGTAGCTGTGAATGTGATCTACGCGCACGAACCAGGCGTTCTCGGCGTCGGCCACGGTCAGCCGCCCGTGGGGCCGCTGGTACCGGGGATGCGCGCAGGCCATGTCGTCAGCGATGGGACGCAAATGGCACGCTTCGGGCAGATTCAGGGTTCGTTCTTCTTTCGTGATCAGGTTGCGCCCGATCAGCAGGCGTCCATCTTCCATGCGGTGGATCTGCTCGGTCATCTCGCTCTTGCCGCCGCCCGATGCGCCCTCGTGCATGAGGATGAGCTGGTTCTCGTAGGGCGTGACGACGGCCACCGCGGAGCAGTGATTGGTTGTCCAGCCTTCGCGTTCGCCGATGTCGAGCAGCATGGAATACACGCCCTTCTTCGCGCTCGGGCCCGGGATAGAGGTTGTAAGCGAACACTTCCTGGTGGGTTGCAGTGCGGTCGTGCACCACTACCTGCTTGCCGCCGAAGTGGGTGTGGCGGAAGGGGGGCGCGACGAAGAGTACACCGCCGGTGATCCTGAAATCGGCCGGCACCCGGCTGCGCGGAATCATGCCCTGCAGATCGGCCAGCGCGGCGGCGAAAAACGCCGCCTGCCGCGACACGATCAACAGCGAGCCGTAGCCCAGCTCATCTGTGCCTGCATAGAACGGCATGGCCACGAGTTCCTGAGTCTTGAGCCAGTCGAGCGTCTGCTGGCGCGTCTTGGTCGAACGGCTCGCCGAAGCGATGGGCATAGGTGGGCTTGTCGGTGGGCAACTGGTCGCCGATGAGCATGGCGTCCGGATCGCGGCGCCGCATCGCGGGCTCCGGGAAGTTGATGGCCAGTCCGTTGCGCGCCTTGGTGATGATCGCCTCGGTGATCCGGCCCAGCCCCGGGGTCTGGAACACGGCTTCGTACTGTCCGTGGTCGTCGCGATTGCCCAACGTCCAGTCGGTCTCTCCCGTGGACCGGCCGAGCGCCCAGTCCATCAGCTGGAGACGAGTTTCGGGGGCCTGGATCAGCGGCGCGGCGCTCAACACTTCGCGCACATGCGGCGGCAACTCCAGTTCAGGCCAGCCGGACTGGAAGTCGACGAAGACACTTTCACTCGGAGCGGCGGTGGCCATGTTTGCTCACTTTCCGGGAAGACGGATTGGGATGCAAGAGGACTTCAGCGCCGAAAGGCGTCAAGACTTTTATCGCATCCACGGCTACAACTGGCAGTGCGCGACGTCACTGCTCCTAAGCGAGCCTGCGAAGAGGTCGTCGTCGTCCTTAACCAGGGGTGGTCTTCTCAAATCGCTCGCGCACCAACGCCAGCGCTTCGTCCCGGGTCGCGATCGCGCCTTCCAACTGCGCGTCCTCGATAGCCTGCAGCATGTCTTTGAACTGCGGGCCGGGCGTGTAACCCGCGGCGATCAGTTCACGGCCGGTGACGAGGGGCGCGGGACGCACCGTTTCCTCCGGCATGGCTTCGTAGCCCGCGCGCACGAAGTTATAGATGTCGAGGTTGGCGTGCGCGGCGAGGCAGTCCATGCGATGCAGGGCCAGGTGCTCGGGAAAATTCTCCAGCCGGAAGAATCGCTTCAGTGTCGAGGCCTTCATGCGCGGCGCGTCGGCGAAACGCATGTGGTTTTCGATGAGGGCGAGGATCTGGCGTGTGTCGTCGTTCGAAAAGCGAAAGCGCCGGCAGATCTCCGCGCCCATGGCCACACCTACTTCGACGTGGCCGTCAAAGCGGATGCGGTCGGGAGCGACGCGAAACGTGGGCGGCTTGCCCACATCGTGGAGCAGCGCGCCCCAGGCCAGCGTCGGTTCGCAGCCTGGCTTGAAGCTGGTCCAGAAGCAGCAGCGTGTGGATCCAGACATCGCCCTCGGGGTGAAACTGGGGCGGCTGCTCGACTCCTTTCATCTTTGCGATTTCAGGCAGCACCTGGACGAGCAGGCCGGTTTCGTCGAGCAGTTCAAAGGCGCGCCGCGCATGGCCCTCGGTCAGCATCTTGGTGAGTTCGTCGCGCACGCGCTCGCGGCTCACCGCGTGAATGCGATGGGCGAGAGCCCGGATGGCGGCGGCTGTCTGCGCTTCCAAGGCGAATCCGAAACGGGCCGCAAAGCGCACCGCGCGCAGCAGGCGCAACTGGTCTTCTTCAAAGCGCCGGCGCGGATCGCCGATGGCGCGAATCACGCCTGCATCGAGGTCGGCCAGGCCGCCGACATAATCGATAAGTCCTTCGCGGAGTCCTTCGCGGACGGCGGGCGCTTGGTTGGCTGATGGGGCGACAAGACTCGTCGGATCGAGGAGCAGACCGTTGATGGTGAAGTCGCGCCGCTGCACGTCTTCGCGGGCGGACTTTGTATAGCGCACCTGGTCGGGATGACGGCCGTCGGAATAGGCTCCGTCGGAGCGGAAGGTCGCGACCTCGATAACGCAGCGTTCTGCGACCGAACCTTGCTCGCACCCCGAGCCTGCCTCGGACGCGACCAGAACTACCCCGAAATGAGCCCCTACCGCGAAGGTGCGCGGGAACATCTCCAGCACCACATCGGGAGTTGCCGAAGTGGCGACGTCGTAGTCCACGGGCTCGCGGCCAAGCAGCAGGTCGCGCACGCATCCGCCGGCGAGGTAGGCTTCATAGCCGCCGGCCCGCAAGGTCTCGACGATGTGGAGGGCAGCTTCGAATTGGGGCGTCGCCGGAACCATCTCCTCTCTATTCTCACTCGCTGGAGCCGCGCGGTGCGGGCCGCATCTGGGCCGGTAGACTGGAGATATGTCCAGCGGCCTCATTCTCGGCATTGAAACGTCCTGCGACGAGACTGCGGCGGCGGTGGTGGAGCGGGGTGCGCGGACGCTTTCGTCCGTGGTGGCTTCGCAGATTGCGACCCACGCAACCTATGGCGGGGTGGTTCCGGAGCTGGCCAGCCGCGAACATCTGCGCGCCATCGTTCCGGTGGTCCGCGCCGCGCTGGCCGAGGCGCACATCACTTTCGGCGATCTCGATGCCATTGCCGTGACGTCCGGGCCCGGATCTGGCCGGGGCGCTGCTGGTCGGCATCACTTATGCCAAGGCGCTGGCGTTTGCCCGGGGCCTGCCCCTGATCGCGATCAATCACCTTGAAGGCCACATTCATGCGGTGCTGCTGGAGGAACGGCAGAAGGATTCCGAACCGCAGATCCTTCCCCTTCGCGACGCTCAGGGTCAGGATGACGGTCGACTCGGGGGAGTGATGGAGGATGAGCCGGCGTTGGCGCTGGTCGTCTCGGGCGGGCACACGCACCTCTACCTGGCTCGGCCGACCGATGGCACATGGAATTACACGCTGGTCGGGCGGACGCTGGATGATGCCGCCGGCGAAGCGTACGACAAGGTCGCGAAACTGCTGGGGCTGGGGTATCCCGGCGGACCGTGGATCGACTCGCTGGCCCGTTTCGGCGATCCGCATGCGGTGCCGTTTTTCGTTTGCGCAGATCAAGGCCAAGGTCCACCTGCAGGGCAAGGCGCCGCGAACCAAGGCGGCGAAAACGGCGCCCATCGCCGATCTCGACCCGCACTTTCTCTTTTCGTTTTCGGGGATCAAGACCGCGGTCCTGCGCTACGTGGAGTTGCATGACATGCGAGGCGAGGCGAGGAAGCGGGTCCCAGCCATGCTGGCCATGGCGCGTCCACCGCAAACCCGCGAGGCGGCGCTGGCCCTCTGCCCCCAGCCGGTGCTTGACCTCATCGCCAGCTTTCAGCACGCGGTGGTCGGCGACCTGATGAAAAAGACCTTTGCGGCCGCTGAATCTCTGGGCGCCAGGCGCATCCTCGTGACGGGCGGCGTGGCGGCCAATCGCGAACTGCGCACGCGCTTCACAGCCGAAGGCGCGGCGCGCGGGGTGCGTATCTCGTTCCCCAGCCCGGCCTTGTCCACCGATAACGCGGCCATGATCGCTGCCGCTGCGTGGCCGCGCTTCCTTGCCGGCGAGTTCGCCCCGGCGGGGCTGTCCGCCGATCCGTCGCTGGCGCTGGGGCGCTGAGGGGTTGGTTGGGGCCGCATCTCCCGCTGCTACAATCGGAAGGGCATAACCGGCCCGAAACTCAACTGTGAGCACGCCGTACGATCGATGACTCTTCGCCTGTTTAATACCCTCTCGGGACAAGTGGACGAACTCGCACCCGCCGATGGCGTGGCGCTGCGGATGTATGCCTGCGGACCCACGGTCTATGACTACGGGCACATCGGCAACTTCCGCACCTTTCTGCAGATCGACGTCCTGCGCCGGTTTCTGAAGCTCACCGGCATCTCCGTCCGCCACGTCATGAACATCACCGATGTGGACGACAAGATCATTCGCAACGCGGCGGCGGCGGGGATTCCCATCGGGGAATACACGGGGAAGTACGTCGAGGCGTTCTTCGAGGATCTGGAAGCGCTGCGCGTGGAACGGCCGGAGCAGATCGCACGCGCCACCGAGCACATCGACCGCATGGTCGAGCTGATCCAGAAGCTTGCCGAGGCCGGCGCGGCCTACAGGACCGACGACGGTTCCTGGTATTTCCGGCTGGCCGCTTTTCCGGAGTACGGCAAGCTCAGCAAGAAAGATCTGTCGGGCATGGAAGACGGCGCGCGCGTGGATGTGGACGAGTACGAGAAGGACTCGGCGCGCGATTTTGCGCTGTGGAAGGCCGCCAAGCCCGGCGAGACCTCCTGGGAGACGCCCATCGGGCGGGGCCGGCCGGGCTGGCACATCGAGTGCTCCGCTATGGCGATGGAGTACCTGGGCGACAGCTTCGATCTCCATGCGGGCGGCGAAGACCTGATGTTTCCGCACCACGAAAACGAGATCGCGCAGAGCGAGAGCGTGACCCACAAGCCGTTCGCGCGCCACTGGATGCACGTGCGCTTCCTGCTCGTCGACGGGAAGAAGATGTCGAAGAGCGAGGGCAACTTCTATACCCTGCGCGACCTGCTGCTGAAGGGCTACAAGGCTTCGGCCATCCGGCTGGCGCTGATCTCGGTGCCCTACCGGCATCAGCTCAACTTCACCTTCGAGAGCCTGACCGAAGCCACCAACGCTATCGACAGGCTGCGCACCTTTCATCAGCGCCTGACGCAGGGGAACTTCGCGGCGGGCGAGAACGAGGACCTGCAGATAACAGTGAAAACGGCGCACTTCGAATATATGACCGCGCTGGCCAACGATTTGAACACCGCCGAAGCGCGGGCTCCGATCTTCGACCTGCTGCGGATTTCCAATACGGCGATCGACCAGGGGAAATTCTTCGCCGGGGACCGCGATGCCGTGCTGGCGGTGCTTTCCGGTTTCGATTCAGTTTTCGACGTCATCGAGGACCGCGATGCCGAGCCCACGCGCCGCGCGGTCGAGTGGGCCGAGCGCTCCGGCCGGCTGGCGGACGTGGCTCCCGAACTGCTGGCCCGCCAGTCGCTCACCGACGAGGCCATCGATGCCCTAGTTGCCGAGCGTACCCAGGCCAAGAAGCATCGCAACTTTGCCCGCGCCGACCAGATCCGCAAGGAACTGGCCGAAAAGGGCATCTTGCTGGAAGATTCGAAGGACGGCGTGCGCTGGAAACGAAAGTAGGCATTCGCCCAACCTGAAATGCAGGTCCTTCGACTGCGGTCGCAGTCGCGACCTCCGCTCAGGATGACAAATCAAGGCGAATCGAAAGAACGAATCTGGAGGAGGTCGTCCAATGGAAGCCAACGAAGCCCACGAACTGCAGGAACACGCCGAACACGGCGCGCACGAAGCGTCGATGCGGCCGGTCGCGTTCACCATGGCGGTGCTGGCGGTGCTGGTGGCGATCACCACCGTGCTCGGCCATCGTACCCACACCGAAGCGGTGCTCGACCAGAACCGGGCTACCGACCAATGGAACGAGTACCAGGCCAAGAAGATCCGTTCCTACAACACCGCCCTTAGCGCCGATCTGCTCTCGGTGATGACCCTCGCCGACAAGGACAAAGAGGAAAAGATCGCCAAGCTCTATGCCGATCACCAGGCGAAATGGAACGACGACCTGAAGGAAGAGCAGGAGAAGGCGGAAGCCTTTGAAAAGAAGGTCGAGCAAGCCGAGGCACGCGCTACCCGCTTCGATCTTGCCGAGGCGCTGCTGGAAATTGGACTGGTGGTCACTTCCGTCACGTTGCTCACCCGCGCGCGTATCTACTGGTTCCTGGGATTGGGTTTTGCGGCCGTGGGCATCCTGTCCGCGCTCTCGGTAACGTTGCTCAAATAGGCCGCTGCCGCGCGCTTCGGATCACCGCTGGCAAAGCGGCGATCATGGTAGACTTGGCGCGCATGAACGCTCATTGCAATGCTGGTTTGCTGGCCGGTCTGCTGGCTTGCGTGGTGGTGTGTCCGGTCGCTTTACGGACCGCTTCGGGCCAGGCGCCCGCGACGGCTCCAGCTCCGCAGCAGCACGTGAGCAGCCTCGGTTTCAGCTACAGCGTGCCGGGCGATTGGGAGGTGGTTGACTCCCAGGGCAAGATGCCCCAAGTCAAGGAACAGGCCGACAAGAACGCCCGCAGCGACGAGGAAAAGAAGGGCCTGGCCTGCGTCCAGGTTGTGCTCACGGCGCGCCACGGCGATCCTGCGTCGGTGATTGTGGAGGTGGCGCTGCCATTTGACTGCTTTGGAGCAACAATGACCGAAGCAGAACTGCCCGGCTTCGCCTCGGGCGCCTCCGAGGGCCTCAAGCAGTCCTTCGATGTGGGAGAGCCGGTCACGGCCAATTATCCGCTGGGCAGCCACACCATGTGGATCGAGCGCACCAAGGGTACGCCCAAGGGCCATCCGGAAATCTCCTACACCGTAGAGATCACGTGCGGACTGCTCAAGAAGGCCGCTGTTTGCTGGATGGCGATGGCCGCCGACGATACGGCCCTGCATACCTTCGAGCGAGGCGTTGTCACCCTCGATGGAGAATCCCCGGTCGCCCTGGTCCCTCCGACTGCCTTCGACAAAAAGCCGTTGTAGCACATTGCGGAAAACTCAGATCATCCGGCGAAATTGAAGCTAACAGGGGCTAAAGGCCGCGTTGATTTTGAAGCACCTGCGGCACGACTCAAGTCGTGCCCTGATACAAAGCCCGAGACGAAACGAAGTTTTTCCGCAGCCTGCTGGAGGGTCATTCCGCGGCCACCCGCTCCAATTCCTCAACTTTGAGCGCCGTTTCCCGCACCTTCACGCGGGCCGTGGTGAGCAGGAAGACGGCCACCAGGATCGCCGCCATGCCGATGAATTCCTCCGCAGCCGGCCGCTCGTGCAGCAGGACGATCCCCAGCAGAACGGCCACCACGGGATTGACATAGGCGTACGAAGAGACCTTGGCGACCGGGACGTGTTCGATGAGGTAGATGAAGCCGGTGTAGCCGAGCAGCGAGCCGCAAGTAATGAGGTAGGCGAGCGATCCGGCAGCGGCGCGGTTCAGGTGAAACTGCGGCCACTGCCACAGCGCTGTCCCCAGCGCGGTATTGACCACCCCGGCAGCCAGCATCTGCCACGAGGCCGCGACGAAACTGTTGGCGGGCAGGCGCGCGCGCCGCGAGAGAAGGCTGCCGATGGTCCACGAAAGAGCGCCCGCGAGCAGGGCTCCGATGGCCAGCAGGCGGGTGCGGTCGCCTCCGATACCGGTGCGCAGCGAGGGCCACAGCAGTACGACCAGTCCGGCAAAACCAAGGGCCATGCCCAGCCAACCGCGCGGCGGCAGCGGCTCGCCGCCGGGAAGCAGCATCTCGATCAACGCAACGTAGAGAGGAATGACGGCCACGATCAGCGACGCCAGGCCACTGGGCACTGTTTGTTCGGCGTATACCAGGCCGACGTTGCCGCCGCCCAGCAGCAGAACACCGATCAGGCCGAGGAGCAGCATCGTTTTGCGCGGCCACAGGAGTTGCAACCCGCGCCAGCGGCACCAGCCCAGAAGCAGCGCCCCCGCGATCAGAAATCGTGTGCCGGCCAGAAGAAAGGGCGGCATTTCGGCGGCGCCGATGCGGATCGCGGTGTAGGTCGAGCCCCAGAAGAAGTAGACGCTCGCAAAAGCGAGCACGATCCTCAGGGTGGGGACCTCGGGTGCGCGGGCCGGGCTTGGCGGGGGAGCGGTCATCGGCTGGACTTGCTTCCCATCCTAGCCCGACTGGCGCATCGGCGCTTCCCGTTTCTTGGCGGAATCGCCAGATGATCAACGTCATGCTGGACTAACGATTTACCGTCGAGAGATTGCCAGGAGTGTCATAGAAGGGCGACTGAGCCAGCGCCAGGTGTCCCAGACAGGATTCCAATGATGCCTATAACTTCAAGGAACCACCTTCAGAACTACTTGCGTGGAGCTGTAGGAAACCACGAAGTGTTCGGTCGGACTCGATCCATTGACAGCGGAGAATTGTCCACTAATTGCACTGGCAGACAGGATCGGGAATGTGCTCCCAATGGGGGGAGCAACGCCAGATAAGGCAATTTGCAGTGTGCCGCTAAGACTGACACTGTTGGAGACCACTAGTTGACTTTGGCTCCAGACGGGGCAGATATAAATGATATCAACGCCGTGACAGGTCACGTATTTTCCCACGACACCGATCTCAAGAACGCCAGCGTTCTGTGTATAGCTGCCAACGATGGAAAGGTTTTGCGGGGTGCTGGGGGAGTCGCCGGGGATGACCGCTCCGCTGGAGCTTACGTTCCCTACTACAGTGCCCCGGCCGAGCAACGTCGCTCCCGGTATGATGTAGCGCCCGATAAGAGTTGGCCCCACTATGTTGATCCCGGCGGGAGCCGTGAGCGTGCCATCCACGATCCCTGTGCCAATGTGGTTTATCGTGACGTTAGGATCCAGAGCCACGAAGGAGCCGCCTTCCACTTTGAGGGTGCCGCTGGAGTTGTTTTGGGAAGTCGCTATCTCCAGCGTTGCTCCCCCGGTGGCGTCCATCAGGCCAGAGTTGAAAGTCGGTCCGAAGAGAGTCAGGCGGTTATAAGGGTTGGAAGCATAGACCGCTCCCTCGTTGTACAGATTTAACCCTTCATGACCAATTCCACCGGCGCCCTCGATCGCGTTGTCCGAATTGACCAGAGTCGTGTTGTTGTAACCCCGGATCGCTGCCGCTGTTTCCATGGCGATCACGCCGCCGCCGCTTAGAATGACGGTCCCACCTTGAGGGGGCAAAATCCGTAGGCCGTTAGAGCTGGAGATATAGATCACACCGCTGTTGACGATGCTGTTGCCCTCGACGTCCAATGAGCCCGTGTCCAGGTTGACCCAGCGGTTCGCGCCAACCGTGAGGTTGGAACAAATCCCGGACTCACCGCTTGAGAGCGTAGGGCCGCTCATCACGGCAGATGCGGGTATCACGCAATTCTCTAAAAGGTTTCCACCCGTCTGGGTGTTTTGTTGGCTGCTTGGTATGTGGCCGAGCGACCAGTTTGAGTCGATGCCCCAATCTCCGTCGCCACCCAACCAGCCGTTGTTCGGCGCTTGGGCGCATGCCAAGTCGCTCAGGAAAAGCAGAATCATAGCCAAGAGTAGTGCGTTACAAGTTCGGTGCGTGTGCATTGCATTCTCCTATCCACCGGTCGTGCATTGTCGGTTGGCATGGCTCTCGCGAAGGGAAGTCTCACGCCATCCGGTTGCTATGCAGGTCCTTGCTCCCACCCGGGTAGGCGCAAAGAATGGGAAGAAGGTGCCAATGCGCACAACTTGCGAGCTCGCAGTTATTCCTTCGGGCTGCTATCCGACGGGACTTAAACCGCAGCCGCGGCGGATGCTCCTTTGGTTCGGCACGAGTCGATGCAAGGCAGGGTTTTGGTTTCGAACCATTCCCGCTGTAACAACACGGACAACTCTTGTGCCACGCACGCGACAGTTTTGGTCATCCGCAGATGGTTTCTTCATCCGGAATCGCGAAGATAATCGCGGGGCGCACTCCGACGTCAACGACTCATGAAACTCGGTATTCAAGGCTCAGCACAGGTGAAATTCGCGGCATCGTTGGTGTCTCCGAAGCCCTTGTACTTGGCCACCTTGGGGTAAGCGCAGAGCGGGCGGGTCATTACGGGCTTCATTGCCCCGCCCTCACCCGGCGCATATTTGGTCGCGAACACGTCTTCGGACGGGGAGCCTTTTTCAACCCAGTCCTGGAGCGAATCGAAGAGACCATATTTCGACCCTTTTGCCGTCTCCATTCCGAACTGGCCGAAGGCGCTGGGGCCCGGCCCGCCGGAGCAATGCTCCATTCCGGGAGCCATGTAGAGTCGCGCGAACGAATCCACCTTCTCCTGTCCCATGGTCTTTTCGACCTCTCTGAAATAGGCCACGGTGTTTCCCGGCGAGATGGCCGGATCATCCCATCCGTGATAAACAATCAGCTTGCCTCCGCGGGCGGCGAAGCGGCTGAGATCCGCGTTGGTGGAATCGAGGTCGGCGGTGCTCTTTTCCTTCGACCGCCGCAGCGTCGCGTCGATGTCGGCGCTCAACGCGTTCCACTTCGGATCGCCGGTCACGATATATCGGAAATTGTTGCGCACAAAACGCGCTCCCAGCGAAGCCTCCGGATCCTCGCCCAGAACCCACGTCCGCCAGCCTGTTTCGTCGCCCATCGAAAAGCCCGGGAAAAAGACATGGCCCTGCCCGTCTTTGGACCCGCTGTACAACGCCTTCAGCGCTGTCACCTGCTGCTGGGTGAGGCAGTCATTGGTATCTTCCTCTTTGCACAGCAGGACGGCAGGATCGAAGCGGCATTTCGGCGGGTCGTTGATGATTCCGTCCTTCACGCCATCCAACTCATCGCAGGCGGCCAGCGCTGCCTTCTGAATCGCCGCCAACTTGCGGTCTGGAATGTAGGCGCGCGGATCCGCGATCATACTCTGAATGGAGGCAACTCCCGCCGCCAGCAACGTCCGACCACGCATTCGCCGGAGCTCCGGCCAGGATGCCGTCGTAGTCTTCAGGGAATCGCTGTGCCTCCATCAGGGCCTCTCGGCCGCCATCGGAACATGCGTCGAAGTAAGCTTTCTGCTGGGGCCTGGAGTAGTAGGCGGAGATGACCTGCTTGGCGCGCACGCGTCATCAGGTGAATGGCGCGCCAGCCGAAATCCTTCACCTTCTCCGGATGCCCGAAGGCCCAGCTTGCATCTGTCCCCTCGGCCTGGTGGCCCGCATCCGTACCGGCGGCAGCAAAGCCGCGGCGCAGATAGCCCGCCAGTTGGGGATAGTAGATCGAGCCCGCGAATCCGCCATTTCCCGTGCCCAGGAAGCGCCCGTTCCAATCCTTCTCCGGCATCCACACTTCAAACCGGATCTCCGAGTCGCTGGTGGGCCGCATGATTCCCGTCACCCGGCAAAAGGCCGGCAATCCCTGTACCGGCGGCGCCTGGTCAGAAACCGCGAGAGTCCCTGAAGTCACCGCCTCGGCAACCAGAATGGTGGTGCTCTCAAGCGCGAGGTTCTTTAGCCCGCCGCAATCCGCAGCGCGCAGAGTCGTACAGGCGAACCCCAGCATACAGACAATTCCCCACCACATTCGAACCATGCAGATTGCACACCTTTCCTTTGCTTCCGGTTTCGTTGCAGCCGGTTTTACGTCCGAGCCTTTATATCAGAGGGATCCTCAATCTCCGTTGGACGGATGATTCTTCGTGCGTCCACCAAAATCCCGCGCGCGCTGGTATTATTTCAACCATTAACCCAAACGTTTCCTCCCCATCGATCGCTTTCCATGAATCACTGATATCGGAAGTCAAGAATAGAGCGATCGTTAAAACCGACGGGTTTTGTAAAACTCGGTGACCGGCTGAAGCTTCCCAGGATGCCTTGCCTACTGTTCAGCCGATGATCCTGCAGCACAATCCCAATCTGGAAACAGGAGCGCACCCATGTATCGAATGCTCTTGGGTACGGGACTCTTGCTCTGCGGACTGTTTCAGCAAGAAGCAATTCTGCGCGCGCAGGAACCGGCCTTCATCAGCGGCGACGAAGCTGTTCGATTCGAACATGCCCCGGGCTTTTTCCATTACGCAGCGTTGTGCAGAACGGCGACGGAATTCGGCGCCGCCATGCCTCCGGCCCGATTGCCGCGGGAATCTACGGAATCGGCCGTCTGCTGGTACGTCATGGCGACAAAGATGCGCAACGACGGCGGGAAGGTGGATGGCTCGCCGCTGGTGGATGGCAAGCTCGTTCATTTCCGCGCACCATGTCCGGTTCATTCCCCACGATCCCAAGCTCGCCGACCTGTATGTGGACTTTCATCCCGAAGAAACGGAGCTGCTGCATCATCCGGGACAGGCGTTCGGAGCTCTCGGGACCACGAAGATCCTGGTTGCCTTCAGATTCAGCAAACTATGCCTGACTTGCGCTCCGGGCACGCCGATTCCTGCAGGGATCAACCCCGCGCTTCTTGACCAGGAGTTCCAACTCGTCCAGGACGGCATCAAGCACTTCGACTCCTCATACCGCCGGATGTATCTGGTGAGTGCGAAGATCCGGGTGGAGGTGCGGGCGCAGAATCAGCCGGGCGGGAGTGACGTTCCAGATGCCATGCGGCTTTACTCCGACCTCAACCGGCAGTTGGCTGAGGTTTGTCCGGAGCCGGCCAGGTCGTGCATCCGCAGTTACGCGGTGTATCAGGCGTGTATCGCCGACCATGGGGGCGCGAAATGCGGAGCGGAGCCGAACTGCTCGGCGGCCTGCCCCGTGTCGATGAGCCAGGTGCAGAATCTAAAGGCCAGGGCCTGCGTGCAACTCGACCAGCAAGGCGCAAGCCTGATTCCCGACTGGACAGACGTTGTGCGCCGCAAGAATGCAGGGGGTGTGCCGTTACGGCCTTTGCCGCCGGGTGTTCTTGAGGTCCAGTTCACTTCCGGTCCGAATCCGCCAGCGGGCCTCGGATGCAGCGTCAAGCGTCCTACCTTCGAGCTTCGAACCCTGGAGTTGAGGTGGCGGGTGCGACGGGCTCAGCCGGAGCAATCCACGCCGCGAAACCCATCGTCGTTCCGGCCGCGAGAGCCAACACCAGCACCGCCGGCAACGCCCAGCGCCACTCCAGCCGAGAGACATACCACGGGCGCTGCTGCGACACCGGGTGTCGTTGCGACAGCCAAACCGAGTTCGGTCGCTCCCGCGAAACCGAGCACTCCTTCCGTGGCGAAACCTGCCCCGGTGCCTGCGGAGAGATCCAGCACAGTAGCCTCTGCGAAGCCGGCCGCGGCCGCACCCGGCGCAGTTGCGAGTCGTCAAGCCGAGCACTGCCTCCGTGCGAAACCTGCTCCGGTGCCTGCGGAGAAACCCAGCACCGTGGCTTCTGCGGATCCGAGCCCCGCCATCCCAACCAAACCCAGCTCGCGTTCCCGCGGAGAAGCTCGGCGTCCCTCCTGCCGCGAAGACCGGCGACGTTACGGTGAAGCCCGCGATCGCCAGCGCCAAACCGAGCGCCATCCCCTTTGCCGCTGTCAAGCCTGCCGTCCCCAGCGGAAAATCCAACGCATTCGTTGCAACGCCATCCGCCGATCCCGCCCCCCCTGTGACACCAACTCCAAAGCCGGCGAGCAACACACTCAAAATTGCTCCCGGAACCGCGGAGGGAATGCTGGTGAAGAAGGTTCCACCGACGTACCCGCTCGAAGCGAAAGTCGCACGGGTGCAGGGGACAGTCACCTGAACGTCACCATCTCCAAGACCGGAGCGGTTACCGCCGTGGACGTAGTCGAGCGGGCCGGAACTGCTCCAGTCCGCCGCGGTCGATGCGGTGAAGCAATGGGAATTCAAGCCATTTTCCTTGCTCGGAGAGCCAGTCGAGTTTGAGACCACGGTCCACGTTGTGTTCGGCGCAGGCGGTTCTCCGGCACGGATTCAGGCACAGGGCCATCAATAGCGCTTCATGATTCGCCCCATCGGTGGCGCTGTTCATCACACACGGGACGGAGGCCGAGGGTCTCGATTGGCAGGGTGGGCCGATTCATGCGAGTCTGGTTCTGACTCTTGAACGCAGCGACGCGAGGGCCCACGATGAGTCATTCCTTCGCCGGATTCCGGTTTGCAACCATCCTGCAGGATGTGCGGTATTCAGCCCGCCAGCTGCTGCGCTATCCGGGCTTTGCGATCACGGCGATCGTAACGCTGGCCCTGGGCATCGGGATCGCGACGGCGGTGTTCAGCGTGGCCTACGGCGTGCTGATCGATCCTTTTCCGTACAAGGACGTTCACACCCTGGCGACACCAAAGCTGTGCTGGCCGGAGATCGGCGAATGCGGCTGGAGAGCCTACACGCCGCAGCAGTTCAACGAAATTGCGCAGAAGACGGACATTTTCTCGGGCGTGACGGCCTCTACGATTGGCTACGTCGAACTGACGGGGAATTTCGAGCCGCAACGGCTGCGCGGCAATTACATTACGCCCAACACGTTCGATGTGCTTGGCGTGAAGCCCCTACTGGGGCGCGCGACGCAGGACGCTGATGTCCAGCCCGGCCACGAAGAAGTGGCGCTGCTCAGCTATCGCTACTGGCAGGCACATTACGGGGGCAGTCCCTCGATCATCGGGCGCGCGCTCAACTTCGATCACCATCCGCGCGTCATCATCGGCGTGATGCCTCCGCGCTTTCTGTGGCGCGGCGCGGACGTGTACCTGCCGGTGCAGATGACCAACGCGCCCACCGTCGAAGGGCAGCGCTATTTCGCGCTCGTGGGCCGCCTCAAGCCGGGCGTCACCGAGGCCCAGGCTGCTGCCGAGCTGCATCCGATCTTCCAGGAATTTTCGCTGGCCGCGCCTTACATATTTCCAAAGAACCTCGGCCTCGGCATTTTGCCCTTCGACGAGATGTTCAAGTCGGACCTGGCCAGCACCATTCACCTGCTGCTGGGCTCGGTGTTCGTGCTGCTTTTTATCGCCTGCGTGAATGTGTCGGGGCTGCTGCTGGCGCGCGCCGTCAAGCGCGAACATGAATTCATTGTCCGCGCCGCGATCGGCGCTTCGCGCATTCGCCTCGTCCGCCACGCGCTCACCGAATCGCTGCTGCTGGCGCTGGCCGCGCTGCCGGTGGCGCTCGGCTTTGCATTCGTCGCGCTGAAAGCCATTCTGCGCATCGTGCCTACCGACACTATTCCCGATGAAGCCGTGGTCACCATGAATTTCCCGGTGCTGCTCGGCTCGCTCGGCCTGGCGCTGGCCACGGTGGTGATCTTCGGCATGGCGCCGGCGTGGCACAGCGCCAATCCGCGGCTGGCGGCGGCTCTCAACAGCAATCGCTCGTCGGGGAGCCGCGCGCAGAGGCGCCTGCTCAGCGGATTTGTGGTCACCGAGATCGCGCTTTCGCTGGCGCTGCTGATGCTTGCGGGCCTGATGGTGCGGTCGCTGCTCGCGGTCGAGAATGTGCCGGTTCCCTTCGCGCCCGATCGCACGCTGATGCTGCGTATCCCGCTGTCCGACGTGCGCTACCCCACGCCCGAGAGCCATGCCCTCTTCTTCCGCGATCTGCTCGATCGCGCCCGCGCCGTTCCGGGTGTCAGCAGCGCTACAGTCGACGCGGCAGTTTCCTTTTATGGACATCTACGGCGACCGCGTGCAGATCGGCGGCCAGCAGACCGACCGCCGCATTGTGGCGATTCATCTCACCGATCCGGACTTCCTGGCCATGTCGGGCCGCAAGATGCTGCAAGGGCATTTTCTCGATGCGCGGGAAGTCTCCTCGGCCGCGCATGAAGCGGTGATCACCGAAAATTTCGCCAAGCGCTACTTCGCCGGCGAGAACGTTATCGGGCGCACCGTCCATCTGCCCGACTTCAAGCCCGACAACAAAACCAGGCTGGCGAATGATGCCTTCACGGTGGTCGGGGTCATGAGCGACCTGCCCTTCTTTGTCGGCTTCCGCGAAAATTATCCCCACATCTTCCTGCCCTACACGACCGCTCCGCAGGCGGCGAGCACGCTGGTCCTGTCCACGTCGCTGCCGACCGATGAGCTTGTCAATCCGATCCGCCAGACCATTCATGCCATCGACAAGGACCAGCCGGTCATCGATGTGATGAGCCTGCGCCAGATGCTGGATATGTACGGCTACGCCGGGCCGCGCTTCTCGCTGGCGCTGTTCGGGACCTTTGCCGCCGCGGCGCTCTTGCTGTCGCTGATCGGGATTTACGGCGTGCTGTCGTTTATTACGTCGCAGCGCACCCAGGAGATCGGGATCCGGATGGCCCTCGGCGCCGACCGGCGCCAGGTGATGACCATGGTGCTGCGCCAGGCATTTCTGCTTTCTCTGCTGGGCGTGGCGATCGGGCTGCCGCTGGCTTTTGTCGCCGGAAGGCTGGCCAGCAAGGAACTGGTGCAGACATCGCAGCACGATCCGCTGGCGCTCGTCGCGGCGGTTTGCATCCTGCTGGTGCTGGGCGTTGCGGCGACATTCGTTCCCGCGCGGCAGGCGGCGGCGGTGAATCCGGTTTCGGCGCTGCGCAGCGAATAACCGCCATCGAATTCTCCACGAAGCGCTGAATCTTCGAGACGCAGACGCGCAACCGGCTGGTTCCGCGGCCGTATCGACGAGCGCCGCGACGCCGCCATGAGCACTATTGAATGGGAGCCTTATTGAATGGCCGTTACGAGAAGTGTGTGAGCCGCCTGGCGAAGTTTGCCGGATGCTTCTGTCAATTCCGATTTCGTAGCGATTCCTTAACAGGGTCCTGCTGTCTCTGCGCTTCATTGAGGCGGATGACAACCGCATCGACCTCCCGGATCTGTTTCATGGTGGCGGCAAACGCATCGACCATCCTTTTGTTCCAGTAGCGCTGCAGCCAGGACAAATAAACATACTCTTCAGAGCAGATCTTGTTCATCGCGTCGTTGTACGCAACCGCGATCGCTCCTTTGTCATCGTCATTGGCCCATTCAGCGCCGTAGTACACCTTCGCCAGTCGGTCCACCAGGAATACGAGACCGCTGAGGTCCAATGCCAGTTGCTCATAATACTTGGTGCGAAGGTCTGCCCGGTTCAATGCAAACTTTACCGTTTCCACCAGTTTGCCTGAGAAGAGTCCAAGCAGCGCCAGCACCACACCGACGAACCATGTTCCAGCCTGGTCGGCGAGAGAATGAAGCAGATGTGTCGTCCAATCGGCGGCCATGGTGCGTTGCCTCTTCGTGGGGCTGCAAATGCTTCGATCAGCCTTAAGGGAATTTTCGAAAGAATGCATGGTCACACTGTTGCGCTCAGAATCGAATGCCTGCCTTGATATTTATGGCATGGCTGGATTGTAATCGGCATCCGCCGAAAACCGTGGAAAATCGAGCAACGTACGTGGTATCCTCTGCCGAAGCGGGTTCTCCATGTACAAGCATGCCTCCAACGGAACGATGACGCTGCCGGTGTCGAAACGCTGGTCAGGGTCGCGCGCCCGTTGCATTTGCCCGCGCCGCCATCTGCGTGTGTTGCCGACTCGCACGCGACCTAGCCTCTTCGGCGGCGATTAGCACCAGGTCCGCCGAAGATCCTCGCCTGCTCCGTCCCCGCAAGTTGATCGGTCCTTTTTCACCGGGATCCGTGCAGGGCTCCATTCAGAGAGGGGCCGCACAACCGCACACGTCCTGATTGCGACGTACCTGATTGCGACGTCGAGGAGACACGAAGATGACCAAGCAAGAAATGCATGCCCAATTCGGACCCAAGCTGGTTTGTCCGCTTCCGGGGCCCAAGGCCCGCGCCGCGGTGGCCGCGGACGACCGTCTGATTTCGCCCAGTTATACGCGCTCGTATCCGCTGGTGGCCAAGCGGGGACGCGGGATTCGCGTGGAAGATGTGGACGGGAACGAGTTTCTCGACTTCGCCGCCGGCATCGCCGTGACCTCAACCGGCCATTGCCATCCCGAGGTGGTCGCCGCCATTCAGAAGCAGGCTGCCGAACTGATCCACATCTCGGGCACCGACTTCTACAACGAGCCGCTGACGGACCTCGCGGAGCGCCTTTCGGCCGTGGCCCCCATGCCCGGACCGCATCGCTTCTTCTATGGCAACTCCGGCGCGGAGGCCATTGAGTGCGCGCTCAAGCTGGCCCGCTATCACACCGGCCGCCAGCACATCATTTCCTTCTTCGGCGCGTTCCATGGCCGCACCATGGGCGCGCTGTCGCTGACCGGATCGAAGCCGCAGCAGAAGCGGCGCTTCTCGCCGCTGGTTCCCGGCGTGACGCATATCCGCTATCCCTATGCCTACCGCGGGTGCTCGGGAGGCCCGCAGGAAGAGGAAGCGTTCAGCCTGGGCTGCGCGCGCTACCTCGAGGAGAAGCTGTTCAAGACCATCCTGCCTCCGGAAGAAGTGGCGGCGGTGTTCATCGAGCCCATCCAGGGCGAGGGCGGCTACGTGGTCGCGCCCGACAACTTCCTGCGCGAACTGCGCGCCATCTGCAGCCGGCACGGAATTCTCCTGGTGGCGGACGAGGTCCAGAGCGGTGCGGGAAGAACCGGCAAGTGGTGGGCGATCGAGCACTCCGGCGTGGAGCCCGACATGGTCTGCATGGCCAAGGGCATCGCCAGCGGCATGCCGCTAGGCGTGTGCATGACTCGCGCCGAGATCATGAACTGGGTGCCGGGGTCGCACGCGTCCACGTTCGGCGGCAATCCTGTTTCGATCGCGGCGGCGCTGGCCACCATGGACGTACTGGAACGCGAGGGCATCGCCAATGCCGGGCACGTCGGCGGCAAGATGCTGGAACGCCTGCACGGGTGGACGGAAACGCATCCGCTGGTCGGCGAGGTGCGCGGCCGCGGCCTGATGATCGGCATCGAGCTGGTGAAAGACAAGGCCACACGGGAGCCCGCCACGGCGTTGCGCAATCGCATCGAGACGCTGGCGTTCGAACGCGGCCTTATGATTCTGGGCTGCGGCGAAACTTCACTGCGCCTGTGTCCGCCGCTGATCGTCACCGAGGAGGAAGCAACCGTGGCCCTCGATATCCTCGAAGACGCCCTGGCCCAGGTGGAGAAGGAACACGCCCACGCTACGGAATTGGCCGCGGCGACAGCGTAAGCGGAACTGTGTCAGCGGTTTCCCAGGTCTCAAAATCGAGACCTGGGACACCCGCACCCGGCAAGGATGGGGCACGGAGTTTTTGGCGTGCGTTCGCAACGTGCTTTATCGTTGACGCATGAGAAAATCCGCCTTTTCGGCGTTGCTCATCGCGGCCGGTCTCGCTCTTCCCGCCCAGGCTCCTCCCGCGCCATCCCCTGTCGTCATCCACGTCCACGGCGGCCAGCCGACCGGTCCTTACACTCCCATCTGGAACTATTTCGGCGCCGACGAGCCCAACTACCTCTACGCGCCCAACGGCAAAAAACTGCTGGGCGAACTGGCCGCTCTCAGCCCCGTGCCGGTCTATTTCCGACCGCACAACCTGTTCACTACCGGCAACGGCGAGGGCTCACTGAAGTGGGGCTCGACCAACGTCTACACCGAAAAGCCGGACGGCACGCCGGTCTACGACTTCACCATCACCGACCGCATCTTCGATACCCTTGTCGCCGCGCATGTGCGCCCGCTGGTGGAGATCGGCTTCATGCCCGAAGCGCTCTCGACCCATCCCGAGCCGTATCGGCACACCTTTCCCAAGGGCGACATCTTCACCGGCTGGACTTATCCGCCCAAGGATGAAGCGAAATGGTCAAAGCTGGTCCTCGCCTACGCGACGCACCTCCGCGACCGCTATGGCAGCCAGACTGCGACCTGGCTATGGGAGGTGTGGAACGAGCCCGACATCGGCTACTGGCACGGCACGCCGGAGGAGTACGACCGCCTCTACGACCTGACTGCCGCGGCCATTCGCGCCGCGCTGCCCGAAGCCAAAGTCGGCGGCCCGGAAGCGACCGGCGTCAGCGACCACTCGGAGCCGTTTCTGCGCCAGTTCCTGGAACACTGCGCCCGCGGGAAAAACGCCGCCACCGGCGACACCGGCGCTCCGCTCGACTTCATCAGCTACCACCCCAAGGGCCATCCGAAATTTGAGAACGGCCATGTGGTCATGAGCGTCGGCACCCAGCTTCGCGCGGTTGAGCGCGGGATGCAGGTGATCGCCAGCTATCCCGAGTGGCGCTACGCCCATCATCCTGGGGGAGAGTGATCCCGAAGGCTGCGCGGCGTGCCAGGGCAGCCAGAACGGCTACCGCAACGGGCCGCTTTACGGCGTCAGCGTGGCCGAAGCCACGATGCGCACCTACGAACTTGCCCGTAAATACGGCCTCACCGTGCAGGGCGCCGTTACCTGGGCCTTCGAGTTTGAGGATCAGCCGGCGTTTGCAGGGTTTCGCGAACTGGCCACCGACGGCATCGACAAGGCGGTGCTTAATGTATTCCGCATGTTCGGCATGCTGGGTGGCGGCGGGCCGATCGAGAAGGCTGTGTGGCTCAACACCGAGAGCGCGGCGCGCTGCCGTTGGCGGATGTGGTGGCCAACAGCGTTACCGGTGTTCCGGACGTGAACGCGGTCGCCACGCGCAACGGCTCGGAACTGGATGTCTTGATCTGGAACTACCACGACGCCGATGTCGCCGCCGAACCGGCTCATGATCCGCCTCGAAGTGGACGGCCTGCGCGGCAGAACCGCGATGGCCTCCGAGTACCGCATGGACGCCACCCACAGCAACGCGTATCGCGCGTGGCAACAGATGGGCAGCCCTGCGCAGCCCACGCCGGAGCAGAAGAGCCAACTGGAACAGGCGGGAGCGCTGGATCAGACTGTGTCCGGGATCTCGCTGCCGGTGCGCAACGGAAAGGCAAGCCTGGATCCAGGCTCGCTTCCCCGGCAGGGCGTGCTGCTGGTGCGCCTGCGCGAACGCTGAGTCATGAACGGATTCCGGGGATTTAGAGGCGCATCTGGCGCTCGTGGTCCAGCAGCCAGCGTTTGCGCTCGATGCCGCCGCCGTAGCCGGTGAGCGAGCCGTTGGCGCCGATGACTCGATGGCAGGGGACGACGACGCCAATCGGATTGGCGCCGTTGGCCAGGCCCACCGCCCGTACCGCGGCGGGGCGGCCGAGGCGTGCGGCGAGCTGTCCATAGGAAATGGTCGTTCCGCACGGAATCTCGCGCAGGGCACTCCAGACCTCGCGCTGGAACGGTGTGCCCGCCGTCGCGACCGGCAGCGCATCGATGGCGTGCAACTCGCCGGCAAAGTAGCGGGCGATGGCGTCGGTCAGGCCATGGGGGTTGCGCTCCGGCTGCAATTCAACTGGCCTGCCGGCATAGTGACGCCGCAGCACGCGGCTGAAGGTCCTCTTCTTGATCGGTCCAGAACGTCGCGCGCAGGTTGCCTTGGTCATCCGCGACGATCAGCAGATCGCCGATGGGGGTAGGGAGTCGATCGGAGATGAAGTGCAGGGTGTCACTCATGCGCGGAGCTGATTTTAGCTGCTGAGGGACCGGCGTTTCCGCTTTCAGCGTGCGGATAAAACCATGGCAAAAGTTAAATCTGATTACAAATACTTATCATTGGTCCGTAATCTTCCTCGCATATTTTACGTCACTAGAAGCGCAAGTTCGAGAACGGCGGCGATTGCTGGTGGATGTGCGACCTGTTGTCTCGAACCATGGGCCTGGGTCTCCGCCTGGTTGCGCTGGTGGCTGGTTGTACGCTTTTCCGGCCTGGGGTCTTCGTGTGCGCCGCTGAAGATCCCGATGCGGGATGCGCTCCCTGCCACCGCGCTATTTATGACAGATACAAGAAGACCCCGATGGCCAATGCCAGCGGCCCCGCGATTGATGGAGTGATCCCGGCCGACTTCCGGCACGCGGCTTCAGGGATCCACTATCGGGTCTACCAGGAAAACGGCAAAGTCTGGATGAGCTACGAACGGGAAGAGCCTTCCCGGGCTTCAGACGCGAAGCCCGCAGCCGGCCGATCTCGTGCCGTTCAATCGTCTGCGCGGCCAGCAGGAACTCCTGTACTTCATCGGATCCGGAAAACGGGGGCGCACCTACCTGTTTGAGCAGGAGGGTTACTGGTTCGAATCTCCCATCAATTGGTATGCCAAAAAGAGACTGTGGGACATGACGCCCAATCATCTCGCCGACCGCGAGATGCCCCTGACCTTGCCGGTCGATCCCGGATGCCTGCACTGCCATGCGTCCGGGGTGGCGTCGTCGCTGCCGGACGCACGCAACCATTACGCCGACACCCCGTTCGCTTTCGGGCGGCATCACCTGCGAGGCGTGCCATGGGGACGGATCTGCTCATGCGGCTTCTGAAGGCAAGGCGCCCGTGCTCCGGCTGGGCGCCCTCGAGCCGGTGCGACGCGACTCAGTGTGCCTGAACTGCCATCTGGAGGGACAGACCGCGGTCGATCGGCCAGGGCGGAGGCCAGAAGACTTCAAGCCGGGAGACAACCTGTTCGATTTCTCCCAGTTCTTCGTTTACCGCGGCGTCACGGGATCGGGAGGCCGCGCCACCAGCCAGTGGGAGGCGCTGCTGGCCAGCGAGTGCAAGAAGAAATCAGGGGATCGCATGACCTGCACAACGTGCCACGATCCGCATGGAGGCCCGCCGGAGGAGGATCGGGTCGCCTTTTACCGGCAGCGTTGTTTGAGTTGCCATGGCCGGACCGGGGCGGACGGAACGGCCTTCGCTGCCACACACCATCCTGAGAATCTCGACTGCACGGCCTGCCACATGTCCCGGGCCGCCACGAGCGACATTGCGCACGAACAGGTGACCGATCACCTGATCAGAAAACACGTGACGCCCCGGCTGGGCCCGACCCCGGCCAGAGGCGAACTCGAGGCCGTCGGCTCAGCTCCGCAGGACCGCGAATTCGGTCTTGCCTACGCGCAAATGGCGGAGCGCGGCGACCAGGAGGCCGGCCAGCGAGCCATCAAACTGCTGACGCGCGATGAGGAAGAGGCAAAAGGCGCGGCCCAAGATCCGGAGGTGCATTCCCAATTGGGGTTTCTGGAGCAGGTGAGCGGGCACACCGACAAAGCGGCGGCCGAATATGAGAGAGCCCTGCAGGCCAATCCCTTCGATTCGGTGGCGCTGGGCGACCTGGCCCTGATCAAGGCGAAGCAGCACCAGTACGCGGAGGCGGAGCGGCTATGGAAGACGGCGTTCGACCATGATCCGGTGCAGACCGGGGCCGGCCTGAACCTGGCCATCGTTGCCTGCGAAACCGGCAACCGCGCCGAAGCCCTGCGCACGCTGGAGCGCCTGCTGGTCTTCGCTCCGGACAACGGGCAGGCCCGCAACCTGGCAACGGGGATTCGCTCGGGGAAGGTGGCGTGTTCTTCCCGCTAGGAGTTTTCGACGACCGAGGCGGCGCTCTTCTGGTCCGTTTCGTGACAAAAGATGAGTTACCAGAGAGGCTCGGCACACGCCGGGATTTGGGATGTCCCGGGATGGGGCCAGCGGAGCAGGGCGGCGGGGCGATTCCGGGGTGCGGAGATGGCTAAATCGCTTTATGCAACTCTATTTATATCCATGCGTTTAGCCGGTCCGGTCTTGAATCGGGAGAGGGACAATTTCCGGTAACCGTTTCCCCGATTTTCGAGGCGGATTTTCTTCGCCTTATTATCGCTCAAAAGGGGGATTTGATCGTTGACATACATAGGCGGGTTTCAGTATCGTTGCGAGTTGCCCTGGGGACGACCTTTTTTTCTTCTGTAAGTCAGTTTCAGGTGGGTTGTTTCCTGGATTTTCGCGAACCCTGCTATTGCGGCAGGGGTAGCCTTCATGCCGGCCAGTTCAGTGTGGCTGACGGCGTTCACATCACAAGTTGACACAAAAAAAAATCGCAAGACCTTTTCAGGAGACCGCATGAACAAAATTCTTCGTACAGCCTTCGCGCTGGCGTTATTCGCCTGCGCGAATTTATTGCTTGTTTCGCCGGCCCGAGCCCAGTCGGTCTACGGATCGATCTTCGGCACGGTGACCGATAAGAGCGGGGCGGCCATTCCCGGCGCTACGGTCACGGTAACCGACGAATCCAAAGGCACTGTTGTTACCACCACCTCCAATGAATCCGGCGACTACAGCGTTCCCCACCTCATCCCCGACGTCTACGACATCAAGGTCACGCTGAAGGGCTTCAAGTCCTTCGAGACCAAGGGCATCAAAGTAGAAGCCGACGCCGCGCCCCGCATCGATCCCATGATGGATGTAGGCGGTCAAACCGAGACGGTCGAAGTCAACGCCGACCAGCAGCCGGAACTGAAGACCGACCGCGCCGATGTGGCCACGGTTTTCGACCAGCAGCAGATCTCCGCCCTTCCCGTGGGCGACCAGAACTTCACCAACCTGCAACTACTTTTGCCGGGCGCGCAGAAGCTGGGATGGTCCCATGCGGCTGACGAGAACCCCCAGGGCTCGCAGCAGATCCAGGTGGACGGCCAGGCTTTCGGCGGAACCGCCTTTGAGCTCGACGGCACCGACAACCAGGATCCGATCCTCGGCATTATCGTCATCAATCCGGCCATGGATGCGGTGACGGAAACCAAGATCACCACGCAGAACTTCGATGCCGAGCTGGGCAAAGCCGTATCCGCGGTAGTGACGGCGCAGACCCGGTCGGGCAGCAACAGCTTCCACGGCAGCGCTTACGATTTCCGCACCGGCAACGCGAACCAGGCCCGCGATCCTTACACGCAACAGGGTCCGAGCATTCGATTCCTCCGGGCCTCAAGAACCGCTTTGGCGGATCGATCGGCGGACGGGTGATCAGGGACCGGTTCTTCATGTTCGGCAATTATGAAGGACAGCGTCAGAAGGTCGGCACATCGGCCAGCGACACGGTGCCGACGGCTAACCTGATCAGCACCTGCCTGAGCGGGAACGGCTGCGACTTCAGCGAGTATGCGGCCGCATATGCCAGCCAGCTCGGCGGCAAGCCGCTGCTCACCAACAACACGGCGACCAGTCAGCGGCGACCAACGCGGCGTTCGCCAACAACATCATTCCCAACTCGCTGTTGTCGGCTCCGGCTTTGACGCTGCTGAAGCTCCTGCAGCCGTTATGCGCCCAACACGGGCGGCGCGGGTGCGGTTGACGAACAACTTCTCGGAGGGCGGCACCGGCCTGTTCAACAGCGACCAGTGGACCATCCGCGGCGACTACACGATCAACGAAAAGATGCATGCGTTCGGGCGATTCTCACGCTTCACCGATATTCTTTCGGGCAAGGTGATGTTCGGCGACGCGGGTGGTCCGGGATTCGGCATCGGCGGCTACGGCGGCAACTCCAAGGGCGCCAACGAGAGCCTGGCATCGGGCATGGATATCGCCGTCAACGCCCATCTGCTCACCGACTGGCGCTTCGGCTACTACAAGTACAACGTCAGTCGATTCGAAGTACAGCACCGCGGAACTCGCCAACGCGTGGGGCATTCCCGGGATCAACACGGGAAACCCGTTTACGGCCGGCGCGCCCGGCTTCGCAGATCAAGCTTCCCATTTAGCGGAACCCAGTCGACTTTCGGCGCGGGCCTGAACATCAACCGCTGCAACTGCCCGCTGACCCAGGACGAGAACCAGTACCAGGTGGTCAACAACTGGACTCTCATCAAGGGTAACCACTCCATCAAGATTGGCGCCGACCTGCGCTGGGCCCACAACCTGCGCGTGCCTTCCGACACGGACCGTGCCGGACTGTTCAACTTCGGGAATGGTCCGACTTCGGCCAACGGCACCAACGGCCTGGGCTGGGCAACCTTTGTCCGTTGGGAGAATCGACCAGATTCGGCCGTTACGTTTCGACGACAACCAATGCCAAGGAGTACCAGCCGCGGTACTTCTTCTACGGACAGGACACCTGGCGCGTGACCCACGCTTTGACTTTGAATCTTGGGTCTGCGCTATGAGCTCTATCTTCCGGAATCGGTCAATGCCGCGGGCAACGGTTCGCTCATGAACCTGAGTGACGGCTACATGCACGTGGCCGGCATCGGCGGCATCGGCAACAACATGGGATGGGGCATCAGCTATGGCAAGATGTTCGATCCGCGCATTGGCCTGGCTTACCAGTTGAACGACAAGACGGTCATCCGCGGCGGCTATGGACGCAGCTTTGACACCGGCGTCTTTGGCTCCATCTTCGGCCACGTCGTGACCCAGAACCTGCCGGTTCTGGCCAACCAGAGCCTGCAATCAGGCGGAACCACGGGTACTTTGCCGTTCACCCTCTCGCAAGGGCCGCCGGCGTTCGTGTTCCCGACCGTTCCCAACAACGGACTCCTGCCGGCGCAGGCCTACCAGGTCGCCCCAAGGCTCGTCCCGACCCGCTGCACTTCCCGACCATCGATGCGTGGAACCTTTCCTTGCAGCGCGCCATCACTCCCACCCTCAACCTGACCATGGCCTACGTGGGCAACAAGGGCACCCACACCCTGGGTGACACCGACCAGAACAACACCGATCCCAACGAGTCGGCGCTCTTCCTGCCCGGCCAGTACAGCCGCAACGGACAGACCCTGCACTGGGATCCAAGCGCGCCCGGGATCTCGGCCACTTCCGACGGCATCGCCGCCGATGGCGGGGTTTCCAACGCGCGTCTGCTCAAGCGCTACTATGCCCACGGGCTGCCTGCCTGCTCGGATCCGAATTACATCTCGCTCGCCAATCTGCAAGCCGTGGACGGCGATCCCAACCTGACGGCCGGCCAGTGCGGCTGGACCAGCGACATCGCCTACTACGGCGACGACCAGAACACCGAGTTCGACGCCCTGCAGGTAACCCTGGCCAAGACCATGTCCAAGGGTCTTGCGATCACGGCCAACTACCAGTGGGCGAGCGCCTTCGCAGACGCCAACGGCTACTGGACCTGGAGTCACGTCGTTACCCATTACCGCGACAGCAACGTGCGCACCCAGCAACTGGTGGTGTACGGCAGCTACGAGTCTGCCTTTCGGCAAAGGAAAGCAGTTTGGGGCCGGCGTCAGCCGTGCAGTGGACTATCTGATTGGCGGATACCAACTGAGCGGCGTGGTGAACTGGTCGGGCGGCTTGCCGTTCGGCGTCGGCTTCAGCAACTTCGGGGGCAACCAGGACTGCAACCACAACACCGGCGGATCGGCGGCGCCGTGCCGTCCCAACGCCAATGGCCGCCTGAAGACCCACCTGAGCGGCTTTGACCCGATCTCCCATACCCGGACCTTCTGGCAACCGCAACCGACGACCAATGGGGTGTTCTCCTTCCCGGGCCTGGATGTGATCGGCAACGCGGGCAACAACAACTACTTTGGCCCGTCGTTCTTCAACACCGACCTCTCCCTCACCAAGTCGTTCACGATCTGGGAGCAAGTTGCCACGATCTTCCGCTTCGATGCGTTCAACGCCTTCAACCACATCAACGCCGGCAACCCGAATACCACCAACATCTTCACCAGCGGCCCGATCAGCAGCAGCACCGCCGGCCAGGGCGCAGGACCGCGGTATCTCACCTTCTCTCTCCGCGTTCAGTTCTAACCGCGAAGGAGCCGCAACCGGAATAGGGGAGCTTCGGCTCCCCTATTTCTTTGAAGGCACGATGGCCGCCACCGGGCGGCGACGTGCTCCAACTACACTTGTAAACAGGCCTCCTGTATGCCGCGTTTCTTCATTGCCGCCCTGGCTCTGCTTTGTTTTGAATCCTTCGTCGCCGCACAGACGCCTCCGCCGTCAGCTTCGGCGGGCGACGCCGCTCCGGCCGCCACATTTGAAGCGGCGCAGGAACTGGCCGGCAAGGGCCGTCTCGACAAGGCCATGGCGATGCTCGACGAGCTTGCCGCCCAGACCCCGGAGCCGGCGGGCGTGGAGCGGCTGCGCGGGATCATCTTCTATCAGCGGGAACAGCTTTCCCAGGCCATCGAGGCCTTCACCAAGGCCGAAGCCCAGGACCCCGCGGATCGCGAATCGATCGAAATGCACGGGGTGAGCCTGTTCCGGAGCGGCCATCCGGCCGAAGCGATCCCGTTTCTCGAGAGAGCGCACGCCGCGGTGGAGCGCGCCAACATCGATCCGGAATACGTGCTCGGCCTTTGTTATGCCGACGTCGCCCGCTACGACGATGCGCGGCACGCGTTTGCCAGCCAGTATGGATTTGCGCCCGACTCGGCCGAGGCTTATCTGCTCGCCGGGCGCCTTTTCCTGCGCCGGGAGATGCGCGACCAGGCGGCCGTGCAGGCTAGCAAAGCCCTGGAGCTGAATCCCTCCATTCCGTTAGCCCACGAGTTGCTGGGCGAGGCCGCGCTGGCGAGGGGCGATCTTCCCGCGGCCATTCGCGAACTGGAGGCAGAGCGCAAAATCAATCCCCTGCAGGGAGAGACCTACGATCGCCTGGGAGACGCGTACCTGCGGAGCGGCCAGTATCCCGAGGCCCAGCAGGCGCTCAACCGCGCCGTGCTGCTGGAGCCAAGCTCGACCGGGCCGTACATACTCCTCGGCCAGACATTTCTCAAGATGAAGCAGCCGATCCAGGCCCTGCATTATCTCGACCGGGCCGCCAAGATGGATCCGTCGAATTACATCACTCACAATCTGCTGGGCCAGGCTTACAAGGCCATCGGGCAACTCGCCGAAGCCAATCGCCAGTTCCAGATGGTGGTCGACCTGCAGCATCAAAACGAACCGAAGCCCGCGGGGAAGTAGGCGATGGGGTCACGAGCGGTGCGGGCATGGGTTGTGTATGGGATTGTGCTTGTCGCTCGGCTGCGATTCGGCTTGCCGGCTCAAGCAGCGCAGGCCTCGAATCAGGAAACCCTGAAGCAGGCCGACGCCGCGTTCCGGGCTGGGTACACGGCGCAACAAGCAGGCCAACTCGATGTAGCGCGGGAGCGATTCGCCGAGGCGGTCAAGCTCGCGCCGCGCATCGCCGAGGCGCATGAGGCGCTGGGCGCGGTGCTGCTCGAGATGGGCAAACCGGCCGATGCGGTTCCCCAATTGGAAGCCGCGGCGCGCCTGAAACCCAACGACCAGGGCATCGAAACGAATCTTGCATTTGCGTATGCGCAATCCGGCGAAGCGGCGAAATCGATGCCTCATTTCGAGGCTGCGGTTCGCCTCGCCCAAGCCGCAAATCAGCCCCCGCTCGACGCCGCGTTTTACGACAGCTACGCCCGCGCCCTGGCCGCCCTGGGCAAGCTGAATGAGGCGCTTGCGCAGTTCGAAGCCGAAAAGAAGATCGCCGGCTCGCGCGCCGACCTCGAAGACTCGATCGGGACGATCTACGCCCAGATGGGAAGATGGGACGACGCGAAGCAGGCCTTCGAGCAGGCGGTCGCGGCCAATGGATCGTTCGCGCCGGCGCGCGTTCATCTGGGCATTCTCTATCGGCGACAGAACGACCTCTCCAGGGCGCTCGATGCGCTCGAGCCCGCCACCCGGCTGGATCCGCCCAGCGCGGAGGCGTTTCTGGAGTACGGCCGCACGCTCGCCGCGGCGGGCCGCGACGAGGCTGCCGAGCCCGCATTCGTAGAGGCCCTGAAGCTGAACCCCGCGCTGCCCGGCGCGGCCGAAGACCTGGCCATGGCGCTGCAACGTCTGGGCCGCCAGCAGGAGGCCATTCCCTGGTTTGAGAAAGCGCTGGCCGCCGAGCCGCAGCAATACGACTGTGCTCACCAACCTCGCACTCGCGCTCACCCTTACCGGAAAGGCCAAAGAGGCGCTCGACTACCTGGCGCGCGCCGCAGGCGCAGAGCCCGCGCGATCCCGCCATCTTCAAGAACCGGGGCGTGGCGCACCTGCAACTGTCGGCATTCGATGAGGCCATCGAGGACTTCAAGGCCGCGCTGGCGCTCGATCCCAATGATCCGCAGCTTCACTACGACCTGGGGCTGGCCTACAAGTTCAAAGATCGGCTGGACGAATCGATTGCTGAACTCAAGCGGGCCGGAGAGATGGACCCGAACCTCGAAGATCCTCCCTACACGCTGGGGATCACCTACATGCAGATGGGCAAGCTGGATGACGCGGTGGCCCAGTTGCGCAAGGCGGTCGCGCTGCGCGCCGACAACGGCAACGCCTGGGCCATCCTGGGCAGCACGCTGAAGCAGGCCGGCAAGCTGGACGAGGCGGCGGAAGCGCTGGAGAAGGCGATCCCGCTGCAGCCGGGGCAGCCCGGCCCGCTGGTCACGCTGGCGGGCGTGCTGGCCGAACAGGCCGCCAATCTATCCACCCAGGCCGATGCAGCCGATGCAGCCGGCGACCAGCAGAAGGCGGAGCAGTTGCGAGCACAGATGAAGGAACTGCGAGGGCGGGCCGCCGATTATCGCCGCCAGGGAGCCGAGCTGAGCCGCGCGGCTGTCAATCGCCAACGCGCGAGCTTTGCTCTCAATGCCGGGAATCAATTGCTGCTGCGCGGCCAGATTGCCGACGCGGTGTCGCGCTACCAGGAATCGATCGCGGCCGACCCTACGTTTGCCGAGCCGCACACCCAGCTTGCGATTGCCTTCGACCGCCAGGGACGCGCGCAGGATGCCGCTGCGGAACGCGCCAAGGCCGCCGAACTTGCTTCCTCAAAATGATTCGATCGATAGGAAGGGAACCGTGTCTGAATTGAAACTGCTTGGTGCTCGCGTGCATTTTCGCTGCCTCCGAACCGGCTTTCGCGTCTGGACAGGCGTGCTTGCGCTTGCCTTACTGGGGTCGGTAGCCCCCGGGCTCCGCGCCCAGGATCGCTGGACCGAGGACCAGGCCAACGCCTGGTATGCCCGCCAGCCCTGGCCCGTCGGCGCCAACTTCCTTCCTTCGACGGCTATCAACGAACTCGAAATGTGGCAGGCGGAAACCTTTGACACCGCCACTATCGACCGCGAACTGGGCTGGGCAGAGGGCATCGGCATGAATACCATGCGGGTGTTTCTGCATAACCTGGTGTGGGAACAGGATCCGAAGGCTTTCGAAAAGCGCGTGGATACATTCCTCGCAATTTCCGAGCGGCATCACATTCGGCCGGTGTTTGTGCTGTTCGATTCGTGCTGGGAGCCATTTCCCAAGCTTGGTCCCCAACACCCGCCGATTCCCGGAGTGCACAACTCGGGCTGGGTGCAGGCGCCCGGAGCAGTCATCCTCGCTGATCCGACCCAATATCCGCGGCTGGAAAAATACGTCAAGGGAATCATGGGTGCGTTTGCACACGATCCACGCATCCTGGCCTGGGACGTGTGGAACGAACCCGACAACGGCAATGACAGCTCCTATGCCAAGGGCGAGCCGAAGGACAAGAACGAGATCATCCTCGGATTGCTGCCCCAGGTGTTTGCCTGGGCTCGCTCGGCGCAGCCGGTTCAGCCCCTCACGAGCGGATTGTGGCACGGCGACTGGAGTTCGCTGGAAGTGATGCCGCCGCTCGCAAGAGTGCAGATCGAACAGTCCGACGTAATCAGCTTTCACAACTACGGCTGGCCGGAGGAGTTCGAGAAGGTCGTCACGCAACTGGAAGCATTTCATCGTCCGCTGATCTGCACCGAGTACATGGCGCGGGGCGCGGGCAGCACCTTCGACACCATTCTTCCCATCGCCAAGCAACATCGGGTAGGCGCAATCAACTGGGGTCTCGTCGCCGGCAAGAGCCAGACCTATCTTCCATGGGACTCGTGGCAGCGGCCGTATGTGAACGAGAAGCCCACGATCTGGTTTCACGATGTCTTCTATGCCGACGGGAAGCCGTACCGGCAGAGGGAAGCGGATATTATCCGAAAGCTCACCAGTGGCAATTAGCAAATCCGACCGAAGGAAAAGCCCATGTACCCGCGCTTTTCACGTCTCTACAGACCGCTGCTGGTGTGTTGCCTGTGCCCTCCCGCAACGGGCGCTGCAGCTCAGGAAGCATCTGCGCCGCAAGCCGCGGCTCCCACTTTTCAGATCAACGTAAATCGCGTCCTCGTGCCGGTGGTGGTGAGAGACAAACAGGGGCTCCCGATTGCCGATTTGAAAAGGGAAGATTTTGAAGTCGTCGACAATGGGAAGGCTCGGTCAGTCTCAGCATTCAATGTGGAACAGCGAGGACCCGCGGAGCAACACGTGGACACCGGCACCGGCACTGGGCCTGCGCCGGGTTCAAATGCTGCGTCCCGAGACCCTCCCACATCGCAGCGATTCATAGTCTTTCTCTTCGATGACATCCACCTCGGCGTCGAAGATCTCGCGCAGGTTCAGACGGCGGGCGCGGCGGCGTTGGATGGATTATCCGTCTCTGATATCACAGGTGTGGTCTCGATTTCCGGAAAAACCAACAGCGGTTTAACACGCGATCACACCAGGCTGCGCGACGCGATCATGAGCCTGCAAGCGCGCAACACATTTCGCCCCGATCCGCGCGCGTGCCCGAATATTTCGTACTACCAGGCCGTTCAGATCGAGCGCGAGCATAGCCCTGAAGGCCCCGCATTTCAGGAGGCGTTCCGGCAGGTCGTCAATTGCAATCCGGGCCTCGATCCCAAATACCAGCAGAACGCGGCGGAAAACGAGGTGTCATCAGCCACGAATCGAGTTCTGAATCTGGGCAGGCAGGATGTGCAGACCACCTACGCGAATATTGCCGCGTTTGTGCGCACCATGGGGACCCTGCCGGGACAACGTATGTTGATCCTGGTCTCGCCCGGCTTCCTGCCCATCGAGCAGGAATCGATGACTCTGGAATCGCGCGTGATGGACCTGGCAGCGCAGAACAACGTGACGATCAGCGCGCTCGATGCGCGCGGGTTGTACACCGCAGAACTGGACGCCAGCAGCCGCGGAAGTGCTTCGCAATCGGACTACAATCGCACTTCAATGACCCTCGCTGAAGGATCAATGGAGTCCCTGGCGGACGGAACGGGCGGCACATTCTTTCACAACCGCAACGACCTGGGCACAGGATTCAAGAGTCTGACCGAGACGCCGGAAGTTGTGTACGTCCTCGAGCTTTCGCTGGACGGCGTGAAGCAGGATGGCACCTATCACCACTTGAAGGTGAAAGTGAACCGCGACGGCGCCTATGTGCGCGCGCGCCGCGGCTACTTCATGCCCAAGGCGGAGAAGGGCAAGAAGTAGGATTTGTAAGCTTGCGATCAGTGCAGTTCAGCGCTTTCAAGAGCGCAGCGATGGCGAAGTAACTTCCAGGATGGATGGGCACTGTTGCTCTAATTTTTCTGCCGTGCGCTGGGCGTCAACTTACGCAGAACGAATTCCTGGATAATGGAGTTAACCGCGCGGACGCCGGTGGTGACGAAGAAGCCCTCAAAGACGAGCCCTACCCCTCGATTCGACTCGGGATAGTAGAGGTTGGAAATTGCACCCGAGATCAGATCGCCTCCCATGCTCGAGTAGTTCGGTTGCGTCTTCCCGTTGTCTCCCTTGCAGATGAATGGATAGGAGATGGCGTGAAGGGTGCGAGACTTCTTGGTTCCGGTGCCCTGGTAGAAGTAGCGCGGGTCCTGATGCAGCAGCGATGGCAGGATGGCACCACCAAAGAAAATGTCGGTCGTTGTATCGGCGACACCCGCCCCGACGCGCTGAGCGTAACCGTCCCAACCCTGCTGGTAATTGGGAACATCTCCGGCCTGGTAGACAGCGGCTATGAAAGCAATCCCGAGAAAGGTAACCGGGTCAGTCGAGGCTTTGAATGCCAGCCTGTACTTCAACTTGGTTGTAAGCGGCACCGGGTGGGGATCGTAGGTCACGTAGAAATTGGGGAAGATGCCGAGGATTCGCTGCTTCTCTGCAACGATGACCTGCTCGGTGGCGATCTGTTCCTGAGACGCATACACGGTCACCGAAACCTCCGAGCCCGGGAGTTTCAGTTTGATGTCAGTGAGAAGAAAGTACTGGCCCGGACCGAGGACAATGGGCGGCGACTCCCAACTCTGCATGTCCCTGGCTGATACCGTGACGTGGTATTGGATTCCCGGCTTGAGGTTATCAAATTGAAATGAACCGCTGTCGCTGGCGACGGCGGTGCGCCGATCCCCGGGGTCGGGGCTCTCAAGCGTGACGGTCGCGCCAGCGATGGTATCCCCATTTGCATCGGTGACTGTGCCGCTGATCCATGCAGAAGGCGACCCGGGCATGGAAGCAGGCTGCTGCGCGCTTACCTGTGGGCCGGCTTCGACGCTCGGATCGGTCCCGCTTTGTCCGCCAACGGGCTCTTCGTCGAGAGCCTCAACAGGCTGGCCAGGAGGAGACACAGCCTGAGCCTTGGGCGCATCCGGAAGATCTTGAGGCACGACTACTGTTGACGCGCGCCGCGCATCCTGCGCAGACAAGCGCGGAATTGGAATGAGCAAGGCAGCGCACACGAGAAACACGAAAGAAATAAAGCGAGAAAAAAGTACATCCATTCACAACTCACCTGGAAAGCGTCATCCTGAATACCCCATTCTAAAAGGGATCGATCGAGAGTGAGACGTTGAGTGGTTCGCCAGCTACTCACTCGCCGCATACGGATCATCCCTGTTTGTTGATACTGTTCGGGGAACCAGGCAACCAGATTCGATGATCTCCGCATTCCTCAGGCTCGACATCAGCCGCCAACCTGTCTTTATTATTCAAGGTGTTCCCGCACTATGACACTGCCAAAATTGATAGTGACTCTGTAAACCTGAGATCGAGACGCAGTTCGCCACCCACTCGGCTCACTTTTCTGCACCCAACGAGCGCGCAAAACGTCTAACAAGTCAATGGTTGGTTTTCCCGGAGTCGATGAGGCGCCGCAATGCTGGCCGAATGATCGGCTCCCGAGCCTGTCTGCATGTGGCTTAACTTCTTCAGTTCACGGCAGATATGCTCGAAATCTCTGATGGTGGTACATGCGCCGTAAATTTATTGTTTTTTCTACCGTAGTTATGAGCGGGATTTTTGCGCTCGCTGCGCCCCTGCAGTCACTGGCGCTGGAACTGGCAGAGGTGTCGCCCGCAATCGCAAGCATGGGGGAAATGCCCGCGCTACCGGATGCTCCCGGTCAGCCGGGGCATACCGCTGGGGAACCTTCGAGTAATCCTGGTGATGTCAGCGGCACGGTGACGGACGCCTACGGAGACATTGTGCCGGGCGCGACTGTGCTGCTCGAAGGAACGAACAATCCCGGCCGCCAGAGCCAGACCGCAAACGACAGCAGCTTTTTCGAGTTCAAGAGTGTGCCGGCGGGCTCATATCGAGTAACTGTGACTGCGCCCGGGTTTGATTCGTGGAACTCAGAACCAGTGGTCGTTGCAGCCGGGCAGTATGTTGACGTTACGGGAATCAAGCTAAGGCTCGAGAATGCGGTTTCGTCGATCACCGTGGTCGCTTCACCGGAACAGATTGCGACCGAACAGGTGGCCATTGCGGAGAAGCAGCGCGTATTTGGCATCATTCCGAATTTTTACGTTGTCTATGACTCGAAAAATGCTGTACCGCTTACGACCAAACTGAAATTCCAAATGGCCTTCAAGGTTTCGGTTGATCCGGTCAGTATCGTTGGAGCCGGGGTGCTAGCGGCCATGAATCAGGCTGCGGACACTCCGGATTATCAGCAGGGGTGGAAGGGCTACGGGCAAAGATTTGGCGCGGCCTATACGGATGGTGTGACCGACATCATGTTCGGCGGCGCAATTCTGCCGTCGCTGCTGCACCAGGATCCGCGCTATTTCTATCAGGGGACGGGGACGGTGAAATCGCGCATGATGCATGCGCTCGCCAACCCATTCATCTGCAAAGGCGATAATGGCCGGAACCAAGTGAATATTTCAAGCATGGGCGGGGACCTGATCTCCGCTTCGATTTCGAATGCGTACTATCCGGAGTCGAATCGTGGCGCCTCGCTGGTTTTCAACGGGTTTCTGATCAGCACCGGGGAGCGGGAAGTAAGCAGCCTCGTGCAGGAGTTTTTGCTGCGGAAACTTACGCCAAGTGCCCGGCATTGAGATTCGCGTCACTCTGCCAGACGCATTCATTCGGGAGTTGTTCCGAGTTTATTTTTCGCATGTCAGTTCTCCGCGAGCCATCGGACCACATTCCTGAACCCTGTCGCATCTTATTTGGGGATCCCGGTTTCGCCGGCTTGGACGCTATGCGATATGGTCTTTCGAATTCGCATTTCGAAGGGGAAGCTCTCGATCGCCGTGAGCGTCATTTTGTTGTGTCTTCCCTTGTTATTGAATGCGCAGCAGAACAGCGACACGGGTTCCATCGTCTTCGTCGACCTGCCTGAGACACCTCAAGCGCAATCTGACGCATCGCCATCCGGTTCTGCTTCACAGCAGACACAGCAGCCGCCGGATCAACATCCCATACAGCCGGGACCGGGTACTCCGCCCGCGCAAACTCCGCCGGGCCAAGGAGACTCAGGCACAAAAGATTCCGCGACGCAGACTACTGCAGAAAAAAGCCAGCACGAGAAGGCCGAAGAGCAGCTTAAGGAGCAGGAACGCCAGAGGATTGCAGGCGTTATGGCGGCCTTTAACACTACCCGGAACAGGGATGCAGTGCCGCTATCGCCGGGACAAAAGTTCCGGCTATTCTTCAAGAGCGCAACCGATCCATGGCCCTTCTTTCTGACCGGGGTCGTTGCCGGCATCGGCCAGGCTGAAGACAGCTACTCAGAATGGGGGCAGGGCTTTCAAGGGTACGCGAAGCGCTATGGGGCTGCGTACTCGGATTACTTCATCGGCAACTTTTTCGGGAATGCAGTACTGCCGAGTCTACTGCATGAAGACCCCCGCTACTTTCAGAAGGGAACGGGCCGCGCCGCCACCCGCGTTCTATGGGCGGCAGCCAGTACCGTGTGGTGCAGGCGCGACAAGGGGACTTGGGGACCGAATTACTCGAATGTCGCGGGAAACATGATTGGCGCCGCGATTGCACGCGTCTACTATCCCGCATCAGAGCGAACTGTCGGCGACACCATTGATGACGGACTAACCGTGACCGTCGAAGGGATCGTGGGCGCGGAAGTCATCGAGTTCTGGCCCGATTTAGAGCGCCACTTCAAGCGCAAGCACGCCGAGAAACTGGCCCGGCAGGCAGCGTTGAGAGCTCCGCAGACGACAACCCAACCTGGTGCTGAACCGGCTTCGGGCCCTTCACCCGCCAAGCCCAACGAATAGTTTGGAAATGGCGCTCCGCCATGCGCCCAATTCTATCCTCCTCTTCGCCAGCAGTCAGAGGGTTGTGACGTTCCCTATGACAGTTTTGGCGCGAGAATGACACTCGTTGTTTACGACTAAATCGCATAGACTCGAGAACGAGTCGGGGTGGATGTGCTCGAGTAATCAACGGGCGCCCCATCTTTTTAAGACGGTGCTTCTATCGCCTTTGGACTGGGGCAGCTGGAAAAGGCGTCAATTACATCGCGTTTGTAACATCACAAGAGTGAGGTCGAAGTGGGCGAAGCCACGCGGGTCACAAAAAGCCGCTTTGAGATTGTGCAGGACGGGCAGACCGGTTATCTCGAATTCGAAACAGATGACCATGGCTGGATGACGATCTGGCATACGGAGGTTCCCATAGGTCTGCGGGGCAAGGGGATTGGATTGGAGCTTGTCACGAGCGCCTTTCAATATGCAAAGGAGAATTCCTTGCGAGTCGACGTGATTTGTCCGGTGGCAAAGAACTTCGTGGAGAAGCATCCGGAGTTTAAAGTTCTCGTCGGGAGAAGATAACGAAGCTCACCGAGGCGACCACGTCGGTCTCTTCTGCGCTGGCATGGCCAAGCCAGTTTCGGCCGATCCCATGAAATCTGCAACCGGGGTTCTGGAACCCTCTAGCCAGAACCAGGGCGCTGGTCAGTTACCTGCGCTCAAGTCAGGGCGGGCGAGGACGAGGGACCCGGGCTCGCGCCGATGAGAGCGAACCCGGATTGTGCCCATTATGAAATGGGAGGTGAACTCAGGCAGGAACGGCCGATTCCCCTTACCAGGCGGAGACGGTTAGATTGTCAAGGTAGACGGTAACCGTCCCGCTTGAGCCGAGACCATCCACCTGGAATTGGGTTTGGATCACTGGATCCCACCCCAGATCCGCCGCCCCGAATGCCTGGACATTCATCTTGTTCTCCACACCATCGAGCCATACGGAGTTATAGGTGATGGTACCTGAACTACTGCGGTAAAGGCTGGCCTGAACATGATGCCATGTGTGTTGAGACCAACTCCGCGGGTTGCAACTGGTTCCGCTCTTGCCCACCCAGGCTGGTTTAGGGCTCGAGGCGGAGCCCTTGTTGACTGTGTAAGCCCACAAGCCTGAATAGCCGTCGCACTGCACACCCATCAGCACAGTCTTGCCGTCGGGCATGACCTGATTCAGGTCAAATTCGAGATTGCCGATTTTGCTCGACGAACTGGTGAGATACACCCAGGTGTCATAGAAGAAGTTCTTAGCATTGACGTCGTCTGAGAACGCTAACGAATACCGTTCGTCTCCGCTATTGGAGAACGATGTGACAAAGGCTCGCGTGTTCCCATAGAGCGAAGGCGAACTGACCATCCCGTCGATCCGCTGGAGGAGCCTGGCCCGCCGGTATCGTGCGCTTTGGACCAGCCGCTCAAGGCCTGTATGTGGCTGACCACGTCAGCGCTCGAAGGAATGATCGATTCGGGGCCAGCCGAGGCCGCTTTGACGGTGATCACGACCGACGTGACGCATGAGGCTCCGTTCGGGCCCCACGCTTTCACGTGCAAGGTGTGCGTCCCTGTGGACGACGAAATGGCCTTATCGATCGATTGGCCGCTGAAGACCGTGGTACTCGAGCTGCTGTCGAACGAATATCCAATGGTGACGACGCTCTGAGATGAGCAAGTTGCGGCACTTGCCGACAGGGTAAAGGGGGACGAGACATCGGTGTTGTTCGCAGGTTTGTTCACGGTTACCCCGGCTAGCGCGGGAAGGGTGAGAGCAAAAACGAAGGAGAAGGCGAGAGTCAAAGAACGGAGTTTGTTCATCGGGGTCCCTTTGCGATTCAAGGCGCCGCTAAAGACAAGTTTCGGCGCCGGATATGATTCCTCCTTCGTCTCGCTAAAGGAGGCCGAATACGTTTTCCTAATTGGGCTGGGCTGGTCTGAGGACGCCACTAACGCGCCGGATCGAACTGCTCAGCAACCTCTATCGCATGTGGGGGCTCGCAGTGGACTAGCCAGTGAGCCACCGGTCTAATTCCGGTCACTCTGAGAGCGTTCGAGTTAGAACGATGCAGTTACTTCTCTGATTCCTCTGCATTGACTCACTCACAATCAGATTGACCGAAGGCAACTTTTTTAAGAAATGTTCTAAGGCATCCTTACACACGAATGTCCAGCGCGACAATGACATTTCGCAAAATATTCAAAAAAAAATTCAGAGTCGGACATCCCAGAAGGAATTACATGCATCGAGCAAAAAATACACTGACATCGAGTAAAAAATGACCTGTCGGCAGTCCCTCTGACTCTCGAGCGGCCGGGGATGGCCGCTGCAAGGGCACAGCTCACCAGCGATAGATGGTGAGATTGTCGAGATACAAAGTCGCGGACCCACTAGCGCCGGTGCCATCGACCTGGAAGTTAGTGATCAGGGTTCCTGCGGCCCAACCGAGGGTGAAGTCTGAATTCACGGTCTCGTTGATCGGGGATTCGACGCCGTCGAGCCAGGCGGAATGGTAGGTAACATTGCCGACATTATCGCGAGAGTAGCTGATCTGGACATGATGCCAGGTGTTGGTAGTCCAGTCGGCCGGATTGCAGGGAGCGCTGGAACGAAGCCATGTGACGACAGGCGCGGTCGGGGTTCCGGAGTTCGAGCTGTATTCCCAGACTTTCGCATTTCCAGAGCACTGGAAGGCATAGATCACCGTGTCTCCGTTGGGGATGACCTGGTTGTTATCCATTTCCAGATTGATGATTTTGCTTCCTTCGTCGATCCAGACCTGGGCGTCATAGACGAAGTTCTCAGGGGCCGAATCGTTTCCATAGGTCAGCGAGTAGAGTTCTCCACCCGACCCGGTGAAGGTGGTGTAAAACTGTTGCGCCTGACCACTCAGGGAGGGATCGCTGATCACGGCCATCGCGCCAGTGGACGAGCCGGGCGTGCCGGGATCGTGTTTCATCCTCCAGTTGGGGAGCAGCTGAACCTGGGTCTCGCTGATGGCGTTGGGAGGGATGGTTGGACCTTTCGGTGCGGTAATGACGTAGTCTGCCCGGGCCAACCCGCTATTGGTATACCCTGCCGCGACCGCAATCGCTTCGATGGTCAAGGTGCTGCTGACGGAGATTGGGCCGCCATAGCAAAGCGAGGAGGTCGATGGCCCGGAACCATCGGTCGTGTAATAAATCTTTGCTCCCGCGGTTGCATCGGAGAGTGTGACCACCTGCTTTGTAGTGTAGGTGCCGGCGGCCACCGAAAACTTGGGTGTGGCCGCAGTCGGGGCCGGTACCACATGGATGTTGAGAACCACCTGGTCGGTCACGCCCTGGCCCGTGCACTTGACGGCGAGAACATGCGTTCCGTTATTGGCGGTTATCGCGGTGCTGAAAGACGTGGGCTCACTCGTTGTGTGGCCTCCATCGATGGAGTAACCCATCGAGACGGCGGGGGTCGAAGCGCAGGTTCCGGCGCTCGCAGCCAGAGTGAAGGGCGAAGTCAGCTGGGCTCCATTCGCCGGATTCGCGACGGTGATGTTCGACGTGAGAGCCGATGAAACCACGGTGATATTCAGAAGAACCTGGTTATTTGTTTTCTGGCCCCAGCATTTCACGTGCAGAACATGTGCTCCCGGAGCGGCAGTCACCGACGCGCTGAAAGAAGTGGGTTCGACGGTTGCCGAGCCGCTATCGAGCGAGTAGCCCATGGAGACGGCGGTGGCTGACCCGCAGGTGCTGGTGCTTGCGACGAGACTAAAGGGCGACGTTACCTGGGCCCCGCTTGCTGGAGTGGCTACGGTAATGGCTGACGCCGGGACACTAATTCCCAAGAGCGCCAAAGTAGCAAAGAGAAAAGTCTTCATAAATATGCCTCGAGTCCTGGGCCCGCACGCATTGGCACTGAGTGATTGCGGCTTGCTCCACGGATACCGATGTAAAAGGCAGAAAAATCGGTGAATGCTGCAGACGCGGACTTACGGCGCCCAAGGGACGGCAGACTCGAGGAATAGGGCAGGGTGGAAATCGTTTCCACGAAAAATAATTGACAACAATCCATAGAACGCAGCTCTCGTTCCCGATGGAAAACCAAATCTCCATCGGCCCACGGTTCTCTGAGTTCGCAGGCGCCTGTTGCTCGAAGCGATGCACGCGACTGCTTACTCGGTGTGGCAGGAGCCCCGCACAGATCTTCGGGCTACATGAGATCGATAGCGCTGAACGGGGTGATCTAGTGATTAATTTGGTTCCAGTATAAGGGCATTTTTTAAACTTTATGTGACGCCTGGCACGGTTTCGTGGTTACTTCAGTACTCCTGAATAGTGGAATGTATCGCAGATCCATCGTCATCAATAAGCACACAAGAGAAAGCCCTGCCGAAACCGATCGTCGAGTAGTCTCGATCGAACGACTTCGGCAGGGCAACTTATATAATCGGTTGTCCGGTCGCGAGTTTCTTACTGCACGGTGACAGCGACGGACGTCGTCGCTTGCATAGAACCGCTGGAGCCGGTGACTGTGACGGTGTAGGCGCCGGGGGTTGTTCCAGTTTGAGTTGGTGTTGTTTTTGAACTACCTCCGCAGCCGCTGGCCGCTATCGCTACAAATGCGAACAACAGCAATCCGAGCAGTGTTTGCCATTTACGCCGGCGGAGAGGCAGACAGAAGAAGAGCAGCGCGATGACCGTTCCGCCACTGCCAAGCTTCAGGATGCGCTCGAACGGATTGTGGACCGCGGCCGTGCTCACCTTCGTTGTGTTGATGGTGAGCATGGAGGTGACCGGCGTGGCCCCGGAGATGGCTCCAGGTTGAGCAACAGAGCAGGTCGGCGGATCGATTGCCCCGGCAGGGCTGGTGGTGATGGCGCAAGCCAAGGTGACGCTGCCGGTGAACCCGCCGCCCGGGGTTACGGTGATGGTCGAGGTTCCGCTGGCTCCCGGAGATGCGATGCTCACGGCGGTGTTAGTCAACGCGAAACTTGGTGTTGGCGGTGGGCCACTGATGGTCATCGGAACGCTGGTGGTCTGGGTCACGGTTCCGGAAGTGCCGGTCACGGTTGCGGTGTAAGTTCCTGGAGTGGTTGTTGCGCTGGAATTGATGGTGAGCATGGAGGTCACGGGCTGCGTGCCCGAGATCGCGGCAGGTTGGCTCACCATGCAGGTCGGCGCGCTCGTTGCGCCCGCGGGACCGTTTGAGACGGCGCACGTCAGTGCCACGCTGCCAGTAAACCCTCCGCTGGGGGTGATGGTGAGGTTTGATGTCGCAGAGGCACCCGGAGCGAACGGATTGATAGCGCTTCCGCTCAGCGCAAACGAGGGAATAGTGAGGGTGTACGCGGCGGTCGCGACATTGCTGTTCCGACGGAAGGGCTCATGGCAATGGCGGTGATGGTTTCCGACGCGGCCACCGCGATCGGACTCGAATATTATTCGACTGAACGGTGGGGGTCGATCCGTCGGTGGTGTAGTAGATCGCGGCGTCGGCCGTTCCGCTGGTCAGGGTCACGTTCTGCACCGCGTTGTATGTACCTGCAGGGGGAGCGAACACGGGCGGCAATGCCTGGGTGGCATAGGTCCAAGTCAAGAGCTTCTGGGTCGCCGACAGTCCGCCCGTTCCCCGGTGAAGCCAACGTAAGCAGTGTTACCGCCCACCATCTGGGGGATATTAATTGCCTGGGTCATTGTGAATTTGTCGTTGGTCACCAGGTCAAGCAGGTTGAGAGTAAGGTTGGTGCCGTCGTAGACAATCTGAGCCTGGATTGAATCGCCGCTGGCCAACTGTATACCGCTCGGGGTTATGTCCACGGACGGAAGCAAGGGAGGTTGCCCATTGGTATAAATGCCGGTCGAATTGCTTCCCCTCATTCGGTGTAGTTGTAGATGTTGAACTTGACGGCAACGCTGTTCAGAATGTCCTGATAACCGAGGCCGGCCGAGCTTCCACCGAGCGCCGTCGGTCCGACGTTCTGAATGGTGAACGTAAAACCATTTCCTTGCGCATTCGATAACTGGAATTCGAAGTTGGTCGTGAACGCTTGAATGTTGATGGGTGCATTCCAGAACACGCTTCCGGCCTGGTTCAAGCCGCCAGTCGTCAACTCCAAGCGGCACTGGGCGACCGCGCTGCCATTCAATGTCAAGCCTGCCGTGGAAGAGAAGCCACTCCCGAAGTTGATCGACTTTCCTCCGCTCTGAATCACGTACGCCGCCGTACCAATATTGCTGTTCTGCTGGCCGGGATCAATTGCAATTGCCTTAATCGTTTCCGAAACCGTGACCTTGATGGGCCCGAAAGAGAGTCGACGAGGCTGACGGAACGGAGCCATCGGTGGTGTAGTAGATCTTGGCGCTCGCATCCGTATCTGAAATGCGTCACTGACTGCGCGTGAGATAAGTCCCGCCGGCCGGTGTGAAACTCACCGGCGGCGTCTGATCGGTGAACGTGAAAGTGGCACTGCTCACGCTGCTCTGGACATACCCCGGCGCGCTCGCAATTGCCTTGATGGTTGTGTCGGTGCTGATGGTGATCGGGCCCGCATAGAGTGTCGACGCCGGCGTTGGAGTAGAACCATCCAGCGTATAGAAAATCTCCGCGGTCGCAGTCGTGGTGGAGAGCGTGACGCTCTGGCTCGCGGAAAATGTGCCGCCATTCGGGGTGATCGCGGGCGCCGCCGCGGTTAACTCCCCGTTGAGCAGCCCGTACACATCGACTTCTCCGTTCGCCGCAACGTACACCTTGCCATTCGTCACCACGGGAGTAGAGAACTTGTTGGCCGGTCCGGCAGCATCGCGTGCGGCGTTGGTGTCGCTCTCATACAGCGGAGTGGTGAGGTCGGTGGCTGGCCATGCGTACAGCACCGCCGGACCATTGCTGTTGAATTGGTCCGAGCGCACCGCCCAGGCAATGCCGTCCGCGGTGCCATTCGAGGAGATTGAAAACGAAGCGCCCGGAAAGTCCGAAAGGATGGTGGACTGGCTGGATGGCGTCGTGTCCATCACACCGGTATTCAACTTGTACATCTTCGGTACATCTTTGCCGCTGCCGTATCACCGCTGCCCCAAATGTAGACATTCCCGTTCCAGTAGGCCGGCGTATTCCACAAACCTTTGTTCGCGTTGGGAATGTCCTGAAGAGCATTGGTGTTGGATGTACCTGTCGCCGGGGCGTAGCCGCCGAGGTTGTCGCGGTTCAGAACTACGATCCGCCCCTCCTTGCCGACCTGCACCAGTATGTGCGGGTGCGTTCCCTGCTGGTCCGGCACCATCAGGACGCCGCCCGACCCCAGGTCCAGGTCGCCATCGTTGAGAGTTTGAAAATTGAACGCCGTAAAGGCATCGGTCGGTTTGAGCCCGCCGTTGGCGAGACTGAAATTGATAATACTTTCGCCAAACTCGGTGGTTCCGTTGTACGGCGGATTGGTTGAATGCCCATTGCCGGTGGCCACAAACATCCGTCCGCCCGGTGCGTCTTCGTCGATGGGCATGCCTGCGCCCGAGGCCCACACGCCGCCGCCGTAGTCGTTGGGAGAAAGACACAAAACCGCACTCTGCGCCAGCGTCGTCGCGTTATACGCGAACAACCAGCCGTGCCACGGCATTATGTCTCCATGCGCGGCATAGCCGAAATATACATATCCGTTGTAGTAATTCAGGGCGGTGCGCTGATTTTCCCACAGGGCGCTGAACGACAGCTGCCCTCCCGAACTGCCGGTGCCCGTACCCGCGACGGTTGCGGTGATATTCGCCGGGCTATTCGCCTGTTCCGCGCCGGTAATGATGTTGATGGCGTGCAGCCGGGAGAAGTAAGCGCCGTTCTCCTTGGTGCTGGCTACGACATACATCGTGTTGGAGGCCAGATTAATGGCCGGGGTGCCAGTGATGCCGACTGTGGGAGCGACGTCGGGCGAACCTGTATCCATCCACGACGGCGCGGTTGCCCCCGCTCCCGCCCCGTGCGCGGCGGTCAGAAGGCTGACCTGCCAGATGGGATTTGCATTCGCACCACTGTTTGAATCCGCATCGAAGGCGTAGACCGAATCGTTCTCAGTGGCCACAAACACCACATTATGGAACAGGCCGTCGCTCATCTTCAGATTGGGCACATACAGGGGCTGGGCATACACCGTGCTGTCAACAGGGAGGGAGAACAGTTTGCCAAACGAAGTCGGGTTCACGTTCGCCGGCGTCAGAGCGGTCTCGCTGGTATTTTGCCCGGCATGGGTCAAGTCGTAGCGCCAGGTCGGGACCGGCACGGGAGTCGGCGTCTGGGCCAACAGGCTCGCCGCCGAAACGGAGAACGAAGCCAACACCAGCGCGCGGCGGGAAACAAGGCTCATGAGGTTTCGTAAGCAGAAATAGATCAGAGGACGGGCAGCAGACTGGTAAAACCTGGAATGTTCAGACATACACCGACACCTTCACCAATGGCAAGGAGATGAACAACGTGTTGTCCGCAGGGCGCATAAACAGATGAATCAATGCAGCGCAATAAAGCGCATGGGAGCGAGATGAAGCCCGTTCAGACTTTCAAAATGACACACGGAGGCAAGCCGATCCTGGGACTTCCACATACTCCGGATCAATCGTGACGCCTCTCGTGCAACGATGAGCGATGTATTGAATTGATTTCTTTCGACGCGACCAACTACGCAAGGTACGGCGTGATTGAGTTAGATGGCGCTTTGGAAGGAGGTGTTGCCCTCAACATCTCGTCGACTTTCACATCGCGGTTCGGCACAATAAGCCATATGCGCGTGATCATCAAAGGCTATCCTCGTAACCTGGGTAAACGACCGTATGGCTCCCGCCGCACCATTCCTTGGTTGTGTCTGTTGATATTGATTCTCTCAGCCACCGGCGTCAGAGCGCAACGGCCAAAAGAAGCGCCTCTCGGGGTGGCATGGCAAGTCCGAGGTGGGTGGCAAATCGAGGGCAAGGGCGCGCCTGTTCTCACCGGCGATGCCATACCTCCGGGATCGCTGCTGCAACCTACGGGAGAACCCGCCAATCATTCGATCCTGATTTTTTTACCTGACGGTCAACGAATCCTGTATGAATGTTTTCTTGCCCAGGACTGCGAACGCGGATTTCGGGTGCCGTCGCTTTACCGCGAGCCCGATCCCTTTGCAGTCGACATGCTGGCCCGCATTCGCGCGGTGCTGTCCAGACGCAGCCCGGACCAGGAATCCGGCCAGAGTCAAGGGCCTCGGTTGCCGCGCGAGGAGACCTTTGCGGCGCTCGGTCCCGGAAACCGCGTGGACATAGCAGGACTCGCCGCGAAATTGCCCAATGGCCGCTATACGTATGACTTACGACCGCTCGATCCCGCATCTCCGCGCCAGTCCCACGTCATACTCGAGAAAAACGCCGCGACCATCACACTTCCCCTGCCTTCTCCCGGACTTTACGACCTTACGATCTCAGACCAACTAAACACGCAGCGCATCGATGTTTTTATCGCCGCCGTCAGGCCCGAGCAGTCAGCCAACGTCATGAAATCCTATCAAGATGCAACGGCATTGATACGCGACTGGAACAGCAACTACCAGGGATGGCCGATTCATGATTTTCAACGCGCGTATCTCGAGGCCCTCGTGCTGGGAATCAAGCCAGCGCAGACCAGCGCGCAAACAGCGATCACAACGGAGAAGACTGACCGCGCCGGCATAACCGCGGAGCCCGCGTTCTCTCCCAAGCCGGGATTGTTTGCAGGCGACACGGCCGTCAGTTTACGATGCGACACCCCTGGCGCGACCATGCACTACACGGTTGACACTTCGCAGCCATTCGATACTTCACCGGTCTATCACGCCCCCATTATGGTCAAGGGAACGGCGTTGACCATCAAGGCTTTCGCCGTGGCGCCGGGTAAAAAAGAGAGTGCGGTGGTTACGGGGAACTTTTGGATTCACGAATAAGTGCGGAGGACAATGGACGATGCCTCTTTTCTTCAAACCCATTCTGCTGACCACCCGAGGAGCGGACGGGGCGAGGATTTGCTGTCTCCGATCGGGGACTTGCCGGAGCCCTTGGGAAGCGATAACTTTGGGGAGTTACCTCGGATTCTTCCCTGCCGGACATCTATCCAACGTCATTCGCCCGTCTAACCATAATGAGCGGGTGCGATGGGTTGGCAAGAGCCCGCCAAATCTTGAATCATACAATCTTTCGTTTTTGAACTGGGTCACTGATCGGGAAGTCCTGCGGCGCGTCGCCGGACGGATTGAGGTTCCGAGTGCCCGGAACGCCTAGCGGAACCTGTGCGCTTTTTTTGAGCGACAGAACGGAGTACAGACTTGCTTTCAGCGCACTTATCCAGAATTCCCCGCCAGCTTCTTTCGTACCGGGTGGGCAGTCTCCTATTTGCATTCATAGTGGCGGGCTGCGGTTCAAGCCACGTCAACATGGTCAATCCGGCCACGGTCAGAATCGTTGCAGCGCCCGCTTCCATCGCCGCAGGAGGCTCGTCCACACTCACCGTAACGGCTGCAAATGCCTCCGGCGTGACAGTCAGCGGATCGGATGGCAGCTCATACCAACTCAGTTCAACGGGTGGAACGCAGGCGGTGAGTCCGGCCAAGACGACCACGTACACCGCAGCCGCAGCTGGGGTCACAGGGAATGTTTCGGCCACGGCCACGGTTACTGTGACTGCCGCAACGAATCCTCCGCCTACGGTCAGCATGACAGCTAACCCTGCTGCTATCGCGTCGGGGAGTTCATCCACGCTCACCGTAAGCGCGACCAATGCGACCCAGGTTTCGATCGCTGGCTCGGACGGCAGTTCTTATACTCTTCCCGCAACCGGGGGCACTCAAGCTGTAAGCCCAACCGCGACCACTACCTACACCGCGACGGCGACCGGGGCGGGGGGATCAGTCAAGGCGATGGCGACGGTTACGGTCACGGCGAATCCTCCCCCGAATGTGATTATCTCCGCCAATCCGACCGGCATCCTGGCGGGGGGCTCATCCATTCTGACCATCACCGCGACCCTGGCGACTAAGGTTACGGTGACGGGCTCCGATGGAAGCTCGTATAGCCTTTCGGCCAGCGGAGGCACGCAAGCCGTAAGTCCCGCTACTACCACCATCTATACGGCGACCGCGACTGGCGCGGGGGGAAAACGTCTGCGACTGTAACAGTGACGGTGTCTGCCAACCCCGCGCCCACGGTGCAGATCACCGCGAGTCCGGGCTCGATTTCATCCGGCGACTCATCGACGTTGACGGTCACCGCGGTTAACGCGACACAGGTGACGATTTCCGGAAGCGACGGCACAAACTATACATTGACGGCCAGCGGAGGAACGCAGCCGGTGAGTCCGACTGCGACGACAACCTACACCGCTACGGCCGTCGGTCCCGGGGGGCACACCTCGGCGATGGCAACGGTGACACTGACTGCGAATCCGACGCCAACTGTCACGATCTCGGCGAATCCCGCCGCGGTCGTGGCGGGGAATTCTTCAACGCTCACGGTCGTGGCAACAAATGCAACTCAGGTCACTGTGAAAGGTTCTGACGGAACCATTTATAACTTGCCCGCCGCGGGCGGAACGCAAGCCGTGACGCCAGCGGCGACGACCACTTACACGGTGACGGCTACTGGAGCCGCCGGCAACGCCACCGCCGCGGTCACAGTAACGGTCACGCCCGTCGGGAGTATCAAGTCCATCGATCACGTAATCTTCCTGCTCCAGGAGAACCACTCGTTCGACAACTACTTCGGCATGCTGAACCCCTACAGGGTAGCCAATCACTTAAACGTTGGCGATGACGGCGTGACATACACGGTCGACGGCATCGACGACAAGCTGACGCTGCCAGCGATCGGCAACATGGATGACGAGGGAACAACATTCTTCCCGTTCAAGTTCACCAGCACCTGTATTGATGACGAGTCGTCCGACTGGCTCTCAAGCTATGGCGACGTGGAACGCTACAACTTTCTCGATACGCGGCCGATACTAATGAATGGCTTCGTGCATACCGCCGAGGGTTTCGCAAAATACTGCGCTCCAATCACCACTTGCTCCGGAAACTTCACCGACCTCGTTGGAAAGCGCGCCATGGGGTATTACGACCAGGATTTCCTGAACTACTACTACTACATGGCGTCGCAATTCGCGATCTCGGATCGCTGGTTCTCGCCGATGGCGAGCAAGAGCGTTCCGAATCGGCTCGCCACCTTTACCGGAGGCACGACTCAGGGCCTGGTGCACGACCCGGGAAGCAATGACCATCTTCCCCAGCTCAACATCCCGAACATTTTTCAGGAACTTGATCAGGCCAAGGTTACCTGGAAGATCTACTACACGGTGACCCAGGGTTTCTGCCTCGACCAGGATGACTGCCTCGCCACGGGCAACAGTGTGTATCCTGCTATCCATTTCTCTAACCTGACCTACTCTTACCAGTACATTTATCAGACCCAAGCCCGGAGTCGCGTGCGTGCCACCAACCGTGTCGTCGCTGGTGGCGGTGGGGGATACGTCCAACTCGTACTGTGTCGATCCAACTCATATCGCGCCTCTGGATCCGACCTACGCCAACGATCTCGCCAATGGCACGCTCCCCAGTTTTGCTTTCATCGAAGCCGGTTATGGCCGCAATGACGAGCATCCAGGGTCTGGACAACCGATTCTGGGCGGCCAGGCGCAGGTGGCCAAGCTCGTCGGTCAACTGATGGGCAGCTCGGCGTGGAAGGATTCAGTCTTCTTTGTGAGCTATGACGAGGGTGGCGGTCCTTATGACCACGTTCCCCCGGTGCCCGGTCATTCCAACGATTTCACCAGCGCTTCGATGGGAGCCATCCCGGACATTTCGCAGATTGCGGTGAATCCCGACAGTTACGTCCCCTGCGTGCCCCCGAACGGGGGAGCGGCGACGCTGCATTGCGACCTGGACCCAACGGATCCCGGAGCCAATACCGCAGATGCGGCAGCTGTAGGCGGATTCAGCGCACAGCTTGGCTTCCGCGTACCCAACATGGTCATTTCGCCGTTCACCCGAAGGCACTATGTGTCGCATATCCCGATGGATCATACGGCGATCATCAAGTTTGTCGAGAACCGCTTCATTGGAAGCTCCGCGCATCTGAATCCGCACGATGCCGCGCAGCCCAACCTGCTGGACTTTTTCGACTTCACCAACGTTCCCTGGGCCACGCCCCCGACTCCGCCAACGCCATCAACCGCGTCCGCCTGCACTCCGGCCAGTTTTGGGCCGTGAGTCCCGTCGGCGAAGTCTCATCGCGCCGCGGTTGAAGCGGCAGGATTCTCCGGGAGAGTGCTTATTGCGGGCGACACCTCGGACAGGTGCACGTCCTCGGAGTGAATGACCTGCACCACCGGCATTCCTCCGCTGACAGGAGCGCTCTTCAGCCCGGTCACACGCGCTCCGATCACATCGTCAAAGATGATGGTCGGGCGTGCTTCACCGGCAGGCGCGGTAAACTCAACATTGTTCAGGCGCAGGTCGCGTGCGTGCCGGACATACAGCCCCGAAGCCGGCAGCATTCCAAACATCTTGGCTTCGGGATAAGCGGCCTCCTTTTCGGGCACCCCGCGTCCCACCCATTCCGGGCGGCTTGGCAGCACGTTGTCCACGTGTATGTTGGAGAGCGTTACATCCTGCACATCCATGCCAGGCAGGCCCGTGATGGAACTGGCGAGAACCGCTTCCGATGCCTGCACGTTGTCGATGCTCACGCCGCGGATCCCCTGTTTCGGATAATCGCGGGACCGCTTGCGATTACCCAGGCGGATAAAGACAGGTGTACGGGTCCGCTGCATCTGGATCCCGCTCACCACCACGCCGTCGATCCAGCCTCCATCGACAACCTCGAGGGCGATGCCGGAGATGACGCGCGCCTTGAACTCAACTTCGTCGTTGTAGATCACCGAATTTGAAAACGTGATGTTCTCAAATCCGCCCTCGGAAGAGGTGCCCAGCTTGAACCCATTGCAGCAGGTGGTAAGGTGGCAGTTCGTCACGACCACGTTTTTGGTCAGACGCGGCTCGGGCCCGTACGGATTCTCGCTTTTGAGGCAGATGGCATCGTCCCCCGTATCGACGGAACAATTGGACACCAACACGTTCTGGCACCCGGTCATATCGATTCCATCGGTATTGGGGCCCACCACGGGGTTCTTGATGGCGATTCCCTTGATGTTGACGTCATCGCAGTTGAGTGTGTGGAGGGTCCATCCCGGCGAGTTCTCGATCCGCACATCTTCAATGCGTAACTGACGGCAGTTGACAAAGTAGAGCATCGGGCTGGGGCGGCCGGATTTTTTCGGGCTCAGGATCCGGGATGAAAAGTCGGCCCATTGCTCGTCGGGCGGAATCGGGGTTTTGCCAGAGGGCTCCCAGAAGTTCTTTCCCTGCCCGTCGATGCGGCCCGGCCCGGCGAGGGTCACGCCTTCCGCGTCGTGGGCAAAAATCAGATGGCGCTGCCGACCCTCGCCGCCTGCGTTTCCCGCGTCGTAGTCGTTCAACGACGTGCTGCCGCGAAGGGTGCATCCCTCATCCAGATAGAGGGTTACGTGGCTCTTCAGGTCGATCCTGCCGGTCAGGAACATCCCTGACGGAACGTGGACGGTTCCTCCGCCGGCCTGGTACGCATCGTCGATGGCCCGCTGGATTGCGTTGGTGTTCAGCGTCTTGCCGTCGGGCCTCGCACCGTACTCCAGAATGCTTTTCGGCACCTGGTTCGGCCAAGCCAATCCTTGCCGCGCAGCCGCCGTCGCTAAGGCGAATGAGCCGGAGAGGAAATTCCTTCTCAACATGGAAAGTCTCCTGGTCTATGAATTATTCCAGAGTCGATCTGATGCCGGTCGCGCGGGCATCTTCGACTGTTTGACTGGCGGAGTCCGTGGCCGGTTGTGCTCAGCGTGGGCGACAGAACCGGATTCTTGCCTCTCGACACAAGGTTCGGATACCTTCGTCGCTGTAGAGGCATGAGGATAACCGCACCATGAGTGAAAAACGGCTGGAAGTGCCGCAAGGCACACTGGGTCAGCACCGGGACTCGGGTGGCGCGAGGCTTGTTGAGGATCTGATGGCACGATCTTCGCTATGCGCTGCGCTCGTTTGCGAAAACTCCGGGACTCACGGCCATGATCGTTCTCTCCCTGGCCATCGGTATCGGAGCGAATACCGCCATCTTCAGCGTCACCAGCACGCTGCTGCTCAAGCCGCTGCCCTATCCGCATGCGGACCGGCTGGCCATTCTTTGGCTGCGCTCTCCGGGAATCGGCATTCCCCAGGACTGGTCCTCGCCGGGGCAATATCACGACATCCAGACACAGAATCACGTCTTTGAAGAAACCGCGATTGCCGTCGGAGGCAGCTCAACCATCACGGGCCTCAACAAAGCCGTGAAGGTTGATGCGATAGCCGCCTCTTCAAGTCTGTTGCCGATGCTGGGCGCGAAGCCTTTGCTAGGGCGGCTCTTTCTGCCCCAGGAAGACAAGCCCGGCAGCGCCAAAACCGCGGTGTTGACGTATGGGCTCTGGCAGCGGGTTTTCTCGGGCTGACCCCAACATTGTCGGCCGCACCATCACGTTCGAAGGCGAAGCCACGACGGTCGTCGGCGTTTTGCACGCGGATTTCCGCTTGAACCGCGAAGTCATCCCCACGGTCGGCGGGATCGACAAGCCCGACATTTTTCTGACCCTGACTGGCGAGGCCAAGGACCCCACCAATTACGGATCGGAGAACTTCAACATCCTGGCGCGGCTCAAGCCCGGCGTGACGATGGAGGCGGCGCAATCCGACATCGCGATCATTGCGGCGCGGCTGCGACAGGAAAAGCACCGCGATCCTTCATTCACCATCAGCGTGGTGCCGCTGATCGAGCAGGTGGTGGGCAATGTGCGCAGCGCGGTGCTGATCCTGTTTGGGGCGGTGGCGCTGGTCCTGTTTATCGCGTGCACCAATGTCGCGAACCTGCTGCTCTCCCGGGCGACAGTGCGGCAGAGAGAAATCGCGATTCGCGCGGCCCTGGGTGCGGGACGGGCGCGGGTGGTGCGGCAACTGCTGACGGAGAGTATCCTGCTGGCCCTTTTGGGCGGAGCGGCCGGCCTCGCCATCGCCGATCTCGGCCTCATCATCGCGCGCCGCATGCATCCTGGAAACATTCCGCGACTCGACGAACTGGGCATCGATTTCGGCGTGCTCGGATTCAGCCTCGCGGTTTCGCTCGTGACTGGAATCGTTTTTGGCCTCGCGCCGGCGTTTCGCGCCTCGCGGGTCGATTTGACAGCCAGCCTGAAGTCGGGCGGCAGGGGGTCGGTCAAGGGTGGACTGCATGTGAAGCACGACAAGCTGCGCGGCGCCCTGGTGATCGCCGAACTCGCGATCGCCCTGCCTCTTCTCGCCGGCGCGGGCTTGCTGGTGCGCAGTTTTGTGAGGCTTACGGATGTGCCGCCCGGGTTCAATCCGCACAACGTGATTTCGATGCAGGTCTCTGCCGAGGGACCGAAATACAAGGAACGCGCCGCACGAGTCCAGTTTTACCAGGCTCTCGAAGAGCACGTCGGACATCTGTCGGGGGTCAGTGCCGTGGGGGCGATACAGTTCGTTGCCGCTTACTCCATCGGTCGGTTGGGGGGGCATGGAGGTCGAGGGGTATGTCCCCCCTCCAAACCAGCCCGAGTTGCAGGTCGACATTCGGTATACTACGCCGGGGTATTTCACCGCCATGCAGATTCCGCTGCTGAGCGGAAGGCTGTTCACAACGGCAGACACGGAGAAGACGCAGCCCGTCGTCCTTATCGATGAAAAGATGGCAAACCATTTCTGGCCGAAGGGCGATGCGGTCGGAAAGCGCATTCGCCAGAGCAACAAGCAGCCATGGGCGATGGTCGCCGGCGTGGTGGGACTGGTCAAGGAATACGGCCTCGATCTCGACACGCGGATGGTTGTTTACTATCCGCACGCGCAGAAGGCCGCGGGAACGATGTTCATGGTTGCGCGTACGAGCTCCGACCCGGCGGCCACAGCAGATGCCATCGTTCACCAGGTCAATGCCCTCGATTCCGAGGTGCCCGTATTTGACATCGCCACCATGGACCGGAGGGTCCAGGACTCCGTGGCCCGGCAGCGATTTGCCATGACCATGCTGGGGGCATTTGCCAGGCTTCGCCATGATTCTGGCCGCCATCGGGGTGTATGGGGTTATGTCATTTCTTGTCAGCCAGGGAGCTGGCGACATCGCCATCCGCATGGCGCTGGGCGCGCGACGCGGGCGGATTCTATCCCTGGTCTTTCAGCAAGGGATGGGGCTGGCGTTGACCGGCATCTTCGCGGGGCTGCTTGGCGCCCTTGGGCTCACCCGCGTCATGAGCGGCCTGCTGTTCGGGGTGAGTGCAGCGGACCCGTTGACCTTCGGGTCCGTGCTGGTTTTGCTAACGGCTGTCGCGCTCGCCGCCTGTTATTTCCCGGCGCGCAGAGCCATGCGCGTCGACCCGATGGTCGCCTTGCGGACGGAGTGATATTGAAGTGGCGGGGGGAGGATTCGCCGCTTGTTTGCGTGGCCCTATGCGTCCAGGTCGCTGACGGATTTCAGCCCCGCTGGGTCGCCCACCACGACCGATTCTCTGCCCGGCGTGATGAAGCCCTTCTCTGCCCATTTCGACAAAACTCGGCTGATGGTGAACAGGGTGGTGCCGGTCATCTGAGCCAGCTCTTCCCGGCTCAGCGAGATCTGGATGCCTTCGTCGGTCGGCTTCCCGATCTGCTTCAAGAGCCTGAGGATGGTAAGCGCCAGGCGCGTGGCCACTTTTTCCGTGGCGACCTCGCGGAATCGTTCTTCGAGTTCTCGCAAGCGTCCGGAAAGGATTCTGCTGATGTTCTCGCGAATCCTGGGATGCTGGGCTAACAGCGTCTGCAGCCGGCTGTATTCCCACACCAGGGCCTTGCATTGCTCCATGGCCCGGGCGGAGCACGTGTGGCTGCAAGTGGCTGAATCAGCTTGCAGGTTGATAGCGTCGCCCGATCCGCTCATCCACATGAGCACTTCATTGCCATCGGAGCTGAGCTGGGTGTGTTTGACGCTCCCGGATTGAATCAACATCAGGTTGCGAACCGGCTGCCCCTGGATAAACAGGAGTTCATCCCGAGCAAAGGTGCGAGCTCGAGCGCATGAGGCGATTTCCATGCAATCCCGTTGGGTCAGACCGGTGAAGAGCGCAGAAGCACACATCATTACAAGGTGCTCTGCGAGGTTGGAATTAACTGGTGACAAACTCCCCGGAGCGGACGCACTGCTGGGTCCGCCTAAGCGTGCCGTTGCCATACTAGCCTTCACCTCGACAACTCAATCGAACAAATCAAAGAACTGCAAATTTGGAAAACTTAGACTGTGGGACCATTTTGCTTCCGGGCGTCCGTGACACAAATCACACGTTGGCAGTTTGATCTACATCTTTTGGGGTGAGACGGCCTGCACCTGAGTGATCGAAGCGATTCATGGGCAGCCACAATACGGGTGGAGTGCGCAGCGACACGGGACCTTCCGCTATCCCTCACTATTTCTTATTCTTGCAGGACCCTGGCTTGCGGTTCGGAAGGGGCCTGAAGATGTTTTTTCCCTCTTCGGTGATCAGCAGCCAATAAAATTCAATGGTGTTCGGAAGCCGCATCGACCGGGGTGAAATAGGGGGGATCCGCGTGTATGAGATAGGCTCCCAACAGATCATCCGCCAAAAGCGCCAGCAACAGCGCCTTGACTTCGTCGGAACCAACGTCGGGTTTTGCCTTAGAGACTTTGGCGACGATCGATTCGAACGATTCGAAATCGCGGAGAACGATTTCCAAAATCATTCGATTGAGGTCAGGGTGCATTTCGCTGGAGTTATTATGGCCCATGTAATGTTTCCGTGGCCCTCAGGCCGATCGAATTTTTATGCGCGTCACGAAGGCGGATCGGTGCAAAACTGCGGCCTTTTTGCGAACAGCAAAGGATCATTTCGCCTGATTTGCCCGCAATGAGGCTCAATATCCGACTCATGAAGCGCCGCACGCGAGGACACAAACCTATAAATACAGACACCCCCCGTAAGGGGCTCCGGAAAACGCGAAACGGCTGGAATCGAGCTGACGCTGGGGTGTGGAGAAAACCGCAAGACCGAAATTCAGAAATTTCTTTAGAACGAACCAATCCCAAAAGGAACCAATGCGTCAACTAGATATATCGCCCTGCAGTCTGCAGATGATGGCTCGATTTTCGCAAGCGGGAATCGGCCTGTCAACCAAGATACAAGTGAACATTTGTTCATAATCGACGATAAACAATGAGGCTGTGCGGGCTGTGGGTTAAACGCTTGCGGGACGGTTGCTGTCTCAAACTTCAGACAACCGATTCCGCGCGTGGTTCTTGCACTATTTTTAGTGCAAAGTCCTCTTTACAACGGTTTACAACTTTTGAGGGAGAGTAACGACGTTTGCTTTTGGCTACTCTACGTCTACCACCCCACTACCTTGGAAGGGCCCTGGAGGGCATTGAGATGAGCCGGCGCGCAGCCGACAGGTTCATCGGCAATGTGCGTCCATTGCGGCAGGCTACGCCAAGCCGCCGATCCCTAAAGAGGAAACAGACTGCCGGAGTCCGGTGAAACCGAGAGCAACCGTGCACGTTGCCGTGGAGGACGCGGCTGGTGGTTCGAAAGCAAAGAGAGAATCTCTCGCAGCTCGGAGCGGACATTGCCGACCGTTGCACGAGAACGAATCGGGCCGCCTGGCGGCCTGGTTCAACTCCGGGCTCGATTTCAGGCTCGGCTCGGGCGCGGCAGCAGGCCTGGTCTCCACTCGACGTTGATTTACCTCCAGCGCGTGGCGGGCCCCCGAGAGCGTGTATCCCTCTCCGTGAACGAGGCGCTTGATTTCGAGTGCAAGTTCGACCTCGCGGCGCCGATAGAGGCGCTGGCCGGTTCCACTCTTGTTGGGCTTGAGCTGGGGAAACTGAGTTTCCCAGAAACGAAGGACGTATGGTTCGACAGCACAGATGCGGGCTACATCCCCGATCTTGAAATACAGGCGATCAGGGATGTCGGGCGAGTCGACAACGCGCTTGCGGGAAAGTTGTGAGGCCATTGTTCACCAATCGAAGAGTCCTTACTCTCGCCGGGACGCTTCTCTCAGCGCAGTATAGGGACCGGCCGCGCTAACGTGAAGGAAAAAAACACGGTTTTCGCTGTTTTGGACCCATTCCGTGCACCCGGCTACTGGGGAACAAGAGACCTCCCCCTCAGAGTTTCGCCGCAGGGACGGAGGCCGGTTGGCCGTTCGACGGAGCGCTCTAGCCGGCGAATGGGGCGGCGCAGCGCGCAGATACTGCTGCGGCCAACTGGCGGGCTCTGACAACGCCGCTGCGGCGTGCAACGGCCAGTACGGATCCCGCAGCATTTCGCGCGCCAGCAGCACGAAATCGGCCTGGCCAGCTTTCGATGATGGCGTTGGCCTGGGTTGGCTCGGTGATCATGCCCACCGCCATCGTGGGAATTCCTGATTCGGCGCGGATCCGAGCCGCGAACGGAACCTGGTAACCCGGCGCGACCGGGACCTTGGCGTCGGGAACCATGCCCCCGGAGGACACGTCGATGATATCGACTCCTTGTCCGCGCAAAGCCCGCGCCAGTTCGACCGAATCGTCGATCGTCCAACCACCCTCCGCCCAGTCGGTGGCCGAAATGCGAATGGAGAGCGGCAGGTGCTCCGGCCACTCGCTGCGCACGGCATCGACAACCTGCCGCACCAGGCGAATCCGGTTTTCGAAGCTGCCGCCATAAGCGTCGGTGCGATGGTTGGCGAGCGGGGAGAGAAATTCGTGGAGCAGGTAGCCATGCGCGGCGTGAATCTCGACCAGATCAAATCCGGCTATAAGAGCGCGATGTGCCGCTTGCGCGAAAGCCCTGACGATGGCGTCGATTCCAGGCTGATCGAGTGCCTGGGGCATGGCGTGCCTGGGGGAGAAAGAGACGGCGCTCGGAGCAACCGGGGTCCATGCGCCTTCTTCGGCCGTGAGCAGGCGCTCGCCTCGGAAAGGGGCGGTGACGCTTGCCTTGCGTCCCGCATGCGCAAGCTGAATTCCCGCGCGCGCTCCCTGCGAATGTATGAACGAGGCGATGCGCTCGAGCGCCGGAATGTGCTGCTCCTTCCAGATGCCGAGGTCAGAGGACGAAATGCGGCCCTCGGGCACGACTGCGGAGGCTTCCAACATCACCAGGCCTGCGCCGCCCTGGGCGCGGCAGCCAAGATGCACGAGATGCCAGTCGTTGGCAAAGCCGTCTTCGGCGGAGTACTGGCACATCGGCGACACACCGACGCGGTTAGGAAAAGTCACGGAACGAAGCTGGAAAGCAGAAAACAGAGGATGGCTCATGAAGTCTCGATCGCGTCCTGGGGGCCAAGATTGACAAATGCCCGTCCATCATAGATGAAGCAGGCGACGAGACCGATGCAGGATGGCGTAAACCCGGATCCCAGGCGATCAGGAACCTCGTACAGTCCCGACTATCAATTTTGCGAGTGTTCGGAACCGCGCCTGGCTCTTAGCATGGCACAGAACAATAAAGGAGGAAGCATCATGTCCTCGCCGCCCGCGGTACCCGACCGCTCGCCCGAACCGCTCGGAGGATTGGTCCGACGCGTGTCCGGTTTCACAATTGTCCTGAGCATTCTTTTGATCGTCTGCGGGTTCCTGGCCATCCTGCTTCCGATCGAGATGTCCTTTGGGGTCGTGATCGTAATCTCGTGGCTGCTGATGATCAGCGGGGTGGTGCAGTTGATCCACGCGATCCGCGGCCGTACCGTGGGGAGCAGGTTCTGGACGGGCGTGATCGCCATCATCCATTTCGGCATGGGTCTTTTCTTCCGGCTCGATCCGGGCATCGGCATCGCGGCACTGACGCTGGCGCTGATCGCGTTCTTCATAGCCCAGGGAATCATCGGCATCGTGGCCTGGTTTCGGACCCGGGAAAGCGGCGCGTCCGGCTGGCTGCTGTTTGAAAGTGCGATTACGCTCCTCCTTGGCCTGATGATCTGGCGCCACTGGCCGAGCGGTTCTCTCTGGGTGATCGGCACCCTGGTCGGCATCAACATGATCATGTCCGGTACGACACGCCTCATGCTCGCTCTCGCCGTCCGCCGGGCCACAAGAGTCATCGGGCAGTCGGCCTAGTCCAATGAAGCTTCGCAATCACGTTTGCATGGCTAGAGTCGGCTTGCCGTGCATCCTCGCCATCTTTGCCCTGGCCACGATCGCCGTTGCGCAGGCGCCATCGCGCATTCAGGCCGACGTTGCGGCGGGAAATCTGGCCACGCTGCGCTGGCCGAATTTCCGCGATTACCAGCCCTGGCTTCAGAAATTCTATGAACCTGGCGGGTTCGCTGCCGTGTGGGTTCAGGGAACGTCGCCTTCTCCCCAAGCGCGGGCCATGATCGACCAGTTCCGCAATGCGTGGAAGAAAGGCCTTGAACCCGAAGACTACGACGCATCGCGCTGGGATGGACGCCTCAGTGCTCTCCAAAGCGCGGGCGCCGATCCTGCCGATTTCGACGTCGCGCTCACGGTTTGCACCATGCGTTATGTTTCCGATCTGCGCATCGGCCGAATCAATCCGAAGCACCTGAAGTTCGACCTCGATGTCAAAGACAAGAAGTACGATCTGGCCCAATTTGTGCGCGACAAATTGTTGTCCGCGTCCGATGTGTCCGCGGTCATCAACAGCGTCGAGCCGCAGTTCGATGGGTACCGGCGAGCTCAGCAGGCGCTGGTGCGTTATACCGAACTGGCTCGTGCCGATGACGGGGAAAAACTTCCGGTGCCGGCCAAGCCCATTGATCCGGGCAAGTCCTACGCCGGTGTGCCGCGCCTGGCGCGCTTCCTGAAGCTCGTCGGCGATATTCCGCAAGACGCGCAGACCCCGGGCTCCGACACCTATGACGCCAGTCTGTCCGAGGGAGTCAAACGGTTCCAGCGGCGGCACGGCCTGGATGACGACGGCCGCCTTGGATCTTCAACCGTCACGCAACTGAACGTGCCCCTTGCTGATCGGGTTCGCCAGTTGCAACTTACGCTGGAACGGTGGCGCTGGTTGCCGGAGGGATTCACGGCGCCGCCGATCATCGTCAACATTCCCGATTTCCGCTTGCGCGCTTTCGATGAGAACAACAAGATTGCGCTCGAGATGGGCGTGGTGGTCGGGAAGGCGATGCGAACGCAGACGCCCGTATTCACGCGCGATATGACGTTCATCGTACTTCGTCCATACTGGAACGTTCCCCCCGGTATCTTCGCCCGCACAATACTGCCCGCGATCAAGAAGGATCGCGGCTATATCGCCGCGAAGAGATTTGAAGTCACCACGCAAGATGGAAAGGTCGTCACGTCAGGAGCCGTTTCCGATGAGGTGATGGCGCAATTGGAAGCCCGCAAACTTGCCGTGCGGCAGAAGCCGGGGCCCGACAATTCGCTGGGCCTCGTCAAGCTGATGTTTCCCAACGAGTACAACGTGTATTTGCACGACTCGCCGCAGAAAGATCTCTTTGACAAAAGCCGCCGCGATTTCAGCGCCGGCTGCGTTCGTGTGGGGAAGCCCGCCGAGCTTACCGCGTGGGTGTTGAGGAACAATCCGGGCTGGACACTCGAACGCGTGGAGCAAGGCATGCAGAGCGGCCCCGACAATACCGCCGTCACCCTGGCCAAGCGCGTGCCGGTGTTTATCCTCTACGGAACAGCGGTTGCGTACCCGAATGACGAGGTGCACTTTTACGACGATATCTATGGCCACGATGGCAAGCTGGCGCAGGCGTTGGCCAAGGGCTATCCCTACCCGTGATGACGGTCTGGATTTCTCACAAGTTTTGAAGGCTTGAGACGTCGCTTGATCGAACGGTCGACGTACAGTTTTACAGTTTCACAGTGCAAAAAGGGGGGAGAGTACCCATTCCGGCTCGAGTTATCCCCTGTAAGTCACTGAAGACAATGTTTATATGGGCTGCCATCCCGCAAATTTAAACGGTCCGGAAGGGCCCTTTTGGGGGGTCTAAAGCGTTCGGAACGAAGGCCGAATTGCTTTCGGTGCCCTGGGTTTTGCGTGAGGCCGCACTTCGATTCCCCTCTTCCACCTCTATTGTGGCAAAACCGTGAGAAAGAAAATGCAAAAGCGGGCGTGCATTTTTTGCGCAACGACGAGACGAGGGGTTCGGGCTGCGAGAAATGCGGGGCAGGGATGGGCTAGACTACCAGCGCCGCACGCGTCCTACGTCTACATGGACAAAATCGGAAGAAGCATAATATCCGACGCCGCCGCGATGGAGGCTGAGGGCGGTATCGCGGAGCTCGGAGGTGGGCACACCGGGTATGCGAATATCGATCGCCATGGCCTGCATGTGGAGGCTGTGCTCGGCCACACCGTGTCCGTGGCTGCGGAGGTATTCATTGCTCCAGGGAGTGCGGTAGCCGCATACGACATTGATCTCGGCATCGGGATGTCCCAGGGCCACGGTCAGGTCATGCAGGAGATCGAATACGCGCGGATCATAGTCGTGAACATCGCCGGTGCGATGGTCGCGCAAATAATGGTTCATGCGCGCCAAGGCATCGGGATCATAGGCGTCCCCATGGCGGTACACGATGTCGAGCCGCTCCCCGGTGTGGGTATGGAAAAAGTGCAGACGATACGGAACGTCGGACGAAGGCGTTGCGTCTGCCATCGATCGGGTACCTGGAAAACAAAGACAAAGCGCGGCCAGGAAACATGCGGACATGCCGCTGCGAAGCGAAAGGGCCAACCTGAATCTCCATACAAAAAATCGGCCACCCGGGAGGGTGGCCCACTGTTTTAATTCTATCAGGCGGCGGAATTCAAGAGGAGCCTGGGCCCCCGGAATCATCTTTTTTCAGCCCCGCGGGAGCCTCACCGGCAATTTCGGAAGAACTGCCTACTGGGCCGGCAGCGATTGCTGAAGACTGATCAGGTTCTGCGGCTTTACCCGAATGGCGCCTCCTCGGGGACTGTCGATATCCGCGATCAGGAAAAGCGCGATGGATACGGCTATAGGGATGACCAGGAATATCCGCCGGTCACTCCGGCGCACGCCGAACCCGATGAGAAAATTGCACCCGATGGCAATTGCCGCCAGCAACCCCCATGCCGAAATGGGTATGCGGTTCCACCAGGCAGCCTGGGTATAGCCCTGCGAGTTCAGCACGTCGTTCATGCCCGAAACCACCACGGAATACACCGGCGTGTCCTGCACGCGTCCCTGCAGCAGGGCAGACCATAACTGGTTTTGGAGATCAGCCGTATCCGCATTGACCTTCGCGAGCTGGAGCGGATCGCGAGTGGTGTAAAACAACAGTCGCAGGTCGATGTACTTCTTGAGAAGGGCATGGACTTTGGCGGTGGTTTCCGCCGGTAACAGATCGGCGCGCAAATATTCGGTGCCAATCGCGTTGGCCTCCTCCTCCTCGTAGTTCTTGCGCTGATCGTAGCGGCCGATGGCCATGGAAAAGCTGAAACCGATGATCAGACCCAGCAGGGTGAGCGTCGCCCCGACTACAGTGCTGTAGTCCTCCCGCTCGTCTTCCTTGAGGGACCCCTCCCTGCGGCGAAAATAGTCGCCGGTCCAGGCCGAGAGCACCAGAACAAGAAATGACAATACCAGTACAAGAAACGGAAAATTCATGAGATTCATCCTCTGCCACCCTGCTCTCCCGCAGCCCCATTCCAATCAGGCGCGGACCGCAGACTACTAATCCCTATCTTGTCAAAGCCTCTCATTTCGACATTAGGGCCACGAGCGGTTCGATTCAACTGGCAATTATTCCAGTAGTTACCGAACTTGCAGGCGGAAGGCGCACGGGCACCTCCGACGATGCCGCCGCCCGCTATGCGGAAGACGAATGGCATGATATCAACGAAACCGTCAGGATGACTCCGGTACGGCCTAATGTGGTGACCGCATGAATTCATTTCTCTGGCTTCCTAGCTATCCCACCCTTTCGCTAGGAAAAAAGGCGAAAGTTTGATGGGGCACGGAGATCGTACATTAAGAATCACGCGGTCAGAGACACTAGTCGAGAACGGGCACTGGCTTCGCGAGCAGAACGCCGAGGGCGCAACTTGCCATTCGGGCCAATTCACCGTCGGCGCGACTGGTGAGAACGATCGGAACTTTACTTCCGACCACAACTCCGGCGGCGAGCGCTCCGGCCAGATACTGAAGCTGCTTGAAGAGGATATTGCCTGCTTCCAGATTGGGGACTAACAGAAGGTCCACATCTCCCGCGACCGGCGACTTGATTTTCTTGATGCGCGCGGCATCGCTCGAGATGGCATTGTCGAAAGCAAGCGGACCATCGACGATAGCGCCGGTAATCTGTCCGCGATCGACCATCTTGCAAAGGGCGGCAGCATCGAGTGTAGATGGAATGGCGGCGTTGACTGACTCGACCGCGGAGAGAATTCCCACCTTCGGATTGACAACCCCGACCTTCAGCATCATGTCGATGGCATTCTGCAGAATGTCGACCTTGGTCTCAAGGTCCGGCTGGATATTGATGGCCGCATCAGTGACGAAGAGAGGCTTGTGATAGGACGGCACATCCAAAACGAAGACGTGACTGATGCGCCGTCCGGTGCGCATTCCTCCGTCGCGCGAAACTACGGCGCTCATAAGTTCGTCCGTGTGCAGCGATCCCTTCATGAGCATCTGGACTTCGCCTTTCCGGGCCATCTCTACGGCCCGAAAAGCTGCGGAGCGACTCTCGGCGGTGTCAACGACGCGAATTGTCCCCAGGTCGAGTTGCATCGTTTGAGCCAATTGGCGAATTTTTACCTCGGGTCCCACAAGAAACGGAACGATCAACTTATCCTTGAATGCCTGATAGGCTCCGCCAAGGGACACTTCGTCGCACGGCCAGACAATCGCGGTCGAGACGGCGCGGCTTGGAGGTGGCCCGGGCGATCAAGCCAAGGTAATGACGATAGGGATTATTAACAATGAGTTGCGGTACCGGGAGGGTGGACCAGCGCAGCCTGGTCAGGGGCGCGAGAAGCTGGGCGGTACCGGAGAAAATCGGCGTCCCCGCGTCATTGCTTGCCTCGCAATCGAATGTTATCTTTTGCGTAGAATCGTCCTTGGCCGTGACCTGAACCTTGACGAGGATGCGATCCCCCACGTGGATGCGATGGTGGAAGGACAGCGACACGTCGGTCAGCGTGCAGCCGGGCCCGGGGATGTTCATGCTGAACAGGCCAGAGATCAGGGACGCGCACCACATGTTTGGCCCTGTGGGAGCCAGCCCGCCAGCCCGCTCAATGAGTTCATCGGCATTCAGAACCGCGTGGAATCCGGAAATCGACGCGAAGGCCATCGCGTCGTCAGCGGTCAGCACATGTTCTGTCGTGGCCATGTCGCCAACTGAAATCTCTTCGTATACCTTGCTTTCAATAAACCCAAGATTCACACCGACTCCTTCTTCACCGTGGCACCCTTGTGCAGTCTGGGTGTCATTGTATTGGCTGGGAGCACAATCCCGAGTGACTGATCTCACCCCTGGCAGATAACAGCCTGTTCGAGATGCCGCCCGATGAACTCTTCAAGAAGAGGAAGAACTGGAATCCCCGAGGGATTCGAGCATGGCGGTGACGAGCGCCAGCGGAAGTCCAACGACATTGAAATAGCAACCTTCGATGCGAGGAATCCAACGCGCTGCGCGGCCCTGGATTGCGTAGGCACCGGCCTTGTCCATCGGCTCCCCGGTCGCGACGTAATCCTCAATCTCGCGGTCGGAAAGGGTGAGGAATCGCACCGCTGTGACTTCTGCCGCGACTTCTGCGCTTTGAGGCGTTACGACCGCAACGCCGGTCATCACCAGGTGGGTACGGCCGGAGAGCAGGCGCAACATGCGGGACGCGTCGGAGGCGTCAGCAGGTTTACCCAGAATGTGATTGTCAAGCGTGACGGTGGTATCGGCGCCCAGCACTACCTGCGGCGGGGCCAATTCTTCGGATGAGATTTGCCGAAAGACCGCTTCGGCCTTTTCGCGCGCCAACCGGGTTACGTAGGCGATCGGGTCTTCGTTCGCATGCGGATCCTCAGGAATTTCGGCCGCGCGCACGCTGAACGCGAATCCTGCCTGAGCAAGCAGTTCGCGGCGGCGCGGAGAGGCGGAAGCGAGAACCAGCATAGTGGAGATTATGGCAGCTTGCGGCGTGAATTGTGTTTCGTGATGGGAGGCTTTCCTTGCTTGAGCCGCTGTTTTTCAACTTAGCGAGTTAGCGCCGTGTTGCGGCATAGCGAGCCAGCAAATCAGCGGCATGGAGTCAGTATCAGATTGTCAACCCGGTGTGGAGGCCGGCCGGTGTCGCCAGGCCCCAGGCCATGGCCGGCGTGTTGTGAGCCATTCCAAACCGCCCGTCGGGGCCCAGCAGAATGATGCCGCCATGGCCGCCGAGCCGGTTGAAGAGATAGGAGATCGCTTCGCGGGCGGCAAATTCAGGTGCGCTGCCCGCAGCAACCCGATCGGTGGCCCACTTGCCCAGTACCAATTTCATGATCGGCTCGCCCCAGCCGGTCAACGAAACCGCGGCCGAAAGATTATCCGCGTAACATCCGCAGCCGATGAGGGAAGAGTCTCCAACCCGGCCCGGTGTCTTGTTGAGCGTGCCTCCTGTTGAAGTTCCGGCGGCAAGGTCGCCGCGGGAATCAAGCGCCACCGCTCCCACGGTATCGTGGCTTGCGAGCCCCGACGATTCGACGCCGGGGGAGGATTCCGAAGGGGGCGTAAACGCGGTTTCAGGACTCTTGTCGTCGCCAAAAATATGTCCGGAGAAGGTTTCGTCGGCCAAGCCCGCAGCCTGCCTCAGCTGCGCCTGGACAAGCCGTTCGCGTTCTCGATCGAGAACCAGTTGATGGTTGTCGATCAGAGCCATGCCATGAGCTGCCGCGAAGGCTTCGGCGCCGGCTCCGACAAAATAAACATGAGGACTCTTCTCGAGAACGAGGCGCGCGGCCTGGATGGGATTGAGCAGGCGTTCCACACACGCGACGCCTCCGGCCTTCATCCTTCCTCCATCCATGAGGAGAGCATCGAGCTGCACCTTCCCATCGGACGTAAGAAAGCTTCCCCGCCCGGCGTCGAAGGTGGGATCATCTTCCAAAACCACAACCGCTGCCTCGACCGCGTCAAGCGCGGCGCCTCCGCGGGCGAGGATCGCGTACCCGGTGTCAAGCGCTTTGCGAACGCCGGCCTGGTGCGCATGCGCTTCTGAGGCGGGGATTGCCCAGGCCCCTCCGTGCACGAGAAGAGTTGGAGCGTGGGAGGAGTGCGAAGTCATCTGGATATGTTAGTGCATTTGAGATACATCCGTTTTATGCACTTCGGCGCAGGCGATTAGGGTCGGTTGCAGGACGCCTGCGCTGTCATGATCAGTCACCGGAGCCGAAGCGGATTCAGATCCGAGACGCAGGCTTTTATTAGAGGCAAGATTGTCACTGAAAAAACGTGGAGCTGACTTTGCAGGTAATTATGGGCGGATTGGGTAAGCTTGAGACATTCATACGCAATACGAATGAACGGGAAGATGACTTCCCGATTTACGCTGGACTACTTTCCGCGGAATCGCGCGTGGAAAGATGAATCCTGGAAAGGGTCCTGGCGGATGTGGCTGTTTGAACGAGCACAAGGGGAACAGAAAATGTGCCAGGGAGGCTACGAAATCCGCCACGATGGAACGGCGAAGCGCCGCGGAGCGGAAGTCCGGGATTGGCGGAGAAATGGTCCGGACGAAAGAAACGAACGCAGCAGACCCAGATGTGCAGAAGGCAACGCAAGGGACAGCGATTGAAGGGATGCCCCTGATCGAGATAACGGCCGAGGAAGACCTCTACCGGAAATTCCATGACGTCGTTTCGAGGCTGCTTGAGAACGCGCTGCTGGCCAATGTGAATTGCGCGCGGCTGTTGGCGGACCTGTCGGAAAAGGCGGGGCAGGTGCGAGCGAGCGAGAAGAAGGAGCCGCCCGGCATAAGCCTCGCAGACGCGTGGTTGGCTGAGCCTGAGTGGGTGGGCGAGTCAAGCGAGGCACAGGCGGAGACGGCGGCTGGGAGTCGCGAACCGGAAGAGTGAGCTCGAACGAGAGTCCCGCAAACAAACCAACACCATAAAGACGACTGACGAGTGGTTAACGCAAGCGAGCCACGCGGTGGAAACACTGCGTGGCTCGTTTTGCGCGCGGATGTATTTCGTCGGCAGGTCGTTGGGGTGGGTCAAGAAGAGCGTCAACGGACGAACTACATCCGAACCAAGCCTAGAGGAATGAAGAGATAAGTATGAAGCTCACGAAACAGAAATCGTTGTGCGCGACTCTCTGGCTCGGCACCAGCCTGGCGTGCATGGTGCTCAGTGGAACGGCCAGAGCTCAAGGGTTCACTACAACAACGGTTCAAGGGACGGTGTATCTTGCGAATGGCCATCCGGGTTCGGGAAGTCTGCAGGTGAGTTGGCCGACGTTTACGACGGCGAACAATCAAGCTGTGGCTGCGGGCCGCATGAACGTGACCATCGGAGCGGACGGCTATGTGAGCGTGAACCTGGCAGCAAACCTTGGAGCAACGCCGGCGGGACTGTATTACACGGCTGTTTACCACCTGAGTGATGGTACGACGAGCACAGAGTATTGGGTTGTGCCCGCGGCCGCACAGGCAAGTCTTTCGCAGGTAAGAGCACAAGTCATGCCCGCGGCTCAGGCCGTTCAGGCAGTAAGCAAAGCATATGTGGATCAGTCAGTTCAAGAGCTGACCCAGAGTTTATTGACGGCGTCGGGTGGATCGCTGAGCGGACCGTTGTTTCTCAATGGAGATCCGTTACAGCCGACTCAAGCCGCGAGCAAACATTACGTGGATACGGAATTCGGCATGGCAGTGCCCATGAGCGGAGGGGCGCTGACAGGACCGTTGACGAGCGTGCAACTGGGAGCGGCGTACCAGGTGGATCAATTCCCCGGAGCGGATTTCGGAGCCAAGCTGCAGGCATGCGTGAACATCCTGAACGCAACCTACGGAGGAACGTGCGACGCGCGAAACTTCAGCTGGGAATCTCGTGCTTAGTTCGAGCTTGATCATAGCGACGGCCAATGCGACAGTGCAGTTACCGTGCGCGACTATTTCAACCTCCAATCAGATCAAGATCTCGGCGGGAACACGGAATGTGACCCTTCATGGTTGTGCCCTGCGCGGCGCAAGCGCGTCAAGCGGCAGCGCGGGCGGGACGGTGTTTCTATATTCCGGAACGGGAGCCATGATGCAGGTGGGAGATCCGACCTACGGGGTCGATACATCGGGCTTCCACATCGATAACGCAGTAATCAATACAACGGGCTCGAGTAGTTCGACGGCGGAAGGCCTGGCGGCCTGTCGCACCCAGGAGATGAATCTCGCCAGCTTGTATTTTCTTGGCAATTCCAATCAAACGGGAATAACGCTGGATGGCACAGGAAACTATACCGGGGGAACTTTCCAGGACGTTGAATTGGGCGGGTTTGGTACGGCTGTAAATGCGATTGGACACCAGACTGTCAATGCGATGACCACCGATTGGTTGAATGCCAGCACCTTTCTGCGCTTGCACATCGATTGCCCCACGAACGGTGGAACTCCGATTGCGGGGACTTATGGAATCAACTTACAGCAGGGAGACGGAAACACCTTTACCGGGGGAGATGTAGAGGGATGCTCAACGGCGCTGCACCTTGGGCCGAATGCCCAGAACAATACAATCGTTGGGTTACGCAACGAGAACTCCACCAACCAGGTGGTGGCGGACGCGGGCAGTTCGTACAACAACTGGATCACGGGCGGAACGATGTTCACGGGACAGTTGACAGACAACGGCACGCGCAACAGCTTCCTCGATACATTTCACCGGAGTTTCAACGGCTTGAATGGTGACTGGTACGGGAGCCAGCAAGACGCCACAGTTACTAACCATTTCCGCCTTGGGACGGGCAACGGGAATGAGCGGGGATTGTTGAACCGCTACCAGACGGATTCTGGTTACCGGTGGACGACGGGCTTCAGCGATGCGACCGCAGGTGAGCAGTTCTATCAGGTTCTGGACGAACTGAACAACGTGTACCGGTTGTCGATCGGCCAGTATAACAATGGCCAGTCGAGCTCGAACAATCAGACTGTAATCAATGCCGCCGGTTCGGGGGCAGTGGTCTTGAACGGATCGAGCAATTCCGGAACGGGCGGAATTGTTTTCGGTTCCGGGGGCGCGAGCGCTGCAACGGTGGCGTCGATCAACAATGCCGGAAATGCGCAATTCAATGGCACGCTCCAGGTCGGAGGCCCATCGATCTTTACTAACTCGACTACGGTCAAGAATCAGGTTGATGCAGAAATCGACAGTTTCCTGTGGGCAGGCGCAACGGCGAATCAGAAGGAATCTTACACGTACAAGGACTACACAGGCGCCAGCCAATGGTACATGGTGAAGGACGCGAGCAATAACTGGGCGTTGAACTCCGCGACGGGCGGGCTGGATAGTTTCAAGGCTTACCAGAGCTCAAATAGCGGCGACACCTATATCAATGCGAGCAATCCGACCGGACATATTCGGTTGAATTACGAGACGGGGTCGGGAGCTGAGACTGATATCTACTCGGGAGCAAGTTCGGGGTTGGTGGCGGCGTTCCTGGGATCCACTGCAATCAAGTTTCCCGGACTGGCCGCCGCGAGCGGCCATAACTGCCTGCAGATCGATAACTCGGGATATATCTCGAATTCGGGTTCTGCGTGCGGCACAAGCCAGAATGGGACTGTCAACACGGGAAACGCGGGGCAGGTCGCGTACTATACCGGCAACGGCAACGTGATCGCCGGAATGAATGCGGTGGCAGTGAACGTCGGAGGTACAGGAGCATCGAGCGCGACCCAGGCGCTGCAAAACCTGGGGGCCCAGCCCGTGCTGATGGGGGTCGCTTCGGACGGGGCATCGGGGATAGCCGTCACGGGCAACGTCGCTGCGCCTACGACACTGTCGAGCGTCAACAAGATAATCAGCATCATCGCTCCGCCCTACAACGCTAAATGCGATGGCGTTACGGACGACCAGACGGCGATTCAGGCGGCATTTAACGCGGCCTATTCGACGGGCGCTAGTGTCCAATTTCCCAAGGGAACGTGTCTGACGAGCACGATTGTCTATAAGGGTCAATCCTTCTTTGGCGCAGGGATAGGGCTCACATTCATCCAGGGACAGCCAGGGCAGGATGTGTTTCAAAGTCCTGATAACAATTCCTATACTATGCTTTTTGGAACATCATTCCACGACCTAAACATCGTGGTGAATACCAGCATCAATGCCGCAGCGACAGCGGCTGGGGGCAACAATACGTTCCCCAATCGAATCGCGGGCATGATGTTCCCCTTGTCTGCCTTCACCATACCCATCGTTCCGGGTAATGCGGCCTTCGGCGTAGGATCGTGTGCGAGTCACGGCGTAAGCGCCACGGCCACGACAACCGCCGTCACCTTTAACTGCACATCTTTTCCTTTGACCTACGCGATAGGGCAACTCGATCCTGCGCTCGTCATTGGCGCACCCATCACGATCAACGGCGCGGGAGCGGCGGGGGGAACCTATACCGGAACCATCACCGGCATTACATCCGGTTGCGTCAGTCTGGCACCATGCACAATCGCTGTCACCCCGGCGATTGGGACTACGGTTACGAATGCTTCTGGGAACATGTTGAATGCCCAGACTCCCCCGTGGTATATCGGCAATGCCGGTATCGCCCTTCAGTGCAGCAATGGATTCGCCTGCCAGATCAATGCTCAGGGATGGAATGTCTATAACGTGGAGTTCGACCAGACTCCGACGACCTATCAGGATGCTAGTCATTGCGCCGGAATCTTCACCCAGAGTGCATTCTATTCATCGCATTTTACCGGCATGGTGTTCAACAATCTCTATGGGGGATTCGTCGAAGCGGCACCTAATAGCGGTCGTGTTGCCACTGCGGATACGTCCTCATTCAAGGATATGGACTTCAAGCATGCGGTGCTTCCGTTTGTCCTCTACAACGGCAACGACCGTGACTTTTCTAACATCAACTTCTATTCGGAATGGCCCTTGCAGGCTGGCCCGTACTTCCTGTCATCGAACCAATCCGCCGCTGCCAACACTGTCTGGACTATTCATGGCATTTATATGGAGGGAAACAACTCCATGAGCGGCGAGATCATGCGGTTCATGTCCGGCCCCTATAACGTGACGGGGGCCAATATGTTCGGAGGCGCGGCGGGGGTTTCATGGGCTGAGTGGAACGCCTACAGCAGCAAATGGGACGGCGACTTCATAGTGGGAGTCAAGGTAGACGGGAACCTGAACGATTTCCGCAATACCTACATGCAGCCCAATAACATCGTGGACAACGGTCAGGGAAACAACTTTGAAGGATTGAGTCAATCCGGCACACCGTTCTATCAGGCACGGCGCTCCAACCCTGGCCCGAAGCCGATTCATCCCATTGTAGGGACTCTGGATGGTTCCGACATCGCCACGGGAAGCATGACAACTCCGTATCTTAACGCCTCGGATCTGAAGACATTCTGCGCGGACTGGGCGCTTCCAAACGTGCCCTCAAATGTGGCCGGAACCTGCGTATCCGACCCAGCCGGAACGGAATTGCCGCGAGAGTATTTCCACAGCACAGCAGCGACCACAATCCTCGATCTAGACAACAACGGCGGGGCGGCGAATGCGTGGGCTGGTCCGGGGGCTTCACGACTGTTTGGCACCAGCGTTCCGCAGGCTCCCGCCACCGTGTACATCATGGGGAGGTGTGTAGGCGCGGCCAGTTGCACAGGGCAGTTTCAGGCTAAGGATGGCACCACTAGCGGAGTCATATCCACTCTGAACTGGACCTTCACGTCTTCGTGGACGATCCAATCGGTAGCGACAGATTTCACTGGGACAACCTACGGCGATGTGTTTGATTTTCGCGTTCAGAGCGTGGTAAACACTGGAACCAACTATGACCTCGCATGGGTCGCCATCGAGCCTGTTGATAAAGACGAGCACACCTGGCTTGCCAACAACGGCCTGCCGGTATCGAGCAGCGTGAATCTCAAGGTGGCCGATACGACCGGGGCGGGAATCACCACGGGACCGATTTCAGCCACCAATCTGGACATGGCGGTGTTCGACGGAACGACAGGCAAGATCAAGGATGGCGGCGCTCCCCCGGCTGCTCTATTGACCACTGTTCCCCTCCCGCTTCAATACTACGGAGACGGAAATGAGGGTGCTCTATCCTGCCCGTCCGGTACATGCAACATCATTCCCGGCTCGCACTACTACACGACGTGCAATGTGGCCAGCGGAGCGATTCTGGCCGCAGTAGTTGGCGCCAATGTCCCGGTTGGTACTCCGCTAGTCCTTCATTGCTCGACCAGCGCCACAATCGCAGGGACGGTGAGCTACTCGATCAATACGGGAAATGCAACCGGAATCAATAACGGCACCGCTTTCTATGGCGGCGGATCAGGTGGTGGTGGCTTCGGTGCTGCTAATGGTGCAGCAGGCTCTGGCTATCTCACTGGCACGGGCGGCGGTGCGGCGGGAACTTCAGGGGTATCTGGCGGCACCGGAAACGCTACTCCAGTCTATGTCCGCCAACTGCTTCTGGACTCTCTATTTCCTTATTCTTCGACTACGGGCTGCGGAGGGCCAATTGGGGGAACAGGCGGTTCATCCGGCGGCCCGGGCGGCAGGGGAGGCGGCTGCGTCATCATTGTTGCTCCAACCATCAACTTCACCGGAACCTGCGATGTGAGTGGTGCCAATGGGGGCGCAGGTGGAGCTAGTACGGGAGGAGGAGGAGGAGGAGGTGGTGGCGTCTGCCTGTTCCGGTCGCCGAGCATGACTAACTCTGGCACCTTTACCGTGACCGGGGGAGCAGCGGGCGCGGCAGGCACGGGCACGTCTACGGCGGGTGGAGCCGGAGCCAACGGATGGAGCAAAGTGTTTACGCAATAGGAAACGAGGTTGGAGCAGTTGAGTGGCGGGAAGGCAATGCAGTTGTCTCTGGGGCCGGAGCCACTCCATTCTCCCACAGACAAAAGATGTTGGCGCCGGGTCACAAGTCGGAGCGCGGGATAGGCGGGATGACAATTGCGCAGGAGCAGATCGATCGGGGGGAGTTGGAGCGGCTGGGCGCGATTCTGGATCATCGGCCGGCCAGTCTTTGCGGACGCACAGTTGGAATGGCGCTGGCGGCGCGGTTGCTGAAGGTAAGAACGCGTGAAGGACGAACCGCGGCGCTTAGGGCCAATACAGCGCAGCGCAGTTTTGAAGAGCGGCGGGGCCCGCGAAACATCGTGCTGAAGGCGCGGCAGATGGGATTGACGACGTGGGCCGCGGCGCGCTTCTTTCTGCGCACGATCACGCGTCCGGGGACACTGACGCTGGAAGTGGCGCACACGCAGGAGGCAGCGGAGGAGATCTTTCGGATCGTGCACCGGTTTCTCGACTTTTTGCCGGAGGGGTTGCGCGAGGGACCATTGCGAACCTCGCGGGATAACACAAGGCAGATCGTGTTTCCGGAGATCGATTCACAATACCGGGTGGTATCGGCCGGCGACCGAAATGCCGGACGCGGAATGACGATCCAGAACCTTCACTGTTCGGAACTGGCGCGGTGGCCCGGAGACCCAGCGGAGATTCTTGCCGGGCTTCGCGCGGCCATGGCGCCGGACGCCGAATTGATTCTGGAGTCGACTCCAGATGGCATCGGGGGCTGCTTTCACGAGGAATGGCAGGGGGCGGCAGAGAGAGGAATTGTGCGGCACTTCTTTCCCTGGTGGATGGAGCGGCGCTACCGGGCCGCGGCGGTCGCCGAGACGAGCCTTTCTGGGGAAGAGCGCAATCTGATGGAATGTCACCATCTGGACCTGGAGCAGATTGCGTTCCGGCGCCAGGTGCGGGCGAACTTTCGCGGACTCGCGCGCCAGGAATATGCCGAAGACGAGGAGAGCTGTTTCCGGGCCAGCGGAGACTCGGTGTTCGAACTGGCGGCGATCGAAGCGCGATTCTCTGAACTCGTTCCCGGGTGGGAACAGCGGCGGAACGGAGAATTGGAGATCTGGCTGCCTCCGGTGAAGGGCAAGGAATACCTGGTGGCGGTTGACCCCGCCGGAGGCGGAAGCGAAGGCGATTATTCGGCGGCCGAAGTTCTGGAACTGGAGACGGGGTTCCAATGCGCCGAGTTTGCGGGCCACGTGGGGGGACTGGAGTTGGCCAGGCTGGTGACGGAACTGGCGGCCGAATACAACAATGCGTGGCTGGTGGTGGAAAGGAACAATCACGGCAGCGGTGTGCTGGCGCTGATCGACACGGTATGTCATTACCGCCGCATCTACAAGCGAGGCGAGGAACCGGGCTGGCTGACGACCTCTCTGAGCCGGCCCGCAATTCTGGGGCGCCTGGATGCCGGGCTGGTGGATCAGCCGCAGTGTTTCATGAGCCGGAAGCTGCTGGGCGAATGTCGAAGTTTTGTGCGCCTGGCAAATGGACGGACGGGAGCGCGCGCGGGGACGCACGACGACCGAGTGATGGCCATGGCGATTGCGCTGGGAGCGAGGGCGGAGTTACTGGAGGGGAAAAGCAGGCTGTTAGCTGCGAGCTATTAGCTATCGTCCAAGTTGAAATCCAGTTTCGCCGGTTTTGCAGATAATTTGCGGCAATGCGGATAGAATTCGATCAGGTTCCAAAAAGGGGCAAGCGGGCTTGGCGGTTCTGGCGGTGCAGCACATCCGGCGAATGCGTGGCGGTGCGCAAGGGCAGTTGATGCTGGGCGCCGACGGTCAGCCGTACGTGGTGAAGTTCCAGAACAACCCGCAGCACCGGCGGGTTCTTGCCAACGAGTATCTGGCCTCCCGGCTGGCAAAGGCGGCGGGTTTGACAGCGCCCGAACCGGAGCTTGTGGATGTATCGACGTGGCTGGTCGAAAACACGCGCGAACTCGAGATCGATCTGGGACGGACGCGGGTTCGTTGCGACGCCGGATTGCAGTTCGGGTCTCGCTTCGTGGGTGGACTGATGCCCGGCCAGGTGGTCGATTACCTTCCCGAAGAACAGTTGACCGCAGGTCAGGAATCTTGGCGAATTCGCGGGAATTCTGGCCTTCGATAAATGGACGGGCAACGCCAACGGGCGGCAGGCTGTTTTCACGCGACGGCAGCGGGAGCGGCGCTACCAGGCGGTGTTCATCGACTTTGGATACTGCTTCCACGCCGGAGAGTGGCGCTTTGAAGACTCGCCGCTGCGGGGCGTGTACTACCGCAATGATGTGTACCGCGAGATCACCGGCTGGGATTCGTTTGAGCCGTGGTTGACACGACTGGAGACGATGCCCGAGGCGACGGTATGGGAGCCGGCCAACGAGGTTCCGCCGGAGTGGTATGGCGGTGACCTGTCGGAAATGGAGGCGCTGGTCGAAAAATTGCTGGCGCGCCGAAGCCGAATTCGGGAATCGATTGAAATGTTCGGGAAGTCGGACAGGAATCCATTTCCAAAATGGGTGGGGGACGAGAAAAAATCGGAAAGTGCGTGGAAAGATGTGCGATGGGGTTCTACCATCGGGGAAAGATTGATGTGAGCGACGAGCGCGCGGCATGAAGAGCGGGGAGAGTCCGAAACGGGAAGGCAGACGGCCGGCAGAACGCCCGCGCGGCGGGACTGGCATCGCCGGAGAGTACCGGCGGAACTGCGAATTCCAGTTGCTCCGTTATGTTCCGGATCCAGTGCGCAACGAATATGTCCACATCGGCGTGATCCTGCGGGAACAGGAAAGCGATAAGCCCGCCGAGGTTCGCTTCACGCGCGACTGGCGCAGGCTGCATTGCCTTGATCCGGATGCCGACACGGCTCTGCTGGAAGCTATGGAGAGCGAATTGCGGCGGCGTTTCCGGGAGGAGCCGCAAGGCAGGCTGATGCAATTGCTGGAAGAATCTCTTTCGCTGAGCGTGCAAATAACGGCGCCCAAGGCGTACCTTGCCGAGAGCCTGCCGGCGGGAATGGAAGAGCTCATGCGGCTCTATGTGGAGCCCCTTCGCCGGGAGAGAATATCGCGGCTAAGAGGGAGAGCCGCGATTCAGGCAACGATGCGGGGGGAATTCGAACGAGCGGGGGTATGGGATCTGCTGCGCAAACAGATTGCGGCTCGTGACTATACGCGACCGGGCGATCCATTGCGGATTGATCTGGGTTATCGGCCGAACGGACTGATCCGTATGTTCCATGCGGTGAGCCTTGAGCCGGGAGTGGAGATGGCAAAAGTTCTGGCTTTCTCGGCAGGGAGCTTGCGGACAGGGGTGGAACGCGTAGAGAAGGCCGCATTGGAGTTGACTGCAGTCATCGAGCCGGCGGCAAAGATCGGGGCCACGGACGAGGATCCGGAGCGCCTGGAGATGTATCGGTTCGGCGTGGAGACCATGGAAGAGCATCAAATCCGCGTGCTCACAACGTCGGACATGGGCCGGGTGGCGGATGCAGCACGGCGGGAGCTGCGGTTGTAGGAGAGATTTCAGCTAATAGCTAATGGATCTTATGAGGCACAACCCTTCGGGGCGGTGCCTTTTTCTTTTTGGGGAAGATGAAAAGGAAGGTGCGTGTGAAGGTGGCAGAACAGTTACGGGAGATCTGGCGGCAGGCGACGACAGGCTCGATGCGCCGCAACGGGCAAGCCCGGGCGAGACTCGGTATCCAGCGTTGATGCTGAAGCGGAACGCAAGACCCTGGCGATGCCGGCGATTCTGAGCCCGATCCAATTTCCAGGAAAGCTGCTGCCCAAGCCGACTCCGGCGAACCTGCGGCGGTTTGCGGAAACGCCGGTGGTGCGCCGGGCCATCAACGTGATCAAGGACCGGATCGCATCGATGGACTGGCAGGTGCGGGTTCGGCGCGGCGTTTCGGCGCACGAAATCGACCAGCGGGATGAAAAGCTGCAGGCTCTTCGACGGACTCTGGAAGAGCCGAACGCCGTGGATACCTTTCGCACCCTGATCGAACAGGTGATCGAGGACGCCCTCACGGGAGGATACGGGGCGGCGGAGATGGAGCCGACCGCGGATCCAAAGAGGCCGGCGATGTTCTGGGCGGTCGATGGCGCATCGATCCGCATGAATGCCCGGTGGGACGGTGAGCCGGAAACTGCGCGCTACGCCCAGGCGGCGCCGGGGCAACTGGAAGCCAACGCCGTGGATCTGCGCGATGACCAGCTGATGTACGTGCGCATGAACCCTCGCAGTTTTACGCCTTTTGGACTGGGACCGCTGGAGGTAGCGTTCGAAACCGTCAATCAGTTCCTGACCGCGCATCGCTTTGCGGGGAAGCTGGCCGCGAACTCCGTGGCGCAATACGCCTTGTGGCTCAGTGAGGCCACGCCAACGCAGCACGATCGGCTGATTCGTTGGTGGCAGGACGAGATCGAGGGGACAGGGCGGGTGCCACTCATCTCCACCGAGCAGAAGCCGGAAGTGCTTCGCTTCGCGCAGGGGACGGACGCCGATTTACGCCTGGCCTGGCAGGAGTTCCTGATCCGGATGGTTGCCAACGCCTTTGGGCTGCCGCCCATGCTGCTGGGCCTGGAAGGCGATGTGAATCGGGCCACGGCGGCGGAGTTGGCAGATGAAGCATTTCGCGGCGCGATTCAACCCCTTGCGCAGTTACTGGCGGATCACCTGACGCGTGATCTCTTCGGAAAGTGCATCGGCTGGCGGGAATTCGAGTTTGTCTTTAACGACCTGAACGCTCGCGATGAGGAGACCGAACTGGCAGTGCAGGTGCAGCTTCTCCAGGCCGGGGTGTTGACGGTCAACGAAGTGCGAGCGATGCGCGGCCTGGGTCCCCTCGAGGAACGAGAGGCTGCCGAAAGGCAAAGCAAAACGACAGCCGACCAGGCCATTTGACGCGGGAACGAAGTTGAGGCGGGTCGCCGCACTTATTGAAGTTTGAATCCGTGCAAGAGCGAGGAATTCATGCGATTGGAAGCTATGGCAGTAAAGATTCCCTGCGTCGAGGGACACCCCAACCGGGTTGCCTTCGAAGGGACACTGACAGTTGTGGACACGGCGAGCGACAAGGCGCCGTCTGGCGCACGCGGTCATCGCGTGATGCTGACCAGGGATGCCGCAGAGAAGGCGCTGCCTTCCCTGTTGGGAATGGCCGTCGACTATCGGCCGGGATGGGACGGCCACGATGCGCGGCGCAAGATCGGGCTGCTGACTGAGGCGAACCTCGACGGACACAAGCTGACCGTCCGGGGATATCTCTATGCGAGAGACTTTCCCGGACGCGGCCGAGGCGATACTGGCACACTCGCCTGAAGATCTGGGCATGAGTTACGAGATAGCCGATGCGCGGGTGGAAGATATGCGGGCGGACGTCTGGAAGTTGACCCGAGTTACTTTTACCGGGAGCGGCGATCCTGCTTCGCGAGAAGGCAGCGTATCGGGCCACGAGTTTCCGGATGGCAAGTTAGGAAGACTCGATTATTTATCTGCAGTTATCTATAAGTTATCTGACCTAGATTCAGTTTCGAGTAAACAGCAGAGCCCTTGAACTGGGGCGCAAACAGGGGCCGGAGATCAAGCCACATCATCTCCGGGCGGCCACAATTCGGAATATTCGGGGACAGAAAGGAACAGCATGGAAAACCAGGAGCGTGAGGTTGCGGAACGGCTGGAAGCCGCAACAACTCTGCTGAACAAGACCCTAAGTTGGCTCGAGGAGCGCCTGGCATCGGCCAGCGCGCTCTCCGGCGAGGTGGAGAGGATTTCGGCAACGGTGGAGCAGAGCCGCCGCGAAGAAGAGCTGGCGGCGAAGCTGGCGGCGGCGGAACGGGAGCTGGCGGATCTGAAGGCCGCCGCTGCGCCGGCGGGCACGAATCTGCTGCGCAAGACGGTGCCGGCGGCGACGTCGGAGCTGCTTGCCAAGCACGGTATGGGGGACGGGCCTGTCGATGTACGCGCTCTGGATGCGGCATTGAACGGTCTGAGCCTGGAACAGCGCATCGCTGTCAAGACCCAGCTTCTGCGATCCGGAGCGATCGCGTAGAAACAGCCATTAGCTATTAGCTCTTAGCTTCTAGCTAACAACTCAACACGGCGGCAGGAAATCGAGGTTAAGTCGGGCGACTCTAGCGGATGTAACTCGACGCGGTTTCGATGATCCAGAACCAACGCTGAGAGCTAAGGGCTAAGGGCTGAAAGCCGGCGCTTAGCCAGAGCCCCATGGAGGGGGCACAGAACTATGAACGCAACGTTTGCAGACATTCATGCGGCGGCCGACTTTATCGGGCCAGGCGCTGTCGAAGTTCCGCTGTACCAGACCGAGATTTTCGATATCTGCCGGCGCTCCAGCCCGTTCGGGCAGCGCATCAAGCAAGTGCCGGCCACCGGCCATCCGTCGCGGTTTTTCGAGGAGACCGCGCTTCCCAACCCGGGCAGCGCCGGATTCGTGAATCCGCGCAGCATCGTGGCGCCCGTGGTGAGCCCGACGCGCGTGGAACGTAGCGTGCCGCTCAAGGCGATCGTTTCGCAGATCAACTACAACCTGTTCGATATTGAACTGGGCAACCAGCAACAGCAGTTCGCCTATCTCCAGGCCAAGGACCTCGTGGACACAGTCAGCGGCGTGATGGTGGCCCATGACGTATCCCTCTGGAACGGCAACGATACCAGCCTCAGTTCTCCGACGACTACGCAGTATATGGGCGTGATCAGCCAGATCGCGGCCGGCGGGAACACGACCACCATTGGCACCGCCGCATCGATCGTCGATGGGCTGAAGTCGACGGTCGCGCAAATGGTCGCCAGCAATGGCTACCACGTGCGTCCTACGGCCATCTATGCCAACCCGGTGCTGCTCGACCTGATCGATCGCGAGATGAAGACGGAGTTCAACGTGGTCCTCAACACCGACCAGATCACGGGCGGAGTCAGAGTGAAGATGCTTTCCACCCAGGCGGGAGATCTTCCATTGATCCCGGACTGGAGCCTGAGCTACACCGGAACACCGGGGTCGGGCTCGGCGGTGTTGCCGGCATATATCGTCACCGAGGATCTGATTGAGTACCACTGGCTGGGCGATCCCACGCCGCGCATCTTCCAACTCGGATTGCCGGGCTCGCTGACACAGCAGTATGTGGCGGTCAAATTCGGCGCCCCGGTAGTCAAGGGCGCGAATTATGCCCATTACCAGGTACTGGTCGACCGGTAAAAACCAGTTCTCAGTTCTCAGTTCTCGGATCACAGCTCACGATGGCCGAATGTTCTCGCGGCTGTTCGATCTGGGGACTGAGAACTGACAACTGACATCTGTGAACGATGAACCACGAACTCGCGGAGCGAACTTATGGCTTATCTGCAGCCGGCGGATTACCCGAACTATGGATTGCCGGATGGAACATCGGCGGATTGGATTACGGCTGCCACGGCTTTGATCAACAGTCATTGCAGGCGGCCGGATCTGAACATCATTCAATACACGGAGCGGCTGCGGCTGACAAGCGGATCGCAGAGCATCCGGCTGAGCTATCTGCCGTTGGCGCCATTGGGCGCCGCGACCACGCCGATCGTCAGCATTGAAGGGCGGTATGCGAAGCCGCGCCACGGCGAGATACCCGCCGGTCCCCTGTACGAAATGGTCTGGGCTTTCTCGCTTCCGGGTCAGTGGACGGCGATCGATCCCAACTCTGTCGATTGGGATGCGAATACCGGAGAGCTGACTCTGCCCTGCAACATTCTGGGACTGCCGTACAACGAAGTAATGGTCACCTATACAGCTGGAATGGCATCGATCGGCGACGACGTAAAGGCGGCATGCGCGCAGATCGTGCGCAACGCCCAATCTACTCCCGCCCTGAACGCGAGCAGGACAAAGATCGACACGATGCAGATGCAGTACTTCTCCAGCTCGCTTCTGGATGAAACGGTAAAAACATGGCTGCGTCCGTACGTTGCCAGCAGGTTGGGGTGAACGATGAGCGATACGGCACCACGGAACCCCGTGGGCGCTCCGCAGATGCTGGCCGATGCTCTGCTGCGAAGTGTATCGGGGACATCGGCTCAGTTGCGTATTACGGGAGCAAACCAGGATACCAACATGTCCGAGCTAGGACTGGTATCGACGACATTTGTCGAAGTAACCATCAGCCCCGTGGTCATGCGCAAACTCCGGCCAACCTGGCAGGAAGGCAACGAATCGAAATGCGAACTGCTGGTATCGGCGACCGGAGTGCAGCAGCAGGTATCCGCGCTCGACCTCGCATCGGCTCAATCTCTCTTTGCGATGACCTTGGCGGTAACCGTCGCGGGGCAATGCTACACGATCGAATCGGTCGCTTCCAATGAGGCCTTCGGACAGGTGTATCTCTACCGGCTCCTATTGCGCGAGGCGCGTCAGCAGTCCGTTTAACAACGAAGAGTGGCGGGTGGACCCATACCGCCGTTCATGGTTCAGGAGCTTTGATCCATGCAAAATGCGAAAGACTCGTTCTATATGGCCTTGCGATCGCGGTTAGCCGCACTCAATCCGCAGCGGACGATCCTGCTTCGCGGTGCGGTGCGGCCGGGCGTCCTGGCAGAGGAAGCGGAGGCGCCGTTCAGCCAGCTTCCCGCCGATGTATTTGTTCTGCGGTGGCTGGGGCTGGGTGTGGACGTGAACCTCGACGTGACGATGGCCGCAGAGGAATGTGAAATCGTGTACCAGACGTGCGGATGCCAGAGCTTTGGGGGACTTGATCGCGGTCGGTCTCTCAGTGCGATGGATGAAGAGCTGTTGTCGATGCTTCAGCCGTTCTCCACGCCCAAGCTCTGTTTCACCGCCACTCCGCCAGCGGCGATGCTGACGCAGGTGTTTTGGGACGAACCGCTCTTCGGTCCCGTGGCGACACAGAGAGACCGTCTGAGCCGTTCGGCAAAAGTCATGGTCTACAGCTATCAGGAACAGGGTGAGTAAATGGCTGCAGGTTGGTATTCGGGTGCCGCACCGGTTATGCGGCGAGTCAGAGCATATTTTGCAGCGGTGAACCGCGCGGCTCAGACGCCGGTGCTTTTCGATCCGGCCGGGCAGGGTAACTTCAGTCTCGATGTGCCGCCCGCTCCATGGATCAGCCTGGGATGGATTCAGGGGTTCACACGCACCACAGCCAGTAAGTCGGCGGCCCTGATGACTGGAATTCCCGCAGCCCCGCTGGCTGCAGGTGCGCGAGAGCCTTGACGCCCAGGTGAGCTTCCAGTTTCTGAGTTGGACCAAGCTGACGATGGCGCTCGCAACTGGATCGCAGCACATGAATGTGCTCGCTCCGGTGTCGGGAGCAGCGCCGGGGGCCGACGGTGGTCCGGCGGCGACGCCGATCACGATCCAGAGCGGGTCGACGGCGGCGTCCATCGTACTCGGCGCTTCCGACGCCGCAAAGTTTGCCGCCGGATCCATCGTCGCGGTGGATGATGATTATCTAGGGCAGACGGGCTTTGTCGGCTCCCCGGTATCAGGCGCTTTCGTGCGCCAGCCCTCGTGCGACATTGACTATATTCGTCGCGTCACTTTCAACGTGGCGCTGGTCTCGCAGGTGAGTGCCACAACTCTGACTCTGGCCGCGCCGCTCCCCGGCGGAGTTCCGGCCCCGACCGCAAAGCTGCAGCCCGTGGTCGGCTTCGTCGATCGTCTCGGGGGCAGTTTCTATCACGAGTGGTCCGCATTGTTTGTCATGGAAGGAAGCCAGGGAGAGCGCATTTTCTTCCACTATCCTCGCCTGCAGGCCATGACCGATGCCGAAGAAACGCCCACGCCGCTCGCGGGGAAAGGCAAAGGAACATTGGAACGGGTTCTGCTGCGAGGACAGTTCCGTGCCATGCCGGTTACCGATCCGCTTGATGGGGAACGGGTCCTCTGCTATCGAAGCTTTCTGCCTCCAACGAAGGCATTGGTTTGATAATGAAGATTACGATCCAGGGAAAAGACTACTCCGCATCGCTCGATGCGATTCATCCTTTGACCATTGAGCGTAAGCTCAACGAACCTTCGGTATGCCAATTTTGGATTAGCCTGCCGTCCGGTGGAAGCCTTCCCACTCCGGCGCGAAACCAATCAATAGCGGTTACGGGCGATGATGGGACGCAGTATTTTACGGGTTACATTGCGGCCAGCCCCGCGCCGGTGTATGCGGGCATGTCGATCGATGGACCTATTTATCGATTGGCAATCCAGGCGTTGAGCGATGAATTTCTGTTGGATCAGCTCCAGCTTTCGCCGAATCAAGGCGCCGCCGGCATGACGGCCGGGGAACTGATCACGTCCCTAGTCCTGCACACCCGATCCGCTTGCATCAGTACTCAAGGTGTCTCTCTTGCGGTTCCCGTTGGCAGCTTCGCACCGGAGCCTGGCGCATCGTGGAGCAAGTGTGCAGCGTCCGTAGCGGTTCAGGCTCGCGCGGCTTACCGCGTCCTCGGGGGCGCCCTCCAACTATCGCAGATTCCCCTGACCGTACATCCACTCAATGAAACCGACGGCAGTCTCAATCCGAGCGCCCTCGCGATCACTTCCGGGGCCAAGCGTGGACTTGCAAACGACATCACCGTTTGCGGAGAAGTCGAACCGGCTGCTTTCGTGACGGAGTACTTTCTCGGCGACGGCACAACAGCGCAATTCAACCTTGCGGCTGAACCATTCTTCCCTTCCGCCTCGCGAGTAAAGATCATCGATGAGCGTTTCAACGAGCCCAGCATCGATCTAACTACGTGGCAGCCTTCCGGCGGCTCTGGCTCGCTTGCACTGGGCGCCGGCGGCCTGGTGATGAACGGCGGTACCGGGATAGACGGCCAGACATTGCTGACGTGGATCGACGAAATCGAAATGGGCGGCACCCTCCTCGTGGAGGCCACGGGTGTGACCCTTTCCCCAGGCAGCACTGGGATTCTTGGCGGGTTTTTGTCGGGCCTTGATACGCTTCCCGGGTGCGTGGCGGGATTTCTGGCAGCAGCCCAACCCGGCACCGGGGCAGTTTCATTGCAGCCCGTGGTGCAAGGCGCAACGTCTGGCATGACTTACTCCACAAACCCGGCGAATCAATATGCGCTCCGCATCTGGATTCATTGCCCAGAGCCTCAGCGATCATTGAGCACTTATCGATCCTTCGGCGATTCAGGGGCGATCACGTTCGGGGGTCAGGGAAATCTCGCGTCAGCGAAGCTCTTGTTTGAGATTCAGGAATACGTCAACGGTGTCGCGGCTATGCCCGTGAAGCTATATGACGGCTCGATTACAACGCTGCCGCAAACCTGTTCGCTGGCGGCGGTAAGCAGTATCAATATGATTGGCTCCATGCGCGGTCTTAGTCTGACAAATCTCGGTTCCGGATGGGTAGTAAGTACGCCCCCGAATGGCGGCCAGTACACCCGCCGGCTGGGAGCATTGGCTGAAGCGGGCGAATGCCATCTCGAGCGCACCAGCACGCTCGCATTCTACAGCGGTTTTGTGCCATTGGCGGGAGAGCAGATTGCGGTCAGCTATCGCACCATGGGGCGGGCGATCGGCCGCGCGGTCAACGCAACCAGCCAGCAGCAACTTGCCGCGGCTGGCTTACCCTCGATCGCAACATGGATTGGCTCCGTGACGAATCCCCGGGCGCGGAGTTCTGCCGACTGCCGTAATGCGGCCGCCGCGATGGTCGTGGCATCGGCGAGCGCGAGTGCCCTTTGGAGTGGTGCCTACACTGCGCCGCGGTCGAGCTTCTCCTCCGACGTATGGCCCGGAGATGCGCTGCTGCTGAACGTTCCGTCGCTGGCGGTCAACTTGCAGGTGGTAGTCCGCGCCGTCAAGTTGACTTATGCCTCTAGTTATCCGGAGTTAGTCAATTACGGGATTTCATTTGCGAATGACTGGGCCGAGGATCTCGCAATTACAACCTCACGTACTGTTCCCGCAGACGCCTGGCTGCCAGCACCTATCGCTCCAACAGTTCTACCCGACCTGACAAACTTGATTATTACTGCTCTCAGCGGGACGGCAGTTACGATCAGCACCGGAACCGCGCCGCCGGCGGGTGGGGGATTTGAGATACGCCGCCGCGATTTTGGATTCATGGCCGGAGTGGACCCCGACCTGGTGATGCGAGGAACGCAACAGACGATGACGTTTGCCCGGGCATCGGCTAACGATCGTTTCTATATTCGGATGTATGACGGCTCAACGCCCCCGAACTATTCGGAGCACTCAACGGCCTTGTTTATCAACTTGCCGCTGGGATCCTGATCGAACACGAACGAGGATAAGCGGAGAGGATGGGGTCGGGCGGATGCGGATGATGAATGAATTCGAAGCGCAAGTGCTGAGCGATTTGAGCGTGCTCAAAACGCAGATGAGCGGGTTGATGGGCGATGGCAATGGCGGGCGGATTGCCGACCTGGAGCGCCGTATGGAACGGCATGAACAGAACTGGCAGCGGGCCAAGGGATTTTTGGCCGCCGTCAGCGTCCTGTTCGCCGTGATCGAAGTAGCGGTAGAGGCCTGGCACAGGCATTGAAGCCTCAGTCACGCCGAAGTGCATCGCCTCCATGGTCGCGGCGATCCTCGTATAATCAGCCCCATGAGCGAAAACCCATTGGTCGGCGTGGTGATGGGGAGTAAGAGCGATTACGAGGTTCTGGCGGCGGCCGTCGAGGTTTTGCGGGCGCTCGAAATTCCCCACGAGGCCAGGGTAGTGAGTGCTCATCGCACGCCCGATCTGCTCTTCCGATATGCCGAGACAGCCCGTGAACGTGGACTGCGCGTCATCATTGCCGGCGCCGGCGGTGCAGCTCATCTGCCGGGCATGCTGGCTGCCAAGACTCTTGTCCCGGTATTGGGTGTTCCGGTGCCGGCGACGCAATTGAACGGCCTCGATGCGCTGCTCTCGATTGTGCAAATGCCGAAAGGTGTTCCGGTGGGAACGTTGGCGATCGGCAAAGCCGGAGCGGCCAATGCCGCGCTGCTGGCCGCCGAAATGCTGGCCACCAACGACGAACCGCTCTACCAGCGACTGCAGTCGTGGCGCGCGGCGCGGACTCAGGAAGTGCTAGACCAGGAGCTGCCCGGGTGAGCGTCGCGGTCAGTGAAACAGTTGAACCGAAAGTTATCCAGCCTGGCGGGCTCCTGGCCATTCTAGGCGGCGGGCAGTTGGGCCGGATGATGGCCATGGCCGCGCGCACCATGGGCTACCACGTTCGCGTGATGGACCCCGAGCCTGCCTGTCCGGCGAGCTTCGTAGCCGACGAAACCATTGTGGGCCGATGGGACGATGCCGACGCCGCACGCCGCCTCGCTTCAGGCGCCGATGCGGTGACGCTCGAGATCGAACAGATCGGCGTCGATGCTCTCGCGCAGGTGGCGCAAATCGCGCCGCTGCGGCCAGGCGTTGAACCCATCCGCATCATCCAGGACAAGACGCTGCAAAAAATCTGGCTGGCCGAGTCCGGCTTTCCGGTCGGCCCATTTCGCGTCGTATGCGAGGAGATGGATCTGCACCACGCCGTCCCGGGGCTTGGCGGCCGCGTGTACCTGAAGATCGGGCGCGGCGGATACGATGGCCGCGGTCAGGCGCGCATTGGCTTCGATGACGCTGCGGCCGAAGAACACATCGTGGCAGCCTGGCAAAGCATTGGTGCGCGCCCCGCGGTCGCCGAACAGGCGCTCGACCTTGACTTTGAGATCAGCGTGATGGCCGCGCGCAACCCGTCCGGAGAGGTACGCAGCTTTCCCGCCGCCCGCAATCATCACGAAAATCAGATACTCGCATGGAGCGTGCTGCCGGCCGGCATCCCCGCGGAGCTTGAATCGCGAGCCGAATCGCTCGCCTCCGATATCATCGCCAAGCTCGGCATCGAAGGCATGCTGTGCGTTGAGATGTTTGTCACGCGCAAGGGCGAACTGCTTGTCAACGAACTCGCGCCGCGTCCCCACAACAGCTATCACCAGAGCGAGCGCGGCTGCGTCACCAGCCAATTCGAGCAAGCCGTGCGCGCTGCCTGCAATCTGCCTTTGGGCGATACCGCGCTGATCACGCCCGCCGCCATCGTCAATCTGCTTGGGGAGGTGTGGCTCGACGGCGCGCCCGATTTCGCCGCCGCACTCAGAGTGCCCGGCGTGCGCCTGCACCTCTATGAAAAGCACACACCCCGCGCGGGAAGAAAGATGGGCCACTTATCCGCAACAGGATCAACCGCGGATGAAGCTCTGGCCCGCGTGCTGGAAGCGAAAAGCCGGCTCTAAACGCCGGCACCTATTCCACTCCCACCTTTTCCCACCGCTTGGGCCGCCGATTGGCCTGCAGAACCTTCTTGCGCAGCCGCAGCATCTTCGGCGTAACCTCGACCAACTCATCGTCGGCGATAAACTCGATGGCCTGTTCGAGGTTCAGCGTTCGATAGGGCACCAGCCGGATGGCTTCGTCCGCGGTGGACGCGCGCATGTTGGTCATCTTCTTCTCGCGGACCACGTTCACGTCGAGATCGTTGTCGCGCGAGTGCTCGCCGACCACCATGCCCTCGTAAACTTCAACGCCGGCCCCGACAAACAATATGCCGCGCTCCTGCAGCCCGTTCAGAGAATAAGTCGTCGTCTGCCCCTGGCGATCGGCGATCAACGCGCCGGTGGGCCTCTGCGGTATCTCGCCCTGGTACGGGATATAGCCGTCGAACAGCGAATTCATGACAATGGTTCCGCGCGTCTCGGTGAGCATTTCCGAGCGCAGGCCGATGATGCCGCGGCTGGGCACGCGAAACTCCATCCGCACGCGGCCCGAGCCATGATTGTGCATCTTGGTCATCTCGCCCTTGCGCGGCCCGAGCTTCTCGATCACCACGCCCGTGTGCTCTTCCGGCACGTCGATGGTCAGATGCTCCACCGGCTCCATGCGCACGCCGTCCACCACCTTGGTCACGATCTCCGGCCGCCCCGCCGACAGCTCGAATCCTTCGCGCCGCATCATCTCGATCAGGATGGCGAGCTGCAATTCGCCGCGCCCCAGCACCTTGAAAGTGTCCGGCGAACCGGTCTCTTCGACGCGGATGCTCACGTTGGTCAGCAGTTCCTTTTCCAGGCGCTCGCGCAGATTGCGGCTGGTGACATACTGGCCTTCGCGTCCCGCAAACGGCGAGTTATTCACGCTGAATTGAATCGCAATCGTCGGCTCGTCGATCACGATCAGCGGCAGCGGCGCAGGATTTTCAACGCTCGTAATCGTCTCGCCGATCGTGATGCCCTCGACCCCGGCCACCGCCACGATGTCGCCCATCGTTGTCTCGGAGGTCTCGGTCCGCTTCAATCCCGAAAACGTGAACAGCTTGGTGATGCGCGTCTTCATCAGCGACCCATCGCGCTTCGAAATCATCACGTCGTCGCCCGCGTGCAATGTGCCCTGGAAGACGCGGCAAATCGCGATGCGGCCAAAGTAATCGGAGTAATCAAGATTGGTGACCAGGATCTGAAGCGCGCCTTCCGCATCGCCGGTCGCCGCCGGAATCGTATTCACAATGCTCTCGAACAACGGCTGCAGGTCTACGCCGGGCTTGGCCAGATCGGTCGTCGCGCTGTCCGATCTTCGCCACCGTGTACAGCACCGGAAACTCGAGTTGCGATTCCTCCGCATCGAGATCGATGAAAAGGTCGTAAATTTCGTTCAGCACTTCCTGCGGGCGCGCATCGGGACGGTCGATCTTGTTGATCACCACGATCGGCGGCAGCTTGGCTTCCAGTGCCTTGGCCAGCACGTAGCGCGTCTGCGGCAGCGGGCCCTCGGCCGCATCCACCAGCAGCATCACGCCATCCACCATCTTCAGCGCGCGCTCCACCTCGCCGCCAAAATCGGCGTGGCCCGGCGTGTCGACAATATTGATCTTGCCGCCGGCAAAGTTGATGGCCGTGTTCTTGGCGAGAATCGTAATACCGCGCTCGCGTTCCAGTTCGTTTGAATCCATCACCCGTTCCGCCACTTGTTCGTTGGCGCGGAACGTTCCAGACTGACGCAGCATGGCGTCTACAAGGGTGGTCTTGCCGTGGTCAACATGGGCGATGATGGCGATATTGCGTATCGTCTGCGTCACAGGGTCAGCTTTTCCTCTCGGGCTTCGGCCAGCGCGGGCCGCAGGAATTCACAGGATGTAAAAACGACAAGAAGTCCGCGCGTGGACCACTCTATTTCAATTTTAGCAGTAAGATAGATATAGCGCAGGTATGGCCGTCCGTGCCGCCGCGAGGACGCCTGTCGGGGAACCCGCGCTGCATCCAATGAGATTTGGATTCATCTTTTTTTAGAGTTGAAGAATGCTGCGCTGTGCCTTGCTATGTGCTTTTGTTTCTTGTTGTGTCCTGACCCAGGCATTTGCAAAGAACGAGAACACGCCGATTATTCCCGCCGAACCGCAAAGGACCGAGCGTCCCAGCGATATCACTGTCCCACTTTTGTCTGAAGCCCTGCATCTTTCCGACTTCCCGTCTCAGCACCCGAGACCAGGCATGCGTGAAAAGCTGGTCAAGGTCAGCGGATTCGTCCAGAACTCGCCGCGCGATGGCGAAGCGGCCACCGAAGACACGGAGGTGTGGCTTGGCCACACGCGCAGCGCGCTTTACGTTGTTTTCATCTGTCGGGATCACCGGCCGGCCGACATACGCGGCCACCTCGCGCGCCGGGAGAACATTCTGAAGGACGACAATGTCGCGGTGCTCCTCGACCCCTTTCAGGACCGCCGCAAGGGCGTTCTCTTCAAAGTGAATCCGGCCGGCGTCCAGGCCGACGCCGAATGGAGCGAGAACTCCGATCCCGATTACAGCTATGACCAGGTCTGGGATTCCGAGGCGCACGTCACCCCTGACGGCTGGATGGCCCTGATCAGCATCCCGTTCCAGAGCGTTCGTTATCGTTCGCTCAGTTCCGATTGGGGAGTCGTCTTCTCGCGCAACCTGCCACGTAACAGCGAAGTCGACTACTGGCCGCGCATCTCTGCCGGCACCTCCGGGGTGCTCAGCCAGGAGGGGACTCTGCACGGCATGACCGGCATGGCCAGTTCGCACAACCTGCAGTTGAACCCCTATGTGCTGGCGCAGAACGAGCGCTCCCTCGTCGACCTCGATCCGCTGAATCCTTACTTCAGTTCGCGACACCTCGAAGGCGCGGCGGGCGGTGAAGCCAAGGTGGTTTTCAACGAGAGCCTGGTGCTCGACGCCACCATCAATCCCGACTTCAGTACGGTGGAATCGGAGCAGCCGCAGTTCACGGTGAATCAGCGTTACGCCGTCTATTTTCCGGAATTGCGCCCGTTCTTCCTCGAAAATGCAAACTATTTTGCCACGCCCATCGACCTGGTCTACACGCGCAACATCGTGCACCCCACCTATGGCGCGCGCATGACGGGGAAAGTCGACAATACCAACATTGGCGCGTTCCTTATCGACGATCGCGATCCCGGCGAGACGGCCGCGCCCGAAGATCCGCTCTACGGCAAGCGGGCAACGTTCGCCGTGGGCCGCGTCTCGCAGGATTTCGGCAGGAACTTCAGCGTCGGGGCCATCTACACCGACAGGGAGTTCGGCGGCGGATGGAATCGCGTCGGCGGAGTCGACTTTACCTCGCGCATGAATGAACACTGGACACTGGCCGGGCAGGCGGCCGAGAGCTCGACCCAGGACACTACGGACGGCGGAGGCAAGTACCCGGGGCCCGGCCTTGAATTTCGAAGTCCAGCGCAACAGCCATGCCTTCAATCTCGATTCGGTCTACAAGGACTACGGCACCAATTTCCAGACGCAGGTCGGATTCATTCCCACGTCCAACATCCGCTCCAACCAGACCTGGGCGAATTACAAATGGTTCCCCAGCCACCGGCTTTTCCAGACCGTCGGCGTAGAAACCAGCCAGAGCATCGCTTTCGACCACCAGGGCAACCGCGTCTCCCACTATTCCAGCTTCGATCCGTTTGTGCAGTTGCCCCGCCGGGTGATGTTTGCGCCGATCGTGGGCCAGAGCTCCGACACGCTCGGTCCGCAGGACGGAACCCTGCTGACGGAAAACGAAAATTTCACCCAGAATTACGGTGGACTGTTTACGCGCGGCGCTCCGCTTACGCAGCTCAGCTTCAACGTCGTGGCCGTTCGCGGGGGCAACGTGAATTACAACCCGCCGGCGGGCGGCGTTCCTTCGCTGCTGAACCAGCAGTCGGCGGAGGCGTATCTCACCCTGCAGCCGCTGCATCAGCTCACTGCGGATAACACGTATCTGCTGGATCGCGATTTTGCCGCGGACGACAATGGCTTTGTCTACGAGAGCCAGACGCTGCGCACGCGCGTCAATTACCAGTTCACCCGCGCATTTTCCGCTCGCGTGATCGTGGAGTACGACTCCACCTTGGCCAATCCCCTCGAGACCTCGCTGCAGCACACCAAGCAGGTTGGCACCGAGGCGCTGCTCACCTGGCTGCCGCACCCCGGGACGGCGATTTACGTCGGCTACAACGACGATCTGCAGAATCTCGACCGCACGCTGTGCAACCGGCTTGCACAACGGCGCCTGCGATCCGGACAACATCGTCCCGCCGCGCTCCCCGCAGTACCTCAACGACAGCCGCCAGATCTTCGTCAAGGCCTCGTACCTGTTCCGCTTCTAATCGGCGCTCTTCCACGCGTCAGCTGCGTCGTTTACACTGCTGGCAAATGCGAATCGGCTGTTCCACTCGCTTCCCTTCTTCGTTCAGCTTTCAATTCCGCCCTTGCCGCGTGCATAGTCACATTCCTGCTGGCCCTGGCGCCCGGCCTTGCGCAGGGAAATAAAGCCGCCCAACTGCGCATCTACTCCATCGACGTCGAAGGCGGCCAGTCCACTCTGCTCGTGGCTCCATCGGGGGCTTCTCTATTGGTCGATACAGGCTGGCCCGGAAGCAATGGCCGCGATGCCGACCGCGTGCAGGCCGCCATGCGCGATGCGGGCATCACTAAAATCGATCACCTGCTCGTGACTCACTACCATACCGACCACGTCGGCGGAGTGCCGGAACTCGTCAAGCGCGTCCCCATCGGCGAGTTTCTCGATCACGGTGAGAATCGCGAAGACTCCGACATCACGCGCCATGATTATGCCGCGTACCTCAAGGCCATCGAAGGCAAGCCGCATCGCGTCGTGCATCCCGGCGACACGATCGACCTCCCCGGCCTCAGCGCCATCGTGCTCACCGCCGACGGAGAGCACATCAGCTCATCCCGGGCATCAAGCCGCAGCCCAATTCTTACTGCGCCTCCGAACCCAAGGCCGAAGCGGACCCCAGCGAGAACGCCCGTTCCGTCGGTATCCTCGTCACCTACGGCAAGTTTCGTTTCCTGGATCTCGGCGACCTGACCAAGGCCAAAGAAATCGCGCTGGTCTGTCCCACGAATCCCATCCCGCCGATCGACCTGTATCTCGCCACGCATCACGGCATGAATCTCTCCAACGCGCGCGCGATCGTCGATGCGATTCATCCCCGCGTGACCATCATGAACAACGGCGCGCACAAGGCCGGCAGCCCCGAAGCCTGGCAGACTATTCACGAAAGCCCCGGCATGCAGGACCTCTACATGGTCCACACCGCCGAGGGCTCCGACGCCGCCCACAACAGCCCCGAAGCTCTGATCGCCAATCCCAAAGGCACCACCACCGACGGCGCATATTTCAAGGTGGTCGCATCCGACAACGGAAGCTTCTCCGTCACCAACAGCCGCACCGGCCAGACAAAGGATTATGCGGGGAAGTAAGACAGCTTCCAGCTCTTAGCTGGGTGCCCCAGGTCTCGCATTTGAGACCTGGGAAAGCAGCGACTCTCAGTCTACCGCCGGGTCGACTTCCACAACTCTTCCAGCGCATCGCACGCGTTGCGCACGCCGTCCTCGTGCGCCAAAATCCTGGCAACGCTCTGCGCGCGACGCGCGAATTTCGGTTCCTCCAGCATCTCGCGCACCTTGCGCGCCACGCGCAGCGGCGTATACTCGCCGCGCCGGATCACCCGCGCCACTTTCAACCGCCGCATGCGCCGCGCATTGTCGGGCTGATCGTGCGAGTAGGGCATGATGAGCATGGGTTTGCCGGCCTGCAGGCATTGCGCCGTCGTGCCCACGCCGCCCTGGTGTACGACCATCGCCGCGCGCGGGAAAAGAGCTGAATACGGCGCATACTCGGCCACGCAAATCGACTCCGGCAACTCCAGTTGCGGCCGGTTGCGCTGATCCGCGCCGATCAGCAGCACCGCGCGCACGTCAGCCTTCATCGCCGCCCGCGCCGAGTGCTCATAGAACTTTCCCGCCGCCAGCACCGCGGCCGATCCCAGCGTAAACACCACCGGCGCCGGCCCGCTGCGACAGAAACGCCTCCAGGTGCGCCGGCAGTTTCGCATTCCCGGCATCCGCGTCGTAATAGCAGAACCCCGTGATCCGCGTATTCGGCGGCCAGTCTTTCTGTTCCTCTCCCAGCACCCGCGAAAACAACGCCAGCACCAGGTAGGGCGAGTGCTTGGCGTCGAAGAGCGGATTCGCGCCGCGCTCCAGTCCCAATTCCCGCCGCAACTCGTAGATGGGCTCAGGCCACTTGCGAGTCGTGAATCGCGCCAGTCGCCGAATGGCTCTCCCCATCCCCGGCACCGCCTTGTCGGCGCGCGCCAGGCGAGGATAAGGCGGCAGCACCGGCGGATCGAACGCAGAAAAAAACGACAGCGGCGCCAGCACGAAGCTGGCCCACGGAATCCCCGTGATCTCCGCCACCAGCGGCCCCGCGTAATTCAGTTCGCCCAGCAGCAGCAGGTCGGCGCGCTCCGGCTGAGTGGCTGCATCCATCAGGTCCTCATACGTCTCCCGCAGCTTCGGAAACAGAAAGCTCCTCAGCCCGTACTCGGTCCCGTGGTTCACGTCGTAGGTCATCTCAACCAGCACACTGTTCTTCGGATCGATGTCCGGCCGCACGGCGTGAAACTCCAGCCCCAGCGGGCGGATCTTCGGTTCATAGAGAGCCGGCAACGCCATCACCGGTACATGCCCGCGCCGCTTCAGCTCCAGCGCGATCGCAATCAACGGATTGGTATCGCCATACGTGCCAATAGTCGAAAGAACAATGCGCACAAACAGGTCCCGGGTTGGTTTGATCTGCTCCTTGAGGTTAATGCATGACCCATGCGTCTGATGGCCGGCACAATCGCCTTTATCGATGAACTGAACATGACGACGCAATGCTGCGTGCGTCCTGAACCGCGCGCTGCCCGTCTTTACCGTCAGAGTTCCGTTGAACTGCTATCCTTCGCCCGTCCCACCAGGAGCCTGAAATGCGCTTTCTTAACTATTGGTTCTTCCCGCTCGCCGCGCACTTTCGCAGCAACAGCACTCGCGTTCTTCCTTGCGGCGCCGGCCGTTCTGGCTGCCCAGCAGCCCTATCACATTCTGGATCACTGGAAACTCGGCGGTGAGGGCGGCTGGGATTACCTGCTCGCCGACTCCTCTGCCCACCGCCTCTACATCACCCATGGCCCGCGCGTGGAAGTCATCGACTCCCAGACCGGCAAGCCCATCGGCGCCATCACCGGCCTGCATGGAACCCACGGTGTCGCTCTCGACAACGCCGGCAAGTTCGGCTACATCTCCGACGGCGGCGGCAACGCGGTAGTCGTCTTCGATCGCTCATCGCTCGCCACCGTTGCTACCATCCCGGTCGGCACCAACCCTGACGGCATCGTCTTCGAGCCTGCCACGCAGACCGTGTGGGCCTTCAATGGCCGCAGCAAGGACGTGTCCGTGGTCGACGCCGCGACGCGCAAAGTGGTCGCCACCATTCCCCTGCCCGGCAAACCCGAATTTCCCGCCGTCGACGGTAACGGCATCGTCTTCGACAATATCGAGGACAAGAACGAAATCGTTCGCCTCGACGCCCACGCCCGCAAGCTGACCGCCGAGTGGCCTGCAGGCTGCGACTCGCCCTCCGGTCTGGCCTTCGACACTGCAGGTCACCGCCTGTTCCCGGTCTGCGATGGCAACAAGATGGCCGTGGTCGACTCCGAAAGCGGCAAAGTACTGGCGACACCCGCCATCGGCGACGGTCCCGACGCCGCCAACTATTCCCCGGCTCACAAACTGGCCTTTGCCTCTTCCGGCGACGGCGTCCTCTCGGTGGTCGATGCTTCCTCGCCCGGCTACAAGACCATTCAGAGCCTGCCGACCCAGCGCGGCGCCCGCACCATGACTTACGATCCTTCCACCGATCGCATGTATGTCGTTACCGCGGAGTTCGGTCCGCCTCCGGCTCCAACCGCCGACCGCCCCCACCCCTGGCCTTCCATCAAGGCCGGTACCTTTACGGTGATCGTGATCGGCCGCTAGACCAACTTCACTGGCCGCTGTCCTCTAATTCATACGCCAGCCCGAACCGGCCGATCTGCACGAGTGCCTTGTCGCCCGGGGGCCAGATGTGCAGGCTCTCGACACGGGTGGAGCCCGTCATGCGATGAGCTTCCGCGGTGCCCACCAGCACGCCCGTCGCGGCCACATGAAAGCGCACGCTGAGCGCGTCGCCGGACTTGGCGCGGTCCCATCCGAAGACATATTCTCCCGGCTTGAGCGCGATTCCCCCGATCCGTATCGGCGCCTGCACCAGCAGATAGTGCGAATACTTGCCGTCAGCCGAGTAGCCCGCCGTCAGCAGCACCACCCCGGCAATGTATCGTCCCCGCGCATCCACAATGCCCGACGCGGTGCGCATCTCGGTCTCAATGTGCTCCTTCTCTACCGGCGCGCGCGAGGGCAGCAGGGAAGCAAGTTCAGCATCCGTTGCCTGGCGCCAGGTGCCCTTCTGCGCCTGCATCGCGGTCGAAACAACCAGCAAAAGGAAAGCAGGCAAAAGCAGGTTCGCAACCGCGGCAAATCGCTTCCGTCTCACGGCCATTTATCTTCATGGTTTCGGCTTTCTGAGGGATTCGAGGGTGACCAGCCCGCGCTGGATGGCCGCGGTCGCCGCCTGGGTGCGATCGGTAACGCCGAGTTTGCCCAGCAGGCTGTTGATGTGGGTCTTCACCGTGGCCTCCGATATGTCCAACTCAGTCGCGATCTCTTTGTTGCTCTTGCCATGCACGATCTGTTCCAGCACGTCGAACTCCCGCGGGGTCAGCTCTTCGGTGCCCATTCGCTCCGCCAGGCGCTGCGCAATCGCCGGCGGGATGTGCGATTTGCCGGCGTGCACCGCGCGGATGGTCGAAATCAATTCGTCGCTGGTCATGCCCTTCAGCAGGTAAGCGCGCGCGCCGGCCTGCAAAGCGCGGTAGATATCCTCGTCGCCGTCGTAGGTGGTGAGCACGATGAAGCGCGCCTGCGGGTTCTCCATGCGGATGCGCTGAATCACCTCCACCCCGCTCAATCGCGGCAGGCGCAGATCGATCAGCGTGATGGCGGGCTGGTGCTTGCGAATCTGGGTTATCGCTTCCACCCCGTCGGCAGCCTCGCCCACCACTTCCAGGCCGTCGACAACATTCAGCAGCGCCACCAGACCCTGGCGCACCACGTGATGGTCTTCCACGACCAGGACGCGAATCGATTCCTCTGTCACAGTCACTCCTTCACTCCCTTGGGAGTCGGCGTTCGCAGCCGGATCGTTGTTCCCACACCGGGTACGCTGACGATTTCGAGTTCGCCGCCGATCACCGCCGCCCGCTCGCGCATGCCGGTCAGCCCATAGTGTCCCCGCGGACTCCGTCGACTTGCCGTTGCTCGAGCCATGGTCCGCGTCGAACCCGCGCCCGTTGTCCCGCACTTCCAGCGCAAGCTCGCCCGGACTGTACTCCAGTTGAACCGTCAAATTCTGCGCGCCGGCGTGTTTCTTCACATTATGGATTGCCTCCTGCGCCACGCGCAGAATCTCGCGCTCCGTTCGCCAGCGGCATAGCGCGGTACGCGCCATAAATGCTGAAGCTGGCTTCGATGCCATGACCGTCTGCCTGCTCGACCATGCGCCGTAGCTGCACCGGCAGTGTGACCTCGCCCGCATCCTGCGAGCGCAGTGACCAGATCGATTGCCGCGCATCGGCCAGTCCGGCGCGCACGAATTCGCGTGTCTTGTCCAGGTGCTTCACGGCCGCGCGCCGGCTTGTTTTGCTTGAGCAGTTCGCTCAGCAGTTCCAGCTGCACCGAAATGCCAACGTAGCCCTGCGCGAGTGTGTCGTGAATCTCGCGGGCAATGCGATTGCGCTCGCCCAGCACCGCGCGAAATTCGCGTTCCGCCCGCACCAGTCTCATCCGCAGCAGCAGCACCACGAGCCCCGCCATGGCTGCGCCGAGCAGCGCAAAGAACCACAGCGTCTGGTAGAAATGAGGGCGCAGTTCGAATACGAGGGTCGCGCCCTGCGTATTCCACACCCCATCGTTGTTGGCTGCCTGCACGCGGAACGTGTAGCGGCCGGGAGGAATGTTGGTGTAGTAGGCAGTGCGGCGCGAACCCGCCTCGGTCCAGGCGTGATCAAAATTCTCGAGCATGAACCGGTAGCGCACCTTCTGCGGCGCGACGAAACTCAGCCCCGCATACTCGAACTGAAAATGATTGTGCCCCGCCGGAACCCGGATCGAATTGTCCGTACCTCCCAGCGGCTGCGAAACATCATCCACCGCAAACCGCACCAGGGCCACCGGCGGCGGCACAGGATTGACCGGAAAATGCGCCGGGTCTGCCATCTCCAACCCTTTGGGCGTCGCGAACCACAGGCGGCCGTCCTTGCCCTGCCAGGCCGAGGGATGGCTGTTGGTTGCGGTCTCGCGGCCGATGAGGCCGTCGGCGGTCGTAAACTCGATCCAGTTCAGGCAATCCACGCCTTCCATCGCCCCGGCAATTCCGGCGCAGTCGCATCGGGCGATGCCGTTGCCGGTGGCGAACCAGAGATGGTTGTGGCCATCGTCGAGAATGGCGTGAATCGATGTGGTCTTGAGCCGGTCCTGGGTCACGCGCGAAAAATGCTGCCCGTCCCACAGGTTCCAGCCGTGATCCTGGGTACCGATCAGCAGCGTCCCCTTGGCCCGAGGCAGCAGGGCCGTGATCACGTTGCTCGAAAGACCATCGGCGGTCGTGAAGTTCGTGATCTTGCCTTCATGCAGGCGGGAAAGGCCGGCCAGGGTCGCGATCCAGAGATCGCCGCCCGTATCGCGCACCATGGCGCCGACCAGGTCGCTGCCCAGCCCGTCGCCCTGCGTAAAGGTCTCCATGCGCATGCCCAGATTCAGCCCCTTCGAGCGGCCGGATCCAGTGGGTCAGCCCCCGCCGCGTGCCGATCCACAACGATCCGTCAGTATCCACGAGGAGCGAGCGGATGAAGTCGTCGGGAAGCCCGTCCGCGGACGTAATGGTGCTGACCTGCCCCAGCCGAATCCTGCTCAGGCCATCCGGAGTCCCCACCCACATGTCGCCGTTGGCAGCCGCCGCCAGAGAAAGAATCACATCGCTGGGTAGTCCCTTGCGCACGGTGTAATTCCCCATTCCGTAGCGGCCGCCCTCAAAGGTCAGCAGCACATTCAGGCCCCCGCCGTTGGTTCCCACCCACAGCGCTCCGATGCGGTCTTCAACCACGGTGGTGATGTTGTCGGAAGCGAGCCCATCCCGCGAGTTGTAGGCCTTGAAACGCTGGTCGCGCAGGATGTGCAGGCCGCCGGTCTCGGTTCCCGCCCAGATATTGCCCTCGCGATCTTCCATCAGTGCCAGCACCGACGCCGTCGCCAGCGAATCGGTGACCGGCAGCCGCTCCAGTTTTCCCCCGGTCCAGCGCGCCAGGCCGCCATTGGTGCCGATCCACAGCGTTCCCTGGTGGTCGGCGAGCAGTGCCTGGATGCGGCTGCCCGGCAACTCCTGGCCCACCGTCAGGCGCGTCTTCGGCGCTTCTCCGCCTCCCAGCACCAGCGTGCTCTTGTTGCCTACCCCGGTGGCCCCGTTGTTGAAGTTCACCAGGAACCACAAGTCGTCTTTCGACAAGCCTGCCCACACCGCGGCCTGCTTCCAGTCCCCGGCATGGGGAGGAGTATCGACCCATGTCCCGGTCATCCCGCCGCCTGTCAGCGTTGCGATCGGCGTTCCAGGCCGCCACTCCTCGCTCTTCTCGAACCGCTGTTGCCCGCCCAGCCGCGCCAACCCTTCATCGGTATAGACCCACAACGTGCCCGATGAATCCTCGGCCAGAGCGCGTATATCGTTTCCCGGCAGACCATCCTGGGTCGTGAACGACTTCACGGCGCCGTTCTTCCACTGCGCCAGCCCCTCGCTGGTGCCGATCCACAGAGCGTCGTCCCGGGTCTCGACCAGGCATTGCACATCGTTTCCGGGCAGCGCCGGATTCGAAGTCTTGTCGAAGACTTCGAACGCGTTGCCGTCAAACCGCACCAGCCCCACTTCGGTGCCCAGCCAGACAAAACCGTTGCGCGTCTGCAGCACCGCCTTGACGGTGTTCTGCGGCAGGCCGTTCTCCATCATCCACGTCTGCCGGCCAAAACTTGCCAGCGGTGTTGACGGCTCCAGCGCGACTCCAGGAGGGCCACCTGCGAGCAGAAGCGCCGCCACCAGCCCGCATGCGATCCGACACGTGCGCAGCCGTCGCGGGGCCTGCGCAGGGCTCGGCCGAACTACCGGGTTGGCACGAATGAGGAACACAGGATCAAAGCGCGGCCTTTCCGGGGTTCCGTCTCGGACTCGTTGAAAAGGATGCGCTCTTCCAAGTTAATTCGCCAGGGCCTCGAATGCCCAGAAGTCCCGTGTTCTGTGAGGCAAAACCCCCTCAATTCTCCACCCATGGGTGGAGTCCGGAGTCCCTCGAACGACGCAAGACATCGATCTGCGTGCGAGTTACGCTGTTCTTGTCTCCTGAAGCCTGTACATCACTGGCTTGTGACTTTCGGGGTGGCTCAAGCAGCCACCCCTTTCCTTTTGGGCCCGGCATTTCTCGGCGCTACACCAGCTTCATCCCAATGTGCCGCGCCCGCGCCACCATGCCCTCCGAGAGCTTGTGGGGGACTTTACCGGCGCTCAGTCCGAGCCATAAACTGGCCACCGGCTTCGCGCCCAGACTTGGCCGTCTTGCGTAACGCCGCCCGGGTTCCTGAGAACAGCGGAATCATGAAACCGGGCGCCGCGGACGAGGCCACAGGACAGCCTTGAGGGTCTGTACCCTGCTCCGGGGTGCGGGAGTTGATTGCCCCCACGGCCAGTAGGCGTAGCCGATCAGGCGTTCCATAAACCGGCGGAAGATCGCCGTGGTATTCCCGAGATTCACGGGACTGGCTAATACCACTGCGTCCGCTGTTTCGATTTCCGGTCAAAATCGTTTCCAGGTCGTCCTGATGTCTGCACTTCCCGCGTTCCGGGCCCGGTTCCTGCACGCATTGGCGGCAGTTGGTGCAGAACTCGAGGTGGTGGTCGGTGAGATAAATCGTCCGCGTGGTGGCCCGCTTCGCTCGCGCCCCTTCGAGGATGGCTTCGACGGCGGTATCGATGGCCCCGCCTTTGCGGTAAGTGCCCAGAATCGCCACCACTTTCCTGCGCATCGTGCCTCCGCGGAATTTTGCGAGCGCAGTCTACTCCAACTCTGAAGACATTGGATGTGACGGTGCGAAATTTTCCCACCAGGAAACTTCGTCTGGTAACCTCGTCCTCGCATGGAGTTCGCGAATATCCGCGTGGAGAATCGCCCGCCGCTGGCGGTGATCACGCTCGATCGCCCCAAAGCCCTCAATGCACTGAACACCGCCACCCTGGTTGAACTGGAATCGGCCTTCGAGGCAGCGTCCAATGACGCGAGCACCCGGGTCGTTCTTCTGACCGGCGCCGGCGGCCGCGCCTTCGCCGCGGGAGCCGACATTCGCGAGCTTGCCTCGATTCCGCCTGAAGAGGGCCGGGCCTTCGCCCTCCGCGGCCAGGCCATCTTCCGCCGCATTGAGACGCTCGGCAAGCCGGTGATCGCCTGCATCCAGGGTTTTGCGCTCGGCGGCGGGTGCGAACTGGCCATGGCCTGCACTCTGCGCATCGCCGCGGACGATGCCCGCTTCGGCCAGCCGGAAGTGAAGCTCGGCATCATCGCCGGATACGGCGGTACCCAGCGCCTGCCCCGTCTGGTGGGGCGCGGCGCTGCCCTTAAGCTTCTTCTCACCGGGGCGGTGATCGACGCCCAGGAAGCGCTCCGCATCGGCCTGGTCGAGGAAGTCGTCCCGGCCGCCGAACTCATGAGCCGCGCCGAGGCTCTTGCCATGGAAATCGCCGCCAACGCGCCCCTTGCCGTCGCCGAAACCCTGCACGCGGTGGACGAAGGTCTCGGCCTGCCGCTGGAACTGGCAATGCTGCGGGAGGCGGCCCGTTTTGGCGCGATCTCCTCCACCGCCGACAAGGCCGAAGGCGCTCGCGCCTTTCTCGAAAAGCGCCCTCCCGCGTGGAAGGGCGAATGACGCATCCTGCTATGCTGGACTCGTGATTCGCCGCTACCGGATGCAAGGATTTGCAGCCATGGCGCTGCTTCTGGCCGTGGCTGTTGTTGCCTGTCATAAAGAGGAACAAGCGGTGGTGGGCGTGGCCCACACGGCCGAGAAGGCCGAGCAACAGGCGCAGGCGGCGGCCACCGAGCGCGACCGCGAGCGCGCCGCCCTCGCCAAAATTCCTCTCCCCACCAAGAGCCTCTACATCAATGTCCACGAACCCCGCGAGTGGGCCAACCCCTTCATCAGTGCCGATACCGACTACCTGACTCTGCGGGTCAGCATGACCGATCCCAATCCCAGCTCCTTCGGCGAGGGCGGCATGCTGCGACCCGAAGCCGCGCGCCGTCAGGAACTGCAGATCCACCCTGCCGATCTGGCCGAAGCGCTGATCGCGCTGCCCCCCGCCGCATGGAAGTACGGTCGCGTCGTCGCCATCGCCGAGTCGCCCCTCGCCGATCGCAAAAAACGCGCCATCGTTCGCCGCAACGTCGAAGCCGCCATCCAGAAGCTCAACGACCTCGAAGTCGTCGTCGACGAGTGGCCGGTGCGGTAAATACAGCTCCCCGCTACTTCGTGCGTTGATCCGTGGCAGGAAGTCTCGGCCATTTTAGTTATTTCTTGCCAAACCCAAGGAATCGGTTGTATACGGTTGGCCTCACCCCTGCGTCGCGCGGTGGCCGCCATTGGAATCCGGGGTCGGCCACATCCGCGAACCGGTTTAAGAGAGTGCATTGTTAGGCGGGCCGCACTGTCGGAGGAACGCGGCGAGAGAGGAGGCTTTGTGAATCACCGTGCGCTCATGCCGGCAATTGCCGGCATCTTCAGCTTCGTATTGCTTGCGCCATCGGCGCTGCCGCAGGACCAGGGCGCGAGCTCAGACGCCAACCAGCAGGCCGTTCTGAAAATGGCCCAGGAAATTCGCAAGCAAATCGTTACGCTCCCCCAGTATGGCGTTTTCGACAACATCCACTTTGCCATTCGGGGCGGCGACACGGTGATCCTGCGCGGCCAGGCTTCCCGCCCCACGCTGAAGTCAGGCATCGAGAATTCGGTCAAGAAAATTAACGGCGTCAAAAACGTGATTAACGACATTGAAGTCCTGCCGTTATCTCCGAACGACGATAACCTGCGCGCTGCCGTGTACCGAAGCATCTACAGCTATCCGGCCTTGCAGAAGTACACAGCGAATCGCGGTGGAGGGAGTAGCATGCCCTCGGTGGCTCGCGCTGCGGGCGGCATCACCAATGATCCTCCCATTGGTTTCCATGCAATCCACATCATCGTGAAAAACGGAAACGTGACTCTGGTCGGCGCCGTGAATAACGATGCGGATCTGGCCATGGCTGGTATGCGCGCCAATACCGTGCCGGGGGTGTTCAGTGTGGAAAACCAGCTTGAGGTCGCGGGGAAGCCTACGGAAAAATGATCGGTGAGGCCCGCGGAATGTGCAGGAGTCTGATACTGGCCGTGTGCTGCTGTGTGCTGGCTGGCGCCGCCAGAGCGCAGCAACAACCGTTGCCTGAGGACCCGGAAGACGATAAACGATTTGGCCTTTGGCTCGATCAAGGCATCTCCGCCGCACTTTGGACGAACAAGTCTCTGGAGTTCGAAGTCCACGAAAGGTTCGACGAAGGGGCCTCGGATCTGTACGAGTACTTTTTTCAAGGCGGCGTGGCGTTTCGACTTCGTCCCTGGTTCATGGTGCTTCCCATCTATCGCTATCAGCGCTTTCCAGGTTCTGCAACAGCCTATGAAAATCGGCTTCTCCTCAACCTCACGGTGGGCCGGTCTCAAGGCACGTGGCGGCCCAACCTCCGGACACTGATCGAAGGCCGGTTTCCCGACAATCGCTCGGCCTCCGCGCGTCTCCGATTCCGCCCCGGCATTGACTACGTGCTGCCGTTCCGCACCGCTTGGCGTCCCGTACTGGTTGTGAATAACGAGTTCTTTCTCGTCCCCTGGGACAACCCGTACGCCAATGGCGGAACCTACACGCAAAACCGTTTCCAGATCGGTGTTCGACTGCCCATCACAAGCTCTCTGGCAGTGCGGCCTTACTACCTTGTGCAATCAGTGAACCTGCCAGACGGCTGGGACACCAACGAGATTCTTGGTATCTCCCTGGGATATCGCGTTTCACGCAAGACCAATTGAGTTAATCGCCGGTTTGTCGCCCAAGCGGAACCGCCACACTCGACAGCCGTCAACATTCTCCCGGTTGACGAAACCGCCGGCGACTTCGTGCGGGACTCGGGGCCGTTCGCATCTCCACGATCGAGCTAGAAGCCAGCGGCTAGTAGCTAGCTTCTTGTTATCCTTCGTAGTCAATGCCGGAACTTCCCGACATCACCGCCTACATCACCGCCATCGAGGCCGCGCATCCTCGGCCAGACCTCGAACGGGTGCGGCTCGGCTCGGTCTTCCTGCTGCGCACCGTCGATCCGCCGCTCAGCAGCGTCGAAGGCCGAACCGTCCACGCCGTCCGCCGCATCGGCAAGCGCATCGCCATCGGCGTCGAAGGCGATCTCTGGCTGGTGCTGCACCTGATGATCGCCGGCCGTCTGCACTGGAAGCCCGCCGCAGGCCAAGCTCGCCGGCCGCAACGCCCTCGCCGCCTTCGATTTCTCCAACGGCACCCTCACCCTCACCGAGGCCGGCAGCAAACGCCGCGCCTCGCTCTACGTCCTGCGCGGCGAAGAAGCGCTGCGAAGCCATCGATCCCGGCGGCGTGGAGATTTTCTCGACCGACCTCGACGGCTTTCGCGCCGCTCTCTCCCACGAGAACCGCACCCTCAAGCGCGCCCTCACCGATCCGCGCCTCATCAGCGGCGTGGGCAACGCCTACTCCGACGAAATCCTGCACGCCGCGCAGCTCTCGCCCATCACCCTCACCCACAAGCTCAAGCCCGAGGAATGGCAGCGGCTCTTCGAATGCCACGCGCTCGACCATGACCCTCTGGATGGACCGCCTGGTCGCGGAAGCGAAGAAGAGTTTCCCGAAAAAGTGACCGCGTTTCGCCCCGAGATGGCCGTGCACGGCCGCTTCAACCAGCCCTGTCCGCGCTGCGGCGAGAAAATCCAGCGCATCCGTTACGCCGACAACGAAACCAACTACTGCGCCCGCTGCCAGACCGGCGGCAAGGTGCTGGCCGACCGCAGCCTCTCGCGCCTGCTCGGCTCCGACTGGCCCCGCACCCTCGACGAACTTGAAGCCCTCAAGCGCCGCTGATGGCCTCCCGACCGCATTTCTCCTTGACACACGTTTTCGCGTGCCCCAAAGTGGAAGCCTCCCCGTGTTCCCCGCTCCACCGCTCCTGAGCGGATCTCTGCGCATATTGGAGGGTTTCCCGATGCATCATCTTCACCTGAACCTTGTCGCCATTCTCGTCTCGGCCGTGATTCTCTGGGTGCTGGGGGCCGTCTGGTACTCGCCTGTCCTGTTTGCCAAGCCCTGGATGGCGGCCCTCGGCATCACCCCCGACCCCAGCCAGAAAAAGGGCCTGATCCCGGGCATGATTGCGTCCTTCGTCGGCGATTTCATTCTGGCTTTCGTGCTGAACCACTTCACCCTGTGGGCCCACGCGACCACCTTTGGCTGGGGCGCGCTCATCGGCTTCATCACCTGGGTCGGTTTCTTCGCCGCGCCGAGCTTTCCCCAGGGCATCTACGAGAACCGGCCATTCAAGCTGTTTTTCATCAACAACGGCTACTGGCTCGTCGGCCTGATCATCGTGGGCGGCCTGCTCGCGGTCTGGCAGTAAACAGAACGAGTGAACCACCGAACTGGAGGTGCCCCAGGCCTGCCCTGAGCGGAGTCGAAGGATCTAGCGTTGAGACCTGGGAGACTCACCAGCTCTGTACAATCGCTCCATGGCAAAAGAAAAAATCGCCACCGCGCATGCCCCTGCCGCCATCGGGCCTTACTCCCAGGCCATCCGCCTCGGAAACCTCCTCTTCACCGCCGGCCAGATCGCGCTCGATCCCGCCACCCAGCAGATCGTCGCCGGCGGCATCCAGGAACAGACCACCCGCGTGCTCGAAAACCTGAAGGCCATCCTCGAATCCGCCGGCTCCAGCCTCGCGCAGGTGGTCAAAGCCACCGTCTTTCTCAAGGACTTCAACGACTTCGCGGCCATGAACGCAGTCTACGGCAAGTACCTGGCTCCGGAGGGCGTTCTGGCGCCGGCCCGCAGCACCGTCGAAGTCTCGCGCCTGCCCAAGGACGCGCTGGTCGAGATCGAACTGATCGCCGAGCACGAACCTGGCATCCATTCGTATCTTCACCGGCCCCCGAGCATCTAACAGACATGAGTAATTCCACTGGCAGACCTATGTCTGAGACACCTGAAAAAGTGGTCAAGTCCGACGCTGAGTGGCGCGCCGCGCTGACCCCGGAGCAGTATCACGTTCTGCGCGAAAAGGGCACCGAGCGCCCCTACACCGGCGCCCTGACCGAGAACCACGAGACCGGCAACTACCACTGCGCCGGCTGCGGCGCGCTGCTGTTCCTGTCCGGCGCCAAATTCGATTCCGGCTGCGGCTGGCCCAGCTTCATGATTCCCGCCGACTCCAAAGCCGTCACACGAGCACGAAGACAACACCTTCGGCATGCGCCGCATTGAAGTGACCTGCGCCCGCTGCGGCGGCCACCTGGGCCACGTCTTCCCCGACGGCCCGCGTCCCACCGGCCTGCGCTACTGCATCAACTCCGCCTCGCTGACCTTCGAGAAAGAGAAGTAAATCCGACGCGCCGAGTCCAAAGTGGGTGCCCCAGAGCCTGTCCTGGCCTGCGAAGGGTCCCGATTTGGGACCTGGGATTCTCGCGATACCCTTTCCCCATGTTTTTCGCGGCATCCTTCCAGCTCTGTCCTTACTTCCAGTTCTTCTCGCACCGGCGCTCGCCCAATGCCTCCCCGCAGGAAGACCAGCCGCTCGACCAGCAGCTTCAGGCCATCGCCGCCGCCCATCACGGCAAGCTTGCTGTCTACGCCCGCAATCTGCGCACCGGCCAGACCGCATCGCTCTCGCCCGATCTGCCGGTCAAGACGGCTTCGACCATCAAGCTCGGCATCCTGCTCGATGCCGCGGAGCAGATCCGCGCCGGACACGCCTCTCTTGCCGAGAAGCTGGTTCTCGAGCATGAAACCAGGTCGAAGGCTCCGGCGTGCTGGGCGAACTCACCGCGCCCCTGGCGCTTACCCTCGGCGATACGCTCACGCTCATGGTGATCCTCAGCGATAACACCGCCACCAACATGGCCATCGACCGGCTGGGCCTGGACGCACATCAACGCGACCCTGCGCGCCGCGGGCCTGAAGCAGACTGGCTCTACAAGAAGGTCTACGTGCCCGCCACCGGCCCCATGCCCGCCGACCAGCCGCAATTCGGCCTGGGCAAAACCACCGCGCGCGAGATGGCGTCGATCATGGAGCGGCTTGCGACCTGTCAGCTTGATCGCTCGACAACGGGCCGCCGCTGCCCGGCGACGGCCCCCTCTGCGGCGCGCTTCTGCACATGCTGCGCAACCAGCAGGACCGCGACAGCCTCCCGCGCTATCTCGAAACCCTGGACACCAGCGAGCACGGATCGGCAATCGCCAACAAGACCGGCGCGCTCGACGCAGGTGCGCAACGACGTCGCCCTGATCGCCACCAAGGCCGGCCCGGTGGTGATTGCCGCGTTCACCTTCGACAATGCCGACCAGCGCTGGAACGGCGACAACGAAGGCGAAAAGACGCTGGCCAAGGTGGCGCAGGCCATCGTGCAGCGCTGGTCGCCGGCTGGCCTCGACCCGGAGGCCTTCCCCTGGGACAATCCGCTCACATCCCGCCGCCGGCCCGCTAGTTCTCCACCGCGATACACAGCCCCCGCACCGCGCAATGGCTGCTAAAATCGAGCTTTCGGTCAGCCCTCCCTGCAGGGAATTTAAACTCGGAAAGCTCTTATCGTGCCTGACGAATCCAAGTCCCATTCCGTGACCTACGCCGACGCCGGCGTCGACATTCCCAGCGGCGACCGGGCCAAGGAGCGCATCAAGTTTCTGGCCCAGAAAACCTTTAATCGCAACGTCCTGGGCGGCATCGGCGGCTTCGGCGCGCTCTTCCGGCTCGACCTGCAGCGCTGGAAGAACCCCATCCTGGTCAGCTCGGCCGACGGCGTCGGCACCAAGCTCAAGGTCGCCTTCGAGCTGGGCCTGCACCACACCGTGGGCCAGGACCTGGTGAACCACTGCGTCAACGACATCGCCGTGCAGGGCGCGACGCCGCTGTTTTTTCTCGATTACCTGGCCAGCGGCAAGCTCGATCCCGAAGTGACCGAAAGCGTGGTCACCGGCCTCGCCGAGGCCTGCAAGGCCAACGGCTGCGCCCTCATCGGCGGCGAAACCGCGCAGATGCCCGGCTTCTACGCCGACGGCGAATACGATCTGGCCGGCTTCATCGTGGGCGCGGTCGACCGCGACAAAATGGTCACCGGCGCGGGCATCAAGCCCGGCGACGTGCTGATCGGCCTGCCCTCCACCGGCCTGCACACCAACGGCTATTCGCTGGCGCGCAAGTTGCTCTTCGAGGTGGCCGGCTACAAGGCCACGCAATACGTCACGGCCATCAAGGAGAAGGCCGGCGCGGCGCTGATGAAGACCCACCGCAGCTATCTGCACGTGATTCAGAAGCTGGTCGGCGCGGGACTGACCACCGGCATGGCGCACATCACCGGCGGCGGCATCACCGAGAACCTGCCCCGCATCCTGCCCAAGGGCACCGAGGCGCAAATCGAACTCGGCTCGTGGCCGGTGCTGCCCATCTTCGAGCATCTGCGCGAACTGGGCCAGGTGTCGCAGGAAGAGATGATGCGCACCTTCAACATGGGCATCGGGCTCATCGCGGCCATTCCCGCGGCCAAGTTCACGCGCGCCAAAAACCTGCTCGACCGGGCGGAAGAGAAGTTCTACGTGATCGGCCGCGTGGTCAAGGGCGAGCGCCGGGTGCAGTACACGTGAGCGCGGAAGCACCCGCACCGGAGAGCGAACCTCAAGCCTTTCGCCTCGGCATCCTTCTTTCCGGCCGCGGATCGAACTTCCTCGCCATCGCCCAGTCCATTCGCGACGGCCGGCTGCCGGGCGTCGAGATCGCGGTCGTCATCTCCAATGTGGCCGAGCACCCGGCCTGGCCGCTGCCCGCGAACTGGGACTGCAACCACGCCGTCTTCGTTTCCAAGGGCCGCCCCCGCGCCGAGCACGATGCCGATGTGCTCGCCTGCCTGCGCGAGCACCGCGTGGACCTGGTTTGCCTGGCGGGCTACATGCGTCTGCTGTCGCCCGGAGTTCATCGCCGCCTTCCCCAATCGCATTCTCAATATTCATCCCTCGCTGCTTGCCCGCGTTTCCCGGCCTCGATGCGCAGCAGCAGGCATTCGACTACGGCGTCAAAGTGGCCGGATGCACGGTGCATTTTGTCGATGAGCACCTGGATCACGGCGTCATCGTGCTGCAGCGCGCCATTCCGGTGCTCGAAACCGACGACGCCCACTCCCTCGCCGACCGCATCCTTGCCGAGGAGCACATCGCCTACACCGAGGCCATCGCGCGCGTGGCGAGCGGCGAATACGAGATCGTCGGCCGCCGCTACGTACGAATCCGCTAAGCCGGCATTCGGGCCATCCGCAGTCTCGTCTCGGCCAGGTAAACGCGTCCGTGCCCCATTCTTTTCGCTTTTTCTGAAGAAAGGTGGGAAACCGCGAACTCCATCTCGCCCTGTCAACAATCCCGCCTGGCCCTCTGCGCTTATCCCCTTATTGCACTAGGCTTACACGCTTCTCGGCTTTGCCGAACATATCCCTCCGATTCTCTACGCTTAGAGAAGCCAGACAAACGACGGAATTGCCGCGCCCGGCGAATGAGTACGCCTTCCTCCAACGGATGGCGCCGGGGCGCGGGACCGTCGAGGTCTGCCAAAGTGAGCGGCTCCCTTGCCGCCAGCCGCCGCAACCACGGCGCGCATACGGCAACGGAGCTGCCGTCAACCCAGGTCCGCAAGCCGCCCACGCGGGCGGCGGCGGCAGGAAGAGGAACCATCGCGATGGCGAATATCGTTTTGTCAATATCGAAAAAGGCATTGAAATCGGGGCCGAAGACGCCCTGAAGTGGCTCACCGGGGCCAACAAGGCACTGCACACAGCTCCCGAAGTGGTGGCCGCGCTTGCCACCTTGATCGCAGCGATCGAGAAGCCGCTGGCGGACATCTCCGGCGTCGCCGCCAACCCCCTGAACATTGCTCTGGATATCCAGACCGTCAACGATCTGAAGGCCGCCTGGCCCGCAGTCAGGGAGTTTCTCACCTCAATGGGCGTCAAGTTCTGAATCTAGACGCCGCAAGCCTGAATGACAAGCGACAGCCCATTCAGGCAGGAACTTACCGTGCCCCATCCTTTCCGCTTGTTTTCTGCGGAAAGGGTGGCGAGACCACGAACCCCACTGATCTCATCGAGAACGCCTAGGTGCTCACGCCCCGCGCCTCTCCCAGGATCAGCTTGAGGGTCATCTGCCGCCGCCCGCGCAGGATGGTGATGCTGATGGTGTCGCCCGCCTGGTGCTTGTCCATGATCGCGCTGATGTCCTGGGGATCGGTCACCTGCTGGCCGTCGATGGCCACGATCAGGTCGCCGCCCAGCATGATCGGCGTGTTGCCCACATACGCCTGCTCGTTGCCGCCGTGCAGCCCGGCCCGGTCCGCGCACCGCCCGGAATCACCTTCTGGATCAGGACGCCGGAATCGGCCGCCAGGCCCATCTGCTCCGCCAGGTCCGGCCCGATGGCATACGACACGATGCCCAGCGACGGCCGCCTCACCTGGCCATAGCGGGTCAGGTCCGCCAGCACCGCCTTGGCCGTGTTGATGGGAATCGCAAAGCCGATGCCGGAGCTCTGCTCGGCGCCGTTCGAGGCAATCATGGTGTTGATGCCGATCACTTCGCCGCGCGAGTTGAGCAGCGGCCCGCCGGAGTTGCCGGGATTGATGGCCGCGTCGGTCTGGATGGCGTCCTCGATGGGCGCGCCCTCCGCCCCGCGAATGGAGCGGATGGAGCTGATGATGCCGCGGGTCATGGTGCCGGCAAGCCCGAAGGGATTGCCGATGGCGTAGACCTTCTGGCCCACCGAAAGCCCCGAGGAGTCGGCCAGCGTCACCGGCTGCAGGTTCGGCGCCTCGATCTGCAACAGCGCCAGGTCGTGCACTTTGTCGGTGCCGATCACCTTGGCGGAGTAGCGATGCTTGTTGCTGAGCTGCACTTCGATGCCGCGGTTGGCGCCTTCCACCACGTGGTAGTTGGTGAGCACGTGGCCGGCCTTGTCGAGAATGAATCCCGAACCCTGGCCCTGCTGCGGAACCTGCCCATAGAAGAAGTTGAACACCAGCGTCGTGGAGGTGATGTTGACCACCGACGGCAGCACCCGCTTGTAGACCGCGATGTTGTTCTGCTCTTCGGCGTCGTAGGCGGGCGCGGCCTGGGCTTCGGTCAGCTCCAGCGGCGAACTGGAGCCGCTGCGTACCCGAGCAGCGACAGATGGCCCAGGCCCGAAGGCAGATGCGTGGTGAGATACCAGAATCCACCCACCAGCAGCACAACCAGAAGAAGACGACGCAATTTCATAACTCTCGAACCTGAAACCTTTCCAATCGGGCGACCACGGCACGCTCGCCGCGACGTTGTTCTTGCGGCCAGGGTGGGATACAGCGCCATACTGTTCCTATTCTAATGAACCGCGAGATGGCGGTTTGTTGCTCTCCGTCCTGAGCCGCTGCCAGACCGAATTCGACCTGGGCGCGAAGCGCGTCGAGATCCCCCGTATTCTCAATCACAAAATCGGCGCGCGCCGCCTTCTCCGCGTCGGGCATCTGGCGCGCCAGGCGCACGCGCGCATCGCGAACCGCGGCTTCGCGTGCCGGCCCGGATGCGGCAATCCGCGCCGCATAGCGGGCGACTTCACCTCGTCCGGCGCGGTCAGCACGATGATGTGGTCGAAGCGCTTGCGCCAGTCGGCCAGCACCCCGTCCGACTCGCCGCGCGCCTGCGCATCGCGCTCCACCTCAAAGATCAGCGCCGACTCCACCACCGCCACCGCCGCCGGATCGCGCGCGAAGACTTCGTTCCATCCAGCGCCGCTGCTCGGCAATCACCGCCGGATGCACGATGGCGTTCAGCTCCTGCAGCCGGCCGCCCTCAAACGCCAGCTGCGCAAGCTTCGGCCGGTTCAGCCGTCCGTCGGCATCGACAACCTCCGGCCCGAACGCGCGCACGATCTCCTCGTAGACAGCCTGCCCCGGCTCCATCAGCGCCCGGCCCAGCTCATCGGCTTCGATGACCTGCGCTCCCAGTTCGCGCAGCATCGCGGCCACGGTGCTCTTGCCGCTGCCCAGCCCGCCGGTCAGCCCGACTCGCAGCATCGGTCAGAGTCCCCGCCGCATTTTCGCCGCGCGCACCGTGTTCGACATCAGCATGGCGATGGTCAGCGGACCGACGCCGCCGGGCACCGGCGTATAGGCTCCGGCCACCTCGTACGCCGCCGGGTGCACATCGCCCACGATCGTCGAGCCGCGCTTCTCAAACGCCGCCTGGCGCTTGGCATTTCCGGCGAAGTAGCGGTCGAATTCTTCCTGCGTGGTGATGCGATTGATGCCCACATCGATCACGGTGGCGCCGGGCTTCACCATCTCCGGCGTAATGAACCCCGGCCGTCCGATCGCCGCCACCAGGATGTCGCCTTCGCGCGTCACCGCCCCGAGATCGCGCGTCTTCGAGTGGCAGATCGTCACCGTTGCATTCTCGTGCAGCAGCAGCATGGCCACGGGCTTGCCCACGATGTCGCTGCGCCCCACCACCACCGCATGCTGGCCTGCGATCGGAAGCCCGCTGCGCTTGAGAATCTCGATCACGCCCGCCGGCGTGCAGGGCGCGAGCGCCGGCCGTCCCGCCTGCAGGCGGCCCGCATTCACGGGATGAAAGCCGTCCACGTCCTTCGCCGGCGACACCGCGTCGAGCAGCGCCTTGGTGTCGACCTGCTTCGGCAGCGGCAGCTGGATGAGGATGCCGTCGATGTCGTCGCGATCGTTGAGGCTCGCCACCACGTCGAGCATGTCTTCGGTGGTGACCGTGTCCGGCGGCGTGATCAGGTCGCTGAAGAGGCCCAGTTCGGCGCAGGTCTGCACCTTGCTCTTCACGTAGATTTCCGAAGCCGGCACATGGCCCACCAGCACCGCGGCCAGCCCCGGCCGCACTCCCTGCGCGGCCAGCCGCCTGACTTCTTCCGCAACCTCCTGCTTGATTGCCGCGGCGATCGCCGCGCCATCGAGAACTTTGCCAGAACCTTGGCATATCGTGCTCCAAAGATTCATCGTAATGGTTGGCGCTGCCGCGCTGCGAACTGCCGCGTTGCTCCGCCCGCTTCTGGTTAATCCGGCATGGGCCGCGGCTCAACCGGAACCGGCGGAATCAATGGTTGAACCGGAGGCGGTGGCATGGTGCCGTGAAACGACACCGGACGCGGCCGCCGCTCCGCATTGCGCAGCTTCAGCTTGCTGACATGGACGTCGTACCGCGCATCCGGCAACAGCGACTCGAGCACGAACGTCTCCGTGCCGCCCGACCTGACTTCGCGATAGCGGTAGATGCCGACCGAGCCTTCGCTGGTTTCCGTTCCGCCTGCGGGCGTCTCCAGAAAGCGTTGCGCATCGGCCACCGTGGGCGCAGCGTGCGTTTCGCCCGGACTCAGGCTTTCTGCCGCATACGAACGGACCAGCTTGGTCCAGTAGCGCGAGAGCAGGTCGGCGCTCGAGAACAGATCGGCCCACACGATTTCTCCGCGCACCGCGACCACCACGCCAACCGCTCCCTCCTTCTTCAGTTGCGCCAGGATCGCTTCCCGCGATTGCATCAGCGGCGCGGCCGCTTCGTCCACCTTGGCTTTGAGTCCCTCGCTCTGCATGGCCTTCGCATAGCTGGTCGTTGGCGGCGGGGTTGCCGGCATCATCGGGCCGCCGGTGGGCGCAGGCGCCGCTGTCATGGCCGCGATGGTTCCGTGAACCGAGTTCCACACCTGCTGCTGGTCCCGGGCGACCATCGCCTGCTCGCGAACCGTGGGCTGCACCATGATGCTCGCCACTGGCGCCTTCGCCGACGCGCCAAACACCGGCGAACTCTCCACCCACCGGCCCGGTTCGATGCAGAACACGGACAGATCGATGGGGTCGCCGCCGGGAGGCACAATCCGGTCCTTGGCAATCACGCGGTCCTGCTTGCCTCCGGTGACGATCTCGCCGGCCAGCAGCAGCAGCGGCTGGCTGGAATTGTTGACCAGCACCAGCGTGTTCACCTGGTCGCCGCCGCCACGATGGCCGGCCCGTTGTCGCGCCCCCGCACCAGTCCGCGCACTTTGCCCGCTTCCGTCACCTCGACGGAGCCGTTCTTGAACCCCTCGTCCAGGGTGAGGAACGGACTCCCCGCGCCCGGCTTGCCATTGGCGCGAACGACCGGGAACAAAAGAAGATTCCCGCTCTCGATCGGAGCCAGCACGCGATACTCACCATTCGATTCAGCGGGGCCGCCCGCCGCCCGCACGCCGCTTCCGCTTTCGGTTGCAAACCATCCCCATCCCACCGCCGCAGCGACAAGAAAACCAAGCGCAAGTTTGCCCCGGACCAGTGCTCCACAACCCGACCAGATCGCTCATATCTCTCCTTTTCCTCCTGCCTGCGTCCAGAGAACGAGAGCGCGCCAGCATCTTGCAGAGTTTTTTGGCGGGTCGGTTTTGGAGTATCTTCGCAATCGTGAGCGTGGTGCCGGCTCAACCCGTGGGAACTGCCCTCCAGGCGGACCTCGCCTCGCCTGTCCCGTGCGCAATTTCTCCGCGCTTGCTCGACGAACTCTGGCACACCTCCGAAGCCGAAGCCTGTGGCCTTTTGCGCCCCGAGTTTGACCAGATCCTGCTCCGCATCGGCATGGCGCAGAATTTCGGCCTGCCCTCGGGCCTGGCTTCGCAAGCAACCGAAGAACAGCAGGCCGCCTTCTTTCAGAACCTCCGGCTATCGGATCTGGTGCTGGCGCGCGCCTGCGCCCGTGGGCACGAGCGCGCCTGGGAGCGATTCATTGCCCTTTACCGGCAGCCGCTTCTCCGCGCCGGCATGGCCATCGCCGGCAACGAAAGCCTGGGCCGCGAACTCGCCGACGGTCTCTACGCGGAGCTCTACGGGCTGACCGTCCGCGAGGGCGAACGGCGCTGCCCGCTCGATTCCTATGCCGGGCGCGGTTCGCTGATCGGCTGGCTGCGAACCACGCTCGCCCAGCGCTTTGTCGACCAGCACCGGCGCACCCATCGCGAACAGGCGCTCGATGAAACCGCTGAATGCCAGCGCCCGCCGCGGCGACACCGGCGCCCGATCCGGCTCTGCCCCAACTCGCCGCTGCCGTTGAAGAAGCGCTTGAGTTGCAGGGACCGGAGGAGCGCTTTCTGCTCGCGTCCTACTATCTCGATGGGCGCAGGCTGCATGAAATTGCGGCCCTGCTCGGAGTCCACGAAGCCACGGTGAGCCGCCGCCTGAAACGCGTGACCGCCACGGTCCGCAAGCAGATCCTGCGCGGCCTGGAGCGGCGCGGCCTGAGCCGCCGCGCAGCCGAGGAAGCCCTCGCCACCGATCCGCGTGATCTGAGCGATCTGAGCGACCCGCAAGACTCCATCGCAGCCGGCGGCGTGCACCCCAATCTCCTCCGGCTCAAAGAACTTCTGCAAAAATCGCCGATGAAACCGTTCAGGGAGCAGGCGGAGCGATGAATCCAATTCTCCAACCCGATGTTCATCCCGACGCCGAGAGCCTCAACGCTTTTGTGGAACAGGCTCTGCCGCAACCGGAGCGCGCGCAGATCGTGGCTCACCTGGGGGGCTGTGCGCGCTGCCGGCAAGTAGTCTTCCTGGCCCAGGCCGCGGCCCAAGCCGACGCGGCACCACTGGCCGCCGTCAAGACAGAATCGCATGAGGTCAAATCAACCCGGCCATGGTGGAAGACAAACTGGCGGATAGCCTTGATCCCGGCGGCCGCACTCGCCGCAGCAATTGGCCTGGTGGTCTGGGTGCAGATGAAATCCGTGCCGCCCGCGGCCACCGTGGCCCAGGTATCTTTGCCGTCCCCGTCTGCGATGCCTTCATTGGCCGCGCCTCCGGTCCCGCGTCCGACCCACGCTGCTGCAGCCTCCGCGGCTCCGCCCGTTGCGGCGCAACACGTCACCCAAAGCCCCGCGAGCCGAGCGGAGGAATTCGCCACGACTCTCAGTATGAACAAGCCGGCTGCGACCGAACAGGCTCCGGAGCCCCACCCCCCGTCGCCCAGCTAAAAGCGCCCGACGGACTCGGTGCCGGCACGAACCCGCTTTCGATGGCTCAGCAGGAGGCAGTAATCGCCCCGCCGTGCCCCGCCCGCGCCGGTTCCCCCCAACCTTGTCGCGGTACACGGCAGCCTGATGGCTCCCGCCACCGCCGGCCCCCGCCCGCTTTCGGCCGAGGCGGCGACATCCCGGCAGATCGAAGTGATGCCGCAGCCGGTAAACAGCCTCGCCACACTGCGTCTGCCCAGTCATCCCCGGCTGCCCAGCGGGCTGAACGCGGTCTCGTCGGCGGTGATGCTCGATCGCATTCTGGCCGTCGACCCGGAAGGCGCGGTGTTCCTGAGCCGCGACGCGACGAAGCACTGGGAACGCGTGCCCATCCAGTGGACTGGAAAAGCGGTCTCCGTGCAGGCTCCGCCGCGCGCACTCTATCCCGTGAACGCAAAGGTCCGAAAAGATGCGACTTTGCTCACCAGTCCGGTCGCGTCTGTCTCGATCATGCCGGCGCCTCCTACGCCGGCTCCGGACGCGCCGCCGTCAGCCGAACAGTCTCCGGCAACGCCGACCGCAGGCAGCGCGTCCCCCGCGCCCGGTCCCCCTCCGCCTCCGGCCGACGCTCTCGCAATGCCCGGAATGCTCTTCAAACTCATCAACGATCACCATCAGACGTGGGTCAGCGCCGACGGCAAAGTCTGGCACCAGCAACAGGAACGGAATGAGCCCAACCCTCCCGTATCTTCTTTTTCGGCGAACGAGAAACAAATGCTCCGTGCCCCATCCTTGCGCATTTTTTCGAGCGCAAGGGTGGGAAACCACAGGGCCGGAACCACGTTTTTTCATTCGCGGTCTGAGCCGTGGGTTATGGCCGGGCCCGTATGACAACTCCGCTGTCGAAACTAAAGACATCCCCTCTTTCCGCCGAAGAAAGGAATGCGTCACAAATGCGAGTGTGCGCGCCGCTCAGGAGCCCGCCATGGAAACCGAAGTGCTCGAGGATCAGAAAGTCGAAATCTCCTGGGCACATTTCCGGATGCCGCCCTTTCCCCAGGTTGCGCTCAAGGTTCTTCAACTGGCGTCCGACGAAAACGTGCAACTGGGCAAGCTTGGCGAGCTCATCTCCTCCGATCCGGCGTTTGCCAGCGAAGTTCTGACCATCGCCAACTCCCTCTTGTACGCCCCTCGCTATCCCATCAAGAGCATTCTCCAGGCCATCGAGGTACTCGGCGCAACCCATCTCCAGGGCCTCTGCCTCACCGTCGGAATCCGGGCCTACCTCGGCAAGTCGCTGGGCCACCCCACCATGCGCACCCTGTGGAGGCACAACATGGCCTGCGCCCTCATCGCCCAGCAGATTGCCTCGGCCGGTTTCATGGATCGCGAGATCGCCTACACGGCCGGGGTCCTGCACGGAATCGGGCTGCTCGGCCTGGCCGTCGTGCGCCCCGGCGAATACGTGCATCTCCTCGGCACCCACATCGGCACTCCGGCAAGCCTGCGGGAGCAGGAACAGAGGATCTTCGGCATCGATCACTGCGAACTCGGCAAGAAGCTGGTTCACGACTGGAACCTCCCCGACGACTTCGCCTCGATTATGTCCGCTCCGCATGCGGAACGTCCCGGCGCGGCCGAGTGGGACATGGCGGAACTGGTCGGGTTGAGCTGCCGCATGGCCGACACGACCGGCTTTTCCGCTTTCTCCGCCTGCCACGCCGCGACGTTCAACGAACTTCTCGAAGAGTTGCCCCCGCGGGAGCGCAAACTCTTTCACACCGACATCGAAACCCTGGCCTTCGAAGTCTCGAAAAAGATCGCGGCTCTCGAATCCGCCTGATCCTGCCGCTTCCGAAAATCGATTCCCGACCCGCCGCTCCACCCCGCCCGCTGACGATACTATGAAAGCTTCGAGCGGCGGCCGTCTCCACGCGCGCCGGTTTCGCAGGAGCAGAATCGATGGACAAGCGGGAGTTTCTGAAAGCATCAGGAGGTTTCGTGGCGGCCAACATGATGAGCGGCGCCTTCGCAGAACCGAACCCGGACCAGCACGCCGAGCCGCGCACCAACTGGGCCGGCAACTACACCTTCAGCACCGACAATCTCCTCACTCCCGGCTCGGTCGACGAGGTGCGGAAGGTGGTCAAGAACAGCGCAAAGCTGCGCGCCCTCGGCACCCGTCACTCCTTCAATTCCATCGCCGACAGTACCGCGGCCCAGATCTCGCTCAAGCGCCTCGACCAGGTCTCGCTCGATGAAAAAGCGCGCACCGTCACGCTGGGCGCGGGGATTCGCTATGGCGACCTGGCCACGGTGATCGACAAGCGCGGCTACGCTGTGCACAACCTGGCCTCGCTGCCGCACATCTCGGTGGCCGGCGCATGCGCCACCGCCACCCACGGCTCCGGCGTCAAAAACGGCAACCTCGCCACCCCGGTCGCCGCGCTTGAAATCGTCACCGCCGACGGCGAGATCGTTCACCTGTCGCGCGAAAAAGATGGCGACCGTTTCCTTGGCGCGGTCGTCGGCCTCGGCTCAGTGGGCGTGGTCACGAGCGTGACCCTCGACGTGCAGCCCACATTTCAGGTGGCGCAGTCCGTCTACCAGGATCTTTCCTTCGACCACCTGCAGCATCATTTCGAAGAGATCTTCTCCAGCGGCTACAGCGTGAGCCTGTTTACCGACTGGCAGAATCACCGCGCCACGCAGGTCTGGATCAAGCGCCGCTTCGCGCCCGGCGACGCCAACAAATGGGAGCCCGAATTCTTCTCCGCCAAGCTCGCCACCCAAAAGCTGCATCCGCTTGCCGGGCCACTCCGCGGAAGCCTGCACCGAGCAGCAGGGCATTCCCGGCCCGTGGTACGAGCGCCTGCCGCATTTCCGCATGAACTTCACGCCTTCAAGCGGCCAGGAGCTGCAGTCGGAATTCTTCGTGCCCTTCAGCCGCGGCTACGAGGCGATCCTCGCCGTCGAGAAACTGCGCGACCAGATCACGCCCCACCTGTTCATCACCGAGCTGCGCACCATTGCCGCCGACAAGCTCTGGATGAGCATGGCGTACGAGCGTCCCTCGCTCGCGATTCACTTCACCTGGAAACCGGAATGGCCGGCGGTCAAGCAGGTGCTGCCGCAGATCGAAGCCGCACTGGAACCCTTCGAGCCGCGCCCGCACTGGGGAAAGCTGTTCACGCTGGCGCCCGCAAAGCTGCAACCACACTACCCGCGCCTGGCCGATTTTCGGGACTTGGTCAAGCACTACGATCCGTCAGCCAAGTTCCGCAATGAGTTTGTGAGCACGAATCTATACTCGGCGTGATCCTCGGTCGCTTCTACCCCTTGCGCCGGTACAGGATCTGAAACTCGTACCCCGGGTTCGCCGGAAACAGCCCTGACACATGGCGCAGCCGTTCCGCCAGCGCCGGCGCGGCCAGCAGCGGATATTCGCGCTCCCTCAGATCGTGGTAGTCGAAATCGACCGCCAGCGAAAGCTGGTAGATGGCCAGCGCGTCGGAGAACGACGACTCGATGTAGCTGTTGCGGGCGCGCTCATCGATGCCTTTGGAACTGCGGCTGTCCTGGGCGCGGCGGCGGGTTTCCCATGCGTCCTGGCTGGTTTCGCCGCGCACCTGCGCCTCGGCCTGCGACCATGCCAGTGAAGCGAAGCTGTCGGGCACGCCGGCTGACTTCCACAAAATTGTGCGCCACGTTGATAAAGAACTCGAAGGCCAGGCCAAAGCGGTCTTCCACCAGGCGCGTCGAGAGAAACACCGCCTCGGTGGTTCCAAACGACGCATTGCGATGGCAGACCGCGCGATCGCCCAGATCGACCGTGTAGGCGGGCGCAATCATGGTCTCGCCGGTGTCCGCGATCGCCAGCGGAACGAAGTAATAGGCGCGATGTGCGAGCGCGGCGGAGAGCGTCGAGGGCACCGCGCCCACCAGCCGCTCCAGGTCAGGCTCGGGGATGCGTGTTTCTCCCCACGCTCCAAAGTGAATACCGTTGGGAGCGGTGCCTACCTCAACCTGGGTGGCTACCTTCTCCGCGTGCCAAAGTTCGATCTGCGCGCTGCTGGCCATGAAACTGTATTCTAGACGAGACCACCCCGGCGACGAAGACCTATCGCTGGGGACCCCGGCGAGAGAGGCGGGAAGTTGACGCACACAGCTCAATCCCGACAACGCGGCGGAACATTCCTGGGATTTCCCCTGGCCGGGTTCGGCCTCTTCACCAGCCTGCTTTTGTCCTTTGCGTCCGCCTTCTTCGCATTCTTCGCGTCCACATGCATTGCCATTTTCGCGCTGCTGGTGTGGAATCTCGGCGGCCACCACGCCGTCAACTACGCTGATAGCTACTTGTACGTCGGCCTCCCCGCGGGCATCCTTGTTCTGCTGGTGGCCCTGCCCGTCTTCGGGACCCTGTGGGTACGGGCCAAACTCGAAAAGTGAGGGCGGATTATGCCGGTGCATTCCATCAGGGATTCATGGATGGATTGAAAGACGCGCTGCGCAGAGGTGCGGGCGATCCTCAACAGGACCAGCAACTCCGATCCCAGCAGTTACAAACCTGGTGTGCGTCGCTCGAAGCTGGAGGCATTCTCTACTTTCCTGAAACTCCCATACCGCTCCCCGACGACGATATTCAATTTCTTCTCGGCCAGCACCAGTCCGGAAGCCGCCTCCACAAGAACATCTCCTACAAACCGGAAATTGATCGCTTGAGCGGAGTGGACAAAAAATCCACGCCCGCCGCCGTCGTCGATCAGTTGCATTCCGTGATGCGCCGCTATTCGGCCGGTGTGGAGAAATTCCTGTCGGACTTTCTCGCTCCTTATCAGAACCGGTGGCACCTGGATTACGCCAGCTATCGTCCCATCGAGGAGAAGGGACGCGATCTTCCCCTGCGCCGCCGCAACGACCTGCTCCACGTCGACGCGTTTCCCACCCGTCCCACGCGAGGCTGGAGAATTCTCCGCTTCTTCCACAACATCCATCCAGACAAGACCCGCGACTGGGCTGTCGGCGAGCCCTTTTCGCGAATTGTGGGAAGCTTCGCGCCAGGCAAGCTGGACGTGCCTCATCCCGTCGGCGCGCTAACCCGCACCGCACGCCAGATCGCCGTTGCCGCGGGCATGGGTCGCCTGGTTCCGCAATGGAAACGCACCCCCTACGACGAGTTCATGATGCAACTGCACAACGCCATGAAGGAAGACGCGGCATTCCAGGAAACCTGCGTCCGGGAGTTCGTGCAGTTCGCTCCGGGTTCCAGCTGGATGGTCTACACCGAGACCGTTCCCCACGCCGCGCTCGCCGGCCAATATGCGCTGGAGCAGACCCTCCTGGTCGATCCCGCTGCCATGGTCACGCCCGAATCCGTTCCGCTCGCGGTGCTGGAACAACTGGCAGGCGCGCGGCTGGTATAAATTCTCGCAGGCTCAAGATTTTCTCTGACGCCGCAGATCTCGAAATTCCAGTCTGTCAATCCTCCTTCACGCCCGCTGATTGCCCTCACGCGCTCCGAACAGGAGGAGGTACTTATGAATCTGAGCGTGGCAGTGGAGAGGGCGGTTTCGACCGCTACTGAGGTCAGTCTGAACACGCCGAATTCCCATGCTGCCGGAGACCGTGCGCCACTGCTGGAAAAGATTCCCCTCGTGGAGTGCCTTTCGCGCATGGGATGCGCCCAACAATTGGTGGCTGAAGAAGCCGGTCTGATACGAAGCTGGCTGAAAAAACGCAGGACGGAAGGGTACTGGCAGAATTCCGGCGAGCCGGAACTCAGGGATCTTCTGAAGCGACTGGACGAGCCCGACGAAGTGACGCGCACGGTGGAGAAATTTGCGGACCATCTTTTGGCCTGCTGTGCTCCGCATCATCTCCGCCTCTGCGACTTGTACCTGAGTAAGAAGAAGGTCAATGACGCATACCGCGCTTTCGCTGGACGGGCGGCGCCCGGGGCCGATGGAGAAGAGTCGTTTCGCGATAAATTTGAGGCGGTTCACGAGCGGCTATTACGAGACGACCAGATCTCATTCCTGCCGGCGCGGTTGCTCCTGGGCGGCAATCTTCCCGACCGAGGCAATGAATTTTGCTACTTCTCGGGGCGATTCACGCTGGACGTCGATCATGGCGAGCTGGCCAAAGTTCCTGGTGCGTCGGAAGCGATGGCCCGGAAGGATTCGACATCTCTATATGGAGTGGTGAGCAACGTGTTCCAGAGCAGCGATCCTTTCGTGTACACCCTGCTTCGATTCACCGGTTATCTCGGAGATTTCGCCACGACCATGATTCTTTCCCGCAAATACATCCAATTCGGTTCCATGACAGCGACAACGCTTGCGGGCGCGCTGACCGGGCGAACAATCAGATTTAATGGGATCGGGACCGTGAGCCGCGTGAATGACGAATACCAGCTGCAGCCCCTCGGTTGCGGGGATACGAACTGAGGAGGGATCGCCATGGATCGTAGCAAGTTCGTCGGTCTGGTCGTGCATTCTTCCTCGATGGACGAGCGCGAACCGGAGGACTACATTCTGTGCGAGTTTTCCGGAGAAGGAAGTACATCGATCGTCTTCGGGGTTACCCCACGCAGCGCGCCACAAGACCCGCAATGGGTAATGAAATTTCTTAAGCCGGATGTTCGCTTTGAACTAACCGTCCTTCATCATTCGTTCGAGATTGCCGAAGAACTCTATCCCGACCATCCACTTTTGATGGCCCCCGAGGAACGCATGCGTCGACTTGGGGATGAGATGTTAAGCAGGATCGAAAGCCCCGGGGTTCTTTTCAGGATCGCCGCCTATCGGGATCTCCTGGCGTCGACTCTCGGGTTGCTGGCCGGCGAGTACTCGCAGAGTTTTAAACCTGACACTTCGCCGCGTGACTTGATGCGCGAACTCGGGCCAGTTGTGCCGATGATCGACGACAATCTCATCCGGCAGATCAGCAAATGGGCAATGCGCAGGCAGCCCAAAGACAACCGGGCCGCGCCTTTGAGCGCGGCCCCGATTGTTCTAACGCGCACGGAGCCGCGTCATCGAGGTCGTGACACCGCTCTCATCCAGAAAGATCAGCCGCTCCGGAGAGATCGTTCGGATGTGCGCGACGAACTCTTGGCGTTGCTTGCGATTGGCTTCCGTATCGCGCTCGCTGGCGTGGAGTGACTTTTTTTCAGACGCAGGCCGAGCTTCCGCAACAAGTGCCAAATCTGCGGCAGGCTTAGTCTCACGCCTGCCTCGGTGCTCAACCTGACTTGGATTTCCGATAACGTCAGATCTGGCTTGGCGCCGATCCAAGCCTTCACCTTTTGCTGTGCTTCGAGGTCGGCGTGAGGCTTGCGGCCGGGCTGGTGTCGAATGCGCTCAGCCTGCCCGGTGCGATTCCGTTGAGCTGATACCTTTTTCGCCCAGCCCACACTCACCAGAAAACGGCTTGCTAGTTCCTCAAACGTTTCCTCGCCCTGGTCGTAGGCCGTCAGAAATTTGCGGCGTAAATCATCCCCGTAGGCTTGCGCCATCGTTTCTCTAGTCCCTAGTCCCTAAGTCCCTGGTCCCTGCTTCTCACATGCCTGCGGGCTTGGGGTCCTTGGGGTCGAACTTGGCGATTCGAATCTTCTTGGCGAGGCCGAGCTTGGAAAGAATCCAGATGCCATAGTAGTTGGGGTCGACTTCGTACCACTTCAGGCCGTGCTTCGCTGAAACCGGGTGTGCGTGGTGGTTGTTGTGCCAGCCCTCGCCTCCCGTGATCAGCGCTACCCACCAGAGGTTGCGCGAACCGTCGCGGGTCTCGAAACGCCGGCTCCCCCACATGTGAGTGGCCGAGTTGACCAGCCAGGTTGCGTGAAGTCCGAGCGTGACACGCAGCAGCACGCCCCAGAGAACCATGGCGATGCCATTGACCAGGCCGCCCCAGAGCCATCCGCCCGCCAACAACAGCAAACCACTCGCGGTGATGGGGACCCAGTGGTATTTGCTGAGCCAGACGTGGAACCGGTCCTTGCTCAGGTCCGGTGAATAGCGGGAGAGAACCTCGGTTTGCGAATGCAGACCCTTGCCGAAGAGTATCCAGCCGGCGTGGGCCCACCAGCCGCCATCGCGGGGCGTGTGCGGGTCGCCTTCCTGATCGCTGAACTGATGATGCACGCGATGGGTCGAAACCCAGAAGATCGGTCCGCCTTCCAGCGAAAGCGTCGCGCAGATGGCCATCAGGTACTCGATCCACTTGGGCGTTTGATAGCCGCGGTGGGTGAGCAGGCGGTGATAGCACATGCCGATGCCCACGTTGATGGCCAGCACGTAGAGCACGGCCATGACCGCAAGGCGCGACCAGCTGAAGAAGAAGAATGCGGCCAAAGCCCCTACATGGAAGAAGATGATCACTGACAGGGTGAGCCAGGTGACTCCCGCCGGGACCGTGGCGGCGCGCCCCATGCGGACCTCGTCCCGGGCGGCAACAGCGTGCACGACAACCGACGCCGAAGATTCCGGGGCTGCGTGCAGTGGCTTGGGGGGGACGACGATCGTGGTTTCGGGGGAGGGGGAGCTTACAACAGATGCCATTCGGTGGTGTTTCCTCACGCGAGTGGCAGACAAGCCCACTCTATTCTGATTGTATCGTAGCCGACATTACGGATCGCCCGTGAACTGGATTTATTACCAGTAATGCGCTCGAATTCAACCATGTCGAGCGCCATCATGCCTCTATTTTTCGAGGCCGTGTCGAAGTTCTAGTCTCGACCCGCGACAGTCCATCCGCCGATTCTTCAATCGGACTTCGCTACTCGCTGCTCACCGTCCCGTACACGCCGCCGCCGCTCACGAACAGCTTTTCCGCCGTCCCGCGATAAACACGGTACAGGGCAAATTGCCGCGAGTTGTCGCCGCGCAGTTCAAACAGAAGTTCGGCGCGATTGTCGGCCAGCGCATCCACGGCATCCACCAGCCGCATGCGCGGAGTCTCATCCAGGTGCGCATAGTCCGTGACGCTCTTGAACAGCACCAGGACGTTGCCATAAAGGTCGGGCTGCGCAATCACCGTCACGAATTTCTGGCTGGGGAGGGGGCTGTCGGTGTGCGCCGTCAGCACCAGCGTTGCGCCTGACCCGTAGGCCAGCTCAAAAACCCGAAACTGCTCATCCGCCAGTGTCGCGGGCGGCGATGGAGGCGCTGCCGCCTTGGCGGTATGCTTCACAGGAGCCGTGCCCGTGTGCCTGGGAGCAGGCTGGGCGGAAGCGGGAGCCGACAATCCAAGTGCGGCGCGCGCCACGTCCTCGACCATAGCCTTCATTTTGCCTTCATCGTCAGGATTGGCCCACGAATACGTCCAGGGATGGTCGGGGCGGCTCTTGGCGTCGGAAACCGCTACCGCCTGCTGCATGTCGGACGGCAACCCCATCAGCGTCGGCACCACCTCAACCCCAAAACCGCTTGATTTGCCATGCTTGAGCAGGGGCCTGTCCGGATCCGACGAGCTCGCCACCGATTCGACGTCGCCAATGTCGTTAGCCGGGACCGCGTTGGATTGTTGCGGCGTCGGCTGGTTGGCAGCCGGCGACGCGGTAGTGCCCGACGAAGCCGTTGTCCCCGCGTCCGTTCCGGAATTGTTGCTCCCGCTGTCGGAAGTCTTCTTGTGCAGCTTGGGCCGGTCCGGATCGTCGTCCGCCGCCGGCGCGTTCGAAGATTCTGTCGAGCTTCCGCTCCCGGAACCGGAACCTGACCCGACCCGCTCCCGTCCGCATGCGCCTTCCGATGCAGAACCGGCTTGTCGTCCTGGATATCTTCGTCGACCTTCTCCGGGGCGATCGCCTTGGCGGGTTTAGGGGCGGGCATGACTTTCCACTTGCCGTAGCCCACCCACGTCCCCTGTTCCTGGGCGGCATTCTGGATGTCGAACAGGCCGAAGGTCTTGCCGTTCAGTTTCAGCTCGTATTCCACTTCCCCCGTCAGGGCCAGGGGCTGAGGCCGGGCCAGGTAGATGCTCGCATCCTGGAGTTTCTCCCCATCAAACACCGTCACCGGAATCATCCGGCAGGCCTTGGGCTTGCCCAGTTCCCCGGTCCACTCGAGGACCGCAACCGCGCGCAGGTCGGGAGTGTCCTTGGAGGGTTTCTTGATCTGCCCCGGGTATTGACCCCAGGTGAGCGCGGGAAGGAGAATCAGCGCAGTCAGAGCGACCGCGGCAGCCCGCCACCCGCCTTTTCGTCTTCCGGGGCGGCTCGAACCAATTCTGAAATTCGGGGCCATTAATTTGCGCTGCGATGACACCGGGCGCCCCCCTCGGAAATAATGCATCCTGATGGCCACTCCGGCCCTCCATCCAGTGAACGTGCCTATTGAACGTGTAAAGGAATGGTCGAATGGAACTCAACAGCAAAGTCGCCGATTTCACCCTGGAAACCGACGAGGACAAAACTGTAAGCCTCTCCGACTACGCCGGCAAGCCCGTCGTACTCTTCTTTTACCCCAGAGCCGACACTCCTGGCTGTACGATCGAGGCCTGCGGCTTCCGGGACGCCTTCACCAAGCTCCAGCAGGCCGGCGCCGTGGTGCTCGGCATCAGCCGCGACACCCCCAAGGCCCAGGCCAAGTTCCGCGCCAAATACGACCTTCCGTACACACTCCTTGCTGATGTAGACGAGAAAGTGTGCAATCAGTTTGGCGTGCTCAAGGAAAAGAACATGTATGGCAAGAAAGTCATGGGAATCGAGCGGACCACGTTTCTGATCGGGCCCGACCGCACTCTCCTCCATATCTTTCCCAAGGTCACCCCCGAAGGCCACGCCGAAGAAGTGCTGGCCATCCTCAAAGAATGGCAGAAAACCCACAAATAGACGACTGAGTCCTCTACATCCACATCCGCAACCGCCCTTGCCCCATGGTTCGCCCGTTGCCCGCGAACCATGAGCGGCTGGCGCGAAATTCCTTGACTTTCATCGCGTTTAAGGGTCTGCTAGGTTGCGATTCCGCCTTCCGCAAATTTCTGAATTCTCACTGCCGGCGAATCGAGCAATGGGCCCCCGGAATTCGCACTGATGGTTTACAGGCCGCGATGGGACTCTGTCTCGAAACGAAGATTGGGCATTCTGCACCATTCTTTGTGTCCTGACTTGCCGAAGTACCCCAACCCAAAGCAGCCTGCCGGCAGCCAGCGTTTCAGCAGCATTGGCAGAGCGGGATTGTGCAGGTCCCCACAAAGGAGAACCCATGAACGAACAGTACCCACCCGCGCTTAGCCAGTCCGGACTCAGCGACAACGCCGCCGGAGGCCTGGCTTACGTCACCATCATTCCGGCGATCATCTTTCTCGTGATTGCTCCTTACAACCGAAGCTCTTACGTTCGGTTTCATGCTTGGCAGTCCATCTTCTTCACCATCGCCTGCATCGTGATCGACATCGCGGTCGGTGTGGTCGGCCGATTGCCGTTCATTGGCTTGATGACGCTCTTCATCTGGCCCTTGGTCGGGCTGGTATTCCTGATCGTCTGGATTATCTTGCTGATCAAAGCCTTCAACGGCGAGCGATTCAAATTGCCGTTCATCGGAGACTTGGCCGAGAAGCAAGCCAACAGTTAGCGCCGCATCAGCGGGCTTCGTGCAAACGCGAGCCGCAACGAATGCGAAACTATATCGGTAGATGCCCCGCCGCAGAGCTGAATCCCCTTGGCTCTCCGGTGGGCGCTTTCCATGCTTGCATTCGAAACGGATGAATAATCCCAAGTCCAAATCTGTCGCTCGCGACCTGAACGGTCCCGTCTCACTTGGCAGGCTCTTGCCACGATCGTTCTTTGCGACTCAACCGGAACTGGTTGCCCCCCGCCTCCTGGGTAAGCTGTTGGTCCACCGGACCGACGCTGGCCTCCTTGCCGGCCGCATCGTGGAAACGGAAGCCTATCTTGGGCCCCACAACGACCCGCCCGACCCCGCCGCCCACTCCCACCGCGGACCCACTCCCCGCAACCTGGTGCTTTTCGGCCACGCCGGCTATGCCTACGTCTACATCATCTATGGCCGCTACTCCTGCATGAACGTCTCGTGCGAAACCAAGGGGCAGGCCGGCGGCGTGCTGATCCGCGCGCTCGAACCCGTCGCCGGCCAAAAGCAGATGGCCCATAACCGCGGACTTGCGTGGAACGGAACCGCGGCTGCAGGCGGCCGAGCCCGCCTGGCGTGTCAGTTGACCTCCGGCCCCGGGCGCCTCTGCCAGGCGATGGGCATCCTGCGGACCAGCCACAATGGACTCGACCTCACCGATCGCCGCTCCCGGTTTCAAATGCGCGACGACGGATTCGCCGTGTCCGAGGCCCTCGTGACCCCCCGCATCGGCATCAACGAGGCCAACGAAGCGTTCGATTGGCCCCTTCGTTTCGTCATTCCCGGCCACCCCTGCGTTTCCGGCCCCAGAAGTTTGAGTGGACGCCGCGTCTTTATCCCGTAAAATTCCGTCTGTGAATCAAACGATCTCACCTGCGAGGACATTCTCCCCCTTGAAGATCACCTCCCTGTCCCTTCCTGCTGCTGCGGCTTCTGTTCTGGGCCTGGCGTTGTTTGCTGCGACCACCGTGGCGCAAGCCCCACCACCGGGACCGGGCGGAGAACATGCGCATCCTCCGGCCCCCGCGCCGACCAATCTCAAGGTCCTGCCCAAGACCCTGACCGGCGACCAGGTGCACGAGATCATGCATGGCTGGGCCAAGGCCCTGGGTACCGAATGCAATACCTGCCACGCGGAAGATCCCGTCAAGAAGATGCCCAACGGCCATCCCGCGCTGAACTTCGCCGACGACTCCAAGAAGGAGAAGGAAACGGCGCGCCTGATGGTCAAAATGACCATGGACATCAACAAGAACTACACCTCGATGATCGAGAGTACCCGAGCCAACGCGCCCGAGGCCAAGATGGTCGGCTGCGGCACCTGCCACCGGGGACAGGTGGATCCACCGGCCTATGTCCCGCCGCCCGAGCACGAACATGAGCACGAGCACGAAGGCCCTCCGCCGAGCGCGCCCCCAAGCGTAGCCGCCCTCCTGCTCGAGTCCGGCGCGCGGTGTGGCCTGAGCTCTTACGGCTTCCAGACAAACGTGGTGACCGATCCCGAGGGCAGGGTTGTGGTCAAAGTCCTGCCCCGGAACGCGATCCCGATCTCCCGGCTCGCCGTTCCCGCATTCAGCGTATACAGCACGATGCCTCCGTTCGGGTTGCGGAAAGCCACGTCCTTGACCCCGCTGCCGGGCTCGTCCGACCCAATCCGCACCGCGCCCGGAACCAGGAACTTGCTGGCATGCCCCAGCACGTAGTAGTCGAGCTCCGGTTTGAACGTCGATCGTTCCGTATCGATCGTGATCAGGCCGCGACAGGTATCGCAGCCGCCGACAAATGGCCCGTGGTGCTGGTCGGTTGCCAGCGCCCACAGCACATACGACCTCGACCAGTTCCGGGTCACATCAATCAGTTCCGCCGCCTCTTCCGCCAGGATGTTGCCCTTCCCCTCGTAGCCTTTCTGCCACGTTCCCCCGCTCGATTCCGTAACCCACTGGTCTTTCTGCGGGAACTTCTCGTGGAACTTGCTCATCACCTCAGGGCCGCCGCCATAGTGGTGCCACGCGGTTCCTGCGGCCAGCACGCCGGCTTTGGGATCGTTCAGCACCGTCTCGGGGTAATCGGGACGATCCCAGTTATGGTCGTAGGCCATCACTTTGGGGCTCAGGTGCGCCTCCGCCAGCGCCGGGCCCAGCGCATCGCCGAAGAACTTTGCCTGTTCAGCGGGCAGCATTTGCATGCCGCTGTAGGTCGGCGTCGCAAACAGCGGCTCATTCTGAACGCTGAGCGCCCAGATCGGCACCCCCGCCGCCTGGTAGCCCTGGATCGTCTTCACAAGGTACTGCGCAAACGCCGCATAGTATTCCGGCCGCAGGGCCGCGGCCTCCTTGGTTTCGGCCTTCGCGCCCAGCATCGATCCCGTCGTCTTCATCCATCCCGGCGGACTCCACGGCGTCAGCATCACCCGCAGCGACGGGTTCAGCGCCACCGCCTTTTTGAGTTGGGGCAGAATGTATTCCTGGTCATGGGCCAGGGAGAAGTGCTCCAGCTTCGGATCGTCCACTCCAGGCGGCGTGGTACACGCTGTCGTGGTCTGCTGGCACAGATCGTCGAAGGAGTAGAACGTCACCGCCAGGTCCGACGAGCCGACCGGCTGGCGGAGAATACTCAGCCCGATTCCGTCCTTGCGGCTGAAAAGCATCCTGAATGCCGACTCGGTTTGCGCCGGCGGCAGCTTTTTCGCGAACAGCCAGGCCGCGGAATCCGTCAGCGACGCGCCAAAGCCGTCGATCTCCTGGAAGCGCTGCGCATCGTCCACCGTGATCACCGGGATCGTGGCGCCCGGCGCCGCTTTGCGAAAATGCAGCTTCCCACGCGCCGATAGGCCCTTGAGCAGGTCGGGAGTCGTCTGGTAGACGGCCACCGTTTGTGCGTTCAAGGCTGCGGAGAGAAGCACCGCCAATCCACCGAGGCAAGCAAAACAAAACACCCGAGCGTGTCATGCGATCCCTCTTTTAACTGAAGAAGAATCGTATCAACCGGCAGGCGCTCGTTGCCTCTGAACGCTGCCGAAACTTCTCGATTCTAAGACCCGGAATCAACGCAGAGAGGGGCTACCTAGGCCGCCTGCAAATCCAGCAGGATCGCGGCGCCCTGCGGCTTGAGGTTCACCGCCGAGGCCTGGCCGTCGTTATCGCGCAGGATCGTCGCGCACAAGCTAAGGCCCAGCCGGGCCGTGTCGATCCCGCCGCTCTGGGGCGGAAGGTAGGGATCGAAGGCGCGCTCGGGATGATTGAAGCCTGGCCCTGAATGCGCGACCACGATCTGCACCCGGTTCCCATCCGCGGACGCCTCCAGGCGAACCGTTCGGTCCGAAGCAGCATCCAGGTTCTGCACCGACTCCATGGCGAACTGCAGGCAGTGCAACACCGCCTGGCGCAACTGTTGCGCATGGCACAGCACCCGGGGAATCGAGGGAGAGACGCTGAGCCGGAACTCGATCGACCGCTGCAGAAATTCGGAGCGATGCAGGTGTTCCATGTCCGCCAGCAGCTCGGGCACCGAGATCGCGGCCCGCGGGCCCACCGGCGAGCGCGCAATCTTCGACAGCCTTTGCAGCGTCGAGCGCATGTGCCGCGCTTCGCTCAGAATGGCTTCGATGCCTTTGCGCTCATGATCATCGAGGTGCGACGTTTCTTCGAGCAGCGATGCGTAACCAAGAATGACCGTGAGGGGGTTGTTGAGCTGCTGGGTGACGTTTCCGGCCAGTTGCCCCAACCCCGCAAATTTCTCCGAGTCGATCAGCTTCTCCAGCATCGTGGTCTGGCTTCGCGCTGCCTGCAGGCGAGCCACCAGCATCTCCAGCGGCAGCAGGTCTTCGCTGCGGAGAGGATGCAAACGATCGTTATCGCGCATTCCCGCCAGCAACAGCACTCCTTCCGTGGCCTCCCGGCCCTGCATGGGGACGCCGAGCGTCGAAGTAAAGCGAAGATGCATCAGGTCATCCCCGGGCGTGAGCCAGGGTTCCAGGTTCAATTCCAGCGTCAGGCTGTTGCCAACCGCCGGCTTGGCGAACTCCTCCGACGGGAACCCGGTGACCTGGATGCGGCAAGCCAGGGCGTCGAGCGCCTTTTCCGTGGCCTGGTCCAGCCCCGCCGCTCCCGTCAGACGGTACACACCCGAGGGTTGCAGCAGCAGCAAAGCGGCCTGCGCGAACCGGCTGTTCTCCACCACCGTCTGGCAGACTTCCTTTCCCTGGCCGTCGAAGTCCTCCACCCGCCGGCGCGAGAGGACCAGCTTCGAATAGGCTTCCAATTCCTTGCGCGCGCGGCGTTCTCGTTCTCCGGTCGCCTTGTTGAGAGCCAGTTCATTCTCCAGCGAAAGGAGGATCAGGCCCATGGCCGCGATGACCTTGGCCAGGACGATCAGGCGGATCAGGTTCAGGCTCAGAACCGGGTTGCTCGCGACCCACGGCAGGAGAAACAAGACCGGGGAAGCCCACGCCGCGAATCCTATCGAACTCAGCGCCACACCGATCGAAAAACGCCGGAACACAAAGACGAACAGGAGCGCGGTAATGATCTGGTTGCCCGATTCGGCCAGCACGAGAGGCCAGTAAAGGCCGTGCCGGAATGAGAGCCACACCGCGATGCCGCCAAACAGAAGGCAGGCCAGGGTTCCGATCCATATGGGCAGATTGCCCTTTTCCGCGTTCCAGCGGAATGCAACCGCAAACGAGATCACGGCCAGCACCGGAAAGACCATCGAAACGGGGCCGTGCGGCGCCACTCCCCGGAAAACTCCATAAGCCAGAACCGCATACGCGATCATCGGCACAAAGTACGGTATGACATAGAGAATCTGGAACTTGCCGATGCGAAACCGGAGCGGCGAAAGAGAACCAAGGAACAGGGCCGAACTGACCAGGGCACACGCCTGACCGGCCGCCGCGACCCAGGGATGACTTCCGTTGGAGAAGTCCCACCCTCCGACCGAATAGAGCAGGAACGCCCGCACTACGGTGAAACAAAAAGCGAGGAACCAGAGCAGGGTGCGCGTATCGCGCGAACGCAGATAAAGATGACCAAACGCCGGCAACAGAAGCGTGGTCAACATCAGCGCAGGAATCTGATACCAATCGTGCATTGGAATGCCGGGGATTTCATGATTCCGCTCACCGGCGCCAAAGCGCTTCTCGAGCGAAATTGATCCGGGAGAGAAGCCCGGTAGATCCCCTATCAATTCTCATGCGACCCGGCGCCGCTGTACATGCGTCTAACGTGGTAGATAGTCAGGGCTTTCGAAATGCCGGGGGGCGGGACCAGGCCCCGGCGTACTATTGAGACGGGATGCGGTGAATGATTCGTTCAGTCAATCGATGGAGCTTGGTTGTATTTGCGCTCGCTTTGATCTTGCGTCCGGCTCTCGGGCAGGATAGAGACACGTTCACGCCCATGCCGATGGATGCCGGCTTCGGCCCCATGGATATCACCCCTCCCACCACGCCCCCTGAGGAGATCATTCAGAAGTTTGCCGCCAAGGAAAGCGAATTCCAGGAAGCGCTGAACCACTACACCTACCGCCGCATCGCCCGCGTTCAGACCATCGACGACGACAACAAGGTGGACGGCGAGTGGTACCAGGTCGACGACGTGATCTTCGACCCCTCGGGCAAGCGCACCGAGAAGGTGGTCTTCGCGCCCGGAAGCACCCTTGAGCGCGTCATGATGACCCCCTCCGATCTCTCAGGACATTCAGCGCGGCTACCCGTTTGTCCTCACCGCCGAGGATATCGGCCAGTACAACGTGAAATATGTCGGCCGGCAAAAGGTGGACGAGGTGGATTGCTACGCCTTCGACGTCAGTCCCAAACAGATCGTCAAGGGCAAGCGCTACCTGCTGGGCCGCATCTGGGTCGACACCACCGATCTCCAGATCGTGGTCACCAACGGCAGGATGGTTCCCGACGATACCCGCAAGGGAAACGAGGACCTGCATCCTCCCTTCATGACCTGGCGGCAGCAGGTCGACGGCCACTACTGGTTCCCCGTCTATACCAAGGGCGAGGGAATCCTGCACTTTTCCGGCGGCCATGGCTACGCGGCCGAAGACGTGCACATGCGCGACACCATCAAATACACCGATTACAAGCGCTTCGGCTCCACCTCCAAGATCATCTATGACGGCAAGGAGATTCCCACCACGCCGGACGCGAAGCCGCCCGACCAGCAGCCAAAGCCCCACTAGTGCTCATCCTTCATCCGAAAAGTTCATTTGCAAAAAATGACGGGTGCCCCAGGTCTCGATTCTGAGACCTGGGATAGCAGATCCCTCATCCCTGCCATGCGATAAGAACACCCTTGCCCCCGCAAGCGCCTCCCATTTTTGACCTCAGGCTCTTTGCTGTTCCAGAACGAAACCTGGGACCCGCGCACGGCCCGAATTGCCTCAAGTCTGCCCTTTGTCGGATTAAGCTTCTAGCCATGCAGCAAGCAGCAGCCGAATCTTCCGTCAGCCCTTCCAGCTTTGCGAGCTTCCTCGCCTCGCTGGCCGCCCCGCCCCAGTCTGCCGGTCCGGAGTGGAACGACGACCTGCTAAGCGACGATGTCGCTACCCTCAGCCACGAACAGCCTCTTCGGACGCACGGGCAGGATCGGCCCCCGGCGTCGGATCGGGAACCGGCTCCAGGCTCTGAATCGGGCCAATCTCGACCGGACCGCAGCGTGTCCGCTTCCCCCGATCGTAGTGTGAAGCGCGCCAGTATCACCATCCGCCTGACCGAGCCGGAAGCAGCGCAATTGCGCCGCCGCGCCGCCGAAGCAGGCCTTACGGTCTCCGCCTATCTGCGCTCCTGCGTGTTAGAGGTCGAAAGCCTCCGAACCCAGGTCAAACAGACGCTGGCTCAACTCCGAGAGTCCGCTCCCGCCCCGGCGCCGCCGCTTCCATCGAAGAAGCCCTGGCTTCATTTCTGGTCGCGGCGGGCCGATGCTCCGGATCGGAACTGGTTGCGACCCTAGTTGCTGATCGTCACAGGCGTTCCGTCGATCTTGGTAAATTTTACCGAGATCTGTTCCTTGTACGTGCAGGCCAGGTCTTTCAGGTACCGCAACGCGACTTCTTCCCCGAGCATGATCGAAGAGTCGGTGTCGCTGCGCCAGTGAATGCCTCCATGGATCCCATGGCCAAAGCTGATGTTGTGCGCCAGCTTGTGCAGTTCGCCGTACAGCGTCAGAGGACCCGCAGCCCCGGTTCCGGGCTGGCCCGACCACGGCAGAAGAGCGGTTCCGTCGTAGCTCGGCATCACCGGATGACCGAACACGTAATGATCGGCATCGTAGAAGAACTTGAGAATGGTGATGCACGCTCCCGCCACAGTGCCATGGCCGGTGGGATAGGCCGGGTGGGTCGGCGAACCCTCAGGGAATGGCTGTGAAAGAAGGTAGCTCCCGTATTTGGAAAAGCTGGCCTGGAGCGCGTCCGAGTCGAAGACGAAGGGATCCGGTGTGGCGCTGAAGGAATCGCCGCCTTTGATCAGGTGCACGAGTCCCGCGCCCGCTTCCGGGCGGTGACGAAGATGGACAACCCATTTCTGATACCACACCGCGTTCAGTGCGCACTTGGCCACTTCGGCGAGAACAGCGGCGATGTCGGGGCCGCCAAAGGTTCCAAACGGTTTCTGGACATTGGCAGTTTTATATGGCCCGGTCGGATTCGCCGGAACTCCCAGCGACTCCAGTACCAGGTAGGCCGTAAAGTACGCCTGATACAACTCATCGACGTGTGTCCATGCCGCGAACCCGCGGCCATCGTGCAGATAGCGGGGAACCGATTCCGGCTGATTGGTCAGACCAGTCGCTCCTCCGTTCTGAACCAGGAACCATGACTGCTGGTCGGTCATGTAGTCGATCCCGGCACGATACGTGATGTATCGCTGGTCGTAAGGTGCGGCTCCCAGGTTCGTCGGGGTCAGCAGCAACTGGGAAACATAGGGACCGACTGTCTCGCCTTTAAAATTGCCGCGGAACAGCAGTTCAGGAGTGACCTGCCCACCGGCTGTCGGACCCTGGTACTGGGGAGCAGAGGAGAGTTCGTTGGCGGCATTCTGCGCTACTGGGTGGTTCGCATAATCCGTAAAAGCCACATCCCGGAGCAGTGAGCACCAGTACAACTCAACCAGCTCCGTGGCATATTGCTTGCCGCTGACTTGGGTTTTGTCGACCGAAGGAGGCGCCGGAACCGAGGGAGCCCCGAAGGCGCTGCTGTCGGCCCCGCAGAAGACGCGGGCGTACGATCCCATCGGTCCGTTCTGCTTGGCCGTGCCGCCCTTGGGCACCGCCTCAAAACCGGAAAACGTCCCGGTGCTGATCGCGGTCTGGAAAAGAGCAAACGCGGCGAGATCGACCTTGCCGGGTCCGGCCTGCTTGATGCCTTTCGAGTACGAACCACACTTGTCCGCTAAAGTAAGGTCGCCGTTCACGGGGTGCGGTTCAGACGGAATAAGCGCCTCCGAGGTTGCCGTGTTGAAGCGCCGGGTGAAGTTATCGAGCAGGCGCGGGTCAGTCACCCCCGTCGGCAGGCAGGAAGCAGGGACAGGGTTATTGCATGAGCTTGCCATGAGATCTCCTTTTCGGGTCAGGTTGCGTTTCTCGGGAAAAGAATTGCAACACCTTGATCGTCGCGGGCGTGCACTTCACCCGAGATTCTGCGCGCCTCAATCGATGCGAAGGCCGCAGAAGAGGACGTTCAGGGTCGTTGACGCCTTGGTCCTACGATTGAATTAGCGGGGAACTCGGGAGAATCGTGACACTAACGACAAATAGATGAACAAGCCGTCATCAGGGGACACACACACACCCGCTACTCCACCTCGAGGACCAGGCACTTCAGGTATTCGGTCTCGGGCAGATTCAGCACCACGGGATGATCGGGCGCCGCCCCGCGCCGTTCCATCAGCCGTACCCGCCGATGCGCATCGGCGGCGGCGGAAGCCACTGCCGCCTCCAGGTCGGCCCAGCCCACGTGGTGGCTGCAGGAGCAGGTCACCAGCAGGCCGCCGGGCCGGGTCATCTTCAGTCCTCGCAGATTCAGTTCCTTGTATCCCCGCAGAGCTCCCTCGACGGCCCGCTTTGACTTGGCGAAAGCCGGCGGATCGAGCACGATCGCGTCGAACTGTTCACCCGCCGCCGACCAGTCGCGCAGAATCTGAAACGCGTCGCCCTCCACCCAGTCCACCGCGGCGCTGAGCCGATCCCGGTTGGCCAGAAGATTCTCCTCCGCCACTTCCAGCGATGCGCGCGAAGTGTCGATCCCCGTCACCCGGGCGCAAACCCGGGCCAGGTGCAGCGCGAATCCGCCCTGGTAGCAGCACACGTCCAGGGCGCGGCCCCCTTCCGCCGGGCTTGATCCATTCAGCCGCCGTGCCCATTCCGTCGCCGCCGCGTAGTTGGCCCGCTGGTCGAGAAATGCGCCCGTCTTCTGGCCGGAGCTGGCGTCGTACAGAAACTCCAGGCCGTTCAGTCGGAACCGCGTCCGGGTGACCGGCTCTTCGCCCTCGCGCGCCCACAGCGGCGCCGGACTCGGCGCGGACAATCCCTCCAATTCCCGCACCCGCGGATCCGGCCGTTCCAGAATGGCTGACAGGATGGCCGCCGGCTCCAGTTCATCTCTCAACACCCGGACGCATGTTTCCCGCACCTCCGCGGAATCCAGGCCCTTGGCAAGCAACTGCAGAATCACGAGGTCGCCGTACTTGTCTATCACCAGCCCCGGCAGCTCGTCGGCTTCGCTGAAAACCAGGCGGCAGGCATTGGTCTCGTCGCTCAGAAGCGGCCTGCGCCTGGCCGATCGCGGCCCGCAGCCGCGCGGCCAGCAGCCGAAGCCACGCCTCCTCGCTAACCGCTTCCCGCGAGACCATCCGCAGGGAAATCTGCGACACAGGGCTGTAGAGGGCCGTGCCCAGCAGCAGTCCTCGGCTGTCCGCCACGGGCAGCAGCGCCGGCGCAGTTCCGTTTTCCAGATTGATCGCTTCGATGTCGGATGCGTAGACCCAGAGATGGCCGCTTCGCAGGCGGTCCGCGGCCCGGCGGTTGATGCGGGCGCCGGCAGTCGCCGGTGGGGCCCCGGCTGCAGTCGGGTCGGGATTTCCTTGGGAGCCGCGGCGTTTTGAACCGTCAGCCGGCGGCGGTCGGTGGGATTTCGATTCAAAAGGCGCCTCGGGCTTGTCGGCCTTGGGCGCCTTCTGGTTCACGGTGGATCGCGGATTGCGCGGCTTGGTCATAGCTCCTTCACGTAGGTCAACGCGCCGGGAGCTGCGGCCGCGAAGTCCCTACTTCACCTGCAAGGTTTCCAGGTAACGGCTCAGGTTGGTGGTCCTGAGATCCGACTCCTGGGGATTGGTTTTGCTCATCTTCCCAAAGATCTGTCCCCAAACCGGCATATCGGCCGAGCCATGCGCGTTCACATCGGTGCCGAACCGCATCACCGAAACGACGTGGGTATCAGGGTACTTGCCGTGATTGGCCTTTGCCAACCCGGTCAGGTCCGTCGGCGGCTGTTTCAGCGCAGGCGCGGCGGGGCCATGACCCTGGCCGTTCACTCCGTGGCACGGAGCGCAATAGCTGGTAAACATCTGCTTTCCATCGGTCGGATTGGTTTTATTGACTTCAATAATCACTTTCCCGTTCGATTGATCCGCAAAGCCGACGGCCAGCGCAAAACAGGCGGCTATGGCGAGAAATAAAAGGCGTTTCAACATAAATCCCTCGGTTCTGGACCTTGGTCCGAACGAGACTCTACTCCCGATCGAGGGTGCTCCGGCTGTGACGGCTGGCACACTCCAAAATGCCTTAAAACAATGAAATATAAGAACTTTCCGCTTTATATTTGCTTGTACACGAGCCTGGATTCATTCAATTCTTAAGTTGTTATGAAAACTGTTACTTCTCCCTCCTGTTGAGGTTTGTTATCCGAATGCACCGCCCGATGTCCGTGCCCCTCGCCGCGCTCCCCTCCAGTGCGGGCGCTGCCGCCGAATTCGTGCGGTTGGCACTTCTTCAAGAACTCATCGCATTCCAGTATCGTCATAGTGCTGGAGGTCGCCATCAACGAAGCCGTCGACCTGAACATCACAATGGTTGGCCCAGGTGTGGGGGTATAATCTCGGATTGCAAGTGCCTCGGCTGGCTATGGCTGGACTCCGGTTCGGCATCACGACCCAAGAGAGCGGTTATGCTCAGATTTCTCATTGCTTCATTTTTCATGCTGGTTGTGACTGTTCCCTCTCTGGCCAAATCAAGGGACGTCTATCCGGTTTCCTGCGCCGATCTTTGGGCAGCAGTGAAGGACTCGCTGGAAAGTCCACGCGACTACGCAATCCTGTCGATGAACGACGTCCAGCAGAAGACATCGTTCACTATTATTGGCAGCTTGACCTTGTATACCGACAAGATCGCTCTGACGGCCAAGGACGGCGGTTGCGCAATGAAGGCGACTTTTCTCCAGGAGGGTCCAGACGATTCGGACTGGCGCCAATTCCACCATCGCCTTGAGCGGTCGTTGGCGAAGCTGCAGGCGGCGAAGCCTAAACCGGCAGCAACGTCGACGGGTCAGGAGTGATGCGGCCGGTCGTTCGCGCCGCAGTGAAGGTTATTGAAAACCCATAATCTCCCTCTCCGCCAAGCCAGCCGCTCATCCCATCCAAAGGCGAGCTAGCCTGACGGAGCGCTTCAAAGACCGCGGAACCAGCCATGTTGGACAATGAAAAAGTTGGCGAACGCAGGAGATAGACACCGAAAGGCCGAAGCGGCACATTGAGCCATCCGAATACCGCAACGGGCTGAGCATAAGCAAAGATGGTCGCTACAAATCCCAGGTACTGATGCCGGCTGATTTGACCCCGTTTGATGGCAATCGAACAGAAGCGGCCTATAATAAAGCATGGCGACGGTCGATCATCCCCCGACGGCTCATGAATCCGGTGATTCTGTGACGCTGGACCAGGGTGCGGTTGCGGTGCACGATCAGGAGCCGTCCAGCGACGATTTGACCCCGGTTTCTCCTCCTCTCCCCAAGCCGATCATTACCCAGGAAATCATCGACCAGCGTTTCGAAGGCCTCCTGCGCCAGGTTCAGGCCAACCGCCCCAGCGAAGACATTTCCCTCATTCGCAAAGCCTGGGAGTTCTGCGTCCAGCACCATGCCGGCCAGATGCGCGCCTCCGGCGAGCCCTACATCATCCACCCCCTCGAAGTGGCGGAAGTCCTGGCCGAGATGAAGCTCGACGCCACGGCCATCGCCGCCGGCCTGCTCCACGATTCGGTCGAAGACACGCCCGCCACCAGCGAGGAAATCAACGCCGGATTCGGCGACCAGGTGGCGCACATCGTCGAGGGCGTCACCAAGATCGACAAGATCCAGTTCGCCAACCGCGAAGACCGCCAGGCCGAAAACGTGCGCAAGATGCTGCTGGCCATGGTGACCGACGTGCGCGTCGTGCTCATCAAGCTGGCCGACCGCCTCCACAACATGCGCACCCTCGAGCACCTGAAGCCCGAGCGCCAGGAGGCCATCGCCCGCGAAACCATGGATATCTACGCGCCCCTCGCCCATCGCCTGGGCATGGGCAAGGTGCGGGGCGAGCTCGAAGACCTGGCCTTCCGCTATACCGACCCGGTGAGCTTCGAGCAGATGACCGCCGCCGTCGAAGCGCGGCGCATCGAGGGCGAACAGTTTCTGCGCGGCGGTGGAAGACACTCTCGTCGAGCAGCTCCGCGAAAACAACGTCGAGGCGCGCGTCGAGTGGCGCATCAAGCGCCTCTATTCCATCTTCCAGAAGATCCAGCGCGCCAAGGTGAGCTTCGACCAGGTCTACGATTTCCTTGCCATTCGCGTGATCACCCAGGATGTGAGCGCCTGTTATGCCGCGTTCGGCCTCATTCACGCTCTGTGGCGCCCCGTTCCCGGCCGCATCAAGGACTTCATCGCCATTCCCCGCGCCAACCGCTACCAATCCCTGCACACCACGGTGATGGGCGACGGCGGACACCAGTTCGAAGTCCAGATCCGTACCGAGGAGATGCATCGCATCGCCGAAGAAGGGATCGCGGCTCACTGGAAGTACAAGACCAAGGACGGCACCGTCACCGCCCGCGACGAGGAGCGCCTCAACTGGATCCGCCAGCTCGTCGAGTGGCAGAAGGAGATGACCGACCCCAACGAATTCCTCTCCAGCCTGAAGATGGACCTCTATCCCGACGAGGTCTACACCTTCACGCCCAAGGGAAAGGTTGTGGTGGTTCCGGCCGACGGCACTCCGGTTGATTTCGCCTACACCATCCATACCGAGGTGGGCCACACCTGCGTCGGCGCCAAGGTCAACAGCCGCATGGTCCCGCTGCGCACCAAGCTGCGCACCGGCGACATCGTTGAAATCGTCACCCAGAAGGACCACAAGCCCAGCCGCGACTGGCTCACCTTCGTCAAGAGTCCGCGCGCCCGCAACAAGATCAAGCACTGGCTCAACGAAGACACGCCGCCGCCGCGCCGTCGAAATCGGCCGCAAGCTGCTGGAGCGCGAGGCCCGCAAGTTCAAAGTGCCGATGGGCCAGATCGGCGACCAGGACCTGGGCCGCATCGCCAATGAATACGGCGTGGCCACCGCGGCCGATCTGCTCGCCACGCTGGGCCAGGGAAAGCACTCCGCCCACCAGGTCCTCAACAAGCTGGCTCCCGGATACGCCAATGCCGTCGAAGCCGATCCGGCCGCCGAAACGAAGGGGCCGGGCACGGTTGAAAGCGCCATGTCCGACGCGGTGCGCAAGCTGCACCTCACCGGCTCAGACTCTCTCCAGGTCGAGGGCCAGAACGACCTGCTGGTCTATCGCGCGCGATGTTGCAATCCCATCCGCGGCGAAGAGATCGTCGGTTACGTCACCCGCGGCAAGGGCGTTGCGGTCCATGCCCGCAGTTGTCCCAACATCCAGAACCTGCTCTACGAAAGCGACCGCCGCATCGCGGTCGAGTGGTCGCGGGTAGGCGACCAGGTTGCCGGCCGCCCCCAGCGCTATCCGGTCAAGATCACCGTCTTCTGCGACGACCGCGCCGGCATGCTCAAGGAGCTGACCGCCGTGATCTCCGACGACAACACCAACATCCGCGGCGTGGATACAAAGCAGTCTCCCGATGGAGAAGCCATGGTGGAATTTGTCGTCGAAGCCGAAGACCTCCGCCACCTGAACAAGATGGTTCTCGGCCTGCGCCGCGTCCCCGGCGTCCGCGCCGTGCAGCGCACCCAGAAGCTATAGCGGTTTGCCGCAAGGCCAGCATTTCCCGCCCAGTCACGCCAGTCCCAACCTCAATGTCCGAGCCTTGCAGCCGCGCGCGCTCGTAAAGATCCGTCATGGGGCGCCCTTGATTTTTGAAACATTTCTGATCCTCCGCGCACTATCCAATGTTTTAATGTGGGGAACATTTTGGTGCCGCTGCTGAGGTTCCCCCTCGCGGCGCACATTGCCCGCGTGAAGGAGGTCGAATGTCAGATCCTGCATGGGTGGCGAAGAACCGGCGAGCCATGTACAACATCTTGCCGGGTATCGAAACGTGGAAGCCCGCATACAAGCTTTCGCAAGAAGAGGCGCGCGACATCGCCGTCTCCTATGTGCTTAATAACCTGCTGACGCTTGAGAAGCCGGTAACCTTCGGTGCAGATGGTGCGCCGACTTACCCCAAGATCGGCGAAAAGCCGAAGCTCAAGCTCGACAACATCGGTGGCGCGGCGTACGTTTGCGACAACAAGGCGTACACCCAGCCCACCACCGGCTCGATGGATTTGCGCACCGCCGTGCTCGCCGTGCGCCTTGCCCGCTATCTCCGCGAAGAGAGCAAATGGGGCGTCTCCGTCATTTACTGGGGAGGCATGGGCAAGGGCCGCGATGACAACGATCGCCACGGAAAAGGCTATGCGATCGATTTCCACGGAGCCGTGACGCGCTACGGCAAGTTTGATGTACAAACCGACTGGGGAAACAAGCCCGTCACTCTCCCGGATGGAACCAAAAAGTTCCCCACGGCAACCAATCCAGACCCATGGCCGCTGAACTCCCATCCCGTTTACCGCCTTTCCGTCACGACGCTTGCCGGCGAGTTCTTTCAAGCGGTCTATCACTTCCTCGCAGGCGAGGCCTCCGACAATGGCACCGATACGGAGAGTGTGATTGGCAGACGCAGCCAGATCCTCTGCCCCGACACGTCCGATTTCGGCCAGGGGCCCAAACATCAGAACCACATCCATTGCGAAGTGGACAAGTGAGCCTGGCGCTGCCGGCCCTGCGCTTTAATTAGTCATGGAAGCTCGACAGCCCAGGCGGCAATCTTCCAACCCGTTTCCTCTTTGGTCCACAACAGCAGAAGAGCGGGTGATTGTTCCTCCCCGTAGCTGAATCGACTGGCGGTCAAGTAATATGCTCCATATTTTGCATCAGAGGGCTTCAAGTCGGGAGAGCTTTCGGGCAGTTGACGATGTTGGCACAGAAAGCTATCGGCCATCTGGTCCGGCACGGCCATGATCGCCAAAGCCTCGGAGTTTTCCTGCTCGACTGGGCGCAGCAGATCGTCGACGGGCTGCATGCTCGACATCATGTCCGAGAGATTCGCACGGGTCGGTATTCTCGTCAGCGGCTTTCCAGCGCAGACTGGATTCTGGCGATGGGTGTCAATTTCTTCTCGTCTCCGGAGGGCGCCGCGAGACACTGGTACGAGCGCTGGGATGCAAAGCGGGAAGCCTGGGCAACATCCCGTTTCACGATCCAGGACTGGTAGAACTGGGTGATGTCCTTGACAGCGGCGGGATCACCGGCGATGCTCCGCGGTTCTTCCACTGCGGGTACGGCCACAGTTGCAGAATTGTTTGGGACCAGGCCCGCATCGCTGCTGTCTTCGATGCGGATGGCAATGATTTTCCAGTAGCCACCCTCCTGGGCCCAAAGCAGCGACATGACCTTGTTCCGGCTATCTCCCTTTTTCCCGCGCAACGCAGTGGCAAAGTACTTCTCTTCCTTCCGTTTGCTCGAATCGTCGGCCGGGACGGCGACACATTCCTCGTCCTGTCCCATGTCCGGCGGGAGGTTCACTAGCCGGAATTCCGATGGATACGCGTTCTTTGCCGGTTTCAATGCTTGCGACCATTTGTCAGCCGGCTCGAACACGTCGGCAACGGAATTCACTGCGCCAAGGTTATCCGTGAATTTCTGCATTGCAATCATCGTCTGCAGCCGAATCATGCCTGGTGGCACAGGCTGCGTGCTCTTCTGCGCCAGCACCTCCAGGCACGGATAGCTGCGGCGCGAAAAATAGGCGACAGACTTATTCGGTTCTTTCCCGACCAGCCAGCTTTGCAAAAAGTCGTGCGCACTCTTGTCGGCGCCCTGATCGGCTTTGACGCCGGGATTCATGGGAATTTGCCCAAGGCGCTCGGTGGCGGCCTCTTTTGGTGGCCCCCCGCCACTTCCGAGTTGGCCAAAGACGTTGCGCCACCAGCCATTGAGGCCCGACCAGCGGCCGTCATGGCGGGCCAGGTTGTCTCCCGCGCGGACGTCTGAGTTGGCAGCGGTCAGGTGTCCGTTAAGCAGCCCCTTGGGAAAGCCGGAAGAGCGATAGTCGACGTCAACGTCGGACAATTTGTGATCGCGCGAAATCGAGAACTGAATCGACGGAGGCCCGTTCTTCAGCCTGTAACATATAGGAAACCCCTTGTGATAAACGGAGTTGTCCTTATCGTGAAGGAACTCCCGGCTGCGGCTCAAGACGTCAATCGCGTTGGGCTTCAGGTACACATACAGGCGGAACTGCATGTCCCCGCCTGCGCCGGATTCCTCTCCCATCACCTGGTCAACGGCCTCCACCAGGTCAATTGCGCGTCCCAGGCTCTTGCCTTGCGAATCGGTCATCTGAGCATTGAGCAGCGCGTGGGTTACAGCGTCGAACGTGGTGCGGATGGACAGTCGAGCGTCGTCATAGACCTTCTGAGGGACAAGTGCGCTTCCAGTGGTGGCGTTATAACTGCGAATGAAGCTGTCTATCAGGCGCACTTGCTCAGGGCGCAGTTCTGCGTAGGATCTCCCGACCTCCAAGGATTCGCTTTTCGGTTTTTGGGAAGTGGTCGCCTTCGGATCCGGTTGTGGCTGGGGAAAAGAAAACAGCGTCGCGACGAACGCGAACAGAACGAGAACGACTCAGTCGAAATCTTTCATCGTGAGCCTCCAAGGGAGAAGGCGAGAATTGAAAAGGACTCACACCGTCGATTGGAAAGTTTCAAGAATGCGAGGTGAAACGGACGCATCGGGGATTCACGGTGCAATCCTACCCGAGTGAGACGCTCCCTGGAAACATCATTGACAATTCCACTCCGAACTGATCGACGGTCGAACGTTGTAGAACGGTCTACAACCGGCGGGGTAAGGAACGGGCGCTTCTATTGCTAGAATCTTTTTAGCCCCGTTCCGAAGTTTGCGTTTCGACAAACTTGGTTCAGTCACTCCTGCGATGATGCAGTAGCGGACCACCTAAACCCCAGCTGAAAAGGATGAAATCATGTCCCACGGTAAATGGATATTGGCCACAGCGATGGCGCTTTTCACAACGACTGCAGCCCTGGCTCAGGATGCTGCTCCCGAGCTCAAGACGGATAAAGACAAGTTCAGCTATGCGGTGGGCATGAACATCGGCGAGACCTTCCGCAAGCAGGGGCTCGATGTGGACCCTGCCTTGTTTGCCAAAGCGTTCGCCGAGGCCTTCAGCACCGGCAAGACCGCGATGAGCGAGGAAGACATGAAGACCGTGCTGACAGCCGCGGCCGCGGATATCCGCAAGAAACAGGCAGCGGCGCAGGCAGAGAAGGGTGAGCAGGCGCAGAAGGACGGCGAGAAGTTCCTGGCCGACAACAAGACCAAGGACAGTGTGGTGACCCTGCCAAGCGGACTGCAGTACAAGGTCCTGAAACAGGGGACGGGCGAGAAGCCGACGGCGGAAGACACAGTCGTCTGCAACTACAAGGGCACCCTGATCGATGGCACCGAGTTCGATGCGTCGGAGAAGCACGGCGGGCCGGCGACCTTCCCGGTGAAGGGCGTGATTGCGGGCTGGACGGAAGCGCTGCAGCTGATGCCCGTGGGATCGAAATGGCAGCTGTTTGTTCCGTCGAACCTGGCGTATGGAGCACAAGGGCCCCCGACGATCGGGCCGAACGCAACGCTGATCTTCGAGGTGGAGCTGGTATCGATCCAGAAGGCTGCGGCTCCGGCAGCGGCGGCGCCGACGGGGGCAAATTAACCCAGCGTCATCAATGACGTGTTTCAGTATCACGTGAGCACAAAGGGCCGGCGCGATGCGCCGGCCCTTCTGCGTTTCTCTTGACATTGAGAAGGCTCCGTACCAGCCTCAGCCGGCCGTCAGGAACGATCCAGGAACCGTTTTGTCAATTCAGGAGCTTCAGGTAGGCGACGATGTCCGCTTGATCCTGCGGCGTGAGTATGACTGGGTCCGGAAGCGTCAGAAAGAAGCGCGCGTAATGAGCGGCCACATCCGCCAGCGTTTTGGCGGAATTGTCGTGGAAATAGGGTGCAGTGTTTTTGACGCCCCACAATATCGGTATCTTGAATGAGTTCAAGTCGGATAGCAGGTCCTGGTTGGTCGATTCTGCCGGTGATGAGCGCGCGACCCGGGTCTGGGCTCCACACAACAGTCTGAGTCCCGTCGGGGTTCGTCCAATTGAACTGCTGGACGGGATTCGCAGCCTCGTTGAACTCCGAGACGCCGACGCTCTGAAAACGTGTCCCTGCCGGGACCAGTCCGAACGTGGCCGCAACGAAAGATGAATCGGTCTGATTGAGCATCGGGCCGCTATGGCAGAGGGCGCAAGAGCCCGCCTTCGCTCCTGGAACAAATGGCGCATCGACAAAGAAGAGCCGGCCTCGTTTCTCAGAAGCCGTAATTCCCATCGGCAGCGCCGGGGGCGGGCCTCCTCGTGCGTAAGCCAGCAGCCTGAACGAACTGAAGAATGGCGCGGTCTGTTCAAATTGGGAGATGCCAAGCAGGTCTGCTTGTGTCGGTGTCTTGGTCGCTTGGTAATGCGCCTGTATCGCATGGAGTGCCTGCGTGGGAAGATTCGGGTCCCTTCCATCCAGCATCAGAACCGGGTCAAGCGCGGGGGTGTTCAGCGTGGTCGGTGTGCCTCGCCGAAGCACCACGGACCTGGCCCTGGGATCATCCCCCACGCTGACATTCGCCGGCAAGGGGATTTGCGACCAGGATCGTCGCATCGGTCAGCATACGGTCGACGCCGTGACCCTGCCCATCGTCGCTTCCGTCGAACAGGAACAGGGGATCGGATGGGTTCCGCCGATACCGCCTCTGGGCGTCTTGGGGCGAAATGGTTCCTGTGTTTGAGCTATGGCAGGTCTGGCAGGTCCGGCCGTTCCCGCCAAACGTTTCAGTTGTGAACAGGCGGCTGTTCTTTTCGCTCAAGTCAGAACTGCTTCGTTGAGCCTGTGAACTCGAGAATGCGGCTGCAAGCACCAGGATCGTAATTCTGGTTCTCATTGCGTTTTGACCTCCATGGCTGTTGATCCTTCGGAACTTTAAGTGCCCATGCTTCCGGGGAATGCGGAGAACAGTTCCAAAAAAATCGTCAGGGCATTCGCGAGTCTGCGGCAGCTACAGAAAGCGCGTCCATGGACTGTCCATTTACCGCAGATGATTTGCGTATGAACCGGTAAGCTGCTGAAGCGGAAGGTGGATACGTGATCGGGTGATCCCATTCGGCCAAGGCGCCGACCCGCTTTGCTTCGATTTCTTTGAAAAACGTGAGTGCTATATTTGGACTTTCGCAGGGTCCAGCCATGCAGGAAACGGCAAAGTCCGCGCGAGTCTTCCGTTTCGGAGTCTTTGAGGTGGACGCCGCAACCGGGGAGCTGCGCAAGCAAGGTTTGCGCATCCGGATGCAAGAGCAGCCAGCTCAATTTCTTCTCATTCTGCTGGACCGCGCCGGAGAAGTGGTCAGCCGCGAGGAAATCCGCCGCAAGCTTTGGCCGCCCGACACGTTCGTCGATTTTGACCAGGGTCTTGGCGCGTCTCTGAGGAAACTCAGGCAGGCCCTAGGCGACGATGCAGAGACACCGCGTTACATCGAGACCATTCCGAAACAAGGTTTTCGGTTTGTGGCGCCTGTGGAAAGAATCTCTGCGCCGCCTCAGGGAGAAACCGCCGTGTTGGCCATCCGCGCGATCGTGCCGCCGGCTCCCGAGGCCCACCGTGAGTTCCCTGAGAATGGGCAGGCCGCGGATGCGAACCTGCCGGCGTACAACGAAATAAGCTCGGGGATCACGGGCCAGACTCAGCTCCGACACTCAGAAGCCCCAATCGGCAAGCGAAATCACCAAAGAAGTGAGGCCCGCGGCGCGGCGGCTGCGATGGATCCCGTGGGGTGTCGCAGCGGCCCTCCTCCCTCTGTTTGCCTGGCTGGGTTTCGCGCGTTGGATAAAACCGCCGTCGCCGCAGCGACAATCGTTCCGTCTCTCTATACAGCCGCCCCCATCCACATCCTTTGTTCCCTACAGTCTTGCAATTTCGCCGGACGGACAGCGCGTTGCCTTTGTAGCCGCGGGGCTCGACGGCGCAACGGCGCTGTGGGTTAGGAACCTTGCCAGCGGTTCCTTCCAGCAGATATCTGGCACAGAGAACGCACTGTACCCGTTCTGGTCGGGGGATAGTCGTGAGATCGGGTTCTCCTCCGGCATCAAAATAAAGAGAGCGGACCCCAATACGGGCGCCGTCCAGGTCATATGTAACATGGGTATGCCGTTCGGTAACACGTGGAACGACCATGGGACCATTCTCTTTGCAGGGGCGGGCGGGGGTCTCTACAAAGTCGATGCTTCGGGCGGCGCGCCGCAGCCGGTTACGAGAGCAAGGGGCGACGAGGCACATCGTTGGCCGTCGTTTCTCCCCGATCAGGATCATTTCCTCTACTTCGTGGACAACCCGGAACATTCCGGCCGCAGTACAGCTGTAAATGGGATTTACGTGGGCTCCCTTACCTACATGGAGAGTAAGAAAATCTCCTCAGAGATCATCAACGCTGTGCAATTCGCTTCAGGTCGTTTGTTCTTCGTTCGTGATCGCAGTCTGATGGCCCAACCGTTCGATCTTCAGAGACTTGAGTTAACCGGGAAAGCGGAGGTAATCGCGCCGGAGGAAATTGATGTGGATCCCGCCTACTCTAACTCGGGCTTCTCGGTTTCATCCAACGGGGTGGTGGTCTTCCAGTCTGCTGCCGATAACTTTTCTCGGCTCTCCTGGTTCGACAGACAAGGCAAGGATCTCGAATCCGTGTCGTCTCCGGGCGATCGTGATCCATCTCTTTCGGGGGATGGCAGTCTTCTCGCCATTACAGCGGATGACCAGCGCAACGGAAGGCATTCTATCCGAATTTATGACTTCGCTCGCAGTACCAGTACGCTGGTTCCCGAGGGCGGGACCGACATGTTTCCGGCCTTATCGTCACGACGGCAAGACGGTAGCGTACAGTAATTCGGAAGCGAACACGATTTCCACTCTCGCCACAGATAACTCAGGCCGGCCCCAGACCCTGGTTTACGGACATAGACCCATGCCAAACGACTGGTCGAGGGACGGCAGATATCTGGTCTACATGGATTTTCCGCACCGTGAAACTAATTTGGCCGTCTACGATCTTCAAAAACATTCAAGCACAACATACGGCCCCGGCGCGGAAGCTCAATTCTCTCCCGATGGCAAATGGATCGCGTTCACCGGCCCCGGACGCGAGGTAACGAACTTCCAGGACGTCGAAATATTCGTTGCGGGCTTTCCCAATCCCGGCGCTCACATCCAGATCTCAAACCATGGCGGTGCACAGGCTCGCTGGCGCGCCGACGGCAAAGAACTTTATTTCATCGGGTTGGACAAGAAGCTGATGGCGGTCTCCATCGATACCTCGCATGGCAAGCTGGAAGCCGGAGTTCCCCATGCTCTTTTCCAGACCCGAATCATTGCTCCGCGTATCGTTCTCTTTCAGTACGCAGTCTCGCCGGATGGCAAGCGTTTCCTGATCAATTCACTCCCGCCCGTAGGAGCAGCGCCCGTTACTGTGCTGATCAATTGATCGTCCCGCCCCCACGAATTCGCCTCACTTCCGATCTAAATCACATACGTCTGGCAAAGCATGTATTAGTGTTAACACGCCCTAGTCTGAGATTCCCGAAGACCGGTCCAGGCCGTTCAGGGCCCGCCCAAAAAGCAACGGGCGCCCGGTGACCCGGGCGCCCGCACAGACCGCTTGTGCAGCGAATTACTTGCTCTTCCCCGCCTTGTAGCTGGAATTGACCTTTTGTCCCGCCTGGGAAAGAATGCCTTGCGCATCCGCGGCGTAAGGTCCGGTCGGCGCCAGCTCCAGGTATTTCTGATAAGCCTCGGCGCAACCCGGGGGCAGGATAATCTTGTTCGTCTTGGGATCGACCGTGGCATTCTGCACCAGGCCCTGGCCGATGATGTAGTAGAGCACCGGCTGATTCGGATCGGCCTTGAGGGCCTCCTGCGCCGCCGCGATCTGCGCCTGCGCATTGTTAGCCTGGAAGAAGATCACCGCCTCGTTGCGAAGATAGAAAGCAGCCTTGGCGGGATCGGCCTTGGCAGCTTCCGCGTACGCGGCGTTGGCTTCGGGAACCTTTCCCTGGCGCGCATAAATCTCGCCCAATCCGGAATTGGCCATTCCCAGGATCTCCGGCTTGGGTGTCTTGGCGGCCGACGCCAGCTCGATCGACTTCTTGTACGACGCCTCGGCTTCGTCATATTTCTTCTGGCCCGCCTGTCCCAGACCCAGGTAAGCCCACAGAATCGGCTCGTTGGGCCGGAGCTGCCGTGTCCTTCTGCATCAGGGTCTCGATCTCCGCAAACTTGGCCGTCTCGACGTCCTTCTGTTTGGCCGCCCGCGCCGCGTCTGCGTCCTTGATGTCCTGCGTGACCGTCTTCAGATCGGCGTTCAGATTCTTGATCACTTCGTTCGTCTTGAGGGCCTCGGAGTTATGCTTGCGGATTTCCTCCAGCGCCTTCTTCTGGTCCTCCGGCAGCTTGTCGACAAAGGCCTGCCGCGACATGTCGTCATCAACGCTGCACGTCCTCGCCGGCCGTGATCTTCACGTTCTGCAATGGAGTCGACCATCTTGTCGGGCGGCGTGTCTTTCTGCCGGAAAATGAGCGTATAGGTGCCGGCAGGCGCTTCGCCCGCGTACGATCCTTGGGCATCCACCTCGAATGTGTACTTGGTCGTGCGGCCACCGTCGCGTCGAAAGGTTGACCGTGCCGCTGGTCTGGGGGGCGCCGGTGGGATTGACGACGTGGCCATGGATCTTGCCGGTAGTCCCGGCGGCGGGCGGCGCTTGTGCAAGCACGGGCACAGCGGCAAATGCCAGCAAACCGAGCCAAAGTGAAATGTTCCGTTTCATGTTCTTCTCCTTGGAGCGGCGGAACGTGCTGCCCGCGAGCTCGAAAAGTCATTCTCTTAATTGGCATCGCGCCGCGCCGTTTGGCGTTGGGCACGATGTTCGCGGCCTGGCAGGTGCGGCATGGAAACGTCTCCACACACTGCTTGCTCTAACCAGCGAAGGTTAAATCAATCGTCTACTCAAGACAAGCGCAAGGCCGACACATGATCCACCCGCTGACACTCCGAAGCACAGAATACCAATGCATGGACGGTTGGCTGATGCCAGGGGTTGCACTGTCGCAGCCATTTCGTGATCCGCCCGGCCCGGCCTGCAGGCGCCCGGGGATCGTCGCTACACCATCCAGCCTACTGCGCCAACCCCGGGCCCTGTTGTGGCCCAGATCACAGCCTACAATGAGGTTATGGCAACAACCATTCGCCCCGCGACCCGCGACGACGTGAGCACCATCCTCGCCTTCATCCGGGCCCTGGCGGCCTACGAACGCGAACCGGACGCCGCGGTCGCCACCGAGGACGACCTGCTCCGCGACGGCTTTGGCGACAACCCCTACTACTCCTGCCTTCTCGCTGAACAGGACGGCAGTCCCGCCGGGTTCGCCTTCTATTTTTTCGACTACTCCACCTGGCTCGGCCGGCCGGGACTGTACCTCGAAGACCTCTTCGTTCATCCCGAATTTCGCGGCCTCGGCATCGGCAAGGCTTTGCTCCAGCGCGTGGCGGCCATCGCCGTCGAGAAAGGCTGCGCGCGGATGAAGTGGGAAGTACTGGACTGGAATACCCCGGCCATCGACTTTTACGCGGCCATGGGCGCCGAATTCCTCGACACCTGGCGCAACGTCCGCCTCAGCGGCGAAGCTTTGCAACGGCTAGCGGAGCCTCCCGATCACCGTGCCCCATCCTTTCGCCAGCTTTCGGGCGAAAGGGTGGGAGGCCACGAACCTCAACCGTCTTTCCTCGCAGAAGAAGGTCCTCAGTGAGAATCCGCGTCATCGGCGGCGGGCTGGCCGGCCCTGAGGCTGCCCTGACCGCGGCCCGCTTCGGCTGCCAGGTCGACCTCTACGAAATGCGCGCCATCATCGATGGCCGGCCGCGGCTCACTCCCGCGCACCAGACCACGGAGTTCGGCGAACTGGTCTGCTCCAACTCGCTCAAAAGCGAGTCGCCCAACACCGCGCCCTGGCTGCTCAAGCAGGAAATGCGTCGCGGGGGCTCCGCCCTGTTGCGCCTGGCCGACGAATCAGCCGTACCCGCGGGCCACGCCCTGGCCGTCGACCGCGTCGAGTTCTCCCGCCGCATCGCCGCCGCCATTGCCGCCGAACCCAACATTCGCGTGATCCGCGAAGAAGTCACCAGCCTTGGCACGCCCCTGGTCCAAGACCAGAACGGCACGAAGTGCACCATCATCGCCACCGGCCCGCTGACCTCCGACGCGTTGAGCCAGGAAATCCAGCGCATCACCGGATCGGGCCACCTGGCCTTCTACGATTCCATCTCCCCCATCGTCGATGCCGAATCCATCGACATGGATCGCGTCTACTTCGCCGCGCGCTGGGACAAGGGCACCGCCGACTACATCAACTGCCCCATGAACCGCGCCGAGTACGACCGCTTCCTCGACGCGCTGCTGGCCGCCGAACCCGCCGAAAGCAAGGAGTGGGAGAAGCTCGACTATTTCGAAGGCTGCCTGCCCATCGAAGAACTGGCGCGCCGCGGCCGCGATACCCTGCGCTTCGGCCCCATGAAGCCCGTCGGCCTGCGCGATCCCCGCACCGGCCAGACCCCGTGGGCAGTCGTCCAGCTCCGCAAGGAGAACCTCCGCGCCGACAGCTACAACCTGGTCGGCTTTCAGAATCACCTGAAATATCGGCGAACAGGCCCGCGTGCTGCGCCTCATTCCCGGCCTCGAAAACGCCCGCTTCCTCCGCTACGGCCAGATCCATCGCAACACCTACATCTGCGCGCCCGCCCTGCTGGACGAAACCCTTCGCCTGCGCAACCAGCCGGGTGCCCCAGGTCTCGTTTCTGAGACCTGGGAGACTTCGTCAACCCAAAAACATTCTGAGCGAGTCCGCACAGCCGAACCCACCCTGCTCTTCGCCGGCCAGATCTCCGGCGTCGAAGGCTACACCGAATCCATTGCCACAGGGATGCTGGCCGGCCTCTACGCGGCAACCCTCGCCCGTGGCGAACAGCCGGTCCCGGTCCCGCGCGCCACCGCCCTCGGCTCGCTGGTCCACTACATCACCCACGCTGACCCCCGGCACTTCCAGCCCGCCAACATCACCTTCGATCTGCTCGAGCCCCTCGAAGAAGAAGTCCGCCGCAAAGTTCGCGACAAGAAAGAGCGCCACCGCCTGCAGTGCGAACGGTCCCTGGCGGCCTTCGACGCCTGGTGGAGCTCCCATTTCCTTCCCTGTCCCGCTCGCGCCACGCAAGCCTGATCGGACCGAGAATCGACCTTCGTCCCGCATTAACCGAAGTGAATAGCCCGAGGCCTTACGCCCGATCGGGTAAAATTCCTTGCTCTTTTTTGCAAATTGTGAGGTAAAGTGGGTTTGCTTCCTCGCCTATGCCCGAAACTCATGACAATAACGGAACGCACGCGCTCATACGCGTAATCTGCGTCGAGAGCACCTTTGAGCTGAGGTGTAATGGGGTAGCGCTTGTGGGGCGAGAGTTTATTGGAGCCTGTTTGCCTTCTGAGGAGGGCCCGGAAGACAAGCCCACTGAGGAATACAGGCTTTAGCAAGCCGTATTCCCAGTGTGGCAATCGTCCGATTACTTCGTACCTACCAGTTCCCTGACATTTGACTGCGGCTGAGCATCCTGCGCTACAGGTTTTGTGGCGACGGCGTCAAGTTCCTGCTTCTTTCGCCGCTGATGGCGTACATACTGGAGCGGCGGCGTCACCAGTACCCGATAGGAATTCATCCCCGCATCCAGGGCGACGATCTCATTGCCGGAAGATGTTTCATCAACCGCCCATTCCATCACCGAAAGGGCGCTGTTGATGAGATCTTTCATGTCTCTGGCGCCTACTCTCAGCATAAGAGCTTTCACCGAATCCATTTGGGCCTTGCTGATTTCCAAATTCAAACGCATTTCCAACGGCTCCTTTTGAATTCGGCTGTCACCCGAGTTCGCGGTATTTTCTGTGTCTTCATTTGTTCGATCTCAGTCCACGTGACACTCAAATTGACCACAAATTGTGAACCATAAATGAGGTCCTGCGTTGCCTGAAGGGTAGGATGTGAGGTCCCCGGACGGGTACACATTCCCTTAACTCTAACCCTGAAGGTGATTTTCGTCAATCATCTTTCCTCTCTTTTTCATAATATGAGTATAATATGAGTTGCAGTCGTTAAGAAAAAGTCAAATTTTTGTGCATACGCACAGCAACTATTACTCTCTTCATGAGGTCTAAGGTAGTAGAACGGCTTCCTTGCCTGCACGGGCGATAAGCCGAACCCGCTACCAGCGGGGCGAGGTAAAGAGATGAGTAACAGAAGCCAAAGAAGGAACCGGTATCGCCGCCGCCGCTCGAAGGGCCAACCAAAGAGGCCGCGCCCCACCATGCGCGCCCGCGCGTCGAAGGTCCTTGCGAATGTCTACACAGCGCTAGCCCCGGTCCCCCGCAAAGCGTGGGCCGCTCTTGTGGCGCTCATCTTTACTGCCTGCTTCGGGCAGGTTCTCACCGCATGGTCGAAAGACCTGTACGAGAACTGGAAGAACGTCGCTCCCCGCCCCGAGATTCAGCGGGTTGCCGAAAAGGCGCAGACCCCAACCTATACCAAGGCGGACTTTAAGCTCATGATCTCCAATGATGATATTTGGAGGCGTGTGGCCAGAAATGCGGAGGTCATTATTACGGCGCCTCCCGGTTGCGTGCTCGGTCCTGGTAAAGAGGAGGCGTCCCCTGACTGGCTCGAAAGCGGGATAACGGGATCCAAACTGCCCGCCGAACCCTTCGACCGGGATAAGTGGGACATCGCTTTCCTGGGCCACGGAGACCGGGTGGTAATTGCGTATAGTGTCGCGTGCATCGCGCCCACCAATGTCACCCCAGTGGTCGACATCCACAAAATTCCGCCGCCTCCTCAGACCAGAATGGTCTCGAATAGTAACGACTTATCTCAGGACGGACTTCCTGTCGTTCACATGGCCCATTTCATGAACGAGACCGGAATCCAAGCGGCACATGTGGTCCGATCCGGCTACTTTCGAAGCTACTCTTCCGGGCCGCGTCCATCGTTCGCGGTATCGAGCAACGGGGACGACACCGCGCGTGTGACCGGCTCTCGCTGCAGTCCTGCGTGGGGATCGGAAGACGTCGATCCTCCGCCAAACGATGTGGGACTCGAGGACTCAAACGTGAGTGAGCAGGATCGCCCCAGTGGGCTGGATCGAGAAGCACCGGAGGACACCATGAAACAGATAGTGAGCTGGCACTTAGTCAATGCAGAAACCAGGAACACCGCAAGCGATCAGGCCTCCGGCGATAGCACCGTCAGTTCAGGACTTTCGAATGCGCCGTCCGTGAAGCCGGTCGCCTCGACCGCAGCGGACACCCTCGCCGCCCCCAATCCGCGCTCCGGAGCTTCGCCTATCAGCGGAATCAAGTTCGCGCAGGCCATCCAGCTCGTTGGCGGGCGTGGCTTTTCCCAGATGTTGATCAACTACATACTCGGCACGCCTGCCGATGTACAGGTTGTCGATTCTGGCCATTCTTCACCTGAAAATACACGCTCGTTTTCCGGGGCCGTGGCCGCGCAGGGCAATGTGGGAAGCTGGACTCCCGCGCCTGGTGCCGCGGCTCTCCTCGCTGTCGCACGCAATAGCGATCTGCAGGGCAGCACTCAGCAACGCAACCCTGCTCAGGCCGCCAGTGGACAGCGAGATAATCCGCGTAGCAGCATCGCATCCGCGCCACCAGTGGTCTCGCACGTGAATGCGATCTCGTCCGCGAACCTGCTTGACGGCGAACGGAATACGATCCGCGGCGAGCAGGACACCGGCCGCGCTATCACACCAGGAACGGGATTCATTCAATCGATAGACCGGATCAGTCCTCCCGCGCCCGGCGGAGGAGCGAGGGTCACCATGCTCAATGATGGAGGAGCGAACCTGACGATCACCGCCAGCAGTTCGCCGGAGGAGGTGCCCATGAAACCAAAGGAGGTGGTCTTGCCGGATTTCCGCTCATCCCGAGGAGTGATCGTTTCCCTCCTGAATGACGGCGGCACCAAGCTGCGGCTGCGAATCTATTGAGACGGTCCGGTGCAACGCCGAGCCCCATCGACACGCTGCACTTGAGTAGACTTGCCCGGCGATCCTGTTCGCCGGGCAAATCTTTTTTGGACGCCCACAGCTTGTTCCCGCTCGCGAACTGAACGAATTCCACATCTGTCGTAAATCGATGGCGTGAGCCAAATGCACAACATCACCCGGCGAATGCGTAGCCGCCCTGCTCCAGAACGAACCAGCCGGCGGGTTCGCCTGCATTAGGCGAACCTGCCACCGCCCCGTTGGCCAGAGAAACCTCCAGCGCCACGCGTGCCTGCCGAATGCCACCGAAATCCGCGCTTCACAAAAAATTTGGCCGCCTTCGACGCCTGGTAGAGCGCGACGCCCCATCCGGCCGCGGAACTTCGCTTATGAAAAGTGCGTAATCCCGTGCTACGCTGCTGCTTTCCCCGGAAAGGTCATATATGCGCGCCTTCTCTGCCGCAGATTCCGTTTCACTTGCCATTCAACGCACGAGGGAGTTCCTGTTCACGCACTTCAGTTGGGGAACCTTTCTCAAGCTCGGCCTGGTCGCGATCATCACCGAGGGTTCCTGGTCCAGTCTCCGCTCCTCGTCGAACGGCGGCAGCCATCCATCGGGCCAGGGCGGCCCCATGATCTCTTCGCCTTTCCACATCCCGGCAGTATGGATCGCGGCCTCCGTGGCGGCCGTGCTTCTCGCGATTGTCGTGTCGTTGTTCGTGTTCTACCTGATCACCCGCCTGCGTTTTGCCTTCTTTCATTGCCTGATCCACAAGACCAATGAAATTCGCCCGGGCTGGCACCTCTATCGAGAGCCGGCGACACGCTTCTTCTGGCTGAACGTAGTAGTTGGATTCTGCTTTGTGGCGCTGGTGGGGTTGCTCTCGCTTCCCTTCGTGGCCGGATTCTGGCGGCTGTTCCAGGAGATCCGGCGCGGCGGGCACCCGGATATCGGGATGATGCTGTCGCTTGTGTTGCCCTTGATCCCGATCATCCTTGTGCTGGTGCTGGTTGGCCTTGTCACCGACCTCGTTTTGCGCGATTGGATGATGCCGCATTACGCCCTCGACAACGCCACGGCCGGCGAAGCCTGGACCGAAGTATGGGCTTCGTTCAAGGCCGAGCATCGCCAGTTTCTGGCTTACATTCTGCTCCGGGTCGTCCTGCCGACGATTGCCATCGTTGCGTTGTTCATGGTGCTCCTCATTCCCGGAGCCATCCTCGCCGGCGCCTTCGGGGCCATTGAATACGGCGTTCACTCGGCCTTCGCAAATTCGACCGGCGGAGCCGCGGTTGCCGGTAAAATGCTCCAGGCGTTCTTCGCCATCGTTGCTCTCGTCTTCATGGCGTTGGCCGGCATCTGCCTTGGAGGGCCCCTGAGCATCGGGATTCGGGAGTATGCGCTGATGTTTTACGGCGGCCGGTACCCCGTTCTTGGAGACATACTTTCCCCGCCGGCTCCGGAACTCCTGCCGTGGCGCTCGCACCCGAGCCTGCCTGACCATTGTGGGCGGCAGGTCCGAGCTGCCGATCTCCGGTTCCTCAGGCATTCCTGGATTCAAACGAGAACAGGTGCCTGTCTCTGCCGCCTTGCTTGACGCGTGTCGCAACAATCTCTTGTCCCGCGAAACTCTTGATTGCCTCATGCCAGAAGCGATACGCCGGCTCGTTCGAAACGATCACGCGAACTTGCCAGCGCCCGGGAAACCGCCTCCACACCTGGTGGGCTACTTGAGTGCCGATGCCTGCGCGTCGATACCTCCGCAGGATGAAGAACTCCGCGACATCCCACACCGTCACGTCGGCTGATTCCCGCGGCAAGCCGTCAATCAGCGCGAAACCAGCAAGCCTGCTGTCGACGTATACCAGGAGTGGATGCCGCGCGGGCTCAGTCCAATAGATATCAAGGTCGCTGTAGCCAAACCGCCCGTCCGGCCCGATTTCCAGATCAACGAACTCGCAGAAGTCGTACATATAGAGTTCAAGCAGATTGGCCAGGATCGCCTTCTGCTCCAGCGAGGCGGGAATGATTTCGATATTTTGTCGCAGCTTCTCTGGTTCATTCATCTTCATTGATCGGATCAATTCAGTCTATTCTCAAGCCCGCCGGCTGGATCGAATGAACCACCCCCTTTGGAACCTTTCCGGGGTCGGCAGTGTCCAAGAAGACAGAGGCAAGCGAAAAACGCCCCACGGGGAAAGCTTGTAGTCTGAGGGTAAGCAAAGAAGTCTGGAGCCCACGAAGTTCATGCGTTCGTATTCCCACAATGATCTGTTCCGCCGTGCTTGCGGGTTCGGCCATGCTCTCCGCAGCGCAGACCACGCTGACGCTGAAGCCGCCCCCGAAATCTGACTCCTCGCACGCGCCCGCGAAGGCCGCCGCTCCTGTCCCCGCCCCGAAGTCGCTGCTGCCCGACTCCTTCGCCGGATGGAACATCACCGATGGACCCACAACAGTGACCGACCCGGCCCAGTTCGACAGCGCCAATGCCGCAGCCCTCAAGGAATACGGCTTTCAGAGCGCCGTCCTGGCCACCTACAAGAAAGGCAGTGAAACGATCACGGTGCGGGCCCCGCGTTTCGGCGACCTGAGCGGCGCCTACGGCGCCTATACCTATTACCGGGGATCCGGATGGCCCAGGGAAGACATCGGCGCCGGCGCGGCTTCCAATCACAACCGGGTCCTGTTCTGGCGCGGCGATACCATGGTGGACGCCACCTTCACCCACGTCAGTCCCATGTCGGGTTCGGAATTGCGCGAACTGGCCAGCCAGTTGCCGGAGGCCGTTGGCCCCAGGGCGCTGGCCCCGCCGATCCTGGCCACTCTGCCCAGGAAATCGCTCGATGGCCAGTCGACGCACTATGCCGTCGGACCGGCTTCCTACGCGGGCTCGGGCGGCGCTCTCCCACCGGAACTGGTGGGATTCGATCGCGGCGCTGAAGCCGTCACGGCAAACTACTCCCTGGTCTCAGGCCCTGCAACTCTTACCCTGATCGACTATCCAACCCCCCAGTTGGCAGCCGCGGAGGAATCCAAAATCCGCGCCTATATTCAATCCGGCGGCCACGCCCAGCCCGCGTTTCCAAAGCCACTCGCCGACTCCGACCTGGCCTCGCTCGAGGTCCGGCGCAGCGGCCCGATCGTGGCCCTCGTCAGCGGCGATGCCATCCCCGACGAAAGCCACAAGCTGCTGGCCAGCGTGCATTACGAATCGGACTTCGTTTCCATTCCCCAGCCCGGCGAGTCGGAAGTCTCGAAGACCGGGCGCCTGCTTCTGGGCATCGCAACGATCGTGATCATCGGCTCCGCCGCCGCCATTCTTCTCGGGCTGTTTCTCGGTGGCGGCCGGGCACTCTATCGCATCGCCCGAGGCAAGCCGGCCTCGTCGGTCTATGAAGCCGAGTTCATCCGCCTTGACCTTCCTCGCGACTGACTTCCCGCCTCTGATCGGCGCCGCTGGCATTTGGTGTGCGACTCCGCGGGAGTAACGCCTGGGATTCCCTTTCGCCGCCAGTCCCACTTGGGGGAACAGCTGGAAGACCTCCGTTGCGCCGGCTTTTTCGTCTCCAGGCTGTGGAAAAACGGGCTCAAATCCGAAGAAATACCCAACAAACCCGGGATAAACCCAGATGCCCGTGGCGAACAAACGTCAAAGACGCGCCTCGCAGAGCCCGGATTGAACCCGGCGCAAATAACTGATTTTTAAGCCTTTATTTGCGGTCAGATTTATTCTTGACACTCCGCCCCCCCGCACCTACTATGCAGCCAGAAAGTTCTGATGGCCTTGCCTCCGTTGGAACTATTCTCCCTAAGGAAGGAGCTGCCCTGTTGCCGGGCGGCTCTTTCCGTTTTTACGGTGTCCTTTTCCTGCCCTTTTGGCAGGCCCTGCAAAGGCAGCAATGATTGACACCGAATCTGCGCTTTCCAGCGCCTCTCTGCCGAAGGTTGATCCGGCCGGGGAAGTGGACGAATCCCAGCCCTCCGTCACCTGGAATTGCCTTCTCGACACATATTTCTTCGCCGCGGGCATGAGTCCGTGCGAGGCTCGGGTCGTCGATGCTTTCATTCGCCGCATCGATACGCCCCGGGGCATAGCGGCACCCAGCTGCGGCCAGGCATCTCTTCGTCAATTCATTTTCTTCCTGGAGGTCGATAGACCATGAAGCTTCCAGCGCAGCCCATCGCCCCCGCGCCCTTCGTTGCCCTGGCAGTGTTGCTGGCTTTCTCCGCTGCCGGCCGGTCTGCGCCGGTTCCTTCGCCTCCTCCCCTCGATCCCGCGACCCTCGTTGCACACAACGTCAAAGCCGACACCGTCGACTACCTGGGGAGGAAAGCTGTGCGGTTAACTGTCGATTCGCCCAACAACCCGGGCGCCGGATTCGCCGTGCTGCCGGGAACCGATTTTCAGGATGGGACCATTGAAGCCGACCTGGCCGTGAAGATCACCACGCCCCCCGGAGTCCGCATGCCGGGATTCACCGGCATCGCCTTCCGCATCAAGCCCGACGGATCGGAGTACGAGGTCTTTTACCTTCGCCCCCGGAACGCCCTCGCTGACGACCAGGCCATGCGCAACCATGCCGTGCAATATTGCGCCGAGCCGGATTCGGGATGGTACCGCCTTCGCCGCGAGTGGCCTTTCGTCTACGAGAGCTACGCCGACATTCAGCCTGAAACATGGATCCATCTCCGCATCGAAGTCGCCGGCCGCGCCGCGCGCCTCTATCTGAACGGGTCTTCCAAGCCGGCCCTCGTGGTCGACGGTTTGAAGAGTTCCAATCTCCACGGCGGAATCGCACTGTGGGGCTACTCCAACGAGGAGTCGTATTTCTCCAACGTCCGCGTCACTCCATCGCCCGCCGCTCCCATCAAGAACGGTTCCGATGCCGCCGGCACATGGGATGTCCGTTTCTTGAGCGATGCGGGACGATTTGAAGGCGCAATGAAATTGGCGCGCGACGGCAACAAGCTCAGCGGCACCTGGACAGGTGCGCTTGGCGATAACCGGCCGATCAGCGGCACATGGCGCGACGGCTTCGTCCGCTTGTCATTCGATGGAGAATGGCCCAAGGATTCTCCCGACGGCGCGCCCGGCCCTGTCCCGGTATTCCTCGAAGGCTGGGTTGACGATGCATCGGCTGGCGGCCGCATGCGCGTCGCAGGACGAGCCGATGGTCCATGGACCGCTCAACGCCAGCCGCAATGACAGTCACGGCGAGGCTGAAGACTGCTCTCCGTCGTCCGATCCGTCCTCGGGATCGCTCCATTCGGCCCCGCAGGTTTCACACAGCCATGTGTTCACCGGATCCGCGCTTTCCAGCAACGGATCGCTCGCGCCGCATTGTCGGACACCCAGGCAGCTCGAATTCCGGCACTTCATTTGCGATTCCTCGATGACCTCCTGCGGTATCGGACTGGCAAGAACAGCCTGTGCCTGTTCGAGCTGATCGGCTGCCACCTGGACCCGCGGACCGCTGACATCCCACGTCGATCTCGATCCCGTAACCCAGCTCTCGATTCCCGCCCGCCTCAAGGTCTCGCCAACTTGCCAGGCCTCCTGGCTCGTGTCGCATTCGCACAGCAGCGTCTTCCACGTGAACTCGTCGGGCATCATCGCTTTCGTCCGACGCTTCACGCGCCCTATCGCGATAGCGCGGCGATTCCCAATGCACGACGGCCGGTTGCCCGGTGATATGAGGAGCATCCGCCGGCTTTGCGTCATCCAGCCCGCGCTTCCGCATCTCGTCGCGCAGAACCTGCTGCGCCATTTCGGTCAGGTCGCCGCGGCTCTCCCCCAGCTCCAGCAATTCGCCATCGCTCATCTGTCGATAGTTTTCGGTAAGGTCGCGCCAATATCTCTGCGGGTCGTCCTGCATGGGGAGCAGTATAGGTCGAACTCTCGCCCTCGGACTACAAAAACCTAGCGCACCGTGGTCGCGCTGAAGTCCGCGTACATGGCCCGCCAGACCACCAGCCCGGTCACGGTAAGCGCTGCCAGCAGGCAGGTCCAGAAGCCGATGCGCGCATAGGGCAGGAAAACAGTGGCCTGTTTTCCGGTGAAGGTCAGTCCCGACTGGTCGGGCAAAAGCGCGCGCACGGCCACCGCCAACAGGAATCCGCCAGCCCACACAAAGGCGATCCGGAATGCAAGCTGCAGTGTCTGCGCCATCATGATCGCTTTTTCCTCGCCACTCTCCGCGCCGTCGATCCCGTCTCGCGGGGACGCCGGGCGCCGTAAGGCTAAACTTTACCGAAAAGGGGTGCGACGATACAATCTTTGAGGAGACGCCGACGTAGCTCAGTTGGTAGAGCAGCTGATTCGTAATCAGCAGGTCGTCAGTTCAAGTCTGACCGTCGGCTCCATTCCTGGCCGACCCGCCGGCTCCTCCGATTCCCCATCGATGACCAAAATGCATCCGCAAGTTTTCCCCCGGATTCCCACAACCCCCGCTCCGACGCAGGCCATTGGAACCAAATAAGGTACCTGTTTATCCACGACTTTTCATTGCAACTTGAATTCCAGTCTGCATATCCACGCCTATTCTTGGCATAATCGCAAGCAAGAGCGGTTCCTCTGCGCATATCAAAAGATTCAACGTCGGGGCATACGCAGCGGAAAACCGAAGGCCGAGCCGGACCACCCGCGGGGAGCATACAAGAGTGACCAGCTATAGCCGCCAGGATGTGTTACGGATTCTCCAGATCAGTTCGCATCAGCTGCAGGGTTGGGAAAAAGCCGAACTGATTCGAGCGCAGCAAACCTACTCCTTCCAGGACCTCGGTCAATTGAGGACCTTGCGCGCCCTCCGCGAAGATGATGTGTCGGCCGCGTCGATCCGCCACTCCATCGTGGCCATGAAGGCCGTCGCCGGCATGGCCAATCCTCTGCTCGAAGCGAGCCTGGTGCGCGCCGGGTCGCGCCTTGCCTTCCGGCATTCGGGAACCATGGTCGATCCCATCCGCCGCCAGTTACTGTTCGACTTCGAACGCATAGCCCGCCAGCCCGCGACCGCCGGTCCCGCTCCGCTGCGCCGGCCCCGCACCGTTCAGGCGCGCGGCGTACAGGAGCGCTTTGTCTCCGCCGTTCAGGCCGAAGAATGCGGAGACAAGCAGCGCGCCATCGCCGCTTACACCGAGATTCTCGCCGTCGATCCGGATTTCGCGCCCGCCTATATCAACTTGGGCACGATCTATTTTCACCTCCGCCGCTTTGGCCGCGCCGAAGAGCTCTACCGCCGCGCCACCGAAGCGGATCCCGGATACGTGCTGGCTTATTTCGATCTTGGCAACGTTCTCGATGAACTGGAAAGACCGGACGAATCGATCGCCGCATATCAGCAGGCCATCGTTCTCGCCCCGCGCTATGCCGACGCCCATTACAACCTGGCCCTGGCCTACGAACGCAAGGGCGAACTGCGCCTCGCGCTGCGCCACTGGCACGCCTATATACGGCTGGACCGCACCGGCCCCTGGGCCGATCACGCCCGCGGGCAGATTCACAAGCTCCTCAGCCGCGAAAAGCTCTCCGTGGCTTGGCGCGCCCAGTGCTTCGTGCCCCGTCCCGCTGTCTCGGCCGCCCTCGAACTGGTCGGGCCCAGTTCCGCCAACCTGGGTTCAACCAGCCAGGCTGCAATCTGCCCATAGCACGCTCCCGTCCTGCCTCCAGCTCTTCGCTCTCCTCCTTCGCCTCGCCCTTCCCAACGGCGCCCGGGAGCCCTAAAATTTGGCAGGTTCCACAACCTTGTGAAAGATTCCGAGTCTATGTAGTTGGCGTTCCCGATCGTTCCTGGTGGTTTCATTCCACGATCCGAACTTCCGGCGTTCGCCGTGTCGCCTGGAGTCCCATTGCTCCGCCCAAATCGGTGTGTGTCCGCCCTGTCGCGGACTAAATATCGCTCGATCGCGGAGCCTGAGTGCCGAGACGGCGCGACCAAGATGGAGGACCGAACCGCGGTGACGATGCCATAATGCACTGTTCCCCTGTTTGTGCCGGCTTCCGTCAACCTGGACCTGATTCGTCCCCGCGCCGCAAGGACTTAAGGCCCATGGATCAAACGATTCTCAAAGGATACTTATGAAGAACAAATTTGCATCTCGCCAGCAAGGAACGTTTCGCCTGTGCACCATGTTGGTTGCCTGCACGATGACGGCTGGTTTCCTGAACGCCCAGGCGCCCGCGCGCCGCATCACGGCCGAGATCACCAGGTCTGAAATGTCGCCCCTTCAGGGTTCGCAGCATCCCCTCGCGCTGCCCCAGAATGACGCCGGCCGCATGCCCGGCGATTCGCGTCTCAGCGGCATCAGCCTCTATTTCAGTCGTTCCGCCGCGCAGCAGGCCGACCTTGAAGCCCTGCTCGCAGCCCAGCAGAATCCGTCCTCGCCCCAGTACCACCAGTGGCTCACGCCCGACCAGTTTGCCGCCCGTTTCGGCATGGCGCAGACGGACATAGCCCAGGTGCAGAGCTGGCTCCAGCAACAGGGATTCTCCATCGATTCCGTCGCTCGCAGCCGCAACATGATCCGCTTCTCGGGCACCGTGAACCAGGTGGAACAGGCCTTCTCCACCCAGATGCACTACTACCAGTCCGGCGGAGCCCGGCACTTTGCGCCTTCCACCGCGCTCTCCGTGCCCGCAGCCCTCGCCCCGGTCGTGGCCGGCCTTCGCAACCTGGACAATTTCCGCCCCCGCCCGCAGCACATCGTGCCTCGTGCGGCCTTTACCTCGGGGCAATCGGGAAGTGTCTTCTTCGCTCCTGGGGACATCGCCACCGTCTACGATGTCACGCCGCTCTACAGCGCCAGCATCAACGGCACCGGGCAGTCCATTGCCGTTGCCGGTCAATCCGCCATCCAGGTAACCGACATTGAGAACTTTCAAAGCGCCTCCGGGCTCACCAAGAAAGATCCCACGCTCGTCCTGGTGCCCGGGACCGGCGATTCCACCGTGCAGGCCACGGCGATGAAGGCGAATCCGATCTCGATGTCGAGTGGTCCGGAGCCATGGCTCCAGGCGCCAACGTTGTCTTCGTCTACACCGGCAGCAACAACAGCTTCGGCGTCTTCGATTCGGTGCAGTATGCCGTCGACGAACTGATCGCGCCCATCATTTCGCTGAGCTACGCCAGTTGCGAGACCGAGCTGAACACTGCGAGTCTCGGCATTCTCGAGGCCGTCATGTCGCAGGCCGCCTCGCAGGGCCAGAGCATCATCACTGCATCTGGGGACCAGGGATCCACCGCCTGTTCCGGCGACACCCGTTTGACCACCGCCCAGCAGGAAGCCGTCGCTGTCAATTACCCCGCCAGCAGTGCCTACGTCACCGGCATGGGCGGAACCGAGATTACGGCGAGCGATGGCGTAGACCCGACGACGGGAAACAAAGGCGCCAATTACTCCACCTACTGGAACTTCACGTCGGGAACAGACCTGACGGCATCGGCCCTCAAATACATTCCCGAGGTAGTCTGGAACGACGACAGCAGCCAGGGCGGCTTGAGCGCCACCGGCGGCGGCGCCAGTGCGCTCGTCAGCCGGCCGAGTTGGCAAACCGGCGTTCCCGGCATCCCTTCCGGCACCATGCGCCTTGTTCCCGACATCGCGCTGTATTCCTCCCCGGCCTTGCCTGGGTACCTCTACTGCACCAGCGACGTCACCAACTGGGCGCCGGCTTCCGGTACGAACCCTGCCCAGCAGGCCAGTTGCAATAGCGGCTTCCGCGATTCTTCAACCAAATATCTGACCGTCGCCGGCGGCACCAGTTTCGCTGCCCCGATCTTCGCCGGAATGCTCGCCCTCATCAATCAGAAGGCTGGATATACAACCGGACAGGGCCTCATCAATACCACCCTCTACAAGCTGGCAGCCGACAGCTCGACCTATGCCTCGGCATTTCACGACGTGACCACCGGCAACAACAACTGCACCGCCGGCGCCACCCTTTGCAGCGCCACGACCGGTTTCTCGGCAGGCACCGGCTATGACGAAGTGACCGGGCTCGGTTCGGTCGATCTGAGCAACCTGGCATCGAAATGGCCGGTCAACGCAGGGGCTTCCGCTGGACAGATCGCCACCACCACCACAGTCGTCCCCGCCAACGCCACTCCCGCTGTTAGCGTCGCCGACACCTTCACCATTACCGTTGCCGAAGCCGGCGGCTCCGGCACGCCGACCGGCACCGTGACCCTCAAGATCGATGGCGGCACCGACTGCGGCGGCCTCTCCGGCGACACCTGCGGCGGAACCACCCTTTCCAACCAGGCCCTCTCATCGAATGGAACCTTTACCTACAGCGCCACATTCACCACCACCGGAACGCATTCGGTTCTGGCCCAGTATTCCGGCGATGCCACCCACGCGCCTTCGACCGGCGTCGGCTCCGTCACCATCGGGTCCACCAGTTCCGGCAAGGGCACCATCACGATGGCCGCAACCAACGTAACCGTGAAACAGGGATCGTCAGCACCCTCCACCATCACTGTGACCCCTGCGGGCGGCTACACCGGCACCGTTTTGATCGGTATCAGCAACACCTCCAACAACAACGCGCTTTCGAACCTCTGCTTCTCGTTCACCACCACGCTCAGCAGCGGCCAGGGCTCCATGGTTGTGGGCTCTACGGCCGCCGCGACCACCATGCTTACCTTCGACGCCAACGCCTCCGATTGCGCCTCCACGACGGGCGCGTCTAAGCCCGGCCTCCATTCGCTCCGTTCCCTCCGCGGCAACACCATCAGCCGCGGTCCTGGACCCCGTCAGGCTCCCAACCGCCTCCCCGCCGAAGTTGCGTTCGCGGGACTGCTGCTGGCTGGATTCCTGGGCCGCTACTCGCGCAAGTTCCGTTCCGCAGCCTGGATCATCGTCCTGGCCTCCGCCGGCCTTGCCATGACTGCCTGCGGCGGCAGTTCGAGCAGCAGTACCACCGTTCCCAATCCTCCCAAGGGAACCTACACCATCACCTTGACCGGCGCGGACTCGGTGACCGCGTCCATCACCACCACGACCACCCTCACGCTCACCATCGACTGATTCGAAGCTTCGCAAACGGGGCAGGCGCGGTGCATGGCGCTTGCCCTTCTTTTTTTGGGCTGGCAAAGACCGGTGTTTATCCCAAGCCGATGCCAAAAATCGCGCGCGCTTTGCATTTTCTTTCCACCGGTTTTGCCACAATAGAGATGGAAGAGCGGATCGAAGTGGGCCCCTCAGGCAGAATCCAGCGAAGCGGACGCAATTCGGTTTCGTTCTGAACCGTTATGGACCGCTAAAAGGGCCCTTCCGGACCGTTTATATTTGGGGGAATGCGCCCGTATCCAACTTTTTTTCAGTAACTTGCAAGGAATATCGAGCCGAAATCGTTGTACGTAGCCCTGTGAAACTGTATAACTGTACGTCCGTAACTTCGATCAAGCCGCCGTTCAAGCTTTCAAAAGTTGTGAGAAATCCAGATTAGGGGCGTTTGTGGTCTTCCCACCCTTTCCGCAGGAAAAGCGGAAAGGATGGGGCACGGAGATTGGTGCTGCTGCGATCAGTGGGCAGCGTTCTTGTTCTGCTCCTTGAGCCACTGATAGAGCGGCGCGAAGTAGTCGAGCATGGCCTGGGCGTCGAGGTGGTCGCTGCCGGTCATGGCCTTGAGGGTTTCTTGCCAGGGCCGGGACTGGCCGGCCGCGAGCATCGTGTTCAGCTTTTCTCCGGCGGCTTTGGAGCCATAGAAGCTGCAGCGGTTGAGCGGGCCTTTGTAGCCGCTGGCGTCGCACATGGCCTTGTAGAACTGGAACTGGTAGATGCGGGCGAGGAAGTAGCGCGCATACGGGACGTTGGCGGGGACGTGCATCTTTGCGCCCGGGTCAAAGTCGGCCTCGGTGCGTTCGGCGGGCGGGACGATGCCCTGGTACTTCTTGCGCAAGGCCCACCACGCCTTGTTGTAATCGGCGGGCTTGATCTCGCCGGAGAAAACCTCCCAGCGCCACTTGTCGAGGGCCAGGGCAAAGGGCAGAAACGCGACCTTGTCGAGCGCCGTGCGCAACTGGAGCGGGATGTCGGCTTCGACCGGGGGCTCCTCGGTGGCCAGGCCGAGCGTCTTCAGATAGGCGGGAGTGATCGAGAGGGCGATGGAGTCGCCGATGGCCTCGTGGAAGCCGTCATTCGCTCCGCCGCGAAACAGGAACGGCTGCTTGTTGTAGGCCCGCTGGTAGAAGTTGTGGCCCAGCTCGTGATGCACGGTGGTGAAGTAATCGTCGTTGACCTCGATGCACATCTTCACGCGCAGGTCGTCGACCGAATCGACGTCCCAGGCGGAAGCGTGGCACACCACGTCGCGGTCGCGGGGATGGACGAACTGGGAGCGTTCCCAAAAGCTGTTGGGCAACGGATCAAATCCAAGACTGGTAAAAAAACTTTCGCCGTAGTGAACCATGGCGCGGCCGGCGGCGAGTGAGGCGGCGTGGCCTTTGTCGGAGGACAGATCGGTTGATGAATCGAAAGCGGGCGCGGCCGCGGGATCTTTTTCGGCGATCTGCTTCTTGAGCGCCGATTCGAGATCGATGGGCTTGAACTGGGACAGTTTGGGGTCCGTGGGGGCGACGATGTCGTAGATGTTGCCCCACTCCTGCGCCCACATATTTCCCAGGAGTTCGGCCGGGATCATGCCGTCGGCGCGCTCCGCGGCCTTGCCGTATTTGGCGATGAGGCGCGCGCGCACGTAGTCGTGCAGTTCGCGGTAGAGCGGCTCGAGCTGAGCCCATGTGCGCTCCAGTTCGGCGGAGAATTGGGCCGGCGTCATGTCGTAGGGGGCGCGCCAGAGCTCGCCGGTATCGTTGTAGCCCAGCTCTTTGGCGCCGATATTTTGCAGTTCGATGAAGCGGGCGTACTTGTCTTTCAAGGGAGCGCCGATGGCGTGCCAGCCCACCCAGAGCCTGGTCAGTTCCTCAGGATCGTGCGACTTGGCCATGATGCCGGAAATGGCGTCGATGCCCAGGCACTTGGCGCCGGGCGCGGGCTGCTGCCCGGCGGGCGTGTCGGGGCAGAATTTGCCCTTGCCGTACATGGCGGTGAGCTGAGCGGCAAGTTGGGTCTGTTCCGCCAGCAGCTTCGGATCTTTGGGGGCCGCGGGCGTATTCAACTGCAGGAGCAGGATCTGGCGGCGCAGGTCTGGCGGGAGGTTTACCTTGTCCCAGCGATGGCTCTCCGCGCCAAGTTCGAGGACGCGAGCGGTGGCCTGTTCGTTCATCAGGGCCGTGGTCGCTTCGGTGTCGTCGGTGATGTCGGTCTCGGCGGTCCACTCGGCGTGCGAAGCGTCGGTGGTGAGCTTGAGCAGCTCTGCATTGGCGCGGTCAAGGAAGGCCTGGGCTTCAGCTACAGTGGGCGGGTTCTTGCCATCAGAACTCTGCGCTGATGTAAACGACGACGCAGCGGCAACTATCAATATGGCGGACAGCAAATGGGAGCGCATCATGGCCGGAAGTATATAACCTGGAGCGGGGAGGAGGTCCGCGGTCTGATGCCACAGTCATCCCGTCCAGGCGGAACTTGGACGGGGCATCCGGCTTGATACCATCTCCCCTCGGGCTCACTGGACCACTGGAGCCTGCCGAATTACAATCCTCCGGACTGTAAAGGCCAAAATCAGATGAAGCTATTTTTTTTGTGCATCGGCGCAATCTGCGTGGTTGCGCCGGCTCTTGTCGCGGGCGCCCAGGATGCGGGGAGCCAGTCCGCTGCCTCCAACACGCCGCAGATCGAATTCCCGAATGTGCTCTACGGGGCTGCCTACTACAACGAATACATGCCCCAGGACACGCCTAATGCCCAGGCAGAGCGGCTGGAAAAGGATGTCGCCCTGATGAAGGCCGCGGGCCTGACCGTGGTGCGGATGGGCGAGTCGACGTGGAGCCTGTGGGAGCCGGAGGACGGCCGCTTCGAATACGCATGGATGGACCACATCGTCGACGCCATGAGCAAGGCCGGGATCAAGGTGATCCTGGGCACGCCGACTTACTCCATTCCGGCTTGGATGTACCATGAGCATCCGGAGATCTTGGCCGACCGCATTCCTCCCGGTCCGTTCGGAGGCAAGCCGGTGCCGAGCGCGTACGGCATTCGCCAGAACATGGACACCGACTCGCCGGTGTACCGGTTCTACGCCGAACGGCTCATCCGCCACATCGTGGCGCATTACAAGGACAATGCCGATGTGATCGGCTGGCAGCTGGACAACGAGACCTCGAGCTACGATGCGGCCAACACGGACGTGTTCATCGGGTTCCAGCACTATCTCGAAAAGAAGTTCGGGACGCCGGAAGAACTGAGCAAGGCGTGGTTCCTCAACTACTGGGGCGAGAACCTGCACTCCTGGGAAGACCTGCCACGGCGCGACGGAACCATTTCGACCGGCTACAAGCTGGAGTGGACGCGCTGGAGCCAGATGCGGGTGACCGATTTCCTGCACTGGCAGGCCGGGCTGGTGCGCGAGTGCGCGTCGCCGCGGCAGTTTGTCACCACCGACTACGGCAGCATGATGAAGCGCGACGTGAACGAGGAAGCCGTCGCCCAGTCGCTGGACATCATCGCCAACAACATTTACCACGGCACGCAGGATCACTACGACGGGTCGTTCCAGGCGCTGCAGAGCGACTTCTCGCGTTCGCTGAAGCATGCGAACTTCCTGGTCACCGAGACCAATGCGCAAACCATCGGCTGGACCTCGCAGAGCCAGTTCCCGCCTTACGATGGCCAGCTGCGCGAGGATGTCTACACCTATCTCGCCAACGGCGCAAACATGGTGGAGTACTGGCATTGGGCGTCGATTGCCGGGGGCCAGGAGACCTACTGGAAGGGCATCCTGTCGCACGATCTCGAACCGAATCGCGAATACGCCGAGATGAGCCGCACGGCGCATGAGTTGCAAAAGATCGGGCCGCACCTGGTGGGGCTCAAGATCAAGCCGGACGTGGCGATCCTGTGGAGCCGCGATTCGGCCAACGCCATCGACTTCATGCCCTACGGCGGAGGAGTGCCTGCGCGGAGCTGGACCGGTACCCCGGACGGCTACGCTTCGCTGGTGCAGCAGATGCACCACTCGCTCTACGAACTGAATGTGCCGTCGGATTTTGTCTTTCCGGAGACGCAGGATTTCTCGGCGTACAAGCTGTTGATCGTGCCCGCGCTCTACATATCGGACGATGCCCTGCTGCGGCGCATTTCCGATTACGTCAAAAACGGCGGCCACGTGGTGATGACCTTCAAGAGCGGGTTTGCGAATGAAAATTCCGCGGTCCGCTGGGTGCGGGCGCCGGGTCCGCTGCAGCGAGGCGGCCGGCTTCAGCTACCAGGAATTCTCGAATCTGGAGAAGCCGCTGGCGCTCAAGGACGACCCATTCCACGCCGGCGAGGACAACAAGGTCTACTACTGGGCCGAGTTCCTGATGCCGGAGCACGCGAAGGCGGTGGCGTTTTACGATCACCCGTTCTTCGGGAAGTGGCCCGCGATTACCGAGAACAGCTTCGGGTCCGGAACGCTGCTCTACGAGGGGACCTACCTCTCCGACGCTATGCAGACAACGGTGCTGCGGGATGCGATGCAGAAGGCCGGCCTGAGCGGCGCGGATCAGCAAATGCCGCCCTCGGTGCACGTGCAGCACGGCGTGAGCCGCATGGGCAAGCGGCTGCACTACTACTTCAACTACTCCGCCAGCGAGGTGAAGGCGAATTACGGGTACGGGGCGGGAACCAACCTGCTGGACGGGAAGGCGGTGGGCAAGGGCGCGGCGCTGACGCTGGGGCCGTGGGACCTGGCGATCGTGGAGGAAAATTGACCCGGGCCGGCAAACCCGGTAAACTACTCTAGTTTGGCGATTCCTGCCTGTTGCCGTGGAGCCAGACGTTCGCCCATAGACTTTTGGGGGCTTGAGCGTACCGCGGCGCGGAAGTTTCCGCCTTTTTCAATTTTGGACGAGCGTATCGCGCAGGGCGCGTGCAGCTCTGGAGGAATTATGTACGCAGTTGTACGCACCGGTGGAAAGCAATATCGAGTCGCGCCCGGCGATGTGGTGAAGATCGAAAGCGTTGTGTCCCCGTCGGAAGACAAGACCATCGAGTTCAGCGACGTACTGGCGGTTTCCGGCGAGCCCGGCAGCGTGGTGAAGCCGGGGGCGGCCAAGGTTACGGCCGAGATCCTCGGCGAGGGCCGCGGCGACAAGATCCTGGTGTTCCACTTGAAGCGCAAGAAGCAGTACAAGAAGCTGCAGGGACACCGGCAGAACTTTACCGAAGTGCGCATCAAGGCCATCGAGGCCGACGGAGTGACGTATACCAGTTAGTTTTCAGCCCTCAGCTTCCAGTTCTGAGGGCGTGACTGACATCGAATTAGCTGAAAGCTGATGGCTGACAGCTCAGAGCTTGAGAAGGGGATTCGGCAATGGCACATAAGAAGGGTGGAGGCAGCTCCACAAACGGACGGGATTCCAATGCGCAGCGGCTGGGCGTCAAGGCGTTTGGCGGCGAACTCGTGACGGGCGGCTCGATCATCATCCGCCAGCGCGGCACCAAGATCAAGCCGGGGCCGAACGTGGGCATCGGCTCGGATGACACACTGTTCGCCAAGGTGAGCGGCCGGGTGAAGTTTACCGATCGCGGCAACCGGGGACGCTTCGCGTCCATCGAGCCTGTTGCGGCCGAATAACGACCGCACAGCATTCGCAAGACCCAAAGGCCACGGCGCTGCCGTGGCCTTTGCCATGTCCGAAAGATGCCCTCATGATGGCATTCACCAAAAACTCAAATGGGCCGGAGCCCACAAGGCTCCGGCCCATTTATGCCACCCTCCCCCGAGGAGCATCGATTATTTCAGGATTTTGATTCGCTTTCGTGGAGATTACGGGTCAGGACCTTGTCCACAACCTTCTCGACATCGGTGAGGAAAAAGCTGCTGGCGGGCTGCACGACGGCGACCTGGGTTCCCTTATGGCCCAGTGCGGAAGCAATTTCGTTCCATCGATAGATCGTCGAGTTGGCCGGAACCACCATTGGTTTGCGGGTCGGCTCCGGAAGCGCGAAATATGAGGCCCAAATGCCAACGAGCATAGCGTAAGCGCTTCGTTACATAAACTGGAGTGGACTTGTAAGAGAGGCATTCCCCGCGATCAGGGAACTTACCACGAAGTCATTTGCGGACAGCATTCCAAAGCCAAGAGCGATCCCTAAGGAAAGATCGCGCACCGACAACCTCAGGGCATTCATGCTGAGGCACAGGAAGGCCAGCAAGCATAATTCGAGGACGCTGACCGAACGCGCTAGACCCACCGCCAGGTCGGGGATGATGAGGATGCCCTTATGGGCATACGAGACGGAGGCGAGGCTTACGATGACTGAAGCCACGGCCGCCCACCGGAAGATCACGATCCCAAAGTTTCTGAGCCCCGCGAAAGGCGTAAGCGCGGAGCGAAAAACTTCCATCGCCACAAAGAACAGGGTGACTGCGCTGGCGATGTAGACGCCCCAGTAGGCGAGGAAGTAGAGGAGAAAGCAATAGTCGTTGAGCCAATGCCGGGACTGGCCGAACAAGAGCAGCAAAAGCGCAGGCATCGAGCCAAGGCGCAGAAGCAGATAAGCGTTCATGGCTGGGAAGCGGCGCTGCAGCTTTTTGGCCCAGAACAGATATCCGAGGACGGCCCAGAGCAGGAATTCCGCCCCACTCATCACGGCCATTGCGAGGTTAATGGGCATAATGGGTCTATCACCATCCCGTTAGAGTCCTCAGGATAGCGCCTAAAACCTTCCGTCGCTCAAAGGAAAAAAGCGGCAGACCCGCTAGCACTTTCGTGCGATTACCCTTATTTGTTACTGGCCGTTACCCCCGGAGGGGCAGCCGGGCATGTGCGGTCCGCACGTCGGCATAGGGCAGAGTCTCGGTCGCGGACTGGTGGCTTCGCAATAGCGTGCGTGGCAGAAGAGGAAAGCGAAGCGGCAGCAGCACCGGCGATCACGACGGACAATGCGAAAATGCGGACGGCAAGTTTCATGATGAGTAACTCCTTTAGGAATTTCGTCAGGGCGGGAATTTGAACCTCCCGCGTTACTAAAATCGTAGCCCATACAGCCCCGACTAAGTGCCCCTTTTCCAGACAGATTCCTATGTATTTGTTAATCTAAAGGAGATTATCTCTTGGATTTCGGTAATCTGCAAGTGGTTACCGTCAGGGGATGCCAATCCCACCTCCGTTTTGGCCCGCCTGCATGCTAAAATAGATACAGGCAAATTTGTTCAAAGCCCCCGTCTTTTCAAGCGGTTAATCCCCAGATCGACCCGTCCGGAGAACCCCTCCGAACCGCTCAGTACTTTGGGGTTGAAAACAAAGGCCGAACGGACATCTATGGCGACTGAAACACCGATCCTCCCTGCGGCTGGCGATAACGATAGTTACACCGGCGAAAACATCAAGATCCTCGAAGGCCTCGAGGCGGTTCGCCTGCGCCCGGCCATGTATATCGGTTCGACCGGGGAAATGGGCCTGCACCACCTCGTTTACGAGGTCGTGGATAATTCCGTCGACGAGGCTCTCGCCGGCTACGCCAAGAGAATTGAAGTTGTCATCCACGTCGACAACTCGATTACCGTGGTCGACGACGGCCGCGGGATTCCCGTGGACATGATGGATCTGCCCAACGGCCAGCGGATGCCGGCCGTCCAGGTGGTGCTGACCAAGCTCCACGCCGGGGGCAAATTCGACTCCTCGACCTACAAAGTTTCCGGCGGCCTCCACGGCGTGGGGGTGAGCTGCGTGAACGCGCTCAGCCAGGAATTCAATGTCGAGATCTGGCGCGACGGCGCCACCTGGGAGATGGATTTCAGCTGCGGGTTGCCGACCACGGAACTGCGCAAGTCCGGCACCAGCAAGAAACGCGGGACCAAGGTCCACTTCCTGCCCGACAAGAGCATCTTTGCGGTCACCGAGTACAACTACGACACCCTGGCCCAGCGCCTGCGCGAACTCGCCTTCCTGAACAAGGGCCTGGAAATCACGCTGACCGACGAGCGCACCACCGATCCCAAGACCGGGGAATCGAAGCGGACGGAGTTCCGCTACGCCGGCGGCATCGCCGAGTTCGTCAAGCACCTGAACCGCGGCAAGCAGGTGCTGCACGACAAGCCGATCGTGATGGAAGCCAAGCGGGACGGCGTGGAGATGGAGATCGCCCTCCAGTACAACGACGGCTACTCCGAGTCGGTGTTCAGCTTTGCCAACAACATCAACACCGTCGACGGCGGCTCGCACCTGTCGGGTTTCCGCACCTCGCTCACCCGCACCATCAATGCCATCGGGCAGTCGCTGGGGCTCTTCAAGGACATGAAGGAAAACCTGAGCGGCGACGACGTGCGCGAGGGGCTGGTGGCGGTGGTAAGCGTCAAGCTTTCCCAGCCGCAGTTCGAGGGCCAGACCAAGGGGAAGCTCAATTCCGACATCGCCGGCATCGTGCAGGCATTCGTGAACGAGCGGCTGGGCATGTTCCTGGAGCAGAACCCGCCGGTTGCCAAGAAGATCATCAACAAGGCCATCGACGCGGCCCGCGCCCGCGAGGCGGCGCGCAAGGCCCGCGACCTGACCCGCCGCAAGGGCGCGCTGGACGGCGGCGGCCTGCCCGGCAAGCTGGCCGACTGCAGCGAGCGCAACCCCGACCGCTGCGAACTGTACCTGGTCGAGGGCGAAAGCGCCGGGGGAACAGCCAAGCAGGGCCGCGACCGCCGTTTCCAGGCGATCCTGCCGCTCAAGGGCAAGATCCTCAACGTGGAGAAGGCCCGCTACGACAAGATGCTGGGGCACGAAGAAATCCGCGCCATGATCACGGCGCTGGGGACCGGCATCGGCAAGGACGACTTCGACTTCACCAAGCTGCGCTACGGCAAGATCATCCTGATGACCGACGCCGACGTGGACGGCTCGCACATCCGCACCCTGCTGCTGACGTTCTTCTTCCGCCACATGACGGAGCTGATCAAGCGCGACAACGTGTACATCGCCCAGCCGCCGCTCTACAAGATCAAGAAGGGCCGCTTCGAGCAGTACATCAAGGACGACCGCGAGTTTGTGAAGGTGATGGTGAAGCGGGCCTCGGAAGGCATCATCGTTCGCCACGGCGAAAACGCCAGCCACATCGAGGGCGCCGACCTGACGCGCTTCATGGGCTTCCTGAACGAGTACCTGGCCTTCGTCGAAAAGGTCGACAAGCGCATCCGCAACGAGAAGCTCACCGAACTGCTGGCGCGGGCGGAACTGGTGCACCGCTCCGACTTCGCTTCGAAGGACGGGAGCGACGTGCCGGAAAAGATGCAGCGTTTGCACGAACAGCTGGCGGAGGTGGCCGACGAGTTCCAGTTCAAGCTGCAACAAGCCGGTCGAGGACGAGGAGCACCACACCTGGTCGGTCTGCTTCACCGATTCGCAGGGCGCCACGCGCTGCATCGACTGGAACCTGGCTTCGAGCCCCGAGTTCCGGCAGATGATGGCGAAGTACTCGCAGATCAAGGACTATCTCGAGCCGCCGTTTCTCATCGAGTTTGCCGCCAAGGGAGCCGCGGAGACCGCCGCCGAAGAGCCCGAGGGCACGGATTTCGAAGAGGGCCAGGCGCCCGTCGAGGCCAAGGCCGAGGCCAAGCAGGCCCGGCGTGCGGCCCGCATTCCCCGCGAGCCAGTGGAGAAGCAGACCGCCCGCGAGCTGTTCGCCTACATCGTGGAGCAGGGCAAGAAAGACTACCAGGTGCAGCGTTACAAGGGGCTGGGTGAAATGACTTCGACGCAGTTGTGGGAGACCACGATGGATCCCGAACGGCGCACGCTGCTCTCGGTCAAGCTCGAAGACATTGCCGAGACCGAGGCCATCTTCACCACGCTCATGGGCGAAGACGTGGAAGCGCGCCGCAAGTTCATCGAAGACAACGCGCTGGACGTGAAGAACCTCGATATCTGATCGAGGTTCTACTTTCTTCTTCGTCTACTACTACTTCATTCATCCTCTCTATCCCGCCACTTTCTTGAAGGCTGCGCAAGGAAGGGGATCTATGCCCGTCAGAAGATGTGTGAGGATCGGCGCGACGGTTGCGCTGCTTCTGGTGTTGCGGGTGGCGCCGGCGATCGCACAGGCCCCGCTCTCCCCGGCGGCTGCGCAGCCGTCGCGTGCGGCGATGGACCGGGATCTGCTCGAGGTCACGATTCCCCGACTGGAGCGCTACTACCGCACCGGCAAGTACACCGTGACCCAGGTAGTGAACTGGTATATCAGCCGGATACGCAGGTACAACGGGGTCTATGGCGCGGTTGAGTATCTCGACGTGAAAGGCGCGCGGGAGACGGCTGCCCGCGAAGATGCCGCCGCTGCGGCCGGGGGAACGAATTTCCATCGTGGACCGATGTGGGGCGTGCCCATTGTCATCAAGGAGAACACCAGCGTCCAGGGGCTGATCACGAGCGATGGCTGGAAAGGGTATGTCCTTCCCGGCCACGAGTTGATCGCGCCGCGCGACGCTACGATCGTGGCCAAATTGCGAGCGGCCGGCGCGGTGATTCTGGGCAAGACCAACATGCCCGACTTCGCGGCCAGCGACACCAACCGCAGCACCGCCTACGGGCGCACCGGCAATGCCTACGATGTTCGATTCAGCCCGGGCGGTTCTTCGGGCGGGACGGTCACCGCGGTTACCGCGAACCTGGCGGTGCTGGGGAATGGCACGGATACCGGCAACTCCATTCGCATGCCGGCGGCTACCAGCGCAGTCGTGGGGGTGTTTCCGACGCGCGGACTAGTCAGCATCGCGGGCATTGCGCCGCTTGACTGGCTGCTCGATAACACTGGGCCGATTGCAAGGAATGTCACCGATGCGGCCATTGCGCTGACGGTGATGGCGGGAGAAGACCCCATGGACCCGGCGACGGTGGGGTCATCCGCGAATGCCCAACCGGGGCCTTACACCAAATACCTGCGAGTGCGATGCACTCAAAGGGAAACGATTCGGGGTTCCGGCGTTCATTCTCGACGGAGCGGGGATTCCGTTTGAGGGCATACCGGCCGGGGAGGCGCCGGATCGCGCTGCCGCTGCCCGGGAGGGATCGCGGCTGCCCCTGCAACCGGAGACGCGCGCAGGCTTTCATGAAAGCTGTCGATGCGCTGCGGGCGGCGGGCGCAACGGTCGTGATCGACGATTCGATCCTGCCCGACAGTTTTGCGGAAGCGGCTTCGCGGGTTGGCACCATGCCCTACATCCGCGAGGGGACGGAGAATTTTCTGGCGCACTATGGCCCGGCCCAATACCATTCGGCGCGCGAATACGAGCAGGCGGTTGGGTCGCCGCTGCCGGCGACGATCATCGGGGGCGGGAAGCCGGATCCGCAGGATCCTCGCGACGCGGTTGCGCAGGTCAATTTCGAAAGCAGTCCCCAGGCCGACGCCGATGTGCGGATTCCCAGAAAGCGGGTGCTCGATCAATACAATGACACTCTCGACCGCATGCACCTGGACGGGTATGTGTACCCGGCTATCCAGATGCCGCCGCCGGACGAGACGATGGCGCAGGATGGAGTGCTCAGCACCGGTCCGCACAGCGAGACCGGCTGGGTGAACATGATCGGCGTGCCGGCGGTCGTGGTGCCGGCCGGGTTCTACGGCAGCGGATTGCCCTTTGGGCTGGAAATCTCAACCCGGCGGTGGAGAGATGGGGATCTGCTGGGATGGGCTTATGCATTTGAACAGGCAACCCACTTGCGAAGACCGCCGGTGCTGGTGGAAAAGGGCCTGCTCAGGATTGAACGGTAGCCTGGTTTTTAGTATCAATTTTGACTTTGTGGTTTCCCACCCTTTCGCCAAAACAAAGGCGAAAGGATGGGGCAGGGGGTTATCAGGTCTCGAGTGAGGTGACCGCGCGCAGTTCTGTTCTGCCGCCTTGGTGGCGTTCGACGATCACGGTCTTCAACTCCCACGGCCGGAGCGTTACCTGCTGATCGAGGCCCAGACTGGTGCTGCGCAGGGCGGCCTGCGTCGCGGAACCGGAACGTTCCTGAAGGCGGATGACGGTGCCCTCGCGGGCGTTCTCGGCGTGCTTGATGGCCAGGACTTGAACATTTTCCGGCATCACTTCCAGAAAAGACTGTTGCCACGGCAAATGGCCGGGGTGGGCCGAATCCATCACATGCTGGGCGGGTGTTTGGAGTTCCTCGGCACGCCGGTCCAATGCTAATTGCGTACAGCCTCCCTTTGCGCCCAGGAGCCAGAACGTGCGCTCCTGGCGGCCCTGGTCCTGCCAGGCGTTGTCGTCGTCGGGCGGGACCTGATTGGGATTGTGGCGCGCAAACGGGGCGGAGCGGATGAGCACTGTCCGGAACAGTCCGTCGAGGCAGTCGTAGCTGTAGGTCGAGTTGTTGATCAGCGCGACGGTATGTTCGCCCGAGCCGAGCGAGCCCTGGACTGCGATCCAGTCCTGGCACGGCTCCTCTTCGCCATTGGTGCGGCGCTCCAGCACGGCGCCCGGAACTTTGGCGAAGATCGTCGCGTGTTCGAGCGCGGTGGGAATCTCCAACATGAGCATCTGCTCGCGTTGGCGCCAGTCGATGATGAATTGAAGCTCGACCACATCCCATCCCGCCATCTGGCGGATGTTGAGTACGATGTCGGAATCCTGCCAGCGCGCCCGCTGCCGCGTAATGCGCGTGAGCGGGCCGTCCTCGATGACTTTCGAAGACTCGAATGTGGGCCGGCCGATCTCCTGCCGGAAACTCGCAATCCCATGCGCCCAGGTATCGCTCGTATCGCTGATGGCGACCAGGCCGATTGGGCCTGACAAGAGCTCGGCGCCGTCTTGCGCTTTCAGCGACGAGATGCCGAAGGCCGAAGCGGATAACTTGCAAGAATCGCTGTACCTTTCGGTGACCGGGGCCTCTCCGCGAGACAGCTCAAACACCTGGTAGCCGCAGGGGGGAAGCTCCACCACGCCTGACAGGCGCGGGAAAAAGTCCGTCATGCTGGGCGAGGGCCGCCATTGCAGGGGAACGCGTCGGCCGTCTTTTGCGACGAGGTGCATGGGGCCTTGGCTCTTCAGTTCCGATCCCACGATGACTTCGGCCAGCGCCTTGCGCCGCCAGGGCAGCGGATTAAAAAGGAACAGGGCGTTCTCCTTCACCCCGCTGGTGTCGACCTGCGTCGCGATTGCCTGGAGCGCTTCGACTGTCGACGTCTCGGCGATTTCGGACGCGTAGCCCAGGCTGTTGCGGAGCTGGGCGTAGTCGGTGTAGAGGGCCGTGCCGGCCATGAGGTCATGGAACTGGCAGAACGCGACCTTCCACCAGGATTCGGCGAACTCCTTCTGCGGATAGGGATGCTCGATGGCGAGCGCTGCGACGACGGAGATCGCCTCCGCTTCTCCGAGCGAGCGCTCCGCCCGCCGGTTCAGGTATTTTCCTTCGCCGTAAGCGGAATAACAGCCGCGCGCATGATGCTGCAGTTCTGTTTTCACCACGGGCAGGCTGGGGAAGCCGGGATCTTTTTCAACATCGGCAAAGAAGCCGGCGAGCGTGCTCCAGCGAATCTCGGGCAGATCGGCGTCGTATTGCAGCTCTGTGACTTTGCGAATTTGTTCGCGGGTAACCGCGCCGCCGTGGTCGCCGACACCGAGAAACATGGCGGCGTGATTCAAGCCGGACGTAAACAACTGCTTTGGCGTCGCGCGAATCATATCGGCGGCTTCATTTCCGGGGTCATAGTTCTTCCAGATACGCATGGTCAGGACGCGCGAGCCATCCGAGCCTTCCCACCAGAACAGGAGCGGCAACTGCATCTCGTGTTCCTGGGGGCGCATGAATGCGTAGTATCCGTAGCCGGCGCTCTTGAGGATGGTGGGCAGGCCGGCGGCGTGTCCAAACGAATCGGGATTCATGGCGATCTTGACGTCAACACCGAGCGCGCGCCGGCAATACTCCTTGCCGTAGAGCGAGTGGCGCACATAGCTTTCGGTGGAGGGAAGGTTGCAGTCGGGCTCGACCGGCCAGCCGCCCGTCACTTCCCAGCGTCCCTCGCGGATGCGCTGTTTGATTTGAGCGAACATGGCGGGATCGGCGCGCTCAGCCCAGCGGTAGTGGGCCGCCGATGTGTGCGTGTAGCAGAATCCCGGGGTTTCGCGGATGCGATTCAAGGCGCTGCGGAAGGTGTCGAGGACAGCGTCGGCGCCGTCGCTCCAAGGCCAGAGCCAAGCGGCATCAATGTGTGAGTAGCCGATGATGTGCAGCACCTTTCTCGCGCTGCCATCCGTGGTGGTGGAGGTTTCACTCAAAGAAGAATGCGCCGCCAACAATCCTGCTGTGGCGGCGCTTCGAATCAGAAAATCTCTACGAGAAACATCCCGCCTGCCCATACGCCTCTCCGAAACCCTCAACACTGTAACAAGCCAGGCGTGCGGCTTGTCGGGCGTTTGAGGAATGGAGAGGAATCGAAGGCCCTAATACGCTGCGATGCCGTTGAGACCGGCTGAAGCGGGCAGGCCATCGACCTCGCCGATGTGAATGAGCGCGCCATCTGATTCGACGGCGAACTCGCCGATCGCTCCGGTCCCGGCGTTCAAGGTGTAGACAAACCTTCCGTCCGCGCTGACAGCGTTGTCGAGGTTTGTGCTGCCGTCCGGATTCGTGCCCACGATCGTTTCGCCGATCGCGGTGAGAGCCCCACTATGGCCAATGGTGAAGCCGGAGACGTTTGAAGTGCCTGCGTTGTCAGTGTAGACCGCGCGACCGTTGGGGAGTATCACGTCCCAGCAGGTGGCCATCCCCAGAGTGGGGAGAGCATCGGAAATCACGTCGAGGGTCTGGTTCCAGTTCAGATGGTACGACGAGATTGTGTTGGAAGCGTTGCCGACAATGAGCGCGCCATTGGGCGCAAACAGGGCCGCAAAGGGCGTAGCCCCGGCGCTGGCATTGACTGAAATCGGACCCAGTGTTCCGTTGGCACGAACCCGGAACACATCGATGTTGTTGGTTGCGGTTTCGGTAACGACCAGGAATTGGCCGTTGGGGCTGAAGGCCAGCGAGGTCGGCGAAGTGGCCGTGCCGCTGAGGTTGGTCGTGGAGTTTTGGATGGAGTGGAGATGGCCGTTACCGCTGATACGCAATCCGCTTATGTTTCCATTGCCACCCGCGTTGAGGACGTAGAGCAGGTTGCCGTCCTGCGCCAGGGCTGTCGGAGAACTGCCGCCGCTGGGCGCGGTGTCGATGAGGGTGAGTTCACTGCCGTCGACAGCAAACGAACTCACGGTTCCGCTGCCGGCGTTCACGGCAAACAGAAAACGATGATCGGGACTGAGCCGGAGTGAGCCTTGCGAATGCAGTGGATCCACCGTACCGCCGCTGCCGTTTCCGCCGGTGGCAAACGCGCCAGCCGAGCGCAGGGAACCGTTTTCATGTCTTACGTACGTATCGATCTGGTTGCCCGCTGCGGCATTGGTCATGACAAACACCGCTCCTCTATCGTCATCCTCCGCGACGCTCATGTTGGGCAATGCAACTGCACCGGCGGCGAATAGACACACTACGAGTACGAGTTTCGACCTCTTCATTTTTTTGGTGCTCCGTTCGGGGAGATTTGGCCGGGCGTCGCGTAACGAATGCGCGCGACTCAGGCCTTTGCTGCAACAAGGAGTGAGGCTGATCGGGAAAGGTTACGGGTTTGGTGAAAAGAATCTTCGCCTGAACGCATACGACCGGCTGGGTTAACAAGCTGTAACATGGAGGGTCGATCGGCAACTCCGGAGGCCGTGAAGCATCTTCAATGTATTGATCTTCGCGACCGGCCGGATTTTGGAGGCAAGGCGTTCCGGAAAGCTATCCTGTTAGGGAATCGGGTGAGAGGAGTACCCAATGGCGACAAGCGTGCTTAAGAAGGCAAAGAGTCCTGCCCTCCGTAAATTGACGAGGCGTGCGGCATGGAAGGCGCTGCAATCCCATTACAGGGCAATACGCGACACCCACATGCGAACGCTGTTCGCTGAAGACCCGGGGCGCGGCGAACGCTTGACCGTGGAAGGCGCCGGGCTGTTTTTCGATTACTCCAAGAACCGCGTCACCGATGAAACCATCAAGCTGCTACTGCAACTGGCCGAGGAATCAGGGCTGAAGCGACGGATCGAAGCCATGTTCAACGGCGAGAAGATCAACATCACGGAAAATCGGGCGGTTCTGCACGTGGCGCTGCGCGCGCCGAAGGATCAGATCATCCTGGTGGATGGTAAAAATGTCGTGCCCGAAGTTCACGCGGTGCTCGACAAGATGAGCGACTTTTCAAATCGCGTGCGCAGCGGCGAATGGAAAGGGCACACCGGCAAGCGGATTCGCAACGTGGTGAACATCGGGATCGGCGGCTCCGACCTGGGGCCGGTCATGGCGTACGAGGCGCTGAAACACTACAGCGAGCGTTCGATGACGTTCCGCTTTGTCTCGAATGTGGACGGCAATGATTTTGCCGAGGCGGTGCTGGATCTCGATCCCGCCGAGACGCTGTTTATCATTTCGTCGAAGACATTCACAACGCTCGAAACCATGACCAACGCCCACTCGGCGCGCAGCTGGTTTTTAGAACGCATGGGGGGGGATGAATCGGCGGTCGCGAAGCATTTCGTCGCGGTTTCGACCAATGCCGGAGAGGTGTCGAGGTTTGGCATCGATACGGCCAACATGTTCGGTTTCTGGGATTGGGTCGGCGGCCGTTATTCGATGGACTCGGCCATCGGCCTGTCGACCATGCTCGCAATCGGACCGGATAACTACCGGGCCATGCTGGACGGCTTTCACCAGATGGACGAGCACTTTCGCAATACGCCGTTCGAGCGGAATCTTCCCGTGCTCATGGGGCTGCTGGGGATCTGGTACGACGATTTCTTCGGAGCGCAAACGGTGGCCGTGCTGCCCTACGAGCAATACCTCAAGCGCTTTCCGGCCTATCTGCAGCAGTTGACCATGGAGAGCAATGGCAAACATGTAACGCTGGCCGGAACTAAAGTTGACTATGCGACGGGCCCGGTCTACTGGGGCGAGCCGGGCACGAACGGGCAGCATTCGTTTTACCAGTTGATTCACCAGGGAACCAGCCTGATTCCCTGCGACTTCATCGCCTTTTCGCAGGCGCTCAATAATATAGGGCGGCATCACGACATCCTGATCGCGAATGTCTTTGCACAGGCCGAAGCCCTGGCGTTCGGAAAGACCGCCGAACAGGTAAAGGCCGACGGGACGCCGGACTGGCTCGTGCCCCACCGGGTCTTCGAGGGCAACCGGCCGTCGAACATGATTCTCATCGATCGGCTGACCCCGGCGGTTCTCGGCAAGCTGGTGGCGCTCTACGAGCACAGCGTGTTTACCCAGGGAACGATCTGGCAGATCAATTCGTTTGATCAGTGGGGCGTCGAACTCGGAAAAGCGCTGGCGCAGCGCATCATTCCCGAACTTGAAATCCCGACTGATCCGGAGTTGAACCACGACAGTTCGACCAACCATCTGATCCGGCGGTACAGAGTCTCGAAATAGAACGGCCTGGCGTTCGTCAGCGTACTCCACCGCTACAATGAACACATGGATCTGGTGCAGATTTCTCCCCTCCGGCAGGCGCCGGCGCCCAAACCCGAATGGCTCAGGGCCCGCGCCCCGGTGGGCGAGAACTACCACAACCTGAAGCGGCTGGCCCGTTCGCTGGGACTGCACACGGTGTGCGAAAGCGCCCACTGCCCGAACATCGGCGAGTGCTGGCATCACAAGACCGCCACCTTTATGATGCTGGGCAATCTGTGCACGCGGCGGTGCGGATTTTGCGCGGTGCCCAAGGGGCGCCCCGAGCCCATCGATTTTGACGAGCCGCGCCGCGTGGCTGAGGCGATCGCCACGCTCGGCCTGCAGCACGCCGTGATCACCAGCGTGAATCGCGATGACGACTTGGTAGGCGGAGCGCGGGCATTCGCGATGGTGATCGACGAGATTCGGCGCCAGGCTCCGGGATGCCGCGTCGAGGTGCTCATCCCCGACTTTCAGGGCAGCGAAGAGGCGATCCGGATCGTAGTGGAGGCCGCGCCGGAAGTGCTGAATCACAATATCGAGTCGGTGCCGAGGCTCTACCGCGTGGTGCGCTCCGGGGCGCGGTATGAGCGGACGCTGCGGCTGCTGGAGTACGCAAAAGAACTGAAACCGGCTGGGGTCACCAAGTCTGGCGTGATGGTCGGGTTAGGCGAGGAGACGGTCGAGTTGCTGCAGGTCTTCCGGGATCTGGCGAGTGTCGGCTGCGACATTCTCACGGTCGGGCAGTACCTGCGCCCTTCGCGCGATCATTTGCCCATGGCGCGACTGTACACGCCGAGAGAGTTTGCGGAGTTGAAAGCGGAAGCGCTGAAGATGGGTTTCCGCCACGTGGAGTCGGGACCGCTGGTGCGGTCGAGCTATCACGCGCATGAGCAGGCGGCTTCGACGGGGCTGATGACGGTGGTGGCATAGCCGCCGCAGGCCTTTAGCGCGGCCCTGCGATGTAGAATAGCCGTTGGCAATTGGCACTCTACGAGGAAGATACGATGGCAGTCTCGACGATGGCCGGCATTCCGGCACTCAAAGAATTGAACGGCGACCTTCGGCGGCGCATGGACCAGGCGGTCGCCACGTTCCAGTCCAGTCTTGCTTCCACACGCACCGGCCGGGCCAGCGCGCACATGCTCGACCAGGTGAAGGTGGACTACTACGGCACGCTCACGCCCATCACGCAGCTGGCGCAGGTGTCCACGCCCGAGGCGCAGACGATCATGATCTCGCCCTGGGATCCGACCGTGCTCAAGGAGATGGAAAAGGCCATCCAGGCGTCCGATCTGGGCTTCAACCCGATCTCGGATGGCAAGATTCTCCGTGTCCCCGTACCCCCCATGACCGAGGAGCGGCGGCGCGATGTGGTCAAGCACTTGAACAAGGTGCTCGAGGAGCACCGGACCGCGGTTCGCAACGTGCGCCGCGATGGCAATGACGCGCTGAAGAAACTGGCCAAGGACAAGAAGATCAGCGAGGACGAGGAAAAGCGCGCCATGGAAGAAGTGCAGAAGATGACCGACGAAGAGATTCGGAAGATGGAAGAGATGTCGCGGCGCAAGGAAGTGGAAGTGATGCAGGTGTGACAGAGGAGGACAGTACCGAGTTGCGGCCCAGGTGACAAATGCCTCAGGCGCAACGCTTCTGTGAATCGACGTAAGCACGAAGGACGGCATTCATGCGGGTAAGGTGTCCTTTGCCGCGCGATTTGAACCACTCAACCACATCGCTGTCGAGCCGCAGATGCACGGACGTCTTACCAGGCGGCACGACCACGCGCGCGGACTTCCAGAACTCTTCGCCAAGGGATTCTGCTTCGGGAGCATCGGCACGGGTTTTGTCGAGACCGTGTTCGCGCAGGCTGCCGATTTCACTGAGAGAACGTCTCACGATAGTAGATTTCCTGCTCATCTTTGCTCGCTTTCTGGGCGCTGACGATACGGATGAGATTTTCGCTGCGCCAGGTAAAAACAACGCGGTAGACTTCGATGCCGACCCGGCCCAGCGCCATGCTTCTCCAAGTTGCCTTTGGCCTTGATCTCATCCCACTTGAACTCGAGCTCTCTTTCCGTCATCGCTCCCATTTCATTGTAGACACAAATGTGTACACAAATCAAGGAATCTTGAGCCCCTTGCGGAATGGCAACAGGACCTGCTCGGTCGGCTGTTATCGGAGTGTACTGAGGAGCCGGCTATCCGCGCCGTTCGCAGGTTCTATCCCCTTCCGCGGTTTCAGGATTCGAACGAGCAAAACGAACAAAACCCCATCGAGCAGCCATTTGAAAAGTGTGAATAGGTTGAAGCCATAAATCCAGCACCACATCATGCTGTGGGTATACCCGTACCAACTTAGGCCGGCTGTGAACACACAAAGAACTCCTGTCCCCGTGATCACTTTTGCCCGAGAATCACGAAGCCTCGTGTTTGGCTCAAAGGAGTTTAACGAGAGAAAGTGAAATGTAAGCAAGATCCCCCCGATAAATTGAATAAAAAGAAAGACCCGCCTGAATCCCGTCAGCCTCAGTCCCAATGCGTTCCGTGCATACTCGTCGCCCCGTTCTGCAGCCTTGCGGAACAACCGCCTTGCTTGGGCACGATCCTGCTGTACGCCCTCACCATAGAAATACATCTCTCCAAGGCCATATTCCGCGGCTGCATTGCCCTCTTCCGCGGCTTTGCGGTACCAGCGGCCCGCTTCGGCGTAATCCTGCGGGACACCTTCACCGTGAGAATACATATAGCCAAGGTTGTATTCCGCCTTCGCATAACCTTGCTTGCGCTTGGCTATACCAATGGATCGCCTCGGAGTAATCCTGCGCGCCGCCCTTGCCCTGGGAGAACATTACGCCGAGGCCGTTCTGACCCCTTGCGTCACCCTGCTCGGCCACTTTGCCGTACCAGCGGCGGGCCAACGAGAAATCCTGAGGTACGCCGTCACCGTGCGAATACATATAGCCGAGTTCGGACTCCGCTTTTGCGTCTCACTGCTCGGCGCGCAAACGGCAAGCCCGTGCCGCCTCGGCGAGTTTCAGCTCAGTCAAGTGTGCTTTGTGGGCTGGCCAAACGATCGCCCCACCGCCGATCACACCTGCACAGAGAACGGGAGTGGCAATCTTCCAAAACAGCTGCATCGCATCACACTTCTGGGGGTTTCGGCAAATTCCACTCCCAGAGCGGAAGATATTTTGTGAGCGACGTCACTTCTTTGGCCGCTTGTAGAAGGGCAGGGGCACCTGCTTTGCCCTGACCTGGTTGGCGCGCACCTGCACCAGCACGTCGCGTCCGCTGGCCGCGTATTCTGCGGGCACCAGGGCCATCGCGATGTTGGTTTTGAGGAACGGTGCCGGGGAGCCGGATGTGATGGTGCCGATCTCGCGGCCTCCCAAATCGAGCACAGGATAGCCGTCGCGGGCGATGCCGCGGTCGACCATTTCCAGGCCGATGATTTTGCGCTTGGGGCCGCCGGAAGCTTGCACAGCGAGCAAGGCGTCACGGCCGATGAAATTGCCCTTGTCGAGCTTGAGCCAGTGGGTCAGGCCGCCTTCGAATACGTTGATCTCTTCTGAAATTTCGTGGCCGTAGAGGCTCATGCCGGCTTCGAGGCGAAGGGTGTTGCGGGCACCGAGGCCGCAAGGGCGTATGGCGAACTCCGCTCCCGCCTCCATCAGCGCGTTCCACATCTTTACAGTGGTGGCTTCGTCGGAGGGGATGTACACCTCGAACCCGTCTTCGCCCGAATAGCCGGTCCGCGCGATGAGCACATTGGGGATACCGGCGACGGCCCCCCAGGTGAACCAGTAGTTCCTGATGGCGGCCAGGTCTACTTTTGTGAGTTTGCGGAGGGTGTCAAGCGACCGCGGGCCTTGCAGCGCCAGTTGCGAGTAGTAGGGCGAATAGTCGCTGATGTGGATGCCGGGCATGGAGCCGGCGTTCTTCCGAATCCAGGCAAAATCCTTGTCGGTCGTGCCGGCGTTCACCACCAGCAGGTAGTCGTTCTCGCTCAGCCGGTGTACCAGGATGTCGTCGACGAAGGCGCCCTGGGGCGTGAGCAGGGCGGAATAGTGGGCCTGCCCATCCTTGAGGCGCGCGGCGTCGTTCATGGTGATGCGCTGCACGGCAGCCAGCGCGCCGGGGCCGCGGAACTGGATTTCTCCCATGTGGCTCACGTCGAACAGCCCAACACCGGTGCGCACGGCCAGGTGCTCGGCGATCAGGCCGCCGCCGGGACACGGGTACTCCACCGGCATGTCCCAGCCCCCGAAGTCGACCATCTTGGCCTTGAGGGCGCGGTGGGTGGCGTTTAACGCGGTCTTTTTCAGTGCGGGCGCGACGGGAGCGGCGGGGGTGGACATGGCATTCCTCTCAAGGGCCGTACCCAACCACGATAGGATTCGGTGGCGGCGGGGGTCAAACCCGCCCGCCAGCGAGGACCGCGGGCCTTAGGATGAAAGCAGTCGCGTTTTCCAGGGGATACCGGCATGGACAAGGTTCGCGGCATCCTGATGCTGTTTGTCGGCGCCTTTGCGCTCTATCGCGGAATCATCATGCACACCCGGCAGAGTGCCTGGCTGGCGATCGGCCTGGGCCTGGTGGCGATCGCGCTGGGCGTCTACCGCCTCACCCGCAAGCCGCCGCGGCGGCTGGTGTGAGCGGGAGGCCCGAACCGTGGTCGGGTGAGCCGCTTCGCATCCTCGGCTGATGCGCACAAACCGCTGAGGAACCGAACCAGGCTGCTCCTCGTATCAACAAGCGGGAATCTTCGCCCGGGCGCCGCACGAGCCGGATCGGCGGTGCACGGCTGCGGCCTGAAGGGGAGGTCGTCCGTCCATACAGTACCGGGGTAAACTCAACCGTCACATAACCTGCGGCGCCGGTCCCAGTGGTTCCGGCAACGGAGGTTTCGAAAGCTGAACATTGCGTACACTGGAAGTGCCGGGTCGGGGCGAATCCGGTACCCAGAACTCAAGCGTCGACGGGATAGGAATCCCGCTCGGGTGGACGACCGGCGTCTGACCGTTCAGGAACAGAAAGCAGAAGCATGCCACTGATTGAGGCCTTTCGACTCGCGCTGCAGTCCCTGTGGGGAAACAAGATGCGCTCCATCCTCACCCTCATCGGGGTGGTGATGGGCGTGGCCTCGGTGATCATGGTCATCACCCTGGTGAATGGCGCCAACCGCTACGTCAGCACCAAGCTCTCGGGCTACGGCGCCGATGTGTTCACGGTGACCAAGATGTCGAGCGTGATCTTCACGCCGGAGGAGTACTTCAAGTATCAGAAGCGCAAGATCCTGCGCATCGACGACTACTACGCGATACGCGACGGCTGCACGGACTGCAGCGAGGTCGGGGCGCTTCTGAACAAGGAAACCAACGTGGTCGCGAATGGCAAGTCGAGCAACAACACCAGCGTGCGCGGCTACACCTGGACCATGCTGTCGCTGAACAACATCGATATCGCCATCGGCCGCGGCTTTACTCCGGGGGACGAGGACCACGCCACCAAGAACGTCATCGTGGGATACGACATTGTGGACAACCTGCTGCCCGAGGGTGACCCCATCGGCAAGGAGATTCGGGTGGATGGCATTCCCTACACGATCATCGGCGTAGGCGATCGCCAGGGCAAGACGCTGGGCCAGTCGCAGGATAACTGGGTGGCGATTCCCATCACCACCTACCAGCAGATTTACGGCTACAACGACTCGGTGGACATCTATGGGCGCGCCAACGGCAACGCGGAAGTGATGGAGCGCGGCAAGGACCAGGCCCGGGTGCTGATGCGGACCCGCCGCCACGACGCGCCCGGCACCCCGGACGACTTTGAAATCGAGACCAACGACACGTTCCTGGACATCTGGAAACAGATCAGTTCGCTGTTCGCGTCGGTTGTGCTGGGCCTGGCTTCGATCGCGCTGGTTGTAGGCGGGGTGGTGATCATGAACATCATGCTGGTCAGCGTCACGGAGCGGACGCGCGAGATCGGCGTGCGCAAGGCGCTGGGCGCCAAACAGCGCGATGTCCTGCTGCAGTTCCTCATCGAGAGCGCATCACTGGCCCTGATAGGTGGCGCATTGGGCGTGCTTGGAGGCGTGCTGGTGGGCAAGCTCATCACGCTCGTGGTGGGATTCCCCACCGCAGTGCCCTTGTGGGCCATTTTTCTCGGCTTGCTCCTGGCCACCGCCGTGGGCATATTCTTTGGTGTCTATCCCGCCAGCAAAGCTGCCAAGCTGGATCCGGTGCAGGCGCTGAGGGCTGAGATGTAACGGGCGGGTCCATTCGTTGTCAGTTCTCAGTTTTGGTTACTGGTCTGAGAACTGAAAACTGATCACTGACAACAGTTGCGGAGCAACCTATGGCGCAAGGACAAACACTGGAATCGGTCAAGATGGCGCTCGACACGCTGCGCACGAACAAGCTGCGTTCGGGACTGACGGTGCTGGGCATCGTGATCGGTGTGACCACGGTCATCACGATCTCGTCCGTCATCAGCGGGTTGAACAACCGGGTTAACGACTGGGTCAGTTCGCTGGGCTCGAACGTTTTCTGGGTGTTCCATATGCCGGTGATCGGGGTGCGGCCCACCACGGAGATGCTGTCGCGCAGGAAGCTCAATCTCGATGAAGTGCTGGAACTGCGGAAACTTCCGCACGTGGTTGCGGCCGACGGCGGATTTCAGCACGTGGGACAGTTCCGCGTGGGCGCAGTGAGCGTGAAATACCAGGGCAAAAAAGTAGCCGGAACGCGACTCCAGGGATCCACTGTCCAGGTCGCCCAGGTGACGGATCTGAATTTTCGCGAGGGCCGCCTGTTCACCGACGAGGAGGACCTGCGCGCATCGCATGTATGCGTCCTCGGCTACGACACCTGGCAGCAGCTCTTTGGAGACGAGAGCGCGGTGGGCAAAGAAGTCAACGTCGAGACCGGGATGTACACCGTGATCGGGGTTCTCGACAAGTTGAAGCAGCCCTTCGGCGGCGGAAAAAATCCGGATGACAATAAGGTCTATTTCCCTCTGGGCACGTTCCATAACCTGCACCCGGAAGACAAAGACATGTGGGTCAGCGTGAAATATGACGACCCGAAATACAAATCCCTGGTTGAAGAAGAGATTCGCGAGCGGCTGCGTATAATGCGCAAGGTCCGGGTGGATAAACCGGTTGCGACTCCGCGCCCATGGTCGTGACGCCGGTAATTGTGTTTCCGCCGATCGCTTCTTTTGTGTCCTCCGCGTGCGGCATAAGCCGCGTGGCTGGCATGACTTCGGCTTTCGGAACAATCCGATTGGCGATCTTCGTCACCTGCGCGATTACCGCGCGCTCCTTCGCAGACGGATTATGAGGGAGCTCCGCCACAATATCGTCCAGCAGGACAGGGCGTTTCAGCCCCTCGCTCTCCGCGGCCGCGCGCTGGCGCTCGAATAGCGGCTGGCCCCGCATGACGGACTCGCGCATTTCGGGGGTGATGCGGACGGAGTGGACGGGCGTTCCAGGATCCTCTTGCGCCATCAGCTCCGCAACCTTCGCGTGGGCCTCATCATAATCGTGAGCCGTTGCAAGGGTTTCCCCGGTTGCCGACCGTTGAATTTGATAGCCGCGCTCGGGATGGTCCACATCGGAGGAAATCTGGAAAGGATGCTCGCCGCGGCCACCCTGCCACGCGGAGTCGCCCGGCGCGCGCGAATTGACGTTTATATCCTCAACCTTGCTGCCCCACTTCTTGACGTACTTGTTCGCGAACTGCGGGAGGATCTTGTCGTAAAATTGCACCGCATCCCTTTCCGCCCACTCTGAGATTGTCGCCGCGAAGGACCTTTTCGGTTCCGGAATCAGGGTCGTCGGCAAGAATGGGGCGATCCTCACCCTCATTATTTTTGATCTTCTCGGCAATTTCCTTCCCAAAGGTGTCCGCGACTTTTTCGAGCGTCATCGCCGGCTCGGAAAGCAGCATGTTCTCGCCGCCTTTGTCGAAGGCGGAAATATCGACCGTGCCATTCGGGTTCAGGTTGTACCCAATGTGATCGACGTGCTTCGACAGATCATACCGCTCAGCATTTACATCGCCCGTGTCCCAGGAGAGCCGGTCGTAACCGTTCTCGGCCGCATAGCGTAGCAGCCGCTTGAAGGCGAGCTCGTGCCATGCCGTTTTGAAAGGCGCGTTTGGCAGTCCAGTTGTCTGTGCCTCGCGTAGCGCTCGCTTGGCGTCATAATCCCGGTTCCGCGCCTTGGTCAGACGCTCAATCGTTTCGGTCATTTGCGCAGAAATTTCGGCCGACTTGCGCTGATTTTCTTCCGTCTGACGGCGCAGCTCAGGAAGCGGGAGATTCATGGATGGGTGCGGTCGATCCATGTGAGCATCGGCGGCAGCAAGCGCGGCATTGTTCGCCGCCTCCGCCTCGGCATATTCCTTCTTCGCTGCGTCTGCCTCTGCTTCCAGGGCTCGGGTTCGCGCAGGGTCGCCGGCGTAACCTTCGCGACGGGCCCTTTGATGCCAGTCGCTTTGAATCTCTGCCGTGTGAAGTACCCTCTCCCCGTTGGGGCCCGTCCTTTCGTCAAACCGGACGTGGGCGAGGATATTCGGTTCATCCCAATGTGACGTGCGGAACGTGCCGGTTTCGGCCATTTCCGGCCTGCCCTGAATAATGCCGCGGCTGATTTCGCGCGCCCGCCCTTCTGGCAGCTCTGTCCAGTCCATTTCCGCGCCGTCGGACAGTCGCTTGACGCCATCAGCGGTTTCGGCGTCGTCGTTCCAGAGAACCTCATAACCAAGGTTTCGAGCTCGCCGCCTAGGTCCTGGGCCTTGTGCGGGAGCGTCAGCATCAACTCGCGGTAATTTTTACCCCCTGGTAGTACCCATTGGCCGTGCCTGGTCGGCACAGGCTTCTCCGCCAAGTGCCGTTTCCGCGCCTCGACATAGCGATCGGCTACCGCTCTCTCTTCCGGCGTTAGATCCCAGGAATCCGGTTCAGCGAATAGCGCCGCGCGCGCTTCGTTCGTGGAATCAAAACCAAGGTTCCCGGTGCGTCGAAGCATGCTGTTTACGTCGCGCCTTGCCTCATCATGCGCGGTTGCCGCCTGTTCGAAGCCGGGACCAACGTCGCCGCCGTGCATGACTTCCTGAATCTTGACTTCATGCCCGCGCGCATGGGCGAGCAGCTCATCGCGCGTAATCGGCTTCGTCTGCCCACGGAGAAAGTCCTCCATGTGCGACCATTCCAGCTCCTCGGACTTCACGCCCGGGGTGTTGCGCAGGGTCGCCAACCATTGCTCGCCGGAGGCCTTCGCCGTCTTTGAGGTTTCGACCGCGCGCGTGAGAGCGGAGAAAAACGGCTTTTCCTGCTGCAGTTCGAAAAGCGATTTCTGCTTTGTCGGAGGCGGCCCAAACATATCGGGCTCGCGCGACTTCTCGGATTTCGGCCGGACATATTGCTCACTCTGCCGGCGCGCGATCGTGCGGGTATGCTCCTCCGCCCTCATCTTCGACGCGGTCGTGGCCGACCGTTTCTCGAGATCCGCCTCAATGCGCGCCTTCGTCGCCGCATCGGCGTTCTTGTGGATCACCGCCTCGGCTTCTGTCGCCTTTTCCATGCCGGGGAAAATGTATTGCGGGAGCGCGCGGCCCTGCGCATCGACGGCGCCCGGCTCGGCTTTGAACGGCTTTTCATCTTCTTCGCGCAGCGCGTCACGCTGCTGCAGAAGTTTTATCTGTTCGGGTTTCCGGTACGCTTTAGTTTGATCGCGTCCAGGACCGACTGCCGGGCGAACTTCATTTCCGGCTGGTCTTTCTGCGCGTTGGTTTCGCGCAAAAATCTCTTTAACTGTTCCATCGAATGATACGGCCCCGGCGGGTCGATAAACACCGGACGGCCGGCGCGGAGCGAGGTCGAAGCGCTTGCTGTCCTTGAGGGCTTCCCGGATGCCACTGGCGGCCTCATCTATTGCCTGTTCGACCCATACGCGATGATGGACCGGCACTTCGTAATTCGTGGTGTAATCAATCAGCCCCGCCCGGTCCAGCGCGGCGTTGCGGACATAGGCGCGAAGCCTGCCGCCTTCTTCGGGGTGAATCTCGCCCTTCTCGAATAGCGGATAGCCGTATTTGTCCGCCGCCTTGCCGGCGTTGTATGCCGCGAGCTGAAACTCGAGACGGCCGACAGGTTGCGAGAATTTTCCTGCGTCGTTCTTGAGCGGCAGCGCCAGGCGCGCGGCGTGGAAATCTCCGGTCGAGGTAATGACGACCATCGCCGCGTGGCCTGGGTAATTCAGCGCGACCACATCGGGCGCAGACGGGCCGTTGTTGCTTGGATGATTGTGGAACGAAATAATCCGGCTTTCCGGATCGTTCAGTTTGCCGATGGTTTTCTCGCCAAAGGTGACAACCTCGCCCTGTTCGCTGGTATGCGCTTCGAGCTCGCCATTCGGGTGAACGAGAACCATGCTCTCGTTGCCGGTCTGCCGGCCGCGCTCCATGACGAATGAGGCCGCGACTTTGGCCCCGTTGACCGGCTCATAGGCGAGAGGAAGTCCGATCCTTGCCGCGTAGGCGCGAACATCGTTCGTGATGTTCGACATGGCGGCTTTGAGGCCGCGGGTAAACTTAAATCCCTGATCCCTTGGGAGTGATTCTACTGGACCGGGCCCCGCGGGGGTTCCGGCTCTTCCGCCAGTTTCGACAGTTTCCCAGCCTCTCGGAGACGCATTGCCCGGAGCTTGGGGTCCGGCTCCTTGGCCGCCTGGGCTTCGAAAACCCTCGCCATCGCTAGATAAGCCGGCCGTAGGATCGGGCGTTCCGCCAAGTTCCTGTCTCCTCTTCGCGAGCGCGAGAATATCCGCCGGCGAGGTCGGCGGCAATCCTAGCAGGTTTTCGCCCCCAACCGCTTTGCCCGCTTCCTGCGTATAAAGCCGGATTGCCTCGGAAAGAGACTTCCGCCCCGCCGGCCGCTTCCATTCGTCGGTGTTGCGGAACATCAGCCGCAGCCAGGACTCGGTCAGCGGGTCGATTGACTGCCCCGTGAACACGTCCCTTTGGCTGGTCAGGTCCCCAAGTTTCACGCCCTCCTGCCGCGCGCGCTCGACGAGGTTCGCAGCAGCAATCAGGTTTCCGGTTTGATCCATGTCCGCCGGTATGGTGCCGCGGCGAACGGCCCCACGGAGTTTCGCCCATTCCGGAGCAATATCGAGCAGCGCGCCGCCGATCGCCTTAATGTCCGAGTCCGGGCTTTCGGCCACCTTCTGGACGAGCGACGGATCCCCGTAGGCCTTGGCGAGCAAAGCGTTCTGGACGCGGCGGATTCGTCCTGGGACAGCGAGCCGTCGGGCCCAACAATCTTGCCGTACTCCGCCGGCGTGAGCGCGCGGGAGGCAACTCACGGACAAACTGGCGATTGCCCGCCAACGCGACGTCACCGCCCTGGTAAAGATCAAGCGTCTCATCGGGCAGCGCGTTCGCGTCCGCCATCGCCTGTTCCGTTGCGGAATAGCCCATGACGCCGGACTGATTGGCTTCGCGCACAAAGGCCCCGCGCTCCGCTGGCGACATTTCCTGATTTCGGACCCGCACAAGAACCGGCGACGTCATGCCATCGACGGGATAGCCCTGGTCTTTCAGATATTGCCGGTACCCGTCGGCCGAGTCCGAACCGTCCGCATATGCCCGCTGGATGGCGAGCGTTCGGCCGTTGCCCGATTCCACCACGCCGGACGGTGAGATTCGGCGCCCCGTCGGAAGCTGTGGGCGATTTGTCCAACAGTTTCGGATTTAGGTTTTGCGCGATCGTGGCGATTTGCTGCTGGCTCACGGCGCGCGAGCGGTCGCGCGGCTGCAGCTCCGGCGGAAAATCCTTGTTGGTCACACCGTCGAGCGTCTGTGATGGGACCAGGTGGCTCGCTTCGACCACCGCATACTGAACCGGGACTTCGCGCCCTGTGGAAGTAACCGCCGTATCGTCGCCAATCACACGCCGCGGTATTCCACCGTCGCCCTGAGCTGATGCGGTAATTTCAGGCCCCGGTCGCGGCGGTCCTGGCACCTTTGGCGCCGGCGTCAGGGACGGAGGGAGCACGGACGTCATGCCCTGCGTGTCGCGCCGGATCTGTGCGGCTTCTTCTTCTTCGCGCCGGTTCGTCCGCAAAGGCCCGACGTAGCCGCGCCTGGTCCGGTGTTTCCGCAGCCGGAGGCACTTCGCCAGGCCGCGCCAGCCCGATCGCCCCGAGCCCGCTATCGGCAGGAGCGCGCTCCCCGGCTCCCGGTTGCGCTGGCTTGGAAACGCGAGCAGGAGGCGTTGGCTTTGCCCAATCCGGGACTTCGACGCGCGGGACCAATTCCGGATGGCCGCCACCACGCGATCCCTCGATTTCAAAGTAGCCGGTGACTTCACGCGCAAAGTCGGATGCAGACTGAGGCTGCATGCCGGCGCCGGTAAGGACGTTCGTGAGCCCTTGATGGAATCCAGCAAGGCCGCCGCTGAAAACCTTGCTCATTACGTTCAGCAGTTCGCCGCCGGTGTACCCGAGCGTATTGGCGATATAGCCGCTTGTCGCATTGATCAAATTGAGGTTCTGCTGCGTTGGCGACCAACCGTGCTGCTGCATCCAGTCGATTGTGGCCGGACCCATCTGGCCCATCGGAGCGCCGCCCTCGGCAAACCCCTGAACGAACGCGCCGGCCGTGCTTTTATCCGCCTGAAACGGCGTGAGCTCTCCCGTTTCGCCTTGAGCAACATTCGCGATGCCCTGGCCCATGACAGAGCCCGCGGGCCCTTTGCCGGACTTCAACCGGCTTTTCAGCCAGTCCTCGACACCGCCCCAAAACGTCTGCTTTGGGTCAAGATCGTCAAAACTGACCGGACCGGATTTCGGGGCGTCAAGATCATCGAAACTGATAGGTCCGGCAGGATTGACGCTTGCGGTTTGTGTCGGAGCCTTTCCGGTCGCCGCCGTGACGCCAGCAGCCATCTGTTCCGGCGTGTACGGATTTTTCCCGTTTTCGCGCGTGAAGATGGCGCCAAGGAACCGATTGACCATGTCCGGGTCTGAGAGGTCGAGAGGCTCATCGGGTTTGACGCCCAATTCCTTCGCCACGGCCGCGATGTATTTCGGCGTGTCGTTTTCGTTCGGCGGAGCCCAACCGTTCTGCTTGTCCCCGATAATCCCGGCGACGGTGTTCAGCCCATGCTTTTCACCCTTAGCCTGTAGATTGATCGCAGCCGCGCGGATTCCGCTCTCAGGCGTGTCGAAGGTCGCAAACCGTCCGTCAGCCCCGGTCTGCCCGACCCATTGGGTCTTTGTCGATTGCAGGTTGCCGGGGTTGTTGTTGCGAACGCCCTTTGGCGCCGCAGGCTGTTCAGGAGCGGCCGGAGTGGATTCCGGCGTTGCCGCGCCTTCGCCGCCTTCGTCCTCCCCGTCCGTCGCGTCGAGGTCGTCGAAAGCTAACGCCGCCACGTCAGAGCCCGGTAATCGGTACGCCGGCCGCTTTCAGGCGATTGATGATCGTCGCCCGGCTGGTCCGGATGCTTCGCAAGGGCCGCCTTTGCGTTGGCGAGGGACGCCGTAATATCCGCCGGGGACATGGCGGGAGGCTTTGGCGCAGGAGCTCCGCCGCCTGGCTGGCCGCCCGCGTCGTTAATCTCCTGTTGCAGCTCGTTCGGCGGTTGTTGATCCAGGCTTGCGGACCACCTTCCGGCTGAAAACTCGGATCGGAAAGCGTGAGGTCGTAGAGCTGCCGCGCGGCTTCCGTCGAGGCCCACTGGAATTTCTGCTGTGGCGAGAGCTGCCTCCGGCCATTGGCGTATTCGAGAGCGCCCTGCGTATCGCCCGGATGCGACGCCAGCCATGCCGATTGCTTCGACATGAAGGTTTGCGACCCGGCAGACGGCCGCGGCTGAACGCCGGCAGGCCCCATCTGAAACTTCAATTCTCCGGTGTTCGGATCGCGCTCGGCATAAACCGGGCGATTGTCCGCTGTGTAGCCCGACAACGCCGGAGTGCTCGGCTTGTAGCGGGGGAGCCGCCGGCTGCGGGACACCCATCGCCAAGCCCTGAACGCGCTGCGCAATCATGTCCCGCTGGCGCGCCGACTTCGTAATCAGGTTTTGCACCGCGGCGTAATTGGTCGCGAAGTTCGCTTTATCGGTGCGGCTGAAATCCATCCCAGGAAGCATCTTGTCACGGGAACGCCAGCCTTTTTCAGGTCCTCAACTTCGGTTTTTAGATCCTCGGGGGTTTTTACCCGGTTAAAAGCCG
>CAWEVD010000023.1:0-466473 GCA_963812485.1 uncultured Acidobacteriota bacterium
ACAAGATGCTGGAAAAGAACGTCATCGAAGTGGCGCCGTTGGCCTTCATGCGCGGCCGCACCCTCAGTGACGCTTTCATCATCATGGACGAGGCGCAGAACACGACCATCGAGCAGATGAAGATGTTCCTGACTCGCATGGGCAACAACTCCCGTGCGGTGATTACAGGGGACATTACCAGATCGACCTGCCCAATCCGCGCAAATCGGGCTTGATCGATGCGATCAACGTGCTCGAAGGAGTGGAGGGCATCCGCTTCTGCCATTTCGAGGATTCCGACGTAGTTCGCCACGCCTTGGTCCAGCGCATCGTGCGCGCCTACGAGTCGGCCAAGCCGCAGCAGCAGGAACTGCCGCTGGGGATTGGCGAAGGCATGTCGGAGTCGATTCAGGTGCGGGCTGAGACGCGGGAACCGAGAGACGCGCCGTCGGCGATGCACCCGGCCAAGCCGCAGTAGGGCCCGGTTCGCGTAAAATCGAAGTGAACGGGGGCTTCGCCGCGGCGAAGCCTCCCGCACGATGATTCTCGTTGACCCAGATTTGGACTCAGACCCTCCCAGCTTCGCCCTCCAGACGAAGAGGACGTCTTCGGCTGATCCCCCACTGACTGACCGAGATCGCCGTCTGCCCTCAGCGCGGACGCTCACCCGCTTTCTCAGCGAGGCACAGGCGGCGGTGCGGCTGCGCGGCGAGGTTTCAGTACTGCTGACCACCGACCAGGCAATTCGCCGTCTCAACCGTCAGTTCCGCCACATGAACAAAGCTACCGACGTGCTGTCGTTTCCCGCCCCGAAATTAGCTGGCGGGGAAGTGGCGGGCGATCTCGCAATCAGCGTGCCGACAGCGCTTCGCCAGGCGAGCGAGCAGGGACATGCTCTGGCCGTCGAGATCAAGGTGCTAATCCTCCACGGGCTGTTGCATCTGGCTGGATTCGATCACGAGGCAGACGATGGCCAGATGGCGCGGCGCGAGCGCCTGCTGCGCGGGCGGTTGGGACTGCCCCAGGGCTTGATCGAACGCACCAAAGCAGGAGTGACACGATGAGCTGGCTGGCCATTTTCCTTGTGGCTCTGGTGGCTCTCGTTGAGACGCTGGCCGCCTACATCAGTCGCGTCTATGCCGAATTCGGCAAGATTCTCTCTCGCGAAGTACAGGAGAATCTGGACGCGTGGGAAGAGAAGATCGAGCCGCACCTCGGGCTGACGCGGGAGCACGCCGCTATTTCCGCCGCGGTTCTTCAACAGGTGGCGCTGGGTGTCATCGCGCTGGAATTCGGAGCTGTCCTGTTCGATCGAGGACCTCATATGGGCCGGCCGACCTACGGTGAGATCGCGCAGGCCGTGCTCGGCGTAGTGCTCGTGGTGGCCTTCTGCAACCAGGTCCTCCCCTGGCTGCTGTTCGAGCGCACCCGGGGGCGCTGGGCGGTCCGTTTGCTGTGGCCGATCCGGCTGCTGCTGTGGTCGATGACGCCGATTACGGTCGTGATCCGATTCTTCTTCTCGGTGGTGACGCTGACGGAGGAGCCTGCAACTCCCGAGGAGGAAGCGGCTGTTGACGTCGAAGCGCTGCTTGAAGCGGGAGAGGAAGAAGGCATTCTCGAAGAGACTGACCGCGACCTGGTTCGTTCCGCGGTCGAGTTTGGCGACAAGCTGGTGCGCGAAGTGATGACCCCGCGACCACGCATGTTTGTTGTGCGCGATTCCACGACTTTGGAACACTTTCTAACCATGCTGCAGGAGCAGAATTATTCGCGTGTGCCCGTGTTCCAGGGAACGATCGATAACATTACGGGCATCGCTTTCGCGCACGATTTGCTGCAGATTACCGATGAAGAGGCGCGCACGCGCACCGTGGCGAGTATCCAGCGTCCGGCTGTATTTGTTCCCGAGACCAAGCGCGGTTACGAGTTGCTGCGCGAGATGCAGCGTGAGAAGCAGCACATGCGCATCGTCATCGACGAGTACGGCGGCGTGGCCGGCCTGGTGACCATCGAAGATCTGCTGGAACAGATTGTCGGCGAGATCCGCGACGAGCACGAAGAGGACGCTCCGGTCGAGGACCTCCAACATGAGCCCAATGGCGCATGGGTGGTGCCCGGCAGCTTCGCCGTTGATCAGTTGGGAAGCCTCTTCGACAGTCCGCTCGACATTGGCAATGGATACGAAGCCACAACCGTCGGCGGCCTGGTCAGCGAACTGGAGGGGCGCATTCCTCTTGTGGGCGAGGTTGTGACGCTCGAGAATGCCGGCTTGCGCATGGAAGTGGTGGCTTCCACGGATCGAAGAGTGGACCGCGTGCGTGTGTTTCCCCCGGCGCTCGCAACTGCCGGGCAAGCGGCGGGGTAGATATACTCTAGTTCTGTCGGTAGCTCTCATCACTGAACCAGCCCTATGAAATATGACGTTCTCATCGTCGGCGGAGGGCCGGCCGGTTCCATGGCTGCAATCCAGCTGATGGGCAACGGTCTGCGCGTCGCCATCCTCGATCGAGCGCAATTCCCGCGCATCAAGCCGTGCGGCGGAGGCATCAGCTGCCGCGCGTACCGGAGATTCGCGAAGCTTGAACACGTGTTGAAGAGTGTCCCCACCAACCTCGTGCACAAGCTGGTCTTCGAATCTCCGTCGGGCGATGCGGTCGAATTCAGCTCCGATGGTCCACTCTACGCGATGATTCGCCGCCTGGAGTTCGACAACGCGCTGCTCAATCACTGTAAAGCCGGGGGCATTGAAGTCCGGGAGGACGTGACGGTTTCCCGCGTCGAGGTGGTTGCGGATGGAGTTCGTTTGACTTCAACGGCAAACGAGGAATTTTTTGCGGACCTGGTGATCGGCGCCGATGGGGTGAACAGCACGGTGGCCGTTCAAACCGGCATGCGCGGTCCGTGGAGACAAAATCAGATCGCAATCGATGGCACAGAAGAGAGTCCGCGAACCAGCCTGAACGTCAACCAGGACACGATGTATGTCTATTACGGATATGGCGGAGGATACGGCTACGGATACCTGTTTCCCAAGGCATCGCACGTAAATGTCGGCGTGGGTTATTTTCTGGAGTATTACAAGCGGGATGTTTCGCAGAAGCCTTATGTCCAGCACCTCGACTTTCTCGATCATTTGAAAACAACGAAGGTGTTGTCGGGCCAATCGCAGCGCGATAATTTTCATGCTTATGTTCTGCCGGTTGGAGGGCCCTTGGAGCGCATCTCCCGGGATCGCATCCTGCTGGCGGGCGATGCGGCGGGGTTTGTGAATGGATTTACGGCCGAGGGGATCTATTATGCGATGGTGAGCGGAGAACACGCTGGCCAGGCGGCTCTCGATGCCATCAGGAACGGCGACGTCAGGGCGGAGTTTCTTCGCCGGCATGACCGTGCGTGCGAAGCCGAGATCGGTCCTGAATTACGCAAATCGGTAAATCTGCAGAAGCGTTTGTTCGCGAATCCCGCTCTGATCGACAGCGTTGTCCGGTTCGCCAAACGCAACGCTACGGCGCGCAGCCTCCTCGCTCGATTCGGGGTGGGCGAGATATCGTATGAAGAGCTCAAGAGGCGAACGGTCACGGAAGCTCTGCCGGGATATCTGCGCTATCAGTTCGAGAAGATGTGGCGGAAAGCGACCCGCTTCTCCGCGACTGCACTCCAGACACGTCGGTCGTGAGTGGGCGGAGTTGTGACTTGCGCCCTGACGGCGGCGCATAATCAGATGAAAGAGCGGAGTTCGTCTATGGTATCGGGAAGTCGCAGAACTCCCATGCGATCGGGATTTGTCGCCATCTTGGGGCGGCCCAATGTGGGCAAGAGCACCCTGCTCAACGCGCTGACCGGCGAAAAGGTCGCCATCGTCACCGCCAAGCCGCAAACCACGCGCAACCGCATCGCCGGAGTGGTTGAAGTTCCGGCGCGCAAGGGAAAGCATCCGGCGGCCCAGATCGTTTTCGTCGACACTCCAGGCGTCCACAAGCCGGGATCGCAACTGGACCGGCGCATGCTTCAGGAAGTGTACGAGGCGCTCGAGACGCGCGATGTGGTTCTGGTGCTGGCGGACGCGACGCGGCGCATAGGTTTGGAAAAGCCCGCGCCACAAGACTCCCACGCCTCCGAAGCAGGCCCTGAAGCCTCCGTTTCTCTGTCGGAGAGTCCCTCCGCGATCTCCAAAACGAAGCATGGATCACCCAGGTCAACCTGGGCCAGCGAAGACGAATTTCTCTTCGGCCTGGTGCGCAAGCTCGATTGCCCCGTGTTCCTGGTGCTGACCAAGATCGATCTTGTGGCCAAGGACCAGTTGTTGCCGCTGATCGATTCCTTGACTAAGCAATACAACTTCGCCGAAGTGATTCCGGTGAGCGCGCGCAAGCGCGATGGGCTCGATCTGCTGCTGAGCAAGATCGTGGACAAGCTTCCCGCCGGAGAGCGTTATTACCCTCCGGATCAGTACACCGATCAGCCGCAACGTTTCATGGTTGCGGAATTGATACGCGAGCGCATTCTCGTGGACACAGGCGAAGAAGTGCCCTACGCGTCGGCGGTCGTGATTGAGCGTTTTGAAGAGCCTGAGCCTTCGCCATTGAACAAGAAGGGTCAGCCGGTGCGATCGCCGTTGACGCGGATATCCGCGGCCATCTATTGCGAGCGCGACGGACAAAAAGCCATCCTGATCGGCAAAGGCGGAGCCAAGTTGAAGGAGATTGGGACCGGCGCGCGCAAGCAGATCGAGTCGCTGCTGGGAACGCGCGTGTATCTGGAACTCCACGTGATCGTCGAGCCCGGCTGGCGAGATTCGAACAGCTTTATTCAGTCGCTCGACTGGCGCCATCAGTTGGAGAAGCTCGCGGAGAATCCGGGCGGGGACGACAACGAATAGAGGTTCGTCGAGTCCCATCTCTCAGAATCGAGACATGCGGCCCGAACCCGGCATCAGATTCCCCGGACGTGCCCTCGGCCGTTGGTTTTCACGGCGTACATGCGGGTGTCGGCGGCGCCGATGATGGCGTGTACCGTGGATCCGTCGTGGGGGGCGGTCGAGAGGCCGATGCTGGCGCTGACCGCCAATTCAAGGCCGTTCTTCATGCGGAATCGAGTCGTCATCAGCGTGCGATGAAGCTGGGTCGCCAGGGTAAGGGCGCCATTGGCCCCGGTTTGCGGCATCATGATCACGAATTCGTCGCCGCCATAGCGGAAACAGTAGTCCTCTTTGCGGCTCAGTTCCTGCAGGCGCTGGCCGGCGCGCGCCAGCAGTTCGCTGCCCACGAGGTGGCCATGCACATCGTTCACGAGCTTGAACTGGTCAAGATCGATGAAGGCCAGGCTCACCGCAGAACCGGACCGCTGCCCGCGCTCCAATTCCCGGCCAAGCACGTCGTAGAGGTGGCGCACATTGAACAGGCCGGTGGTGTCATCGGTGATCGTAAGCTGTTGAATGCGTGCTACGTCGTGAGCATTCTCGATGGCGATCGCGGCATGGTCGGCGAGAATGTGCAGGAATGCGATGGTGTAGTCGGTCAGCTGGCCGGCACGCGGATTGAGGATTTCGATCACCCCGTGGGTGCCTTTGCGGCCGCGAAGGGGAAGCGCAATCACCGACCGGACCTTGCGCAGCCGGTCTGAGTGCGGGGTGTGAAGGCGGGGATCGTCGAGGGCTTCGGGCACGATGAGCGTCTCTCCGTGCTCGGCCACCCAGCCGGCCACTCCTTCGCCGACCTTCACGCGAAGTTCCTTAAGAGCCGCTTCCTCGCCTCCCGCAGCGAGAGCGTAATAGAGTTCCTGGGTCGCCGGGTCGAGCATCAGAAGCGTCCACAACTCGGCATCGATGAAGCGCTCCATGTGCTCCAGGATGGTGCGCAGGATCGTGTCGAGGTCGAAGCTCTCGGTCAGCGAGCGCGCCAGGCGGTGGAAGACAAGCAGGTCATCGAGCGGGATGCGGTTTTCCGTCTCGTTCGTCATCCGTGCAACCATGAGTCAGCTAGATTCCTAGCAATTCTGTCACACGCAGGTTCGATCCGCGTAACAGAAAAGATGGTTTGTGACCGATGCGAAGCGATGCGCAACGCATATGAGGAAGGAGAATCCCGAAAATCCGGCGTCATCCCCCGATGTGTACCATCGAGCGGGATGGCTTGAGGAAACCGGGCTCACCGATATGGTGGCGTGCTTCCTTCTGCTCTACTGTACGGAAGATGTACTCGCGCAGTTCCGCATCATCGGCGCCGGCGCGCATGCGTCCATAAAGATCGTGCTCCACTTGCGAGAACAGGCAGGTGCGTATCTTGCCGTCGGAGGTCATCCGGATGCGGCTGCACGCGCCGCAGAAAGCCTGGGTCACCGGCGCGATGATGCCGATTTCGCCTCTGCCGTCGGCAAAGGTGTACCGGCGGGCCGTCTCGCTGACCTCGTTGGGCGGCAACTCGACCAGCGGAAGCACGCGGCTGATGCGGGTGACGATCTCGCGCAGCGGCACGACGATCTCCGGGGTCCACAAGCGTCCCTCTTCGAGGGGCATGAACTCGATGAAGCGCACGATGACGTCTTCGTTCCGGGCAAACTGCGCGAAGCCCTCCACCTGGTCGTCATTGAATCCGCGCAGCAGAACGCAGTTGATCTTGATGGGGGTCAGACCGGCCGCGCGCGCGGCGCGGATTCCGCCCAGCACCGTCTTGAAGCTTCCCGGCACGCGGGTGATGCGTTCGAAGATCGCCTCGTCGACCGCGTCCATGCTGACCGTCACGCGATCGAGGCCCGGCGGCCTTGAGCGGCGCGGCGAGCGAGTCAAGCAGATGGCCGTTGGTCGTGAGTGCCACGTCGAGTGGATCACCGCCAGGCGTGCGCAAAGCGGCAAGTTCGCGGACGAGGCCGATCAGTCCGCGGCGCAGCAGCGGTTCGCCGCCGGTAAGGCGCACCTTGGTGATCCCGAGATCGACGAACAGCCGGATCATGCGCAGATATTCAGAGATCGCAAGCTCGGGGTACTGGGGACCGTCCTCGCCGGTGCGGCAATAGACGCACTTGTAATTGCACCGGTCGGTCACCGAGACGCGCAGGTCATGGATGACCCGCCCATGGCTGTCGGTGAGCCGGGCTGTGCGCATTTCCGAAAGCGAAGAGGTGAGGGAAGCAGCCATCGCCATTCTCAGGCTATACCCTTTTGCGGTGCGGTGCACTCGCCAAGCGGCCACAGCCGCGTTTCGCAGCAGGGAAGCACCATTTCCAGCACTTGAACCGATAGACAGCCGCACCTAATCGAGTCGCGGAGTTCCCCGGCGCAGGATGAGCCCGGTAATGCCGAAGACGGCAATAATGCCGCAGGCGAGGAGGAAGTAATACGCCATCGGGTGCGCCCATCCGGGAGAATAGGTCAGGTCCTGGCCCACCCAGAGCAGAAGCACGGTGGCGATAACGGCGAACTGGCCCGCGATCACCAGGAACGTGTGTCCCAGGTCGCGCCTTTTGTCCAGCGCCTCCACCTGGTCGGGGGTCAAGTTTCGTTCTTCCGGGGGAAGGAGGGAATTTGCCATGCGAGTCTCCTTGCGGGCGCCCGCCGCGACCTCCAGGCAGGCAACCTTACAGTTTCGATTCAATCACATCCGGGGTGGAAGCGGCTACATCGGCAGATCCGGACCGAGGACCAATTCACGTGGACGCGACGAATCATTGCTGAACGGCAAACACCAGCAGACGGGCATCGCTTGTCCCCTGGCGCGGAGCGGCGACGAGAAGCTTGTGCCATTCCGGAACGTAAAGGCCGGTTCGCGCTCCCGGACTGGTCGGCACCCGGGCGCGCGATACCATCGCGTCGTGTTCCCTGACGTACAGCACATCGACGAATCCGTCTCCGCCGATGACGTACAACATTCGAAGGGCCTCGTCGATGAAGATGTCGTCGGTATCGCCCACGGTCATGGTCCATGCAGTGATGCGGCCTAAGTCGGAGTTTATGACCTGCAGTCGAGCCGGCTGGCGGCAGGGGATAAACAGGCGGTGAATGGTATTGTCCACCGCCATGGAAAAGTTGCCCGATGCGCTGGGATGACCCCAGGTTGGGTTGACCGATTGAGTGGCGAGGTCGATGGAGGCGATGCTGTGGTTGTCGGGCAGATTAACGAATACCTGCTTCCCATCTTCGGTGAGCTGGAATGATTCGGGATGGACTGGAAGCGCGAAGTTGGCCCGCCGCGAAAGGTCGAGGCCCAGCGCGGCGATGGCACCCGCCCCATATCCGACCAGCAACTGGTCGTGGACCTTGTCGTAGCGAACATTATCGGCGTCTTCGCCGAGGCTCACGTCGTGCAGCGGCTTGAGTGTGCCGCCGTCGAAGCTGCGCACGGTCCCGTCCCCGCCGCTGGCCACGTAGATGGTTCCGTTCGAAGCCACATAGGCCACGCCCTGCGGGCTCTTCAGACCCTTGATCTGCGCGGTGCGGCGGCCCTGCTCCACGTCGACAACCTCGACGGTTCCGTTACCGAGCGCGGAGACAAAGACCCGCTGGCCCTTGACATCGGCGGAGAGGTGGTCGATGCGGCCTTCGACGCCGGGAAGAGGAATCTCCCGTTCGAGCTTGAGCGATCCCGGAGGTGCTTGTGCCACAGAGAGCGCGCAGGCAGGAATCAGGCAGGTCAATGCAAGAGCAAAGCTTCGCAGCATGGTTATTTTTCGCCTCGCGTGGTTTGGCTTTTGTTCCGGACTAGTCGTTGAGAAATGCCAGGGACTGAAGCCCGACGATTTCGAACGGCTTGCGGCAGCGGACGTTGGAGCAGGCCAGCTTGTCGTCGCGGCGCACCATGTAGGACTGCGCCTTGGCGAAGCGGGCGCGGTCGCGTTCGTCAGCATGGCGGGGCAGTTGCGCACGCTTGCGGCGGACGACCCAGGTGACCCTGTATTCGTTGGCCTGGCCGCATTTCGGGCAGGTAAGAGTGTGCGTGCGCTGTTCTGTAGTTTCTGTAAAAAACTCCCGTTCTTCCATTTTCCCGATCTCCACCCTTTAACGTTTCAGGAATACCGCATACCCACGCATCGGCCCAAGGCTAATCGGACAACGGGAGCGGTGTCCCGTACTCTCATCGGCATACCCCTTTTCCTGAAACGCCGGAGAGGCTCGACTCCTGCCTGCTCTTCCCCTCGGGCAGAATCTATTCCATACTCGTCTTTGCCACCGGGAAACGCAAGAGGCCGAAAATGGCGAAACCGGTGCGGGAGGCGGGGGTGCCGAAACGCAAGCCAGGGCGGTTTTCCGCAGCGAAGGCCGTGAAAGCCAACGCGCGCGATCGTGTGGGCCAACCCAAGCCCGCCCGCGTGGTGGACGACGCGCCGCGCACCGGCCGCCGGGCCAAGCACAAGCCCAAGATGGACGATTTGATTCGGCAGGTAGAATGATCCGGGGAGGGAACAATCGTGGCCAAAGCCGTCGGGGTTGGAGGAGTATTCCTGAAAGCCAGTGACCCAAAAGCTCTGAGCGCCTGGTATGAGACGCACCTCGGCATCGGGCGGGTCCACGACACAGACCCTGACCTTCGACGGTCCGGAATCGACGGGGATGACGGTCTTCGCCCATTTTCCCGGCGATACTTCGTATTTTGGCGAAGGGCCGCAGCAGGCGATGCTGAACTTCCGGGTCGACGATCTGGATGGGTTGCTGGCCCAACTGGGAGCTGCGGGGGTGCGCATCGATCCCAAGCGGGAGGACTATTCCTACGGGCGATTTGCCTGGATCTGGGACCCGGAAGGAAATCGGGTCGAGTTATGGCAGCCGGCGGCGGAGTCCTAGGACGACTGCGAAAGAACTCTTCCAAAGCCATGTTTTATGCAAGGCCGCGTGAGAACTCTTCTGAAGCCATCTATCGGGGCAGGACTTCAGTCGTGCCGCAAATCCCAATTATTAATGCCATGTCTTGTATCAGGGCACGACTTTAGTCGTGCCGCAAACGCCCTATTATCAATGTCGGGCTTTAGCCCCTGAGGGAATTTCGTTCATCGAATTGCCTTCTTCTGCAGCGTGTTAGGCTGCACCGCAGCTCGGCGGCACCAAAATTACCTGCCGCCCCATGGCCAGACTCGTCCCGATCCCCCAAAGACTCCGATGGCGCCGAAAAACAAAAACGCCACAACAGCGAACACGACCAAATGCCACGGCTGAACCAGATCAAGCAGAGCGCGCATTCAGGCACCCCCGCACGCCAGTGTCGCACAAAACTCGCTTGCCGCGCTGTTGGCCCGGGCTGGCTGCGGAGCGCTGATTCCGGTGTAAACCTTCCATCTCCGACTAACCCGCGTGTCTCACAGCCCGCGGCCCTCGTCTTCGTGATCGCGAAAGTATCCGCGCGCTTTTGCATTTTGTTCCTACCGGTTTTGCCACAATAGAGAAGGTGGGAGAGAGGATCGAAATGCGCCGCAGGCAGAACCAGGGGCATCGAATGCAATTCGGTTTCGTTCTGAGCGCTTATGGAGCCCTAAAAGGGCCCTTCAGAACCGTTAATATTTGCGGGATGAAGCCGATATCATCATTGTCTTAAGTAACTTGCATGATATAAATCAAGCCGGAATGAGTATTCTCCCCCCGTAGCCCTGTGAAACTGTAAAACTGTAAAACCGTCCGACGAAAAATACTGAAGCCTAAGCCGCCTGGGAATCGAGCCAGTCGGCTAACTCGGTGTGGCCCCGCTCGCGCGCAAAATCCGCCGCGGTCTTTTCGACATCGCTGCGATGGTGGGCCCGCGCCCCGTTCTCGATCAGCATTGCGGCCAGGTCCCGGCGGTTGGCGGCAGCTGCCGAAAACAAGGGCGTAAAACCGCCCACCTGCGTGGCATTGGGATCCGCGCCGTGGGCGAGCAGCAATCGAACCGTTTCCGCATTCCGCGAGAGCGCAACGGCGGCGTGCAAAGGCTGGTTGCGCTGCGCGTTGCGGGAGATCGCGTCAACCGGCGCGCCATGCTGGAGAAGCAGATCAGCGGCCTCCGGAGTGCCGAAACCAGCCCCAAGATGGAGCGCGGTCCAGCCATCTCCGGTGAAGGCATGGCTGGCGCCCGGATCGGCAGTCAGAATGTCCTCGATGCGGAGAACATCCCCTACGGCCGCGGCCTCGAATAGATCGAGAAGAATTCCGCGCGCGGCCAGCTGCGCGAGCAGGTAATCGCGCACCCTGGGCTGGCCGGCGTAGACCGACCACAGCAGCGCGGAGACCCCCTGCGGGTCGCAGGCCTCTACAAGTGCGGGGTCGGCTTCCACCGCGGAAGCGATTTCAGCGGTTGCGCCCGTCTGGATCAGTTTCACGAAATGCTGGCTCATGCTTCTTTCCGAAAAACCTACGGTTGCTTGGCTGCGGGCTGGTTTGCGGAATATGGGCCAGGGAGCGGGGCAGCATCCGGTTCGGCCAGGCTCGCGGCTGACTCAGAGCCGCCCGACGCGCCGGTTTTTTGGGAATAAATACGGAACTGCACGACCAGGTCGACCATGACCGGAACCGGTTTGCCATCTTTCATTGCAGGCTGAAACGATGCCTTGCGAATGGAAGCCACGGCATTCTCGTCCAGGCCAAAGCCGATGGGGCGTCCGACAGCGATTTCTGCCGGTTTGCCGTCGGGCTGCGACCACAACTCGATACTGAGCCATGCCCGCCACCCCGGCGGCCTGCGCAAAGTCATTTGACGGGGGCGCGAACGGGGTCAGGAGCCCCGCCTTCCGATCGACGTCGCTCTGGCGCAGAATCGATGGGTCGCTCGGCCGGTAGCTGGATCTTTTGGCTGCAGCCTGGTAGTAGAGCTGCCAGAAGTCAGGAAGGGAAGCGATCATGCCCTCGTCCATTCCCTTTGAGAAGACACGATCGAGGGCCTGTTTGAGTAACTGATTCGCCTGAGACTGGGTCAGCGAAGTCGTCCCGTCGGGGTTGACGGCGGAGGCGGATTCTGTCGGTGGCGGCGCTCCGTTCTTCGCGTCGGATTTGGACTTCTTTTTTTTCGGTGCGGTCACGATCGCGCGATCGATAGCGATTTTGACAAACTTCTTTTTGGGAGTGATCCGGACCTTGTCCGATGCCTGCATGGGATCTTCGCTCGGTGCCGCGCCCAGAAAGTGCAGACCATAGCGGATGCCTTCGAGTTCGAGCTTCCGCTTGGTCAGGTGGACCTTGTCGATCTCGATCAGGCTCAGCGTGTAAGAGGCTTTGGGCGAACTGCCGGCGTATTGGCCGCGCACATCGAAGTGGAGCTCGTTATCGAAATATCCGCCGCGCAGGAAGAACGTCTTGCCGGCGAATTGCTGCTTGAGTTCGTCCTCGGTGATCGCGTGTACCTCGGGTGCCTTTTTGTTGCCTGAGGGCTGTTGCGCGAGAACGGGACGAAGCCCGAGACCAAGAGTCGCAATGCCGGCTAGCGCTATAAACGAGGTGAATGGATGACAGCGAAGATGAAAGCGAGGTGAATGCATAGGGAAGCTCCCTCGAACGCACTGTAACAGGAGACGGGTGGCGGGTTGAAAATTTCTCGCGTGACGTAAGGTACTCGAAGCTTCCGGTTTTCCGGAGTCAGTCGTCGCGGGGATCGGCGGGACGATTCAGGCGGTAGAGGATGCGGCGAAAGAGTCCCAGCATGCGCCGTGTGTCGAGCGCAGAGGGCGCAAGGCGGCGGAGAAGCAGGCGAAGATCATGGCGATTGGCGGGCTGCATCACGCGAGGCGAGTACCCGGCGGCAGCCATGGTCTCTTCAATGAGGCCAGCGAGCCGGTCGAGCGCCGCCGAACTCGAAGCTGGTTCAATCTCCAACTCTCCGTGCCCCAACCTTTCCGCTTGTTTCTGCGGAAACGGTGGGAGACCACGAACCCCGCCGGTGTTGCATTCGTCGTCGCCGGGCACAGCTCGCCGCGCCAGTTCATACAGGCATACCGCCACCGCCTGGCCAAGGTTCATCGAAGGCTGGCGCGGGTGCGGTCGGGATTTCGATCAGTATGTTGCAAAACGACAGATCGTCGCGGGTAAGGCCGTGTTTCTCTGGGCCGAAGACAAGCGCGATGCGTCCGCGAGCGATCAAGGTGTTGGGCCAGGATCGGGCCTGCATCAGGTAACGAGACAACCAACTGTTCGGGCTTGCGCCTCGTAACCGTGCCGGTGCCGGCGACGAAAGTGGAGTCTGCGACTGCTTCCGCGAGGGATTCAGTTTCTGTTGCGTTTTGGAGTAGCTCCGGAGCGCCGATGGCCGAGCGGGCTTCGCGCCAGTGCGGCGCATAGGGAGCAACGACAGCGAGCCGCGAGAAGCCGAAGTTGGCCATGGCGCGCGCCACGGCACCGATGTTGAGGGGGTTGCGGGGCGAGACGAGAACGATATCGATGCGGTCGCGTTGGGACTGAGTGAGCAAGAAATGATTGTATTGTGGATCGATGACGAAGCTTCAGACTTGTTAAACTGCGGGAACTTATGGTGACCGACTACGACTGCGATCCATTCCGAAGCGGACGCGCTGTGCGCAACGGCGCGCTGGTGTTATGGCCGCGGATGGGTTCCGGCAACGAGCGGCAACTTCAGCGTGCGGGATCGGGCGGCGGGTCGGATGCTGATTTCGCCCAGCGGGCTCGACAAGGGCCTGATGACCACGGCCGATCTGCTCGCGACCGACATGGAAGGGCGCGTGGTCGATGCTACGAAGAAGCCCTCGGCGGAGACCGCGCTCCATGTGGTGATCTATCGCGCGCGCCCGGATGCCGGCGCGATTCTGCACGTGCATTCGATCTGGAACACGCTGCTGTCGGGGCGATTCGCGGAGTTGGGTTATGTGCCGCTCAAGGGGTACGAGTTATTGAAGGGACTTTCCGGTGTGACCACGCATGAGCACGCGGAGCGCGTGCCCGTAATTGAAAATTCGCAGGATTACGAAGAACTGGCCCTGAATCTGGATGAGGCGCTGCGCATATCGGGCGACGCGCACGGAGTGTTGCTGAGCCGGCATGGGCTATATACTTGGGGCAAATCGGTGGCCGAGGCGCGCCGCCACCTGGAGGCCCTCGAGTTTCTGTTCGAGGTGGAGGGGCGCCGGTTGACGAGTTTGCCGCACGATTGAGGAGCACGCCATGGCTGTTCTTCGCTTCCCTGATAACTCCGAGATGATCGAGAGCGAATCCGACATTCGGTCTGCCCTGGCTGGAATGGGCATCGACTACGAGCGCTGGAGCCTCGATCGCGTGCCGCCCGACTGCTCCGCTGACGCTGTCCTTGCGGCATACGCAGACGAAATCGACGACATGAAACGCCGCGGCGGCTATGTGACCGCTGATGTGATCGATGTGAATTCGTCCACGCCGAATCTCGAAGCCATGCTGGCGCGCTTCGACAAGGAGCACACCCACGACGAGGACGAAGTTCGATTCATCCTTGCCGGGCGCGGAATTTTCTTTCTGCATTTGGGCGAGCGGGTCGTCTCGGTTGAAGTGGGTCCCGGCGACATGCTGCGCGTTCCGCGCGGCACCACGCACTGGTTCACGCTGTGCGAAGACCGCCGCATCCGCGCCATTCGCTGGTTTCAGCAAACCTCCGGCTGGACGCCGCACTACACCGACTCCGGAGTGGACAAGGGTTATCAGCCGCTGTGCTTTGGGCCTGCGTATCTCGGCGCGCGCGCTGAGACGCGGCTGACACTCGACCAAAACGCATGAGCGCGAAGCGCCTCTACCTGCTCGACGTCGAAGGCACGGTTGCGCCGATCTCGCTGGTCTCCGAGCAGCTTTTTCCCTATGCGCGGGCGCATTTTGAGGCATTCCTCAGGCTGAGCGTAGCCGAGGTCGAGCGGAAGGGGAAAGCGCTCAAGCCGCGCGATGTCGGCGAAGGCAGCGTGCTCTGGGATCTGGCGATGCTGAGACTTGAAAACCGCGCTGAGCAGGATCCGGAGGCTCCGCAGATTCTGCCTGACTCTTTGGCCGAGCTCGGGATGAATCCCGAATCGGTGTCAATGAGTCCTGAGATGGGATCCCGCGCATTCTGAAGTACATTTATTGGCTCATGGATCGCGATCGCAAATCGACGGCGCTGAAAAGCCTCCAAGGCAAGATCTGGAAGGCGGGGTTCGAGAGCGGCGAGTTGAAGGGCACGTTGTTCGACGATGTGCCGGAAGCGTTCCAGCGATGGTCGACGGATGCGCAGGGTTGCGATCTACTCGTCGGGTTCGGTCGAGGCCCAGAAACTGCTGTTTCGCCACTCGATTTTCGGCGATTTGACGCCGTATCATTGCGGGCTATTTCGATACCAGAACAGGCGTGAAGACGGCCAACGCGAGCTATGCGGCCATTGCGGCGGCAATGAACGTTCGCCCGGATGAAGCGCTGTTCCTTTCCGACGTCGTCCGCGAACTGGATGCAGCGCGCGAAGCCGGATGCGAGACACGGCTGGTGGTGCGGCCCGGCAATCAGCCGCTGGATGATGCACATGGGCACGGCGTTGTTGAATCATTCGCTGGTCTGTAGGCTCTAATGATCGTGATCTGGACCAATCCAGCTGAACAGGCTTTGACTGAGCTGACCCGCGCGCCGCTGGTGCGCTTCTCGCTGCTGGCCTTGAGTTCCATTTTTTTTCTCGTCGATCCGTTCGCGGCAATCGGGTCGTTTCTCGCCATCACCGCGGGAGCGGACGCCACGCGGCGCAAGCGCATGGCGCGCAAGGCTGCGTTGACGTGCTTCATCGTGCTGACGTCGTTTGCGCTTGCGGGCCAATTCATCTTTCGCATGTTCGGCATTACGCTGCCCGCGTTTGAGATTGCGGGCGGCCTGATCCTGCTGTTGATCGGAATCGACATGCTGCAGGCGAAGCGTTCGCCCACGCAGGAGACCTCCGGCGACAAGGAAGAGGCTGCAGAGAAGGAAGATGCCGGCATCGTGCCGCTGGGCATTCCCATGCTGGCCGGCCCGGGCGCGATCTCGTCGGTGATGGTGCTGGTGGGCCAGGTGCGTGCACATCTGGCAATGGCAAATGTTCGCGATTCTGGGCTCGATTGCCGTGACCGCACTGGCCAGCTACTGGGTGCTGGCCGGCGCGGACCGGGTGCGCAGGGTGATGGGGGAGACCGGCATACGCATCCTGGTGCGCATCATGGGGTTGCTGCTGGTGGCGCTGGCCATGCAGTTCTTTGTGAACGGGCTGACCGACCTCGGGGTCATTGCGAAGCAGGGGTGAATGAGCGGCGGAGTTAGCGGTGCCAGCTAGATCCGCCGACCCCGCTGTTTTCAGCTTTCCACAGAAGACCCGCTTTCCCACAGGTGCTGCGCTTGCGTTAAAGCCGTGTGATTGCTATTCTCGGAAAGTTGCGGTTGGGACGGAAACGCAGAGCCGGCCGCAAGTTGCAAACGAGGGTAGTTTGTGCTACTCTTAAAAAGTTGCAGATGAGCGATGGAGCCTCCCGGTGGCCGTGTGGCCTGCCCGATGAGGGAAGTGGGAAGCTGGTTCGTAGGGTCAGGTGAAGGAAAGTACGATCCCTGAGCCCCTGTAGGGAATCCCGCAGAGAACAAGCCATTGCATGACCCGAGAGTTCATCTCTCGCGAGCCCTAGTGGCTCGGGCAGTTGCTGGTCGCTGTTTGATATTTTGCGCTGTGCGAAGTTGCTGATCCGGACGGACTTGCGAGTCAACCGTTTTGGACTCATCGCATTCGGGGAACGACCGCCAACAACGAGTTTGGACGGCCCATGAATGTACACGATGAGCACAAAAATGAGGTTGACATAGAGCAAGAAGTTCGATAGGTTTAGAAAGTTCGCGCAAAAACGCCGGTAGTCGCAATCAGATGCGGTTTTCGGTGAGCGCAACAAGTTCGAGGACACCTTGGCGTAACAGCCCGGGCCTCGATCCAAAAGGGCGCCGCTCAGGCGGAGGCTCTCACGGATCTTTGACAATTAGGTTGAACATGCCAGTTATGAGAACAGATCAGGTTTGGCTTGATCATTCTCACAAGTAAGGTTCCCTGCGCCCCAGTCGAGAGATTGTGAGCGCGGGAACAGTCGACCCCGATCTGACCTCCGTCAGAGACGGGTTGACATCAGGTTTCAAACGAGAGTTTGATCCTGGCTCAGAATCAACGCTGGCGGCGTGCCTAACACATGCAAGTCGAACGAGAAAGTGGTAGCAATACCATGAGTAAAGTGGCGCACGGGTGAGTAACACGTGACTAACCTACCCTTGAGTGGGGGATAACTGAGGGAAACCTTAGCTAATACCGCATAATACCCACGGGTCAAAGGAGCAATTCGCTCGAGGAGGGGGTCGCGGCCGATTAGTTAGTTGGCGGGGTAATGGCCCACCAAGACGATGATCGGTATCCGGCCTGAGAGGGCGCACGGACACACTGGAACTGAAACACGGTCCAGACTCCTACGGGAGGCAGCAGTGGGGAATTTTGCGCAATGGGGGAAACCCTGACGCAGCAACGCCGCGTGGAGGATGAAGTCCTTCGGGACGTAAACTCCTTTCGATCGGGACGATTATGACGGTACCGGAAGAAGAAGCCCCGGCTAACTTCGTGCCAGCAGCCGCGGTAATACGAGGGGGGCGAGCGTTGTTCGGAATTATTGGGCGTAAAGGGTGCGTAGGCGGTTTGGTAAGTCTGATGTGAAATCTATGGGCTCAACTCATAGTCTGCATCGGAAACTGCCGGGCTTGAGTGTGGGAGAGGTGAGTGGAATTTCCGGTGTAGCGGTGAAATGCGTAGATATCGGAAGGAACACCTGTGGCGAAAGCGGCTCACTGGACCACAACTGACGCTGATGCACGAAAGCTAGGGGAGCAAACAGGATTAGATACCCTGGTAGTCCTAGCCCTAAACGATGACTGCTTGGTGTGACGGGTACCCAATCCCGCCGTGCCGTAGCTAACGCGTTAAGCAGTCCGCCTGGGGAGTACGGTCGCAAGGCTGAAACTCAAAGGAATTGACGGGGGCCCGCACAAGCGGTGGAGCATGTGGTTTAATTCGACGCAACGCGAAGAACCTTACCTGGGCTCGAAATGTTATGGACCGGGGTGGAAACATCCCTTCCCCGCAAGGGGCCGTAATATAGGTGCTGCATGGCTGTCGTCAGCTCGTGTCGTGAGATGTTGGGTTAAGTCCCGCAACGAGCGCAACCCTTACCCCCAGTTGCCATCATTTAGTTGGGCACTCTGGTGGAACCGCCTCGGATAACGGGGAGGAAGGTGGGGATGACGTCAAGTCCTCATGGCCTTTATGTCCAGGGCTACACACGTGCTACAATGGCCGGTACAAACCGTCGCAAACCCGTGAGGGGGAGCTAATCGGAAAAAGCCGGCCTCAGTTCGGATCGTAGTCTGCAACTCGACTACGTGAAGCTGGAATCGCTAGTAATCGCGGATCAGAACGCCGCGGTGAATACGTTCCCGGGCCTTGTACACACCGCCCGTCACATCACGAAAGTGGGTTGCACTAGAAGTCGGTGGGCCAACCGCAAGGGGGCAGCCGCCCAAGGTGTAATTCATGATTGGGGTGAAGTCGTAACAAGGTAGCCGTAGGAGAACCTGCGGCTGGATCACCTCCTTTCTAAAAGAGAACCTGATGGCATAGCATTCCTTCCGCGATAGCGGACTATACCCCTGATGTGCGAGTCAAATCGCGTCAGGCCGTAGCGAGTGCGATGTCCATCTACCCCGCAAGCGCCGTCCCTGACGGCAGGCGCGGGAGTCCTGATACAAGCCTTCTTTGCTTGATCTGGATCTGATGATGGTCACGGGCGGCGTAGCTGCCCAGCATGTTCAACCTTGTCCTCGAAACCCTTTAGCAATGAATGAGAGTATCTGAGAGCCGCCGGGCTCATCCTCGGCGGGGGAGCCGGCCAGCTTAGTTTCAAGCCTTGGGCCTGTAGCTCAGTTGGTTAGAGCGCACCCCTGATAAGGGTGAGGTCGGTAGTTCGAATCTACCCAGGCCCACCATCTCAGCCGCAGGCACCCAAGACGTGGGGCTGTAGCTCAGCTGGGAGAGCACCTGCTTTGCAAGCAGGGGGTCACCGGTTCGATCCCGGTCAGCTCCACCAGAACTCATTCACTGCTTCCAGATTGGCGTCTCCTTCATTTAAGGATGAGGCTTCGATCTGGAAGCAGGCCGTTTCCGTCTTTCGAGACGGGTTTCGGCAGGTTTCACAGCCTCAGGGCTGGTCCTCTTCGGCGAAAGAAGAGGATTTGATGTTTGACAACGAAATTGATTGGGTAACGCGTTTAGAGGCGTTGCTGCTGCTTTGAACCGCCGTGAGGCGGATGAAGGCGGCGCCAGCGAAATCTAAACACGTTTACATACAAGGCCGAGCACATGCAATCGAGTTAGTGCAAGTTACTGACTCGGGCAAGTGTTCAAGTAAGAAGAGTGTCTTTAGGAGTGCGACTTGCGCAGCGCGTGAGCGTGAGCGAGTTGTTCTCAGGCGGATTAACGTAGGTTATCTCTGATCAGGACCGCAGTGATGCGGCTCCCTGCGCTGGAGTTAATTCTATGGTCAAGCTACTAAGGGCGCACGGTGGATGCCTTGGCAGAGACAGGCGATGAAGGACGTGGCAAGCTGCGATAAGCTTCGGTAAGCCGCACACAGGCGTTATAACCGGAGATCTCCGAATGGGGCAACCCTCCTAGGCAAACCCTAGGAACTACCCGCTGAATACATAGGCGGGATAGAGCGAACTCAGGGAAGTGAACCATCTCAGTACCTGAAGGAAAAGAAAGAAACCTCGATTCCGATAGTAGTGGCGAGCGAACTCGGAACAGCCCAAACCCGTAGCATTTCGGTGTTTCGGGGGTTGTAGGGTCCGCAACAGTAGAGTTACCAATCTGGCTGTTAGCCGAATCCTCTGGAAAGGGGATCCATAGAGCGTGACAGGCGCGTAGGCGAAAGTAGTCCAGACTCGAAGCGGATACCTGAGTAAGGCGGGGCACGTGAAACCCTGCTTGAATCCACGGGGACCATCCCGTAAGGCTAAATACTAGTCTCTGACCGATAGTGAACCAGTACCGTGAGGGAAAGGCGAAAAGAACCCCGTCGAGGGGAGTGCAAAGTACCTGAAACCGTGTGCCTACAAGCAGTGGGAGGGCTATGCTCCGCAAGGAGAATGTCTGACCGCGTGCCTATTGCATAATGAGCCGGCTAGTTATTCTTGTCAGCAAGGTTAAGCGTAAGCGAGCCGAAGCGAAAGCGAGTCTGAACAGGGCGTTCAGTTGGCAGGAATAGACGCGAAGCGGGATGATCTACCCATGGCCAGGTTGAAGGTGGGGTAACACCCACTGGAGGACCGAACCGGTGTTTGTTGAAAAAAGCTCGGATGAGCTGTGGGTAGGGGTGAAAGGCTAATCAAATTCCGTGATAGCTCGTTCTCTCCGAAATAGCTTTAGGGCTAGCCTCGGACGAATTGCACTGGTGGTAGAGAGATGGATGGACTAGGGGGCTTTCCGGCTTACTGAATCCAACCAAACTGCGAATGCCAGTGACAACATATCCGGGAGTCAGACGGTGGGGGCTAAGCCTCATCGTCGAGAGGGAAACAGCCCAGACCGCCTGCTAAGGTCCCCAAGTTACAGTTAAGTGGGAAAGGAAGTCGGAACGCTCAGACAGCCAGGAGGTTGGCTTAGAAGCAGCCATCCTTTAAAGAAAGCGTAATAGCTCACTGGTCAAGCGGTCCGGTGCCGACAATACAACGGGGCTAAAACTGTACACCGAAGCAGCGGATGCACACCTTTTAGGTGTGCGTGGTAGGAGAGCATTCTCAACAGCATTGAAGCCAGACTGAGAAGACTGGTGGAGCGTTGCGAAGAGACCCTGCCGGCATAAGTAGCGATAACGGAGGTGAGAACCCTCCGCGCCGAAAGTCTAAGGTTTCCTGAGGAAGGTTAATCCGCTCAGGGTTAGGCGGTCCCTAAGTCGAGGCCGAAAGGCGTAGACGATGGACAGACGGTTAATATTCCGTTCCTCCCAAGGTTCGTTTGACGATGGGGTGACGCAGAAGGATAAGCATGCCGCACTATGGCTAGGCGGTTGCTGCACGTAAGCTGGATCCGATAGGCAAATCCGTCGGGTCTTAACAGTGAGGTGCAGCGCAGTCCCGTATGGGGCATAAGATGCTGATTCCACGCTGCCGAGAAAAACCTCTAAGGAGAACAGAGGGAACCGTACCCCAAACCGACACAGGTAGACGAGGAGAATATCCAAAGGCGCTCGAGTGAAAGCTCGTTAAGGAACTCGGCAAATTGGCTCCGTAACTTCGGGAGAAGGAGCGCCCACGCAAGTGGGCCGCAGTGAAGCGCGTACGGCGACTGTTTAACAAAAACACAGGTCTCTGCTAAGTCGAAAACGACGTATAGGGGCTGACGCCTGCCCGGTGCCGGAAGGTTAAAAGGAGAGGTTAGCGCAAGCGAAGCTTTGAATTGAAGCCCCGGTGAACGGCGGCCGTAACTATAACGGTCCTAAGGTAGCGAAATTCCTTGTCGGGTAAGTTCCGACCTGCACGAATGGCGTAACGATCGTACGACTGTCTTAACGAGTTGCTCGGCGAACTTGTAGTACCGGTGAAGATGCCGGTTACCCGCAGCTAGACGGAAAGACCCCGTGCACCTTTACTACACCTTAACTATGAGTTATGGTACTTGCTGCGCAGGATAGGTGGGAGGCTTTGATACCAGGTTCTCGGACTTGGTGGAGCCAATGGTGAGATACCACCCTGCGAGTGCTGTGATTCTAACCTCCTCCCGTGATCCGGGAGAGGGACATAGTTAGGCGGGTAGTTTGACTGGGGCGGTCGCCTCCTAAATTGTAACGGAGGCGCGCGAAGCTACTCTCAGACTGTTTGGAAATCAGCCGTCGAGTGCAAAGGCATAAGAGTGGTTAACTGTGAGACCTACAAGTCGAGCAGGTGCGAAAGCAGGCCTTAGTGATCCGGTGGTTCTGTATGGAAGGGCCATCGCTCAACGGATAAAAGGTACGCCGGGGATAACAGGCTGATCAATGCCAAGAGTTCATATCGACGCATTGGTTTGGCACCTCGATGTCGGCTCATCGCATCCTGGAGCTGTAGAAGGTTCCAAGGGTTAGGCTGTTCGCCTATTAAAGCGGTACGTGAGCTGGGTTCAGAACGTCGCGAGACAGTTCGGTCCCTATCTGCTGTGGGCGTAGGAGATTTGCGGGGGGCTGTCCTTAGTACGAGAGGACCGGGATGGACGAACCTCTTGTGTTCCAGTTGTCCTGCCAAGGGCACGGCTGGGTAGCGAAGTTCGGTTGTGATAACCGCTGAATGCATATAAGCGGGAAGCACGCCCCAAGATGAGATCTCCCTGAAGGGCCCAGGAAGACGACCTGGTTGATAGGCTGGAGGTGGAAGCGCAGTGATGCGTGTAGCTTACCAGTACTAATCGCCCGTTCGGCTTGTCCATAGAATTAACTCCGCGCAGTATAAGCGGACATTCGATTCTTACAAGCCTTGTACGACCCCAATCAATTTCGTGTCATTCAGCTCCTGAGAGCTGAGCAAAGTTTTGGCGCCAGATTGCAGTCCGCGTTCCTGCGGGCTCCGGGAGAAACCATCCGGAAGCACAAGTAGACGCCGCGGCAGGCTGCGGGCAACCACCCGCCAAGCGCCATTCAAGTTTGCCGGTGACCATACTGCGAGGGATCACCCGTTCCCATCCCGAACACGGAAGTTAAGCCTCGCTGGGCCGATGGTACTGCACGGGCAACTGTGTGGGAGATTAGGTGATCGCCGGCAATATTCTTCAAGCAAAAAGGCCATGCCCTCAGGGCATGGCCTTTTTTGCGTTTGGGCTGATCTTCGTCAGTCCGCAACTGCCGGCGCTGGCCGCGAATCGTCGGAGCTGCCAGAGCCGCCGCTCCGGTGCCAAGCACGGCCAGCAGCTTCCCGCCGATCGGGCTGCCCTTGCCCGTGCAGGCATCCCATCCGGGACCGGCGGAGAACGCACCATTGTTGCCCTGGGTAATGTCGCGCAGCCCGTCGGGCGGCTTGATCGCGTACAGCGCCGGGTTGACAAAGCCCAGCCGGCGGCCCAGTTTCTGGTTCAGCAGGACCACCAGGCCGGCCCATAGCGGCGCGACCGCGCTTGTTCCGCCCACGACAAAGCTTTTTCCATCGACGAGGACGTTGTAACCCGTCTCGGGATCCGCATCTCCAGCGATGTCGGGAACGCCGCGCATCGTCTGACTGACAGCCCCTGTCTGCCATGTCGGGCGGGCGAAGACGGTGCTGTACCCGCCGCCGCCTGCTCCGCCCTGGGCTCCGTCATTCCACACCACTTCAGCGGAAATCGCGCCGCCCGCGGCGGTGAGGCGGGTTCCACCCGCAGCCAGGACATGCGGCGACGAAGCCGGAAAGTCGACATGGTTCTGGCCATCGGTGACCCCATCGCTCGACCCGCTGTCGCCCGAAGCAACCGTAATCGTAATGCCGAGAAGCGCCGCCTCCTGGGCCACCTGGTCAAAGTTCTGCATGGATTGGGGGGTCCAGCCATTCTCCGGCCCACCCCAACTGATCGAAACGGCGCAAGGCTTGTTGAGCTGATCGTGGATCGCAGTGCTGAGCGCGTCCTGGAATCCCTGCGAGGTGTTGGGGGCGAAGTAAACCGCGATGGTTATGCCTGGCGCCACGGCTCCCGCTACTTCGATGTCGAGCATCACCTCGCCATCGGCGCTTTGGGCGGTGGAGGGATGGTTGCGGCCGTGATCGACGGAGATGGACTTCATGCTGGGCGCCGGCAGTCCCAGGCCCTTGAAGTACTTGGTGATGTCGGCGGGACGGTAGCCGCCGCCCAGCTCGATCAGGCCGATGGTCTGTCCGGCAAGATCCACGCCCTCGGGAAAGCCGTAAAGTTTGCCAACCTGGGGCGGATCGAAGGAGAGGCTGGAGGCACGCGCGCCAAAGACGCCGTTCGGGACGTAATACCGGAAATGCGGACGTGCAACGGGCCGGTCATCGAGCCCGAAAACTCCTGAGACGAGCGAGGCATATTCCTCCGGCATCTGCAAAGGCCCCGTATGTCCGCGATAGGTGCCCTCCGGGTGTTCGAATTCGTTCAATTCGACGCCGAAGGCCTTTTCCATGCTCGCCGCGGTCCCCGCCAGGGTCACGGTGCGGCGCATCACTTCGTCGCCCCGCTCGAGTACCTGGAGATTGTTTTCTTTGGCAAACTGACGAATCTTGTCCACGGCTGCGGGATCCGCGCCATAGGTCTGCGCAAACTCCGAGTGGCTGATGTGCTGGCGAATCTCGCTCGCCGCAGGCAATGGTTGGCGATGCTTGAGGACGACGGAAACTTCGATGAGTTGATGAGGGTCGGTTGGACCGACGGTACGAACCCCGGCAAGAGCAAGATGTTCCGTACCGGCAAGGGGAACCCGTTTGGAATCGGACATGACACGCGCTCCTTTGAAGTGGGCTGAATTGACAAGTGTCCCGCAAAGCTATGGTAGGGTGAAGAGCCCAGGCGTTTCTCGACCTGAGAGAAAAGGTACGCCCCTCTGTCTGAGCCGGGCGCATAAAGACACTTCAACGAATTGACAGGTAACAGGCCGGATTCCGGAGACGAGAGAGAGACTTGTCTTCCCGGCACTCGTTCTTCTGCGGGAAGAGATATTTCCGAGAAGAATTCCCTCTGCCGGAGCCGCAATCGAGCCGATTTCCGGAGCAAGACGAATGATCGGCGGAGAAGAACGAGGTTTTCCGCGCAACGTTGATCACTATACTCCAAAAGGCGCCCTGCGCCGCGGCCGGGCTTAATCTCGGATGCCTGGATATCACTTTCCCGTTCCCTTAGTCAGGGTCACAATCCGGTCCACGCCGGGCACGGTGAACTTCTCCACCTTGCCGTCGGGCCAGTGCACTTCGATCGCGTCCACGGTCGTCGCCTGGCCGAGGCCGAAGTGCGGCCGGGGATCATTCGAGGACAGGTAGCTGCCCCCGCTGATAACGTCCTCGCGCTGCTTCATGCCATTCGCGGTGAGGTACACAGTGGCGCCGACCGCATCACGCGGCCCTTTGTCATCACGCACACCGGGGGGTGCGGACGATCCTGCAAGCTTCAGTTCCAACCAGTGATTTTTGTCGGGGTTCACATTGCGGAGCAGAACCGGATGCCCATCCATCACGTTGATTACCGCATCCAGCTTGCCGTCGTTGAACAGGTCGCCGACGGCCATGCCCCGTCCCGCAATAACCACGGCCAGCCCGGTTCCCTCGACCGCCGGAACGGGTTCGAACCGCTTGCCTTCGATGTTGCGGAACAGCATGGGCCGCTGCTTCCAACTCGTGCCCCACGGGTATTTGTCGGCCTCGGGATACACGTGCCCATCCGACATGAGCAGGTCTTTCCAGCCATCGTTGTCGTAGTCGATAAAGGCGTCGCCCCAACTGAGGAAGGGAACTGAGATCTCGGCAATGCCCATGTGATAGCTGATATCGGTCAGATTGGCGTCGCCCTCGTTGTGATAGAGCGGCTTGTAGTCGTCGGAGAATGTGGTGTCGAAAACATCGAGCATGCCATTGTTCTCGTAGTCGCCGACCGCAATGCCCATCGAAGCCGTCTCGCGGCCCGCCTCGTTGAGCGCGAACCCCGAGGCGTAGCTCACATCTTCGAACGTGCCATCGCCCTTGTTGAGATAGAGATAATTGGGCGTGGAGTCGTTGCCCACCAGCAGGTCGGGCTTGCCGTCGTTGTTGATGTCCGCAAACACCGCGCCCAGGCCGTAGTATCCAGGCTTGTCGGCCACGCCGGCTTTCTCGCTCACGTCGGTGAACGTGCCATCGCCGTTATTGTGAAACAGGTGATCGCCCTCGCCCTTCAGGCCGCGCGGACCGCAACTCACTTTTTCGCCGCGAAACGTGCAGAAAGCATTGGGAACGCCGCTTTCTCCGGCGGTAGGGAGGTGGTTCCGGTCGTAGTGCAGATATCCGGCGACAAACAAATCGAGACGTCCATCGCCGTCGTAGTCGCCCCAGGTGGCGCCGGTGTGCCATGCCGCAGGATCGTCCAGCGCCACGCCCGCCTTGTCGGCCACATCGGTAAATGTCCCATTGTGATTGTTGTGGTAGAGGCGGTTCTTTCCCCAGTTGGAGACGAAGATATCGGGCCAGCCATCATTGTCATAATCGGCAATGGCTACGCCGAAGCCCCAGCGATCGTTGGTCACGCCGGCCTTGGCCGCCACGTCGGTAAATGTTCCGTCATGGTTGTTATGAAACAGCGCGGCATGGGGCGGGGTTTCCTTGCCGTCGAGGGCGTTGAAGGTCGAGCCGTTCACGATGTAAATATCGAGCCATCCATCGTTGTCATAGTCGATCAGCCCCACGCCCGAGCCCTTTGTTTCCACGATGTAGGTTTTCGCGGGCGTGCCCATTTTGTGGGTCCATTTGGTCAGTCCGGCTTTCTCTGAAGCGTCTTCAAAGACGATGGGGCCGCTCTTCACGAATCCGCCCGCGGTGATGGGGCGGTGCTGCTCGTCCAGTTGCACGGGATGGGGCGAGCCGGTCTCCTTGCCTCCCGTGGCTTGCGCACCTCGGTCGATTTCGCCGCCTCCGGCGAGGAAGTCGCTTGTCCCGCTCCGTTTTGTTCGATGGAGATTGCTGGAATTGCCGCCGCAAAAAGTCCCCACGCGGCAACGGTACGAATGGCCTTGAACATGGTTGCCAGTATACGGGGCGGCCCGCAGCCAAGTCTCGACCGAAGGATGGAGGAGAAGACGAGGGGTCTTCCTTGATGAGGTCCTAGGGCATGGAATTTGCAGGCGCGGATCCCGGCTGCGCGCTCTGCACCTGCCATCCGTTGCCGGTCTTGACCAGGGTGGCCGTTGCCATCTGCTGGCCCGATGTCTGTTGCGCCAGTTTCGGGAAGGCGGTCTTCATCTCCGCGGAATTGGCCCAGGGCTGAGGCGTGCTCGCGCCCAGGTGATAGGTCACGTTGTAGCGCGTCTCGCTGTCGTCGGTGGGTGTGTAGCCGTCGATCGAGGTCACCTCAGGATGTCCATAACAGAAGTTGCCATAACCGGGCTGCGAAGGGTCGGCGGTCCACACCGGGCGACCCTGGTCGGACAAGTCATAATCATTCACCTGCTTGGACCCGATGAGGAAGCGCTTCTTCTCTTCCGCTTTGCGGGTCAGAAGCCCGGCATCGGTCAAGGCATCGAAGGATTTTGTTTGCTCGTCGTTTGACGTATCGGCCTGCGCCGGGAACTTCACCGGCGTGGGCCACAAGCAGTCCTGGCGGCCGCTGTAATAGTTGTCCAATGCCGATTTGAAGGCCATCTTGTCGACCGTGTTCTTCTTGCACCCGATCGTAAGGAGGAACATCCACGCCATGACCAACGCCAGGATCCGGGTTGTGCGCATTCTAATTCTCCTCCTGCATTTGGATGCAAAGACGGGGCGCGGCGCAAAGCCAAAGTTTGCACGCGCAGCTTACTTTGAACCGAATGACTGATTGAAGCTCTGCGCTTGATGAAGGGTGATCGTCATGGGTTCCTTGTGCCGCTCTTTGCTTCCGCCAGGGACGGAGAACTGGACATGGTTTCCATTGGCAACATCCGTAATCCGCGCTTCGTTCAAAACATCGAGCAACGGCCTCCTGGGCTTTGACCCAAACCGGGTGCGCGGGACACCACAGTTTTCGCGGGCACGCCTGGTTGTTTCCCAGGCACACGTTGAGGTTCATGGGTCCGTCGATAGCTTCAATCACTTCGCGCATCGATGCCTGGCGGCCGGGCGCGGATATTTGAAAGCCCCCGGCGGGTCCTCGCTGCGATGTAACGAGGCGGGCGCGCGCCAAACTCTGCAGGACCTTGGAGAGAAAGCTGTCCGGAGCTCCGGTCGCCGCGGCGAGCACGGGTAGCGACACGCGCGTGCCGCGCGGCGTTTTTGCCAGATGAATCATAACCCGGACGGCGTAATCCGCCGCGCGCGTGAGTTGCATCGACGAATGGCATCTTTCCATCGTTCGCCTCGTGACATCGAAGGCCTTGCCGATCACGCGCGGTGCGCGCACAGGAGGATCGAATGCCGAGTGTAGCGGGAGTGCGTCACCGGTTTACGTGTCGGCCATCACAGACCCTCAATCACCTCCAGCGATAATCTTCGCTTTCCAAATGAATATTGGAGAGAAACAGTCCAAATTGTTCCGCGATCGCTGCGCTTCCCATGGCCATCTCCGGTGCGCGCCGGCCTAGCCGGATCGCACCGGTGTGCCCCTGACGGCGCACGCATCGCACGGATCTGTCGAACTCCGCAGCCGCAGAGCGAAAGGAAATCAGTCCATCGTTATGCAAGCATTTCCCGCAGTCGATCCCATTCCCTTGCCGGCCCCGATATGGCTGTTCAAGCTTCTCCATATCGTCACGCTGGCGCTCCACTTCGTCGCCGTTGAGATGCTGCTGGGCGGGCTGTTGCTGGCGGTCCTGTTCAGCCTCTTCCGCGGCTCGCCTGGATCGCTCGTAGTCGCGCGCGCACTGGCCCGGCGGTTGACCGTAGTTATGACCTACGTGATCAACCTGGGCGTTCCGCCGCTCCTGTTCGCGCAGGTGCTCTACGGGCGCGCGCTGTACACCAGCAGCGTCTTGATCGGAGCGTACTGGATCTCGATCATTCTTCTGCTCACCGTCACCTACTGGCTGCTTTACCAGTTCAGCGGCCGTCTTGAGGCGGGCCGTTCGGCATGGTGGGTGGGTTTGAGCGCATGGGTACTGGCCGGTTTCATCGCCCGCCTGCTCTCCACCAACATGACGCTCATGCTTCGGCCGGAAATCTGGCGGCAGATGTACTCGGCCTCGGGTGCCGGTGTGTATCTGCCCGCGGGCGATCCGACGCTCACGCCGCGCTGGTTGCTGATGATGACAGGCGGCCTGTTCATCGCCGGCTTGTGGCTGGTCTACCTCGCGGGACGCAGCACTTTCACCGCTGAAGAAAAGAGATTCGCCGGCCGCGTGGGCGGAATCATTGCCGCGATCTTCGGAGCGGCCTATCTGCTTACCGGCATCTGGGCCGCCAATGTGCAGCCTGCCGCCGTCAAGGCCGGGCTGCTTTCGCACCCCCTCTATAAATTCGCCGGGATCGCCGGCTACGGCTGGCTGGCGCTGGTCGTGGTCGCCGTGCTGCTCGGCGCGATCGCTGGCTTCGGCAGGATTACGGCCAGCTGGCTGGGATGGTCCGGCGCCCTGGTTGCGCTACTGGTGGAGATCACCCTCACCGTCTATCGCGACGGCGTGCGCGACCTGACGCTCCTCAGCAAAGGGTTCGATGTATGGGATCGGACCGTGGTCACCAACTGGAGCGTGGTCGGTCTCTTCCTGGTCCTCTTTGTTGCCGGCCTGGGAGTCGTCGGCTGGCTCATATCGGTCGTCGCTCGCGCGCAGAAACCCATGGAGGGAGCCGTTCAATGACACCCAACATCGTCCTCGAAGAAGCGAAGGTCGTGCCCGGCATCGAAGAGCCCGGCGAAACCAGAACGCGCCGCGCTTTCCTGGTGGCTGCCGGCGCCGCCGGCCTGTGCTACACCGCCGCTCTTGGCTATCCCATCTATCGCTATCTCGCGTCGCCGGCGGAGATGGCTTCGAGCGCCACGGCCATCACCGAAGTCACGCTGAAGGATGCGCAGAAACTTCCTGCCGGCTCGGTGCTCATGTTCAAGTTCGGCACCGCTCCGGCGATGCTGATTCATCACCAGGACGGCTCATGGGTGGCGCTGAGCGCGGTATGCACGCATCTCGGCTGCACGGTGCAATATGAGCCGCAGGCCAACCGCATTCACTGCGCCTGCCACGGCGGCGTCTACGATCCCCGCACCGGGGCCAATGTCAGCGGACCGCCGCCAAAACCGCTCAAGCTCTTCAAAGTGGCCGTCGGCGACACCGGTGTTGAAGTCTCGCGCGCCTGAGCTCACTGTTCACTGACTCCTGTTCACTGTTCACTGTTTAAGGATCGCTTCATGACGACTAAATCCCTCACGAACTCGGTCTACGGTTGGGTCGATGAGCGCCTGGGCCTTTCAGAGTTGGCCGCCTTCGCGCGACACAAGACGGTGCCCGCCCACGCCCAGTCCTTCTGGTACTACTGGGGCGGCATCTCGCTGTTCCTCTTCCTCGTCCAGTGCTTCACCGGCATCCTGCTGCTGGTCTACTACCGGCCCGGCGCTGACGCCTACGAGTCAGTCCGCCAGATCACCTTCGTGATGCACTTCGGCTGGCTCATCCGTTCGGCGCACTCCTGGTCGGCCAACCTGATGCTCTTCGCCATCTTCGTGCACATGTTCTCGGTCTTCTTCATGAAGGCCTATCGCAAGCCGCGCGAGTTCGGCTGGTTGAGCGGCATGGCGCTCCTGGCTCTGGCAACGGTCTTCGGCTTCTCCGGCTACCTGCTGCCGATGGATGAGCTCAGCTATTTCGCCACCAAGGTGGGTCTTCAGATTCCCGCGGCTGTTCCGTTCATCGGTCCCGCGATCGCCAGCATGCTGCGCGGCGGCCCCGACGTCAGCGAATTCACGGTGCAGCGTTTCTTCGCGCTGCATGTCGTGGTTCTTCCCGCGATTTTTCTGCCGCTCCTCGGCTTCCACCTGTGGCTCGTGCAGCGGCACGGCAACGCGGTTCCGCCCAGCGAAGAAGCCAAGCCCGCGAGCGAGCGCAAGAGCATCCCCTTCATGCCGGGCTTCCTGCGCAAGGACCTGGCCATGTGGCTTATCTCCCTCAACATTCTTGCCCTGCTGGCCTCGGTGTTTCCGTGGACGCTGGGCAGACAGGCCGACTCCCTCACGCCCGCGCCCGTGGGCATTCATCCCGAGTGGTACTTCATGAGCCCCTTCGAAATGCTCAAGATTCTCGGCAACTGGCTGCCCGGCGAAGCCGGCGAAATCGCCGGCCTGCTCTTGTTCACGATCGGCATCGTGCTCTGGATTCTGATTCCGTTTTATGACGTCAAGAACGACGGGGGCCGACGCGCCCGCGCCGCCCACTACTTCGGCCTGGTAGCCGTCATTCTGCTTCTGGCCACGACAGCGATTGGTTATTGGACGATACGGTAAAACGCAGCTTTTAGCTGCTAGCTTCTAGCTCATCCTGCTGAGGTCGAAACCTCAGCACCGGCGAGCAATAGCTAGGAGCTAGCAGCTAGAAGCTAGGAGCTAAGCAATGAACTATCCATTCTGGGACATTCCGCATATCGGCTCGGGCTGGGTGATCGGCATGATCGCCATCTTCCACGTCATGATCTCGCAGTTCGCCGTGGGCGGCGGGCTCTATCTCCCGCTCGCCGAGCGCAAGGCCATGCGCATGGCCGACAAGGAAGTCGGGGCAGAGTGGCTCAAGCAGCTTGCAAGCCACGCGAAATTCTTTCTGATTCTCACCGGCGTCTTCGGCACCGTTTCCGGCGTCGGCATCTGGTTTGCCATCGGTCTCACCCATCCCGAGGCCACCAGCACGCTCATCCATAACTTCGTCTTCGGCTGGGCCATCGAGTGGGTCTTCTTCATGGTCGAACTCACCACGATCGCCGTCTACTACTACACATGGAACCGCATCGATCCCAAGCTCCACCTGACGGTTGGCTGGGTGTACGCGACCGCTTCGGTGTGCACGCTCATCATCATCAACGGCATTCTCACCTTCATGCTCACGCCGGGCGACACCTGGATCGCGGTCGCCGGCACCGGCCACGAAGCCAGCAAATTCTGGAACGCCTTCTTCAATCCCACCTACTGGCCCAGCCTGCTGCTGCGCACCGGCGTGTGCACGTCGCTGGCCGGCATCTGGGCGTTGATCACCTCCAGCCGCATCAACGGCGACAAGCAGCCCGCCCTCAAGACCAGCCTGGTCAAATGGAGCGTCAAGTGGCTCGTTCCGTCGTTCGTCGCCACGCCGTTCCTGCTGGTGTGGTATCTCTTCATGGTCCCGCAGTCGCAGCGGGCTTTGCTCACCCTGGGGATCGACACCATCGGGGCCGGGACATTCTCCACGGTCACGCGCATCGCGCTCGTCATCATCGTCACGTCGGCCACCATCATCGGCGTGGCTTACTTTCTCGCCTTTCGCAATCCCGTCGATTTCAATCTCTCCCACGCAGTCAGCGTTCTTTTGCTGGCGCTGATCGCAACCGGTTCCGGCGAATATGCGCGCGAGATGCTGCGCAAGCCCTATGTCATCGGACGCTGGATGTACTCCAACGGAACCCGGGTGACGTACGTCAACCGGATCAATACCGAAGGGTATCTGGCCCATTCGCAGTGGACCTGGAATGGGGACGGTACCGCCGCTCCTTCAAGCTACTCGCGCGGCGAAGCCATCTTCCGCGGCGAGTGCGGCTCATGCCACACCCTCTCCGGCTACCGACCGCTCAATCAACTCCTCGAAGGCCGGGACCGGGCCAATATCCACAGCTTTATCGTCATGCTTCACGAGTACAAGGCGGACTCGCCCTACCACAAATTCATGCCGCCCATGGCAGGTACAGCACAGGATATCGACGATCTCACCAATTACCTGAACGCGCAGGTCAATCCGCCCGCGCCGGACCAGAAGAGACCGGTCCTCGCCGCAATGAAATAGCCCGCGACCAAACAGCTCCGAGTTTACGATCCTGTCGCAGGCGCGGCCTCGCCGGCATCCGGGTCCGCACCTTTTCCAGTCGAAGGCTCGACGGTGATGCCTGCATTGGAAGTTCCAGGCTCGTCCCTCCACAGGCACACGATCCACCACACCGCCACCACGACGAACATGGCGCTGTTGGCGTTGAAGAGCTTGTCGCGCAGGTCCATGAGGTGTTGGTACTCAGCCATTGATTTCGGCGATGCACTGTGGGCAATCCGCTCCCATATGATCCCGATCGCAAGCTGGGTGAGGGAAGCGGTGGAGAGCCCGATGGCGATCTGCTGGGTATGGCTGCGCCATCCGGCCCTGTACCGGCTGCCGAACAGCACAATCAGCAAGCCGACCGCGATGTTTTCGATGTCGACAAAGAGGCTGGTTTTCTGTGCCAGCAATTGCACCAGTTGCAGCGCCGAGGTTGCGGACTGGGCTGTGAGCGTCTTCCACGCGGGCCATGGACCCCAGTACCTCAGGATCACGGCACCCAACGCGAGAAGCGCCACCGCCCCGATCAACCACGTTGACCTCTTTACAGACCCGAAGGCCCGTCGCGCGACCTCTAACACTACCAGGAGCCCAAGCAGCGCGCCGATTTCCGCCATCACGATGAAGACGGCCGCCATCGTCATCTGCGGCAAGCGGCCGCCGAGAAGCTTGGCGGTCAGCAGCCGTAGGGCCATCATCACGGCGGCGGCGGTAAACCATGGAAACCGGGCGATGCGGTCGCGGCCCATGAGGACCACGAGCAGGACCAGCTCGGACGCGAAGGCGAGCGTCCACAAAATATCTTGCGCGGAAAAATGAAAATGCATTCTGGCTTGTATCCTGGCGCGTCGTCTCTTGCCCGCGCCTGTCACCAGTCTAAATGGCGCGGTTCCGAAGGCTCTGCCTTCCCGTATCCCGCAGTGTCCATACCTCCGAGGGACGGAAGAATGACTCCGGCGGAGAGAAGGGTCTCGAAAATGAGTTATCCTGATAGAGCGCGCCCGTAGCTCAGCTGGATAGAGCGAACGCCTCCGGAGCGTTAGGTCGGGAGTTCGAATCTCTCCGGGCGCACCATTTCCCTCTTCCATCCATACTTCGGGCCCAATTCAATTCGGTCGGCATTATCTTGTCAGCCTCCCGCCCCGTTCGAGTTTCTCTCTGCATCCCGCTGGGCCCGGAGTTCTTCCATAACCGATTGAATCAGCGCCTTGGCGCCTTCCATCCCGCTCAGAACCGCCTGCAAATCGAGCGCCGGCTTGGAGGGGTTGCGGCTCGATGCGCAATAAACTCCGTGCTGGCCGACCAGGATCAGGGAGTCCGTCAGCAGGTCCAGGGCCACCGCCAGGCGGCCCCGCTCCGGCCCCATCATGAATTCGTGCCGCTCCAGTTCCGTCCGCTTCTCGTCGAAAACACTCATATGCCCAGCCTAACGCAATGCGGAGCGTGCCTGGCCGGCGGCCCGCCTCATCCCGTCAGCTTGCGCATGTACTCCACGTCTTCTTTGAGCTCCGTCATCGGGTCGCCCTGGAACTCTTCCTGCTCGATGAAGTAGTGCTTCAGCCCCGTCGCCGCCTCAAAAATGGGCTTGTAGTCGATGGATCCATGTCCCAGGACCACGTTGCGATACTTTCCGTCCGGCTGCTTGACCATGTCCTTCACATGCAGCATCGGAAACCGTGCCCGGCGTCTTGCTCAGGTAGTCCACCGGGTTGTGGCCGCCGGCAAACACCCATCCGCAATCCATTTCGAAGACCACAAACCGGGGATCGGTGCGCTTGAGCAGTTCGTCAAAGAAAATCACGCCGTTCTCGGTTCCGAACTCAACGGTGTGGTTGTGGTAGCCAAAGCTCATTCCCGCACCCCTGATCTTTTCGCCAACCTTGTTGAACTCATCGGCCGCATAGCGCCAGTCGTCCAGAGTCATGTCGCCCTTGCGTCGCGGGGTCGCGATGTATCCCCGCCCAGGAGCAGATCATGTATTCAAGGCCGAGGGTATGCGCGTACTCGATCCACTGGTCCAGCTGCGGTTTCAACTGCGCAAAGGGATGATGCGTGCTTACGCAGCGCAGCCCGGCCTGGTCCAGCGAGTGCCGAAACTCGGTCGCCGATTTATTGAAGTATCCCGCCGCTTCGACTTCCTTGATACCGATCGTGCTCAACTGGTGCAGTGTTCCGTCGAAGTCCTTCGGCAATTGCTCACGCACCGAATAGAGTTGGAGCCCTGGGGGCAGGTGAGGGATTTCGGCGGTCCCGCGTTTACCCGCGCACGCAGCGGCGGCGAAAGCCCCCGCGGCCTTCAAAAAAGTTCGGCGCGAAGAATGGTTCATCAACATGTTCTCCTCAGGTTTTAGACACCCTTAATGCTTTGTGCCGATGCATCCCACGTGGCCACGTTGCGGTGAAAATAGGAATGATTCGCCATGTGACAGGCGATCGCGGCGTTGTTTCCAAATACCTCGTCTTCGACCACATGTTCGCGAGTCTCGATGGCCTTGAAGAAGTTCGCGATGTGATCGGCCGTATCGTCGTAGCCATGAGGAGCGGAGTAGGTCTCCACCTCACCGAGTTTCGCCGCAGGCTCGGGATGCGCGGCCCGCCACTCTTCCAGGTACTGCTTCTTGGCTGCGGCGGTCCATCCGTTCAGCGAATAGCCCTCGGGTTGCGGACTGGTGTCCTGCGGACTGACGGTTACCGTATCGCCGGCAATGGTCATGGTGCCTTCTTTGCCGTAGAAAACGATCGATTCGTTGGAGCCATTGTTCTGGTTGCAGTGCATGTTCACGGCGACGCCTGGATAATCGTAAAGCGTCGCCAGCAGGTCGGGGTAATCGCGCCCGTCCTTGAAGTGGGTCAGGCTGCCCGAAGAATAGGCGCGGTCAGGAATGGCATTGATCGCCGCTGACGCATTGAATTCCGGAAAGCAGGTGTACATAGAGGTCGCCCGCCACTCCTTCTCCGTAATCGGCGAAGCAGCGCCACTGGAAGAACCGCTCCGCATCAAACGGCCGCTGCGGCGCATCGCGAATCCAGGTTTCCCAGTCGATGGTCTGCGGGCTCGCGTCCGGAGCGATGGGATAAACCCAGGCGCCGGAGGGCGAATTTCGATCGGTATGGGCTTCGATGTAAGTCACCTCGCCCAGCCGGCCGGACTTGTAGATCTCGGCGGCCTTCTTGTAGACAATGTTGCTTACGCGCTGGCTGCCCGCCTGGAAAATGCGCTTGCCCTTCTGCACGGCGTCCACCATCGCCAGCCCATCGGCCACGTTGTGCGACATCGGCTTCTCGCAGTACACATCCTTGCCCGCCGCGATGCAGTCCAGCACCACGCGGCGATGCTGGAAATCGGCAACGGCCACGATCACGGCATCGACGTCCTTGCGATCCAGCAGGGAACGATAATCGCGCGTTGTGGGTATATCGGCTCCGTAGGCCTCCTGGCCCGCCTTCTGATGCATGGTGTAGAGATCCGCGGTGCCCACACATTCCCCGGTCGCAACCTGGCGCGCGGACCGCAGCAGATCGCACCCGCGGATGCCGGTCCCGATGGAGACAAAGCGAATCTTGCGGCCGGACGCATTGCTGTTGCTCTGCGCCCGGAGCGTCGGAGGCTCCAGCAATGTCGTTTTGACGGCCGCTCCCGCTGCCACGGCCCCCGCGCCGAGCCGCACGAAATCTCTGCGCGTGATCGATGTGTTCATTCCTCGCCTCTCCGCATGCAGCGCAATTCTCTCTCCTGAAGCCGCGCGATGTAAAGAAACTGTGCCTCGCGAGAATCATCATCGAAACGTCAGTTGATTCCAGTTGGCGAAGTATGCGCTCGACCTTTACCATACCCAGCAATCATTCGAGCAACCAGGACGGCGTTGCGAATTCGGAGAGATCAGCATGAATGCGCTCCAGGATACGCGCGGCATATGGAATTCCTTGTTCTTTCGCATGGGTATGGCTTTGACCGTACCCGCTTGCGCAATCTGCGCATTCTCACAAGCCGGTGTGCCATCGAAGCATGCTCAAACTCCCGACCTCGGTCCCAACGTGCTCCTCGTCAAGCCGTCGATGTCCGCCTCTGCGGTGCAGGCACAGATCGACAGGATCTACGCCGTTCAGCAGCACAACGAATTTGGTTCCGAGCGCAACGCCATCCTCTTCCTGCCCGGCGAGTATCACGTTGACGTACCGGTCGGCTTTTATACGGAAGTCGCCGGCCTGGGCCATGTGCCTGAAGCGGTTCACATCGTCGGCAATATGCATGCCGATGCCAGCCTTCCCCACAACAACGCCACCTGCACCTTCTGGCGCGCCGCCGAAGGCCTCGCGGTCACGCCCACGGGAGGCACGATGCAATGGGCGGTGTCGCAGGCCGTGTCTTTCCGGCGCATGCACGTACTCGGCAATCTTGTCCTTCATCAGAATCATGGCTGGGCCAGCGGCGGCTGGATGTCCGATTCCCTGATCGACGGCAACACCGACTCGGGCTCGCAGCAGCAATGGATCTCGCGCAACAGCGAATGGCGCAGCTGGACCGGCTCCAATTGGAACATGGTCTTCGTCGGCATGGTGCACGCGCCTGAAGGCGACTGGCCCACTCCGCCGTTCACCAAGATCGCCGAGACCCCCATCGTCCGCGAAAAGCCGTTCCTTCTGGTCGATTCGCACGGAAACTGGTTTGTGCGCGTTCCCTCGCTGCGCACCGACAGCGCTGGAATCACCTGGCGCAACGGCACCACGCCGGGCCGCTCCATCCCTCTTTCCCGGTTCTACATCGCACATCCGGGCGCGGACACAGCCGCAACCATCAATGCCCAACTCGCCCAGGGCAAGCACCTTTTGTTCACACCCGGCATTTATGAGCTCACCGAACCGATCCGCGTGACACAACCCGATACGATTGTCCTGGGCCTGGGCTTCGCCACGCTCAAGCCCGTCAACGGTACCGCCGCAATGACGACCGCGGATGCAGACGGCATCATCGTCGCCGGCCTGCTGTTCGATGCTGGCGAAAAGAAATCTCCGCTGCTGCTTGAAGTCGGTCCTGAAGGCAGCAAAGCCAGTCACGCGCAGGATCCCATTTCGCTCCACGACGTGTTCTTCCGCGTGGGCGGAGCCGGCGTCGGGCGGACCGCCGTCAACCTGCGCATCAACAGCAACGACACCATCATCGATCACACCTGGATCTGGCGCGCCGACCATGGCGCCGGCGTCGGCTGGGACGCCAACCTCAGCGCCAACGGCCTGGTTGTGAATGGCAACAACGTCACTGCGTATGGTTTGTTCGTCGAGCATCATCAGCAGTACCAGGTGGTGTGGAACGGCGAGAACGGGCGGACGTACTTCTATCAATCCGAGATTCCCTACGACCCTCCCGACCAGGCGAGCTTCACGAGCGCGCCAGGCGTCAACGGCTGGGCCTCGTACAAAGTTGCCGACAACGTTGCTCATCACGAAGCCTGGGGACTGGGCGTCTACAGCGTCTTCCGACACCCCAATGTAGTGCTCACGCGAGCGATCGAGGTGCCGAAGAAGCCGACTGTCCGGTTTCACAGCATGATCACGGTTGCGCTCGACGACAAAGGCGAAATCTCGAATGTCATCGACGACGCGGGCGGCGCGACATCGATCAAACCGCGGGTGACGCCGAAGGCTCACCAGCTTTCCCTAGACCTCGTGCCCATCGCCCCCGCGAGCCGTGAGAGAACACATGGATGCGGAAACGTCGGGACAATGAAAGAACGTAACCACCTTGACAAACCAGACTACTCCGGAAACCCAGCCACCCCCGGCGAACCCGCCGATCACGCCTGCCGCGGAACCATCTGAAAACTTCGGCGAGTTGCTTGCCCAGTTCGAGAAGAGCCACGCCCACACCAGCGAGAGCGGCGCAGAAACAATTACAGGGCACAGTCGTCTCCGTGTCGGCCGACGAGGTTTTTCTCGACATTGGATACAAGACCGAGGGCGTGCTCCCGCGCTCGGCATTCGAAAACAACGCCGACTCTGTAAAGCCCGGCGATGCGGTTCCAGTCTCCGTGACCGGCCGCAACGAAGAGGGGTATTACACCCTCACGCGCTTCAAAGTGGCTCAACCGCGCGACTGGTCGGCGCTCGAAGAAGCCTTTGCCCAGAAACTCGCCGTGGTGGGCACGGTCACAGGCGTAGTCAAGGGCGGCCTGAACGTCGATGTCGGCGTGCGCGCATTTATGCCCGCCAGCCGCAGCGGCGCCCGCGATGCCGCCGAGATCGAGGCACTGGTCGGCCAGCAGATCAACTGCCGCATCACCAAGCTTGACGTCACCGATGAAGATGTTGTCGTCGATCGCCGCGTGGTTCTCGAGGAGCAGGCGCGCGCCGCCGCCGAGGGCCGTTTTGGAGCCATGAAAGAAGGCGACACCCACACCGGCACCGTGCGCAGCCTGATGAGCTATGGCGCCTTTGTCGACGTCGGCGGAGTGGACGGCCTGCTGCACGTAAGCGACATGGCCTGGAATCGAGTCAATAAGCCCGAAGACGTCGTGGCAGTCGGGCAGCAATTGCAGGTGAAGATTCTCAAAATCGATCCCGAGACGAAGAAGATTTCTCTCGGCCTCAAGCAATTGCAACCGGAACCGTGGGAGACGGCGCCGGGGCGGTATCGAGGTCGGACAGCGCGTGAGTGGAAGAGTCACGCGCGTGGCGGAGTTCGGCGCATTTGTCGAGCTCGAGCCCGGAGTCGAGGGCCTCATCCACGTCTCGGAGATGTCGTGGGGCAAGAAGATTCGCATCGCCAGCGATGTCATCAAGCAAGGCGAGACCGTCGATGCCGTCATTCTCTCCATCAAGCCGGAGGAGCGCCGCATTTCGCTTGGCCTGAAACAAACCCTGACCGACCCGTGGTCTGAAGTCACCCGCAACTTCCCGGTCGGCTCGCAGGTCGAGGGCCCGGTCTCGAAGCTGATGAACTTTGGCGCATTCGTGCAGGTTGCCGAGGGCATCGAGGGCCTGGTGCATATCAGCGAAATCGTCGCCGATCGCCGCATCCATCACCCCTCTGACGTGCTGCGCACCGGCCAGGTGGTCAAGGCGCAGGTGCTGGGCATCGATACCGAAAAGCGGCAGATGAAGCTCAGCATCAAGCAGCTTGTGCCCACCAGCATCGACGAATATATCGCCGAGCACAAAGTGGGCGATCAGGTTTCCGGTCGCGTTGTCGAGGAAACACCTGCGCTGGTGGAACTGGGTGAAGGCATTCGCGCCGCCTGCCGTACTGCTGCTGGTCCCGTCGCCGCGGCCCCGGCAAAAGGCGGAGGGCAGCGTCGACCTTTCTTCGCTGTCGTCCATGCTCAAAGCGCGCTGGAAGGGCAACACCCCCGCTCCCGCCGCAAAGCCCGAACCCCTGCAGGTGGGCCAGATCCGCAGCTTCAGGATCGTGAAGCTTGAACCCGCCTCAAAGAAGATCGAAGTCGAACTGGCCTGAGTTGCGCTATAAATACGTCTCGTCCACGTAGCACCATTTCCAGTCTTCGCCGCGCTCTGCCGATTGAATGATCGGATGCTGCGTGGAGCTGAAGTGCGCCCGTGCATGGCGATTCTTTGAGAGTCGCAGCAGCCCACGTGACCGCACTCCAGGCACATGCGCAAGTGGACCCACGTGTCCCCGGTTTTCAGGCACTCTTCGCAGCCCTTGGTGTGAGGCTTCACTTTCTTGACGTGATCCTTCATGTGTGTGCACGTAGCCGGCATGAGAAACCTCCCTGGGAATCCGTTCTACATCACCCGATACTGCCGGGTGCCCCATCCTTGCGACGTCTTTGAATTTGTCGCAAGGGTGGGAAAGCAACCATCTGCGTCTGCGTTCTAAACCACCCGATATTGCTCGGCAAGCTGCCGGAACTCCAGCACCTGCGCATCAACCCAGGCCTGATCGCGCCCGAGTTCGCGCGGCAAGCAGCCTGGCAACGGCGGGCGCCATGGCGATTGCGGACCCGGCGTTAAGAAAGAGGGCGCGGGTCCTGCGGGCGAGTGCATCCTCGACGGTTCGCGCCATTTCTGCCCGCGCAGCCCACGCCACTTCCGCAGCCAGGTAGGGCAGTTCGGGATCGAGCTGCTCGGCAAGCCTTGAATCTGCCGCCGCCAGGGCGCGTATGGCCTCGGCATCCGTTCCGTAGACGCCAAGCGCTTCGAAGCCATCGACCTCTCTCCCATCGCGATCGGCGTCAGCCTCCTCATAGCCATGGATGCGCAGATTGCGCGTCCGGCACGGCTCGTCGCGCAGCCGGCCCAGCGTGATGCAATGGTCCACGCAATCCTCGGCCATGTGGCGATAGGTCGTCCATTTACCGCCAGTGATGGTCAGCAGCCCCGACGGATCCACATGAATGATGTGATCGCGCGAAAGCGCCGAAGTCTTCCCGTCGCCCTTCACCAGCGGCCGCAGGCCCACATACACGCTGAGCACATCGGCCCGGGTGGGCGGCCGCGTCAGATAACGTCCCGCCGTGTCCAGAATGAATTCAATCTCTTCCTCGAGCGGCCTGGGCTCCAGGCTGGGAGCGTCGACGGGAGTGTCGGTGGTGCCGGCCACTGCATGTCCATGCCAGGGAATCACGAACAACACGCGCCCATCGCTGGTGCGCGGAACCATCAACGCCGTATCGCCCTTCAGAAACGATCGATCGAAGACCAGGTGAATTCCCTGGCTTGTCACAACCAGCGGATCGGTCGATGGATCCGCCATGCGGCGAATGGTGTCGGTGAATACACCAGTGGCGTTCACCACGATTCGCGCCGGGAGATCGAAGCTCTTCACCGCTCTCGGCGTCGCTGCGCCGTCAGGCCGTTCACATAGCCCTCCGCGTCGCGCAGCAGGCCGGTCGCGGGGCAATAATTCACCAGCGTTCCGCCTTGATCGGCCGCCGTCATCGCCAGGTGGATCAGAAGGCGCGCGTCGTCGAATTGGCCGTCGTAATACACAACCCCGCCGCGCAATTCCTCCGGCTCCAGGGCGGGAAGGCGAGCCAGCGTTTCCTCCTTGCTGAGCACCTTCGACGCGCCGAATCCGTACTTGCCCGCGAGCAGGTCATAGAGCTTCAAGCCGATGCCGTAGAAGGGCGCCTCCCACCACGAATAATTGGGCACAACAAAGGCAAGGTCATGGACAAGGTGAGGCGCGTTCTGGCGGAGCAGGCCTCGCTCTTTCAGGGCCGACATCACCAGCGGTACGTTGCCTTGCTCGAGGTACCGCACCCCGCCATGCACCAGCTTGGTGCTGCGGCTGCTGGTGCCCTTGCCGAAGTCGTGCGCCTCCACCAGGACCACGTCAAGGCCGCGGGAAGCTGCGTCTACCGCCACTCCCACCCCCGTGGCTCCTCCGCCGATCACGGCAATGTCCCAGGGTTCTCTGCGCTCGCGGATCTTGCGCAGCATCTCATCGCGCCGCATTACTGGCTTCCTTTCTTCTCATTCGACCCAGCCCTTGGACCGCTCCACCGCGCGATGCCAGAGTCGGCGGCGCTCGGCGGCGTCTTCCTGGGCCATGGTTGGCTCAAAACGGACATCGTTCTTTCGGCTGGAGCGCAATTCATCAGGTCCGGCCCAGAAACCCACGGCCAGGCCGGCAAGATACGCTGCGCCCAGGGCGGTGGTCTCGGTTACCCGCGGACGTACCACCGGCACGCCCAGCACATCCGCCTGGAACTGCATCAGCAGGTGGTTGACCGAAGCCCCGCCGTCCACGCGCAGCGCGTTCAACGGCGCGTTGGTCTCGCTGTGCACCGCCTCGAGCACGTCGGCTACCTGGAACGCGATGCTCTCGAGCGCCGCGCGCGCAATGTGGCCCGGCCTGGTATCGCGGCGCAAGCCGATCAGGAGGCCGCCGGCATGCGGATCCCAGTGCGGCGCGCCCAGGCCTACGAAGGCCGGAACAAACACCACGCCGCCCGAGTCGGGAACGCCCGAAGCCAATGCTTCAACATCGGCCGACGAGCCGATCAGGCAAAGGTTGTCGCGCAGCCACTGTACAACGGCTCCCCCGATAAAGATGCTTCCTTCAAGCGCGTACTCGAGCCGCCGTTCCGCACTGGCGGCCAGCGTAGTGATCAGCCTGTGCTTCGATCGCATGAATTGCGTGCCGATGCTTTGCAACAGGAAGCAGCCGGTGCCGTAAGTGTTCTTGGCTTCGCCCGGTTTCCAGCACATCTGGCCGAAGAGCGCGGCCTGCTGGTCCCCGGCAATGCCCGCAATCGCCGTTCCAGCCAGTCCCAGCGTGGTTGTCACGTCGCCCACCTTCTCGCTGGACCACACCACCTGCGGCAAAACGCTCTCGGGGATGTCGAAGATCCTCAGCAGTTCCGGATCCCACTCACCCTTAATAATGTTGAAGAGCAGGGTGCGCGACGCGTTGGTCATGTCCGTGACGTGCCGCTTTCCGCTGGTCAGGTGCCAGATGAGCCAGCTGTCCACGGTGCCGAATGCCAGTTCGCCGCGCTCGGCGGCAGCGCGCGCGCCGGCCACGTGGTCCAGGATCCATTTGAGCTTGGTCGCGGAGAAATAGGGATCGATGACCAGGCCGGTGCGGTTGCTGATATCGTCGCCGGCGCCGCTCTTCTCCAATGCCTCGCACTGCGCAGCGGTGCGGCGGTCCTGCCAGACAATAGCCGGATGAATGGGCCGTCCCGTCTCCCGGTCCCATACAATCACGGTCTCGCGCTGGTTGGTGATCCCGATGGCAGCCACGTCGCGAGGGCGCGCGCCGGCCTTAGCCAGGGCTTCCACCGCGCAGGATAGCTGGCTGGTCAGAATCTCCATGGGGTCATGTTCGACCCAGCCCGGCTGCGGATAGAACTGCTGGAACTCGTGCTGCGCCACCGCCGCAATTGCGCCCGCTTCATCGAACAGGATGGCGCGGGAACTCGTGGTTCCCTGGTCAAGGGACAGGATGTAGCTCATGCGTGCTGCCTGCCTTCGGGAACCAGTCAAACACGGAGGGGCGGGATGCCGCAAGGCGAGCAACGCAGGCCGCCATGGAGGATGATCCATTCGGTTGACCGGGAGACCCAAACAACCTTTTTTTCACTCCCAAGCAGCACCTGGGACCTGTTTGGCGTCTCATCACATGGCCGGAGACGCTGACTTAAGGCAATCCCGGACTCCAGCCAACGTACCTGCATCCCCTCCTATGACCAAAGCCAACCACGAACCAATCGATATCGCTGGGGCTGCGATGAAGCCCAAAGAATCTGCACTCGACCGCTCCAATATTTCTTTGCGCGTCGACACCTTTTCGACTGCCGAGGAGAAACGCGATGCCGTGCTGCGCCGCGTCGAGTATGCCGACAAGCCCGGCATCGTGTATGTCGCGACGCATCGGAACGCAGAGACGATCGCGGCAGACCTGCAACAGTTCGGCGTCGAAGCGGTGTTCTATCACGGCGGCCTGAAGGCCAAAGAGCGCGAAGAGATCCAGAACCGCTTCATGAGCGGCGAGGTGCCGGTGATCGTGGTTACCAACGCGTTCGGCATGGCTTTCGACAAGCCTGACATCCGCTTTGTCTATCACGCCGACGTGAGCGAATCGCTGGAGAGCTATTACCAGGAGATCGGGCTCGCCGGGCGTGACAACAAACCGGCCGAGGCGGTGCTGTTTTACCGTCCCCAGGACATCTCTTCGCAGCAGTACAAGACCGGGGCAGGGAATGTAGATACGCGGGCCCTCGAATCCGTCGCCCAGGCGCTGGCCCATCACAGGCGTGCCGCCTCCCGGGACGACCTGGCTCGCGAAACCTCTCTCTCGGCTCGCAAGCTCTCCATCATCGTTCACAAACTGAAGAAGTGGGCGCCGCATGGCAGCTTGATTCGGGAAAAATCAAGGTCGCTCCCGGCCATTCCATGACGGAGATTACAGAAGCGGCGGTGTTGCAGCAGAAGCAACTGCAGGACGTGCGCAAGCGGAGGCTGGAGCAGATGAGGGCCTACGCCGAATGCCGCACCTGCCGCCGCGCATGTCTGATGCGCCACTTCGGCGCCGATTTCTCGGGGCCCTGCGGTAACTGCGACTGTTGCGAGCGGGTCGGCGCCAGGCCCGCAAAAGTCGCTTAGCGGGCGTGGCGCTTATCGCAGGGCACGGATTTCGATTTGAAAGTTTACACGCTGCGAACAGGCCTATTGCACCTGTCCGATGTACACGCCGAATGCCCCCAGATCGATATGGTCCAGTGAAGCTGGATCGCTGCCGCCCGGGGACTTGAACAGCGTCCTTACCGGTCCCGCCTTCAGACCCGCGCTGCCGCCGGTCAGGTTCACGGTCTGCGCCTCGGCCGTGAAGTTGACCGACACCACGATCGGCGCAGCTCCCGGCGCCTGCCGCATCCAACTCAGGACCTTCGGATTTTCGTTATCCAGCATCACCTGGGCGCCGTGGGCCAGCACGGGATTGTTCTTCTTCAGCTGGATCAGGCTTTCGTACCAGGCAAGCAGCGAGTGGGGATCGGAGTCTTCGGCCCTCACGTTGACCGTGGTGTAGCTCGGCGGAACCGGCAGCCACGGCGTACCGTTGCCAAATCCGGCGTTGGTCGTTGCATCCCATTGCATCGGGGTGCGTTCCCCGTCGCGCCCCTTGTCCGTTGGCCATCCCGTCAGTCCCACCGGATCCTTCACATCTTCCTTGCGCACGGGAGGCGTGGTCTTCATCCCGATCTCGTCGCCGTAGTAGAACAGCGAAGCTGCACGGCTGGTGAAGAGAATCGTGGAGAGAACGCGCTGAATGTCGTCATTGCGGAGAGAATCGCCGTAGCGCGCATCCATGCGGGGATTATCGTGATTGTCAAACACCAGAAGCGGGATGTTGTCGTCAATCTTCGTCTCCACGTCGTTCAGCTTCTCGCGAAATGCCGCCACATCCAGCTTGTTGATGAACCCGACCTGCGTATCCATCGGCAAATGGAACTCGGGATGATCCGGAGTCCCGTATTGCTTGGCCAACTCGGCAATGTTGGGCAGGTAAGTCTCCCCAATAAAGATTCGTGTGCCCGGAAACATGTCGGGCTTGTACTGATCGGCCAAGGCGCGCATCTCCTGCATGACCGGATGCACGCCGGGAAGATTGTTGGTCATCGTATCGTTCAGCGCGACATCGCCGTAGGCATTCTTGTATGAATTCCCGTTCTTGTCCTTCAGAACCTCGTCGTCTCGCATCTGCGGATCTTCAAACAACGTGGTGATGGCGTCGAATCGGAACCCGGCTACGCCACGGTCGAGCCAGAACTTGAGGATGTCCTTGAACGCCTCGTGCACCTTGGGATTGTTCCAGTTCAGATCGGGCTGCTGGATGTAGAACTTGTGATACCAGTACTGGCGCGTCTTCGGATCCCACTCCCACGCCGAGTGGCCGAAATCCGATTGCCAGTTGTTGGGCGGCTCGCCCTGGCTCTTGGCCGTTTGCCCCTTGCCGTCGTGCCACACATACCAGTCGCGATACGGATTGTCTTTCGAAGAGCGCGACTCGATGAACCACTTGTGCTTGTCGGAGGTGTGGTTCATCACCATGTCCATGATGATGCGGATATTTCTCTGTTTCGCTTCGGCCACCAGCCGGTCAAAATCCGCCAATGTGCCGTACTGCGGATCGATGTTCTCGTAGTCGGAGATGTCGTAGCCGAAATCAACCTGCGGCGAAGGATAGATCGGCGAAAGCCAGATAGCATCCACGCCCAGGGTCTTCAGGTAATCGAGCCGCTGGGTGATGCCGTTCAGGTCACCGATGCCATCGCCGTTCGAGTCCTGAAAACTGCGTGGATAGATCTCATAAAGGACAGCGTTCTTCCACCAGTTCTCCAGATCGTTCGAATTGGTTTGGGCGGATTGCGCCCGGGCGCCCGGCGCCGAACTCCCCAGGATCAGGGCCAGCGCGCAGGCTGCGATGTATTTGGTCCAGTACATTGCGGTCTCCTTCGAATGCGCCCGTTGCTCGTGGATTCGGCAGCGGTGCGACGCATGAAAAACTAACACATTCGCCTGGATTCTGGAGACCCGTTGTCACACTGTGTTCGCTCAGAACGGCCGGTCGAGAGAGCCTCCGGCCTCTTTATGGCTGCTTTTGTCCGGGCGTTTCCGGCACGCTCTTCTTCATGCGGCCGAAATCGATCGAAAACTCGGGCGCATCGTGCGCCCCCCGGATCTGGATCGGAACCAGGGTTCCGGCTCCCTCCTTCTTGAAAAAGCGATCAGCCGGCTTAAGCAGCACTCCCTTCCATCCCCCGACCATTTGCGATACGGTGGCCTGCATGCGGGCGGTTCCCTCAAAATGCATGAGACCCTCCAGCGCGTAATGACCGTTCAGCTCAATTGCGGCGCCCGGCACATTGTAGTGAATCTCCGGCAGGTTAATCACCGCGCCGGCCATGTGAAACTCTCCGTCCATCTGCGAGCTGACCTGGTTTGGATCGGTCTTCTTGATATCTCCCGGGTGTCCTTGTCCGCGCAGACTCAGCTCTTCAATGCGGCCCTGGATCTTGTCGCTGCGTAAATTTCGCGTCGTCGAGCTTGAAGTTCCCATCGATCGTGATGCGCTGATACACCGGCGCCTTCCCGGGGGGAATGTGCAGGGAAGCCTTGACCGAAAGGTCGCCAGTGAGAACGGGATTGGGAGAGCGACTGGCGAGGCGAAGAAAGTCCTCGATGCGGCCGCGATCCACATCCACGGTCAGCTGGATATCGTGCCCCTGGTCCGCCAGCGGTGGCAGGTTCGCACTGCTCACTGCCTGGATCCCTTGCGCGCCCGGTTGCTTGACGCGGACCACCTGCCCTCGCGTCGTGAAATGGGAATGTCCCAGCGTTGCTTCCACCGGGTCGAGCCACGTGTCCCCGTTGGTCCCGTCCACCCTGGCGTGAAACCTGGTATGGAGCGCCACTGGATTGCCAAAGTGCGCTAGGCGGAAGTCGGGCACATCGGCTTTGCCCTCCGCCTGGATGTTCCGCAGCGTGCCCTGTGTAATTGCCGGTCGAAGAGAGGATGCCGGCAATCCCTCGAAATGTGGACAGGTCGGCATGGTCGAAGGTGTACGTTCCGCTGACCGGTGTTTCTCCCGGGTCGATGGTCTGCCAAGGCCCAACCCTGCCGGTGCTGTGAATCACGCCTCGAGGCTTGGGATTTGTCAATTCTGCTTTGAATGACATCGGTTCACCGGGCACGACGTGGGTCAATTGCATGTTCGCGATTGCAAATTCCAGCGGCAGCTTGTCCGGCTTGTCGGTTTCAAGGATCAATTGCGCGTTCTCGCAGTCAATGCGTTCCACGATCATCCTGCCCAGCACAGCGGAAGACTTGGATTGCTCGCGGTTCAGTGCTGTTCGTCGCTCCTGCTGCGGGGAGGTTTGCTCCGGACGTCTGCGGGTTGCCGTCGGCGTGCCCGGAACTTGCGGAGGAAGGCTTCTGCCGGCTGACCGCGGATTCGACGCCGATGAACTTGTCCCGCTGCGACCGCGGAGGCACCACGATCTTCAATCCGACCAGTCGCACCCGCGCAATATTGATGGTCTGACCAGACCGATAGCGAAGTGGAACGTGAAACCGGAAGTCATCCAGCGTAATCAGCGGGATGGATTGCACGGCGGTCTCCAGGGGCTGGTCGCCTCCGGTGTGTTGCGGTGGCCAGATGCGCAAGCCGCCGCCGTTTGCCCAGATGCCCCACTCCCCGTTCAGGCCGTTCCCCAGAGCCACGTGAAAACGGTCAAGCTCCACCCGGGTGTGAAACCGTTCCTGTAGTCCCTCCACCAGTCCCGCACGCAGCAAGGGCTCAAATCGGCGCGCGAGGATGGCCAATGCGATGCCGATGACAACAACCACGGCCAGGGCAGTTGCCCCAAGAATCGTGAGCCACCTGTGCCTGCGCCAGAATGATGGCCGGCTGTCTGCCATTGTTCCCCTTCATGAGCAATCCGGACCGCAAAGCGTCCGTTTGATTGCCGTTTGTCCCAAGCCCGCCACTGTCACTAACCCAGGCAACCGACGGATTTGACGCTCTACCCAGTTGGATGCGCCGCGCGCCATCCTTCGCCGCTGTTTGTGATTACGCTCAGGATGCCCACGATAAACCCCGTGCCGCACGCTCGGGGCGGCTGCCTCGCCCCCGTGCGCAACCCGGCCAAGGCACCCCTTGTGGATGTTAGACTTCATTCCACGGATGCAGGCTCAGATTGAACACCTCGTAAAGTTGCAGAACCTCGACCTGGAGCGTGCCCGCCTCGTCCAGGCGCTGCGTGCTTTGCCGGCCTGAAGTGGCCCAGGCCGACGCTGCCATGAAGGCTGCACAGAAAGATGCTACCGGCGCCAACGATGCGCTTAGCCGCGAAGAAGCATTGCGGGGTCGCCTCGAGCGGGAAATCGCTGGCCACAAGCAGAAATCTGCACGTCTGCAGGCCCAGCGAGATACCGTGACCACTACCGCCCAGGCGGAAGCCATGGAGCACGAGATCGGGTTCGCCGCAAGCGAAATCGAGCGACTCGAAAATGAGGAGTTTGCCAGCCTGGAGCGGACCGAAGCTCAGGAAACCGCGCTGGCGGCCGCGCGCGCCCAGGTGGAAAGCCGCGCCGGAGCTCTCGACAAAACACGCGAGAACGTCGCCCGGCGCCAGCAGAGAGATGAACAGCGAACTGGCCGGGCTGCAGGCGGAACGGGAAGCCCTGCGCCAGGCCATTGAACCCGATCTTCTGGTGCGTTTTGACCGCCTGGCGGGAGCCGCGGCACGGGACTGGCTCGCGCCGAAAACCAGCAATGCACCGGGTGCCGCATGGGTATCCGCCCGCAGACGTGGAACCAGCTGCGCGAGGGCGAACTTCTCACCTGCGACAGTTGCTCCCGGCTGCTTTACTGGGATCCGGCCATGGCGCCGCCGCCCAAGGCTCCGCAACCGGAATCCATCAATAGCGCCCCTCCTGCGGTCCCGAAACCGCGCCGTGCCGGCGGTTAGCGCATTTCTCGCATCCCTTAGCCCTCGTCTTCGTTATCGCGCAAAAAAGTCCGCGCGATTTGCATTTTCTTTCTGCCGGCTTTGCCACAATAGAGGTGAAAGAGAGGATCATCGAAGTGCAGACTCAGGCAGAACCCACGGCACCGAAACCAATTCGGTTTCGTTCTGAGCCTTTTAAGTACCCAAAACCGGCTCTTATGGTCGCTTACATTTGCGGGCTGACGCTCATATCATTTTTACCTTCAGTAGCTTGCAGAGAAAAGTTCTAGGCGAAATGTGCGCCCCCTCCCCCCCGTAGCCTGTAAAACTGTGAAACTGTAAATCCGTCACTTCGAGCAAGCCAAGACTCAAGCCGTTGAAGCGGGGAGAAATCCACACTATCGCGCAATCCGGCATCTTCACCTGGAACAAGCATCGCTTGTATCCTCAAGACAACGACCGACAAGATAGGCTTTTTCTTTTCCGGAGCGGCTGTGCAGCGCGTTTGTGTAGACATGGACGAGGTCATGGCGGACACGCTCTCCGAGCACCTGCGCCGCTACAATGAGGAATTCGACGAGGCATTGACGGTCCACCAACTGGCCGGCAAAGGCATATGGGAGGTAGCGCCGCTCGATCGCCAGAAACAGGTGCGTGCCTTTCTCGATGCCGAAGACTTTTTCGAAGACTTGCCGCTCATGCCGGATTCACAGGAGGTGCTCAAGGATCTAAGTGTACGTTTCGAGATTTTTATCGCTACCCAGGCCATGACGGTCCCCAACTCGCTGGGTCCGAAGTACCGCTGGCTGCAGCGCCACTTTCCCTTTATCCCGCCCACGAACTATGTTTTCTGCGGCAACAAATCCATTCTGAAAGCCGACTACCTCATCGACGATCTGCCACGCAACCTGGAGCGTTTCGAGGGCCAGGGCTTGCTCTATACCGCGCCCCACAACCTCACGGCCACCGGCTTTATCCGCGTGAACAACTGGCCGGAAGTAGCCGCATACTTTGCCGGAATCCGCGATTAGTCTTCGAATTTCTGGCGAACTTTCTCAGCGCTTCTCCCGGCCGGAGCAGTGTAGCAGGAACAGTGGTAATCGCCAAGGGGCGCGCCATCGGAGCGCCCGGGACATGCCGCGGGGGCGCCGCGGAGGGTGCGGGCGGCTGATGCATCGTCACGATCAGCGCGCTGGCAGGCTTGGGGCCCGCGCAAAAGTAGGAGTGGGCGGTGCTCGAATCGAAGTAGACCGCATCCCCCGGGCCAAGCGTCGACTGATGCTCCCCATGCTGCAGTCCGAGTTCGCCTTCGAGCACGTAGAGGAACTCGAATCCCGGATGCAGGTGCGGCTTCAGTTCCTGATGCTGGGCCAGAGGTATGAACTCGGCGAAGTACGGATCCATGTGCCGGTCGGGCACCATGTAGCCTAGGCTCTCAAAGAAGTAGCTGGGTGACTCCACACCCGTCTGCGGCAGGCGCACGCGGTCCTTCCGCCGGTGGATCCGGAAGATCGAATGCGGTTCCGTCTCGAAGAAATACGAAAGGTCCTTCGAGAACACCATAGCGATGCGCGCCAAATTGCGGAGGGTCGGTACCACGCGGCCGGTCTCCAGCTGGGAAAGGAAGCTCGCCGACAGCCCGGTGTGGCGGCCCAGTTCGACCAGTCCCATCGACTTCTTCAACCGCAGGCGCTTGATCCGTTCCCCGATGTGCTTCTCGGCGATAAAGCGTTCTGTGGTCTCATCGTCGACCTGCGACTTTTGCGTTTCCTCAGTTCGAACCGCTGCTGGGTCGGTCATCCGTTACTCCCAGAAGTTCGAGTCGGGTAAATTGTTGCCCGAATCAAAATCTGTTCTCATGCTACTAAAGGCGTACGAATGCGGCAATCCCGGCTGCATTCCAGAAAAGGACGGCGAATGGGCTCGGTTAACAACGAAGCCGGGGGCAGGATCCTCCTGAGCGGCGCCTCCGGCATGGTGGGCTCCGCGTTGCGCGCAGAACTGGATTCGCGACAGGCCAGTGTCACGCAATTGGTTCGCCGCGTTCCTCAAACCGCTGGCGAACTGCAATGGAACCCGGCCGCCGCCATCACGATCGCCGACACCGGGCCGATCGAGGGGCTCGACGCGGCCATTCATCTGTCGGGGGCCAACCTCTCCGCGCGCCGGTGGACCCCCGCGTACCGCCGCGAAATGGCCGCCAGCCGCGTCGATTCGACCCGCGCCCTTGCGACGTTGCTGGCCGGGCTGCGGAGGCCTCCGCGCGCGCTTCTGGTCGCCTCGGCCATCGGGATCTACGGGGATCGCGGCGACGAGGTCCTGGATGAGAGCTCTGCTCCAGGTGCGGGCCTTCTCGCCGATCTGTGCCGCGCGTGGGAAGCCGCTTCCGCGCCTGCCGTGGCTGCTGGAATCCGCGTCGTGCACTTGCGCTTCGGGGTGGTGCTTGCGCCCGGTGCAGGGGCACTGGCGATGATGCTGCCGATTTTCCGGCTTGGAATCGGCGGCCGCCTGGGTTCGGGAAAACAGTGGATGAGCTGGGTCTCGCTCACCGACCTGGTGGCGGCGGTGCGGTTCCTGCTTGAATCACCATCGCTTCATGGCGCTGTAAACGTTAGCTCGCCCGAGCCGGTTACCAATGCCATGTTCACGGGCTCGCTAGCTCGGCAGCTCCACCGGCCCGCGTTGTTGGCCGTGCCGGCCTTTGCACTGCGCCTGGCGCTGGGTCCAATGGCAGATGAAGCGCTGTTGTCGAGTGCGCGCGTCCTGCCGCGCAAACTCGTCGATGCCGGCTTTCGATTTGCGCAGCCGTCGATCGACAAAGCTCTCCGTCAAGCGATCGGGGCGTAACGCCGAAACTGGATGCATCTGCATAGTTTCAAGCAAGCCCGGGGTTTTGAGTTCGGCGCTGGTGACTCGTGCATGGCGCTTAATCCCATCCTCAGATATACTGATTGAGGCCCACCAGGGCAGGGAAGTCCCTGTCCGACCACACGGTGAGTCCAAAACGAGAAGAAAATGCCCAAGTTGAAGACCCATACGGGCGCGGCGAAGCGCTTCAGTAAGACCGGCACCGGCAAGATCAAGCGGGGCCAGACGAAGACGCGGCACATCCTTACTTCGAAGGCGCCAAAGACCAAGCGGAAGCTGGGCAAGACCCTGCTGGTTTCCGACGGCGACTACAAGAAGGTAGCGCGCATGATTCCTTACGCCTGACCACCTGCGGTGGGGCGGACCTTCAGACGAGATCCGTACTACCGAGGTGACGGGCCGAATAGGCCCCCGCTGCTTTTGAAAAATGCGTTCGCCGCAGCGAGAAGTTCAGGTTTGCAGAGCGAGTGAAGAGGTTTACCGCGTGCCCTCAAGGGTTTCGCTCCTGCCTCCAGCCGCCATACCGACGCAATAAAAAATGGAGAACGAGATATGCCCCGCGTAAAACGCAGTACGAAAAGAAGTGACCGCCGGAAAAAGATTCTGGAGCGCGCAAGCGGTTATTTTCTTACGAAATCGAAGCTCTACCAGGCCGCCCAGGAAGCCGTCGAGCGCGGTCTCAAGTTCGCTTACACCGGCCGCCGCCAGAAGAAGCGCCAGTTCCGCTCCCTGTGGATCGTGCGCATTTCGGCCGCCGCCAAGCTGAACGGGACGAGCTATTCGCAGTTGATCAACGGCCTGAAGAAGGCGGGAGTCGAGCTGGATCGCAAGATCCTTGCGGACATTGCCGTTCATGATGCCGCGGGCTTTACGAAGCTGGTGGAGCAGGCGAAAGCCGCCCTTACCAGCGCAGCCGCTTAAGCCCGGCGCAGCAAGTCGTTTTGACGGCCCGGAGCTTGGCTTCGGGCCGTTTTCTTTGTGGCACAACACGGCTCCAGAACGTGGGGGCGCGAAAGCGCTATTCTGAGCGTTAAGCAATGACGAACGAATCGATTACAAATCTGACGGCGTACGATGATGCCGCGCTTGATCGGGCCTTTGCCGAGCTCGCTGATCAGGCCAGCCGCGATGCCTCGCTGCTCGGCACTCCAGAAGCGGTCGAGGCCTTCCGGCTGGAGTGGCTGGGGCGCAAGCATGGTCGCCTCAACGAAGTCTCCGGCCGCTGGCTGAAGTCGGCACCGCCCGAAGCGAAGAAGTCCATGGGGCAGCGCTTCAATGAGCTTAAGAAGCAAGTCGAGAACCTGGTTGAGCAGGCCACGGGCGCAGGCCCCAGTGATGCCGCGCTTGCCGCGGAGGCCATCGACATCACGCTGCCGGGCACGCGCCGCCTGACCGGCGCCGAGCACCCCATCACGCGCACGCTGAACGAAATCACCCAGGTGTTCGCGGCGCTGGGTTACTCGATTGGGGTGGGTCCGGAGGTGGAAACCGACTTCTACAACTTCGAAAGCATGAATTTTCCGCCTGGCCATCCGGCCCGCGATACGCAAGATACGCTTGTCATCGCGAATCAAGACCGCCGGCCGCTGCGCGATCGCCTCCTGCTGCGAACGCACACTTCGCCGGTGCAGATGCGAACCATGGAACAGCAGCCGCCGCCGGTGCGGATCGTGATTCCCGGCAAGGTGCATCGTAATGACGCCGCTGACGCTACGCATTCGCCGATTTTCCACCAGGTGGAAGGCCTGTGCGTTGACCAAGACATCACCTTCAGCGATCTGAAGGGCACGCTGGACCACGCCATGAAGGCACTGTTCGGTTCCTCCGTGAAGACGCGATTTTTCCCGTCCTTCTTTCCGTTCACTGAGCCGAGTGCGGACGTGCAGATCAGCTGCATTTTCTGCGGAGGCAAAGGCTGCCGGAAGTGCAAGCAGTCGGGATGGATCGAGTTGCTGGGCTGCGGCATGGTCGATCCGGCGGTGTTCGCGTTCGCAGCGGAGAAGCAACCGGCATATGACCCGAAAGAGATTTCAGGCTTTGCCTTTGGCATGGGAGTCGAGAGGATCGCGATGATGAAGTACGGGATCAGTGAAATCGGGCAATTGTACGCCGGGGATATGCGGTTTCTGAGTCAGTTTGTTTAACAGGTAAGAGCTTCGCGTGAACCCGCCAACCTGCGACGTGAATAGCGCGAACTTGCGAAGAGAGAAATCGATCGATGAAGATTCTGACGAAATGGCTGCGAGCGTACTTGCCGGCCTTGACTGTCTCCGACGCGCAACTTGCTGAGGACCTGACCCTGCGCGGCATCGCGGTCGAAGGTATCTTCGACCTGGGCCCCGGCAACGGATCCCTTTACGAGATGGACATCACTACCAATCGCGTCGATGCCATGAATCACTATGGCATCGCCCGCGAGGCCGCGGCCATCTATGGGCTCGAACTTAAGCAACTCAACATGGCACTTCCGGAACCTGGACAGTCGGGCAGGCACTTCTCTGTTCGAATCGAGGCTGAAGACGGATGCGGCCGCTTTACTGCGCGCGTCATCCGGGATGTGTGCATTGGCGAATCGCGCGACTGGTTCGCGGACACGCCGGTATCGACATATTTCGCGCTGCTGGAGCAGAAGAAGATCTCCAACGCCGTGGACGCGACAAATTTTGTCTGGCTTGCGATGGGGCAGCCGACCCACGTCTTCGACCTCGACAAGATCGAGGGCGGTATCCTGGTGCGCCGCGCCCGCAAAGGCGAGCGGCTGAAGACCCTCGACGGCATCGAGCGCACCCTGGAGCCCGAAGACCTTGTAGTTGCCGATCAGGTCAGGCCGGTGGGTCTGGCGGGGGTGATGGGTGGGTGGGACTCGATGATCACTGCTGAAACGAAAAATGTTCTGGTCGAAGCGGCGTGGTTTGATCCTATCGCTGTGCGCCGAACCGCTCGACGCCACGGGCTGCATACCGATGCTAGCCACCGCTTCGAGCGCGGGGCGGACTTCAACGCCGGGCCGGTCGCTTCGGCACTGGTCAGCCGCATCCTTCTGGCCAATGGCGGCCATCTGGAAGGCGATCTGGTCGACGTGCGGGTGCCCGCGATGGAGGCCCGAACGGCTCATCGCAGACCCATTGCCCTTGCACTGGGCGAAGTACACCGCATTCTGGGCAAGACCGAAGACAAAGAGGGCATTACCGCGTCAAGCGTCGAATCGGTGCTCACGGCGCTCGGATGCGGCCTGAATCAATCCGGCCATGCGCAGAGGCAGGTCACGCTGCCCAGCTGGCGCCTCGACCTTGAACGCGAGATCGATCTCATCGAGGAGGTCGCCCGCGTCTACGGCTACAACCGCTTTGCCAACACGCTGCCTGCGTTCGGCGAAGGCGTTCGATCGCTGCCCTGGGCGGAGAGCGAGTCCGCCGTGCGCCGTACACTGCTGGCGGCTGGATTTCATGAAGCCATCGGAAGCACCTTCTGTTCCGCCGCCGATGCGGCTCTCACCGCGCCCCAGCCCGGCCTTGCGGTGCCGCTTGGGAACCCGCTCAGCGAAGAGGCCGGCGTTCTGCGCCCCTCGCTCGTGCCCGGCATGCTGGCGATGATCGCGGGCAATCTCAATCGCGATGTGAACGATGTTCGCCTGTTCGAGATGGGCACGGTCTTCAGTGGTACCACCGAAAGAGTCGAAGAACGCCCCTCGCTCGCGTTCGGTGCTGTCGGCACCGTGCCGGAGCAGAGCGCGCTCCATCCTGCCCGCCTCATCGAGTTCCACGATCTGAAGGGCGTAGTCGAGCAGGTGCTGGCACGCTTTAAGTCGAACTCGTTGTACTTCGATCGCTTTCCCGCGGAAGCCGGTCTTACCCCCCAATGGCTGCATCCTTACCGGGCTGCCCGCGTGGTCGTCGACGGCCTCGGTGCGGGGTGGTTTGGCCAGCTTCACCCCCGCGAGGCCGCGGCCCGCAAACTCAAAGATATTGTGTTCATCGGCGAACTCTATCTCGATCGTCTTTACGAACTGGTTCTACGAAAACCGGTGGCGCGCGACATTTCGCGCTTCCAGCCCGTCCGCCGCGACTTTTCATTGGTTTTGGACGAGAGCGTTGGCTGGGAAAGGATCGACCAGGCCGTAGCCAGCCTGGATATTCCGGAGCTGGTCGATTGGCGCGCGCGGGAAGTCTTCCGAGATGTAAAGCTCGGTGGGCGTGAGTATGCACTGCTGCTGGGAGTCACGTTCCAGGCGCCGGATCGCACCTTGCGCGATGAGGAATTGCAGGGCTTTCACGCGCGCGTAATTGAGGCGGTTGGCAAAGCTGGTGCCCGGCTCCGTGCCTAATGTGGCGCACGGTGCTCAGGCGCTATACTGGCACGGACGACGGAGGTTTTTTGATGTCCGAATTACCCTGGGGCCCCCAGGTCATGGAACATAATCAGGACCAGAGTCATGCCGAACAGAACGACGCCGGCAGTCAATCCCATCATTCCGCCGGCGAATCGGGTACCCTGGCCCTGAGTCTGGACGATTTTTCTTCCCTGGAAGACCGCATCCTGCGGGCCGTCAACCTAGTCAAGCGCGAGCGGCTTGCCCGCACTGCCGCCGAAGAGCGGGCTTCCGAGGCTGAGGCGAGGTTGCACGAGCAGACCCCCGTGATCGAGCAGCTGCAGAAGGAAATAGCCACGCTGCACGCAGAGCGGGATCATGTCCGCCAGCGCGTCGAGAAACTCCTGGCTCAACTCGATACGCTTGAACTGTGAGAGGGTCATGGAGCAGAATCCCGCCAACTACATCACGGTAGAGATCTACAACCAGACCTATCATCTGTCGGGGCAGGACGCGGACCACATCCGCAAGCTGGCTGCGCAAGTTGACGCCAAGATGCGTGCCGTGGCCGCCCAGGGCCGCACCGTGGATTCACTGCGGGTCGCCGTGCTGGCCGCACTCAACCTCGCCGACGAATTATCGCAGACCCAGGAAGGCGCGAGCGGACTTGCGGCGCGCGTCGGTCACGCCCGTGCCGCAAGCCTGCGCGTTCTTCTCGACGAAGTGCTGCAAGAGGATCGCAAGACCGGTTCCCTGAATTCTTAATCATTCGTGCTTTTCGAGGTCCAGATAAATCGCCGGACTCGTAACTTCTCGCCCGGGACCGTCCTTTCTAAACTAAAGTTTCACTGCGCTCAAAGCTCAAACGCGGCTTTGTACTGACGGTCACATGAGAGGTGCGACCGCTGTCCTAAAATGGGCCACAATTTTCATTCTGGAAACTCTCTTGCCCCTGATGGCGCATTCGTGTGCATTCGCCCTCATCTCCCTCGGATGATGGCAGTGAGGGGAGGCGGGATCCGAACGGCGAATGCTTGTGACCCCAGGGCTCTGTGCACGAAGTCCGGAAGAAGCTGCGGCCTTAACCGGCGCGGGCGCGCCCGTCCTCCAAGAAGACCGGTTCCGGGTGAGCTTGCGATTGTTTACGGCTCTCTTGGGACTCTTCGGCCTGATCTTCCTTGGTTGGTGTTCGCCACCCGCAGTGAGCCAGTCCACTGATCCTTCCTATGTAATTCCTTCCCGGTCTCAATCGAACCTGCCGCCGCGCGTTGCGCAGGCACAGCGCTTTCTGGCACGTCGGGGCATTGCCTCCGGCCAACCTGTCGGCGCACGGGTCCGGCCGCATGCGAATGGCTTGACGCCGCGCCCGCAGGCAACGGGTGCGCAGGCGGCGTGGCAGCCGCTTGGTCCGACCGGCGTACTGTCTTCGAACTACGGCCTGGTGACGGGACGCATCTCCTCGCTGGCCCTTGATCCTGCCGACGCGACGGGAAACCGGCTTTATGTCGGAACCACCGGCGGAGGGGTCTGGCTTTCGCAGAATGCGGGAAATGCCAACCCTGCGAACATAGTTTTTACGCCCTTGACCGACAACCTGGGCGCGTTGAGCACCGCGATTGACGCCTCCATCAGTGTCGGGGCCGTCACGGTGCAGCCGGGTGGCACCGGCGTGGTCCTGGCGGGCACCGGGGACCCCAACGACGTCCTCGACTCCTACTATGGAGCGGGCATTCTTCGATCTACCGACGGCGGCAACACCTGGAGCCTGATCCAGACCACGGCTGACCTGCAATATGCCTTTGTCGGGGAGGGTTTCGCTGGATTTGCCTGGAGCACCACGAATCCCCAGGTGGTGGTGGCGGCGGTTTCCCAGGCGTGGGAAGGGGTGTTGGTTGGCGCTGATTTTCCCAACCGCAGCTATGAGGGGCTCTACTATTCGGCTGACAGCGGAGCCACGTGGTCCCTGGCACGCATCACAGACCTGGACGGGCAGGACGTCCAGGGCCCCCTCGACGCATTTACGCAGCCCGACGGCAATGCAGCCACTTCTGTGGTGTGGAATGCGCTTCGCGGCGTGTTTATTGCGGCGGTGCGCTTTCACGGCTACTACCAGTCTGCCGACGGCATGCAATGGACGCGTCTCTCCGCGCAACCCGGTGCCAATTTGACCACTGCGCTCTGTCCTACCCGGCCAACCACGACCGGCTCCCCGGCCTGTCCCATGTATCGCGGCACCTTGGCGGTGAATCCGCTCACCGGAGACACATTTGCCTGGACGGTGGACCTGAACGACCAGGACCAGGGCCTGTGGCAGGATGCGTGCGCAGCCAGCGGGAACGCCTGCACCAACTCCGCCATCGCGTTCGCGAAACAGTGGGTCACGTCGGCGCTCGAGATCCGTAGTCCGCTGGGTTCGGCCACCATCCAGAACGGCAACTACAACCTGGCCCTGGCCGCGATTCCCTCGGGCCAGGACACGATCCTGCTGGCCGGAGCCAACGATCTGTGGAAATGCAGCCTGGCGATGGGCTGCGTGTGGCGCAACACGACCAACGCCACGACGTGCATGAGCGCCGAGGTAGCCGGATACCAGCACGCCCTGGAGTGGAATGCGCAACAATCCGCTAGGAACTGTTTGTCGGCAACGACAGCGGTCTTTGGCGTTCCATCGACGGCATCGCGGAAACGGGTGCGGCGTGTTCTTCCAGCGATGCCGGCCACTTCCAGAACCTGAATGGAGGGACTGGGCTCGCTGGCCGAGGTGGAGAGCATGTCGGCGGTGGGTGGCTCGCCCTACACCATGATGCTGGGACTTGGCGCCAACGGCACGGCCGGCGTCAAGAGCACCAGCGGCCCCACGGCGGTCTGGCCCGAAATCCTGAGCGGCGAAGGTGGCCCGGTGGCTATCGATCCGACCAACCCGTCAAACTGGTATGTCAACAATGGCGCGGGCGTTTCCATTCACCTGTGTTCGCAGGCCGGGGCCTGCACTCCGACGGACTTTGGCTTAAGCCCGGTTGTTTCCAGCGCCAATGTAGGCGGGGATGGGCTAACCATGACCTCCCCGGCGCCCTTCCTCGTCGATCCGGTCGATCCCACGCAACTGCTCATCGGCACGTGCCGCCTGTGGCGGGGCCCGGCCAGCGGAATCGGGTGGACCGCGGCCAATGCGGTGGCCCCGATGTTCGACGGGAACCAGAACAGCTCCTACTGCAACGGCAATGCGCTGATCCGATCGATGGCGGCCATGGGTCTTCCCGGGGGCGGGGAGGTTGTCTACGTTGGCACCTACGGCAGCCTCGATGGCGGAGGGACAGCGCCCGGCCATGTGCTGAGCACGACCATGAGCGCAAACGGCATCTGGTCTCCATGGGTTGACTTGACCCTCAATGCGGTGGCGAACGATCAACTGAGGATGAATTACTTCGGGTTCGACATTTCCAGCCTGTTCATCGATCCGCACGATTCCACGGGAAACACCATTTATGCGACGGTGGAGGGCATCCCGAATCCGCGCCAGAACGTATGCGTCGTGTATCGATCGGTCGACGGCGGCGCCCACTGGTCCAACATTCGCTCGAACCTCACCAGTTCCGCGGCCAACAGCCTGGTCGTTGACCCGCAAGACAGAAACACCGCCTACCTCGCCACCGATGCGGGTGTGTACTTCACCCGCAACGTTGCCTCCTGCGGAAACTCGTCTTCGACCTGCTGGTCGCAGTTTGGCAGCGGGCTGCCGGCGGCGCCCGTGGTCGCGCTGAGCGCCGCTCCGGCCACGACAACACCCAACGTGCTGGCGGCCGCCACCTACGGCCGCGGCGTCTGGCAGATCCCGCTCGCCGCCGCGGGTATCCAGCTCACCACCGCGACGCTCGACCCTGCCTCAATCGACTTTGGCGACCAGCCTCAGGGGTCGGCAAGCTCGCTGCAGACTGTCACTCTTACCAACACAGGCGGAATTGCACTGGGTCCGACGGCGGCCGCAATCGGCGGCGCCAATGCCGGAGACTTCACCATTGCGAGTGACGGCTGTACGTGGAAAGCAGCTGAACAGCGGCGCGCGGTGCGAAGTTGAACTGGTGTTCACACCTTACGCACTGGGCGACCGCTCGGCGACACTGACGGTGAGCGCGAACGTGCAGGGCGGGCAGTTAAGCGCGACGCTGGCCGGCAAAGGGCTCGCGCCCGGCAATGTCAAGTTGATGCCGACCGTATTGAACTTCGACAATGCCTTGTCGGGTCCCACGGCCGTGGGAACAATCTCCAAGCCCCTTTCCATCACAGTGGAAAACAGCGGCGGAACAGCGGTACCTGTCACCAGCGCAACCGTCTCCGGACCGTTCGTGATGGCGAGCAATGTGTGCGCCACGACTTCGCTTGCCGCAAACTCCGACTGCCAGTTGACGATCGAGTTTCAACCCACAACGGCCGGTCCGGCGATCGGAGCTCTGACCTTGATCGACGGAGCGGGCACGCAGACCGTGGTCCTGACGGGTACCGGCGCGGCGCCGCCCACCGATACCCTCTCCACCACTTCGTTGAGCTTTCCTCCCACCATCATCGGCCAGTCATCGGCACCGCTTGACGGTCGGTATATCGAACACCGGCGACCTTCCCTTGACGTCCATCGCGGCTTCCGCGACCGGGGCCTTTCAGGTATCCAGCAACTGCACGACGAAATTGGCTGCCAACTCGAGTTGCTCGATCAGCGTGGTATTCACGCCCACCCAGGCCGGCGCTCAGAGCGGCACGCTGACCATCTCCGACATCGTCAACGCAGGGCAGAAAGTGAGCCTGAACGGGAGCGGGGTACTTCCTCCAGCGGGTGGAAAGGTCCAGATCGTGCCGGCCCAGGTGAATTTCCCGACGACCGGGGTCGGCACCGCCAGCGGCGCAGTCGCGCTGACGGTCATGAATTCCAACGACGGGGCGGTGCTTTCCGACTTGAGCCTCTCGGTCTCCGCCGGATTCAAGCTCGTGAATAACACTTGTGGATCGTCACTTCCAGCCGGCGGGACGTGCACCACCGGCGTATTGTTCACTCCGACGAGCCTGGGGTCTCAGAACGGGACCTTTACGGTCTCCAGCAGCGTGTTGGCATCGAGCGTTACTGCCCATCTTTCGGGGATCGGATACGACTTCCAGGTCACTGTGTCGGGCGCATCCACCGTGACCGTTAGCAGCGGCCAGACCGCCAGCTACACCCTCGGCCTCGCGCCTTCCGGGGGCTCGCCGGGCACCTTTGCGTTTCAGTGCGGAAAGCTGCCATCGTACGCGGCCTGCACCTTCAACCCGTCGACCGAAAATGTTGCTGCGGGCGCAACCGGCACCGAGGCTGTCCAGATAACCACCGGCCAATCCACTTCCGCTCAAGTGGCGCCGCCGTCTTCGGCAGGGGGCCGCGCTCTGACCGCTGGCTTTCGCGGTGTTGATCCTTCCCCTCGCATGGCGCCGGCGGAAGCTGCGTTTCCCAATCGCGGTCTTCGCTGTCCTGCTGCTTGGGTTTTCGGGTTGTTCCTCGTCGGGCGGAGGATCCGGCGGAACGCCGCCGTCGTCGCCCACCACCCATACCACCCCGGCCGGAACTTACACGGTTCCGGTGACCGTGACGTCAAACGGCGTTCAGCATGCCGTCACCCTGACGCTGGTGGTGGACTGAGATGCAAATTGGACTGCGGTTCGAGGCCGAAATTGGCCAGGGCGGGGTCCCGAATCCGCTTTCCGGAACAAGCTATACTTCAATCATCGAACGGGGATCGGACGCTTCGCAGGCGCGCCCGAAAAGAGTGCAGAATGACCGCCAAAGTAACGGTTGAAGACGTGGAGCGCGTGGCCGAACTGGCGCACCTTGAACTGGCGCCGGAAGAGATGCCGCGCATGGTCCAGGATCTGAACGCCATTCTGAACTACGTGGCAGAGTTGAATGAACTGGACACGGCCGGCGTGGCTCCCCTGGCGCAGGTCAGCGAACTCGATGGCGCAGGCGGTCGAAGCTCGCTGCGGAAGGATGTGCCCGTGCCTTCGCTCGAACGCGGGGCGGTGATGCCGCAGGCGCCCGATACGAACAATGTGTTTTTCAAAGTGCCCAAGGTGATTGAGAGATAGGGACTAGGGACTAGGGACTAGGGACTGGGACGGACGAACTGAGGGATTTGGATTGGCGGGAGATACAAAGACCGTTGAAACGTTGGTTGAGAAGCCGGCAACGCTTGCCCGGCTGCGCCAGGACATCTCCTCCGGCAGCGTGAAGGCGGCGGATCTCGCCGCCGCGTACTACGACCGCATCGCGGCCATCAACGGGCAGTTGAACATCTACCTGAGCCTGACCAAAGAGCGGGCCCTGGAGCAGGCCTCCGGATCGATGCCCTTGCGGCCAAGGGCGATCCGCTGCCTCCACTGGCGGGCATCCCTGTCGGCATCAAGGACGTGCTGGTGATGCGAGGCGCGCCGTCCACGGCCGGCTCCCGAATTCTGAAAGGCTACCGGCCTCCCTACGATGCAACCGTCGTGGCCAGGCTTGAGGCTGCCGGGGCGGTATTGCTGGGCAAGCTGAACTGCGATGAATTTGCCATGGGCTCCTCGAACGAGAACTCGGCTTACGGGCCGGTGCGCAATCCGGTGGACCCGGAGCGGGTGCCGGGTGGGTCGAGCGGCGGTTCCGCGGCGGCGGTGGCTGCAAACCTGGCGGTTGCCACGCTGGGCAGCGACACCGGCGGCTCCATTCGCCAGCCGGCCAGCTTCTGCGGGGTGGTGGGCGTTCTGCCGACCTACGGACGGGTTTCGCGCAACGGGCTCATCGCCTTTGCTTCGTCGCTCGACCGCGTAGGGCCGTTTGCGGGCAACGTGCGCGACGCCGCCACGCTGCTGGGCATCATTGCCGGGCACGATCCCATGGACGCCACCAGCTCGCCGGCCCCGGTGCCGGACTATGCGGCGGAGAGCGACAAGCCTGTGGACGGGCTGCGGCTGGGCGTGCCGGCGGAATATTTCGGCGAGGGCCTCGATCCCGACGTCCGCGCCGCGATCGAAAAGGGAATCGACGCCCTGAAGGCTGCCGGGTGCGAGGTCAGGCCGGTCTCGCTGCCGACCACGCGCTATGCCATTCCCACTTACTACCTGATCGCGACGGCCGAGGCCAGCGCCAACCTGGCGCGATTCGACGGCGTACGGTACGGGTACCGGTCACCGGCTTCCGAAAACCTGAGCGCCATGTACAGCCATTCCCGCGACGAGGGCTTCGGCGCCGAGGTCAAGCGGCGCATCCTCCTCGGTACATACGCGCTTTCGGCGGGCTACTACGACGCCTACTACCTGAAGGCGCAAAAGGTGCGGCGGCTGCTGGCCGACGAGTTCCTGCGCGCGTTTGGCGAAGTGGACGCAATTGTGACGCCGACTTCCCCGGTGCCGGCGTTCAAGCTGGGCGAGAAGACGGACGATCCGCTGTCGATGTACCTGGCCGATATTTACACCGTGACCGCCAGCCTGGCGGGGATCTGCGGCGTGACCGTACCCTGCGGGACAACGCCTGCCGGTCTTCCCGTCGGCATGCAGGTGCTGGCGCGCCATTTGGATGAAAGCACGGCATTTCGCGTCGCGCGGGCGGTGGAAGCAGCGCAGGTATAGAGGTAAAAGAGTCGTAGTTACGGGGGTCGAGTCAGGAGCAGTACCGTCATGCTTGCGTGGACGGCAATTTGGACTTTTATTTGGGGCTCTCGGGCTATCCTTCCTGGTTTCATTGCACGGCAACGCTGCCGCAACCCACAAAGAGCATGTCGTGGTGCTGGGCGCGGTGAAGCATGTGCCCTATTCGCGGGCCGGCGATCCGGCGGGGGCCGCCGCCAGCGAAGATTCCCTCAAGATCCGGCCGCTTGTTGTCGACGGGGTGGTCAAGGAGTGGACGACCGGCGATGCCCACGACGTGACTGACCGCAGCTTTGTGGTGCGGCGCGTTCTGCGGCTCAACGACGCGCTTCCGGGCGACAAGGCAGGGCACTGGGTGTGGCAGCGCGGACCGTGGCTGCTGGTCGATCGCACGACCGGTCACGTGACGGCGCTCAAGCTGCCCGATTATGATCCCGGCGTGAGCCAGGTGAGCTGGTTCCGCGACTATGGGGCTTACTGCGGCGTCACCGCGTCGGGCAAGAGCCTGTACGCGGTTGTGGCACAGCTGGCGGCGCGCAAGCCGGTGCTGGCGAAGAAGGTGGACGCCTTCGATCCCGATCCGAAAACCCGGCCCGACCCGGTCTGCGGCGCACCCGACGTGGCAGCGGGAGCCGCTGCGGGTTACCTTCCATCCCACCGGCAAGGGCGATCTCAGCTATCGACATTGTTCCCGGCTCGGCGGTGCTGGTGGAGGATTCGGCCGACGATGCGGATGCGGAATCGTCTTCGCCGCCGCCCAAGCCGAGCAATTAGAAGCCCTGCTGTTGCTCTTAGTCTGGATTTTCACAAGCCTTGAAGGCTTGAGTCGTGGCTTGATCGAAGGGACGAATTCATACAGTTATACAGTTTCACAGGACCACGGGGGGATTTTACCCATTCCGGCTCCAATTATAGCCTGTAAGTAACTGAAAATAATTAAGATATTTTCTCTATCCCGGAAATATAAACGGTCCGGAAGGGCCCTTTTGGGGGTCTAAAAGGGTTCATAACGAAACTGATTTCGGTGCCCCTGGGTTCTGAATGAGGCTGCACTTCGATCCTCTCTTTCACCTATTGTGGCAAAACCGTTCGAAAGAAAATGCAAAAGCGCGTTTGCGCAAGGACAAGACGAGGGCTGCGGGCTGCGAGAAATGCGGGTTACTGACTGCTTCATTGTCCCACCTGGCCGGCTAATTTTCTGCAAGGCAGGCGGATGGTTTACGTTGTTCGGCCGCGCTGGACGGGGACCCCGTCAATTTTTGCCGCGAAGGGATGCGATATAGCTTCGCCACAGACCGGCCAGCGCGGACCACTGGGCGTCGGACGGAGTTTCCTGGGTGGCCTCGGTCTTCGACACGAAGTAGAGCGCTGGAATGCCGATCGACGGCTGGGCCTGCATGTAATCCCACCAGTCCTTCAGAGTGGTGGAGGAGGCATTGTCGGTGTCGAGCACCGGCCATCCACTGATGTGAGCGATGCGCGCGCGCAGGCGCATCATGTCGGGCACGTTGCGGGTGGCGTACCAGATGTCGTTGAGGCGGGTTACGTCGGACGAGTCGCGGAACAACGCGTTCACGGTCTGGGTTTCCACCAGCGCGTCGGGCTTGGCCTTGTGGGTTTCATCGTAGAGGATCCACTGGAAGCGGCGCACGAACTCGATCCCGGCGAGCCCACCGCTGAGGGGAACGCCGGGAACCGCGGGTGCGTCTACCCAGTCTTCCTTGAAGCCATCTACGCCGATGTCCTGGACCAGATGGCGGATGCGCGGACGCAGCCAGGCCTCGTACTCCGGCTTGCCCACGTCCGCCCCCATGCACTTTCCCTGCACCATGATGCAGAGCGATTCAGGCAGGCCGTCTGCGTGGGCGAGGGGAACCCAGAGCAGCACGTGGCGTCCCTTTGCATGCTGGGCGGCGACAAACCCTTTCATGTCGGGCCATTTCTGCGGGTCGGGTTCGAACGATCCGTAGCCTTGCTGCCATTTGTCGTCGATCACCACCGTTCCGACGGGGAGGCCGCGTTGCTCGAGAATCGCAATCCACTTCTCGTAATTGGCCTGGGTGGCGAGCTTGTTGGGCGCGCCGCCGGAGGGGACCGAATCGACCGTCTGTTCCGCCCAGCCGCAGAAGACGGGGAGGTGGTGCCACGGTGCATCGTGGGCCGTGGCGAGGGTGGAGAAGCCGCTCTTGTCGAGCCAGGCGGTGTAGGCCGCAAGCGCGTCGAGCGGATCGTAGGCGAAGGTGAAGGAGAGCACCGGGGAAGCAAAATCGCCATCGATCGCCTTGTATCCCAGGTAGTCGACGTAGAACGAAGCCCCGGCATAACGGGAGCCGGTGTACTCGAGGGCGGGAAACAGGTAGTCGCCGGGCTTGGCGCCGATACCGATGCCGGTCCAGGTCTTGTCGAGGTGGAAGGCGAGAAAGAGCGGCGGCGGGGCAAAGATGCCGATGATCCGCTCGGGGCGGAAGTCGGTGTCCGAACCGCCCTTGCTGCCGTCGCTGAAGCCTACGGTCTGAGGCATGGCGATGTTGAATTCGAACTGGTTGGCATGGTTGGGATTGGGCGAGAAATAGCGATCGGCGTAGATGGTGGAGGTCCAGGCGCGTCCGCCCGTGGTGCCGTTGTCCCAGCGGTTTGATGTTCCGTTGGAAAGGAAGTAGCTGCGGCCCAACTTGCCATGGCCGGAGGCGAACTGCCGGAACTCGATGCGGTCGGGAAAGAAGCGCCATTGAAAGCGGCGGCCGGACCAGAGCGTGCTTTTGGCGGTGGCGGTCAGCTCCCAGGTGCCATCGTCGCCTTGGCGGAGGGAGAAGTCGACCGCGGAAAGCTGTTCCTGCTGCGAATCGGAGGCCAGGCCGGAGACGACGGGTATCTCAAATACGGCTTGCCCGTCGCGCGCGATGGTGAGCCGCGGCGGCTCGCCGGCCTTGATTTCGACGGAGTAGGCCGGCATGCGGATGGTGGTGGTGGAACTTGAGGGCTGACCGAAGGCGGAAACCGCCAGAGCGCCGAAAAGGAGGGTTGCGGGCAGGCGCCAGCGAAGCAATGGGGACATGGCGAAATCCTGTTCTGATGGATGAAACGCCAATCCTATGCCGGGCGCGGAACCTCTGTCCACAACCGGCGGGCTTATTCCCAGAATTCGGACTTGTCGCGGCGGCGGCGCGAATTGAATCCCGCGTATTGGCGGCGCTGGCGGCCGATGTCCCGGGCAAGGTTGAGAAACACCCAGACCATGAAGGCAATGGCCACAAAGGCCGGAACGAGCAAAAGCAATCTCAAGTCAAAATAGATCGGCATATCAGCCCCCGTCCGTCCGTGTCGCCGCCGATCGCGGGCCCGAAACTGGACCAAGCGAAAAGCGCAGAGACCGGACATCTTCAGGAGAAACCGGATGGCGTAAATAGGGAGCAATCAGAAAGTAAGGGTTTTATAAACCTGGTGGAGATCCCGGTAATTGCAGCGGGTTGGCGTTGCCGACCCGCGGTGGATGAAAAAGAATGGTTTGGGTTCGTGGTCTCCCACCCTTGCGATAGAAAAAAATCGCAAGGATGGGGCACGGAGTATTTGTTTCTTTTCAGGGAGCTGCTCCGAAACTCGACGGCCAGGACTATCCACGCGACGGGCTTCAGGTCGATGGATTCAGACAAACTGCACGAGATACTTAATCAGGTTCAAGTGCGCGAGCCATTCGTCATCGGTCGGGTCGTGGATCGCCCGGCTGCGAATAAGAGTCGCCTCGACTACCACATTACTGGCGAAGTATTCGGCGCAAACAAGACGCAGCTGAGGAACGTTATAGTATCCAGCAACTCTGGTCGAATCAGCAAGCAGGCCCGCCGCGCAGAGAGTGATGCAGATGAGTCTTGATGCGGCATTCATAACTGACGAATCCCTATTGTGAGCGTATCATCGCCGACGCGGAAGTAAGGAAAGGCAACTGCAGATCCTTCGACTCCGCTGCGCTCCACTCAGGATGACAGCGTGGGGGGTGATTGCGAGTGTGTCACCGCTATCCAACATCGGAAGCGCCTCGCCCATGCAGGTCTGTTGTTGTGGATGTGCGGATGATTTTATCCGCGAGGCGCTTTCGATTTGGGGGTAAGAAGGAAGCCGCAGGCGCTGCGGTCGCGGTGATGCGGGTAGGAATTATGGGTATTGAATGCCGTTTAGTAATTCGCTGAATGCTTTTTGGGTGAGCCATGGTCGCCGATGGTGATGGAAAGCGGTGAGCCGTTGCATGAGGCGTCTGCGGTCAAGCCGTTCGGGGATGGCAGTGAAGTTGGTCTGGAAGCTGTTCCGGCTGCTGGGCACACACTGATGCGAGGACGTGCGCGGAGCAAGCCGGCAGCGCGGATTGGCGAAGGCGGTCATGAGGAATCGAATCTCGCCAGGTATAACTGTGCGGGGGTGAAGCGCTCGACGACCTGCATGGCTTTTCCGCATCGTGGACAGTGCCAGAGTTCGCAGTTCGGTGGCGGCGGCAGAGGAAGTTGCTCGCGGCCCTGGGCGGCGAGCAGTTGGTGTGCCAGCGGCAACATACGGTTGCGGAAACGGTTGGAGAGCAGGCCGTAGTGGCGGATGCGTACGAAGCCCCTGGGGAGCACATGCAGGAAGAAGCGTCGCAGGAACTCCACTGCGTCCAGAGTCATGACGCGCTGCTTGCTGCCGTGAGCATAATCCCGCCAGAGGAAGGCGACCTTCTGGCCGTCGAAGGCCAGAAGGCGATGGTTGCTGATGGCCATGCGATGGGTGTAACGGCCCAGATAGCGTAGGACATGGGCCGGGCCGCCGAAGGGAGGCTTGGCGTAAACGAACCATTTCTTCTTGCCCAGCCTGGCGGTGAGTTCCTCGAACCATGCCGGATCACGGAACTCGGCTGCGGGCCCGCGGCAGTCGAGCAGCTCCTTGCGGTAGAGCTGCCGTAGCCCGTCGAGGAACTTGTTGCGGAACGCGGTGCGCAGGACGGGGATGGGCAGCAGGAACAGCGGGTGGCTGGTGTGGATCCATCGCTGGTGGTCGGCTGACAGACCGCCACCGGGAACCAGGCAGTGGATATGGTAGTGGCCCAGCAGGTTCGAACTCCACGTGTGCAGGATGGAGAGGAATCCGATCTCTGCGCCCAGCCGTTTGGGATCGACGGCCACCTCGAGCAGGGTCTGGGAACTGGCCTCGAACAGCAGGTCGAAGAATGGCCTGGGTGTGGTGAGAGCCAGAGGGTTCAGATCGTGGGGCAGGGTGAAGACGACGTGGAAGTAGTTGGTGTTAAGCAGGTCGCGTTGCTGTGCTTCGAGCCACCGTTTGCGGTCTTTCGCCTGGCATTTTGGGCAGCATCGCGATCGGCAGGAGTTGTAGGAGATAGGCGCTTCGTACTGGCAGTCGACACACCTGTCCTTATGTCCGCCCAGAGCCGCGGTACGGCAGCGTGACACAGCCCGATATGCCTTCAGCTGCTGATAGCTGACACTGGCCTGGAAGCGTTCCAGAAACTGGCTGCCCTGTGCGCGGACGATGTCGGCCACTTCGATGGCCGGCCGGGTCACGGATGCAGCGGACGATGATACAAGCGGCGGCTCTGGTCGACGCTGGTGAGCTTCAGTTCCTCGATGGGGTTGGCGACCTGATGCAGGTGGTGTTGCGACAGGTGCAGATAGCGGGCCGTGGTCTCCAGATCTTCATGACCGAGCAGAAGCTGGATGGTGCGCAGGTCGGTGCCGGCTTCCAGCAGATGGGTGGCCCAGCTGTGGCGAACCAGGTGCGGGGCTCACCCTCTTGCGAATGCCTGCCCGTTTTCGCGCTTCGGCGCAGGTGCGCCACACTATCTTGTCGGTGATGGGCTGCTCCGAGTCGCGATGCAGGCGTGAGGGGAACAGCCAGGTTCGCGGCTTGAGCCACCGCCAGTAAGCGCGCAGGGTCTCCAGCAGCGCCGGGCTCAGGGGCAGATCGCGATCCTTGCCTCCCTTGCCGTTGACCACGTGGATGATCATGCGCTGGCTGTCGATGTCGGCGATCTTCAGCCGGGCGACCTCGGCGCGGCGCATGCCGGTGCCGTAGAGAACCATCAGCAGGGTGCGCTCGAACAGGCTGCTGCTGGACTCGATCAGCCGCACCACTTCCTCCCGGCTCAGGATGTTGGGCAGCTTCCTGCGCACCTTGGGATAGGGAAGGAACTCGCGAAACTCATGCCGATGCAACGTGCGCACGAAGAAGAACCGCAGTGCAGAGATGCGGTGCTCGACCGATCCTGGGGACAGCTTTCGTTGCTTGAACAGGTAAGCCTGGTAGCTGCGCAGATGTTCCAGGCCCAGCTTGTCAGGGGACTTGCCGAAATGTTGCGCGAACTCCTCGACAAAGCGCAGGTAGTGGCGGATGGTGGCGGCGGTGTAGTTGCGACGCTCGAGTTCCTCGAGCATCATCTTCCGTAGGTGGGTCACAGTTGCGTACCTCCTGTGCCCCACACCCTAAACCGGCCACAAAACTACTCGACAGCCAACACTGCAGCGACCGCGGCGCCTGCGGCTTCGTTCTCACCGCCTATGGGGAAGTTACGCTCGGAAAGATCCGAACGACAACCGCAGTCGAAGATGGAATGGTGTTCCACCCGAAAGCATGAAAAAGCAACCGCGGATCCTTCGTCGCTGCGCTCCTCAGGATGACAGTGCTGTGGTGGTAGCGAGGGGGCCTGACGGGACAGAACTCTTCGGTGCGAATCATCCGTTGAACCGAAGAACAACCGCAGATGTTTCGGCTCCAGTCGCTGTCGCGACTTCCGCTCAACATGACAGCTAATTAGAAAAGGGGGCCGGGCCAACGGCTGGTTGGAAGAGGGCTCCGGGGCCGCCGCCGGGCGGGGTTGGGTTTGCGCGGCGCTGTCACTCCCACATTTGTGGGGTGGAAGAAGGGTCCCGCAACCGGCTCTGGCACCTTGACACGCAAGCGGCTCCGCGTATCTTATTTTGACAGGCCTTCTTCTGGGATTCGTCCGGTTTTGAATGCACTGAAAGCCGCAGTCTCGCCGGATGCGGATTTCCCTGGGAAAGTCGTGTCGAACAGGAAACAGATGGCAGTGGGGCCGCCAGCGTGGGTAGCGCGCGGGAGGTAAGTTCCATCCAATGCGCGCGGCAGCCGGCCTTTCTTCCAGAATCTGAGGCGGAGTCCGCGTCCCCCAGCGGATGAGGACCATTCCCTGGAGACAAATCTATCGGGCGTCCGGCAGGAGCCGGGTGTGCCTATGCCTGAACCGCCCGAGCTTCATGCCGGGACAGGCTGCAAAGGACGAGTGTGACATTGAGTTTGGCAATTTTGGCGGCTCCGGGCGGGGGCGGAAGCAGCATACCGATGCTTCTGCCGCTGTTGTTGATCCCGGTTCTGTACCTGGTGATGATTCGCCCTCAGCAGAAGCGGCAGAAGCAGTGGCAGGAAATGCTGAGCAGCATCAAGGCCGGGGACAAGGTGACCACTTCGGGGGGCGTTCGCGGCACCATCATTTCGATCAAGGACGATGTGATCATCATCAAAGTCGCCCCCGACGGGATCAAGATGGAGATTGCGAAGAATGCCATCGCCTCCGTAACCACCCAGGAAGGCTCGGCGGCTTCGTAGTGGCGGAAGAAGAACAAAGGAAGAGCGAGCATCTTGGAAAACGACCATCCCTCAGGGGCTCAAGCCCTCATTGATTCTTCGGAATTTTGCGGCACGACTGAAGTCGTGCCCTGTTACCAAGCACGTTTCGCAATGAGTTTTTCAGCAAATAAAACCTGGAATAGAGAACTGGAACCATGAAGAAAAATCTCAACAGCAAAATTGCGCTCATCGTCGCGGTGCTTCTCATTTGCGCCTATGGAATTATCGGAATCCCTTCGGGGTTTTCGGGCCAGGCCCTGAAAGATTCCTTGACCAGGCGCATTCACCTTGGACTCGATCTGCGGGGCGGAGCGCACCTGATTCTTGAGGTTGTGGTCTCCGAGGCGGTCAACGCGGAGACCGACAACATGGTGGGGCTGACCCAGCAGGAGCTGCGCAAGGCGCACCTGACCTTTACCCGGGTCTACAAGCCCGATCCCGCCAAGCCCCAGGTGATCCGCATTGAAGGCGTGCCGCCGGCCAGTGTCTCCGCCGTGCGCAGCACGCTGGACGCGAAGTATTCCAACGAGTACGACATCTCGGGCGGCTCGGACAACACGTTCACGCTGGCCATGAAGGCCAACGTGCAGTCGGCGCTGGAGAAGAAGACCGTTGAACAGGCGATCGAGACCATCCGCGACCGCGTGGACTCGCTGGGCGTGAGCGAGCCGGTCATCCAGGAATACGGCCTGGGCGCCAACCAGATCCTGGTCGAACTGCCCGGCATCGACGATCTGGACCGGGTGAAGAGCATTATCCAGTCCACGGCGCGGCTGTCGATCCATGCTGTGATCGGGGGGCCATTTCCGGATGAGCAGGCAGCGCTGGCCAGCGTGAGCGGCAATCTGCCCGCCGACCAGATGCTGGCCCACGGCTCCGGCGCCATGGCCACGGGCTCCGATTCGGATAGCGTCTACATCCTGCAGCGGACCTCGCAGGTGGCGGGCAACGACTTCCGTTCCGCGGATCCCAGCACCAACCAGAACACCGGGCAGCGGATCGTGATCTTCACCCTGACCAATGAAGCCGGCGACCGGTTCTATGACTACACCAGCGCCAATGTCGGCCGCAGCATGGCGGTGGTGCTGGGCGGCCGGGTTCGCGAGGTGGCGAGCATCAAGAGCGCAATCCGGGACCGGGGCGAAATCGAAGGCACGTTTACCGAGGATGAAGTCACGACCCTTTCCAAGCTTCTGCGCACCGGCGCTTTGCCGGCCTCGCTGAACTACCTTGAAGACCGGACCGTGGGAGCATCGCTGGGCGCCGATTCGATCAAAGAGGGAGTCACGGCGGCGATTGTGGGCGTGACGGTGGTGATGATCTTCATGCTCATCTACTACCGCGGTTCGGGTATCAACGCCGACCTGGCCCTGCTGCTGAACCTCGATCATTCTGCTGGGCTTCATGGGCTTTTCGTCGGCGACACTGACGTTGCCGGGCATCGCCGGAGTGATCCTCACGATTGGTATGGGCGTGGACTCGAATGTGCTGATCTTTGAGCGTATCCGCGAAGAGGTCCGGGCGGGCAAAGCGCCCTCGGCTGCGGTCGACCAGGGGTTCGCGCATGCCTGGGTCACGATCGTCGACACCCACGTTACGACTATCGTGTCGGCGGCCATTCTGTTTATCTTTGGCAGCGGGCCGGTGAAGGGCTTCGCGACGACACTGACATTCGGTCTTCTGGCCAACCTCTTCACCGCGGTGTTCGTCTCGCGCGTGATCTTCGACGCGCACCTGAACAAGATGAAGCCCGGCGAAATGGTGTCGATCTAGAGGCAGGGAACAGGGACCAGGACAGGGATCAGGGCAATAGGGATCTGAGCGAATCGCTTAGGAAGGCAGAGAAACAAGTGGAATTTTTTCGGGGAGTAAACGTCGACTGGCTGGGAAAGAAGTGGTATTTCCTGGCCTTTTCCCTCATTTTCAGCGTGGCCGGCATCATCTCGATGGGCTGGCATTGGAAGACGATCGGAAGCCCGGTGCCCCTGGGCGTCGACTTTCGCGGCGGTACCGAGGTGCAGGTCCAGTTCAAGCAGCGGCCGGACATCGGCGCAATCCGCAAGGCGGTCGACCAGGCCGGGTTCAAGGATGCCAAGATTCAGAACTATGGCGGCAGCGCGGCGCGCAACGAAGTGTTGATCAGCCTTCCCGAGGAGCATAACGAGAATTCCCTCGACACGGGGCGGCAGCAGATCGTGAATGCCCTGCATACCTACTACGCCAGCAATCCTTTCGACGACTCCGGGGTCAAGGTGGACGTGGTGGGCCCCACGGTGGGGCGCCAGCTCGAAAAGCAGGCGGGCCTGGCCACCCTGTACTCGCTGCTGGGCATGCTGGTCTACCTCTGGTTCCGCTTTCAGCTGATTTATGGCGTGGCTGCGGTGGTGGCGTGTTTCCACGACACGCTGATTACGATCGGCTTCTTTTCGCTCACCGGGCAGGAGATCAGCCTGACCGTGATCGCCGCGATTCTGACGCTGGTCGGCTACTCGATGAACGACACCATCGTGGTCTTCGACCGCATTCGCGAGAACCTGCGCCTGAGCCGGCGCGAGTCGCTGCCCGATGTGGTCAATCGCAGTATCAATCAGACTTTGAGCCGGACGGTACTGACTTCGGGCCTGACTTTCCTCACCGTTCTCTCGCTCTATATTTTCGGCGGGCAGGTGTTGCGCGGTTTTTCGTTTGCGCTAGTGGTGGGAATTCTGATAGGAACTTATTCGTCCATTGCTATTGCGGCGCCGATGCTGGTGGCGTGGCAGCAGTGGCGCACGAGCAAGGGCAAGACGGTCGTTCTTCCGGCAGCGAAGCGCACGCGAGTCTAGGGCGCGCATTCTCGCAGTTCCAAGGGTAAAGAAAACCCGATCCGGTTTTAGAAGCATCCTTTGCATGTCTAGGCGCGTTCTGGTATAGGTTTGAGCACGTTGTTTGGCGCAGTTTTGATGCTCTGGGAACATTCGAAGTTTCCGCGGTGTCTAAGAGAAAGTAACCAACACCCGATTCGAGGCTGGCCATGTTTGAAGATTCCACATTTGAGTCCGCGGGCAGGATAGGCAAGGCGAGCAAGAGCAAGTATTGGATGATGGTGACCTTCATCATCAACGGATCCATACTGCTGCTGCTGATCCTCATTCCGTTGATCTACCCAGAAGCCTTACCCAGGGCCGCCATGCAGACGCTGCTGGTCGCGCCTCCACCTCCACCGCCGCCTCCGCCTCCGCCTCCTCCGCCTGAGGTAATCAAGGTGGTCCACGTGCAGTCGGAAATGATGAACAACCAGCTCACGGCTCCGACCCGGATTCCGCACGACATCAAGATGGTGGCCGAGAAGGAAGCTCCGCCGTCTAGTTTTGGCGTGGCCGGAATGGAAGGCCTGGGTGGCAGCAATACCGGAGTTCTGGGAAGCGTCTTCGGCAGCGGTAACGCGCCGAAGGTCAAGGCCGAGGCTCCCAAGAAAGTCAATATTTCAGCCGGCGTCGCAGTTGGCATGCTTCTGCAGAAAACGCAGCCGGTTTACCCGCCCATCGCGAAGGCGGCCCGCGTTTCCGGAACGGTGGTGCTGCAGGCTACCATCTCCAAGACCGGATCGATCGAAAATCTGCGCGTGATGAGCGGTCCGGCGATGTTGCAGCAGGCCGCGCTGGATGCCGTCAGGTCGTGGCGTTACAAACCCTACCTGCTCAACAACGAGCCGGTCGAGGTTGAAACCACTGTCAATGTGATCTTCAGCCTGGGTGGATGAGAATTTCTTTGGCCCTTTTCCGCGAGGAAAAGGGCTTGGTTTTTATTGACCTGAATGCGAATCCGGAAAGAGCCGCATTCTTAGCGCAAGGCCGGGATCGAGTCTCTCGAAAACAGCCCACATCTGGTCCGCCGCCGTGCAGGACGGTCTTGAAAGAAGCTGAGACAGAACTGGTTTCCTGATTTTGCCTGGACCTTTGCCCGCAATGGCGGGCATTCACAGACCACAAGAAAACTCCGCAGGAGGAACGATTCAGTGATTCTCGCTCAGCTCGCACATTTCGCTTCGCATACGGTCAACAGCCTGGCGCTATTCCAGGAGGAGACGGTCAGTTTCAGCCCGATGGGGCTGTGGAACCACATGGGATGGCTGGCCCGCTGCGTGGCTATCCTTCTCTTCATCGAGTCGATCTGGTCCCTGGCCGTCATGATCGATCGTTACCTGTACTTCTCCGCGGCCCGCAAGCAGTCGCGCGAGTTCGCTCCCAAGGTTGCCGGCGCGTTGAAGGACAGCAAGCTGGAAGAGGCAATCAAGATCGCCGATCGCAATAAGAAGTCGCATCTGGCCGAAGTTGTGACCGCGGGCCTGCAGGAGTTTCGTGTCTCCGGCGGATTGGCTACCGACGAGACCATCGAGAGCTCGCAGCGCGCCCTGGAACGTGCGGAAGCAATCGTCCACGCCAAGCTGAAGAGAGGCCTCAGCGTTCTGGCCACCATCGGGGCTACTGCTCCGTTCGTCGGCCTGTTCGGTACCGTCGTCGGCATTCTGAACGCCTTCCAACAGATCGCTACCCAGAAGACTTCGGGCATCGGCGCCGTCGCCGGCGGTATTTCTGAAGCCCTGGTGACCACGGCCTTCGGGCTGCTCGTCGCCATCCCCGCCGTGATGGCATTCAACTATTTCACGGGACGCGTTGAGGCGTTCGACGTCGAAATGGACAACTCATCGAGCGAATTGATCGACTACTTCATCAAGCAGAGCCACAAGTCGCAGCGGTAAGCGGATGCGATTCAGCTGGAGCGAGACTTTGTGCAGGCGAGAGAGAGCTCTCTCGCCTGCCGAATTCGTCCCAGGCTGGCAAGTCAACAACAAATACCGGACGCCCTCCGGAATACAAATTCTCTAGGCATGGAGCTCCACAATGGGAGTTGCAGTTCGAAACGAAGGCAGTAAGGTCAACGCCAACATCAATGTGACACCGATGGTGGACGTGATGCTGGTGCTGCTGATCATTTTCATGGTGATTACGCCCATGCTCCAGAACAAGGTGTCGATCGACATGGCCAAGGTGGATAACCCTACCTCCATGCCGGACGCCGATAAGGAAGATGCCATCGTCGTCGCCATCACCCGCGACGGAGGAGTCTACCTGGGGCAGGACAAGATCGCCACCAGCGAGCTTGGCGTGAAAGTGCGCGACAAGCTGGCTGACAAACCCGGCAAGACGATCTTTGTCCGGGCTGATGCGCGGGCGCAGTTTCGCGCCGTGGAAGACGCCATCGACGCCGTGCGTACTGCCGGGGTAGATGAAGTGGGCTTGCTGACCCAGAAGCGCGAAGCGGCTGGCGCGGCGGGCGGCCAGTAATTCCGGTTGTCCCCTCTAACGAATTCGATGAACTGAGGAGTTTGAAAACATGGCATTCTCAACGGGGGGCGGGGGTGGCTACTCGTCCGACATCAACATGACGCCGATGATCGACATTCTTCTGGTTTTGCTGATCATCTTCATGGTCATTGTGCCGGTAACGCCCAAGGGCCTGGATGCCCTGGTGCCTCAACCGCCGAAGGACCCACAGAAGCAGCCGCCGCAGAATGACCGCACCATTGTGGTCCAGGTGATCAACAATCCCGGGCACACACCGACCTACAAGATCAACGAGACTGAGGTCAACAAGGGCGACCTGCTTGGCAAGCTGACCGACATTTACTCCAACCGAGCCGAGCGCATCATGTTCGTCAAGGGCGACGACGATGTCAACTTCGCTTACGTGGCCGAGGTCATCGATATCGGCAAGGCGGCGAACGTCGATCACATCGGACTGATGACTCCCAAGATCATGGCCGGGCAGTAAGGCGAACTTCGCTTGGGCGTCTTCACGACGCTGTGTGGAGCGAGGGTCCGCCCGGTAATGAGCTGAAGCGATTCTGTCGATGTGACTGGCCTGCCTTGCGCTTGAACTTTGGCGCAGGAATTTTCCCTGATGCTGTTGGTTCGGGGATTGAAGCAAAACCAGGGATACATTCCTTGGTTTTGCTCTGACTGGAGTACAATTCCTTTTCGCCTTGGATTTCGGTTACTCCCGCCCGAATCCAAGGAGTGAAGATTCGAGGCGCGCGGACGACAGCGCGACCTCAAGGAGAAGAATACGAACATGAATGGACCCGCACGTATTACGGCTCTCGCGATTGGCTTGACCGGCATGGTGCTTTCCTTGAGCGGGTGTAACCGCCTTGCCGCCCGCGACCAGTTGAACAAGGGAGTGGACGCCTACAAGAGCGCCCGCTACGAAGAGGCGATCGGGCACTTCCAGAAAGCGACCGAGCTTGATCCCAGCCTCCCGATGGCCAAGAGCTATCTGGCCACCGCCCTGGCGCAGAACGTCGTGCCCGGTCTCGATACGCCCGACAACCTGAAGACCGCGCAGCAGGCCATCAGCATGTTCCAGGAAGTGCTGGCCAAGGATCCCAGCGATGTGAACAGCCTGAAGCAGATTGCGGGCATATATTTCAGCATCAAGAAATTCCAGGATGCGAAGGAATGGCAGAAGAAAGTCCTTGCCGTCGATCCCAAGGATCCTGAGGCCGCGTATACGATCGGCGTCATCAATTGGACCCTGGCTCACGAGAACGCCCTGAAAGCCCTGGTGCCGGCGGGCGTAAACGACGACGGTGAAGGCAATGTCAAGGCGCCGAAGGCTGTGATGCAGCAGATTCAGATGGAAAACGGGGCGCTGGTTGAGGAAGGCCTGCAGTATCTGAATCAGGCCGTGCAGAACCGCCCCAACTATGACGACGCCATGGCTTATCTGAACCTCATCTACCGCCGCAAGGCCGACGTGGACTACGGCAACGCCGAAGAGGTTGCTAAAGACGTCGCGTCCGCCAAGGAGTGGAGCACCAAGGCCATGGGAACCCGCAAGGAGAACGAAGCCAAGAAGGAAAAGGGCCCCGGCGGCATCACCATGGATTCGAGCGGCAACCTCAAGTAGCTCCGTTGCCATTTGCTCAATCAGAAGAACGGCCTCCGCTCAGAGCGGAGGCCGTTTTTTGCATGTCGGCAGCGGTGTGTCACCGGTTTCCTTCAGAGGAGATTGTCATGAAAGCATTTGAGCAAAGCGGCGGTCCTGCCTCTTCAGCCTCGGAGGCTTGGGCTTGAGCGGGATGTTGCCGCAGGCCGCCGGCGGGGTTGAGGCCGCGGCGCAGCAAGGTTATGTACTCGACCCGACCGGAGGCGAACATCTCGTTCATTTTCGCGACCATGGCAATATCTTCATCAAAGTCAGCTCCGACAATTTCACAGTGGGATCTCAGCAGGTGATGGCAGGTTCGGGGATACCGATCCACCGACACTTCCAGATGAGCGAGGCCTTCTACGTTTTGGACGGCAGAGGAATTGTCACCCTGAACGATGTACCTCACCCTTTTGAGAAGGGCGGAACGATTCTCATTCCCAAAAACACCTGGCATGGATTTTCAAATCCGAATCACGAATTGCTCCTGCTCTGGCTTGTTTCGCCTGCAGGCCTGGACGGCTTCTTCCGCGAGATCTGCAATCCGCCCGGCGTGCCGCCCAAACAGTTCACCCGCGAACAGATCAATGAAATCGCGCGGAAATACGCAACGGAATTCAGATAATCAGACGCAGGGAGGCCGGAACAGGCTTGAGGTGACCGGGAGGGCAGGACGCGGGATCGACATGCTCCAAAGCCTGATTGGAGCGAATCGCGCTCGTTATTGTGCGCCCCTCTTCAGGATCTGCTCGGCAAAGTAGTTCCGCACATTGGCCTGGTCGTGAAGCATCTCGAAATAGGCGTTTTGCAGAAGCTGCGCTTTGCGATCGCGCAGGCTCTGGCGGATCGACTGCTGGACGCGGGGGTCGTTGAGATCGCGCTGTCCGGCAGCTTCGCGGCTGAGGAGCTTGTAAATCGCGTAGCCGACGATTTTGTGCTGAACGTCGTAAAGGGGAAGACTCTCGGTAATCTGTCCCGGTTTAAGCCGGGTGATTGCGTTGTAGACATCGGGATCGGCGCGCAACTGGGTTTCGGTCGGGAACCCCATGTCCCCGCCGTTGGGAGCCGAGTTGCCGTTCTCGGAGAACTGCGAGGCGAGTGCTCCGAAGTCGTCGCCGTTTTCCAGCCGAGCAAGCAGGGTTTGAATCTCTTTGCGGGCTTCAGGCTCGTTGGGGGTCTTGCGCTGCTGCAAATTTCCCTGCTGCGGAGGCGTACCGGTCACGACGATCTGAGCAAGGTGGTAGCGCGGCTCAATAAAGTTGAACTCTGATTTGTTGGTCTTGTAGTAGTCCGTAATTTCCGCGTCGGTGATGTTGATCTTCGACTCGATTTCCTTGTTGACCAGCTTGGTCCGGGTCAGTTGCCGGCGCAGGTCACGCTTGACGTCGTCGAGGGTGAGATTTCGCTCCTTGAGCCTCTTGTCGAACTCTTCCTGGGTGGAGAGGGCCTTCATTTCGGTCAGCTTGCTGTTGACGTCCTCGTCGGAGGCGGCGAGGTTCAGTTTGGCCGCCCGCTGCTGCAGGATTTCGTCTTCGATCATCTGGTGCAGAATGTTCAGCCGCACGATGTCGGCCTGTTCGGGCGCGGGCTCCTGGGGGGAGTCTCCCAGGCTGCTCTTGTAATACTTCTCCAACTCCGAGCGCATGATTTCTTTGCCGTTGACGGTCGCCATCACGTCCGGCGAGGGAGGACGCTGGCAGCCGGTGGGCGCCATCAGCAGGATTCCACTCCCCAAAAGCAAAACGGCAAAGCCCCGGTACGTACGGGAAAAACCTTCGACTTGCAAACCTGTTCTCTCCTCGGGAACCGCAGGATTCCCGGCACTCCAGAATAAATCCCCGGCGTGCGGCAGCGATAGGATGTGCGACACAGAACCGCGCACAAAGGCGGTGGTTTCGCCCCCTCCCGGAAGCTATTTGCCGGATCCGGCGGGTGCTTGAGAAGGCGCAGGAGCGCCAGGCTGCGCAGGGGGCGGCTGAATACCGGCGGCGCGCAGGGCGCGATCAATCACCACCCAAAGCTGTGCCTCGGGCAGAGCCCCGGGAATTCTCTCTCCGTCGATAAACATGGCCGGCGTGCCTTCCAGACCCAGGGATTGAGCCTCCTCGGCTGACGCGCGCACCTGCTTTTCATCCTGTTTGGCCAGGCAGGCGTCGAGCTTACCCGAGTCGAGCTTGCCGAGGGTGGCTTCCTGCCGGGCAATGCGATCGAGGGTCTCGAAGCTCTTCTTGATGTCGCGATTCTCCCCACTGCCGTTGACCTCGTCGCCGTGGGAATGCAGGTAGTCGACGTAGGTCCAGTAGACGCTTCCGCTCTGCGCGGCCAGGCAGTTGGCATCCACCGCCGCATGAACCGCCCAGGGGTGGATTTCCTCGAGAGGGAAGTCCTTATAAATGAACTTGATCAGGCCCTTGTAGTGGTCGACCGTGGAGGGAAAGAAGGTCTGGTGCATGCGCGCGCAGTAGCCGCACTCCAGGTCGTCGAAGTTGATGATCGTGACCTTGGCCTCGGGATTGCCGCGCACAGGGCGATCTTTGACATCGATGTTGAAGGAGGGGTCTTTTTGCAGGTCGAACGTCTCCAGGCGGCCCAGCTTGGAGTTGTCGGTGGAGATCAGGAACTCGACATTGGTGGTCTTGGCGCCGTGAGAGAAAATGACGGTCAGGTTGTCGTATCCCGGGAATCTGGCTCGGCTTGCGGGGGCCGAGAAGAACGGCATAATCCGGCGGCACGCTGAACTTGGAGCGCACCAAGACTTCAATGCGCCGGGTGAGCGCCGGGTCTGACGGCGTCTGCGGGGTCGTTTGGGCTCGGCAGCCAGCGGCGAGGGCCACGATCAGAAGGCCGGCCAGTAAATGAAAACGTGACAATTCAAAATCCTCTCCTGCAAGGATACTCCAGCCCAGGCTCTTTCAAACTTGACGTAATGAGTTGACGGGGATGAAGGCGAAAGGTATCGGGATGCCGGCTCGAATCACCAATATTCGACCAGTAGCAGGAGGTCGGCAGAATCCCGGCCGGATATGTGTTTTGCCAGTTGGCGGCGGGCGATGCGCCTTTATAGTCTTGTTTCGCAACCACCGATCCAAGCTCAGGGTGAGTTTCAGCCCCACCGACGGTAGCGGAGCAGTTCAATCCGCGTCCGAAACGGCGACGGGCGCCTGGGGCATGCTCACGTGGCTAACCTTAATTCGATCGGAGATCAGGATGGAAACAAGTTTATTGTGGAAGGGCTTTTCTCTGGCAGCCGTGCTGGCCCCAAGCATTCTCGCGAGTGTCAGCATGAATGCAGACGCCCAAACGCCCACGAAGCCGAACATCGTCATTATCTGGGGCGATGACATTGGTCAGTCCGACATCAGCGCCTACTCGATGGGACTGATGGGTTTTCATACGCCCAACATCGACCGCATCGCCCACGAAGGGATGATCTTCACCGACTACTACGCGGAGCAGAGCTGTACGGCCGGCCGGGCATCGTTCATCACCGGCCAGTCGGGCTTGCGTACCGGCATGACCAAGGTGGGTTTGCCCGGCGCTACGGTCGGACTGCAAAAGGAAGATCCGACTATTGCGACGCTTTTGAAAGCCCAGGGCTATGCGACCGGCCAGTTCGGCAAGAACCATCTCGGCGATCGAAACGAGTATCTGCCCACCGTGCACGGCTTTGACGAATTCTACGGAAACCTGTACCACCTCAACGCCGAGGAAGAGCCGGAACTCCCCGATTATCCCAAGAGTCCGGAGTTCCTGGCCAAGTTCGGACCGCGCGGCGTGATGGATTGCAAGGCCTCCGACAAGGACGACGCGACCGTGGACCCGCGCTTCGGCAGGGTCGGCAAGCAGGTTTGCACCGACACCGGCCCCCTGACCAAAAAGAGAATGGAAACGATCGACGATGACATCGCGGCGCGGGCCGTGGACTTCATTCAGCGGGAAAATAAGGCGGGCAAGCCGGCCTTTGTCTGGGTGAACTTTACTCACATGCATTTCCGCACCCATACCAAGCCGGAGAGCCTCGGCCAGTCCGGGCGTTGGCAGAGTCCCTACCACGACACCATGATCGACCACGACAAGAATGTCGGCACGGTCCTCAAGGTGATCGACGATCTGGGCATCGCGGACAACACCTTCGTCATGTACTCCACCGACAACGGTCCGCACATGAACTCCTGGCCGGACGCGGCGATGACGCCGTTCCGCAACGAGAAAAACTCCAACTGGGAGGGCGCCTACCGGGTCCCGGCGATGGTTCGCTGGCCGGGCCACATCAAGCCGGGCACCGTGTCCAACGAGATCATTGCTCACCTCGACTGGCTGCCGACCTTTCTGGCCATGGCCGGCGATACGCAGATCAAGGAAGAGTTGCTCAAGGGGTACAAGGCCGGCGACATGACCTACAAGGTTCACCTCGACGGCGATAACCTCGTCCCCTACCTGACCGGTCAAGTCGACAAGAGCCCGCGCGAGTCCTTCTTGTATATCAATGACGACCAGCAACTCGTCGGTCTGCGGTATGACAACTGGAAGCTCGTGTTCATGGAGCAGCGGGCCGACGGCACGTTGCTTATCTGGGCGAATCCATTCACCTCGCTTGCGCGTCCCGAAGATCTTCAATCTCCGAACGGATCCATACGAGCGCGCGGACATCACGTCGAATACCTACTACGACTGGCTGCTTGACCATGCCTTCCAACTGGTGCCGGCGCAGGCCTACGTCGGCGAGTTCCTGATGACTTTCAAGGACTATCCACAACGGCAGAAGGCGGCCAGCTTCAATATGGATGAGGTCATGGACAAGCTGAAGGAAAGTGGCGGATCGAAGTAACACACAATTGACGGAAAACTGACTTAACCCAACCGGGCCGCACCCGCCTGAAACGGCGTGCGGCCCGCGAGTTACGAGGGGACGAAACGAAAAGACCTTGAGGAAGACAATCATGAAAGCCATTCAGCACCGCCGGAGATTCCTTAGCGTCGGTATAGCTGGTGTCCTGGCGTTCAGTCTGTTCACCGGCTGCGCGAAGGATGCCCGCACCAAGCTTGGCACGGTTCCCGAGTTCCATCCTGAGATGGGTCTGGGCGCTCTGCAGGGTTATCTGGACCCGAAGATGCTGCCTAACAGCCTTGCCCTTATTCCTCCGCCTCCACTTGCCGGTTCGGCCGCCCAGGCGCACGACGAGGAGGTCGCTCGAAGCACCTTCAAATTGCGGGACACACCGCGGTTCGCTCTGGCGGCTTCCGACTTCGATCTGAAACTTCCGCATTTGACCAGCGATTTTTCCTGCGCGCTCAACGCCCCGATCACCAAAGAGGACGCCCCGTATCTGTACACATTGCTGTCTCGCGCCTTCAGTGATCTCGCCATGTCAACCTACGCCGCAAAGAATCACTACCTGCGCAAGCGTCCTTTCCAGGAGAACAACGAACCCATCGGCGTTCCGGATGCGCGAGCCTTCCTGGAGAAGGACCCTTCATATCCGTCCGGGCACACCGCCGTCGGTTGGGGGTTTGCTCTAATCCTCGGCGAGATTGCGCCGGATCGTGCCGAGGAAATCCTCGACCGCGGCCGTTCCTTTGGCGAGAGCCGCATCGTCGTCAACCATCATTGGTACAGCGACGTGGTCTGGGGCCGTTTCATGGGCGCGGCCACCGTGGCGCGACTGCACGCCGATCCCACCTTCCGCGCGGATCTGGAGGCCGCCAGGGCCGAAGTCGCGGCGATGCGCGCCAAGAGCCTCGCACCGACGGTCGATTGCAAGGCGGAAGCCGCGGCACTGGCATTGGGATACCAAACCGACGACGTGACTGCGATCGACATCCTCCTGAATCCCGACGCGACGATGATGAAGCACGCGGCAGCGGTGAACACACGTCTGCGTTCGGTGTACCCGAAGGGCTTCGCGCTCGACGCGACGCACCTTCCGCACATTACGCTATTGCAGCGTTTCGTCCGCTACGGCGGATCTTGACCAGGTTTATGCCGCCGCAAACAAAGTCCTGGCGGGCGTCAATCTGGCCGACATCAAGCTGAAGGCGGTCAAGTATTACTACATCCCAGCCGGGCCACTTGGACTCTCCGGAATCGTCGCGGAGCCGACGCCGGAACTGCTCAAGCTGCAGCAGGATCTAATCGACGCAGTGGCTCCATTCACGGTGCCCACGGCCACGGCGGGGGCGTTCTACACCACGCCCAAAGAACCAAACATCCAACCGGCCCTGATCACCTACGTCTCGGCGTTCGTGCCGGCAGGTTCAGGCACGAATTTCAATCCGCATGTCACCACCGGCCTCGCTTCCAAGGAGTATCTGGACAAGATGCTGGCTGAACCCTTTGAGTCCTTCACGTTCGCGCCGGCGAGCGCGTCCGTCTATCAGCTCGGTGATTTCGGGACGGCAGCGAAGAAACTCAAGGATTTGGATTTGAAGCGTTGAAGGACGCTACTGTGATACGACCCGAAATCGGGCCAAGCCAAGAGGCGTACTCCACAAGTGCGCCTCTGATTTTCTGTGCGGCTTCTTCTTGATCTCATTGCCGTGATGCACATCGATCTCGATGACGAGCGCGTAATCGTTGATCGTCATTCCAAATAACCTGACCGGGTTTGAAATCAGTATTTGGTTCGGCGGGGTGCGCGCGCAATCGTATACTCCCATAACGAGTACTCGGCGCGATAGAGATTCCCCGGGGATGAAGAAGCGTCTTTGCAGCTGCGTTGCCCTGTTGCTTGCCGTGCCGAGGCTGGCATGTCCGCAGCCGGAGGTATCGCAGGCGGTTGCCGACTCCTCAATGACCGCAGTCTCCACTGTGGAGCGGGACAGGGCTGAAGGCCTGATCAAGCTCGATGTCGTGGTCACAGACGCGGGAGGGAAGCCGGTTTCTGGTCTGGAGAGCGCGGATTTCAGCCTGCTGGAGGAGGGGCAGCCTCAGAGAATCCTGTCCTTCCAGGCATTTACTGGCCGGGGAGCGGGCTTGGAGCCTCCCGTCAAAATCATTCTCCTGATCGACACAATCGAACTGCCCGTGAACCTGGCGTCGGAGGAGCGCAATTCGGTTGAGAGCTACCTGCGAACCAATGGGGGGCATCTCGCGCATCCCGTATCGTTGTTTCTGCTCTCTGACACCGGGTTGTGGACGGTTACGCATCCTTCTCAGGATGGACAGGTGTTGGCCCGGGAGATTGAGCGCAATGAATTCATGCGGGTTCGCGCCAACGTGGGTTGGCAGAGAGGGGCACTGTCCTCCTCAATGGAACTGAAGGATCCCGCCGCGGAGTCGGCCTTGAAGGCGCTGGCGCAGATATCGGCCGAGGAAAGAACCAGGCCGGGCAGGAAGTTGTTGTTGTGGATTGGTCCAGGGTGGGGCATCGGGAGCGGAGCGTACGCCGAGGCAAAACCTGGGTCGCCGCCCGTGTTCAACGCGGTCTGCTGGTTCTCGGCCCTGCTTCGTGAAGCGCACCTGGCCCTCTACAGCTTTACGGTGGGAGAAGGCGCCAATTCCCAGGGTGAACTCTATAAGGATTACCTGGACGGGGTGCGATTGCCGCGTAAGGCGAGCTTCATGAACTTGTACCGGAAAGTGCTCGCGGTGCAGAGCGGCGGAAGCGTCGTGGACGACAGTTCCGACCTGGTGACGCAGATCCAGCGCTGCGTTCAGGAGACCGGCTACTTCTACCGGATTTCGTTCGACCCGTTTCGCGCCGATCATCCCGACGAGTATCACGATCTGAAGGTGGAGGTGAACCAGCCGGGACTCAAGTGCACGGACCACGACCGGCTACTACGATCAGCCGTATTACTCGATTGAGCAGATTCCCGTGCCGAAACGTGTGTCGATCGAAGAAGTGCAAAAAATATTGGAACTGGATGAATCCGATGCAGAAAAGGCGAAGCAACTCACCGGGCTCGAGCTGACCGAGCGGCTGAGTGAACGCAGGCTTGCATCGCTGTATGCCATCGCGCACGGCAAACGGACCCGGCAGGAGCTGCGCCTTCTGGCTGACGTGTCGGCCTTTCTGGATCCGCCAGCCGACGAGATATCGCTGAACCTCCGCCGGACGCGAACGCCCAGCAGCAGATGCTTTCGCTGATTTCGGCGTACCTGGGCAAGACCATTCACAAGCTGCCGGATTTATTCGCGAAGCAGACCACGGTGCGTTACCAGGAAACGCCGATGTACCTGGCGGGGGATACCAGCCAGACCTATCGGCCGCTCCACACTACCGACAGTTGGACGACCACCGTTCGCTACCGCAACGGCTTTGAGATGGCCGAGGCCAAGCCTCCGAGGCGCAAACCCAATGAGCCCGAATTAATCACATACGGGATTTTCGGTCCGGTTCTCCAAGGGGTGTTCGCAGCGATCGACAAGAATGGCGGGCTGACCTGGAGGCGATGGGAACAAGGATCGCAAGGCCGCATGGCTGTCTTCCGCTACACCGTTCCCCTGGACAAATCGCTCTACGAGGTCATGCTGTGCTGTCTTCCCGACGGGGATGGAACCAAAGCTTTTCAGCGCTATGCGGCATACCACGTCGACATCGCCATCGATCCCGAAAGCGGAGTGATTCTGCGCCTCGAGTTCCGGGACGATCTCAAATCCACCACGCCTCTGACCCGGTCAGACATCATGATTGAATACGGTCCGGTCGAGATCGGAGGAAAGACTTACTTCTGTCCGATCCGAAGCGTGTCCATCGTGCGGGGGCGGGACGTGGGGGTTATCCGGGAATGGGACGAAGCTTTCAGGACCTGGGGACCGTACGGAACCATGCTGAACGACGTCAGCTTCGACGATTACCACATGTTTCGATCGGAGTCGCGCATGCTGACGGGGTTTACTTCAAGCGAGAAGTAGGGGGAGTTGCATTCGCCAACGCCTCGATAGTCGATTTTGACCTATTGCGGAAGTCCGACCCGGCGCACAAGCTCCTGCCAACGGGGATCAGAACGAAGACCGTCAAACATGGGCATCGTCAACTCGATGATTCGAAATACCCGTTGTTCATACGCTTCCGAGAGGCATTCAAACGCTTCGGTTCGGTTGCCGAGTCCCGCATGAATGACGGCGATATCGAAGGGAGAAACGTACCTTTGCCGGGACAACGCTTTCAAGTCTTCAAGAATTTCGAACGCCTTTGCGGTTTCGCCAAACAACGCGTAGGCGCGGCCCAGGAGAGCCCGGAAATGCGATCCGCGGGTGAGGCTCACCGCCGTCTCCAGTTTCGCGATGGCTAGCGGAAGGTCGCCCTTCTGTTCCAGCGACAGGGCCATGAACCACATCGCATTGGCGTAGTGTGGGTCGATCTCGAGAGCCTTCCGGCATTGAGCGATCGATTCGTCGTAGCGGCGTGCCCGGTAGAACATCAATCCGAACAGGCCTAAATACACCCGTGATATAGGATCCAGCTCGAGAACACGCTCGTAGGCCGCAATCGCCTCGCTGTGGCGCCCTCTGATCGATAAGAAGTCCGCGTAGTGGGAATGGGTGACTGACTCCCCCGGTCTCAGCTCGATTGCCCGCTTGATATGTGCATCCGCTGCGTTCCAGTCCCAATCGTAGAAGACGTGGACGGCCGAAAGGGCAAGGTGGGCGCAAGCCACTTCTTCATCGAGTTCCAGGGCTTTCAGCGCGTTTGCTCTTGCCTTCGGGAACACGTCTTTTGAAGGGAGCACCCCAAAAACCCCAAGATAAAAGAAGGCTCGGGATAACTCTCCGTGCGCTCTTGCGTACTGGGGGTCGAACTGAATCGCCTGGTCGAAGAATTCGATACTCTTCTCCAGATCAAAGGGAGTCATCTTGTCGCGCAGGAATACTCCCATCAAGCAAGCCTCATAGGCTTGCGGGTGGACACGGCTCGTCCGCTCCGGCTGCGGAGACTCCGGCTTCACAAGCTGGTGAATCGAGCCGGCAATCGTCTGTGCCACTTCCGCCTGCAATTCGAGAATGTCGCACAGATCGCGCTCGTATCGGCCCGCCCACAGGTGCCTGTCATCCGCGGCGAGAATGAGTTGCGCGGTGATCCGTACCGATTGCCCCGACCTTGCAATAGAGCCCTCCACAACCGCATCGACGCCCAGCTCCTTCGCGATCTGCGGCAACGACTTCCGTGATCCTTTGTAGGCTGCAGCGGACGTTCGGGAGATCACACGCAGGGAAGAAATCCGGGCGAGGGCACAAATCAACTCCTCGGTCATCCCGTCGGAAAAATATTCCTGCGCAGCATCACCGGAAAGATTATCGAGAGGGAGCACGACCAGGGAATCAATTGACGGCTGGGCCTGCGGCGATGGAAGCGGCACGCTTTCAACAAGCCCAATAAAACGGTACCCCCGTTGAGGAAGGGTCTCAATGTAGCGCGGCTTCTCGGCGTCGTCCCGCAGCGCTCCGCGGAGTTTGTTGATTGCCTTGTTCAGGCCTCGTTCGAAATCGACAAATGTGTCCGCGGGCCAGAGCTTTTTGCAGAGCTCTTCCCTGGTTACCAACTCGCCTGGACGTTCCAGGAGCAGCACCAGCGCCTGAAACGGCTGATCCTGCAGGTCGACCTTGTAGCCATTCCTGCGCAGTTCGCCAGATCGAGTATCCACCTCGAACGTACCGAATCGGATTCGCGGCGGCGCGGGATGTGTCACTTTGACGACAATGGTATATCACTGCATTTTGATCTGCCGCAGACGGCGGCCCTGCGACCTGCAATCGCCTGACTTTGGGCGAGATAGCAGAGAACAGAGAGGGGACATAGAAGGAACGCGGCGGGCATTGAGGCCGGGGGAGTCGAAACCTATAGTCGCGATTGACCCAGGAGGTCCCCCATGCAAACGAAATGGAATTTGAAACTTCCCATGCTGGCCGCGTCGGCATTGATGGCGTGCGGTTCACTGCTTGTTGCTACCCCAGCCCAGGCGCAGTACTGCAACAATGGAACCCTTCAAGGCGCTTATGGATATCACGCCGTGGGGGCGTTATTGCCGGCGCCCAACATTTCCCTCGAGTTCCGCTCGGTCGGGATGACTCGCTTTTCGGGCGACGGTCATCTGACGTGGGTGGAACACACCGTGGTCGGCGGAGTCTCTCTGGCTGCGGGTTGGACTTCCGCCAAGGGAACTTACACCGTGAATTCGAATTGCACTGGAACGGCAGTCGTTATTACTCCGAACAGTCCAGTTCCCCTGCATCTCTCGTTCATCATCGTGCGGGATGGAAAGGAACTGCATAGCGTGCTGGATTCAGATGCGGTCGCCACGGAATTCACGAAGGTCGACGACTAGCTGTCGAAGCAACTGAGCGCAATGAAAAGTGCGAAATCGGGCAGAGCGAAGAGGCGCACCCAACAAGTGCGCCTCTGATTTTCTGCCCGGCTTAGTACGGCGGGGGGACGGCGGGGTCGTGGAAGACGGTGTTGGAGCGACGGATGTCGCCCACGGATCCGAAGTTGGCCAGGGTAAAGCTGTAGAGATACTGGGTTTCGTCGCGGGGTGAGCCGAGCGCAAAGCGCCTGTACCCAAGCGTAATGCCGCAGCAATTCCAGTTGTACACGGCCTGCACTCCGGCGTATTGAATCGCGCCATGCACAAAGTCATAGCCGCCGTTGGCGGCAAGGTTGAAGCCGACTTTCTGCTGTTTGCCGATTTGCAGGAACGGCTCAACCTGGTTGCTCTGGATAATCGAGGCGGTGCTGCCCATTTCGTCGACCCCATTGAGCAGCGAGTGCGCGATCCCGATGGTCGTGTCGCCCCAGCTGTAACCGGCGAAGAGGTTGTTGCCGCCCAGCCGGCCGGCTTTGGGATCGTAGTCGAGGTCCCACTGGATACGCAGGTTGTCGATGGCCTCGAACCGCAAGCGCGAGATGACCGGCGACAGGTTGCGCGGCTGGGTGAGAAAGGCGATTCCGCTGAGGTCCAGCGTGGTATCGAACACATTGCGCCGGTAGGGGATGAGCGCGCCTCCGAAATTGGCGTTGAAGAAATATTTCTGCGCGATCTGCCAGCTGGCCCACTCGCGAGGGGCGGAGCAGCCCTCTCCCTCGGCCGCGGCGCCAGGGTCGCACGGTTTCGGGTGGATTGGGCGGAGGTAGAAGCGCTGCGTCAGGGAGTAGCCCACCTCGTTCGTGTCGGTCACGATGTCGGTGGTGTCGATGGTCAGCACGTTCCGCTCCTGGCTGCCGATACCGCCTACAAAGTGGTAGGTCAGCTCGGGTTCGATGACGTGGCGCAACACCCGATCTCGCTCGGCCCAGGGTGAAGTCGCGCTCGAGGGCCGGGGGACGGACGTCAACCGATGCCTCGGCGTCGGTGCGCAGGAGTGCCTCGTGGCTCACGGTGGGAGTGCCGCCGTTCCGGGCGGTCAGTTCCGGTGTCTGGCTTCCGGTATAGAACGTCAGACGCGCTCCGGCTTCGGGTACGACGCTCCATCCGCCGCCCACGATGGGCAGGGAGATATGGGGATGAAGATCGAACCGGCCGACGTTATGGGCGTGAAAGTCCGGCTCGGAGCGGCCCAGATGCGCGATCGACGATCCCATCCCCCAGTAAAGGGGCGATGCGCCCACCGGTTCGTCAAGAACGTCGAACCGGACGCTGGGCAGGTGAAGGATCCTGACTTCGTCCCCTTCCGTCGACCCGGCGAAGTTCTGGAGTCGTCCAATCCACAGCGACGGCACAAGCCCGTTGTGAACGTGCGCAAGGTAGGCTTCACTGCTTACTTCGGAGCTGATGGCCTGCCAGTAGTTGTCGTTGAACACGAGGCGGTACACATAGCTTGAGAGGTACTCGACGTCTCCGGCGGCGCGCGTGTCGGGGGAGAAATCCTTGCGGCCCAGCGCCAGGATGTCCACCCCGCCCTGGTTGACGTAGATGGTTTGCCCGGCCTGTGGACCCGACGTCTGCAACTGCTCGAAACCGCGATCGATCAAGGCATTCCAGCGCGCAGTCAGGTGGTCGAGGCCAGGTCCCTTGTAACGAAAATCGCCGTTGGGCGCCCAGCCGCGCTTGCTGTAGTACTCGGTCCCGAGAATCATGTCCATACTGCGGTTGAGCACGATGTAGGCTTGCTCGCCGGCGGTGAAACCTCGAATCGAGGAGCCGACGCTGAAGACGGGAGTGAGCAGACCGCTCACGCGGCCGGTCTCGTTCACCGGCCGGCTCAGATAGGGCAAGTCGAAAATGGGGACCCCAAGCAGTTTGAAGATCGTGTTCTTCGTCGAAGCTTTGCCTTCGGCAATATTGATTTGACGCGCCAGTAACTGCCAGTCGGGCTTAGGCAGCCGGCAGTTGGTCATGGTGCCGTCGACGATCTTGTACGTGCCCTCGCCGGTCTGGAGCAGAACGCGCGCCGAAAAGAGAAATGGATTGGGAGTGGAGTACACGATGGCGCGTCCGGCGCGGCGCACCCCGAGCGGTCCCGGTCACATCATAAAAGCGCGCGGTGTGCATGTTCAGGCGCATGTCGCCGTGCGAAGCCGTGAGCACAATGTCTTCGGGACCGCCCGACATCTGGAGATGCCCCTCGGCTTCCAATTCCGAAGTCTCCTGGTTATAGACGACCTTGTCGGCGCGCAAAACGTAGTCGCGGTAATGAAATTCCTCGACCCCGTAGAGCGTTGCGGTATGACCGGCCCACGTCTGGCGATCGGCCTTCCACTCTACCGGTATTCCGCCGCGGGGAATCGGTTCGGGCTGCGCGATGGGCAAGGCTTCCTGTCCCGGATCGTCGGGAAGCCCGTGCTCTCCGGGCAGGGATGCTTCAGATGAGTCGTGGGGCGGGGGCGCAATTTGCGCAGGAGGTAACGCATTGGTCAACACCTGCCCCCTAACCATCCAGTGACAGAGGGCCATCATCGTGATAAACACAAAAGTGCGAGGACGCATCCGCAAAGCCAAGGCCCAGCATAGCAAATGCGGGCTCTACGCTTGAGGACGCGCACCGAGCCGCTCTGGCAGCAGGACAACCCGGCTTCTCACCCAGGCGCACGGATCGCACGAATCCGGGCGAACCCTGCTATTTCATCCACCGATCTCCGACCTCCAGCGAGACAAACGTCCGCCCGCAGCGGACCAAATGGCGGCCCCAAACAAGAGCCGCACCTGAAGGGATTTTTGGAGCTTTGAGCACACAGCCGAACTTTACGCCCCAGTGGAAAGAAGAAGTGAACCGGCGGCTCGCCGCCCACAAGAACCGCAAGATCTCAACCACAGGCTCGGAGAATTCTTCTGAGACGCCCGCGCCCGGCGCCAGTCGCGCTGCCGAGGCCGCGGCCCGTGTGGCTGCGCGCTACGCCAAGGCGCCGAGCTACAGCCAACTGCAAGCCGAAGAGGCGCGGGTTGCGGTGCGCCACGCGGAGATCGCCACCAAGGTGGCCCTCGAGGCGCAGGCGCACGCGGAGTCGGCGCTAGCCGGATTGCATGCCGCGGCCCAGGAACAGCCTTTCCGCGGGCCTGCCGTTGTTCAGTCGATCGCTCCTTCCGTGCCCCTGGCGCCAATTCCAGAACCAGCTTCAGTCCCGCAGGTTCAACCGCTGCGGGACAAGAGCACAACGGAGCCGGGTCCCGCTGCACCCGCGGTTCCGGCTCCTCTTGAAGCCCGAGCGCCGGTCGTTCGGCATCCGCTGGGACCCCGATCTTCCGGTGCGTCCAGTCGAGCGGAAGCCGGCGCCGGCTCCCCGACGGGCGCAGGAAGAATTTGAACTGTCGGTTGAAGACTGGTGGAGTCCGGCCGAGGCGACCGAGAATCTGCGCCACAAACCGATCGAAGTCGCAGAAACCGAGCCCGAACATGCCAATCTCATTGAGTTCCCGCGCGAACTGATCGCGACTCGGAAGATCCGGCCACGGCTGGCCGAGGGCGCTGTAACCGAGGCCGAAGGGCAACTCAGCATCTTCGAAGTCGATCCCAGCGCGATTTCAACTACTGTTGAAGCGCGCCCTGCAGGCCAGGACGCGACTTCGTCTATCTGGAACCGGCCCGACTGGTCGGGCATTCGGCTGGATAACCTGCCGGTCGGACTGCCGGCCTCCGCGTCCACGGTGGACCTGGCGGCGACGCGGTTTCCGGTGGCGCCCATGGGCACTGCGTCTCATGGCTGCCGCGGTCGACGGCGCCTTGATCCTTGCGAGCTTCGTCATCGCCGGATTCCTGGTCGCGCACCAATTCAGCCATCCGCCGGAAGGCAAGGCCGGGGAGGTTCTGGGCGTTGGGCTGCTGGCCCTCATCGGACTTCTTTACTACGCATTCTTCTTCGCGTTTCCCGTTGGCACGCCGGGTATGAAGTATGCAGGGATCGGTCTCTGCACATTTGACGACCAGAGCCCCACACGCGCGCAGTTGCGGCGCCGGCTGGGCGCGATGGCCCTGTCTCTGCTGCCGGTGGGCCTGGGCATCGCCTGGTCCATCTTCGACGAGGATCACATGAGCTGGCACGACCGCTATTCGCAGACCTATTTGCGCAAGCTGTAAACCGGGGTTTACTTGGCAGGAAGCCTTCACTTGCACGACTTCTGAAGCGGCACATAGAACATATGTGCCGCTGTTTTTTTTCAGAAAGACAAACGGGTCACCGGAACTGGCGGAAGAAGCAGCGCAGGTCGTCGGCCAGCAATTCGGGCTGCTCCCAGGCGGCGAAGTGGCCTCCCCGCGGCATCTCGGTCCATTGCTCCACATTGAATCCGCGCTCCACCCAGAGGCTGGGCGGAAACAGGATTTCGCGGGGAAAATGCGCGACCGCGCAGGGAATCTGAACCCGCTCGTTTTCGCCAAATGACATCGGCGCTTTTCCGCCTTCGTAGTACATGCGGAAGGAGGAATAAATCGTCCCTGTCATCCAGTAGAGCGTGACGTTTGCAAGTAGCTCGTCGCGCGTGAAGGCGCTGTCGCCATCAGACCACTGGCGAAATTTCTCCAGGATCCACGCCGCGAGTCCGGCGGGAGAATCATTCAACCCGTAAGCGGCAGTCAGCGGCGTCGTGCGCTGAATATGGGCGTAGGCGCCATGGTCGTCGCGCCACCGTGGCCACTTCCGCGAGGAAGCCTTCTTCCGCGGCTGTGAGCTGCGTTCCCTGGGGCAGATGAGGCCGGTACGAGCCGGGAATGAAGTTCAGGTGAATCCCAAAGAGCCGGCCGGGATGCCGCAAGGCCGAGCGCGGTCGTCACACTCGCGCCGATATCTCCGCCCTGGGCCGCGAAGCGCTCGTATCCCAGTTCGCTCATCAAGGCCGCCCAGAGATCGGCGGTTGTGAATGCATTCACTCCGGGGCCGGGCTGGCCCGAGAATCCGAATCCCGGAAGCGAAGGCACGACCACGCTGAACGAGTCGGCCGGATCGGCTCCATGGCTGCCGGGATCGGTCAGCAGCGGAATGAGTTTCACAAACTCCAGGAACGAACCCGGCCAACCGTGGGTGAGAATCAGAGGGATCGGGGCGGGTCCCTTGCCGGCCTCGTGAACGAAATGAATATCGGGCCCATCGCGCTGAATATTGAAAGTGGTGCAGGGACGCCATCTGCTCGACCTGGGCCTTCCAGTCGAACCGTTCACGCCAGTACCGGCAGATGTCGCGGAGAAAACCGGGATCGGTTCCGTATGTCCAGCCCGAATCTGGAACTTCTTCTGGCCAGCGCGTGCGATCGAGACGCTGCGCGCAAATCCTCGTCCGCCGCAGCGGACCAGGGCAGAGAAAACGGCCGAATGGGCATAGGAGATACCTGCTTGCGTTGCCGCCTACCAGGTCAGGGCGCGCAGCGCGCTGACGCCTGCACCCAGCAAAGCCGTTTCGTCGTCGTTGGGCAGCACTTCAAGCGAGAAGCTCTGCAGCGGGCTCATTTTCACCATGGTTTCAAGATGCGCCCTCAGCAGCGGCACGTCGACGAACCCCACGTTGTGCCCGGTGAAGTAGAACCGCCCCGGTCCGGCCAGGTGGATGAACGAAGACGTCCCCGCCGCCAGCGCGCGGTGCCACAGATCCACAAACTCACGGCACTTCGTATCGCCCTCCTTGGCATGGGCGAAGATTTCTTCCGGCTCGCGGTCGAGAAAGCGGAGGCGCATGGCGCGGTAGCCCATGATGCCTTCAAGGTGGCCGATGCCGCCGCAGCCGCAGAAGCGCTCCCTGGGGTCGAGGGTGACGGTGATGTGGCCTCCCTCCCATACGCCTTCGACGTAGGGCCAGCGGCCGTAGCCGATGCCGTTGCCGATGGTCCAGACGCGCGTGAGCCGATCGAGTTGGCCGTGCTTGGCGGCTACTCCGGCGGCAATGGCGTCAGCGTCGTTGGCAATGTGCACCGGCGCATGGATGCCACGGCCCGCCAGGACTCGCCCCAGTTCCTCCGCCATCCGCATACCTTTGATCTGAGTTAGATTCGGCGCGTCCTCGACGATCCCGTGACGAACTACGCCCGGCACCGCGACTCCGATCGCCTCCACCGGCGATTCTTTGCCGGCGAGATCGGTTATCTGATTGGCCAGAATCTCCAGCAGATCCCCGCCGGGGAGGACCGTGAGCGCGTCTACTTCCGTCGCGTCACCGGGGTAACGCACCGGCTCGCCTACGAGCCGATGATTTTCCATCCGCCCGGCCACGATGTGTTCGGTCATCACGACGCCGATGGCAGTTGTCATTTTTCCCTCCCGGGGGACGCGGCATCCGCCCGCCCGCTCCGATCCCTCTTCAGCCCTGGTAACGGGACAGCCTGCCGAGGCCGTTGAAGGCTGCGGTCTTGTAGCACTCCGCCAGGGTCGGGTAGTTGAATACCGTCTGCACGAAATAATCCACGGTGCCTTCAAGCGTCATCACCGCCTGGCCGATGTGGACCAGTTCGCTGGCTCCCTCGCCGATGATGTGGACTCCCAGTATCTTGCGCGTGTCGCGATGGAAGATCAGCTTCAGCCGGCCGGTGGTGTCTCCGCGAATCTGCCCGCGCGCGACCTCGCGATAGTACGCCATGCCTACCTCGTATGGCACGTCTTCGTCGGTGAGCTGCTCCTCGGTTTTGCCGATGAAGCTGATTTCGGGAATGGTGTAAATGCCGTAAGGATAAAGGCTCGGGTTCGAAGCGGTGATCTTGTCGTTGAAGGCGCGCGCAGCTGCGATCCGGCCCTGTTCCATCGACACCGACGCCAGGGCAGGGAAGCCGACTACGTCTCCCACGGCATAGATGTTCGGGACGCTGGTCTGGTAGTGCTCGTCGACGACGATGCGGCCGCGATTGTCGGCCTGGATTCCGGCGGCGGCCAGGTTGAGATCGTCGATCGCCCCCTGCCGGCCCACGGCGAAGAGCAGGGCGTCTCCGGAGATCCGTTTTTTGCTCTCGAGGTTGGCGACCACGGTGCCGTCGGGCAACTCCTCCACGCTCTGGACTTCTTCGCCCAGGCGCATGGTCACGCGGCTGTCGCGCAGGTGATAGCTGAGCGCTTCGATGATTTCCTGGTCGGCGAATTCGAGCAGCTTGTTGCGCTTCTCAATGATGGTGACGCGCACGCCCAGGATGGCGAACATGCAGGCATATTCCACGCCGATGACGCCGCCGCCGACCACGATCAGCGAGCGCGGCAGGGTGGGCAGGTCGAGGACCTGGTCGCTGTTGATGATGGTGCGGCCGTTGATGGGCACCTTGGGCGATGAGGCCGGCCGGGTTCCCACGGCGATGATGATGCGGTCGGCTTCGAGCGTGGTTTCGCCCTGGAAGCCTTCGACGCGCACGTGGGTGGGATCGACAAAATGAGCCATGCCGTGAACGATGTCGATGCCGTTGCGCGAAATCTGCGCCTCGGTCACGTCCACTTCCGTCTTGATCACCGCCTGGACCCGAAAGGCGAGGTCGGCCATGGTGATCTTTTCCTTGACGCGGTAATTCATGCCGTAGACGGAGCGGTAGTTGTATCCGGAGAGGTGCAGCACCGCTTCGCGCATGGTCTTGGAGGGAATGGTGCCGGTATTGACGCACACGCCTCCCACCACGGCCCGCGACTCCACCACGCAAACGCGCTTCTTCATCTTGGAAGCGGCTACCGCGGCGCGCTGTCCGGATGGCCCGGAGCCGATGACGACCAGGTCGTATTTGGTGGCGCTCATGCGAGTCTCCCTCTTCGAAAATGAGTGATCACTCCGCGGCGCACGGTACCGCCGCCCCGCGATGACTACAACCGGAGGCTACCATAGCACCGTGATGGCGAGGATAAAAGAGTGGGGGCGAATCCCACATCCGCAGGAACGCGCCTGGCCGCACACGCGACGGCATGCACACGGCCGCGCGGGGCCCTGTGGGACAACGGGCGCCGCAGTCCCATCTATTTTTGGGATGAAGCCGACGCAGCGGCGTCAGGAAGCATTCCCTCTTTCAGGGGTGCTTTGTTTGAGGCTCGCCATGGCTGCGCCAGCGTCGTCTTCTTTGCTCATGGAATCGGGCGGGGTCCTCGGGCCGGGGCTGATCTGAATCTTTCCCCTTGTCAGAGGTGTGCTTTTCGGGCGGAATCTTCATTTCGTAGTGAAGGGGATCGTCAGGTTGGTCAGGCATGATGCCTCCTGGCCGTATTTCGATGCCGTTCCCGCCGGCGGGAGTCGGCTCGGCGCCGGTTCGCGCTCGATTCGAAGGCCGACTCCCTGATCGTTCCGGCGAAAGGGTGAGAACCAAGGCGAATGGAGAGAACCAAGGCGATGGTGCGTTAAGCGGCTTACTTTTCGGCCAGGTACTCGGTGCAGGCCCGGATGGCGGAATTTGCCGGAACCTTGGCCAGCGTCTCGTTGGCTTCCGTTAGTGCCTGCCGGTATTCGCTGCTGTTGCGGGCAAGCCCGACTTCGGCGTCGGAATGACCGCGCATCGCGACGGCCACCCTGGTCACGTATTCGGAGTCGGACGCCGGGTCAACGTTCTCGCAATAGGCGGTGACGGCCTCGACACGGGCGAGCGAGGCAGCGTTCAGCCTGGGTGCCGTCCGGGTTTCGGCCAGTGCGGAAGCCAGGACCACGCCCGCGGTAGCGCAAACAGCGATAAAACTGGATTTCATGTTGACCTCCCCAGCGGCTTGGGCTCCCGTTTTCTCTGCCCTCGCCAGCACGTCATCACAGTAGTGAATCGGGAGAGGGATGTCGTTAATTCCGCATCCAGAATTCGTCAAGATTCTGGGATGAATGAGCTGGACGGGTGGACGAATGGCATATTCCGGGCGGCCAATGCCCGATTGGTGGTGGATGAAAAGAATGGTTTGGGTTCGTGGTCTCCCACCCTTTCCGCAGACGAAACGAAGCGGAAAGGATGGGGCACGGAGCATTCTTTTAAGCGCGCGCGGAGCCCAAGCGCGGGGTTGAATGCCGGCCTGGGCTTGCCGGCTGTGCTGCCGGCCGGCTGGCTTTTCTTCCTCCAAATGGAACTGGCGCATCATGCCATCGAGTTCCGTGGCCAGGGAGGCGAGATTCTTCAGCGCTTCGACGGCTTCCTCGGCTCCCTGCGAATTCTCTACCGCGAGTTGCGAAATCTGGCCTGCGGATTCGGAGATTTCACTCGCCGCCGAGGTCTGCTGGGTTGCCGCCGTGGCGATGAACTGGATCTGGTTCTCGACCTGCCGGGAGGACTCGATGATGGCCTCGAGGCTGTTGCGGGCCCGCGCGGTTTCGCTCATCCCTGTCTCCACCGCTGAGCGGCTCTCCGCCATCACCTGCAGCGTGGAACGCGTCTCCTCCTGGATGCTGCGGATGGTGGCGGCGATCTCTTCTGTGGCGCCCTTGGTGCGCTCCGCGAGGCGGCGCACCTCGCCGGCAACCACCGCGAAGCCGCGGCCGTGTTCGCCGGCGCGCGCGGCTTCAATGGCGGCGTTGAGGGCCAGCAGGTTGGTCTGCTCGCTGATCTCCTGAATCACGTTGACCACCTTGCCGATTTCTTCCGAGCGCGCGGCCAGGGAGGCCATCTTTTCCGAAACCGAAGTGGTGGCGGCAGCGATCTTTTCCATGGTGGCCGCGGCCGTTTGCATCACGGCGCCGCCCTTGACAGCGGTGTCGGCCGAACCACGGCTGGCGCCGGCGGCGCTCTCCGCGCTGTGGCTGATTTCGCCGATGGTGGCCGTCATCTCCTGGGCCGCGGCGGCGATCTGGTTGGTCCGCTTGGATTGCGTGCTGGCATTGCCGGCGCTTTGCACCGAGCGCGCGCTCATCTCCGTGGTGGCCGCCGACAGCGTCTCGGCACCCCGGGCAACCGACTCGACCACTTCGCGAATCGCGGCGACCGAGTTGTTGAGGGCCACGCCCATCTGCCCGATCTCATCGCCGCCGGAAACCTTGACATGAGCGGTCAGGTCCTTTGCGGCGAGCTGTTGAAGCATGCCCATGACGCGCACAATGCGGGGCGCAATCACCCGGGTGAGGCTGGCGCCCACGAGCGCGGAAAGGGCGACAATGAGCAGCGTCACGACGACATTGATCCAGATCGCGCCGCGGCTCACTTCCGTTGCGCTGCGCGACGCGTCGGAACCCAGCCGGATATTGAGGTCGAGGTCCCCGGCTACCGCCGTACCGGCCTGGCTCACGGAGTTCACCGCCGCATCGGATGCGATGGTGTCGAGCGCGTCGCCGATTTTGCCCGCCGTCCGCTGTGCGCCGCCGAGCCGGCTGAGTTCCAGGTATTGATCGAAGGAGTCGACGAACTTCTGATACAACTCGCGTTCGCCCGGATGACCGATCAATGGCTCGTAGGCTTTCAGGGACGCGCGGTATTCATCGAGGGCCTGCTGGCGCTGCGCGGTATTGCGCGCATTGCACTCCGGGGTCTGGCACAGCAGCAGGGCCAGGTCGGACCGGCGCACAAGATCGATCGAGAGCTGGATCCTTGCCAGGTGCACCACCGAGGGGAACGAATCGTCACTCACCGCAAGGCACTTGGACACGATGCTGCGGAACGTGAAAAACGAATAGGTCCCCAGCCCCAGGCACAGAATGCACACCAGGCCAAAGGCCAGGGTGAACTTGCGGGCGATGGGAAGATTGCGAGCAAACGACATGATGAGATTCCTTTCCGGCTCCCGAACCAGGCGCACAGGGCGCCAGCGTCGCGGCGGGCGATTTGCTGCGCAGAGTGGACACTAGCGTAATCGGCAATTTGCGCTGAAGCTTGAAGGGGCAGGTGGTTGATCCGACAGCATGCCCTGCCGGGCATCCTTGCCAGAGACTTGAGTAAATCGATATTCTTCCTCCCGCGATTCATTCGGAAGCCCTGGAGGTCCCAATCCATGCGCGCATTGTTTCCTGCTTCGGGCCGCATTGTTCTGGTCACGTTGTCTGCGCTGGCGGGGACCATGGCGCTGGCCTTGAGCGCGCAGGCGCCGCCCGCCACACCGCCTGCCGGGGCGACACCAGCGACTCCGCCGACACCGCCGCGCCCGGCATTCACGCCCACGCCGGAGATGCTGGCCATCCAGGCCGCTTCAGAGAAGGACCACCAGCGGGTCATGGACGAGCTGGGGATCAAGGAACTGCGTCCCGGCGTCGATAGCGATCCCAAGTCTCCGCATGCAGCCAACTATGACGAGTCGAAGGCCAACGTCTATCCCAATCTGCCCGACGCGCTGCGGCTCAATAATGGAAAGACTGTCACCACGGCCAAGATGTGGTGGGACGATCGACGCCCGGAAATCGTCGAGCTGTATGATCGCGAGATTCTGGGGCGCACGCCGGCCCATCTGCCCAAGGTCACGTGGGAAGTGAAGAGCACGGTCCAGGAAAAGAACGGCGATGTGCCGGTGGTGACCAAGACGCTGGTGGGCCACGTCGACAACTCGACGGATCCCAGCATCACGGTGAACATCGACCTGACGCTGAGCACGCCGGCGAATGCAAAAGGGCCTGTGCCGGTGATTATGGAATTTGGGTTCAGCAAGGAATTCATGGCCATGCTCATCAAGCGCTTTCCGCAGTTTGCGCCGGAGAACCAGAAGGGTCCGACATGGCAGCAGCAGGTGCTCGCGAAAGGATGGGGGTATGCCGAGTATGTTCCCACCACCGCGCAGGATGACAACGGCGCGGGCTTGACCAAGGGGATCATCGGACTGGTGAACAAGGGCCAGCCGCGCAAGCTCGACGACTGGGGCACGCTCAAGGCATGGGGCTGGGGAGCGAGCCGATGCCTCGATTACTTCGAGACGGACAAGGCAGTCGACGCGAAGCAGGTGGGGATCGAAGGGCATTCGCGCTACGGCAAGGCCACGCTCGTGACAATGGCGTACGATCCGCGCTTTGCCGTTGCCTATGTCAGTTCCTCGGGCGAAGGCGGCGCGAAGCTCTATCGGCACATCGTCGGCGAGCAGGTGGGCAACGTGGCGGCGACCAATGAATATCACTGGATGGCGGGCAACTTCCTCAAGTATGCCGGCCCGCTCAATCCAGGCGATCTGCCGGTCGATAATCATGAGCTGATCGCGCTGTGCGCGCCGCGGCCGGTGTTCATCTCCGGCGGCGCCACCGATGGCGATGATCGCTGGATCGACCCCAAGGGCATGTTCCTCGCCGCGGTTGCGGCCGGGCCTGTCTACCGGTTACTGGGCAAGAAGGACCTGGGCACAAGCGATTTTCCGCCCATGGAGACGGCGCTGATCGATGGCGACGTCGCCTGGCGGCAGCACGCCGGGCGGGCACACGCCGGGCCCCAACTGGCCCACGTTTCTCACCTTCGCGGGGCGATATCTGCATGGGCCGGGTCAGGCTGCGTCAGCCGATCCAGCCGCGGTTCACCTCACCGCGGCGCAGGATCGGGAGCGGATGCTGGCCCTTCTCGGCCTCAAGGACGCGGACATGCGCCGGCCGCCGGCCACCGATGCCAGGGCTCCCAACGCCACAAACTACGACGAGTCGAAAGCCAACGTCTATCCCGAATGTTCCGGACCCGTTGGTGCTCAAGAATGGCCAGAGGGTGACTTCGCCGGAAGGATGGTTTGACCAGCGCCGTCCTGAAATCGTCGCCGACTACGAACACGAAATCCTGGGGCGCGCGCCTGCCAACTTGCCGGCCGTCACGTGGCAAGTGGTCAGCAGCACGCGCGAGAAATACGGCGGGGTGGATGTGGTCACGAAGCGGCTTTCGGGCCACGTCGACAACTCCATCGATCCCCAAATCACCGTCAACATCGACCTCGTCCTCACCACTCCCGCCAAAGCCTCCGGCCCTGTTCCCGTGATCATGGAACTTGCCTTTGACAAGGATTTCGAGCGTGCTGCGGCGCGCCCGGCCGCCGAGCCGCCATCGGGCAATGGCGCGACAGGGGAGTGGGGAGTTGCGTGGCAGCCGGTTCTCGATAAGGGCTGGGGATTCGCGGTCCTCAAGCCCACCAGCTTTCAGGCCGACGACGGGTCGGGCCTTACCGAAGGGATCATCGGGCTCATGAACAAGGGCCAGCCGCGTGGCCTCGACGACTGGGGCACGCTGCGGGCCTGGGCCTGGGGCGCAAGCCGGGCGATGGACTACCTTGAAGCCGACCCGGCTGTCGACGCGCGCCAGGTTGGGCTGGAAGGGCACTCCCGCTTCGGCAAGACTGTCCTGGTTGCGATGGCTTTCGATCCGCGTTTCGCGATCGTTTATTCAAGCTCTTCGGGCGAGGGCGGCGCCAAGCTCTATCGGCACATCTTCGGCGAGCAGATGCCCAACCTCGCCAATGCGCCGCTCTATCACTGGTTCGATGGAAACTTCCTGCGCTATGGCGGGCCGCTCACGCCCGCAGACCTGCCTGTCGACAACCATGAACTCATCGCGCTGAGCGCGCCGCGGCCGGTATTTATTGGCGGCGGAGCCTCAACCGGCGATGGCTATGCCGATCCGAGCGGCGATGCGTGGGCCGATCCGCGGGGCATGTTTCTGGCCGAGGTGGCGGCCGGACCGGTGTACCGGCTGCTGGGCAAGAACGATCTTGGGACCAGCCAGTTTCCGCCCATCGAGACGGCCCTGATCGAGGGAGATCTCGCCTTCCGCCAGCATCGGTATGGGCATACCCCCGCGCCCAACTGGCCCGCCTTCCTTGAATTCGCCAGCCATTATCTGCATGCGCCGCAATCCGCTCCGGTGCTGGCGCAAGTGGCGGGTGGGAAATAGGCATCGTGCCGCGCAGTGCACTCGTGGAACCAGCTTATTTCTCTGACCAGGGAGGCACGACCCCGGTCATGCGCGCATACGCCACTAACTGGCCCATATGCTCGTTGGCATGAACGATGATGCGGAGATACATGCCGTCGACCGTGGCGTGCCGGCCTTCAATGCGAACTTTGCGCGCGAGGTGCTTGCGGAGTCTCAGCAAGATGCGCCTTGTTTGACGGCATCCAGCGAGCGCTTGAGCCAATTGATCACGTCCGCCTTCGATGGTGACCTTCTTTTCCATGTCCTCTTTGAGGTCTGCGGGCATCTTGGGTCCGGTGACGCTGAGCAGGTAGAAGTTCGCCATGGCGATGTGCATGTACACCTCGCTGGTCGAGCGCACACCCGCTGCCGGGCGCCATGCGAATTTCTCCGGCGGGTGTCGCTTCGGCAAGCGCGATCAACTGCCGCGAAACGTGCCTCCACTCTCCGTCGTATCCCTGCCAGACGCCGTCGAGCGGATCCTGGGCGAACGATCGGGGCGCCGCCGCCAACCAGCAAAATACAATGCAATCGTCAGACGTGTTTTCACGTTGCCACTCCTTGGATGATTGGACTCCGATCCAACATAACGGACCCAGCGAGTGGAAGGGTCCTTCTTACCGGATTGGCTTCTCCATCACGATGCATCGAGCCTAGGCCGGCCAGCGGATGCGGAAAATGAAATTCCGGTGCCTGTCTCGGAACAAAGCCGAACGCGTAGAGCAGGGCTGGGCGCAGGCGGCCGTGATCTCAAGGCTCGCACGTGCCCGGAATGTCTTCGCCGCTTCCATCATCGGCGGCCGCGGCCTGACTTCGGATGTTCTGGGTCGACCGCGAGCATGCCGGACGTAGCCATGCGTTCCGCGGAGCCGGTGTAGATCGGAGCGCAGCGGACGGCCTTCGCTTCCTCTCCAGGATCGGCTTTCTCTCGCTGCATACAGCGGTTCGTCGAGTGCGCCGGCCTCTTCAGAAAAGTCAGACTGAAGAACGCGGAGTTGTCATCAGCGGGATCAGCCGCGGGCCGTCTTCTGGCACCGCGGTGCACGCGATCGCGACAGCGGCAAAGAAGTGAGTTCTCATACCAGTAAGCTCCAATGTCGATTCTAGTCCTCCAGAAGCTTCATGAATAGTCGGCGAGTCCGGCGAGCATCGCCGGACTTCGATGTCATCGGGGCAGGATGCCACGTTCCCGAGCATGGTGCATGATGTCCTGGTGGGCGAGATAGAACACGATCTTGAAGGTCTCGGTTCCGGTATCGACGATGTAAGCGGAGTCGGCCAGGACTTCTTTCTGTTCGCCGTCTTCGTGCGCGAATGTCATGCGCCAGCGCGTTTTGGCCAGGACGTAGCGAGCATCGAGTCGGTTGTAGTCGAGCGACACCAGCGCAGTGGACCGGCAACCAAGGCTGTCGAAGAACTGCTTGCGTTTGGGCAAGGCCAGGGCAAAATCGGCGGCGCGGATGCACTGCGCGCCCTGCGGTCCCGCGGCCATGAAGGTGTCGGCGAACTGAGGAAGGAGAGCGGGGATGTCGCCGCGGTCGCTGCGTTGTTCGAATTCGCGAAAGAAGGTTTCGATAGCGTCGTTCGATGGCTGCATGGATCCTCCTAGGCGGCATTGCATAGTGGACTTCAGAGCTAGCCGCACCTTTAGTATTATATCAGTTATTAACTAAAAAGTCAACAGAAATTGCATGGCCCGCGACCGCATCGTGGTCAGAGGGTTCCGCTCAGAATGTGGGCGCAGGGAACAAAGCCGGCCTTCTGCAGCGTCTTGCGCGAAGCGATGTTCTCAGGGTTGCAGCGCGCACAGGGAATGCTCCCCAGCTCATAACAGACTCGCTTCAACTCCTGCACGAGATACGAGCCGAGGCCGCGCTGCCGGCAGGTCTCTGCCACTTCCATGTAGATATCGCCATAGGGCCGGTTGTAGTGATAGAGGATTCCCCCGGTCGCCGCGATCGCGCCGTCGATCTCAAGACACCAGTCATGATCGGGCTCTCCCCGCCGGCGGAAGATCGCACCGTCCAGCGTGTGCGCGGTCGTCAGCTTGTCTTCGAAAACAATCGCTTCGCTGACGATGTTCTTCGCCCATGCGTGCAGCATGACGGTGAGCAGAGCGTCGTTGGTCTGCGCCTTGATGGCCGTCGCTTCACTCGCCGTCAGCAGGCCGCTGAAAGCATCGAATACGCGCGCGCGATGTTGCGGAGCGAGATAAAACTCGAATACGGTCCTCGTCCCGGTCCATGGGCCACCGATCAAAATGGAGCCGTAACCGGCCGCGGCTCCTTGCACCTCGACCATGTAGGGCTGCGTCCAGCCCGGCCGCGCATGCATATTGTCGTGAACGATCTGGCAGCGCATCTCCTGGCGGTAAAGATCGCGCCATGGCAAAATGTCTTCCACCGAACGGGTTTGACGGAGATGGTCATGCTACGGTCCTCTCGAATTCGAGCGGCGTGATCCAATATTGCAGAAACACGAGATCGAGGAAGCGGTCGAACTTGTATCCCACTTCGCGCAGTTGGCCGGCGCGCTCAAAACCGAAGCGCTCCAGGAAGCGGAGAGAGGCGGCGTTCTCCGAGTCGACGCCGGCGATCATCACGTGTTTACCCAAAGCGTGCGCCTGCGCAAGGATCGCGCGGAGCAGACTTGTTCCGACGCCCTGGCCGCGCGTGCCGGAGTGTATGTGAACGGTCCCCTCGACGGTGAAGCGATAACCGGGCCAGGCACGAAAGTCCCAAAGGTTGCGAAGCCGGCCACCCGCGCGGCCGTCGGCGGCGACCAGCACCGGAAAGCCCTGGGATACGCGGCTGCGCCACCACGAGACGCGCTCCTCGACGGTCGCAGGCCTGTCGTTGTAGATGGCGGTCGAGTTGGTCAGAACCTCGTTATAGATGGCCGTGATCTGCTCGAAGTCGGCCTGGACAGCATCGCGAATTTGCATTTCGCCTCCGCCAACCTGTTTCGAGGATAATGCGGAGGGCGCGCATGACGCGTGCGGGAGTCTGCGATGCAGGAAATTGAGAAACAGGAGATTCTGCGTGTGCTTCGCGAAGGAAGCGGGGCGCTCGAAGCGGCCCTGCGGGAGTGGATGAAGAAATCGCGCATTGCAAGCCCGCGCCCGAGCGGTGGTCCATCGTGGAGTGCGTCGAACACCTGGTCCTGACCGAAGCGGCTCTCCTGCGGAGGCTCGGAGAGGCAAAGGAGAGCGACCGATCCCACTACGACCAGGCGCGCGAAGCGAAATTCCAGGATCTGGCTATGAATCGAGCCCGGCGCATTGACGCGCCGGAGCCCGTAATGCCGGGCAGCCATGCAAAAACGCTTGCCGAGGCGGTCAATGAGTTTAACGCGGTCAGAAAAGAGACCGTGCGGTTCGTCGAGGAGTTCAACGGCGAACTGCGTTCGTGGCTGACCATCCATCCGTTGATCACCCGGCCGGTGAACTGCTACGAAATGTTGCTGCTGCTGGCGATGCATCCGAAGCGGCACGCATTGCAGATCATCGAAGCGCGGGAAGCAGCGCGCCGCATGACGGAATCGGATTAAACAGAAGCGACCGGATCCCTCATGGATCGCGAGGGCCGATCTGCTGCCGGGATTCGATCAGTTCGCACTCCGGCGCCGCCGGCCGCTCAGCAGGTAGATGGCGGCGCGGAGTTCAAGGAGCGGGTCAGCCGAAGCCTCGATGCCCTCCACGCGCGGGATCGGATCGAAGATGATGTGCTTCTGCTGCGCCGGGGTGTCGGGTACCACCTGGTCCAGCTCAACAGTGCCTAGTTCAACTTGCTCGCGGCTTTCGGGCCAGTGGATAGTCGCGTCGTCTACCGTGTCTCCCTCCGCGGCAACCTGCACGTTGATCCTGAAACCGGGCTGGCTCCTTTGCAACGCGTGCGGCAATTTCATCGAAATGGTAGTTGGGCGTGAGCCCGGCGACTTGTGCATCGGTGAGATAGTCGTTCCCGGCCTCGGGAACGATCCGATAGCGGCCGAACTTTTTCTGCCCGGCATCATTGATAAAGGCAAATGCCGTTACGCCGAAATACGACTCGCGCGCCAGGCTCGAAGGAAACGGCTTGGGGGCCTGCACAAAGGCCAGCGCCGCGGGATGCGAGCCCAGGAACTTTTCTACGGGTTTTGGAGAAGGAACGTCTGGCCCGCTGGCGGCAATCGCACGCAGGAGCTCCAGGAATTCGTAGCCGTCGCGGGTGGGGAAGCCGTCGGTCGAATGGCTCACGATGTCGGTGTGGACATGCTCGGCGAGATTGAAACGGATGGCGAGGCCGCGGGGATTGGCATCGGGCGCGTGGTCGGGCATATCGGGAATGCCGGTGGAGTTGGAGAAGCGGGCTGTTACCGGGGTGGATTCGCGCATCACATGCGGCGCTTTGGTCAGGGCCCTGGCGCCGGCGGACGGCTTGAACGTGCCGGTGAGCATTACGCCCTTCGCGTGCGCGGCACGGTAGCCGGGATGAATCCCGAAAAGCTGGTCGAATTGCTGCAGCAGTTCGCCGGCCAGGGCAACGACGCGTTCGTCCTTGGGGAGAGGCATGGGGGAACACTCCTTATTCGGGAATCGACAGCAGAGGCTGCTCTCCATGATGACGCAGCGCGGAGCGGGATGCCATTTTTTCGCTGCGGTTCGCCTTTGCCGGACGCCGAAGAACGCTGCTCGCCATGCAATGCGGAACGCGGGTTATTTCCGGTGCGAAGCGAACCCGCTCCACGTTGTCACGCCGGCGCCTTAATTCGTATTTTTGTCGAAGTCGGCCTTCACGAGGAGGAGTGAGGCCGCAATTCGGTTTCGTCCCTCGTTTTTGGCCTTATAAAGGGCGGCGTCGGCGGCCAGCAGGAGGCCTTCCGGCATCTTGATCGTCCCCCCGAACCGGGCGAGAGCTGTTGCGACCCCACCGCTGATGGTGACGAAGCCCCTGGCATCATTGGCGTTATGCGGTACGCGCAAACGGGCCACTTGATCACAGAGGGTATTGGCGAGGATCTGTGCACCTTCGGCGTCCGTAGCCGGGAGAAGAACGGCGAACTCCTCGCCACCATAGCGGGCCACAACGTCTCCGGGCCGGTTCACGTTAGCGCGGATGGCATGAGCAATGGCTCGGAGGCAATCATCGCCTACCTGATGTCCGTAGGTGTCATTGAACAATTTGAAATGATCCACATCGAAGAGAAGAAGCGAGAGAGGCAGAGCCGGTGCGCATCGCTCGCTTCCATTCCCGATCGATTGCCTGATCAAACGACCGGCGATTATCGATGCCGGTGAGCCCGTCGATTAGCGCGAACTTTGCGAGTTGGTCCTGGAGGCGCTTTCGTTCGGTTACGTCCCGCATGTAAATGACGACCGACAACTCTCCATCCGGGGTTCGATCCAAGAGACGCACCTTGTTTTCGAGCCAGATATGCTGGCCATCCTTGCGAACCGCTTCGACCATCACCATGCTGGTCGGTTGACCGCTGGAGATCTTTTCGACGTCTTCCGCAATCACCGCGATTGATTGGGGAGTAAAGATTGACTCAAGTTGCATATGAACAAGTTCCTCCACAGTCCAGCCGAGGATTGGCAAGGTGGAAGGGGAACAGTAGAGATTCCGGTGCACGCCGTCTTTCACCCTGGCCAGCCAGATCATATCCAGGCTGCCTTCGAGCAGCATCCGGAAATCCACTTCTGGAGCGGGCTGCGAGTCTGGGTGGGCGCTTCTCATCATTCGCCTCAAACAGTGAAGCCGTTCAGACTTAGTCGCCTGCATTCATCAAACCGGGTTATCGGCTTATTTTTGCAGATATTTACCGAGGATGGCCAGCCTCGAGGGGGCAAATGTCGTCTGCGATCATTACGGCCGGGGAGAGCCGCAGTTACGATTGACGGTCTGTTCCGGTGGCCGTAGGCTCATATTTATGGAATTCAAGATTAGCGAACTGGAGCGGGAGCCGATCGATTTCGATCTCCAGTTCAAGCCTGGGGTCGATCGATTTCGGGGAAGAGGCGGAGCAGAGCGGGCCGCTGGCCGCCGATGGGCGGGCGGAGGTGCTGCACGAGCACCGCGGCCCGAAGGATATTGTGGCCGATATCCGGCTCAGGGGGCATTTCGATGGCAAATTCGAAGTTCCCTGCGCCCGCTGCGTGGAACCGGTGACGATTCCGCTGGCATCGGACTTCGACCTGATTTTCCGGCCGGTGGGAGCCGACGCGGACGCGCCGGAACGGTCGATTACTGCGCCCGAAACCGAAATCGGGTATTATCAAAAGGACAGTCTGTTGCTTGAGGATGTGCTGCGGGAGCAGGTACTTTTGTCTCTGCCGGTCAGGACCCTGTGCAAGCCCGACTGCAAGGGACTTTGCCCGCGCTGCGGCCAGAACCGCAACAGCCAGGCTTGCTCCTGCGACGAGGGTCCGGGCGACCCCCGCTGGGAGGCGCTGGCTGGCCTCCGCGCCCGGATCAAGTCCTGAAGAATGAGCCCCTTGAGAACTCCGATGCTTCTGTCCGTGCCGCAAGGCTGACAAGCGGATTGCGGTCTGAGACCGGATCCGATGACGGACAGAGACACGAAAGGAATTGCACCATGCCGAATCCGAAAAGGCGCCACTCCACGCGCCGCACCGCCAATCGCCGCGCGCACGATTTTCTGACCGCCACCGGCGTGTCCGAGTGCCCCAATTGCCACGAAAAAAAGCTGCCCCACCGCGCCTGCCCCAAATGCGGGGCCTACAAGGGCCGAGCGGTTCTGGACGTCAAGGAAGCCGCCAAGTAAGCTGGTCTATCGATGCTCATTGACATCGCGCTGGATGCGGTAGGTTCCGACAAAGCACCTGAGCCCGAGATTCGCGGGGCGATCCTCGCGTGCCGGGCTCTGCCTGTGCGCGTGCATCTCGTCGGGCCCGAGCCCGAGCTGCGCGACCTGCTCGACGAGCATCTCGAAGACGAGGACCTGCCCATCGTCGTTCACCATGCTTCGGAACGTATCGGCATGGACGAGAAGGCGGCGCAGGCCGTCCGTACCAAGCGGGACAGCTCCATGCGCGTCGGCCTGAAGATGGTGCGGGAGCGCAAGGCGGCGGGATTTGTGACCGCCGGCAACACCGGCGCCGCCATGGCTACGGCCAAGATGGTGCTGGGCGCTTTGCCCGGCGTGGACCGGCCGGCCCTGGCAACGCCGATGCCCAGCGCCACGGGAAGCCCCTGCGTGCTGCTCGATGTCGGCGCCAACGTGGACTGCAAGGCGCATAACCTGGAGCAATTCGCGGTCATGGGCGAGATGTACGCGCGCAGCGTGCTCAAGATCGAATCGCCGCGCGTGGGGCTGCTCTCCATTGGCGAGGAAGAGACCAAGGGCAACGAACTGACCCGCGAAGCGTTTCCGCTGCTCAAGGCGCTGCCCATCAAGTTCATCGGCAACGTCGAGGGCCGCGACATCTTCAGCGGCCAGGCCGACGTGATCGTGTGCGACGGCTTTGTGGGCAATGTGGCTCTGAAGACCAGCGAAGGCGTGGGCCGCTTTGTGCGCGATGTGCTGCGCGAGTCGCTCACCCGCACGGTGACCGCCAAGGTGGGTGCGCTGCTTTCGCGCCAGGCTTTCAACGCGTTTCGCCGCCGGCTGGACTACACCGAATACGGCGGCGCGCCGCTGCTGGGCGTGCGCGGCGTCTGCATCATCGGCCACGGCTCATCGAACGACAACGCGATCTATAACGGCATCCGCGTGGCTTACGAGTTTGCCAAGGCGGGCACCAACGAACGGATCGAGCAGGAGTTCGCCCGCAATTCCCACCGCCAGACCCGCAATGCCGAACCAGTCGATGACGCCACCATTCACTAATCCTTCCCATGTCTGACACATCCGGGCAATCCGATTCCTCGCCTGGGTCTGGGGTTACCCCGCTCCTGGCTTCGGTTCTTGACCAGCTCGCTTGCCCTGCCTGCTTCGGAACCTGCATCTTGATGGGCCCCGACTGATTTGCAATGGATGCGGGCGGATTTATCCCATCGTCGATGGCATTCCGGTGCTGATTGCCGAGGGTATCGAACAGCCTTCAAGAGAGTCCTGAACGCGCCGAGGCACCATAAGCGGACCTCTCATCCGAACAGCGCTGCAATCTCCGACATGTACAAGGTTTCCTCGGTAAACGTGAACGTGCCCTGTTCGCGCACCTCGCGCGCCGCACGCAGAAACGCCGTCATGGCGGCGCGGGCAAACCCGGAACCTAAACTGACCCGCCGCACTCCGAGAGCGCCCAATTCCTTGAGCGAGAGCATCGGAACTCCCTTGAGGCCCATCAGCACGTTGACCGGCTTGCCGACCGAGGCACATACAGTGCGAATGTCGTCGGGGCTGGTAATGCCCGGCGCATAGAGCACCTCGGCTCCCGCGGCTTCAAAAGCCTGCAGCCTGCGGATCGTGTCGTCGAGGTCGGGACGGCCGTGCAGGTAATTCTCTGCGCGCGCCACGAACATGAAGGGGAAGGGAAGAGCTACGAGCCGCGGCTGCAGCGGCCGCAACCCGCTCCACGGCATGGTTGAATTCGTAGATCGGATGAGCCGGGTCGCCGGTGGCGTCCTCGATCGATCCGCCTACCAGCCCGGCGGTTTCGGCGGCGAGGCGGATGGTCTCCGCGGCCTCCTCCGGGCTGGTGGCCATAGCCGTTTTCGAGATCGGCGGCCACCGGCAGCGCCGTCGCCTCGGCGATGTCCTTCGCGTTGGCCAGGGCTTCAGCACGGCTGACGCTGGCGGTGCCATCCTTCCGGCCCAGGGTAAAGGCCAGCCCGGCGCTGGTGGTTGACAGGGCCTCGAATCCCAGGCCGGTGAGAATGCGCGCCGTCCCGGCATCCCATGGGTTGGCCACAACGAATGGTTCCGGGCGCTGATGAAGAGCCTGGAACCGGGCCGCCTTTTCAGCTTGTGTGGGCATGTCATTCTCCTTGCGCGGATCGCGTCTGCCGCATCTTATCGCCGATGGTAGAAGGGAAGCACCACCAGGGCCGCAACCGCGATGGCGGCCAGCATGGCCAGGGCGATCAGGCCGTAGATGAGGAAAAGATTGGGCCCTCCGCCACGATCGTCCCGCTCGCCTGTTTCCTCCGGATCCCGGCGCGTTTCGTCATTCATATTTGAGCGACTCGACGGGATCCATCTGCGCGGCGCGGGTGGCCGGTACCGTGCCAAAGACCACGCCCACGATGGTGGCCGCCGCCAGGGCGATCATGACCGACCAACCCGAAATCGGCAACGCGTAGTTGGTGAAGAACCGGATCGAAAGCGGCAATGTCAGGCCGACGATTACACCCACCACGCCGCCGGCAAGCGAAATGAGGACCGCTTCGGCCAGGAACTGGAGCTGGATCTCCCGATAGGTGGCCCCAAGGGCCTTGCGAATACCGATCTCCCGGATGCGCGAGCGCACCGTGGCCAGCATGATGTTCATGATGCCCACGCCGCCCACCGCCAGAGTCACGGCGGCCACGAGCACCAGCACCGCCGTCAGAGCGTTGGCGATGGTTGCGGCCGTGGTGAGCAGTTCCTTCAGGTTTTGCGCCCTGTAGACCGAATTCGGCTTGTGGCGGGAGCTGATCACGCGCTTTATTTCGTTGGTGGCGTCCGGGACTTCTTCCATGCTGCGCACGGTGAAGTAGAGCTGCTTCACGTTGTCAGTTCCGTTAAATAAGCGGGCCACGGAATAGGGGATCAGGATGGTTTCGTCGGAGATTTCGGTCTGGCCGAATGTGTCCACACTCTCCTTGAACGTGCCAACGATCGTGAAGGGAATGCCGAGGATCTGAAACGTCTGGCCAATGGCTGCATCGGCGCTGCCGAACATCTGCTGGGCAAATGGTTCAGTCACGACCGCGCACTTGATGTGGGCGCCTTCGTCCTTATCGTCCATGAAACGCCCTGCCAGCACGATGAGATTGCGCACATCCTTGTACTGCGGGCTCACGCCCAGGACCAGCGTGTCTTTCACCACGCCTCCGCCGAAGCTGATGCGGTCATGGGTTTCGAGCACGGGTGAAGAGGCGATGACACTCGGAACCTGGGTCAGTACGGCCTTCTCATCGTCGCGGGTGAGGGGGTCGTTGTAGAGCACGCGGCCGGAACTGGTGGATCCGCCTCCGGCGTATTCCACCTCCACCTCGTTGGTCCCGATTTTCTGGATTTCATTCAGGATGAACTGCTTGCCGGTGAGACCGATGGTGACCACCAGGATCACCGAGGCCGTGCCGATCACCATGCCCAGAGCTGTAAGCGCGAAGCGCAGCTTGCTGGCGCGAAAGCTGTCGAGCGCGAGCTTCAGAATCTCGCTCATCATCATGGTGCGGCGCGCGCTCAGCAGCGTCTGCTGGAACGAGGTTTGCCGGGTTTCGGTCGTCGTTGGGGTCATGGACCTGAAATGCCTACTGGTTAAAAGGATGCGGCGGGGCCCCTGCGGGCTTCCACAAGGTTGAGACGGAGGCGCGACCGATTGGGGACAGGGCTACCGGCCATCGTATTTCTCCAGCCACTTCAACTCCTCGCGCAGCTTGATATAGCCGTGCCAGGGATTCTTGGTCAGGCTGTGGTCCTCTCCCGGGAAAGACGAGAAACGTATGGGGAACGCCCAACTGATCGAGGGCCCGCTCCATCGTCACGCCCTCCAGATAGCTTACGCGCACGTCGGCGTCTCCCTGCACCAGGTGGGTGGGCGTTTTGACCTTGTCGAAGCGAAACAGCGCGGCCTCGCTCTGGTAGAGATCGGGATTCTGCCAGGGCTGACCGCCGAGGTACCAGGCATCGTCCCAGGTCCCGTCGTCGTTGCCCCAGTTGGCTGCGTGTTCCACGGCTCCCGCTCCGGTTACGGCCGACCGGAAGCGGGTGGTCTGGGTGATCAGCCAATTGGTCATGTACCCTCCATAGCTGTAGCCGCCGATGGCCAGGTGGTCGGGATCGGCATAGCCATCCTTCACCAGGGCATCGACGCCGGCCAGGATGTCCCGGCCCGGCCGGGAAACCAGGTGGGGCGAGATTCCCAGCATGAAGTCATCCCCATAGCCCGCCGAACCGGTGTAATTGGGGCGGAAGACCAGCCAGTCGTTCGCGGCGGCCAGCGTCGCCCAGTCATACCAGTCGGCACCGAAGTAGTCGCCGTCAGCGTCGGCAGGACCGCCGTGGATCAACGTCAGCATGCGCAAATGCCGGGCATTCTTCTTCCCCGGGGGAAAGATCAGTACTCCCTCGACGGTGTGCCCGTCGTCGGATTTCCAGGAATAGGTTTGCCACTCCGGCTGGGCGCGCTGGGCGAAGATCGGGTTGAAATCCGTCATCGGCTTCAGCTCGCCCGGGCGAAGCGGATCGGCGGCAAGGTAAACCTGCTCCGGGCTCCTGGATGGTTGAGTGCCGAACCAGCAGCGCATTGGCGTTTCTGGCGGCGCTCAAGCCCGTGTAGTGGCCGGGCAGCCCGGGGAGTTTGGCGGCGTTCCCGCCCGTCGATGCTGTATATCTGCTTTTCCGTGCCCTTCAGGCCCAGCGCCAATTCGCGCCCGTCGGGCAGAAGAACGAAGTCGTCAAAGGAGCCCTCGAAGCTCCCGCCCAGGCGCTCCACGTTCCCGGTTGCCGGGTCAAGACGATAAAGCCGGCCCTGCACATCCCGATATTTGCTATCGAGGGAGCCAAAGCCGGCCTGCACCATCAAGTAAAGCCAATGTCCGTCGGGCGCCCACTGCAGCTTCGATTCGACGGCGTTGTTATGCGTGATCTGGCGAACCTCGCCGCCATCAGAGCCAACCAGGTACACCTCGTACGGTTGTGGGCTCTCCATTCTCTTGTGCACCGGCTCGGTGGTAAAGGCCACGGTTTTGCCGTCCGGCGAGGGAGCCACTTCGCCGATCCAGAGCGGGCTTTGAGCGATCGTCCCGGCGCCGGGCGGCAGCACGGGAGGCTCCTTTTCCTTCTGCCTTCGATTTGCGGCCCTTCTCCTCCTTCGCTTTTTCCGGCGGCGGAATGGAGAGGGCGCGTTCTATCGCTTGCGCCACATTTATCTTCAACAGTACGTCGCCCCGGTCCTGCTCGCGCCAGCGGATCACGTCCTTCCACTGCGCTTTCTTCTCCTCCTCCTGCTCGGGCGTGAGCGGAGCGGTCACGGAGAAGTAAAGGCTGGCGCCATCCGGCGACCACGCGAACGAATGCACCTCGAGCTTTTCTTTGTATAGCGGCAGGGCCTCGCCACCGGACACGGGAATGACCCAAACCCGGCTGGTCTTTTCCGAGTCAGCTGGTGGGCTCTCCGTCTTCGTCGGTGTCGTCGCCGGGCAGCGGCCGATCGCTGTCAAAAGCGATCCATTTGCCGTCCGGGCTCCACTGCGGATTCTCTTCGCTTCCGCCATGGGTCAGCGGACGCAGGCCGGTCCCGGCCGTCCAATACCACAGATCCTGCCGGTATTGGCTATGCTTCCAGTCGGAAACCTCGGTGGCGATAACGGCGGCCTTGCCGTCCGGCGAAAGGCGCGCATCCTTGATGTCGGTTGTATTCAGGTATTCGTCCAGCGTGATTCGGGGCTTTGCCGGTTGCGCCTGGGTGATGGAGCAAGCCAGACAGGCGGAGAGCCCAATGATCTTCCACAGAGGTTGTAAACCCATATAATCACTATAATTGCGAGCTTGGGACCGCCGATGGATTTGTCCAAAACCAAAAGAAAAATCGACGCGCACCAGCATTTCTGGCAATACGATCCCGCCGAACACGCGTGGATGACCGACAAGCTGGCAGCGCTCAGGCGCGACTTCATGCCCCCGGACCTGAAGCCGCTGCTGCAAGCGCTGGATTTTGACGGCTGCGTAACCGTGCAGGTGCGGCAGAACATCGACGAGACGCGCTGGCTGCTGGAACTGGCCGATCGGCACGATTTCATTCGCGGGGTGGTGGGGTGGGTCGATTTGCGCTCGCCAGATCTGCGCTCGGCAGCTGGATCACTTTGCCGGGCATCCGAAGCTGGTGGGCGTCCGCCACATTGTTCAGGACGAGCCCGATGACCGTTTTATGCTGCGCGACGATTTCCGGCGCGGGATCGCGCAGCTGGCCGCCTTTGGCCTGACGTACGATGTGCTGGTCTATCCCCGGCAGCTTCCGGCCGCCGTCAAGCTGGTTGAGGAATTTCCCGGCCAGCCATTCGTGCTCGACCACATCGCCAAGCCGCCCATCGCGGAAGGCGGGCTCGAGCCGTGGGAATCGGACCTGCGCCGGCTGGCCACGTTTCCAAATGTCTGCTGCAAGCTTTCGGGCATGGTGACCGAGGCGCGCTGGAAAGCATGGCAGCCCGGCGATTTTCAGCGCTACCTCGACGTGGTGTTCGAGGCATTCGGAGCGGATCGCCTGATGATCGGTTCGGACTGGCCGGTATGCACGCTCTCGGCCGATTACGCTTCGGCGATGGGCATTGTTCTTGACTATATTCGACAAGTTCCGCCCGCGGCGCAGGCTGGAATCATGGGCGAGAACTGTGCCCGCTTCTACGGCCTGATTTAAGGAGGCTGAAATCGTCTTCCTCAAACGGCATATCTCAGCTCGGGCGGTTCGGGTAGATTAGAAGAATACTTGTCTCCGTCACGTTGGTTCTCTCATCGTTCCAGGCCAAGAACTGATTAAAAAGAAAGGCTACCGCGCTTCAGGAAACCGCCGTACGACGCCGTGATGTCAAACTGGCGCGGCCGACATGTGGTTAACCCTGCACGACCCAGGCAGGGCCACGCTCTCTCCCGAAATGCAGTAGACGCACTCGATGAGCTGGTCGCGGATTCGTCTTCCCCTGCTTTTTGCGGTGTTGTCCCGGTTTCTGTGCGGATGTGGCGGATTCAACGGAGTTCTGCCTCCCACCCTGGTTTCTCTTTCTCCTGCCTCAGTCGCCGCGGGAAGCACCGACTTCGTCCTCACCGCGACCGGGACAAACTTCATCAGCGGCACGACGATCCTTTGGAATGGAGCTTCGCTTTCCACCACTTTTTCGTCCGCGACCCAGCTCACGGCGAAAGTCACCGCGGCGCAGATCGCCGCCCCCGGGAACGTCAGCATCCGCGTGATGAAGCCCGACAGCACGACTTCCGGCACGCTTACCTTGACTGTGACCGGAAGCTCTTTCAAGCTCAGTTCCATCTCTCCCCCGGCAGTCACGGCTGGAAGTGCGTCCTTTACGTTAACCGCGACCGGGATGGGATTCGTCTCCGGGGCAGCGATCACGCTGAATGACGCTGCCCTGGCGACCTCATTCGACTCCGCAACCCAGCTTCACGCCACCGTTCCAGCTTCCGCCGTCGCCACCGCCGGAACCGTCACCATAGGCGTCACCAATCCCGACAAGACGACAAGCAATACGCTTCTCCTGACGGTTACGCCGGTTCCCCAAGGTCCGGTGCCGACTCTTGTCTCGATCGATCCCCACACCTCGCCCGCGGGAATCGTGACTCCGCTGGACCTCACCGCGACCGGGACCAATTTTGTCAGCGGCAGCCAGGTGAGGTGGAACGGGATAGCCGTGGCGACGACCTTTGTCTCCGCTACCCAGCTCACGGCCTCCATTCCGCCCAACTTTTTCACCAATGCAAACCTCGGCACGGTCAACGTCTTTGTGGTCAACCCCGACAGCACCGTGTCGAACGAACTGCCCTTCACGATCACGGCTTCGCCGGACACCGTTCCCATCCTGACCGCCGTCGCCAACCCGGCCGGAACCAACAGTTCGCAGGTGGGCGATGCCCCTTTCACTCTCACCTTGACCGGAAGGCTCTTCGGGCCGGGCGCGGTCGCCTGCCTCGGCTCGCCGGGTCAGCCGACCGCCTGTGCGCAGGATCTCCCCACAACATTCATCGACAGCACCACGGCAACCGCGCAGGTTCCTGCATCCGCGCTGGCCGGGGTCGCCGAAATTCCGGTCATGATCCGCAACGCGCAGTCCGCGCCTTCGAACCCCCTTCCTTACTACGTGGGAATAAGCATCTACGGCGACGAGGCGGCCGACGTGGCCTGGGATCCGCAACAGAATCTTTTGTATGTCTCGAAGCCCAGCACCTCGAGCGGCAATGCGGATACGGTGATGGCCTTCAGTCCGCAGCAACTAACCGATGCCGGGGCGGTCTGGATCTACCAGTTTCCGGCCAACAGCAATCCTGACCGCCTGGCCCTCTCTCCCGACGGCAAATACCTGTATGTGGGTCTCGATGGCGCGGGTGCGGTGCAGCAACTGGTTCTGTCCGGCATCGCACCCCCGACCGCGGGCAATACCGTTTCCATCGGGTCGGATCCCGCCAGCGGTCCGTATTACGCCATGGATCTCCAGATTTCTCCGCTCGACTTCAATACCATCGCCGTGGCGCGCGGGATTCCGCTGGTGAGCAAAGCGGCCACCATCGCCCAGGGAGGAGTGGCCATCTACGATGGGACGACACAGCGGCCCAACATCGTCACTCCCGCCAGCCTGCCTGTTCCCCCCTGCTCGATACCATTCAGTGGAGCGTGGACGGCAGCACGATCTATGCGGCCAACAACGAGAACGCGTCGGGCAATCTCTACGAACTCGCCGTTTCTCCCAATGGCGTGACGCTGGCCAGCGATGACGATCACCCCGGCCTGTTCACCATTCCCAATCCCTACATCCATCTGGATCCGATCAGGCGGTTTCATCTATGGGGACGATGGGATGATTGTGGACCCGGCCGACGGGCAAACGCTACAGCCCTGCAGTTTTTCTTGTGAATGGGGTCATGACTCCGGATGTCTCCACCGACACCGCCTATTTCGTTGCCCATCCGCCGGCGGATCCCAACGTACTGGAGTATTTCGTGTACCAATTCGAGTCTGTATCCGACAGCGCCGGGTCCGACGCTCGATCTCTATACGCTGCAGGGAATTCCCCAGCACGTGATCCGCTGGAACAACTTCGGCGACGGAACCAGCGGTCTCGCCTTCACAACCCAGAAATTCAATTGTGTTTACTCGCCCTGCAACGTGGGCGACGGCCAACTCTATGTCATCGACTTGCCGTTCTGACGGCAAATGAACTGCCCGGGAGCAGATTTTGGTGCAGCGATTTCTGATTTTGGCCGCGTTGTTCGCGGCGCCAATCCTCGCCGGCGGGCAAACAGTTTACGACGCTCAGCGATCGCCCGTTTCGTTTAGTACCGGCGCCTCGTTCAGCTACTTCGATGGCGATTACGGCGGGTATCACCCCATGGGCCTCACGGCGTATGTCGATTTGTCTCCCCTCCTTTGGGATCATCTGGGTGCGCAGGCGGAAGGCCGATGGCTCACGCTCAACGCCTCCGACGGATTCAGGGAATACAACTACCTCATCGGCCCGGTGTACCGATTTTCATTGACGAATCACAAAACGGTGCATCCATATGTAAAAGCGCTTGTCGGCCAGGGCGACATCGATTTTCCCCACCACCTCGCCTATGGCAGGTATTTCGCAATCGCGCCGGGCGGCGGTGTCGATCTCTCGCTCACGGGTCGATGGAGGATTAGAGTGGATTATGAGTACCAGATCTGGCCGGATGCGCCGGGGATTCCCGGTCTTCCCAGCGGAACCATGAACCCCAACGGCGTAAGCCTTGGCTTCTCTTATCGTGCCTTTTAGATTCAGGTATCGCGACGTCCGGATCGTAAGCTGGTTGAACTGCAAAACGAAGCTGAAGGAACAATTCATTGACCGCCCAGAATGTAGTGGAATCCCGCGGGAAGGCGCTCGTCACTGCGCACGCGAGCGTCGCCCGAACTCTCCTCGAAGCGCTTTCGACGCGATGCAAGTCCTACTGCATCCTCTCCGGCTACGATCGCCTGCCTGACCATTTCGATTCCGATTTCGATTTCATGGTGGAGGCGGAGGATTTCGAGCGCATGCCGCGCATCATCGACGATGTGGCTCGCCAGACCGGCGCCCGTCTGTTTCAAGCCATCGACCATGAACTCACCGGGCGCGCCTATTTTCTGGGCTCGCTTGATGGACCTTCGCTGACAATCGTTCAGCCCGATTGCGCCGCCGACTACCGCCATTTTGGCCGCCGCTGGCTCACGGCCAAAGAGGTCCTTGCAGCTCGCCGCCTGCATCCCGACGGCTTCTACATCCCTTCCACGGCGCACGAGTTCGCTTACCTGTTGATCAAGCGTCTCAATCTGCGGAACTTCAACCGCGAACACGGATACAGGCTGCATCGCCTGTACGTGGAAGACCGCATCGAGTGCGGCCGGATGATCGCGCGTTTTTGCCGCGGCCCGGAAGGCTCCTCGATCGTCCGCATGGCTTCAGCCAACGACTGGACTCCGATGTACGCGCTCGCTGGACTCCTATCGATCCGCAATGATGCGGAGCCACAAGGAATCGCTTGCGCAAAAGCTCCAGTCGGTCCCGCAGCATGCGCTTCACTGGGTCAGGCGGATGGTGCAGCCGGCCGGTTGCTGGATCGCCTTCACGGGACCGGACGATTACGCCGTCGCCCTGGTTCTCAATGCTGTGAGCCGCGAGTTTGCCCCTTCGTTCCGCGCCATCAGCTACCAACGGATGCTGTCGCGGGCGGCGGTGCGTAAGTCGGCGAATCAGGCTCGACCGTCCTCCTCTCACGGGGAAGCGCAGCAGGGCGCGGCGGCTTCCATCGCCACCGTTGCGGGCCTGTGGATCCAGAACCTGGTGACATGCCTTGTCCGGGTCTTGCCCGGGGTGATCGGCGCAGAACTGGTCCTCTTCGATCATTGCCTGCAGGATCTTCCCGTGGACAGCAAGCGTATCGGGTACGGAGGGCCGCCCTGGGTTCTTCGCACGGCTGCCCGATTGTCCCCGCGTCCGGGGCTGGTGATCCTTCTCGATATGCCGCCGGAAGCGCCAAGGTCAGACCGGTCGGGCATTCCGGTCAGCGAAATTGCCGGCCAGCGTTCAGCCTATATGGACATGGTCCGTGATTTTCCTGCCCAGGCCGTGATCAACGCTTCGCAAGAGCCGGCGGCCGTGATTCACGATGCCGTGGAGGCGGTCCTGGCCCACCTGCAGCGTCGGACACGGAAGCGCCTGGATCTTCAAGCGTAAGGTCAAGTCCGAAATGACTCTTTCAATGTCGCTTACGGGACCGAAGCAGGTTACTGAATACGTTACCATCGTGCTCTTTTTCGTGTGATGGAGATCACGCCTGAGTACTTGCTTTGCTATATTCGTACTCATATCCCACAACAGATGGGAACGTTTCCCCAAATTGCCCCGAAATCTGTGCATTTGGCGGTGCACCCCTACAGGGGTGACGCGATATGTGTCGGCCGAATATGAAATAAGCAGACTTCAGTTTCGGAGGGAGATTTCGAACGACAATGAGTTCGCCCACTGTGGATCCAAACCTTTTTGTTGTGAACCCAGTTACCCCAACCAATTCCCAAACCTGGTGCGACAAGCTTGCTGAAAGCGGGCAAAGTACCGCCCTTACAATGCGCGCAGTTGTGGCGGTAACTCTCCTCGGCGCCGGAATGTGGTATTTGCTGTGGCGGGTAGCCCTCTACTTCGAGGCTGGGCGTTGAGTCAATCACGAGTTTTGTTGTAGTCGCATCCGCCTAAAGAGACTATCCCCCATGAGGTCGGGCGGATGTTTTATCCGGGTTGTTCAATTACCTTTATAAAAAGATAGACGGTACCCCGCGAACAACCCGGAAATTTCTCTAGCTTCTCCATTCAAAGACCACAAGTCGACTGAAACCTTCTTTGCTGTCGGCCTGTGAGGCCGCGTTTGCCGGCTCAGCCGCCCGAAGCAGACTGGCTTAGTTTTGCCTGCCGTTGACCCTTGGGGATGGCAGGGCGCTACGATTGCGTAGATGCGACCGCGGGAATTTATGGCAAACGGGGAGTCTTTCGTCATCCATCTGAATGGCCGGCCAATGAGCGTCCACGCCGGTATGACGGTTGCCGCCGCCATTCTTGAGGCCGGCGCGGCCAGCCGTCTCTCGGTGCGGGGCGACCCCCGCCAGCCCCTGTGCGGCATGGGCATCTGCTACGAATGCCGAGCCCGGATCGATGGTGAGGCTCATCAGCGAACCTGTCAGATACTGTGCCGGCCCGGCATGACGGTGGTCGTCGGGTGAGCGAAGCCTTCGATGTGGTCGTCGTCGGCGCCGGGCCCGGCGGGTTGGCCGCGGCGGCGACCGCCGCCGAATCCGGTCTGCATGTCTGCCTGGTCGATGACAATCCTGCAGCCGGTGGGCAAATCTGGCGTGCCCGTGTCGGGGCCGGCCCGGCAAAGGCCGCTCGGCAGTGGCTTCGCCGCGTCGAGGACGCGCACGTCGAAGTGCGCTTCGGATGGCGCGCTTCGTTCTCACCTGCGCCGGGAGTTCTGCGCATCGAGCAATCTGCGCGATTCGCCGATCTGGAATATGCCGCACTCGTCCTGGCCACCGGGGCGCGCGAGCTGTTTCTGCCCTTTCCGGGGTGGACTCTTCCCGGTGTTTACGGCGCGGGCGGCTTGCAGGCTTTTGTTAAATCCGGTTTCAACGTCGGGGGAAAACGGGTAGTGATCGCTGGAACAGGGCCCCTGCTGCCCGCCGTCGCAGCCCACCTCCGCGCCGCGGGCGCTCGCATTGTTTCAGTCGTAGAGCAGGCGCCTATGCGCCGGCTTTTGCAGTTCTCTGCGGGTCTGCTTGGCGGACAGGCCGGCAAGCTCTTCGAAGGCGCGGGGTATGCGCTTCGTCTTGCCGGCATTCCGTATCGGACTGGAGCCTGGGTCATGCGCGCCCATGGCGACGAGCGGCTCGAGAAAGTTACGATCCTCTCCGGTTTGGACGTTTTCGATCTCGAAGCCGACATGCTGGCCTTCGGGTACCACCTGGTCCCCAATACTGAGCTGGCCCAACTGTTCGCATTGCGAACTCGACCGCGGCTATGTGCGTGTCGACGAACTGCAGCAGACGTCTGTGAAGGGAATCTACTGTGTCGGGGAATCGACCGGCATCGGCGGCGTCGACAAGGCCCAGATTGAAGGTTGCATCGCCGGGTTGGCGGTAGCGGGGAAGCCGGATGCGTCCAGAAGGCTCACCCCAGCCCGCGACCGCCAGATGCGCTTTGTGCGCTGTCTTGCCGATGCATTTGCCTTGCGCGACGAACTGCGCCATTTGCCGGAGGCTGACACCCTGGTCTGCCGCTGCGAAGACGTTCCTTTCCGGGACCTGGCGGAATGCGATTCGTGGCGCCAGGCCAAGCTCCACACGCGATGCGGCATGGGACCATGCCAGGGCCGGATCTGCGGCGCGGCCACCGAATTTCTGTTCGGGTGGAAGGCCCCGGTTCCTCGTCCGCCGCTGTTTCCGGCGGAAGTGGCAACGCTGGCCGGCGCCGCGGAACGCTGCGCCCATGCGGGAGGACTGACTGGCACTCAACCCGCTTCGAATCGCGTGCTCGCGCGCGCCATGTCTGGGCGTGTCGCCATCGCGACCCGAACCGTCTCGCGCGCTGCCGCCAGTTCTGCTCCTGCCAGCTCACGGCGCGGAGCCCGCACGCGCGCCCTGCCCACACCGAGTTCCTGCTGCACCAGCTTGATCAGCTGAACGAATTTCGGCACCGTGTCCATGCGCAACAGGGGAAGAAACCAGCGGTAAAGCTCGAATGCGTCCTGCACCTTGCCCGCACGCGCCCATTCGAAGAGGTCAACGCTTTCGCGCGGCAGTGCGTTCACGAGACCCGCGATCCAACCCACTGCGCCCGCCGCGATGCCCTCGACGATGGCATCGTCCACACCGACAAAGATTGCCAGCCTGTCGCCTACGAGCGCGCGGATGGCGGTCACGCGGCGCACGTCGGTTGACGACTCCTTCACCGCCTGCAGGTTGTGGAACTCGCCGGCGAGTTCCTGGATCTGCTCCGGGGTGAAGTCCGTGCCATACGCGACTGGATTGTTGTAGAGCATCGCCGGCAGCAGCGTGGCCTCGAGCACCGCGGCCACATGCGCCTTCATCTCCGCCCAATCGCCCTGGTACACATACGGAGGCAGAATCATGAGTCCCTTGGCGCCGCGCTCTTCGGCTCGCTGCGCCAGCGCTACTGCCTCCTCGGTCGACAGCGCCGAAATGGCCGCGACCACCGGCACCCTGCCCTCGACCGTAGCTCACCAGGGTTTCAATGATGGCGAGTTTTTCGTCCATGCGCAGCGTTGCCGCCTCGCCGAGCGAACCGAGCGCCACCAGTCCGCTGACTCCGTTTTCGATTTGCCATCGGGCATGGCGCGCGACGAACTCGTGATCGACCTGCAGGTTCTCATCGAATGCCGTGGTCAGTGCCGGCATGACTCCAGTCCACTTCATGTTTTTCCTCGTTCCCGGAGAGTTGTTCGGTTGCGTGTCGTTCGCGCATAGCGTGAAGGGAGATATGGTTCCGGCGCGATCGCCGGTTGCCGGTTGGTGATCAAGTCTGCAAGCAGTTCTGCAGTTCCCAGAGAAGTTGTAATGCCCAGCCCCTCGTGGCCTGTGGCCAGCCACAGGGTCGGGTCGTCAGGATCGGGGCCGATCAGGGGCAGCTTGTCCGGCGTTGCGGCGCGAAATCCCGTCCACACCCGGATCGCGCTCAGCGTGGCCGACCGCGGGCAGATAAACACGGGCTCGCGCGAGCATCGCTGCGAGAATGTGCTGGTCTACGTCAGCGGAGTCCGCGCCAAACTGCCGCGACGAACCGATCAGCAATTGCCCCGTCTGGCGCGGCTGCACATTGAATGCGACCGAGTCGCTGCTCACGCTGTGGGCGCTCTTCAGATAGCCCAGCTCGACCAGCTGGTGATGGACGAAGCCCGGATAGCGATCGGTAATGACGAGATGGCCTTTGCGTTTGCGAATCGGCAACGCAGGCCGGAGCGAAACAGATTCGGCGCCCAGGGCAAGAATCACTCGCTGCGCGCGAATCTCCGTGCCATCGTCCAGGGCCAGGGCGCCGTTGCCGATCGCGCGCACCGTCTTGCCCAGCACGAGGCGCGCGCCCAGCGCCTGCGCGCGTTGTGCCAGGTGCAGAGCAACCGTCGGAGGATAGACAACCGCGTCCTCGGAGATGAGGAGCGCGCCCGCCAATCCATCGGCAAGATTCGGCTCGGCCTCGCGCAATTGTTCTGCGGTCAGCAATGCGCATGGAACGGAATGCGCCGTGTACCACGCATGTTTCCGTTCGGCTGCTTCCATCTCCTCGCTGTCGGCGGCGATCCACAGGGTTCCGCGCGGTTCATACTCGGCGGAGGCGGGCAGTTGCGGGACCATGCGCTGCCACAGCTGTTGCGAGTAGCGCGTGAGCGCAAACTGCGCCTCGGAGTCATCCATGACGACGATGTGCCCCATGCCCGCGGCTGTGGCCCCGCTGCCGAGCACATCGCGTTCCACCAACGCCACGCTCAGTCCGCGTGTGGCGCAGGCCAGGGCGCAGGCCGCGCCAACGATGCCGCCTCCGGCAATGGCCACATCGAATACCGGCTCTGCTGTCATGGCTCTCCGGCTGCCGCAATCCCGCCGCGAAATGGGTCGCCAGGATCGAAGATCAGCGTGGACTCCGCAGTCACGTAGGCCGACCCGGTAATGAACGGAATGATCCTGTCACCGTCGCGCTCAATGCACCCTGTGAACACGGTGCCCAGAATTCCTTCCTGCCGCCAGGGCTGCCCCGGCGCAAGCTTTCCCGCAGCCGCCAGGCAAGCCATCTTCGCGCTGGTGCCTGTGCCGCACGGAGAGCGGTCATACGCCTTTCCCGGGCATAGGACGAAATTACGCCCGTGATTGTCGAGCGTCGTGCGGCGGTCCGCAGAGTTCAATGTGATCGATCTCCGCTCCATCGGCTCCGGTGATGCCGCTCGCGCCCAGCGCCTGCCGCACGCGCCATGTGAAATCCGTCAACTCGTCGCACGTTCTCGAGCAAGAGCGCGTAGTTGTGGTCTTCCACCAGGAAAAACCAGTTGCCGCCCCATGCCACGTCCCCGTGCACCACGCCGTGTCCGGGCACTTCGAGGGGCACATGGGCGCGGTAGCGATATGCTTCCACGTTGGCAATGGTGACTTCGCCATTGGCGGCAAGCGAGACCTGCACGTCCCCCACCGGAGTTTCAAAGCGGTGTTGTCCCACACCGATGCGCCCCTGGTATGCCAGGGTCGCGGCCACGCCGATGGTGCCATGCCCGCACATGCCCAGGTAGCCGGCGTTGTTGAAGAAGATCACTCCGGTTGCCGCGTCGCTATTGACGGGCTCGACGAGCAATGCGCCGACGAGTACGTCCGATCCGCGCGGCTCGAGAAGAATCGCCTGGCGGTAGACGTCGTGTTCGGTGCGCATCCGTTCGCAGCCGCTCCGCAACCGAACCCGAGCCCAGATCCGGTCCGCCCGAGATCACGCAGCGCGTGGGTTCACCCGCGGTGTGCGAGTCGATCACTTCGATGCGGCGCGGGAGATCGAGTTCATCTTCATAGAGGTGAGAATCTCGCTTCTGTTCTACCGGGCCGACGCAACCGCCTTCTGCTGCGCCTGCCACTTGTGCACGTGCTCCTCTAATACGTCGAGCGGCAGCGGCCCCTCTTCGAGCACGGCATCATGGAATTTTCGAATATCGAAGCGGTCACCCAACTCCCGCCGCGCTTCTTCGCGCAGCTTGAGAATCGTCATCTGGCCCAGCTTGTAGCTGAGCGCCTGCCCAGGCCACGCAATGTAGCGATCCACTTCGGTGGCAATGTTCTGCGCGTCCATGGCCGTGTGCTGGGTGAAGAAGTCGATCATCTGCTGCCGCGACCAGTGCTTGTAATGGACGCCCGTGTCCACGACCAGCCGGACCGAGCGCCACATCTCGTTTTCGAGGCGGCCATATTCGCTGTATGGATCCTGGTAGAAGCCCATCTCCTTACCGAGGCGTTCCGAATAGAAGGCCCATCCTTCGGAATAAGCATTGTAGGAGCCATTGCGGCGAAACTCGGGAATGTCGGGCAGGCTTTCGGCAATCGAGAACTGAAGATGATGACCCGGTATCCCTTCGTGATACGCGATCGCCTCCACGTTGAGCAGCAGCCGCTTTTCCGGCGCATATTCATTTACGTTGATCCGGCCCGGCCGCGAACCGTCGCCCGTGCCTGGCGAATAGTCTGCCGGCACCGCATCGGGCGCGCGGAACGAATCCATCACCACCACTTCGAGGCGCGTTGGCGGCTGCTTGCCAAACCATGCGGGCAGCTTCTGCTGCATCTGTTCCGCATAGTGCTTGTACAGATCGAAGATTTGCTGGCCTGACGTTCCATAGAGCTTGCGATCGCCGCGAATGTGCTCGTTGAAACTCTTCAGATCCTTGTACCCAAGCGAGTTGGCCAGCTTCAGCATCTCCGCTTCGATTTCCGCCACCTGGCGCAAACCCATCTCGTGAATTTCGGCTGGACTCAGGCTCGTGGTGGTCTGTTCCTTCACCGCCGCCGCGTAGAGCGCGTCGCCATTGGGCAGCGCCCAGATGCCGTATTCGGTGCGCCCATGCGGTGTGTAGTCCTGTTTCACGAAGCGCGCGAAGGCGGCGTAGGCCGGATTCACTTCCTTCTCGATGATGGCCAGAATCTGCTTGCGCAGCCGCTCCTGCTCGGCCGCCGGAACCGCCGCGGCAAACTTCTCCGCGGGCTGGGCATAAGGACTGCTCTCCGGCTTGTCATCGGCAATGCCTTGCGCCTGCTCGCCGACTTTCTCGAGAAGATATTTGGGCGGCATCAGCCGGTCGCGGAGCCCGAGCTTCATGACCTCCGTCGTCTGCTCCAGGGCGCGAGGAATGGCATGCAGGCGGGCGATATAGTTCTCATAGTCTTTGACGGTGGTGAACGGCATCGCCGAGGGGAGCGCGGCGAGACCCAGATGGATGCCATTCATCTGATCGACGGGCATTTCCCAGCCTTTGAGCCGGGTATCTTCGATCGACTGCCGCAGGCCGCGGATCATCAACTCCTTGTTGAGCTGTTCTTCGGGGGAAAAGCCGGTCGAATCGATGGCCGAGAACAGCGCCAGTTGCCGCTTGTCTTCTTCGTCTTCGGCGGCGACGGCCTGCGCAGAGAGATCGCTGAGACGGTCGTTATAGCGCGCGTCGCCGACATACGTGGCCAACTCCGGATGCGTTTTCAGTTCGTATTGCCACTGGGCCTCAATTGCCTCGCGAAACCGCGCCCGCCGAGCTTCAAGATCCGTGCCCTGGCCGGCCAGCAGGAGATTCGAGCAGCACAGAAGGCAAACCAACAAACAAACTGCGGCGTAACGCTTCATTGGACCTCGCACCCGGATGGTTCCCTAGGAGTATAGGACGTCCTATACAATTCTCCAACTGACACAACCTTGATCCTGCGCATTGGCCCAGCCCGCTTTCCGGACTTAAAATGTGCGTGCAAGCAAGATCGTGCCACCCTGCCCATCGAAGCAAAGACTTCCCGGGCAGCCTCGGGAGAAGAAATGCCGGAGAATCCGATCAGGAACCTTTATGTCTCGCTGGCTCTTTGCGCGGGACTGCTTCTGTCTGCCACAATCGCTGTCTTCAGCCAGCCGGCTCCAGCCGCGCATACGTTTGCGGTCGCGGGGAATCGATTCCTACTCGACGGCAAGCCCTACCAGATCATTTCCGGGGAAATGCATTATCCCCGCGTACCCCGCGTCTATTGGCGCGACCGCTTCCGCAAGGCCCGCGCCATGGGGCTCAACACCATCACGACGTACGTCTTCTGGAACCTGCACGAGCCGCGTCCGGGCGTCTATGACTTCAGCGGCCAGAATGACATAGCGGAGTACATTCGCGAAGCCCAGCAGGAGGGCCTCAACGTCATCCTTCGCCCGGGTCCCTATGTCTGCGCGGAATGGGAACTGGGAGGCTACCCGTCGTGGCTGCTGAAGGACCGAAGCCTTGTTCTGCGCAGCGACGATCCGAAATACACCGCGGCCGTCGATCGCTGGTTCGCACGGCTTGGCAAGGAGATCACTCCGCTGCTGATGCGCAACGGCGGCCCCATCATTGCCGTCCAGGTGGAGAACGAGTACGGATCCTTCGGCGACGACCACGCGTACATGGCAGCGCTGAAGAAGTCTCTCGAAAAGAACGGCCTGGCCGCCGATGTGCTTTACACCGCCGACGGTCCGGAGCAGATCCCCAACGGCTCGCTTCCCGAATTGCCGGCGGTCATCAATTTTGGAACCGGCAACGCCAAACAGAGCTTTGGCGTCCTCGATACGCTCCGGCCCGACGGTCCGCACATGAGCGGCGAATACTGGGCGGGCTGGTTCGATCACTGGGGCGAGAAGCACCACGAGACCGACGGTGCGAAAGAGGCCGCCGAACTGGAATGGATGCTCGGCCAGGGCTATTCGGTCAGCATGTACATGTTTCACGGGGGCACCAGCTTTGGCTGGATGAACGGCGCCAACAGCAACGGCACGAATTACGAACCCGATACCACCAGCTACGACTATGACGCTCCGCTCGACGAGCGCGGGTGCGCCGCGGCAGAAGTATTACCTATTCCGCGATGTCATCGCGCGCGTCACGGGCCATCCCGCCCCGCCGTTGCCGCCGCCCACGCCGGTCGAGCCGTTCCCGCTTGCTCCGGTCACGGAATCGGCGTCCCTGTGGCGCAATCTGCCCAAGCCCATCGAGTCCGACACCCTGCTCACCATGGAGGACATGGATCAGGCTTACGGATACGTGCTTTACCGCACACATCTCGATGCCGGCGACGGGGGCGAACTGGTCCTCGATGGCCTGCATGATTATGCGCAGGTGTATGTCGATCAGAAACTGGCGGGCACGCTGGATCGGCGGCTCGCGACCGATCGTCTGACGTTGCCGGCCGTTACCCAGGCCGCCACGCTCGACATCCTGGTCGAAAACTCGGGCCGCGTCAATTTCACAAAAGTCATTCGCGGCGAACGCAAGGGAATTACCGGCAAAGTTACTCTCGGCGGCAAGGAGCCGAAACACTGGCAGATTTTTTCGCTTCCGATGGATCATCTGGACAAACTGCAATATAACTTCGAACTCTGCGACGGTCCTTGTTTCCATCGCCTGACCTTGATGGCCGTTGCGGCCGACACCTATCTCGACACCACCGCCCTGCACAAGGGAATGGTGTGGGTCAACCAGCATCCGTTGGGACGTTTCTGGTCCATTGGTCCGCAACACGCATTGTTCTTACCCGCGCCTTGGCTGCATCGCGGGCCGAACGAGATCGTTTTCTTCGATTCAATGAGCGTGTCCGGAGAGGCAATCAAAAGCACGGATAAACCAATCTTCGACACAGCGGCTCGTCACGAATGAGGACGATCCCTTGATAGCAGGAAGACCGGAGAGCAACCATGGCTCTCCGGCTCTTTCGCTACTATACGTGGGCCAATCGCGATCCAGCCTCGATGCAAGTGTGGATTCCTTACAGCGTTGTGTAGGAGGGTGTGCGGCGTTTTTGTACTTGCGCGGCGGGGGGTTACTAGAGGTTGGAACCGCGATTCCCCGTGATGAGACGCAAAAGAGCGGTGAGGATCACTGCGCCGATCACTGCGATTACGATGCTGATGATGAGGCCGTGCTGACCGGTTCCCCCGAATCCGAGACTGTTGGAGATAAACCCGCCCACCAGTGCGCCGACCAGGCCGACGATCATATCCATGAAGAATCCGTACCCGGAACCCTTCATGAGCTTCCCTGTGATCCATCCGGCAATCACGCCAATGATGATCCACGCAATAAATCCATGTCCCATTTGCGTTCTCCTTTACGCGGTTGGATGCGAAGTGGGCGCGGGATGTAGAGACCCGGCGTGTTATATTCCGTTCATTTTGTGCGAATAAACTCGTGATTGCCTTACCCAGCTTGCTCCGCCGCTCGGACTTGCGAAGATGGCCGCCATCGCGGCTGCCGACGCGCTGCAGCGCAACGTGCCCGAAACCGTCGCTCACTTGACGGGGGGAGAGTACTTCCCGCTGACTGACTCGCGGAGCGTCGAACGCGATCTGGCCGCCATCGCCAACCACCTGCCCAATCGCTACATGCTCAGCTTTCATCCGCAGTCGCCGCACCCCGGCCTGCACATCCTCGCGGTGCGCGTGCCAGGGTACGAGAATGTCGAAGTGAGGGCGAGAACCAGCTACTGGGCGAGCCCGGAGGTCGAGCCGCTCACCGCCGCTTCTCTTCCCAAGTGAAGGAGTGGACGCCGGAATTACTCCACACGCGCCGAGACGTCCACGGCGCCGAAGGCGATGCCGGTATTTTTCAGGAACTCGGTCGGCGGGATGCCGCCCGCGAACACCCAGACATAGTCGTTGGGAAGTTCCCTGATGGCTCCGCCGCCCACATCGATCAGCACGCTGCCTTTTCGAAACTCCGTCGGCATCGAGTTGAACAGCACTTCCAACTTTTTTCCTTTGATGTGTTCCTCGATGCGCTTCGTGTTGCGCTCTTTCAGGCGGCTGAATTCGCCCTTCCGATAGGAAAGCGTCACCTTGTTGCCGGGTTGATGCGCCAGGCCCATGGCGGCTTCCACAGCGCTGTCGCCGCCGCCCACGATCAGGATGTTGTTGTTCGTGTAGTGGTCGGCTTCAATCAGCCGGTAGAGCACGTGGGGCAGGTCCTCGCCGGGCACGCCGAGTTTGCGCGGGGTGCCGGCCCGGCCCAGCGCCATGACCACGGAACGCGACTGGAAGTTGCCGGTGCCCGTTTTCACGGTGAATATTCCGTCGTCCTGGCGCTGAATCCCGTCCACGCATATACCGGTCTTGATGTTGAGGTCGGCGCGCCCCATCACCTTTTCCCACAGCGCCAGTAACTCTTCCTTGCTCAGCTGGGTCTTGTTGAACTTTCCGTAGAGCGGGAACTCGACCGGGCTGGTCATGACCAGCTTTTGGCGCGGATACTTCGATACCGTTCCACCGACCGATTCGCGTTCCAGGGTCAGGTGGGAGATGCCGTTCTCGGTGGCCCGCAGCGAGGCGCTGATCCCGGCCGGCCCCGCTCCCACGATGATCACGTCGAGCACATCGGAATGCCCGTTGACAGACGGGTTGGCTGTACGCAATTCCTGCACACGCGAAGTAATCAGATCCACGCACTCGCGGCCCTGGTTCACCGCGTTTTTGATGAGCGCCAGCCCGCCCAGTTCCCCGGCGATGAACAGATTGGGAACGGTGGTTTCATACTGCGGCGTCAGGGCCGGCATATCGGCGCTCGCCGATGCTTTGGCCATCACCATGGTGATCGCGCCCACCGGGCACACGTCGGCGCATATGCCGTGCCCGATGCATTTATGGCCTTTGACGATGGTGGCCTTGCCGTTCAAAATCCCCAGCACATCGCCTTCAGGGCATGCGTCCACGCAGGTGCCGCAGCCGATGCATCCTTCAAGGTCGATATGCGGATGTTGCGCCTTGGGTCCGTCGGAAAACAGCTTTCCATGTTCGGACGCCGCAATCGCTGCCGCCTCGCGCTTTCGATGCCCAATCAAGTACCGGACCACGAAGAACAGGACGACTACGGCTGCAAGCAGCCAGCTGTAAAGATTCTCCATGCGTCAGAAGTACCCCAATCGAACCGAGTTGACGATGTGAAAGATCGCGAGGACCGCAAACGCATAACTGAACGGCCGATGGATCACATGCCACAAGTGAAAGACGCGTTCGGCGCGATCGAGAAACAGGATCCGCTTGGAAAGGGACGCCTTCCTCCGCACCAGGGCAACAATCCGTTCCACTTCCGGCTTGTTGGTCGGCAAGAGACCTCCGAACGAGAATAAGGCTCCTCCAAAACTCAACGCCTGGCGGCGCAATGCCGCGACCTGAAAGGGGCGCCGGATATCGAGAAGGATCATCTGCCCGAGGGCCATGAGCGTGGAACTCTTGCGAACCTGCTCGGCACTCGGCATGGCAAATATCCGGGCCAGTTTCTCGGCCGAAAAGAGCGATTGACGCCGCAGCACTTCGGACAGCGTGTCTTCATTCGATTCCAGTTCCTGCAGGGAAGTCTTTGCGGCATTCAGAGACTGGGGAATCTGCGCGTAGAGGTACCTGCCTCCGAGTCCGCTCAGCGCCACGGCCAGCATGATCCAGAAAGCCACTCCGGCAATGTTGTTGAACTTGAACGATGCGTGAAACGCAATGATGACGGGCGCGGTTACCCCGGCGATGATGTGAAAATCCATCCAGTGCTTCGCCGTTCCTATCCTGCCCAGCCAGGGAAATACTTTCCGGAGTGCATAAAGAAAGATGATGCAGAAGAGAAACGTACCGAGAACACCCAGGTTGATACCGATCAGGCCGCTTGGCCGCAATAATTCATGCTTGTCTGAAAAGGGACGCAACTCGCGGGGCAGTGTGTAGTAACTGTACCCGTAGGCTCCTATGGCGACGCAAAAAACTATCGCCGCGAGCCCGGCAATCCAGACTCGAACTCTTATGCGCCCGTTCCGCGGCTTGGCGGGTGCGGGCTGCAGCAGAAATTACAACAGTACTATGCGCCATAATTAAGGGCTTCTCCTTGTCTATTGGGGTGTCGAGGAAGGTGCTGCATTCGGATCGGCCTGTTCGGGCTTGACCTTTACGGCCGGATCCTGTGTCGCCTCGATCGAGAAAAGTTTGTAGTTGTGGAACGTATGCGTGTTCTTCCAATGCTGTTTCGGCGTCTCGAGGTCGACGACCGCCTTGGCAGGCACCATGAAGTTGTCTGAGGACTTGGGTGCCGGCATGTAGTCGACTTCGATCTTCAGCGCCTTCAAACCGACGTCGGTCATCTCGTGTTCCAGGCCTGCGTCCATGCGGACCACCTGCCCCGTAGAGGAATCGAGCCACGCCGTCCCCTCCAACTCCAGGGGAAACTCACGGCCGCGTAACGCCAGTGCAGCCGGTGTGCGCGCACCCTGGATATGGGCAAAGTGCACCGGCACTACCAACTTCCCCTCGAGAATGACCACCGGTTCCGCCGTGAATTCGAAGGCATTCCGGTAGTAGGGATGAAACACCAGAAGGAGGGTCGAGAATCCGTTGCTTAACAGCATCGGAGCGTGCGCGGGTTTCGACGTCCCGACCTCGAGCCGCGACTCCGAAAGCTGAAAGTCGTAGCTGCTGCCCTGCATGTACAGGAAGTAGTCGTATTGACTATGCCGGGAGACGTCAACGTAACCGTTTGGCTTCAGCTTCTGCTGCATGACATCTTCGGTGCAGTGCAGATCGGCGAGCTTTCCGATGTAGTCGACGACCTGTTTCTGGGCCTGGTCGATCAGGTTCGCCGGAACAGGGGTATCGGCCGCGCCCCAACAGGCCACGGGAACCAATAAAAGACCCAGTTTTAAGAGACCCAGGTTCAACCAGGCGCTAGGGAATTTGCGCATGGGAAGCCATCCTTTCACGGGAGCGGTTGTCGAAACGGTAACCAAAGGTGGCGGTGTACTGGTTGTACTCCTGGGCGCCGCCGCGCTGTGTGGTGAAGCTTGCTTCCAGGAAGTAACGCGCTCCGAGATTGGTGTCAAACAAAAGGTTCGCGAAGTATTCTCCGCGGTCGTTGGAAAGCGAGGATGCGAAGGACTGGGTTCCGCCCTGCAAATTAAAGCGGAACCGGTCTCCAAGATCGCGCGAAATGGTTACAGTGCGATAAATTCCCGACGCAAATGAGCTGTCAAATTTTGAATAGCGGGCATCTATCGTCAGTTCTGTCTTCCAGATGCGGGCCATCGTCGCTCCATACATGGTGTTCCACGAGTTGGTCTTATCGGTCGAGGCGCTGCTCTGTCCTACCGAAAAGTATCCCGTAACACGACGAGGCAACTGGAAGCGAGAACCACCGCTAATTCCCTGAAAGAGATATTTATCCAGCAATCCGGTGCCCACAAGTGCTGCGTCAAACGTGGGAACATCGCGGAAATAGGTATCAGTCAGGTCGAACTCTATTCGTGGGTGCGCTTGAACGCGCAATGTAAGCAAACTCTGCCCCACGCCGAAACCTACCGGCGGCGAACCGGGATTCGCTGTCGGACGATCTATCTGAGTAGAATAATACAAGGAAACCACCCGCCTGTAGGAGAAATCGTTCTCGGAAAACAGGAATGGCTTGTCCACCGCCCAGTTCAGCAGTTCGACCCCGGCTCCGACCGTGGTCGAGAACCGGAACTGATCCCAGTCTCCGCCGTGAAAATTCACCAGCCCACCGGCCAATTTGCGTGCCGGATTGTAATTCCACGCCGTGGGGTCGGGAGTAGATCCGGCGAAAACCCCGACCACGCTGTCCTTTGACATCGAACGGGCCACATACCCGCCATCAATCACCTCGAGGCTTGTGGCCCAGGGCAAATACAGCCGTCCAACACCGGCTGTCCACTGGCGACCCCGGGTTCACATACGTGAGGCTCATCTCATAAGTGCGATTGATCAGGTCCTGGATCGATGACTGTGCCGGTTGGGTACTCGATTGCACCCGCCCGCGCCAGTACCCGTTGAGGTTCCAGTGCGTTCCCCACATGCGGCTGATGTTGGCGCGCACCACGGTCCCGATAACTGTCGACGTAAAGCCGTTCCCTCCCAGGCCCTGAATCGTGCTGAAGTCAAAGCCGAAACGGAGTCGAGCCTGATTGATTTCCGGCAGCGGCGGATGAGGAATCTCCTCCCGTACCTCCTCGTCCAGAGGATCGCCTTCGGTGAAGCTCACGATCATGGGATACTTGCGCGAATTCCCCATCGTGTTTTTCGCCACCATGTTTTGCACTTCCGCATCCGGCAGGCTCAAAACATCGCCGACGGCCAGGGTGCGCGTGGACTCGTTGACTTCGCACACCGCCGAGGTCGTGGCTACCGAGACCACGGTCAGCGTGGCCACGACACCGGGTTCCACCGGGGCATCGGCGGAGCCGTCGCCCACTTTTCCGGGCGACTGCTTGAGCACCACTTTCGTGCCCGGGGCCAGGCCCGCATCGCGGCCGGCATCGATGTACACGTCGGTTCCATTTACATAACGCACCTGAAATTCTGTGCGCATCGGAGCGGCCTGGGATGGTGCTGCCGCGTCCGCTCCGGGCTGTTGCGCTGGGCTCGAAAGCGTCGCGACCAGCAGCAGGGAAAACCACACGGGACGCATTCAGATTTATCCTCCGCCACCATTTTTGTGACATGCGTAGCAATTCACGCTGTTGTAGACGTAGCCGCTGATACCGCCGTGCTCCCTGTCCGTCGAGGTCTTGGCATGGCAGTTTGTGCAGGTAAACACGGAGTAATCTGCGGAGTTGGTGTGGCAGGTTGCGCATACCCCGTTGGCGTTGCCGTGGCTGGTGGGGAACCAGGTGTGATTGAACGTCGCGCCCGTCCACGCTGTGGTGGTGTGGCACGTCGCGCACGTGGTCGGGAAACCCGCCGTCGTATGGTTGGGGTTGGTCGTGCCGTTGTAGTCCGACTTGTGGCAGGAGTAGCAATCGGTCGGCGTGCCCGCAAATACGTTGTTGATGTGGCAGAGAGTGCAGGCCACGTTCAAGTGCGCGCCTGTAAGCGGGAAGGGCGTTTTCGAATGATCGAACACCGCGCCTGCCCAGGAAGTGGTGGTGTGGCAGACGGTGCAGTCGGTTGGGAATCCCGCCGCTGCGTGGGCGGGATTATTGGTGTTGTTGTAGTCCGTCGCGTGGCAGCCATAGCAAGCCGTGGGAAGCGTCGTGTAGTTGTTGCTTCACGTGGCATAGAGCACAGGCCACGGTGGTATGCGCGCCGGTCAACGGGAAGGCCGTGTTGGCGTGATTGAAAGTCGAAGGGTTCCATCCATTGGTTGAATGGCAGATCGAGCAGTCAGTCGGAAACCCGGATGCCACGTGATTGGGATTCGTGGTTCCCGTGAAGTCCGCTTTGTGGCACGAGTAACAATCCACCGGCGTGTTCACGTAGTTGTTGTTGGTGTGGCACTGCGCGCAGGTCAGCGTCGCGTGCATTCCGGTCAGGGCATAGTTTGCGTAGAGCGCGTGGTTGAAACTCGCATTCAGCCAGTTGGTCGTGTTGTGGCAGAGCGTGCAGTCATGGGGAAGGCTGGACGACACATGGGGAGGATTGTTGGTTGCGCTGAAGTCCGCTTGATGGCATCCGTAACAGGCGGTCGGAAGGCTGGTGTAGTTGTTGCCCACGTGGCATTGAGCGCACGGAACAGTGGCGTGCGCGCCGGTGAGCGGAAACACTGTGGAATGGTTGAAGGTGGCAGCCGACCAGGAAGTGGTGGTGTGGCACAGCAGGCAATTCGTCGGGAAGCCAGCAGCGGGATGGTTGGGGTTCGTGGTGCCATTGAAGTCGGCCTTGTGGCATCCGTAGCAATCCGTCGGCAGCGTCGTGTAGTTGTTGTTGATGTGGCATTGCGCACAGGACGTCGAGATATGCGCGCCGGTGAGGGGAAATGCCGTTTTGGAGTGATCGAACGACGCCGGACTCCACCCGTTTGTCGTGTGGCAGAGAACGCAATTGGTCGGGAATCCCGACGCGACGTGGTTGGGATTGGTCGTGGAGCCGAAGTCCGCTTTATGGCAGGAGTAACAATCGGTCGGCGTGGTCACATACTGGTTGTTCACGTGGCACGACGCACACGGCACTGAAACGTGCATGCCGGTGAGCGGATAATTTGTATAAGTGTTGTGGTTGAACCTCGCATTGAGCCAATCCGTCGTGGAGTGGCAAATGCCACAGTCGTGCGGCATCCCGGTCGGCACGTGGGGCGGGTTATTGGTTCCCGTGAAATCGGACTGATGACAGGCGAAGCAGGCTGCCGGCGTGCCCTTGAACTTATTGTTGAGGTGGCATGCCGTGCACTCGAGCGTGGCGTGCATTCCTGTCAAGGCGTATCCAGTTACCGCGAGGTGATCGAACTTGGCTCCAAACCAGGTATCCATCGAGTGGCACGATTGGCACGCGGTCGGAAATGCCGAGTGGTCGGGGACTGCGGTCTTGAAGTCCTGCTGGTGGCATGAATAGCATTCTGTCGATAGACCGACAAACTGGCCTGTCGCCGCGCCCTTGTGGCATGCCTCGCATTCCAGCATGGCGTGCGCGCCCACCAGCGGAAAACGATTCTGGTGATTCTGAATGTCGCGCGATGAAACCTGCCAGCCCTTCACCGCGTGGCAGCTTGCGCAGTTGTTGCCAAACTGGCCGCGATGTAAATCCGCGTGGCAGTCTCCGCATTGCGTGCTCACATTTTTGAACACCAGCGACAGGTGACACCTGGTGCAACTTACAGCCTGGTGCATGCCGCGCAATGGATAGCCGGTCTGATCGTGGTTAAACTCCGGCGTGGAGCGAATCGGTTTCCAACTCGTGTAGGTGTGGCAGTTCTGGCATGTACCGATCGCAGGTCCGTGGGGATTGGTCACCTTGGCACGCGGACCCTGGCCTGCCTGCGATGCCGGGTCAGGGACCTGCGCGTGCGCGCTCATTTGCAGGCATGCGCACAGGAATACGGCCACCGCCAACGGCAGCGCAACGCCGGAAGGCACCTTCCCGGTCGCTCGGAGAAGACTCAAGCGTCGACGCGACTCCCTCAGGGAAGTGCGCCCCTTCTCCTTTTCAAATTTTCCGGGCCATCTGGGGAATCGCCGTGCGCCCGTTTTAAAAAAATAGCGGGCGAGAATCATCGCGTAATTTCCTTCAAACGCCGAAACCTCTCGACTGCATTGTGATAAGCAAGCATTCAGGCATAGATATCCGCGCCTGGTGCTGGGCTTAGTCACCAGTGCATCCGGAAACCTCAAGATTCATCCCCATGAGACGAATCAAGTGCGCAAAAACATTACAGAGATTCGGCGCCAGAATGGGTGCGAGAGCGCGCCGACAATGTTTGTTGCGGAATCACTCGAAGCAAGCCATCAATCTGGCCAGGCGTGCCGAACGATCCCGCGTGAACGGCCTTCTCGATAGGCCGTCTCTCCGGTGGTCCCTTCACGAGGGACGATAAATCTATCACCCGGAGATACTCTGATCTTAGACAAAGTAACTCAAATAATTGCTGGTCTTATTGCTCAAGTTATTGGGTGGTGGCGAGAAGCAGACAAACTACGTCATCTTTCCGTCATGTTGCGCATCCTGTGGAGGCCATTCAGAACCCGGGCGTGGTGGGCTTGGGCACTCCGTTTGAGTGGCAGGCTTCGCAGGCCTTCGGGGTTGGCTTATAGAAGAGCACCTGGTCTCCGTTTACCTCGCGCTTGAGTTGGTGGCACGCGCCGCACGCCACATTCTCATGCCCGCCCTTCAGTGAAAATCCGGTCTTCTCGTGATCGAACAGAGACGGTTTCCACTTGTTGGTGTTATGGCACTCGGCGCACTTCAGCGCTCGTTCCCCGAACTGGTCAGCGTGCGGATTCTCATGGCACTCATTGCAGGCCATCGGAGCATCGGCGAAGTTCACATGCAGCATCGTCCGTTCAAGGTTTGGCGGCTTGTGGCAGTCGATGCATTGCACTGCGCGGTGCGAACCATCCAAAGCAAATTTCGTGGTGGAGTGATCGAAGTGGGTCATGTCGTGCCAGTCTTTTGTCTGGTGGCACGCCGCGCAACCCAAAGGCTTGTGGTCCGGGGCAAGCATCGCCATGCGGCTCGCAAATTCGCCGTGATGGATGTCTTCATGGCAGGTTGTGCATTCGGTTGTCTTGAAGTGATACAGCGCCACCGGCGATCCCGCCATCGGCTTGTGGCAGTCGTTGCAGGCCACCGCCTGGTGCGCGCCGGTCAAGGGGTACGCGCTCTTCTGGTGGGTTGCGATGGTGTAGTTCGACGTCTTCCAGGTGGCGCCCGTGTGGCACTTGTCGCACTTGTTCTGCCACGGCGCCGCGGCGAACTGGCCTTTGTGCTCATCCTCGTGGCAATCCAGGCAATTCGCAAAAGCCATCTTGTAAACCGTCTTCTCGCCGGCCGGCTTATGGCAAGCGAAGCACTCCACCTTGGCATGCGGCGTCACCAGGGGAAACTTTGTCTTGGCGTGGTCCGCCACCGTGAACGTCGTGGGCTTCCAGCCATTCACCGTGTGGCAGCTCTCGCACATCCCGCCATCGGCGCGCTTCGCGAACTGGCCGCTGTGCGGATCCTTGTGGCAGTCGGAGCACAGCTTGTAGGGGATCGGCACCTTGAAATCGGCGCTTTTGTGGCAGGCTACGCAGCCCACTTCCTGGTGCTTGCCCAGCAACGGAAAATTCGTTTTCGAGTGATCGAACGTCGACTGGAAGCCTGACCTCTTCCACGTGGACGTCGTGTGACACGATGCGCAATCCTGCTTGAATTCACCCTTGTGCGGGTCGGCGTGGCAGGTAGCGCAGGTCGAGAAGGGAAGCCCGAAATACCGCGGCTGCCCGTCCGCCCCGGCCGTGTGGCACTTCTCGCAGGCAACGTCGTGGTGCAGCCCCGTCAACGGATAGCGCGTCTTTGAGTGGTCGAAATTTTTCTCATCGATCCGGGTGTTCTTCCAGTCCGATGTATTGTGGCACTGCGCGCAGTTGGGGCCGAGCCGGCCCTGGTGCTTATCCTCGTGACATGTGGCGCACTGCGTCGACAGGCCCATATAGGTCTGGCTCAGGTCCTTCTGCGGCTGGGCCAGAAAGCCCCGCGAAGACGCGGGAATATTTTTTGCCTGGTGGCACTGGCGGCAATTCACGCTCACATGCTTCCCATCCAGCATGTAGCCGGTCTTGGTGTGATCGAATCCTTTCGGAGTCGGATCCCAGTGCAGCAGGGCGAAGTTTTCCCCGTTGTGATCGGAGTGGCACTTGACGCAGGCCTCGCCGGGTTTACCCGCATTCGGGTAGGTGCTGTGGAGGCCACGATGCTGGTCCAGTTCCGCGGCAATCTCGCGATGGCATTCGGTGCAGCGAAAAGAACGCTCCCGCAACGACTGCGTGTGGCACTTGGTGCAGTTGGTGGGCCCGTCAATACTTTGGTGAGGGCGAGCCAGGGCTCCCGGCGAAATCTGCGCCTGCGCCGTGTGCGCAATTGCGATGGCGAGCAGAAGCATCCCCGCCAGGCACACCCGCGTGAGGAATTTGCCAGACATACGCTCGAAACATGATGCCGCGCCTGCGTATCGAAGCGCGGGTTTTGCTACGTTCCTGCACACATCGGGGGAAGTCGTCGATCTACTTTCGTGCATTGCCATCCGTTGCGCACCATACCACCCTATAAATATCTTTCTGGCGAGTATAGACGGTGACTCCTCGTCGGGCAAAATGACAGTGCGTTCATCTTCACTTTGCTCGATCGCTCCCCGAGTGAACAGCCGGGACCGCCGAACACCAACTGCGTTATCCTGTTCGGTACGCGTTGATCGTGCCTGTTTCGAGCGGAGTTTCCCATGCCTGACTATGTTCTCAACGTCAACGGCACGCGTCTCCACGTGACTGCTCCTGCTGAGGAGACGCTTCTCTCAGTCTTGCGCAATCGCCTCGATCTCACCGGAACCAAGTACGGTTGCGGCGAGGGACAGTGCGGAGCCTGCACCGTCCTGCTCGATGGCCGCGCCACGCGCTCCTGCCTGATGCCGGTGAGTGCCGGTGCGAGCGCAAAGATCACGACCATTGAAGGCCTCGAGCAGCACGGCCTTCTCACGCCGCTCCAGCAGGCGTTCCTCGACGAAGGCGCGTTCCAGTGCGGCTATTGCACCTCGGGCATGATCATGAGCGCCACATCGCTGCTGCGCGATACGCACAATCCCACAGAAGGGCAGATCGTCGAGGCCATGAACGGCAACGTCTGCCGCTGCGGCACGTATCCGCGCATTGTTGCCGCGGTGCAACACGCGGCACGGCTGTCCGCGCAGGGAGGTCGAGGATGAGTCTTCGATCAGACTCTCGCTTGAACCCGACTCCATCTGCGGCGGAACATCCATCACCCATTCTGCAACTCGACCGCCGCGGCTTTCTTAAAGTGCTCGGCGGCGGCCTTCTCATCTGTCTCGCGCCCCACTCTGCTTTGTCGCAGGAGTCGGGCCGCGGCGGGGGAGGACACGAACTCCCCACGGACCTCAGCGCGTGGCTGCACATCGACGCCGACGGCAAGGTGAAAGTATTTACGGGCAAGGTTGAAGTCGGCCAGAATATCCGCACCTCGCTTGCGCAGCAGGTTGCGGAAGAACTGCGTGTACCCTTCGACTCCATCACCATGGTCATGGGCGACACCGATCTCGTTCCGTGGGACATGGGCACGTTCGGCAGCCGCACCACGCCCACCATGGGCCCGCAACTCCGCACCATGGCCGCCGCCGCGCGTCAGACACTCATCGAGATGGCCGCCGAGCGCTGGCATGTCGATCGCGCCGCACTTACATGCGACAACTGCAAAGTCACCGATCCGGCCACTTCGCGATCACTCTCGTATGGAGAACTTACGCGCGGGGAAAAGCTGGTCAAGACCGTCTCTCCCGACCAGCACCTTACGCCCGCTGCGGAATGGAAAGTCGCCGGCACCGCGGTTCCCAAGGCCGAAGGGCGCGACTTCGTCACCGGCAGGCACAAGTATCCCTCCGACATCGTGCGTCCGGGCATGATGTTCGGCGCCGCTCTTCGTCCCGACGGCTTCAACGCCACTCTCGCAATGATCGACACCACCGGGGTGGAGAAATTTCCCGGGGCGAGAGTCATCCACGACGGGGACTTCTTCGGCGTGGTTGCGCCGGACGCTTTCACAGCGCAGCGTGCCGTCGCGGCCATCGAAGCCCGATGGACTGTGCCACCTCAGCCCTCCAACGAAGGCCTATTCGAATATCTGAAAAGCAATCCCGAACCAGGCGAGGCCAGTGCACCGCAGCACGTTGCAGGTTCCGTTGCCGACGCCATTGCCTCCGCCGACATCAAGGTCGAGGAACGCTACACGGTTGAATACATCGCCCACGCGCCGCTCGAACCGCGCGCCGCCGTGGCCGAATGGACCGACGGCAAGCTCACAGTATGGACCGGTACCCAACGCCCCTTCGGCGTGCGCGACGAACTCATGCAGGCCTTCCATCTTTCGCCGGCGCAGGTGCGCGTCATCCAGCCCGACATGGGCAGCGGCTATGGAGGCAAGCACAGCGGCGAAGCGGCCATCGAAGCGGCGCGCCTGGCAAAAGTTGCCGGCAAGCCGGTCAAAGTTGTCTGGACGCGCCAGGACGAATTCACCTGGGCCTACCTCCGTCCCGCCGGCCTCATCGAAATCCGCGCCGGCGTCAAGCGCGACGGCACGCTCGTGGCCTGGGAATACCACAACTACAACTCCGGCCCCGCCGCCATCGGCACGCCCTACAACGTTCCCAATCAGCTCATCCAGTTTCATCCGTCGAAATCGCCGCTGCGCCAGGGTTCCTATCGCGGTCTCGCGTCCACGGCCAACCACTTCGCGCGCGAGTCGCACATGGACGCGCTGGCGCACGCTGCGAAAATCGACCCGCTCGAGTTTCGGCTGAAAAATCTCACCGACCCGCGGCTCATCGCTGTCTTCCAGGCCGCCGCCGACAAGTTCAGTTGGGGCCAGGCGAAATCAACGCCGGCGCTCGGATATGGAATTGCCGGCGGCGTCGACAAGGGCGGCTACGTCGCCACCTGCGCCGAAGTTGAAATCGATCCCGCCACGAAAAAGGTCCGGATCCGGCGCGTGGTGCAGGCCTGGGAGTGCGGCGCCGTCATCAATCCCGACGGGCTCAAGAACCAGCTCAGCGGCGCCATTGTGCAGGGTATCGGCGGCGCGCTGTTTGAGAAAATCCTCTTCGCCGACGGCCGCATCCTCAACCCGCACTTCGCCCAATACCGCGTGCCCCGATTCAGCGACACACCCAAAATCGAAGTCGTTCTCCTCGACCGCAAGGACCTGCCCTCCGCAGGCGCCGGCGAAACCGGGCTCGTGGGCCTCGCCCCCGCCGTGGGCAATGCGATCTTTGCCGCCACAGGCAACCGCCCTCGCAGCATGCCCATGGCGCCGGAAAACGAGCTGAGGAGTGGACGCCGAACAACCACGATCTTCAGTCAGCGCATCAGTCAACGTGGGCTGGAAATGCGCATGAAGACGATGACATGTAAATCTCTCGGTGGACCCTGCGAACAAAAACTGTCGGCCGCATCCTGGGACGAAATGGTGCAGACCATGACCAAACATGTGTTGGAAAAACATCCTGACACCGCGAAAGCAATGGTGGAAATGCACAGTACGGACCCAAAGAAGTGGGGCAGGGAAATGAAGCCGAAATGGGAGGCTACACCGGACACGTAGCGGAGTGTCCGGATTTCCTTTTGAGACCCGGGTTCGAAGCCCGGCGTTACTTCCTTCGCGCCACCACCTGCAGGTATTCATTCTGAACCAGGGTCCGGTTGGCCGGGTCGGGAGCCGTGTTTGCGCCGGTCCACAGGGCTTCGAGGTCGGCCGCCAGCCTTGCCTGCCCGGCTTCGTCCAAGCCGTCGAACGCGGCCTGGGTGGGGCCAAAATACTGGCGAAAGAACGCCACCGCTCCCGCCGGGTTTGCCGGTATATCGAATTCCAGGGGAATCTGTTCCAACTCCACGTACTCAAATGAGCCGGCCAGCCGGTCGCGCACCAGCTTGGCATGACCCCAGTGCACCGGAGGCGCCAGGCCCATGGGCGAGCCGGTATGGCGCGCCGTCACCTGGAACATCTGGCCCGCAAATCCTCCCGGCGTCCAATTCGCCATGGCCAGCAAACCTCCCGGCTTGAGCACGCGCGCAAACTCCGCCGTCACCAATTCATGCCGCGGGGCAAACATGGCCCCGAACATGGTCACCACCGCGTCGAAACTCGCATTGGGGTACGACAGTTGTTCGGCATCGCCTTCTTCAAACGTGATGTCGAGCCCCTCTGCCGCCGCCCGCGCGCGGGCCTGTTCCAGCAGATTGGTCGCAATGTCCACGCCCGTGACCAGCGCGCCGCCGCGGGCCAGCGGAATAGACGTATTTCCCGTCCCGCAGGCAACGTCGAGCACGCGTGCTCCGGGCGCAATGTTCAGACGCTGGATGAACGCATCAGCAGCGCGCGCCGTATTCCTGGCGATCATTCCGAAATCGCCCGCCATCCATACTTCGCGCATGGTTCGCTTGATCTGCTGCATGTACAGCGGAGTATCCGTCATTCAGCTCTCCGTCTCCGAATTCTAACCGCGCTTCTTCAAGGCAAGCTCGACGGCGCGCAGCATATCCGCTTCGGGGGCTGGTTTCCCCGTCCAGATCTCGAACTGCCGCGCCCCCTGCTGCACAAACATCTCCAGGCCGCCAATCACCGGAATCCCCCGGGATGCAGCGAGCTTCAGGAGCGGCGTTTCCATGGGCGTGTAGACCATGTCGAACACCAGCCCCGCATTCAGTTCGTCTTCCTTGATCGGCAGCGCCTGCCTGGTCCCGGTCATTCCGCATGGCGTCGAGTTGATCAGCACATCAAATCGGTTTTTCGCCAGTTGCTCATGCTTCAGCGCTTTGGCCTTCGCCGCCCTGGCCAGAGCGACCGCGTGCTCATGGGTGCGGTTGACGATCAAGCACTTCGGCGCCCTGTTCCACCAGGCCAAACACCGCCGCCCGTGCCGCGCCCCCCGCGCCCAGCACCGCCACCCGCGCGCCCTTCAGCCGCAGCCGCTTCTCAAGAGGCCGCACCACGCCCGCCACGTCCGTATTGAAGCCGTAGAGCTTTCCATCAGCCCCCGTTCGGATCGTGTTGCAGGCCCCGATCTTGGCGGTCAGCGGATCCATGTTGGCCAGGTGCGGCAGAACCTCCTGTTTCAGAGGCATGGTCACCGCCACGCCACTCATCGGCAACTCCAGCACCAGGGTCAGAAGATCGGCCAGCGTGCGCACCTTCAGCGGCAGCAGCACCGCATTCACGTGCTCGCGCCGGAATGCCGCGTTCTGCATCAGCGGAGACAGCGAATGCGCAATCGGATTCCCGGCCACGCCGAAGATGCGCGTCGCCGCGTCCAGTTGTTCCAGCCGGTACAGTTCGCGCAGAGTCCGCGCGGTCACCTGCCCCGGCGCCGTCTCCACGCCGTCATCGAGCGATGCAAATGTGAAGGCCGCGCCCGCGCGCGGCCCCAGGACGCGGCTCACCAGTCCCTCTTCGCCCATGGCGATGCCCACCACGTGGGCCGACCGCGAACGGTCTTCGATCAGCCGCAGCACCGCCAGGTTGTCGGTCAGCGCGTGCGCCGTCGAAACCACCTTCACGAAATCCGGGTGGAACGCCGCGATCCGGTTCGCCGCCTGTTCCAGTCCCCGGGTGCGCGCAAAATCGTGAAAGCTCACCAGCAGCGCCGCGCCCGTGCTGCGCAAGCCTTCGCGAAACTTCTCCAACTGCGCCGGCCGGGCTTCTTCCGCCGATTCCACTTCCAGGTCGACAATCCGGCACCCCGCCTGTGCCGCTTTCAGCAACACCTCCAACTCGGCCGTCAAGGATCCGGCGAAGTGTCCGCCGTGGTCCTTGCGCCGGCAGGTCGCGATGGCGGTTACGTCTTTATGCTCCGCAAGGAACTCCGTCAGAGCGGCCAGCGCAGATCCCGGCCTCCCCAGCGAATCGAGCCGGAACTCCAAAAACCTCGCATCCTTGAGCGCCGCCTCGGCCCGCTCCATCATCTCCGCCGCCGAGCCCGCCTGGATCGCGACACACAGCTTTCCCAACTGCAGCCTCGGGCGAACCGGGCCCGCCGCCGGCGCGATCTGTGCTCCGTGGGTCACAAGAGTCAATTGCGCATCTTAGATGGGTCCGGCTCCCGATGCAAGGGCGGCAGGGGATCGCGTGTCGAGCGCAATCGATGGATGGGCTGCCGGGGTGAGGGCATCGTCCGCGGAGGCGGGCGCCTGGGCAGCGATCTGAATGCCGTGCCCCGGCGCCGTTCTTGGCCTGCGCCTTACTTGTGGCGGATGAATTTCCCGCTCTGCAATTCGCTCATGGCCTGGCGCAGTTCGGCCTGGGTGTTCATGACGATCGGTCCGTACCACGCCACCGGCTCTTCCAGCGGCTTGCCGGAGACGAGCAGGAAGCGAATGCCCTCGGGACCGGCCTGCACCACGATTTCATCGCCGCGATCGAACAGGATCAGTGAATGGTTCCTGGCATCGTAGCGCGGGTCGGCATTGGGATCCACTGCCGACTCGGTGAGGACGGCCTGCGGATCGGACGCATCGCGGAAGGTTCCCGAGCCGGCGAAGACGTATGCGAACGCATTCCGCGTGGTTTCAACCTGGATGCGCTTCCGTTGGTTGGGCGGCACCGAGATATCGACATAGCGCGGATCTGCCGCCACGCCCTCGACCGGGCCTTTTTTGCCCCAGAACTCGCCGCAGATAATGCGGGCCCGGGTGCCGTCGTCCTCGGTCACCTCGGGGATGGCGTTCGAGGGGATGTCCTGGTAACGCGGATCGGTCATCTTGAGGGCTGCGGGCAGGTTGGCCCAGAGCTGGAACCCATGCATGCGGCCGTGCGCGTCGCCCTTGGGCATCTCCTGGTGGAGGATGCCGCTGCCGGCCGTCATCCACTGGACATCCCCGGCCGTCATGCGGCCCTTGTTGCCAAGACTGTCGCCGTGCGCCACCTCGCCCGCCAGGACGTACGTAATCGTCTCGATGCCGCGGTGGGGGTGCCACGGGAAGCCCGCCAGGTAATCCGCTGGATTCTCATTGCGGAAATCGTCCAGGAGCAGGAACGGATCGAATTCCTTGGTCTTGCCGAAGCCGAAGGCGCGTTGCAGCTTGACGCCGGCGCCTTCGATAGTGGGTGTGGTTTGGATGATGTCCTTCACAGCGCGGAGAGACATTTGACCTCCTGATTTTGCCTTACAACTATTGGATTCACGAGCGCGATATTCGTTGCAACAACTAATTTTCCTGACCGATGCCCGGAGGCGGGACTTTGGCCTGCGCCGCTCCGCTGCAGCTCCGGGTGAGTCCTACGCATTCAACGCTAGCAGGAAAATTCTCCTGAAAGATAGTTGATTAGGAAACTAATGTCGGATAATCTCAAATCATGGCCGGTAGTGGGAGAACTGGCAGGCTTCCGGCCTGACCTACTCGCCTGAAAAAGGAGATTCCGATGAACATCGAGGTCATGCACGAAGTATCAATCGCAACGCAGAAGGGAGAGATGACTCTTCCCCAGGTGGTCGGCAAGCTGCTCGAGGCCGGCGTTGAGTCGTATCTTGTCGACTTCGCTTCCGGGCGGAAGACCTACTACCTGGCCGATGGAGGAACGCATACGGAGTCAATGATTCTCGAGCCGGACCCGGTTGCACCGAATTTCTCCGCCGCCGACCTGGTCGCGGCCATTCGCGGCGCGCAGGCCGATACTGTGCGCTATCCGGAGTTCGTCAGGCGCTCGACCGCCGCCGGAACGGTTGGCTACTGGGCTTTCCTTACCGGAAAAAGGGTTATTTATTTTGGCCGCAAGGGCGAGCAGCACATCGAGGAGTTTCCCCGCGCGAATCCGTAGGTACAAGGAACGCTCGAACCCGCGGGGTGACGGCGAAGACCAATGGATCGGGCAGTTACTTCGTCTCCGGGACCACCATCAGGAGGATCGCCCCCGGCGCCAGCTCGATATTGCGCTCGGTACTGGTCATCTTCGCGCTGCACTGCGGGCCGCCCTGCGGTTCCAGTTTCAGGTTCTTGAAGCCCAGTACAATTCCGGGGTGGATGCCATGCGATGAACCTCCAGGATTCAGCTTGGGATTGGTATTTGCCGCGGCGTCGGAAACCTGGCGGCCGCCGCCCTGGAGTTCGGTGGGCATCGCATCGCGCGAATTCTTTAACTGGTCCGGAGGCGCCAACACCCCGACGACCAGAAGCTTCATGGGATACTTTGCGTGGCCCGTGCAATCGACGCTGTTGAATTCGAGCGACAGTTCCGATGCGTTGGGATTCTTGGACGAAGCCGCCGCGGTCACCGTGCCGTAGATCGCCGCATCCTGCTCCAGCGTGCATCCCGGAAAGACCATGCCATAAGCCGAATTCAGCCAGATCTTCTTGCCGGGCTTCAAATGCGCCGCGTCCATCAGGTTTGTCACCTTGGCCCGAATCGTGGTGGTGAGCGGAATCTCCGTATCGCTGATCGCCGCACAAGGCTCGGCCTGGCCTGCGTCATTGCCAGCCGCCTGTTGCGCGGCGGCGCTGGCCCGGGCCGGCGCCGCGCATTGTGCGAAGCCGATCGCCGGGATCAACGCGATCTGAAGAGTCATCCTGTGCCAACGCCGGTCAACGTGCATCCTGTTCTCCCCCTGAATCCGAATCATCCGGAGTATACAAGGATCGCGTCACTCTCGCCCTATCCCTGCATATTCCATTCTGGCGGCTTCTCCAGGCGGCGCATCGCATGGCGATAGCGGCGTTCAGACACGGCACACGCGTCTGCGTCATTCGAGAAAAGTTATTTTCAGGATTCGGAGATGAAAGCACAATATCCACAGTTTTGTCAAGTTTTGCACTTGCGTCCACAGGCGGGGTAATCCTACATTCACATCAGTCGGTAACAAGTAGCGAATCGGAAAGAACATTTCCTGCCCAGCAGGAAGATGAAAGGTTCGACAGAAGTCGGAAATTGGGCCTCGCGGCGCGAGTCGCGGGATGCGAGATTCGAGGGAAGTCGGAAAACTCATCCTCGGCGTGGCAGGGCGATGCGAAGTTCGGTAACAGTTGGAGTTTCGTCGCCGGCTGAGCAGCACGGCAGCCTTCAACCCAAGTCGGAAGTCCATCCTCGGCCAGGCCGAAGATAGAAGTCCGAGAGAAGTTGGAAGCGAGGCGCGGTTCAGCAGGAGAGGTAACAACCAGCGGAATTCAGCAGACGAGCCGGTGGCTTCGGCCGCAGGCGCGAAAGCTGAAAGAAACTGGAAGTTACATCGCCGGCTTGGCTGGAGTGAAGGCACTCGATGGAAGTCGGAGACTCTGTTCGCGGTCTAGACCGGGAACGGAATCGCCGGGGAAATTGGGCGCCGGACCGAAAGCCTGGCAGCAGGTGCAACGATCGATGGAGAGCGGAGATAGCGTCAACGGCTTCGGTCGAAGATGCGGTCACCGCAAGAAGTCGGAAGGCGCGTCTGCGGTTTAGCAGCAGATGTAACGGAAAATCGAAGTCGGAGTTTTTATCGCGGCCTGGCCGAGGTGAAGAGTCCGAAACAGATTGGAAGTTAGATCGAAGGCTTAGCTGGTAGGCGGGATCGAAGATTGAGATTGAAGATTCATCGTCCGGTTATGCCGGATGGTGTTCGATTCGACGAGCTATGAGGTACCCGGAAAGCGCCAGAGGCCGCAAGGCTTCTGGCGTTTTCGATTTTGGGCTGTTTTTTGACGTTAAGCCATCCACACTTTCGGAACCTGACAAAAATGCGTCCGGATAACGTCGGCAGTTTTCTTGTTTGCGGCTAGAAGATCGGGCCGCTTTTCCCGAGCGGCGAATTGTAGTAGCGGACCCAGAAATCGTAACGTGCCTTGTCGGCAAGGGGCATTGCCCCCATCTGGGTGCCGAGTTCCATTGTTTGTGGCCTGTTGGGATCGATTCTGGGCCAGGGCGGCAAGCCGGGCCCGTTGGGATCTCCCTTGGAGGCGAAGTTGACCAAAAAGGAAGACGCCTTCTTGGCAAGGGTCCAGTCTTCGTCCTGCCAGGGGCGGTCAAGCTTTTTGAGGTTCAGAAAAAAATAGGGAATTTCGCCGGTGTGGAAAGCTCCGAACTCCGGGTGCTGCGGCCAGGGAATCGCGTGGTCAAAAAAGTAGGTGTATACGGGCTGGCGATGACTCTTCGCCCTCGCGGAGGCCCACAGGAACATGGAGACGCGGCTGCGCTCCTGGCCGCTCTCGGCCAGCACAGCCTTTATGTCATCCAGAGTCGCCACCGGGTAGAGCTTGTCGAACTCGGCGGCCATGTCTCCGTAGCGCTTCTGGTTCATCTGGCGATATTCGTCAAGCGAGGAACTGGCTGGGTGAACATCGCCGAGTCGCCGGGCTGGTAGCCCGTGATCACCGGCACGTCGTTGTCGTTACCCTTGGCGCTCATGGCGTTTGGCGCATCGGGCAGCACCCACCCATCAACGACGGGACCAAAACGGCTCATACCGCCCCCTTTCGAGGGGTCAGGCATAAGAGCCTCAGCCGGCATGGCGCGTAATTCCTTGAGGGAGGCTGCGTGGTGCTCGCCGGCGAACTTCACACCGGCAGCCTCTGCGGCGGCGCGGTCCGGCATGGGAAATCCCGTGATCCCCAGTCCACTGTCGGCCTGAGCGCGCTGGAACAGTCCCGCGGCGAGGGGCGACGCCACCAGGCAGCCCACGCTGGCGGCGCCGGCGGACTGGCCCCAGATGGTGATGTTATGCGGGTCGCCGCCGAAGCGGGCGACATTGGCCTTCAACCAGGCGAGGGCGGCAATTTGATCGAGAAGGCCGTAGTTGCCCGAGCTGTGATGGTCCGACTCGGCCGAGAGATCGGGATGAGCGAGGAACCCGAAGACGCCCAGACGATAGTTGATGGTAACCACAACGACGCCCTTGGCGGCCAGGTTCTCACCGTCGTAGACGGCGACGTCCCCCGCTCCCCCAGTGAATCCCCCGCCATAGATATACATAATCACGGGTAGATTCGCACCCGACCGGGGCTCCCGTGTCCAGATGTTCAGGAAGAGGCAGTCCTCGCTCACCTTGTTGTGGGTGAGGAATTCCTCGGTCCACGGCATGTGCATGGGCAACATGCTGTCGATAATGCCCTGCATGCAACTGGCGCCGAAGGCGTCGGCCTTATGCACCCCCTGCCACGCGGCCGGAGATTGCGGGGGGCGCCAGCGAAGGTCCCCGACCGGCGGAGCGGCATATGGGATTCCCTTGAAGACGGCGACAGCGGAGTCGGGCGCCATGATTCCGGAAACCGCTCCCTGCGCGGTCTGAACGACCTGGGCGGCCAGGGATCCAGGCGAAAGCGCCAGGATAGCTAAGACAAACACAAAGGTGATTCTGTGCCTCATGAGATCCCCCGGAAACGTGGACGCTCCCGAATGCGATCCACATACCAGGCATCATTTTCGGGAGATTCGCTTCACGGCATGCAGTTTACGCCTTGGAAATGCGCATACCTCTCCACACCCCGCTCCGTGGAACCGATTTTCGCATTGAATTCGCAATGAGGGACGCTGTGCACTTCGCACGACGGTTTAGTGCATGGCCGAAGCTCCCGGTCCCTGGCCGGGCCGATTGCTGCTCAACATGAACGCCAGCAGGATCAGGCACACCGACATCCAGGACAGTTCGATATAGACGTCCTGGTATCCCTGCATCTGGGCCTGATTGTTGAGCTGGTTGTAGAGCGAGGCCAGGGCTCTTCCGGCACCATTTGGATCGCCAAAGGTGTTGCCCAGAAAACCCTGGAGCGCGTGCAAATGCTGCTCGTACCCGGGCATCCCGGCCTGCATGTCCGATTGCAGGTGTTGCTGGTGCCACATGGCGCGGCTCGTCACCTGCGCATTGGTGATGGCGATCAGGATGCTGCCCCCGATATTGCGCGCGAAGTTGATCAGGCCCGCTACCTGGTTGCTTTCTTCCTTGGGCATACCCACGTAGGCCGCATTGGTGATGGAGATGAAGCAGAAGGGCAGGGGCAGCATCTGGATCACGCGCAGCCACGAAGATTGCGCAAAGGTCATGTCCAGACTCGTCACCGCGGCCGCATAGCGGAACGTGAAGGTGAACATGATGAACCCGCCGACGGCCAGCGTTCGCGCCGAAATCTTGCTGGTGGCAAAGCCGGCCAGGGGCATGACGATCACCAGCGCGATGCCGCCCGCGGTCAGGGCCAGGCCCGCGGTGGTGGCGTTGTAGCCGAGCAACTGCTGCATGAATTGCGGCTGCAGGACGGTGTTGGCATTCAGCACTCCGCCCACCAGCGCCATGAGGAAACAACAGATGGCGAAGTTCTTGAAGCGGAATAATCGGAGGTTGATGATCGGGATTTTTGGCCCGCAACTCCCAGATCACCAGGCCCGCCATTCCGCCGACGAACAGGAAAGCAAACAGGCGGATGAAGCCGGAGGCGAACCAGTCGTTTTCCTCGCCCTTGTCGAGCATGATCTGCAAGCCGCCCATGGCGATGGTGAGGAAACTCAGGCCGAGATAATCCATCTTGGCCAGGCGGGAACGGTCGGGCTTGATCCACGGCGGATCATCGACGAGGCGGGTGACCAGAACAAACGCCAGCAGCCCAACCGGAATGTTGATGAAAAAGATCCAGCGCCAGGAGAAGTTGTCGGTAATCCAGCCGCCCAGGGTGGGCCCGATGGAGGGCGCCAGCACCGCGACCAGCCCGTAGAGAGCAAAAGCCTGGCCGCGCTTGTGGGGCTCGAACGAGTCGGCCATGATGGCCTGGGCCATGGGTTGAAGGCCGCCGCCCCCGGCTCCCTGCAGGATGCGGAACAGCAGCAACATGGGCAGCGAAAGCGCCGCACCGCAAAGAAAACTGGCGACGGTAAAGATGACGATACAAAAGAGGAAAAAATTCTTGCGTCCCATCACGCTGGACGCCCACGCGCCCAGCGGAAGGACGATGGCGTTCGCCACCAGGTAGCTCGTCAGAACCCAGGTTCCCTGGTCGGTGCTGGCTCCCAGGCTGCCGGCGATGTGCGGCAGGGCCACGTTGGCGATGGAAGTGTCGAGCACTTCCATGAACGCCGCAAGCGCCACGGTGGCGGCGATGAGCCACGGATTGGTGCGCGGCTTCCACATCGCCTGCACGGCCGGAACTGCCGGAGCCGGGGCGCGCGCAACTGTACCGGCCCCTCCCGCACCTGCTGGTAAAGGTGTGCTCACGTCTGACAATCGATCTCTCCTGGGGAATTGCCGCTTGCGTGGCCCACATCGAGGAAGTGCTGCGCGCCACAGGTTAGCAGACGCGTGAGGCCGTTGCCGAGCCCAAGCCTCACGAAGGCACAAAAAACCGTATTCCTCACCTTAGATTCGTTTTCGGCCGGAGAGGTTCATGGATTGTGGAATGAGCCGCTTCCGGCCGATTTTATTCTCAGACCGACTGCGGCGTACGCCACCCAACCATTGCGATGACCAGGGCGACGGCCTGCATGGTCGCGATAAAGGCCACGCAGGCGGGCCATTTGCCCAAGGCCCAGAACAGTCCCGGAACCACGCCGGCGGCGGTGCCGCCGAGGTAATAGCAGGTGAGGTAGAGGCCGGCAGCGGTGACCCGCGCTCCCGGCGGCGCCGCCACCCGGAGATGGCTTTGCGAAGCCGTCTGGGCGATGAACACGCCGGTGGAAAGCAGGGTCAGGCCGGCGATCACAATCACGAGGGACGGGGCCAGCGTGAGCAGGACCCCGGCAATAGCGCATGCGATCGCACCGCCCACGCCGGCCCGCAGCCCGATGCGCGTAATCAGGTACCCGGCTGCGGGTGTCACCACCAGGCCGATCAGGTAAACGAAAAACAGGGAACTCAGGGCCGTAGTGGAGAGAGAAAACGGCGGAGCGCTCAGATGAAATGTGATCCACGTAAAGACGCCCACCAGGGAAAACAGCACATTAAATCCGACAGCAAACGTCGCGACCAGGCGGCGGCTTCGAAACAGCTCCTGAACCTGGTAGGGAAAGGCCGGCAGCACGCCCTGTGCCGAAGGAGCCGACGCGCGACGGCCTGCCCCGAGGCAGCCACGCGGCCACGGCTGCAGCTCCGGCCAGTGAAACCGCTCCCAGGGTAAGGAAGCTCACGCGCCAGTTGAACGCCTCGGCCAGGATGCCGCTGGTGATGCGGCCGAGAAAGCCGCCCAGCGCTGTCCCGCTCACGTAGAAGCTCATGATCAGCGCGACCTGATCGGGCGGCCACTCCTCGCCGATGTACGTCACCACGACGGCGAAGATGCCGGGCAGGGTGATTCCCTCAAGAAATCGCCAGAAGATGAGCTGGCCCAGCGAGTGCGAGGTTGCCGCCAGCAATGTAGGAAGCGAAACGCCGATGAGCGAGGCGACGATGACCCGCTTGCGCGGCAGGCGCTCCGTCAGCGCGCCAAAGACAGGCGCGGAGATGGCGACCCCGAGCGTGGCCGCTGAAACCGTCAGGCTCACCCCGGTTTTCGAGGCGTGAAACACGCGCGCGAGCAGCGGGAGCAACGGCTGGGTGCAATAGAGTTCGAGGAAGGCGCACACGCCGCATAGAACCACCGCCGCGGCGGCCCACCGGCTCGGGACCGGTCGATCGTGGGAGAGACTGTCCAAAGCGTAAGAATATCGGACCCGCGCTGAGGCGGAGCGCCGTAGCGCCTGAGCACATGCTAATTACTCTTGAGTTCCATTCCGCTTTACGGGGATTGCGGGCGGACCTTTTTTCGTGCATGGTGGGGATATCCGGAATTTTTCAGTGGAAAGTTCGACCGCATGTCACGTTTGCAACCGCGCCTTGGCTTTGTAATCCTGGGGCTCGCGATGGCGGCTTCCGCCCTCGGCCAGGCTCCCGCAAATTCCTTTGCTGGGGGCAACGCATCGATCCCGTCTGCTTCTGCGCCTTCAGTCTCGTCCGATGCCCCGGCGATTCAAGTGCCGGTGACGATGAGTCCCGCTGTTCGGCTGCTGGGGAGCTTTCAGGCGACGGATATCAAGTTCGACATCGAAGACCTGATCGACGTTCTGCGGGACCGCCGCCACGAGGGCTGGGTGCTGGCGGCGTATCCTGACCCCAAAACGGGCCGGCCGTTGATTGGCGCCGGATTCAGTCTCGATCTGCCCGGCCAGGGAGCACCCGCAGCACGATCTCCTGAACCCAAATCCATTTCTTGAGCCTTCGTCCGCCGAACTCTGGTCGGCTGCCGGGTTGGATTCCCAACAGTTGCAACAGATCCTGGCCGATTATCAGGCTCGCCTCGACACCTGGAGCACGAAGAAATATCGCAGCCAGATCAAGACGCTGCCTCCGCAAATCAGCGACGAAGACGCGACTCTTCTGGTGCGGGTTGCGGCCATCCAGGCCATTAATAATGCCAAAGCCTATTGCCGGAATTTCGATCAGTTGAGCGGCTCGCAGCAGATGGCCCTCAGCCAGCTTGTCTACCAGATGGGCGTGAATCTGGAAGAGTTCAGCCAGTTCCTGGGACTGATCAATGGCGACTCGCTTCCAGCTCCGGCTGTACACAACGTTTCCGCCGAGAATGCGGCGTACTGGAAGTCGGTGCAGCAGTCGCTCGAACAGAGTCAATGGGCGCGGCTCTATCGGACGCGCGCGATCTCGGTGATCGCCATGCTGGATCCGCGATATAACGAGAATCCGACCATGGCTGAGCGGCGGGTGGGAGCGACGCTCCGGCCCGCCGTCGTCCATCGCCGTGGAGGCCGGTCGGGGGATGCGACGCAACTGGCGTCGAGCAGCAAGAGCTCCGGCGCCCACCGGGCCACCCGGACTCGTCACACCCGCAAACGGAAAACGTAGGCCCGTGGCATGTCGCAGATACAACGCTACTGTGGATGCGGCGGCTCGGATCGGCATATTTCTTGTGGATCTGCCCGAGTTGGCCCGTGACTCGGGCAGCTCGGGATGCGGCCGACTCTGACAAACAAGCCCAATGGTCACCTTCTCGGCTCGTAACGCATCGCCACCGCCCCCGAGCCGAACTCCAGCCGGCTCACGAGCCTCAAGTCGACATGCTTCGATAGCCCCGTGAACAACGTCGGCCCGTGGCCCACTAGCCTGGGCTGCACGACGAACTCGTACTCATCGATCAATCCCAGCTCGGCCAACGCCAGCGGGAGCTTTACGCCTCCGACGAGCAGGCCCTTACCCGACTCCTGCTTGAGCTGCTGAACCGCAGTCCCTAGATCCCCGCGCACGAGCTCCGCGTTCCAATCGACCCGGTCCAGGGTGCTCGACACAACGTACTTCTTTGCCGCATCGATCATCCGGGCGAAGGGTTCCATCCAATCAGGCCTCGCTCCTGTCCGCGCCGGAGGCCGGAACGCTGCCTCCATCATTTGGTAAGTAACCCGGCCAAACAGGAGGGCATCGGCCTGCTCGAGGTTTTCCGCCGCGTGACGATGCAAGTCTTCGTCCGCGATCATTTCACGATGATCGCAGCACCCGTCCAGTGTGACGTTGATGGAATACCGAAGGGGTCGCATTACGCAAGAGTACCGCCGATGGCGTAGGCCAGCAAGGTTAGCCCACTTCAGCGCTTGGAGCCATTCACGTCTCGCATGACGACGACAATCTGAGAGCTGCTGGCAAAATGTCGCAGAGACAGCGGAAATAGCACACTGTCTCCGCTAGTCGCGTTTACTTTGCGACATACTACTAATTCCGGCTCCGCGTTTTTGACAGCAAGCGCAGGACCTCAAGGTATAGCCAGATCAGCGTCACCATGATCCCGAAGGCCCCGTACCACTCCATGTACTTGGGAGCGCCGTAGTTGACGCCGCGCTCGATAAAGTCGAAATCGAGGACCAGGTTCAATGCGGCGATGGCGCAGATGAACAGGCTGATGCCGATTCCGATCATGCCCGAACCGTTCACCGTGGTGAACCGGATGCCGAAGAATCCAAGCACCATTTGCAGCAGGTAGAAGACCATGATGCCGCCCGTCGCGGCAATCACGCCCAGCCTGAACTTCTCCGTGACCTTAATGATCCGCGAACTGTACGCCAGCAGAAGGACGAACAGAGTCCCGAACGTAATGCTGACAGCCTGGATCGCAATGCCCGGATAGCGCAGTTCGGTCATCGCGGAGATCCCGCCCAGCACCAGTCCCTCCAGCAGGGCATAGATGGGCGCAGTGACCGGCGCCCACTCCTTCTTGAACACCGTCACCATGGCGACGATAAACCCGCCCAGCGCGCCGACCAGCAGCAGAGGCGCGACGTCTGACATATCGCGAGACGCGAGGAAGCGGTACCAGGTCCAGGCCGCGGTAGCGAAAGCGCAGATCAGCAGGATCCCGGTCTTGTTCACGGTTCCGCTCAGGGTCATGCGGGTGGTGACGTCGATCGATCCGCCGTACTGGCTGTCCGACACGCCGCGGAACGTGTTTTCACCAAGAGCAGGGTTCGAAGTCTTCATCAGGGGCATTGAGCAAATCCTCCATCGTGCGGGGTGCGCGCTTGTCCCGCGCTTCCATTGGGACGCCTGCACGCCTACGTCTATTTTAGACGTTCAGGGGCCCACGGCGATTCAGGGCCACGCTCAGCGGGGGCGGTGCTACTGGTTATCGCTGCTCGGCGGACGCTGCGAGCATCGGTTGATATCCCGGCCCGCGCAGAACCCTGCCCGGCAGCGCGCCCGTCATCTTGCCTGCGGCAATCACGGGCACGCCATTGACCAGGACGTATTCCATGCCCTGCGATAGCTGGTTGGGCTGCTCGAAGGTGGCCAGATCGCGAATCGTCGCGGGATCGAAGATGACCACATCGGCCCACATGCCCTGCTTGAGCACGCCGCGATCGGTAAACCGCATCCGCTGCGCCGGCAAGGCAGTGAACTTGCGGATGGCGTCCTCGAGCGTCAGGGCATGTTCTTCGCGCACATACTTGCGCAGGATGCGCGGAAAGGTTCCGTAAGCCCGAGGATGCGGATGTTCCTGGCTGAGCAGGCCCTCGGGCGACGTCCCCTGCGAATCGTTGTCGACGGAAACCCACGGCTGCTTGAGCGCCAGCACCACGTCCGGCTCGCTCATCCCGAAGACGGCCACTTCGGTAAATGCCTTGTCCTTGATGAGCAGGTCGCAGAGCGCGTCGATCGCGTCTTCCTTCCACAGCGCGGCCACTTCGGAAAGGCGCTTCCCCTGGAGCGGCATCAACTCCGGATTCTGCACCACCGCGATGAGGATCGCTTCGGGTCCCGGGATTTCCTGCCACTCGTTGTCCCACGTTCCCGTGGTGGAGAGCATGTCTTTGCGGATGCGGGCCCTCGTCTCCGGATCCTTCAGGCGCTCGATCAACTTTTCGTCGCCGCCATCGTGGGCCCAGGGAGGAATGAAAGCGGAGAATGTGTTGAACCAGGCGGTGTAGGCATAGGTGTTGGCGCTGATGTCGACACCCGACCGCGCGCGCGGCGTCAATCTGGGCGACGATCTGCGGCATGTGGCCCCAGTTGGATTTGCCCGCGGCTTTGAGGTGCCAGATCTCGACCGGGATGTGCGCTTCGCGTCCGATCCGCACCGCTTCGTCGATGGCCGCGGGCTCGGTGTCGCCTTCGCTGCGCATATGCGTGGCGTAGATGCCGCCGTATTTCGCGGCCTCGCCGGCAAGCGCGATCAACTCCTCGGTCCTGGCATAGGGCGCCGGCGAATATTGGAGCGCGCTGGAGAGACCCGCGGCCCCATCCTCCATGGCGTGATCGACCAATGCCTGCATCCGGGCCAATTGATCCGGCGTGGGCTGCACATCGGCGTCGCCGAGCACCATGCGCCGCACGCTGGTAGCGCCCACATAGCTGGCAAGATTGATGCCCATTCCCTGGCGTTCCAGCCGGGCAAAGAATTCGCGGAATGTTGTCCAGTCCGGCTGAATGTGCAGATGGTCGTAGCCGCCGCGGTCGGCCGCGATCATCGCCTCATTCAGCGGTGCGGCGGAATTGCCTTCGCCGGTGACCTCGGTGGTGATTCCCTGAAAGATCTTCGACGGCACTTTCGGCTCGACCAGCATCGTCAATTCAGATTGGCCCAGCATGTCGATGAAGCCCGGCGCGACGACCTTGCCCTGGGCGTCGATCGTCTGTTTGCGCGGCTGCGCTCTGGAGGTTGCCAATCGCCGCGATGTGTCCCGCGCGGATGCCAACGTCGGCCGAATACCATGGAGAGCCGGTGCCATCCATCACATGCCCGTTCACGATCACGATGTCGAACGGCTCGGTCGAAGCGGCAGTCGCGGGGCGCTGTGCGAAGATCCCGATCGAGAGAGGAAGGGCGAGGAGCGCAAATGCCGCGGTTCGCATAGACCGGCGGCGGAATGAGACGGATGATCGATGAACAGGAATACGCATGTGGGCGCATCGTAACACACGCCGTCTCCGCCGGAGGAAGAACCGTCAGCCGATGGACCGGATCAGCTCCGCCATCCGGTCTTCCTGGAATTCGATTGACTGGAGAAGCTTGAATTGCGCGCGGCATCGGTCAAGATTATGCCCGTCGCGGTGCACCTTGAAATACGTATCGCCCGACAAATAATCCGTGAGAAAGCGAATCCCGATCTCAAACGTGATGAGCCTGCCGGCAAAGGCGAGGGACTCCTTTTCCGCCGGGGTGAGAAAACCGCCCGCAGTGCTCAGGTATCCACGCGCCAGGGCCTCGAACAAGGGGAATTCCATGTTCACCCGGCTCAAGTCCTGCTCGTCTTCGGGAGCCGGACTCGTAGCCGTGCGCACCATGTCTCCAAAGTCGTAAGCCGCCAGTCCCGGCATGACCGTATCGAGATCGATGACGCAGGTTCCCTCGCCGGTCGCGTCGTCCAGCAGCACATTGTTGATCTTGGTGTCGTTGTGGGTGACGCGCTCCGGCAGTCCGGCTTCCACCAGCCTGGCCGCAATGGACTTTCGCGCCATGGCGAATTCGATCTCCTGCCTGGCCCTGGCGGCGCGGCCGGCAACATCTGCAGCGATGGCCTGCTCCAGCGCGGCGAATCGCTTCGGCGTGTGGTGGAAGTCCGGAATCGTATCGTGCAGCCGCGGCGCGGGAAGATCGGCGAGCATCCGCTGAAATTCGCCAAATGCCCGGGCTGCCTGGAATGCCTGCTCCGGAGACTGCACCGAGTTGTACGTCGTGGCGTTGCCGATGAACCGATACGCTCTCCAGTAATTTCCGTCCGCATCCACGTACAGCACTCCTCCGGCCCGGGTGGGAATGAGCGTCATCGCGCGTCGATCGTGGTCCGGATCATCCGCAACCTTCGTTGCGAGATGCGCTGTCACCCGCTCGATGTTCTCCATCAGCGCGACGGGGTTCTTGAAGATGTGATGATTAATGCGCTGGAGGAGATACCGCGTGCTGGCGCCGCCGCGCTCGAAGATCGCGCAGTAGGAATCGTTGATATGGCCGCTGCCGTAGGGCGCGGCGCCAGCGAATTCGCCGTCGATGGCAAACGCGCGGACCGCGGCTGCGGGGTCCCCAGCGCGCCGTGGGCCGCGCGAAGGCGCCGGTGTTTCCCGGGGTGGGGTGTCAGGTCCGGGTCGCTGCGGTGGGGCGTCGGCCACGATCTGCTTACGCTTCATTGCCACAGTGTGTTGGGATACTTGCCTTTCTGTATGAGCGCGGCAATGCTGTCGACTACGCGCGGGCGGTCTTCGCGGTAAGTCACGCCAAACCATGCATCGTTGGTGCGCAGTACTTTTACGCGGGCTTGTCCCGATGCTACCAGTTCGTTCACGGTGGCGGGAACATAGTTCTCCGATTTCAATTCCGTGCCGCTACGCTTCAGGAAGTCCTGGAATCGCTCGCGAAGCTGGCCGAAAACCTGCGGAGTAAATCCCCACATATTCATCGAGACCAGTTCGTCGCCGGTAAGCTCTGTGACCTTGCCCTGGGGATCGGTGTTTTTGGCATGGCTTCCATCCCGCTCGATGCTGGTCAACTCGCTGACACTCTGGAGATAGCCGTTGCTGTCCGCCTTGCTCACCCCGCGGGCCACGGAACCGAAATCGGAAAGGGTATTGCGCAGAACAAACCCCACCATGGCGTAATCCGATGTGCCGGACTCGAGGTGCTTGGCCAGCACCTGGTAACCCTCGGCCCCATAGAAATCGTCGGCATTGATCACGGCAAAAGGCTCATGGATGGCGTCTTCGGCCATCAGGACCGCCTGCGTCGTGCCCCACGGTTTGGTCCGGCCCTCTGGCACCTTGAAGCCTTGCGGAATCTTGTCCAGTTCCTGGAACACATAATCAACCGGCACGTGCTTCTCGAATCGGGCGCCGATGGTGTCTTTGAAGGGTTGTTCGATGTCCTTTCGGATTACGAACACAACTTTTCCGAAACCCGCGCGCAGGGCGTCGAAAATCGAATAGTCCATCAGGGTTTCGCCACTTGGGCCTACGGGATCAATCTGTTTCAAGCCGCCGTAGCGGCTGCCCATGCCTGCGGCCATAACAAGGAGAGTTGGCTTGGTCATCTTTATCCGTCCAATCGTGTAGAGATTAACTCGGCGCTCGACAAGTATAGTACGTGAGGGTTGGCGGCATCCTACGCCCGGGACGAGCACTCGAACCGGCAGAGGAAGCCTTGCGCGTTTCCTTCCGGGTCCGGAAGCAACTCGATCCGCCTTCCGGGTGAGGTGTCCTCGCTCTTGGTTGCCGGGTGGCAGATCCGGGTTGCCATTTCGGGCTGGCTCCGGGCTTCCCATTGACGGGCGGCGGCATCTCAGGTTCATATCCGGAGGTGTGTCCTGAACACCGTTCGAGCGAACGGCAACAGCCGCAAGGAGGGAACGATGAAAGTCGTATCGGAAAACTGCAAGGATTTGCACGCGCTCTACGTCCATCAGTTGCGAACGCTGCTTTCCGCCGAGGAACAGCTCATTCGGTCGCTGCCCGACATGGCCAACTGCGGCCGTGGACGAGGAATTGCAGCAAATGTTTTGGTCGCATCAGCAGGAGACCGAACTGCACGTCAAGCGCCTGGAAGAATTGCTCGCGAACATAAAGCGCATCGATCACTCGGTTACCTCGATCGGTCCGATCAAGTGCAAGGCAATGCACGCGTTGATTGAGGAAGTGGAAGACCTGATGCAGGATGCGCGGGATGCATGCGTGAAGGACGCGGCCCTGATTGCCGCAGCCCAGCGTGTGGAGCATTACGAGATCGGGGCTTATGGCGCAGTTCGACAGTTTGCGTGGGTGCTGGGCGAAAATGCTGCCGCCGAGGTTCTGGATATGACGATCAAGGAAGAGGGGCAGGCCGATCATCTCCTCACGTCGATCGCCGAACGCATCAACGTGCATGCAAAGCATGCCCACACGACGGCCGCCTGATTCGAAAGCCTGATCTCTACATCCTCCGGGCGCTCATCCGATGCGGCGTTGCGTAGACGACCGAGTGTCTCCGAATGCGAGAGGGGCAACTCGCTCCGATGCCGTGGAATCTGACTCAAACAAGGAGCCTTACAAGTGCCGCGCCCATTCTGGTCAGGACAAATCCAGATTTCGCTGGTTTCTTTCGGCGTCAAGCTCTTTCCCGCCACCGAAGCCAAAAGCGAAATTCACTTTCACGAGATCGACCGTAAAACCGGGACACGTGTCCGTCACCAGAAGATCTCTGAGTCGGATGAAGAGCCGGTCGAAAAAGCCGACATCGTGAAGGGCTATGAGTACCGCAAAGGCCAATACGCCCAGATCGACCCGGAGGAGATCAAGCACCTCCGCATTCCGTCGAAGTACACGCTGCAGATGGAGCAGTTCGTCGACTTTCAGCAGCTCGATCCGGCGCTCTTTGAGAAGCCTTATTTTGTTGTTCCTGATAAGGACACGCAGGCCGAAGCGTTCGCCGTGGTGCGGGAGGCGCTCCAGCAAACCCACACCGCCGGCCTGGGAAAGATCGCCATGGGCGGCCGCGAGCACCTGATGGCCATTTGTCGCTCCCTCCGATCCGAAACTGCCCGGCCTGATGGCCTATACTCTGCGGTATGCGGCCGAGTTGCGCAGCGCTTCGGAATACTTCTCCGATGTGAAGACACCGAAGATCGACGCGGAACAGCTTTCGCTCGCCAAGGAACTGATTCAACGCAAAGCCGGCAAGTTTGACCCTTCGAAGTTCACCGACGACTATGAAGCCGCGCTGCGCGAACTGGTCAAGGCCAAAATGAAGCACCTTCCCCTGCCCCTTGAAGAGAAACCCGCTCCTCGCGCCAAGGTGATCAACCTCATGGATGCGTTTCGCCGCAGCGTCAAATCGCCCGATGAAAAGAAGGCGCCTGCGCACTCCGGAACACGCAAAGCTGCCGGAGCCAGCCAGGACCGATCGACCCGCCGCGGCCTGACGCTCCTCAAATCGCGCGCGAAGCCTGCCGAGAAGCGGCGCAAGTCCGCCTAAGGTCACGACGCAATGGCAAAAGCAAGAAAGAAAGTGTCACCGGCGCCGCGGAATTCGGCTGACGAGCAGTTGGAGCGCTATCGCTCCATGCGCGACTTCGCCGTTACCAGCGAGCCGAGCGGTGCTGAATCTGGCGACGAGGAGACGAGCGGAAAAGAGGCGCTGCCCTTCGTCATTCAAAAGCACGCTGCGACGCGCCTCCACTACGATTTTCGCCTGGGCTGGAATGGAGTGCTGAAAAGCTGGGCGGTCACCAAGGGACCGAGCTATGTTCCTGCAGACAAGCGCCTGGCCGTGCAGGTTGAAGATCATCCCGCGGACTACGGAGGTTTCGAAGGCATCATTCCCAAGGGCCAATATGGCGGCGGCACCGTGATGCTGTGGGATCGCGGAACGTGGGAACCTCACGTCGACGTGGACCAGGGATTGGAGAAGGGCTCGCTGAAGTTCGCCCTGCACGGCCAGAAGCTGAAAGGGAACTGGGCCCTCGTCCGCATGGGCGGCCGCGCCGCCAACGAGACCAAGCCAAACTGGCTCCTCATCAAGGAGCACGACGAATACGAGCGCAGTCCGGATAGCGAGCCGATCACAGAAGAGGCTCCCGACAGCGTATCGACGGGACGCACGATCGACGAAATCGCCCGCGCGGAAGATCGGGTGTGGCAATCAAATCGCGCCGAATCGAAGACGGCGCGAGTAGCGTCGGCCGCAGGGAACGGTGCGCGCCCATCGTCGAAGGCCGAGTCGTCCTCAATAAAGGAGAAACGTAACTGGTCGCGCGACCTGGCGCGCGCTCCCAAAGAGGCTCTCCCCTCCTTTATTTCCCCGCAGCTTGCGTCGCAGGCAACTTCGCCGCCGGCTGGTAAAAACTGGGTGCATGAGCTGAAACTGGACGGTTATCGCATTCAGGCCCGGATCGACGGAAAGAAATCGACGGTTCAATTGTTGACGCGCACCGGACTTGACTGGACGCACCGGATGAAGTCCGTTGGGGAAGCCATTCGTGAAGTCCCGGTTGATTCCGCGATCTTCGATGGTGAAGTTGTGGTGCTCGAACCCGATGGAACGAGCAGCTTTGCAAATCTCCAGGCAGCATTCCAGGACGGCGCCAAGCACAAGTTGACCTATTTCGTGTTCGACCTCCTGCATCTCGACGGACACAATACGCGCGACCTTCCTTTGCGGGAACGGAAGAAACTGCTGACAAAGGTGCTGTCGGGCGCAGATGCCTCCGGCACCATACGGCTGAGCGAAGATATCGTCGGCGACGCCGGTACAATCTTCCGCAACGCCTGCAAACTGGGAGCGGAAGGAATCATCTCCAAGCTCGCCGATGGCAAGTATGCCTCGGGCCGCGGAAGCAGTTGGCTCAAGCTGAAGTGCTACCAGGAACAGGAATTCGTCATTGGCGGATTCACTCTCCTCTCCAACGGCACTCATGGAGTGGGCGCGCTGATTCTTGGCTATTACCGCGACGGCAAGTTGATTTATGCGGGACGGACAGGGACGGGATTCACGCAAAAGACCCATGGCCTGTTACGCGACCGGCTGGACAAGCTTCGCCGCGACAAATCACCATTCGAATCCGTGCCCCAGGGCGTGAGCCGCGGTGTGATTTGGGTGAAGCCGGAGTTGGTCGCGCAGGTTTCGTTCTCAACCTGGACTGCCGACGATCTGGTAAGGCAGGCTGCTTTCAAGGGACTGCGGGAAGACAAGCCCGCCAAAGACGTTCAGCGGGAGGAGGCGCGTGCGGATGTGAACAAGGCGATGAAGACTTGACGACAGAAGCAACGCCGCCGGCTCCCGCTTCGACTGCCACAGCCAGGCGCGCGACAAAGAAAGATAACTCCAGTGATCTGCCCATGCGCCTCACGCACCCCGACAAAGTGCTCGATGCCGAGAGCGGAGTGACCAAGAAAGATCTGGCACTGTACTACCTCGCTATTTCTGAGGTGATGCTGCCATTCATCGCAAACCGGCCGTTGACGCTGGTGCGTTGTCCGGAAGGAAGTGGAAAACAATGCTTCTATCAGAAGCACAAGACCCAGATGCTCGGCGGGGGGCTGGAGAGCATCGATATCGTCGACAAGAAGTCTGGCAAGCCGGAGCCTTACATCACCCTTTCTACAAGCGAAGCAATTGTCGAGCTTGCCCAGATTAGCGTGCTTGAGTTGCATCCGTGGGGGTCTTCCAATCATTCTCTTGAGCAGCCCGACCAAATCATCTTCGATCTCGATCCGGATGAGGCGATCCCCTGGGAAACCCTCGCATCGAGCGCGCTTGAAGTGCGCAAGCGGCTCAAGGATCGTGGCCTGCAGAGTTTCGTAAAGTCCACCGGAGGAAAGGGCCTGCACGTCGTCGCTCCCATACACCCCGAACATCCCTGGCCGGCGGTAAAACAATTCGCGCACGATTTTGTCCTTGCGATGGAAAAGGATGCACCCTCACTCTTTTTGACCAAGATGACCAAGGCCGCGCGCGCTGGAAAGATCTACCTCGACTATCTCCGTAATGAACGCGGGTCAACCGCCGTCGCTCCCTATTCACCGCGCGCCAGGGCAGGCCTTCCCGTGGCCATGCCGCTTGCCTGGAGCGAATTGAAATCGGAACAGCCGCCGCGCTTCCATGTTTCGGACTTTTCGCAATGGAGCAAGCGCCTCTCACGAAACCCCTGGAAGGATCTTCCCGGCCTGCAACAGCATCTACACCTCTAGGCAGTCCTGCATTCGCCGATTCTTGTCACTCGCATCCAACGCATTCGGCAAAACATCAGCTCCCGGACAATCGGCCCACGCATCTTATGGATGGCGATCGTCCAGGTCGACCAGATTCATCTTCAGGTGAAGCATGCGAAGGGTTCCATCCTCGACCTATCGATTACAGCTAAATGCCGGCTTCACCTTTGAGGATGCGGCCAGGGTTGCGGGATATCTGAAGGCTCTCGGCATCTCGCATGTCTATAGTTCTCCCTATCTTCAAGCCGCTCCCGGCAGCATGCATGGCTACGACGTTGTTGATCATCAGAAACTGAATGAGGAGTTGGGGGGCGAAGAGGGTCACAAGGCGTTCTGCCGCCGTCTATCCGAACTTGGGATGGGCCAGGTGCTTGACATCGTGCCCAATCACATGGCGACCGGGCCGAAGAACCGTTGTTGGTGGGACGTACTCGAAAATGGCCCGTCCAGCCAATATGCCACGTGGTTTGACATCGATTGGCAGTCAGCCGAAGTCAAGCTTCAAAACAAGGTGCTCATTCCGGTGCTGGGTGATCAATATGGAAGAGCGCTGGCCGCCGGGCAAATCCGGATCGATTACCATGATCAGACTTTTCGCGTTTACTACATGGATCATTCGTTTCCGCTGTCCCCGCGGTCGCTGGCGATGATATTGACGAAGACGGCGGATACTGCGCGCGACGACACTCTGAAGTTTCTGGCCGACAGCCTTTCGCGACTTCCGTCTCCGGACGCCGCCGATGAGGCTTTGATACTGGAGCGACATCGGGATAAGGACGTGATCTACGCGCTTCTAAGACGGCTCTGCAACGAGCAGCCAGAGACATGCGCATTGATTAGCACCACAGTCGACGGCATCAACAGCGACGTGGATGAGCTGGACGAACTACTGAATCAACAGAATTACCGGCTGGCCTATTGGCGCACGGCGGACCAGGAGCTTGGGTACCGTCGTTTTTTCGACGTGAATTCCCTGATCGGTCTGAGAATGGAGCGGCCGCACGTGTTCGAAGCGAGCCATAGCCGCATCCTCGCGTGGATTCAAGATGGCGTCCTTGACGGAGTTCGCATCGACCATCCTGACGGCTTGCGCGACCCGCAACAGTATTTCGCGCGGCTGAGAAGCCGGGCGCCCGATGCGTGGATCATCGGCGAGAAGATTCTGGAGCCGGGAGAGTTTCTGCGCCAAACCTGGCCGATCGACGGAACCAGCGGCTACGATTTCATGAACGTGTGCAATGCCCTGCTGATAAGCGGTGACGGCCTGCGCGAGTTCAGCCGGATCTACAGCGACTTCACCCGCGAGACAGACAACTTCGACTTCGTAGCACATGAGAAGAAAATGGCCGTGCAGCACGAGGCGCTTGGGAGCGATGTAAATCGCCTGGCAAGTTTATTCGTCGAGATATGCGAAAACAATCGCGACCGGCGAGACTACACGCGCGCCGAAATACGCCGCGCCTTGCGCGAGGTGGCCGCGTGCTACTCGATCTACCGGACTTATGTTGTCGCGGAGCGCAACGAGATCACGGACGAAGACCGATCGGAAATTGAACACGCGGTCTCCTGCGCCAAAGATCGCAGATTGGATATCGATGCCGGACTCTTCGATTTCATCGCCGACATTCTCATGCTTCGCGAGCGCGGCGCGCGGGAAAGCGAATTCCTTCTGCGATTTCAGCAGTTCACCTCCCCGGTGATGGCCAAGGGGGTTGAAGACACCGCCTTCTACTGCTTCAACCGCATGATCGGCCTCAACGAAGTGGGTGGAGCGCCGGGACGCGATGGATTGACGATCGAAGAATTCCATCGCTATTGCGCGCATATGCAGGCTACGCATCCGCTGACCATGACGACACTATCGACCCACGACACGAAACGATGCGAAGATGTGCGCGCTCGCCTCGCCGCGTTGACCGAGATTCCGGGCAGATGGAAGTCGGCTCTGAATCGCTGGTCGCGCATGAATGGGGGTTTCAAGACCGGGGAATTTCCCGACCGCAACACGGAGTATTTCCTTTACCAGACGCTCATCGGGGCGTGGCCCATCAGCAAAGATCGCCTCCTTGCCTACATGGAAAAGGCGGTTCGAGAGGCAAAGCTCCACACGTCCTGGACGCAGCAGAACAAGGAATTCGAAGACGCTCTGCGGAATTTCATCGAGCGCATTCTGGAGTCGCCCGAATTCGTCCAAGATCTCGAAGCATTGGTCGCGAGGCTGCTGGCTGCCGGCCGCGTCAATGGCCTGGCCCAGACACTGATCAAGTACACGGCCCCGGGGATTCCCGACACCTACCAGGGAAGTGAACTGTGGGATCTGCGCCTCGTGGACCCGGATAATCGTACACCTGTCGATTACGAACTAAGGCAGGCCATGCTCGATGAATTGAAAGCCGGACTCTCGCCGGAAGAGATCATGCTTCGGGCCGACAGCGGTCTGCCAAAATTGTGGGTGGTCCATTCCGCGCTCACGCTCCGCGGGAGGCACCCGGAATGGTTCGGCCCTGAAGCGGCTTACATTCCCCTGGCCGCGACGGTGCCCCGGAACGACCACCTTGTTGCATACCTCCGGGGCACTCATGTTGCCGCCATCGCGCCGCGCTGGCCGATGAAACTCGGCGATAGCTGGGGTGGCAATTCTGTTGACCTGCCCAGCGGGCAATGGCGCAACGAGCTCACGGGTGATGTGGTGAACGGCGGAAGGGTGCGCGTGCAGGCGCTTCTGCATCGTTTTCCCGTCGCTCTGCTAACCAAGGAGTCGGACTAGAAATGCACCAGTTCGAAATATGGGCTCCCCTAGTCGAGAAGATTGCAGTTCAGGTGAATGACGTGTCTTTGCCTATGCGCGGGCCGGATGAAGAGGGCTGGTGGCGCCTGTGTGTGGAAGAAGCCGGTGCCGGAACCGATTACGGATTCATCGTCAATGATGAGGTTGCAGTCTACCCCGACCCGCAGTCGTTGCATCAGCCCCACGGCGTGCATGGATTATCCCGCGTGTACGATCAGGGTGCGTTTGCGTGGACCGATGGCGGGTTTCGACCGCCGCCGCTCTCCAGTGCGGTGGTCTACGAACTGCACGTGGGAACCTTCACTCCAGGAGCCACTCTCGACGCGGCGATCGACAAGCTTGGTTATCTAAAAAATCTCGGCATCACTCATGTCGAATTGATGCCGGTAGCGGCCTTCGCGGGGAATCACGGCTGGGGCTACGATGGCGTCGCTCTCTTCGCCGTGCATGAGCCGTATGGCGGACCCGATGCGCTGAAGCGGTTTGTCGATGCGGCCCACGCAGCAGGACTTGCGGTCCTTCTCGATGTTGTCTATAACCATTTTGGCCCGTCAGGTAATTACACCGGAAAGTTCGGCCCCTATACGATCGACACGCACCACACGCCGTGGGGCGGCGCGGTGAATCTTGAAGGCAAGTGGGCTCACGAGGTCCGCCGGTTCTTCTGCGACAACGCCCTGATGTGGATGCGCGACTTTCACATGGATGGTTTGCGCCTTGATGCCGTGCACGCCTTCGTGGATCGGTCGGCGATCCATTTCCTGGAGCAGCTCTCAGTTGAGACTAAGCACCTGGAGGCAACTCTCGGTCGGGGCAAGGTGCTGATCGCCGAGAGTGATTCGAATGACCCGCGCATTGTGACCGCGCGCGAGGCGGGAGGATTTGGCATTGACGCGCAATGGAGCGACGATTTCCACCACGCGCTCTTCGCATGGCTTTATCCCGGACCCGCCGAAGGCTATTACAGCGACTTTGGCTCGTTGGGCCAGTTAGCGTACGCGATCGAGCACACGTTTGTGTACGCCGGCATCTTCTCGAAGCATCGAAAGCGCACGCATGGGCGCGTGCCTCGAAATCTTTCGCAGCACCGGTTTCTGGGTTTCATCCAGAACCATGACCAGATCGGCAACCGTGCGGTCGGGGAACGGGTACACGAAAGCGTGGGCTTTGAGCGCGCGAAGATTGCCGCGGCGATCGTGCTCCTGAGTCCGTTCGTACCCATGATCTTCCAGGGGGAGGAGTGGGCCGCGTCGTCGCCTTTTCAGTACTTTGCCGATCATGAAGATCCGGAACTGGCTCGAGCCGTTTCGGAAGGTCGACGCAAGGAATTTGAAGCCTTCGGTTGGGCCCCTGAATCCATCCCCGATCCGGAAAAGGCCGAAACCTACCTGCGATCCAAACTGAAGTGGGTTGAAATCAGTGAAGGAGGACATGCGCAAATGCAGGAGTGGTATCGCGATCTGATACGGCTTCGGCGATCAACACCATCGTTGAATTGCGGCGAGCCCGGCAACGCTCAGGTGACCTTCGACGAGGCTGGCCAGTGGCTCACTCTCGAGCGCGGCGAGATTCAACTGCATTGCAACCTCGGAACACACGATCATCCCTTTGCAAGCGCCGACGGGTCTTCGCTTCTGCTCGCTACGCGCCCCGCAATCTCCATTCGCGATTCGGTTGTTGTGATTCCCCCCGACTCGGCCGCGATTGTGAGGTGCGGCGACTCAGTCGACAACCCGTGCTACCGCATGGAGTTGTGACGGAGAGGCAGGCTGACTTGCTGCCCCGAGTCGCCGATAGTCCTTGAATTATTTCTTCCGGACGTTCGGCCCAAAAGACAACTCGCTTCCGACATGCGCATCCTACCTAAAAGAGGCGTGGACCAGCACCGGGTGCCAATCCCCTCCCCGCTCAAATCTCTGCAAGAAATTTGGTCGCGAGGATTCGTTAACATGAGTGAATATACTTTTAACATCGCCGATTACCGACCCTTTTCCGCGATGAGAACCCAGCGGGTTCAAGACATCGGCTCTGTGGCGAAAAGCCCAAGCGGTTTCGTTGTATTGACTTCCAGCGCCAGAGAGCGCGAGGACAGCTGGACGGAGACAAGGCCCGCTGTGGTTGACATCCGGTCAATCCGCGAAACCCATCGCAAGTCATGCTTCGTGTCACGTGGGCGCTTATCCGCGGCGGAGCAAACTCCTGCGTTTTACAAATTTTACAGATGGCGTTCCCCAGCATGTCATCACAATGGCGCGTCCCGATTCCGCTCCTCGGCCCGATGATGAGCCGGATCCGACAAATTTCCCCAGTGCGGCGTAGAGTAGCTTCGATCACAACCGATTAGAACGAACCCCCAATCCAACCGAGCGGCGATCTCGGTCGGTTGGGGGTTTTAATTCTTTGTCCGCGCCTGTTCGCGCAGGAGTTTTTGCGCGATCCTCAAATCCGAAATCAACACCACGGTTTGCCGATGCCGTTCCTCATCCTTCAGGGCACGCAGGATCGAAGCGGGATGAAATGTCGCCACGATGGGCGGAAGCTTTTCCACCTGCTGTATGGTTCCATGCGATTCCGTGACTTTGAATCGAGAGCCGAGCAGCGACTGCGCCGCAACAGCCCCCAGGCAGACAATGAGAGCTGGGCGGACGGTTTCCAGCTCTGCATCCAACCATGGCCTGCAAGCGAAGATCTCGCTTGACGATGGCTTTTTGTGAATGCGGACTTTGCCCCTGAGTTCCCATTTGAAATGCTTCACCGTGTTCGTGACATACACGGTTTTGCGATCGATCCCCGCATCCTCGAGGCATTGATCAAGAAGTCTTCCGGCGGGCCCCACAAACGGCTGTCCTTCCTTGTCCTCACGATCACCTGGCTGTTCACCGATCATCATCATTCTGGCCTTCAGCCCGCCGCTGTCTGAGCTCGAGGCTTCCATCTGCCCGAACACGGCCTGGGTGGCGTGGCGATAGATGTCGCACCCCTGGCAGTGCTGCACGGCCTCCCGCAGGACGGCGAGTGATCGATTCTCCGGGACAAAGGGCGAGGCTCCTGGCGCTTCACGAGTGGAAGCTTTCTTCGTCTTCGTAGCCACACTACTTCAGATGCGGCTCTCGCGGGGCGATTTGCCAGGCGCCTCCGAGCTTACAAGGCGACAGCCATTTGGAGGACTTTCTTGTTTCCTCTGGCGTCCGGCGCGCAGTTGAAGTAGCGTTCACGCAGCCGGTTTGCGGCCGCCAACGCAGATTCGAGCCGCTCGTTCACCATTTTTTCTAGTTGCTTCAGGTTTCCGCCATCTGCCTCGGCGTCGAGTACTTTCTGCGCAATCCTCAGTAATTCAACCCCATCGTGCCATTCGCCAATTGCGTCCTTTACTTTGCCCAAACTCCCGATCAGGGTTTGGTCCGCCTCATCGCTAAGCTCCAGCATGTAACGCAGTTCTTTGATCCGAATCCGGAACATGTGCAGATTTCCGGCATTGAGGTCGGGCCAATGGGTGAGCTCCGAGATAAGGATCTGGGGTGCAGCCTCTCCGCTTCTGTCTCCCCAGTCCTTCTTGACCGCTTTTTTGAGCATCTTCGACGACTGCTTTAATTGCTGCCGCGCTTCCGGTCGTTGCTGCTCCACGATGTCATGGAGCTTTCGTGCATGCTTGACCCGCATCCTGGCCAGGTGTTCAACCAGGCGAACCATGCTTTCGCTGCGGTGAGAGTCGGCAAGCGTCAGCAAGTCCGCAATCAGGACGTCCATGTCCCGGACCTTACCCGCCGCTTTGCGAACCGGTGTTATGAGCTTGCGGAGACGGCGCGATGCTTTGTTGTGGCCGAGAGCCACAGCGGCAACGGTCGCTTCCAGGCGGCGCGCCTGGGTTCGGAGGGAGTGCACATCGGCGGGGCGGGGATCGGACGAAAATGTCTTCAATTGTTCGCGTAGCTTCCGTAGGGGCTTTTCAACTTGGTCGAGCTGGAGTTTCACGGCTTCTTAGAGTCTCCCTATCCGACTGGGACTGAAATCGACATCAACCGGAGATCGCGCGTCGGAACCCCGGAACTCCCGCCATTCGGAAGCTCCTTGCCGCCCCTGGCTTTCACCGGGAGCGCCCGCTGAGGTCACGGCAAGATAAGCATACCCCCCTTCATCGCCATTCCAGCCGATCGGCCGGCGGAGAGCCTGCCATGCCAAGCCCGGACTGACGGTCAGATTGCCTCAGGCATGCGCCGGGTGGTTGCGCGCCAATGGTGGGAAGTGACCGGACCAGAAAAGCCATGTCTTCAGGGACGGTTCCGCGGCTGATATGGTTGCAATGAAATGAGCAAGCGCCTCGTGATTGGCATCGATACCGGCGGCACGTTCACCGATTGCGTGTATCGGACGGGCGGACAGGTCGAAGTGTTCAAGATTCGTTCGACGCCCGACGATCCCAGCCGCGCGATTCTTCAGGCCATCGCAAAGATAGCTCAACAGACGGGAGCGGAGGAACTGGAGATCCGCCATGGCACGACGGTGGCAACCAACGCGCTGCTGGAGCGGAAGGGCGCACAGGTGGCATTTGTGACGACCGCGGGATTCGAAGACACGCTGGCCATCGGGCGCCAGGCGAGGCCAAGTCTCTACGACTGGAACGTGCCATCGCCCTCGCCCGCTCGCCGAACCGGACTTGTGTTTCGGTGTGGAGGAGCGGATCGGCCCCGACGGGTCGACACTGCGCGCGCTCAATCGAACTGCGCTCAAAGAACTGCGACAACGGATCGCTGCGATCAGGAGCCGAGTCGATTGCCGTTTCTCTGCTGTTCTCCTTTGCCAATCCGGAACACGAGCGTGCCATCGCGTCCGCATTGAAGACTCTGAACCTGCCCATCTCGCTTTCGCACCAGATCCTGCCCGAGTTTCGGGAATATGAGAGAGCCGCAACGGTGACGCTGAACGCGTATCTGATGCCGCGACTGGCGAGTTATATCGGAGGCCTGCAGCGCAGCCTGAGCCGCCGCGGAGCACAACTCAGCATCATGCAGTCTTCTGGAGGCATTCTCTCCGCGCCAGCCGCGGCGCGGGAACCGGTGCGCACCATCTTGTCCGGGCCGGCAGGTGGCGTAACCGGTGCGCTCAGCATCGCTCGCCGTGCGGGCATCGAACGACTGCTCACCTTCGACATGGGCGGCACATCCACCGATGTAGCCCTGCTCGATGCCAGCCGCGAGCCCCCCACGACCATCGAAGGCCAGGTGAGCGGGTTGCCGGTTCGCGTTCCCATGCTCGATATCCACACTGCCGGGGCAGGTGGCGGTTCCCTGGCGTGGATGGACGCCGCAGAGCGCATTGCAAGTGGGACCGCAGTCGGCCGGCAGCGATCCCGGTCCCGCGTGTTATGGGCGCGGAGAGAAGGCCACGGTAACCGACGCCAACCTGTTGCTCGGCCGGCTTCACCCCGATCATTTCCTCGGCGGAGCGATGCGGCTGGACGAACAGCGTGCGCGCGGCGCTCTCGAAAGCTTTTGCGATGGCGCCGGATTCGCTTCGACCGAAGCATTAGCTGAAGGCATCGTGCGCGTAGCCAACGCGCGGATGGAAGCTGCGCTGCGGCAGGTCTCGGTCGAGCGAGGCTACAATCCGCGTTCGTTCACGCTGCTCGCGTTCGGCGGGGCGGGACCGCTGCATGCCTGCGCACTGGCGTCTGCGTTGGGCATTCGCCAGGTCCTCGTGCCTGCTGTTCCGGGCGCGCTATCGGCCCTTGGCATTCTCGATGCCGATCTGCGCCGCGAGTTCTCGCGAACGGTGATGGTCTTGCCCGGATCTTCTCAAATCGCCAGGGTCTTTGCCGAACTGGAGGCTGAAGCTCGGGACACGTTCCGCCCCGAGGGAGTGGTGCCGTTGCTCACCCGCGCGGCCGATCTCCGCTATCAGGGCCAGGGCTTTGAATTGCGGGTTGATTGGGGGCGCGACGTGGTGAGGAAGTTCCACGCCCTTCACGAGCAATCGTACGGCTATGCTGATGCCGGAGCGTACGGTGGAGATTGTCACCCTGCGCGTCCTGGCAGTCGCCCGCACCCGCAAGCCCCGGCAGATTGCCGCAACGCCGAGACGCGGCGATGGCAGTCATGCCCGCATCGGCACGCATCGCATTTTTGAGGATGGAGGCTGGCGGCGAGGAACGCTTTACGATCGTGCGCGGCTGCTTCCCGGCGATCATTTCGCGGGGCCCGCCGTGATCGTTGAACTGAGCGCCACGACCTATCTGCCGAGCGGATGGCTCGCCGAGGTAGACGGATTCAGCAATCTCCGCCTGGCTCCAACGAGTTCGCAGCTGAAGCGAGGAGGCCGCTGATGAGACAGCGCACGCTCGATCCTGCCGATATCGCAGTTCTCGGCCACGCGTTGCATTCGGTCGCGGTCGAAATGGGCGCAGCGCTTCGCCGCACCGCGTTCTCGCCCAACATCAAGGAGCGCCGCGATTACTCATCGGCGGTGTTTTCCGGCGCAGGCGACCTGGTCGCCATGGGCGATGACATGCCGGTTCACCTTGGATCAATGCCGATGTCGGTGCCGCCGTTCTGGCGGCGCTCCAATTGGCCCCTGGAGATATCGCCCTGCTCAACGATCCCTTTCGTGGCGGAACCCACTTGCCCGACATCACCATGGTCGCTCCCGTATTTCTTTCCCGCGGCGCCAAACCGGCATTCTACGTTGCGAACCGCGCCCACCACGCCGATGTCGGCGGGATGTATCCCGGATCCATGGGCCTTTGCCGCGAGATCGCTCAGGAAGGCATTCGAATCCCTCCCGTGAAACTGATGCATCGCGGCGCGATGGACCGCCAGGTGCTCGAGATCCTGCTCGCCAATGTGCGCACCCCGCGCGAGCGTGAAGGTGACCTAACCGCCCAGTTGGGCGCGTGCCGCATCGGTGTGGAACGCGTCCGCGAGCTCGTGGATCGTTTCGGCCATGCGCACACCCTTCGAGGGATCGAAGCCATGATGAGCGGTTCGGAAAGGCTGATGAAGTCGGTTCTCGCAGAACTGCCGCTCGGCGAATGGCGCGGCGAGGATTTTCTCGACGATGACGGAGTGCGTCCGGGCCCGGTTGCCATTCGCGTAAGGGTGCGCAACGACCCAACGAGCCGCCGCGCTGTGGTCGATTTCACCGGCACCGACCCGCAGGTTCCCAGCAGCCTCAACGCGGTCTACGCGGTTACCTGGGCGGCCGTGTTTTATGTCTTTCGCTGCCTGCTTCCACCGGGAGCGATTGCCACGGCGGGCCTCATGCGGCCGGTGCGGGTGATCGCGCCGGAAGGAAGCATTGTGAACGCCGTCGCTCCCGCTGCAGTAGCGGGCGGGAACGTGGAAACCTCGCAGCGTATCGTCGACACTTTATTGCGCGCGCTGGCCCCGGCTTTGCCGAACCGCATCCCCGCCGCGAGCTCCGGGACCATGAACAACCTTACCATCGGAGGCATCGACCCGCGCTCCGGCCTGCCCTATACCTATTACGAGACCATAGCCGGCGGGCTGGGTGCTTCACCGTCGGCTGCGGGCGCAAGCGGCCACCACGCGCACATGACCAACTCGCTCAACACGCCTGTCGAAGCGCTCGAGTATGCCTATCCGTTTCGGATGATTCGCTACGCAGTTCGCCGTGGCTCAGGCGGCCGTGGCCGCAATCCCGGCGGCGACGGCCTGGTGCGCGAAATCGAACTGTCTGGCGATGCGCAGGTGACGCTGCTGGCGGATCGGCGCAAGCTCGAGCCATGGGGTTTGGCCGGAGGCGAACCAGGGGCTCCGGGCAAAGCCGTTGCCACGATCAATGGCGTGGAGGAAGTCCTTCCCGGCAAATTCACACGCGAATTGCGCGCCGGCAGCCGGCTTAAGATCGAGTCGCCGGGCGGCGGTGGATGGGGAACTCCCTGACGAGGCGCGCATCAAAGCTCTTCGCACAAGGACTCGACGGCGGTTCAGGCGGCGTCACTTTGGAAGCTGTTCGCTGCCATGCCGCCCACGGGAAGAAACACTTCGAACGTGGTTCCGCTTGCCCCTTCGCGGGTGGAAGTTCGAAAACGAATAGTCCCATGGTGATCCATCACCAGATTCTTTGAGACCCACAGTCCCAGGCCGGAACCCTTCAATTCCTTTGTGGTGAAAAAAGGATCAAAGATTTGCCTGCGCACGTCCAGAGGAATGCCCGTTCCCCGATCGTGTATTGTGATTCGGGCCCCTTCGCGTCCATGGCGGCAAATCGAGCGCACGCGAACCACCACTTCGGTGCCCTGAGGAGCGGCCTCTGCGGCGTTGCGAACCAGGTTGCTGAAAATCTGCCTCAACTGGCCCGGGAATCCGCGGATCGCGAGCGTTGGCCGGCACTCGCACACCACGCGAACCCGGCGCGCCGCCGCAGTCCTCTGATACAACGCCACGACCTCACGCACTAATTCCCCCACGTCGAGTACGACAGGATGCCGCGTGTCGCGCTGGAACGACAACGTCTGCCTGGTGATCCGCGCGATCCGCTCCACCTCGGCGCTGGCATGCGCGAGAAGCTCCTTCATCGCATCGGCGGAGTTGCAGGAGCCGGCCAGGTAGAGCAGATTGGTGAGCGCTTCCAGCGGATTGTTGATTTCGTGCGCAATGGCATGCGCCAGCTTTCCGGTAGCCGCGATCTTCTCCGCGGTGCGCAGCGCGTACTCGGCCAGCTTGCTGTCGGTGATGTCAGAAAGAACGAGCACCTTGCCGGTTTCCGGGTTTTTCGAATCGACCTGGTTTACTTTCAGTTGCACCGTTCTCTGCTGAATGGAGTACTCACGTTGGAATCGTTCCGGTCCTGAATGCCGGAGGGCCTCGCTGGATCCAAGAACCCGTTCCAGGAGGGCGTACGCGTCGTCGCCGAAAATCGCGTTCAATTCTCCATCGAGGCCCGCTCCGCAGATCTCTTCAAACGCCCCATTCCAGCGCAACAGGCGGCCTTCTCCGTCGACCAGGGCAAGACCTTCCGACAGTGCATCGAAGGTCGACTGCCATTGCTCGGCCGATTTCCTCGCTACGCTCTCCGCCGTTCGCAGCCGCAGCAGCGCACGCACGGTCGCGATCAGGACCATGGGTTCGATCGGGTGCGTCAGATAGCCGTCCGCTCCGGCCTCCAGCGCGTGGGCGCGATCCTCACTGGAGACGAAAGAAGCGGAAATCTGCAGAATGGATATTTGTGATGTGTGCGGATCCTGTTTGATCTTCCGGCACACATCGTATCCTGAAATATCGGGCAGGCTCACATCCAGGATCACGAGATCGGGGAGCGTTCGCGCCATCACCAGAGCTTCAGCCCCGGTGCCGATTTCCGTGCAGTCAAACCCCGCCTGGCAAAGAAGGCGGCACAACACATACCGATTCTCTGGCCGGTCATCAACGACAAGTATGCGGGGATGATTCTTAGACATTCTGTTCCCGATTGATGGTTTCAGGCGCAAGCCCGGCGGCTTTCAGCCAATCCAAAAATGGTTGCGCCGACAGCCGCGTTGATACTTCTTCCTTGCGGACGATTCTCACGCGCATCGACTCCAGTTGCGCGCGCTCATTTTCAGACAGCGGCTTGGACGTATAGATCAGCACGGGCAGGTTCTCGGTCGTCTTATCCGCCCGTACCTGGCGCAGGATTTCGAACCCGCTGATGTCCGGCATGAGCAGGTCAAGGATCATCGCGTCCGGAACGCTCTCCTTCAGCCGAGCCGCCGCAGCCGTCCCGTTGCTCGCTTCCTCAACTTGCAGCCACGGCTGGTCCAGCAGTTCACGAAGAATGTAGCGGGCCACGTCGTTATCGTCCACGAGAAGCAGCCGCTTGGTTCCGAATTGTGTCGTCAACCGCCGCAGTTCACTGAGAAGAACCTCGGGCTCCAGCGGCTTGGGAAGGAACAGGTCGGCGCCGGCGTCCATGGCCGCCCGCGATTCCTCGAAAATGCTGGTCACGATGAGGGGAAGCTCGGGCCATTTCTGGCGGAGGCGGGCCAGAAATCCCCACGCCAGGTCGTCTCCGATGTAGATATCCGAGACCACGATTGCCGGCTTGTGGCGGGACGTCCACACCTCCGCCTGGCCTACGTTGGACGCCAGAATCGGTTGGAACTCGGAGTTCCGTACGTACGATTCAAGCAGGTGTGCGGTCTCGAGGTTGTCCTCCAGGAAAAGAACCGGGGAGCGATGAAATTCGGGCGCCGCCAGGTCCGTCGCCTGCTCGGAGCTGACCGCTTCTCCCACGTAAACCGCTGGAATCTGCGCAAAGAATGTCGAACCTTTGCCCTCTTCGCTTTCCAGCCAGAGTCGGCCTCCCAGCAGCATGGCAAGATTGCGGCAAAGGGGAAGCCCCAGCCCAGTGCCGCGATGCCGTTCCTGGAGCGGATTTTCAATCTGGCTGAATTCGCGGAAAATCGTCTCGTGATGCTCGCTGGGGATGCCGATGCCGGTGTCCGCGACGGTAAACAGAACCTGGTTGCCGTCCATCATCCGCGCCGAAATGACCACCTGTCCCCTGGGCGTGAACTTGAGCGCGTTGGAAATCAGATTGCGCAGGATCTGCGAGACTTTTCCTTCATCGGTGTGCAACGGGGCAAGATCCCGCGTGTCTTCGAAGACCAGATCGACCGAATTGTTGTCGGCCAGCAACGGCTTCAACATGCCCTTCAGCGCGCTGAACAGCTCCTGTACTTCAAATCGCTTGGGGCGAATGCGCGTTTTGCCGGCCTCCACTTTGGCCAGATCGAGCAGGTCGTTCACCATCTCCTGTAGGTCGCGCGCGGACGACTCAATGAAGCGGACCTGTTTCAATTGCTCCCCGGTCAAATCCCCATCCATCTTGCTTTGCAGCAGGCGCGCCAGCGAAATGATCGAGTTCAGGGGAGTGCGGAACTCATGAGAAACGTTGGAAAGAAATTTGGTTTTGAGTTCCGATGCCCGGCGCAGATAGTCGGCGCGCTCGTCCAGTTCGGCATAGAGCGCCACAACGCCGCGATTGGTGTCTTCGAGCTCGCGGTTCAGCAATTCCAGCTCTTCCTGCCGGCTGCGCAGTTCCTGCAGGGTCTTCAGCAACTCCTGGTTCTGAAGGTCGATCTCTTCGTACGGGCTTTCCGGAATCCGGTCCTGCAGCTTCTGGCTCAAATCGCCCACCCGGCGCTGAGTCCATCCCTGATGTTTCGGAGTCCGCTTGGCCATGCGGATCGTAGTGCCTCGGGGCGTCGTTTGGATGTCGAATTCATCCATCAGTCGCCTGGTTCCGATCAGGCCCATGCCCAGCCCGGTTTCGGACTTGTAGCGGCCCTCCAGGATTTCCTCCAGGTTGGTGATTCCGGGACCCGCGTCGGTCACTGTGACTTCCAAAGATTGGGGATGCTCGAGCGTAAGAGCGAAGGCAACCTTGCCATTGCGCGCATACCGAAACGCGTTGCGCGCGATCTCTGATGTCGCTGTCGCCATCCGGATCTGATCCTGATTGTCCAGCCCCAGCGCGGCCGCAACTTCGCGCGCGCGCTGCCGGGCCTGCACGACATCGCGCTCGGTGCGAAGGGCGACTTGGAGGATGAGTGCCGAGGTTGACATCAGGCAGCCTTCACTACAACAACGCTGGCGTCGTCGCGCTGGCGGCGGAAGTCGCGCAGCAGAGCTCCGCCGATCACCGCGGGATGGCGGGCTAACAAGCCCGCATAAGGCGAGAGGTCCCACCTAGATTGCAGCCCGTCGGAGTGCACCACCAGCACGCCGTCCGAGGGCCATTCCGATTTGAACTCCTGGATCCTCGAGGTCGCCACGCCCAGGGTCCCGTTGTGGGAGACCAGGCTTCGCGACGCGCCCCGGCTCAGCACGACCGCCGCGATGTTCCCCACGCCGGCGTACACCAGGGTACCCTTCGCGAGGCCGGATTTCCGCGATTGCCGCCACCGCGCCGCGGGTCTTCTTGAGCGCCTCGTGCACATAGCTCAGGATCTGGCCGGGCCCCGACTCGATCCGCTTGCGGAAAATCGCCACGGCTTCCTGGGCAGCTTCAGAAGCTTCCCATCCGTGACCAAGTCCATCCACAACCATCGACACCATCCGCTCGGGCGTGCTGTGAAAGGTCCAGGCATCGCCGCAAACGCGCTCTCCCGGATAGGGCACAGCCAATCCCGCAACCTGAAGCTGCTCCGTCGGCGGAGCCGGCCCAATCTGAAGCAGCACAATCGTTCCTTCGCGGCCGCTGAAGACGTCAAGCTTGTTGGCTATCCGTTTCATGGCTCCCATGCCGCCGCCCATCGTTCCGGCGGTGGAATAGCCGTCCATCATGGCATGCGCCATATTGGCGATACCGGGCCCCTTGTCCATGGCCAGGATCCGCGCCGTTGAGGCATCCTGTTCCTTGATACCGGTGAGCACCACCTCGCCCCCGCCGCCATGCACAAGGACATTGCGAGACACTTCGGTTGCCAGCAGTGCGAATTCGCCCGACCGTGTCTCGTCAAAATTCAGGCGCTGCGCCAGCAGAAGCGCGGTTCGGCGAACCTCGCCGACAGAGGTTGAGTCGGTCACCGCCACATATTCAGTGAATGCTACTTCCATCGCACGACCGTGACCCGCGTCCCTTTCCCGACCTCTGATTCGATCCAAAATTCATTCACCAGGCGTCTGCTGCCGCCCAGACCCAGCCCCATTCCCGACCCCGACGTATAGCCGTCTTTCAGCGCCTGCTCGATATCGGGAATCCCCGGTCCGTGATCTTCGAAAGTCAGCCGCAGCCCCGACTTTACCCCGGCCGTGATGACCTCGATTGTCATTTCGCCGCCCAGCCCGTAGTCCAGCGTGTTGCGGGCAAGTTCACTCGCTGCCGTAACAAGCTTTGTCTGGTCTACCAGGCTGAACCGCAGTTCGATCGCCCACTGACGTACTTTCTGCCGGGCCATCACAACGTCGTTCGAGCTTTTAAGCGGCAACACTTCACGCTTCGACAAACTCATCCTCTGATCCCGACTGAAGTCCGGCGACTGCGCCGTAGAGCAGTTCCATCCCTGCTTCCACGCTCAGTGCGGTTCGCACCCCCGGCAATGACATCCCAAGTTCGACCAGCGTGATGGCAACCGCGGGCTGCATACCCACCACAACCGTCTCCGCACCCAGGACTCGCGACATGGCCGCGATGTTCGCCAACATCCGCCCGATGAATGAATCGACAATCTCCAGCGACGAAATATCGATCAGTACCCCCGTCGAGCCCCACTCCGAGATTTTCTGCGTCACATCTTCCTGGAGCTGAAGAGCCAGCTTGTCGTGCATATCCACTTGAATGGTGATGAGGAGGAGTGAACCCATGCGGAGAACAGGAATGCGTTCCACTCAGCCCTCCCGATTCGAAAGGATGCCGCGGCTTGCGCTGGACGCCTCTGACGAGCGAACCACGGTTCGCCCGCTCCGTTGCAAGGCCAGTGCCAGCGCATCGGAAAGCTTGGCCTTGGTTATCACGTCCTCAAGGTTGATTCCCAGATGCACGATGGTCTGCGCAATCTGCGGGCGCACGCCGCTGATGATGCACTCAGCCCCCATCAGGCGCGCCGCCGTAATGGTCTTGAGCAGATGCTGCGCCACCAGCGTGTCGACGGTGGGGACGCCGGTAATGTCGATAATCGCGTACTTCGAATTGGTGGCCACGATGGTTTGCAGCAGGTTCTCCATCACCACCTGGGTACGGGCACTATCCAGGGTGCCGATAATGGGCAGCGCCAGGATCCCATCCCAGAGTTTCACCACCGGCGTGGAGAGTTCCAGCAACTCCTGCTGCTGACGCACAATCAGCTCTTCACGGGCCGTCATGAAGGATTCTGTTGTGGTCAGCGCCAGCCGATCGAGCAATTCGGTCGCCGACCAGACGGTATCGAAAAGCTTGTCCTGGCTTTTGGCCAGATCGCGCCGGATCGCCGAAAATATCGGCTGCTTCAGCGACAAGACAAAGGTCGCGACCTCGACCGGCGAAAAGCCCTGCCGCGCTCGCGACGCCGATATTTCCTGTAACAGCGAACGCGCGCCACTCCACGGCGGCGACGAAATATCGTTGGAATCGCTCTTCACGCCCTTGACCACTTCGAGCAGGACGGCTTTGCTTTGCTCCTCGAGTTCCGTCTTGCTTATCAGGTCCCCGCGCTGCAGCGATTTCGCCATGTCCCGTATCCACTCGGCGCGGATCTGTTCTTCGTTCCGAGAAATAATGTCCGCTAACTCACTCATTCCAGACTTCCTCCGGGCAACACTGGGCTTGACACCCCGGCCGTCATCCTACCATGGCATAGGGCTTTGCGGCGAGAACAAGGATTCCCTTCAAAATAAATAGGATGCAGGTTTTATACCCGGGGGCAGCCCGTGGGAAAGCCGAAGCCCTGAAATCGCGCTAACGCTGAGATTCGCCGCCATTCAGCTTGACTAAAATCTCTCGGAATGCGGGAACGCCTTCCCACTTCGACACGTAATGGTCAACCCGGAACAGGTTGCAGATCTCCCGCTGCTCCTCGCCCAGAAGGGTCCAGACGATCATGGGGATTTTCTTCAGTTCCGGAGTGCTGTGCCAGAAGCGCAGGAGCTCATAGCCGCTCTCGTATCCCAGATCCAGATCGAGAACGATGCCGTCCGGCAACGGCACTTCCTGGCGAAGGCCCTTCTCGAGGTAGCTGATCGCGGCCTGTGAAGAGGTTCGTGCTTCCACGTCGGAAATCCCGGCGGAACGAGCGGTCTCTGCAGCGATGTGCAGGTCGTTCGGTTGATCCTCTACGACAAGAAGGCGGGTCATCTTTCCTCATGATTAAGGAGATTTGGGCTGGGGCGGCGTACGTTATCGGAAGTCTACAGCAGGGGCCAACACCGGTAAAGACCTATCCGGATCTTCCTGCGGATCGCCCCAGCGGCGATCAGATCGTCCGACGGACTCGCGCCAGACGTGGAACCCCGATGAGAGCCAAGGCAAACAGAAAGATGGAGGCGGCGATGAACTCCAGGTGCCCGTGGCGAAGGTCTTCGAACAGTAGCTTAATCGCCAGGAACCCGAGCGCCGCATACGCGATCCGGCGCATCTCCGGCCGGTGCCAGCGCGATCCCGCGAACGCCAAACCCAGAGCAATTCCGCACAGGACCAGGGTGCGTATCAAGGCCACGTGAAAGACATCGGGAGTGATCCGGAGCGCCAGCAGACGCACAGTGCCCTGCGCCGCTAGAGCGCTGGCGGCACATACGGCCAGCAGGGCCGAGGCAAGGTGAAGGGTCTGCTGCTGCCACACCTCGCCTTCGCGCTCCCTTGCCGCGCCATAACAAAACAGGGCGCAGCCGGACACGAGCAGGATGCTCCACGCCACCTGCGCTGGCATTGTTCCCGCCAGGGCCTGGAAGGAATATTCCAGCAATCCGCAGCTGAGAGCGGCCGCCGTCAGATAGATGATTCCGTGGCATTCGAGGGTTATGCAGCAAATCCGTCCTGCGAGAATTGCGGTGCCCATGGCCGCCAGCGCGAGGAGGGCCACCGCCCATGCCGGCGGGAAGCTCAAAAGGATTCCCGCCAGCAGGAGTCCAGCGCTCCAGAGCGCGAATACATGAAAATTGCGCGGCTCCGGCGCGCCCCGGAATAATCGGAATGCCGCGGCATAACAAGCTGCCGCAAACAAGAGACAAATCACGCCCACGATGCGAATGCCGAGGTTGCGGAACAAGAAACAACACGCTGATCGTCCATAGAAGAAACGACACCATGGACTGAACCGTTTCAAAGCCTGTGATCCTGCGCCGCAGCACCGCCGTCTTGTACGCGACACTCGCGGCCGTGATCAAAAACAGAAAACACGCCGGAGCCACAAGGGCCGCCGGTCCGAGAGCCGGATAATCACCCCGCACACTCGCCGGATCTCGATAGATCACGATGAGGAACCACACGGCGCAATCGGCAATTGCTGCGACGACCATCCGCGTGCCTTGCACCCCGCTGCGTATGCACCGGTACTCGCACACCGCGACCATGAGCAGCAACAGTACAAGGAACGCAATCGTCACGTGCGTGACCACCGATAAAGCGAGGGCGGTAAGGGCGGCGGCGCCAAAGGCGACGGAGAAATCCGAGGAGTTCTCCTTCTTCCAGCTCAGGGCTGTCGCCGCAGCGACCATAAGTCCCAGGACTGCGGCGGAGGCTCCGGGCGCCAGCACATGAAAGCGCATCGTGAGTTCCCACAACATGGGAGCCAGGATGAGGGCTGATGTTGCAGCGTAGAGAGCGGCCGCGAATCGCTGCGAGGCCGGCGTTCTCGCCGCCGCCACCAGCCACGCCATGGCGTATCCAATCGCGATCGCAGCGACGAGCAGGCGTGGCAGGACGGCCGCTTCCGCCAGGGCCCGCAGAACATAAGCGCCGGCAATGCCGAGCATCGCTTTGCCCAGCAGCAGGAAAGCGCTGCTCACTTGCTCGCCGGAAGGAACTTCAACAGCCGGCGCCAGTGTTGCCGCCGCGGCCGGACTCGCTGAATGTGCCAGTACGGCCGGGACATGTTCCAACTCGTGCACGCGCTTTTCCAGCGCGTCTATCCGCAAGGAGAGTTGCTCGAGAGTTTCGGGAAGATCGTTCATCAGTTCCACCCGAGTTGAACAAATTGGCTGACGCCGGGAGGATCCGTCTAGTCGCCGGCCGCGCCTTGCGCCACGTGCTCGTCAGGCCACGGCGGCAGCAGTTTTACAAGCACCCACAGAATCCCCAACGGCAGCAGGGTCAGCCCTGCCGCCACCAGGAAGCCTTCTTTCGTGACCAGCGCCATCTTGTAGGTTGTGTAGCCCAGCAGGCTCTTTGAGAACAACTGCCCGCCGATGACCACATTCCAGCGCATGGCGAAGATGCCGATCAAGGTGAGGCCGCCGGCGGTCGCATACATGCGCTTGCGAACGATCTCGGGTAGTTTGAGTACCTGCGTGATCGCCAGCAGAATCAAGGGAACCAGTGTGCCGAGGCAGATCTGGACCACGATGTGCGAGAAGTAAAGCTTGGTATGCACCATGAAGTTCAGGCTGTGGAACGACTCATCGGCCTCATAAACGCGATGAATCAGGTCCAGCATCTCCAGGGTGAAGTCGATGATGAAGGTGTAGAAGAGGTACATGGCGATGGTGTCCACGCAGCGCATGTCGAGCTTTTTCCCGCGCAGCTTTGTGGTCGCCATGTAGATGAGCATGACCGCGGCGATGCCCGAGACCATGGCCGAGAAGATGAACACCACCGGCATGAGCGGCGAGGACCACCACGGATTGGCCTTGATGGAGCCGAAGATAAAGCCCACGTAGCCATGCAGCATGAACGCGGATGGAATACCGATCAGCGTAACCACCCAGCCGACCCGCTCATCGATATGAAGTGCGCGGGGGCTGACGTTGCTGGAGCCAAGCGTCATGATGCGATATACCAGGCGCGTGAGGCCTTTGCTCTCCTGCGAGAGAGTGACGATATCGTGGCGGTAGTCGAGCCAGATTTCAAACACCAGCACGGCCATCAGGTACCACAGGTACACATAGCCGAACATCGCCATGGCGGAAGTGCTGTGGGGCGTGAAGTACATCTCGGGGGAGCGCTCCGGGTGGCCCAGGTGGAACTGAAGCGGCAAGGGCGCAACGATCAGGAACGACAACGCCGTGAGCAGAGCCAGCCTGTAGGTCGGCGTCACTGCCTCGACGCGGAAGACGCGTTCCAGCGACGCCAGGATGAATGCCCCTGCCACCAGTCCGGTGATAAACGGGTACAGGACGATCAGCACACTCCACTGGAGCCCGATCTCGTTCGGATACATGAAGCCTTCAACACCATTCATAACGTCTCCGAGCTATCAGTTCGTCAGTTCTTAGCATGTCGTTGGCTATTCGAGGCTGAAACTGACAACTAAAACTGATAGCTGTCTTACCGCACCGATCCATCCAGGTCGTTGTAATAGACCTTCGCGCCCGTCGCCATTTGCGGCTTCAATACCTGCACGCTGTGGGTCTTGAGGAACGCGTGGATCGGATCGTTGGGGTTCTTCAAATCCACTAGTTGCCGCGCGCCCGTGGGGCAGCTTTCGCAGCAAGCGGTGGTCAGGCCCTTGGTAATCCGGTGATAGCAGAGCGTGCACTTGTCGGCGACGTTCTTCTTCGGATGGATATACCGGCAGCCATAGGGACAGGCCTGCACGCAATAGGCGCAGCCCAGGCAGTACGTCTGATCCACAAGCACCGCGCCGTCCGGAGTGACAAACGTCGCGCCCACCGGGCAGACCTGCGTGCAGGGCGAATCCGCGCATTGATTGCAAAGTTTCGGAACGAAAAAGTACTTGCCCGCATCTTCCTTCGCGACCGGGAATCCGTCCTTGCCGCCGTTCGGGTGAAATGACCTCAGGGTGGGTCATGTTCTCGTCAGTTACGTGATACCGTTCCACCCACGTCCGAAAGTTCCCGTCCGGGACATCGTTTTCCGCCGCGCAGGCGCGCACGCAGTTGCCGCAGCCGATGCACTTGGGGATATCGATCAGCATGCCCCACCAGTGATCCGACATCTGGTAGTTGGCGGCGGCCTCGGGTGTCCCCGCAAGCACCGCCTTCCAAGCCACCGCAGCCGCGGGCAGCAAAACCAGGAAGTGACGCCGATTGAGATTCACTTCGCACCTCCTGCGGCTTTGGCTGGCGCGGCCTTTGCCGGCGTGGCCGCTGCCGACCCGTCGATGGCCGGACTATGCGGCTGATGACAGGTCTCACACGACACTCCGCTGGAGTGTTCTTCGGCCTCTACTTGCGGGAAATTTTTGGGCCGGGCCGCACTGGCGGCATGGCAGCGGACGCACAGCACTCCGGTATCGAGCTTGGCCGGCGTGACCGAACCCGGGTCATCGGCGTGAGCCGCCTGCGGACCGTGGCACGCTTCGCAGTTGACGTGGGCGTGTTTCCCCTTGGTCTTGACGTCGACCACATCGGAGTGGCAGGTCTCGCACGCCGCGTGGCCGGCATACTTCACCGGATGCGCCGCGATTTCCGTGATGGCTGCGCCCCGGTAATGGCCGTACTGACCAAAAGTTTTCGGGACCACGTATCCGCGAATCACCCAGAACAGCAGAAAGGCGATGACGAAGAGCCCTGCAAAACGAAGAAGATGCCCTGCATCTTTTAGAAAGTTCATTCCTGGCCAGACTCCCTGAGGCGATCCGGCATGGACGCCGCCTCATGTGATCCAGATCATTCAACGGGGTCAAGACTGGCGATTTGAGATAACGACTGTATGTGAGGAAAATCACGTTCTGATGTGACGGATGGACAAAAGATCCCGGGGAGCTTCAAGCTTCTTGTCACCTCGGAACTTCTGCCACGCGGAGTTTCGAGATACCTGCGAGGTGATCAAAAAGATTTTCTTGACAGATGTCGCAAGGCGTCCCACACTGGCATAGTTAAACTATGTCAGCCTGTTCCGGAGATGGTCCCATGGCTGCCCTTATCCGCCGAAAGCCCGACTCTGACAACCGTCGGGATGAAATCCCGCCGGGCACGCTCTACTTGCTCATCCTCAAAACGCTCGCTGTCCGTGGACGGCTCCACGGCTATGAAATCGCCGAATCGATCCAGAGTTGTTCGGAACAGGTGTTGCAGGTGGAAGAGGGCTCTCTTTACCCGGCGCTGCAACGGATGTTGATCAAGGGCTGGGTCATGGCCGAGTGGGGCGTGACCAGCCGGCAATCGCCGCGCCCGCTATTACACGCTGACGCGCGATGGCGAGAAGCAACTTGGCATCGAAGTGTCGCAGTTCCACCGAGTCATCGGCGCCATTTCCCGAATCATCCAGACGGCCTGAGGAGAAACAGGTGAGCCTCGCGGGCGAATTCAGAAGACGACTCGACATGCTGCTCCACCGCGGCCGGTTTCAACGCGAACTCGACGAAGAGATGCGTCTTCACCTCGAACTGCGCCGCAAGCAGCAGATCGCCTCCGGCACCGATCCGGAAGCAGCCCGCTGGTTAGCACAGCGAAGATTCGGCAACGTCACCCGCATCCAGGAGAAGAGCCACATGGCATGGGGCTGGAATTGGCTGGAAACATTTCTGCAGGATGCCGGTTATGGACTGCGCTCCATGCTGCGCACACCCGGCGATCACGGTGGTCGCGCTCATCTCGCTGGCCCTCGGCATCGGCGCCAACACTGCCATCTTCAGCTTTCTCGATGCGGTGATGCTGCGCTCGCTTCCGGTCAAGCAATCCGCAGCGACTGGTCAAACTCGGCAACGATGACTGGGACGGCATCACCGACAGTTTCGCCTGCCCCGAGCTCTATTCCTATCCCTTCTACCGCCAGTTCCAGCGCAAGAACGCTGTCTTTTCCGACACTGCGGCCATGTTCAGCATGACCAATGAGGTTCATGGCTTCATCGACGACCGGCTCAGGAGCTCGGAGATTGATCCATGTCCAGACCGTCTCCGGCACGTACTTTCAAACCCTCGGTGTGGGTGCGTCAGATGGGCCGTGTGCTCGAACGAGGCCGACGACTCGAGCGAAGGCGACCATCCCGTTGTGGTCATCAGCGACGGCTTCTGGAAGCGCATGTTCGGCGCCGATCCGTCGGTCCTGAGCCACAAGCTGAAACTGGGCAACATGGTTTACGACATTGTCGGTGTAGCGCCGGCGGAGTTCTTCGGCACCATGGTCGGCGAATCTCCCGATGCCTGGGCGCCGCTTATCCATGGCCGGCGTTATCCCTCCCGGCTGGGGCAACTACAAGGAGAACTTTTCCGAATCGCTCCACATCCTGGGCCGGCTGAAACCCGGCGTCACGATGGAGCAGGCCACGGCCAATGTCAACGTGCTATTTCCGCAGATCCTGCGCAGCTTTCCCGATGCCAGACTCACCCAGGAAAATCTGGCGCGACCTGCACACGCGCTCACGTGCAATTGGAACCCATGGCTCGCGGCCTCTCCGATCTGCGCCGCGCCTACTCCGAGCCGTTGATGATCCTCATGGTCATCGTCGCGCTGGTTCTTCTGATCGCCTGCGCCAACATCGCCAACCTGCTGCTGGCCCGCTCCACGGCGCGGGCCCGCGAACTGGCGGTGCGGCAGGCGCTCGGCGCGGGCACGATCGCGCATCATCCGCCAGCTTCTCACCGAGAGCCTGTTGCTGGCCCTGGCCGGCGGAGCGCTCGGCATCGCTTTCGCCGCGGCACGTCAACCGCCTGCTGCTGCGCATGATTTCGCGGGGATACGATACCGTTCCGCTCGACGTCTCGCTCAACCTGCGCCTCCTCGCTTTCACCTTCGCGGTGACGGTATGCACCGCGTTGCTGTTCGGAACTCTGCCGGCTCTGCGCGCCACCCGCCTGCAACTGGTGGACAGCCTCAAGAGCGGCCGCGGCGCTTCCTCTGCCGCCGGCCGGACGCCATTGGCGAAGATTCTGGTCGTCTCCCAGGTGGCGCTTTCGCTGGTGCTGATGGTGTGCGCCTGCCTCTTCCTGCGCACGCTGGTCAACCTGAACCATGTCGACACCGGCTTCAACAAGGAGAATGTACTGCGCCTGGATATCGACTCCGACCATCACGGGCTACAAGGATGAAGATCCCCGCCTCACGCCGCTGTTCAAGCAAATCGAGGACCGCGTGAGCGCGCTTCCGGGAGTGCGAGGCGGCCAGCTTTTCCGCTTTCACGTTTCATCGAGGGTAGCTGGAACACCACCATCCGCGTTCCCGGCATGCCCGTGAACCGCAATGCGAATGTAAACCACAACATCATCGGCAATGGGTACTTCGCAGACCATGCAGATTCCCATCCTGGCGGGCCGCGCCTTCGGGCCGCAGGACACAGCCACATCGCAACACGTGGCCATCATCAGCGAGCACATGGCGCGCACTCTGTTCCCGGCCGGTTCGCCCATCGGACGCACCTATTTCATTGGTTCCGATAACAGCCTGGATCCTCCTCGGGAGGACGCAGGTCATCGGGGTGGCCAGGGACGTGAAGTTCCAACGCCTCGAGAAGCCGGCCGGTTATATCGATTACCTTCCGTACACGCAGCGGGAATGGGGCTTCGGCAACTTCGAGGTCCGTTACTCCGGAGACTTCAGTGCCATTGCTAACGAGGTGCAGCAGGCCATTCACGCCGTCGATCGCCGGTTGCCGATCAGCCACATCATGACCCTCGATGAACAGGTGGCTCGCTCCTTCACCAACCAGACCATGATTGCCGAGCTCTCCGCTTTCTTCGGACTCGTTGCCGTGTTCCTGTCGTGCATCGGGCTCTATGGGCTGATGTCATACCTGGTCGGCCGCCGAACCGGGGAGATCGGAATTCGCATGGCCCTCGGCGCCAACCGCTCGGAAGTGGGCTGGCAGGTGATTCGCGAAATCGGGATTCTGGTCCTTGCCGGGATCGTCATCGGCCTGCCTGTGACCCTGTCGGGAATCCGGCTGGTCCGCAACATGCTCTATGGGCTGAGCGGAACCGATCCGTTCAGTCTCACCGCGGCCGTCGCTCTTCTGCTGTTCGCGGGGCTGGCCGCAGGTTACTTGCCCGCGCGTCGGGCTTCCCGCGTCGACCCGGTGGTCGCCCTTCGGGATGAATAAGCTAAGTAGGATCTTGCCCAAAATGACCGCCATCGGATCTAACTGCCGATGAGTGAGTGACTTGCCTCGCCGGATGCGTCCAAACAGGTGGTGCATTTTTAGCCGCGAGCACCTCAAGCCAGCGGGCTAGACCCGGGCGGGGGTCACTCGCGCGGGGAGCACGCTGCCCCAGAAGGCGAACACGCCGACCACCACGTAGCAGGCCAGCGGAACCGTCATGGCCAGCGCCATGCTCCGGGTCGCTTGGAAGACCAGTCCGATCATGGGGGTGAAGACCGCGCCTCCGATGATCGCCATCACCAGCAGGGAGGCTCCGGCCTTGGTGTTCGGGCCCAGGTCGCGCAGACCCAGGGCGAAGATGGTCGGGAACATGATCGACATGAAGAAGCTGGTGAGAAAGATGGCCCACAGGCCCAACCAGCCCGGAAACAGGATGCCGACCGTCACCAGGGCGACGTTCGCGATGGCAAACAACCCCATGAGGGTACTGGGGCGGATCAGCTTCATCCAGTAGCTGGAACCGAAGCGGCCCACGCCGAATCCGGCCAGGGTCCCGGTCAGGAAGTAGCCCGCGGTTTTCTCCGGCAGGTGGGTGTAATCCTGCACATATTGAATGAAATAGCTCCAGGTACCGACCTGCGCCCCGACATAGCAGAACTGGGCGAACACAGCGAACAGAAAGTGGGGGTAGCGAAGCAGATCGCTGTATTTGCCGTGAATCTCGCCGGAATCGGACGAGCGAGTGACGGCGATGGCCGGAAACGGGGTGCGAAAGATCAGAATGGCCCACACCAGAACCACCACGCCCAGAACGAGATAGGGCGCAATCACGCGCATCGTCTCGTGCTGAAGGTAGGCGTCGTAGGTTCCGGCGAGTTTCAAACGGGCAATATCGGCCGGCTTCAGTTCCACTCCCGAAAAGATAAAGACCGTGCCGATCAGCACTCCGGTAATGGCGCCCAGGGGATTAAAGGCCTGGGAGAAGTTGAGGCGCCGGACCGCGCTCTCCGGTTCGCCCATCTGGGCGATCAGCGGATTGGATCCCGTCTCGAGAAAGCCCAGACCGCTGGCAATCACGAACAGCGCCAGGAGAAACAGGGAATAGCTGCGCGCATTCGCCGCCGGCAGGAAGAGGAACGTTCCCACGCTATAGAGCACGAGCCCCGTGAGAAGGCCTGACTTGTATCCGTAACGCCGCATCACCAGGGCCGCAGGAATCGAGAAAACAAAGTAGCCCGTATAGAAAGCCGACTGGACCAGGCCCGCCTGCAAGCGGCTGATCTCAAAGGATTTCATGAACTGGCGAATGAGAACGTCGTTCAGATTATTGGGGATGCCCCAGAGAAAAAAGAGCCCGGTGACCAGCAGAAAGGCGGCCATATTGCGGTTTGGGAACAGGGGAGCGCTGTCGTCCTGTCCTGCCTTCGGCGGGGCCACTGCAAAAGCCATCCGACACTCCTTAAAATGAGGCCCGGAATCAGCCGCGGCGCCCGGACGCCATCATCGCATACCAACCGTCCGGCTGGCATAGCCGGGCGCAAGAGACGCGCCAGCACGGCCGCAGCGCGGCACGGAATGCCCCTGAGAGTTCACAATCCGGGATGGAGGATCCAGTCGGATTTAATAAAGCCTTTCTTTTCAGATGACGGTTGATGTCGGAGATTCCGGGCTCGCATTTGAGCTTGGGCCGGTGTTGACGAACTAGTATCCTGTAAACGAATCAGGCGGCGGCAGCTTGTGGGGCATCGTGGTCGGGAAACCGGGACGGACGCCTCGAGGTCGTCGAACTGACAACGTGCAGGTGCGCAGATCATTCTGGGGTCCCGGTTCCGAGGATTCAGGCGCCATGCAGGCTCGCTGCCAGAACAGCGAGTCGAACGCGAAACATTGGACGCCTTCGTAGAACAGAGCATCGCCTCTTCGTGAAGGCCAAAGAAAACAAAGCGGGGAAGGGAAGCGAAAGCAGGAATGCGCTCGGTCTCCCTCAAGCCGCTTTACCAACCTAAAGAACGCAATTATGAAGGAGAACATACCGATGGCTGAGAAAGCAAAGACAGCGACCACTACGGCAAAACCGCGCAAGACCCCAGCAAAGAAGGCGGCTGCGCCGTCCAACGTTACCGAGATCAACGCACCTCGGGAGCAGAGGGCCGTGTCGCGCGACGAGATCGCGGCGCTCGCTCACAAGCTCTGGCTGGAGCGCGGCCGCCAGCACGGACAGGATGCCGACGACTGGTTCCGGGCCGAGCAGCTCCTGCGCGGAAAAGCGTCGTAACAGGTCACGAGGAGAGTTCTCCAAGGAGTTCTGAGACCTGCTGGTCTCTGGTGACGTAGTCGTCGGCGAATGACGCGAGACGACACCAGGTCTTTGGTCTATGCACGTATTGCCCCGTCTTTTAGTTGGCCAGTCCTTGGTCCACGGGGCCAATCTCCTCAAAATCCGAGAGATTTGACCCTGGGATGGCGAAGCGAAGCCATGTCTGCAGGTCATTTCGGCGCCACGCCCGCCCTCACCGAGCGGTCAGCCCTTCGTCGCAAATATCCGGCCCAGCCTCGCCTCCAATATGGAGGCGATTTTTTTTGGGCGCATCCGAATGCCACCCGCGAGCGAGCGGAGGCACAAAGGATATGATCGTCGAGGTACGGGCGCGCGAGGTTTCTGGAGCGCAGGAACAGGAGGCATACCGTGGCCGACAACCATGACGTGCAGGACGGAAAAAACTACTATCTCGATGTGCCGCAGGTGTGCGCGGCGTTTCCACTGAAGGGCAGCAACTCTCTCGACTGGGGCATGAAGAACCGGCTGGCCCGGATCTTTTCCCCCGACGATTGCCGCACCGTCATGCTGGCGGTGGATCATGGCTACTTTCAGGGGCCGACCACGGGCCTGGAGCGCATCGACGTTACGATTTGTCCGCTCATTCCTTTTGCGGACGCACTGATGATCACGCGCGGCGCGCTGCGGAGCTCGGTCCCGCCGGAAATGGGGAAGCCGGTCGTGCTGCGCTCCACCGGCGGCCAGAGCATTCTGAAGGAGCTATCGAACGAGCGCATCGCCGTGGATATCGAGGATGCCGTGCGGCTGAACGCCTCGGCTCTTGCCGTCCAGGTCTACATCGGCGGAGTGCATGAGCACGAGTCGATCGGCAACCTGGTGGAAATTGTGGATAAGGGCAATCGCCACGGCATACCCACCATGGCGGTGACCGGAGTAGGCAAGGAACTGGTGCGGGACGCGAAATATCTCGGCCTCGCCACCCGCATGTGCGCGGAACTCGGCGCTCATTTTGTGAAGACCTACTACTGCGAATCCGGCTTTGCGCGCGTGGCCGCCGGCTGTCCCGTTCCGCTGGTCATCGCCGGAGGAAAGAAACTGCCCGAACCCGAAGCGCTCGAAATGGCTTACCGCGCCGTAAACGAAGGCGCCGCCGGCGTGGATATGGGACGAAACATCTTCCAGTGCGAGGCGCCGAAAGCGATGATCCAGGCGGTGCGGGCGGTCGTCCATGGAGACGAGACGCCGGAGAAAGCGCTCGATCTTTATCACTCCCTGAAATCGATCGAAGAAAGAAGCCAATACGCCAAATGAGAGTCGCCGATTCCCGCGAATTGCAGCAAGGAGATTTGAATGAAGAGAAGAGGAAATTCTCGGCTGTTGTTTCCTGTGGCAATGGTGGTCCTGGCTTTGTCGGTCGCAGCCGTGATTAATGGACCCGCGGAACGAGCCGCTTCGGGCGCTGGCGCCGGAGTTCTGGATTCGGCGCCGGTCAAGATCGATCGACTTGACCCGTCCATCGATCAAATCATTCCGAAAGGGCGCCATGCTCGAGCGCGTGGCGGATGGATTCAAGTGGGTGGAAGGTCCCATCTGGGTGAGCAATAGCCTCTACTTTGCCGAGATACCCAGCAACAGTATCCGCAAGTGGACTCCGGGCGCGGGAGTCAGCATCTTTCTTCAGCCCAGCGGCTACAAGGGCACCGAACCCTACAGTGGTCCCGAGTCGGGATCGAACGGCATGACCCTCGACGTCCGCGGCCGCCTCACGGTCGCAGGGCACGCGCAGCGCGATGTGTACAGATTCGAGTCACTCGACCCCAAAGGGCCATTCACAATTCTCGCCGACTCCTACCAGGGCAAGAAACTGAACAGCCCCAACGATCTCGTCTACAAGTCCGATGGTTCGCTCTACTTCACCGATCCGCCTTATGGACTGCGCACGCAGCACGACGACGATCCGGAAAAGCAGCTCAAGGTCAACGGCGTTTACCGTATCCCCCACGCGCTCGAGCAGAAGCCCGGAGCCGCGCCGGCGCGCGCTGAATTGCAATTACTGGTGACCGATCTTACGCGGCCCAACGGCATCGCGTTCTCGCCCGACGAGAAGTATCTGTACGTGAATAACTCCGAACCGAAGAAGATATGGATGCGTTATCGCGTGCAGCCGGACGGCACCGTGACTGAGCCGAAACTGCTCTATGATGCAACGGCCGATACCCGTCCCGGCTCGCCCGATGGCATGAAAGTGGACGAGCAGGGCAATATCTACAGCACCGGCCCTGGCGGCCTGTGGATCTTTTCGCCTGAAGGCAAGCCGCTCGGAACGATCCTGATTTCAGAGAAGGCGGCCAACCTGACCTGGGCGGGACCGGATCGCAAGACGCTCTACATCACGGCCAGCAGCAGCATCTATCGCGTCCACCTCAACATTGCGGGAGCCCCGCTGACCAAGAGCCGCTAAGACCGCGCGGGTTGAGGGACGCGATGGTCCCGCATGAGCGCGATCAGCGCGGCATTGATAACGGTAAGTCCGGCCAGGATGTACAGCCCTGCGCGTGGCGAGCGGAAATACTCATCGGCCCAGACCTTTACATTGGGCGCGAGAAATCCGCCCAGGTTGCCCATGCCGATCAAAGCGATGCCGCCCGCCGCCGCCACGTCGGCCAGGTAAGCGGTCGGAAACGTCCAGAAGAGCGGTTGCACCGAGATGAACCCCGACACTGCGATCGACAAGGCCACGAGCCCCAGCTTCGGTCCCGCGGTGGGAAACACAAAACTCGCGCAACCGGCAACCAGCAGAATCAAAGCCGCGACCTGGCGATGGTTTCTCCACTGATCGGCCAGCTTCGGAAAGTAGTAAACGGCGGCCAGCGTGCAGATCCAGGGAATCGCCGAAACCAGTCCTACTTCCAGTCCCGCCGGCTTGTGCAGCAGAGCCGAGATCTCCGCGGGAAGATAAAAGATCGCGCCATAGGTACTCATCTGGATGAGGGTGTAGATCAGCAGGAAGCGCAACACGCGAAGATCGCGCAGCATGGGCAGCAGCTTCGCGGGCCCGACAGAACGCCGGTCGAGTTCCTCCTGCGCCAGCGCCTCCGCGAGGGCCTCTCTCTCATGCGCCGGCAGCCACGCGGCAGTGGCGGGCTTGTTGTCCAGAAACCAGTAGGCAACAGATCCCAGCGCGACGGCCATAAAGCCTTCCACGAGGAACATCCATTGCCAGCCTTGCAGCCCGCCCCACGGCGGCATCTCGAGCAGCAGGCCGGAGAGCGGGCCGCCCACGATGAGCGCCAGCGGAACACCGAGATAGAACAGGCCCATCATCTGGCCGCGAACCCGGTTCGGAAACCAGTACGTCAGATACAGGATCACGCCGGGGAAGAATCCCGCTTCCATCACGCCCAGCAGCAGCCGCAGCACATAAAACGAAGTGCTGCCGGTGACAAACATCGTGGCCATCGACAACAGTCCCCACGTCACCATCAGGAACGTCATCCATACTTTGGCGCCGATGCGATGCAGGATCAGATTGCTCGGGAACCCGCACAGCGAGTAGCTGAGGAAGAACAGGCCGGCGGCCAGCGCATAGACTCGTTCGTTGATGCCTTCGTACGTCTGCAGCGCCTGCTTCGCGAAACCGATATTCGCGCGGTCGAGGAACGAGACCACGTACATCATCATCAGCCAGGGAGCCAGGTGCCGGGTCGCGCGAGAAATGGCGCTGTGCAGATCGCGGAATTGCGAACGGCCGGCTGGCTCAGCGTCAGATGCGGGGAAGGGATGCAAGCGGGTGCCTCGCGATCAGTGTGTGCTGCCCGGATTGGTGCTGACGAGGTCGTCGGCGATGCGCTCCAGCGAGGGCACGATGGATTCGCCTGCAGTCGTTCCGAACGGCCCACTCTGCTGCACCATGAAGATGAGAATTCTCCCGGTGGACGGGGAGATTTCCATCGCGTTGTTGTAGGCTCCGCCGTGGCCGAATCCATGTTCCGAGATGCCCCATCCCAATCCGTAGTTCTTTCCGTCGAGCATCTTGTTTTGAGTCCGGGTCATCTCGCGAATTGCGGCCTCGCTGACGATGCGCTTGCCGTGGACGATACCGCCATTGAGGATCATCTGACAGAACCTGGCTACGTCGCCTGCGGTGGAGAAAAGTCCTCCGGCGGGCATTGGGAAACGGCGCGCCTTATCGTTCAGGGGATAGGTCAGCTGATCGATCTGCAAAGCAACCAGCTCGTGACTACTGGTATCGACTTTGTATGACTCAGCCAGGCGGCTGATCTGCTCGGCGTTGGGCCAGAATGTCGTGTCTTTCATGCCCAGGGGATCGAAGAGACGCTGCTGCATGAATTGCTCGTAGGGCATCCCGCTGACCACCTCGATGATGCGCGCAGCGGTATTGATGCCCTCGTTGGAGTACGAGTAAGCGGTGCCCGGCTGGAAGATCAGCGGCTCGGCGGCAAAACTGCGCACGGCCTGGTTGAGGGGCAGCAGGTCGAGGGCGGCCGGTTGTGCTTTTGAACGAAAAGGGAGGCCGCTGGTGTGGCTCAGGATTTCGCGCACGCGAATGGGATGAACCGCGGGGACAGGAGTGGACGGAGCCTGCGCTGCGGAGGGCTCAGTTTTGGCCGTGGATTGCGGCGGACTCACCATCTGGCCGTGAAATTCGGGGAGGTACTTCTCGACCGGATCGTCGAGATTCACCTTGCCTTCATCGACGAGCGTCATGAAGGCAGTGACGGTCATCGGCTTGGACGTGGAAGCAATCCAGAAGAGACAGTCGGGACGCATGGGCGCGCGGGCGGCGAGATCGCGGTATCCCACGGCCTGAACATCGACGACGCGGTCTTTGGTCGCCACGAGGGTGACCGTCCCGGCCAGAGTGTGATTTTCGACAAGCGGCTGGAGGAAGGATCGGATGGGATCGTTCGCGGCCGGCTGGTTGGCAACGGTGTTTGCGGAGAAAGGGATGGACATCAGCGTCAGGATAACGATCCGTCGCAGTTGGATGCCAAGGCCGCGGTCCGCGGCGACAGGTCGCGGACTTCGGTTTTGGTTGTCGCTCGGACCATCATTATGCCTCTCGAGTTGGTTGATGAGCAGGTGTGTGGAACCGGCGCAACCGGGCGAACGGCAAGCGGGAATCATCCCATCCACTTGGCGAGTTCCGGATAGCGGGCCAGGATTCTGTGCTGATCGTCGTGGCTGAATTGCCGCAGCGGCGTCGGTTTGTCCTGGGGCCGCGTGCCTTTCTGGTTCAACACGTTCATCAGGCTCCATTCCCTCTGCGGCTGTTTGGGCTCTGCCGCAGGAAGGTCGTAGCGCGTGAAGTCAATCGCCATGGGTGGAGCGTCTTTCGTCCAGTCGCGCAGCAGCGCCAGCCGGAACTCACGGTTCATGAACCATTGGATCTCCAGGTTCTTTTCAGACCCCGGCGCTCCCGTTCCCTTGGCATCGAATCGGTAGTTCAGGCCGGCGTTGTTTGGATTGTGCTTCCGCCACTCCAGGCCGAATTCTCCTTCGGTCATCACGCGCGTGTCCGGCCATCGCTCCCGTACCGCCTGCAGCCACCAGGCCAGGTCTTCGTGGTGGCCAATGGAAACTTCCCAGATCCCCGTGACCCAGCCGAATCCGTTCAATGCATGGCCGGTGTCGAAGTGCATCGCGGTCGTATCCATCATTTCCTTGCGGCCGACAGTCGTCCCAAGGTTGCCCACCGTCTCGATGGGACCCACGCCCATCCTGCTGTTGAAACCGCCCTGGAAACCATCGCGCCGGGCAGCCAGGAAATCGCAGGTCCAGCCGTCAAGGCAAACGCAGTCGACGAAATCGGCCGGGCCCTGCGCGGGTTTCAGGTAATGCTCGCGGCTGGGGTAATAGGGATAGCAGATTCCCCCATCGCCATCTCCATTGTCGATTGCGTGCTGGCTCCAGATCTGTCCCTGGCACACATGAATGCCCTCATCCGCGGCCAGCAGGCGCTGATTCTCCGCATCCATGAACCCGGCGATGAGGCATTGCGGACGATACCCGCCTCCGACCAAGGCCGACACCTTGCCCAGCGCTTCGTGAATCGTCTTCCGGTTGTTCTCGCGCGTGTCGTACATGGGCGCGAAATAGCCGCCGGGTATGAACGTGACTTCATCTCCATATCGATCGTGATAGGACGCAAGCAGGCGGCGCGCTTCCTTGTATTGATCGCGGTTGTCGTTCAGCGCCAGCCAACTGATGGCCCAGGTCATCTTGCCATCGGGGCAGCCTTTTGCAAACGCGTCCCGCCGCGCGCGGATAAGTTCCGGCCGGTTATCGGCGACCTCGTCTTCGCCGATGTTGCGAGTCGGGGTAACTTCAATCTGGTTCACGCGGACGATCGAAACGTGGGTCACAAAGCGGCCGCGAAGCGGCGCAGGACCTGTCGCCCGAGCCTGGCTCTCGGAGCCAAACGAGGGCGCGCCCAGCGCGAGAGACGCCGCCGAGATCGCAGCACTGCTCAGAAACTGGCGCCGGGTCCAGCCGTTGTCGAAGTCCAGCCCACTTCGTGCCTCGTTTGCCGGAGGGTTGTTTCGGTTCATTTGCAGAATCATACAAGAGCCTCCCGTGCCGCCGAGTGTTGGCCGATCTGCGAGGTCTTCGTGTTCTCATCCCGCGCCACATCTCATGTGCCTGACGGCAATGAAGGATTATGATTGCCCGCGGGGTTTGTAGCGGGCAAATTGCGCAAGCATCCCGAGGCGGCCCCAAAGGAGAGATCGCGTGATAGACAAAGCTCGTTGTTTCCCGGCGCGAATTCCTGCAGACAACGGCAGGCGTAGCAGGGGCCTCGTTGCTGGCTGGAACCAGGCTCCTCGATGCCGAGCCAATACCCGCGGCCTCACAAGCCGCGCCGGCCAGCGACCGGGTTCGGTTCGGAATCGTGGGCGTTGGCATGGAGGGCTCAGGCCTGCTTACGACAGCCATCCAGCTTCGCGGAGTGGAGTGCGTGGCCGCTGCCGACCTCTACGACGGCCGCCATGAACTGGCAAAGGAAATCGTCGGCAAGCCGATCCGGACAACCCGCCGCTACCAGGAATTGCTCGATGCCAAAGACATCGACGCCATCATCGTGGCTGTTCCTGACCACTGGCACAAGCAGGTGGTGGTGGACGCGGTCGGTGCGGGCAAGGATGTCTATTGCGAAAAGCCCATGTCGCACAATCCGTCGGATGGCCTGGCCATGGTTGCCGCGGCGAAGAAAACAGATCGCATCGTGCAGATCGGGGCGCAGCGCACAAGCTCGGTTCTCTGCGCCAAGGCCAAAGAGCTCATCGCCCAGGGTGCAATCGGCGACATGAATCTGATTGAAGCGACCTATGGCCGCAACGATCCCAACGGCGCGTGGGAGTATCCGCCTCCTCCCGATCTGTCGCCGCAGAATCTGGATTGGGATACCTGGCTGGGAACCGCGCCAAAGAAGCCCTTTGATCCACTGGCTTTTGCGCGCTGGCGCTGCTGGAAGGAATATGGAACCGGTGTCGCCGGCGATCTGCTGGTCCACCTGATCAGCGGCATGCAGTTTGTGCTGGGCATCAACCAGGTGCCGAGCAAGGTTTCTGCATTCGGTGGCATCTACCGGTGGAAAGACGGGCGCAACATGCCCGACGTGCATCCGGTGCTTTTTGAATATGAAGGTATCCCGGTGTATATGCGCCTGTCGCTGGGATGCGAATCGCCCGAGGTCACTCGCTTTCAGGGATCCAAAGGAGCGATCGAACTTCGCGAATTCAGCGTCTCTTATGCTCCCCAGGCGGGAGTCGACCTCTCCCCCAGCTATTACACGGCTTCCTACCCGGCGCGTCTGAGAAATGAGTACGTGAAGAAATGGCACGAGGAGCACGACCCGGCTCCCGGAAAGGAACCTGCGCCGGAGAGCATTACTTACAACGGAAACGACTATGACGATCTCCGGCCGCATTTATGGAAATTCTTCGAGGCCGTCCGATCGCGCCAGCCGGTGGTGCAGGACGTTGTCTTCGGCCACCATGCGGCGCTTGCCTGTCATCTTGCCAATGAATCCTACTTCCGCAAGAGCCCGGTGCGCTGGGATGAGGCTTCGCAGTCCATCAAGTCACTGAGCTAAATCCGGGTGCCCCAGGTCTCGATTCTGGAGACCTGGGATGGTTTCCGGCCTATCAAGTGAAAAGGAGTTCGTTTCCGTGAAATTGAATTCGCTAGCCAGCGCCGCAATTCTAGGTGCCAGTCTTCTCGCCGCTTCTCCATTGACGACGCTCGGCACAAGCCTCTGAAGAAGGGCGTGACGTGAAGCCGTTCCTCGGCCGCTGGGATCTCACGCTGAAGTCGTCAGACCACGAGTATCCTTCGTGGCTCGAGTTGCGCGAGCAGGATGGCCAGCTCAAGGCGCAAATGGTGGGCCGCTGGGGTAACGCGCGCCCTCTTCCCAAAGCGGAGTTGTCCGATGGCCGTCTCACCTTCGTTTCTCCAAAGGAAGAGGAAGGCAGCAAGAGCGACCTTGTATTTCAGGGCCAGCTGAAGGGCGAAACGCTCTCCGGGACCGTCAACGGTCCCGATGGAAAAACGTGGCAATGGACAGGCGTGCGAGCGCCGGCTCTCGAAAGGGCGACTGCGCCCCAATGGGGCAAGCCGATTCAACTGTTCAACGGCAAAGACCTGTCCGGCTGGAAGATGGGCGCGCCGGGACCGCCCGTGTGGACAGTGCAGAATGGAACTCTCGTGACCCCCGGAAATGGTCCGGAACTTTACAGCGACGCGAAGTTTCAGGATTTCAAGTTGCATGTCGAATTCAACTGCGGCAAGGATGCCAACAGCGGAGTCTATCTGCGCGGCCGTTACGAAGTTCAGATCGAAACCGAATCGCAATCGGAACCGCCCAGCCATCACACCGGCGGCGTCTACGGCTTCCTGGCTCCGTCGCCGGAACAGCCGCGCGTTCCCGATATCTGGCAGACATTCGACATCACCCTGATCGGTCGAAGAGTCACCGTGGTTCTGAATGGCAAGACCGTCATCGACAACCAGGAGATTCCCGGCATCACCGGCGGCGCGGTCGACAGCCACGAAGCATCGCCGGGGCCGATTTATTTCCAGGGCAGCGAAAAAGGGCACGTCGCCTTTCGCAACATCGTGATCACGCCGGCGAAATGAGCGACGATTAGAATTGCTGCAGGATGGCAGACCGCAAGATCGTTCATGTCGACATGGATGCCTTCTATGCGTCCGTGGAGCAAAGGGACAATCCGCAGTTGCGCGGCCAGCCCGTGGTCGTGGCATGGCGAGGAACTCGATCGGTCGTCTGCGCTGCTTCCTATGAGGCCAGGCGTTTTGGAATCCGCTCGGCCATGCCGACGGTGCGCGCCGAGCGCCTGTGTCCCGAGGCGATTTTCATCGCTCCCGATTTTCCGCGCTACCGGGCCGTATCGCGCCTCGTTCGCGAAATCTTTCAACGGCACACCGATCTCATTGAGCCGCTTTCGCTCGATGAGGCTTACCTCGACGTCACAGAGAACAAGACCGGATTACCTACGGCCACCCGGGTTGCGCAGACCATCCGGGAACAGATTCGCATCGAGCTTGATCTCACCGCTTCGGCCGGAGTGGCGCCGAACAAGTTCCTGGCCAAGATAGCCTCCGATTGGCGCAAGCCGAACGGACTATTCGTCATCCAGCCCAAAGACGTGGATTCGTTTATGCCCCCGCTTCCGGTCGGGCGCATTCCCGGCGTTGGAAAAGTGACCGAGGCAAAACTTGAAAGACTGGGCATCAAGACAGTCGGAGATCTGCAAGGCGTTGTGTTGACTGACCTCGAAAGAGCGTTTGGACGATACGGCCTTCGCCTGTATGAATTGGCAAGAGGCATTGATCAAAGCCCTGTGGTTCCCGACCGGCCCACGCAATCGGTGTCCGCGGAGGATACGTTTCCGGAGGACGTCCCGCTGTCGGAAACGGAACCTCTGATTCGCATGCTCGCAGAGAAAACCTGGAGCGCCTCACGCAAGCAACCCAGGGCGGCGCGCACCGTGGTGCTCAAATTGAAGACCAGCCACTTCAAGATTCTCACCCGCAGTCATACGCCTCCCTCGCCTCCCGCTTCATGCGAGGAACTTACGCGAATCGCCCTGTCGCTGCGAGACAAAGTGAACCTCGATCCCGCGCCAGCGATACCGGCTGGTCGGGGTGGGACTCAGCAATTTCAACGGCGCCGAAAATTCAGGACAACCGGAGTTATTTGAGCCGGACAAATAGGGAGTTCCTGTTTCTCGCTTTTCACTTGCCTCGAAAACGTAACATGTGTTTCTATTGGTGCCACGCAGTTTATATCTCTTTCCTGGGAGCCACCGAGCGGTCAATGCGAATGACCGGTCAGGCGCATGGAACGCAAGCCAAACAACGTGTAAGCTGCGTTCTCCAACCATGCTTCACTCCTCATCTGTCGGGATATTGAAAGACCGGGCGCCCGTCGTCGAGCGATAGTGCCCGGCTCGTCATGCCGGGGCCAGTCAGGAAATCTTAAGGGAGGGTTTATGCCTCGTCTTTCTTCATTGATACAAGACCTCAAGACTCATTACTCCGTGGTGATTATCGGATCGGGTTATGGCGGCGCCATCACCGCGTCGCGACTGGCGCGCGCCGGCCAGCAGGTGTGCGTCCTCGAACGCGGCCGCGAATTCCAGCCCGGAGAATATCCCAATACCTTGCCCGAGGTGCTCGCCGAGGCCCAGGTGGATACGCCCAACGGATTTCTGGGCTCCCGGACCGGCCTTTACGACATGCGCGTCAACGATGACATCAATGTCTTCTGCGGCTGCGGATTGGGTGGGACGTCGCTGGTGAATGCGAATGTATCGCTTCCCGCCGAGCCGCGCGTGTTTGACGATCCGCGCTGGCCCGACGAGTTCCGGGCCGACGTTGCGACCCGCCTGCAGACCGGGTATCAGCTCGCGCAGCAGATGCTGGGAGCGACTCCTTATCCTGACAACTTTCCCGCGCTCCCGAAACTCGAGGCGCTTGAGAAGTCGGCTGCTTCCCTCCAGGAAAAGTTTTACCGCCCGCCCATCAACGTCACGTTCAAAGACGGGGTCAACTCCGCCGGCGTGGCGCAGCACGCATGCACGCTCTGCGGCGACTGCATCACCGGCTGCAATTACGGCGCAAAGAATACCGTCCTGATGAACTACCTGCCCGACGCGCGCAACCACGGCGCCGAAATCTATACCCAGGTTGGCGTGCGGTATCTCGAGCAGAAGGACGGGCTTTGGGTCATTCATTACCAGGTGCTCGATTCGGGCCGGGAACAGATTCGATACGCCAACGCAATTCATCACCGCGAATATGGTGGTGCTGGCGGCCGGAATGCTTGGTTCCAGCGAAATCCTGCTGCGCTCCAAGGCCAACGGGCTCGGCCTCTCCGACCAGGTGGGCAAGCACTTCACCGGAAACGGAGACGTGCTCGCGTTCGGCTACGATACCGACAACGTCATCGACGGAATCGGTTACGGCTCGCTTTCGCCGCAGGGACGCGATCCCGTTGGGCCGTGCATCACCGGGATCATCGACGATCGGCTTCAGCCTCAACTTGACGACGGCATGGTGATTGAAGAGGGTTCGATTCCCGGGCCTCTCGGCGCAACGATTCCGGCGGCGCTGGCTGCTGTAGCTCCCTGGGCCGGCACCAACCTTTCTCCAGGCGCGGACGCATTCGTTAAAGAACGCGAACGCGAATTCGAGAGCCTGGTTTGCGGACCTTATCACGGCGCAATGCAAAATACCCAGACCTATCTCGTGATGACCCACGATGACGGCGACGGCTTCATGACGCTCGAAGACGATCGGCTGAGACTGCATTGGCCGGGCGCCGGGACTCAGCCCGTATTCACCCGCGTCAACGATCGTCTGGATCAGGCGACCAAGGCGCTGGGCGGAGTTTTCGTGCACAACCCGCTGTGGAGCGATCTCACCAATCACAATCTGATCACGGTGCATCCCCTGGGCGGTTGCTCGATGTCGCGCGACGCGTCGGGCGGCGTCGTGAATCACAAGGGCCAGGTCTTTTCTTCGAATAGTGGAAGCGGCGTGTACGACAGTCTCTACGTGAGCGACGGCTCCGTGATGCCCAGATCGCTCGGCGTCAATCCGCTGCTGACCATCTCGGCGATTGCGGAGCGATGCTGCGCGCTCATGGCGCAGGACCACGGCTGGACCATCGACTACGATCTCTCGAAGCCCGTTCAGCCGCCTCCTTCACCCGCCGTGACCACCGGGTCTGCGCTTCACCGAGGCGATGAAGGGATTCTTCTCGACAAAGGTTACGGATGACTTCGCGAAGGGGAGCATCGCAGGGTAAGCAGGACGGCTCGAGCTTTGAATTCATCCTGACCGTGATTGCCGACGACCTGGATCAACTGCTTACCAATCCGGATCATCCCGCGCGCATGGTCGGGTCAGTCACCGCTCCTGCGCTTTCGGCCGAAGCCGCTGACGGTGAGCCAGGGCGCAGTTCCACCTGCTGGTCACCGATCCCACCCAGGTCGACATGCGCCTGATGAAGTACGGAATGAACCTGACCTCGGAAGAAGGCAAGACCTTCATCTTCGAGGGCACAAAGATCATCAAGAACGACGGAATTCTGAACATCTGGCGCGACACGTCGACGCTCTACATCACCATTTCGGATCCTTCGGGAGCAGTACTGGGCAAGGGGATCCTGGTGATCGAGACCGCAGACTTCATGCGTCAGATGACGACCGTCGAAATTACCAATGCCAAGGACGACCAGGAGCGCCTCAACAGCGTAATCCGCTTCGGGCAGTTCTTCGCCGGAGTCTTGTTCGATATCTACGGCAGCGCATTGGCGCCCGCGAACGAGTTCAACCCGCAACCCGTGCCGCGAAAGAAACGGCCGCTCCGCATGTGTGCTCCGGAGGTCTACCACTTTCTCACCGAAGACAAGGTTGAGTTACGACTGACGCGATACAAGGGTGGCGCCAAGGGGCCGGTGATGCTTTCGCCCGGCTACGGCACTTCGACTCTGGCATACACGATCGACACGGTGGATACCAATTTGCCGGAGTTCCTCTACGCAAACAATTACGACGTGTGGTTGTTCGACTATCGCGCCAGCCCGGCATTGCCCTCGTCGCGAACGCAATTCACGCTTGGACGACGTTGCCACCAAGGATTATCCGGCGGCGGTTGCGCAGGTGCGGGCGATTACCGGTGCTGCCGACATCCAGATCATGGCCCACTGCATCGGCTCGCTCACGTTTTTGATGAGCATGCTTTCCGGAAAACTCCAGGGAATCCGGTCGGCGGTGTGCTCGCAAGTTGGGCTTTTACCCGACCACCTCGCCCGAAAACAATGTCAAAGCCGCCTTCGATATCGGAGAGTTCTTCAAGAACATCGGCATCGACACTCTCACCACTGACTTCGATCCATCAAAGTGGGGCGATGTTATCGAAGACGGACTGTTGAAACTGGCGGGTGCCGCTCGGCCCCCCTTGCAACAGCGCAGTGTGCCGGAGAATCTGGCTGATCTACGGTGAGGTGTACGGCCATACGCAGTTGAACGAAGCGACTCACGAAGCCATCCACGAGATGTTCGGCATCGCCGACATCACCACCTTCAACCATCTGTTGACGATCATTCGCGCCGGAAAAGTTGTGGACAAAGATGGCAAGGATGTTTACCTGCCCAACATACAGCGCCTGAAGATTCCTCTCACCTTCTTCCAGGCACTGGGAAATCGCCTTTTCCTTCCGGAAGGAACCGAACGCAGTTATGAACTGTTAGTCGCCAAGAATGGCGCAGACGGATATTTCCGCGTAGCAGTTCCTAACTATCATCATATGGATTGTTTCATCGGAAAGGATGCGGCGCAGGATATCTATCCGCTGATCCTGGCGCAACTTGACAGTTACAATCCCGTGCCGCCGGCGACTAAGTCGGCAGCGCCGGCCGCCGCAGCGACGGTGGTTCACTAAAAGGAGGCGCAATGGCAGACAACAAATCCGATGCGACGGCTGCGCGCAGTCCAGGCATCGACGCATTGTTCCAATATCCGCTGATGTCCGCACTGTTTGACCGGCGAACGCGACGGATCGCGCGCGGCACTTCAGTGCTTGCCAACGGTCTGAGCCACACCAGCACCAATGCTCCTGCGCCTCTCTCCGCCCTTGAGGAGGCGGTGCTCATCGTATCGACGGGACTGACCGGTTCGGTTCAGCACGATGGGCCGCTGGACATTCCTACAGGAGGGCGTGAACTTGGTACGCCGTTCGTCTATGCCCTGGGACGCTCAGCCAGCAGCCCGGATAACTCCCAGGCAACTACATTCTTCATGATCAACGATGAGGGCATCTTTCTACTTAAGAAACTGGAAGGCGAGGAAGCACTCCAGCTATTGGGCGGCCTTCCGCCCAACAAGGCGGATTGGGCGGACGCTGACTGGCTTGCCGCGGCGCAGGCGGTCAAGGTCAAACTCTACGATCAACGACTGGAGTTTCCGCGCCAGTTTCCCTACTATCTCGGCTGGAACAAGCAGATTTCGAATCGGCCCGGTACCACGATCTTCTTGCCTGTGGTGGACTGCACGCGCGGTTACATCAACATCATTCTTAATTTGTTGACGGAGCCGGATGGCCAGCGGCCCCTGTTCGTCGACGACTGGAAGACCTTCAAGCCTGCCGATGTAGTGGAGGCGGTGGAATGGGCCGGGGTTGAACTCGGGTTTGCAGGCTCTAACAACAAGGTTCCCTATGAAGTTATCGGAGGCCTTGCGCGCGCGCAAGACAAGTTTGTTAATCCGAATATCGTATTGCCGCTGGGATTGGCGTCGACGATGCGCGTAAACTACGAGGCTTTCTTTCAATTGCAGAATCTCATGCTCGTCGGACAGGCCGTGGGCCTGGGGGGATGGGTTCATGCTTCGGTGGCACCGCCTTATATCCTGGAGCGCGATCCATCCAAGCAGTTTCTAGGTCTCGGCTTTCGCATGCTGACTGGAAAATCGTGGCCCGATACCGGGTGGCCTCCGGTGCCGGCATCGCAGCCGAATCCTGTGGGCATCGACGGAGTGCTCCAGGGCCTCTGCCCGCCGTACGTGGCATCGATGAACGATGCCGTTGATCAGCTTCTGGCTGAGAAATACGGCCCAGGCGGGCTCTACGGCGATCTGAATGTTTTCAAACGGCCGTATCTATCGGAATCGATCGCCCAGGACTATCTTCAAAACGCCAGTCATTATTCAGACAAGGCCGTCGCGTATGCCAAAGAGATCTGTAGTTACATCTTCGACACATATGGTCGTTTCCCCGCGCACTGCGACGCCTTTCACGTTCCCGGGATATGGCTCCAGTTCTCCCATCTTGAACTTGAATACTACGAAAAGTACTACAACCCAAACCAGTTCGCGAGACAGAGTCAGCATGCGTCCATGTGGGGCGAGCCATAAGCTCGTTCTATCGACCAAATCGCGAGTCAACGGTCGTTGCGGTAAGATGCGGCTGAATAAGTGAGGAGCGAAAGGAGCTTCAGTGTTTCCAACAATCAAGATCACAGACCAGGTTGGTACGCAGATTTCACCCGTCGATCTTTCCAATCCCTCGTCTCTCGGCAATTATCTCAAGGCAGAGTTGCTCCACCTGGCCGTGCTCCCGGATTTTATTGCGCTCAAGGACAGCAAACTCAGCCAGGCAGCCCCGAAGCCCATCAAGTTCAAGGCAGAGGTGCAGCAGGGATTTCAACTCGGGAATACAACGCCGGAGATCGATATTACTCCAAATGTACAGGCGACGATCCGGGTAAACGCTTCGCCGGGAACGGCACTCGACGACGCTGACCCGTTCACCGGCGGCACCGAGGTACCCGACAAGACAGGATATGTTTCGGTTGGCTTTATGGGATCGCTCGACCTGGGGGTTAGCGGCTCAGCGGGCGATCTGACGTTTGGACTCGACGCGACGACTGCCGTGAGTCTCGAATATTTCAAGGCGTTCGCGCTGGGCGCCAGCGAACCTACATTGGCGGATGCTCTCGGCCAGACGATGTCAAGCTATGTCATTCCCGCGGACATTTCCGATCTCACCAAGCTCGCCATCAACGACATTGCAACGGTCTCCGGACAAGGGAGCCTCACGATCTCGGGCGGAGTTGAAGTAAACGCTTTTCCGAATCCGCTGGCATCCGTAGATCTGCCTTTAGGTGCGGGCTCCGTTGCGGTACAGGCCGGCGTGCTGGCCGGTCTTACCGTGAGCTTCACTCTTTCAGGGTCTTATCAGATACGGGCGCGCCGGCTGGATGCCGATACGATCGAGTTGAGTTTTCTGCGGGAACACGGGACCACCTGGGAGGCCGACTTCTCCGGCTCTGCCGGAGTTTCAGTCACTGTTGGTAGCACTGACCTCCTCGGATTGCTTTTGAAAGCCATAAGTACCGATCCTGCGGGCGATGCAAAGAAGCTAAGTACATTGGGATCCGACGAGAGAGATGCGATTGCTGATGCGATCAAGAAAGGGCTCGATCATACTCTCCAGGCTTCTTTCGATCTGGATCTTTCCTCATCTACCGATGACCAGGCGGCATTTCAGTACCATGTCCAACCCGCAAAGCTGAGCCCCGATGCAAGCCTGGCCGTTCATAAGGCGCTCGATGGCGACTTGAGGCTTCTCACGGCCATGGAAAGCACAATGCAGGAAGGAGGCATTCTCGCCCCCGGATTGCAGATGACGCAAAGCCTGTTCTCGAAGGTGCGCAGCAGAGACACGACATTCAAGATCAACCTTCTCGGGATTGTGAATCTTGTTACCGTCTCTGACCTGATACTCAGTAGCGAGACGCTCATCGATGAAGTTACCGGGGATGTAACTATCAAGGAGACAGTAAGCGGAAGCCGGATTAGCGCGATCACCGATCCGATGGATCGGAATGAAGCCCTGCGTAAAGCCATGTATGACTCTGTACTTGCGACCACCACTTATCGGGCCGGAAAAGCGATCGTACTTCCTACGCTAACCTGCGAGCAGGTCCATTTCGTTCTGAATCACAACACCAACCAGCAGATCATGAGCGACTACCTGAACTGGTTCTGCGCCCTTCGGATTCTTACCGCGCCGGAAAAGGCCGCTTTGATGGGCAAGTTTATTCCTGGAGGTCCTTCCACTTGCGTGCTGCGGACCGCGTTTACCGACAGCGATTCAACATCGATGTTCTTCGATGGCTCAGGCAATCTCCGTCCGGAATCATACTTCCTTGAAACCGGTCGCCTGGCAATGCGCGCATTACTTGACCCGGAGCATCAGGATATTGACAAACTGCGTTATCAAATCGTGGATGACGCCCTGTGGCCCAAGGCCTGTAGTGTCGGGGCGAGTCCAGGCCTGGGCCCGCTGGTCGGTCTCGGCACGGATGATCCTCGCGTAGGCGTTCTCCGCGGCGATGTCTTCGTGATCACCGACTGGGCCGACGCGATGAGCAAGGTGGGAGCGATCGTTCAGGATGTGCGTAATTTTGTGGGCAGTGCCGATCCGGCAACTCTTGCTCAAAACAACGTTTTCAAGCAAAAGAGCGGCGCGCTTCAGAATAAGCTTGCGGGAATCGCGAAGGCAAGCAAGATCCGGTTCGCAGAGCCCTGGGGTATGGTCTCACTCTATTGGGCGGCGGGGTCGCCCGCAACTTCTTACGGCAAGGCCGTCGCAGGTTCCTTCGTCTTAGAGCGCGGTCATCAGCCTGAGTTGGCCAGCGACAACTAGGTCTTGAGGTGTATGGCGAGCTCGAATCGAGGAGGAAACCATGGCGATGAAGATCAGCGTTAATCCGGTTGACGTCAGTCGAATCAAGAGCGCGATGGACCAATTGAGTCTATTGCGTCCTGAACTGGCGGCACAAATCCAGGCCGCAATGCTGAGCGCGCATGCGCAGGCTGTAGCAGGTTGCCAGGACCGGTATTGTGCCTGCTGCTCCGGCTGCGCCTCATTCCGCCTTGCTTGCTCATAGCGCATTCACTGATGATTCCGACTCCGTGATCAGCAGCCTGGAAGCAGGCGTGTTGATCGCGGTCGGACTGGACGGCGTAATCTGGGGCACCGGCAAGTGGCAACAATTCGATCCAGGGTGGGTTGGTTCCTTTGCTGCGTTTCTCTGGAGCCTCCTCGCAGGGAAGCAACAATTCAGCAAGACGCCGCAGACAATCAAAATTCCCAACCAGGTCAAGATTGGCATGGCCGGCGACTGGGGGACGGGAGAATGGCGCACCAAGGCCAATCCCGCTCCCAGCACCGGCGTGCGAAACCAGATGGCAAACCTCAACCCGGATGTGACGATTCATCTCGGGGATGTCTACTATTCGGGCCTCGCAGACGAGGAGCAGCATCTGCTGACCAATCTCTGGCCGCCAGGCCTGGCGGGTCGTTCGCGCTCAATTCAAATCACGAGATGTACTCCGGGGCGCAGCCGTACTTCAACGCCATCAGCCATGCGCCGTTCGACAAACAGGCGGGATGCAGCTATTTCGCCCTCGAGAACGATAACTGGGTTATCGTCGGACTTGATTCGGCTTACTTCTCGCCCGAAGGGAATCTCTATACCGATGGACTGTTATTCGACGCGAATCACCCCAATGACCAGAATGCGTTTCTTCTGCAAAAAGGAGTGCAGGCGCAGCTCGACGGCAAAAAGGTGATCGTGTTGACTCATCATAATGGACTGGATGATCCCGGCATCAATACAAACATTCTTTTCGATCATGTGATGAATGCGTTTCCGGGCAACAGCGGACCGGCGTACTGGTACTGGGGACACCAACACCTCGCGGTTGTATATAAGCCCCACGGTCCGGCCGGAGTTTCATGCCGCTGCTGCGGTCACGGGGCGCTTCCATGCGGCCGGGCCTCGGTACTGGCGAACAGCCCGAACGTGGTGTGGCATGAGGATCGCCTCGCCAACGATCCGGATATTCCGGAGCGCGTGTTGAATGGTTTCGCGATGCTCACGCTCGACGGACCCAACATCCGAGAGGCGTTCTACGATGAGACGGGGAAACTAGCCTGGGCAAGTTCATAGCGGGCCGCCTCCCGCGTTTTCTCGAGCGGCATTCGTTGCCTGTTCTTGAGGGTGACCTGTTGGACCCGAACTCGCCATCACTTCGGATCGGCGTCTTTCAAGCCGGAAAATTCATCCGACGGTCTTACGGTCGTCGCGGGCAGAAGCCGGTATCCGTCCCGCGTGCGAAGATGATACTTCTGCAGATCCTTGCCGACTAACTTCACTTTGATCGAGCGCCAACCGCGATTCGGATTCTCCTGCGGGTAATAGCTCAGGGTATATAGGTGAACCAGGTCGTCCCGAATCGAGGCGAAGGCCTGATTCTCTTCGCGCCAGTTCTTTGCGAAATAAGCTTTGCCGCCGGACACCCTGCTCATGCGTTCAAATGCGGCCGCGGAAACGGGATCGTCCTGAGCCTGCCGGGTGCTGATGATGTAGATGATGGTCCCGGTGGATTGGGCTAACTCCGCCACATCCTCCGGAGGAACGGAACTGGCGTTGTCGGGGCCGTTGGAAAAGACCACGATCGCCTTTCGTCCCCGCAGCGGCGCCGCATCCTTTACGGTCAATAACAGGCTGTTATAGAGCGCGGCATCATCTCCGGCGACGGTGCTGCGAACACCGTTCACGATGCGGAAATGATCCGAGGTCAGCGAGGTTTCCCGCAAAAGATCCCGGCTATAGGAATAAAAGGCTACCTTGCTGGCTTCATCCATCGAACGGATGAAGTCCGCGATCGCATCCTGGGCAAACACGAAACTCCGGTACATGTAATTGCTGGTATCAAAGAGAATGAATACGTTGTCCTCGGATAGGTGCGAAATCGTAACATCGGCCGGATCTTTTGCATCGGCTGAACTGGCCGCAGGACTCTTGCCGGATTCTTTCGACGGGTGGTCCTGGCGCGTGGTTTCCATGGAGCCGTGGCGGGATTCGCTGCTCTCCTCGAACGTCGAGACCTTTTGCGGAATCTTGTCTTCGCTAACCGAAAAGTCTTCGGGGCGAAGGCCGGTTACATAGTTTCCCTTCGCATCGGTCACGGCGACGTTGAGTTGCACCAGGACCACATTCACGCGGAGGTGCATCGGGTCATCCTGCGCGGCGTTGGTGGTCGCGCCACCCCGCAGAAACACCAGAAACGAAAATACTCCGAACCAGGTAATGAGTTTTTTTGCCGTAACTGATCCGATATGCACCGCGGTCTCCTTGGATGTTTATTGCCGGGCGATAGTACTTGGGGACTGAATTGTGATCTTGCCCTCGCGAAACTCGTCGCCAGTCTCTTCAAGGGCGCGCAACAGCGCGGGCCAGTCATCGATGTTACTGGCGAAGATATTGGCGATCATACGGCGGGTCAAAGTGGGGACAAGGATGTTGAGCATCACCGGGGAATACCCCATCTCGTCCGCCAGTCGCGCCCAATAAAGGTTGTTCGATTCCCAGGACTCGGCCAGGAGCCTGCTGGCGTTCCCGCCGTATGCGGATAGCGGCTTCATGTTCAGAAGCGCGCGGGTGTTGGTGAGTACAAGGGCGGGATGCGGCACTCCGAAGTCCGCTGATAATCGCGCGGGGATGATGACGGAAGGATCCTTTCGGGACAACTCTTCCAACTCGCGGCCTGCCGGTCCCCACTGCGAGACCTGGTCCGGATATCTCTTCTTGAACTCGACCGCAAGGTAGAAATTCTCCGCTGGTAATGTCTGCCTGACCAGGGCCTTGGTGGCATCCGGATTCAGCAGGGCCTGTTCGGTCCGTTCCACGCGATCCGGTGTCATGCGATCGTCAAGAATGCTGATCACCTTCGCTCTCAACTCCGCGTTTGTGGCGGAAGCAATCAGAAGCTCTTCCCCGGCCCGCTGATAGAGAGCCGCAGCATGCAGCTCGTTCCGGCTCACCCACCACCAGCGAGGCAGCACCGCACCCACGATCAGATCGGGCACAACCTCTTTCCAGATCAGGGCCTGGACATTCTTCGGAGCGATGAAGTCCTCTTCGGTCGACGCCAGCGCATAGGGCAGATCGGCCAGCGAACCCATCAGATAGGCTCCCCCTCCAGCGGTTGCCCCAACTCCAATCAGTTCGGGAACGCCCCAGATGTGTTCAATACCCTGAACTGAAATGGACGAAAAGTCATGGGAGCGAATGAAGAGCGGATTGTTATGCAGAACCTCGGCGCCGGGCGGCTCGTAGTAGGCATAGTTCAAACCCACCAGGGTATCCCGGAGAAACGGGGTAAGTTGGCCGCGGGCGGCCTCCAGTTGCGCCTTCGATCCAGGGGATCGAAGGATCTTGGTCAGATCGGTTCGGACCTGCAATTCCGCGTGCCGGCTGGTGTAAACAATCGGCGACCACGAACTCTTTTCGTTTCCGGTGAAGATGGGCCGAGGCATCTCGAATTCATGGAGGTTTCCGGCCAGCGGAAGAAGGTTGTCGCCGACCGGCTTCCCCTGCGCCATTTCGGTCAGGCCATCATAGAGTCCGAACAGCGAATCGAGGGAAACCAGGCGCTGGTCATCCATGACGGCGCGAATTCTGGACGCCAGTTCCTGGTGCACGCGTTGGCTGTCGCGGTTTTCCTGGGACGGGCCCGCGAGCAGGTCCACGATCTGGTCCTGGGTCAGATCCTCGTTCCCTCCGGCCGCCTGCAGAATGGACTTCAACGAGGTTCGGGCCGCCTCAAATAACTGCACCGATGAGGCAATCCCGGTATATGGCTGTACAGCAGCCTGCCAGGACGAATTCAGCTTCTCAGTCGGGATCTGGCCCTGGCGGGCGAAGATTTCCCAGAGACCAACTTCGGCCTGAAATGCTCCCAGCGCGTTGGCACGCAAAGCCGGATTCGATATCCCGTCAATTCGATCTGCGGCGCTGACGAAGTGGGTGATCGAGGTATCGTCGAGAGCCGGAAATTCGGCAAAGATGGGAAACCAGCGATTGAATTGGGGAAGCCGCTCGGCGACCAGCAACTGGGTTGGATCGGACATGCTTCGTTCCGGCGGTCTGCCCGCGTTGATCGCACTCAACATGAGAAAGATCTGCGTGGGGCCGCCGTCACGGTCCAGATTTGAAGAGGCAACGAGGGTATCAAGCAATCTCTCCGGGGTGTCGCAGCAATGACCCCGCTTTGCCGTCTCCCGGATGCTGGCTGATTTGTTCTTTTTTGAAAGGATATCCTGCCAGACTGCGATGCCTCCGGGAATCGCAAGATCGCCGTTTTCTTCCCACTTCAACGAAGTAAACAGCATCAGGAGTTCAGCATTTCTTGGAAAGACCCCGTGCGCCGCGTTGGCGGGCGACGCGGACGACCGATACGCATTGTAGAGGCGTCGCATGCGCGATCCATCCGCGAAGTGCGCCTGCTGCGCCTGGTTCAAACGCGACAGGACATCGAAATAGGCCGCCAGCCAGCCGTTATCCTTGGAAAGCAGACGGAACACAAAGTCACCGGCGGAGTTTGGACTCGTCCCCACCAGTTCCTCCCAGGCTTTGTCGGCATCGGCCGGAACGAGAACCTTTCCGGAGCGGATACAGATCTCACGCCCATACAAATCAAAAACACCCGCCACGGTTGCCAATCGCTTCAGCCCCGGCGACTGTAGCAGGGCGAGCTGCGTTTCCTGATCGCTCTTGGATAAAGCCGCGTAAAGCCGATCCAGATTCTGATCGTGCAAGAGCTGGTCCAGCAGGCTCTCACCGGCCTTTCGGTTCCACGTGCTGACGTCTACCCAGTCCTTCTCTTCGAAAATCATGGGTACCCGCGTCGCAGGAAACGAATAGATAAAAGGCTCACCCTTCGCCAGGGACTCTTCAAGGGTGGTCAAGGGGAAACCGGCGTCAATGGTCAGAAATGCGCGCTCGGCATTGGCGGTTATAAGCGCGACATCCTTTTGTCCGCACGCCCGCTGATACTTGTAACCCAAAACCTCAATCAGCCGCGCCGCATCCTCGCAGCCCGCAACCCGGATTGTGCCATTCGCGTCCGCGAGAGCCTGGAGTTCCCTTGCCTGGTGCAGGTATCGATCGACCAGCACAAGGAACTCGGTTTCCCGGCCGGCCTGGTAGCCGTAGAGGGAAGCGTTGCGCGCCAGCATGGGCAGCACTTCCTCAAGAGAAACCTCCTGGCTGATTCCAGCCATGCGCAGGAAGGACCGCAGCGGGCCGGGAATGACCAGGGTTGCGGACGCCGGCGCTTGCGGCGAACGACTCTCCGAAGCTTGCGTCTTGCTGGAATCGGTGGAGTTTGTCTGCCCCACTGCAGGCGTGCGAGCCGTGCAGCAGGTCACCACGAGGAGAAAAGCAAGGATGTGAGCGGATTGGTAGCGAAGAGAAAACTTCATTGAGCATACCCCTCCCGGTCGGCGGTAAAGTAGCCCGGCGCACATGATCCATCGCAACTCGGGCCTCCCAAGGGGGCGCAAGCCGCAATGCGGTCTGGGCGCAGAACAACCATATTCCTTTTTCACGAGCGTGAAACAAAAGCTGCCGACGGTCCACAGCTGCCGCGCGGACGCGACGCGGAAAGCCGTTCTGCCTCTAGTTTGCGGGTCTTAGTCCTGCGCCCACATCCTCGATATTCGGGTGACGTGAGGGGAATCACCCGGACCGGTGAACCATCATCGCAAATCATCAATCGCCCGGCAAGTCTTCTCTGGAAATGGCTTTGATCGGGCGGTGCGGGCGCTCCCGCCGGCCTGGAGGGATCGGGGCAATTTCGGCGCAGACGATTGCCGTTTCTCGCCGGGCTGGAGGGCAAGTGTCGCACGTCTGCCCAGGTTCACAGTTTCATTGGGATCGGCCTGCGGACTCGTTGACGAAGAACAAGTTATTCCCCAGTCCCCGAATATGTCCACGGAGGGCTGCTTTCGCAGACACGGGGACTTTCGTCCCTTGCTGCGCTGCTGGTCCTTTTCGTTCCTGATCCTTCTGGCGGCATGGGGCGGTAGTGACATGTTCCCCCTGCCAGCACCGGCATCCACAGCGGCGCATCCGCGAGTTGTTCGCTCGAGCCGAGGAACAGAAATCCATCGGGCGCGAGGAGACGATGCATGGCGGACAGCAGATGCTGGCGGGTTTCCGGAGTGAAATAGAGCATGACGTTACGCAGAAAAATCAGATCGAAGCGGCTGGAAAAAGGCAGGGGACGTTGCGCACAGGTTGGCCCGCCGAAACCGGCACAGTTCGTGGATCACGGGCCTGGCCGACCATTCTTCTCCCAGGGATCGAAATAACGCACCCGATAGCGGGCGGGGAGCCCGCGATTCATCTCGATGCGGTGATAGCGTCCGGCCCGGGCGCGCTCCAAGGCTTCCGAGCAGAGGTCGGTGCATTCAATGCGGATGTCCCAGTGCCCAAGCTGTGGAAAGTGCTCGCGGAGCACCATCGCCAGGCTTAATGCTTCCTGGCCGGTGGAGCAGGCCGCGCTCCAGAAGCGGAGGGTTCGCGTCGCGCGGCGGCTTTCGATAAGCCTCGGCAGCAGGTCTGTGCGCAGTAATTCGAACGGCCGATGATCGCGGAAGAAACTCGTCTCGTTGATGGTCATGGCCTCGGCGACGGCGGCTTCGAGCGCCGCATCCTTGCGCAGCCGGAGATATCGCACCAGTCCCTCCAGGTGGCCCATGCCATGGTTGCGCACCAGGTGCGCAAGGCGAACATCGAACAGGTAGTCGCGGGCGGGATCGAGCACATTCTGTGAACGCGAGAAGACCACCTGGCGCAGGTAACCGTAGTCGGGTGCTGTGGCCATGGCTAGGCCACCGATCCTTGCGCCGCGGGACCGGCGACGCAGCTTCCGCCGGCCAGGCGAACGATCTCCGCTCCGATCGCGCTCAGGGGAAGCACCCGGTTGGCCAATCCTGCCGCCGCCACCGCGCCCGGCATGCCCCAGACAGTGCTGGTGGCCTCGTCCTGGGCCAGGACCAGGCTGCCCGCGTTGCGAAGAATACGGCAACCGGCAAGTCCGTCGGATCCCATGCCCGGTCAAAACGACGCCCAGAACCCGGCCCCCATAGACAGCGGCGGCGCTGCGAAACAGTACATTCGCCGAAGGCCGGCAGTGATTTTCGGGCGCCCCCTGGCTCAGATGGAGCGTGGGCGGCCTGCCGGATCCGGGCCAGTCGGATCGCGGCAGGTTGGCGGCGGTCGCGGCAACCACCTCCAGGTGCCAGTTGCCGCGAGCGATGGAAATCGTGCCCGCGCTCACCGGGGCGCCTTCCTCGGCTTCGCGCACCTTGAGCCGGCAGCTGCGATTCAGCCGCTCTGCGAGCAGAGCCGTAAACAGCTCAGGCATGTGTTGCACCACCAGAACAGGCAGCGGAAAGCCAGCGGGAAGTGCGGGAAGAACGACGTCGAGCGCAGCCGGACCGCCGGTGGAGGCGGCGATGGCCAGGACACCGGGCGCGCCCAGGTCCTGCTTTGCCGGCCCTAACGTTGTCACAACCCCGCTCGGGTCTGCAAATAAGTTCCGTGCGGGCGCCAGCCGCGAGGTAAGAGCCTTGATTTTGGGGATCAGGTCCTGTGCCAACGCCCGCAGGGCGGATTCGCGGTCCGGCTGGCCCGCCGGCTTGGTAACGTAGTCCGCCGCCCCGCATGCCAAAGCCTCGATGGTGACCCGCGCACCCCGCTGGGTGAGCGCACTGCACATGATGACCGGTACGCGATGACCGCGGGTGCGCAGTCTTCGCAGCGTCGTGAGCCCATCCATCACCGGCATCTCGACATCGAGCAGCACCAGGTCCGGACGCAGCCGCTCGATCGCCTGCAATGCCGACTCCCCGTCTGCCGCAGTCCCCGCCACTTCCAGCGAGACATCGGCGCTGACCACGGATCGCAGCAGGGTACGCATCACGACCGAATCGTCCACGATCAGAATGCGGGTGCGGCGACAATTGGAGGTTGCGTTCACGCCGATCTTCACCCCATCCTCGCCAGCCGCATCGGATCCAGCCGCTCCGGATCAAGTGCGACCAGGACTCCGCCGTTCAACCGGTACGCGCCGGCGAACAGCATTCGCTTTCGCTCCTCAACGGTGGAGGGGTTGGGCTCGTAGTCTGCGGACGAGACGGTCAGCACTTCGCCGACTGAATCAACCAACAAGCCAAAGCATCCGCCCGCGCCTTCGAGAACGAGCATGTCCTGCAGGCCATTCCCGGGAGGAAGATCGAGCAACTGGCGCAGGCTCACGGTCGTCAACACCTCGCCGCGATAGTGCACAATGCCGCCCACGAAGCGCGGCTGCAAGCGGCACCGGCTGCGGGCTGGTTTGCCCCACGATCTCGAGGATGTGGGTGATCGGGACACCAAAGAGCCGCTTGTCCAGCCGCACGGAACACATCTCCGCGATGGCCGCCGACACCTTTCCGTTGCGATCGATCCCAGCCGCAGGTGTGCTCATCGCGTCGCCTCCGCGTATTCGCTCCATCCCCGCGGGCCAAACTCGGCAGGAGCAAGGGGCGCAACTCCAGCCAGGTCAATGACGCCTGTGACCCGGTTCTTCAGCAGCGTGACCCCGCTCGCCGCCTGGCGCGTTCCTGCCTCGAAGAGGGTTCCGCCGGACGCTACATCCAGCACATGGGAGACGGCAATGCCCACGTGGCGGCTGCCCTCCCGGCAGATCACGACGATGATCCGGGCCCCGGGATTGGATTGGGCCGCCGCCGCTACCAGGCCGCCTGTATCCTCCACTGGGACAAGCTCTCCTTCGAAATTGATGACCTGCCGGTAACCGAGGGACTCGACCCGCGCCACCGGGATCTGCTCGATGCGCACCACGTCGGCCAGGGGAACCGCGGCCTGGCGTCCCGCGATCTCGACCAGCAGAAATTCCGCGCGGACTTCATCGTCCCCATCGGCTTCCTGCTCTTTGGCTCGCAATGCTTCGTCTTCGCCGCGGATGGCGATACCAGCCCGCAGGGCAATGGCGCTCGGGTCGAGGATCAGGGCCAATTCGGCGTTGCCCAGAACCGTGGCGCCGGAGTAAAGCCCGATGCCTTTCAATACCGGGCTCAGAGGCTTGACGACGATTTCTTCCGGATCGGCCAGCCCTTCCACCACCAGCCCGAAATGGCGCCCGTCCGCATCCAGTACCGCAATGAAGTTGTGCCGGTGAATCGTATTCTCAGTGGCCGCCGCGCCCATCAGCAGGCGCTCGAGGAACACCAGCGGAAGCAGCTTGCCGCGCAATCGATACAGCGGCGCGTTTTCGATCCATTCGATGGCCGTTGCCGCGTGCTCGGAAGGCACGTGTACCAGTTCAGAAAGCGCCCCCTGGGGAACGGCGAAACTCTGGTTGAGGCTGCGCACGATCAGCGCCGGAATGATGGCCAGCGTGAGCGGTATGCGCAGCCGCAGCGTGGTGCCTTTGCCGGGCCGCGAATCAAGCTCGACTTTGCCCCCGATCTTTTCCACGTTGGTGCGAACCACGTCCATGCCCACGCCCCGTCCGCTGACGTTGGTCACCGCGGCGGCGGTCGAGAACCCGGGCACGAAAATGAGTTGCAGCAGTTCGCGCTCGGACTGTTGTTCAGCGCGTTCGGCGGTGATCAGCCCGCGTTCGATCGCTTTCTGGCGAATCCGCTCCACCGCGATCCCCGCCCCGTCGTCCGAGATCTCGATCAGCACGTGGCTGCCCTCCTGGAAGGCCCGCAGCCGCAGCGTCCCTTCGGGATTCTTCCCTGCGGCGGCGCGTACCTCCGGCGGTTCGATGCCGTGATCGAGCGCGTTGCGGACCGCGTGGGTCAACGGATCCTTGATGGCTTCGAGCAGGCTCTTGTCCAGTTCGGTGTCCTGGCCTTCCATCTCCAGCCGCACCTTGCGGCCCAGGGCGTGGGAAAGATCCCGCACCATGCGCGGAACCTTGGAAAATACGTTCGACACCGGCTGCATGCGCGCCTTCATCACCGATTCGCGCAGGTCGGCGGTTACCATGTCGAGGCGGCGTGAGAGCAGTGTCATCCGGGGATCGGCGGAGGTGGCTTGCAACACCTGGTTGCGGGTAAGAACCAGTTCGCCGACGAGATTCATCATCCGGTTGAGCAGGGAGATGTCGACGCGCAGGGTGCTTTCAGCAGCGGAAGGCGAGCTTGGCGTCGACAGCGCGGCCGTCTCAGGCGGCCTGGAGACATGCATCTTTTGAGCGTCCGCGGCAGCGAGCGGAGCCACAGGCCTTGCCAACTCCTCCAGGTTGGCCAAAGGCTGCGGAGGCTCGGGCCAAATCGATTCCAACTGGTCGTGCCCCGGGGCCTGCAGCGCTTCCAATTGATCGATCAAGTCGGTGTCAGTGTCGTCTCCCTCGCTCCCGTCGGACTCGATCGTCTTCAGAATGATTCGCAGCCCGTCCAGCAGTTGCAGAAGTCCTGTAATCACCGGCCGATCCGCCGCCAGTTTTGCATCCCGGAGCAGCCCCAGCAGGTTTTCGCCCGCGTGCGCCAGCTTCTCCAGGCGCTTGAATCCCAGAAATCCCGTGGTCCCCTTGATGGTGTGAACGGAGCGGAAGATCTCCGCCAGCAGGCCAGTGTCGCCCGGCCGCGTCTCCAACTCGGTCAGGCACCGCTCCATGCGATCCAGGCCTTCCTGGCTCTCGATCAGGAATTCCCGCGTCAGTTCGTCCATCACACCGCTCTCGGGCCGCGCTCGAATTCCTCTTTCGGCGCGGACACCCACAAGTCGCTTATCGGAGAAAGCCGCTGCGACTTGAGAGGGACCAGGGACGAAGGGACCAGGGACTTTAATTCTCGGACGGCGTCTCGATGTGATCGACGACCAGGATCGGCACCGGTCCTTTACCGGACTCGAGCTTCAGGCCCAGTTGCTCCTGAATGGCGGTGAAGATCGAAGGGCCAGCGTCGGCATTCGCTGTACTCGATGGAGCCGCGGCATCGTCCGGGGTCCACTTCAGCGATAACTCGTATCGGCCGTCGAGGCCGGTTCTATCGACGACGACCCGGCCCAGTGCCCTGGACAACTGTTCCGCCAGCAGGGCGACCGTATGATCACTGCCGGTTACCGTGATGTACGCATTGCCGTTGTTGATCGTGGTCCCGTTGATTTTGGAAGGCTGAAACCGGGGTCCGCCTTTGGCCACGACCAGCGCGTAGATGGGCAGTTCGCGGTTCTCTTGATGAACTTTCAATGCGAAACGGTCGGCCAGCAACGCCTGCAGCATGTGCTGCTTCTGCTCTCGCGCCGGGGCGGAATCGAGCCCCCGCAACTGGGCGTCGATGGCCGGATCGGATTTTGCTTCCACATCCCATTTTGCCGAGCGCATCCATGCCGGGCCGCCCGCGATGCGCGTCTCCGGCATGCCGAATGCGTATCGGATCAGATCCATCGCGGTCACATTCTGCGCCTTGAAATTTCCATCCGACGCCGAACTCCAGATGTGGGAATGCCCGGTCGTGTCGCCTGGGTTGGGGCGAATGACGGCCACGTCGAATCCCGGCGAGGCGTTGGACGCCGGACCGGCTGGCACGGTCGGGACAGTCCGGCCTGCCGGGGACTGGGCGCAGCAAACCGGCACGGCCGTCGCCAACAAAAACGTGGCCGCCTTAAACGCGAACCGTAGCAGGCCGAGGATGTGGATTCATGGCTTTCCGTCCCTGTCTCTCACTCCGCGTCTCCCTGCGGATTGGCGATGCTTTCGCTTCAAGACTCGCCGCGTATGATGCTTTCATGTCGATGACGAACGCGCCCGAATCGGCGCTCGAAACTCTATACGAACTCGCGCGGCAAGCGGCACAGAATTCCTACTCGCCCTATTCCGGCTTCAAGGTCGGCGCGGCCCTCCGTCTGGCCAGCGGCGAAATCGTCACCGGGACCAATGTCGAAAATGTAAGCTACGGCCTGACCATCTGCGCGGAGCGTTCCGCGCTGGTGCGCGCCGTCGCCGAATACGGCCCGGACATTCGCATCGCGGCCGTTGCGGTGGCCAACCTGAACGATGCGCCCAGCCCGCCCTGCGGCGCCTGCCGCCAGGTTCTGGCCGAATTCATTCTGCCCGATGCGCCGGTCGCATTTCCGGCGGCGGATGGTCTGCGAGTGATGGCCTTTTCCGAGATCTTGCCGCTGGCCTTTGACATGAAGCTGAAGTGAGGAGCGAAGCTGAAGTGAGTGGCGACACATGAACGATGCGAAGTCCGGACCGGACGCTGCGAGCCAGGCCCCACCTCTCCACACCATCGACCTCATCCGCAAGAAGCGCGATGGCGGCCCGCTGTCTGACTCCGAGATTCGCTTCCTGGTTGCGGGCGCGGCCAACTCCTCCATCCCCCTCGAGCAGCTCTCCGCGTGGCTCATGGCCTGCCTTCTGCGCGGCCTGACCCTGGATGAAATCCGCACCCTGACCCTGGCCATGCGCGACTCCGGCGAGAAATTCTCGCCCGCGCGGCTGGGCAAGGTAGCCGTCGACAAGCACTCCACCGGCGGCGTGGGCGACAAAACAAGCTTCCTGGTTGCGCCCATCGCCGCGGCCTGCGGACTGGCCGTGCCCATGATCAGCGGGCGCGCGCTGGGCCACACCGGCGGAACCCTGGACAAACTGGAGTCGATTCCCGGCTATCGCACCGCGCTCTCCCTGTCCGAATTTGAGACAGTCCTGGCCGCGTGCGGCGCCTCCATCGTCAGCCAGACGCCGGCGCTGGTTCCCGCCGACCGGGTGCTTTACGCGCTGCGCGATCGCACCGGCACGGTCGAGAGTCCCGGCCTGATCTGCGCATCCATCCTCAGCAAGAAACTCGCCGCCGGTCTCGATGCGCTGGTGCTCGACGTGAAGACCGGGTCTGGCGCGTTCATGCGCAAGCGCGAGGACGCGGAATACCTGGCCGCGCTGATGGTCGCTACCGCCGAAGCCGCCGGAACCCGCACCGTCGCGCTGCTCACCGACATGGGCCAGCCCCTGGGCTCGGCCGCGGGCAACTGGATCGAAATCGCCGAATGCCTTGAACTTCTCCGCGGCCAGCGTCCTGCGCACAGCGAGGATCTCCGCGAGCTTTCCCTCGCTCTGGCCGGCTGGATGATCCATCTCGGCGGGAAGGCGCCATCTCCCGAAGCGGGATCGCAGCTCGCTGAGGCCGCTCTCACCGACGGTTCCGCACTCGCAGTGTTTATGAAGATGGTCGATGCCCAAGGCGGCGACGTCTCCGTCTTCGAAAATGCTGATGCGTTCCACAAGCCGGACGTGACACACGTGCTCAACGCCTGGGACACCGGCTATCATCGCCGCTATGGACACCACTGCCATCGGCTGGGCCGTCCAGCGCACCGGAGCTGGCCGCGAACTGGCTGGTGAATCCGAAGTCCCCCGCGAGTCGTTAGGATGGGAGCCGGTCGATCCCCATGCAGGAATCATTTTCCATGCCCGCCGCGGCGATCGCATCGAAAAGGGGCAGCCGCTCGCCACCATTTACGCTACTACGCCGGAACAACTCGCTGAATCCATCGACCTGCTTCAGCAGGCAATTCGCTTTTCCCCCGAACCGACCGCCCGCCGTGCCTCTCATCCAGCACGTCTTCACTCTCGAAAATGCAGAGGCGTATCTCGAAGATGCTGTTAAGGTAGGGAGAAACAGGGAATAGGGAACTGGGATCAGGGATCAGAACATCGGCTGGCCTGGCGCTGCGGTGTAAGCGAGCGGCAGCTGACAGAACACTGCACCGCGTCATCGACGCATATCGATCGACTGCTCGCCGGCGTTTGTAACTGGTCCCTGTTCCCTGATCCCTGCTCCGAAGGAGCGCCATTGGGTCGCTTTACCGGCATACTCGGAATTCTGGCTGTGCTTGCCGCCGCCTGGCTCGGATCGACCGACCGTCGCCGTATTCGCTGGCGCACGATTGTCTGGGGTCTCGGGCTGCAAGTCACATTTGCGTTCCTGGTTCTTGACTTCGACTTCGGGCAACGCACCATGCGATGGGCCGGCGACGTTGTCACCAACATGCTTTCCGCCACCTTCGCCGGGACGCGAATCCTCTTCGGCGAACTCGGCCTGCCCAACGCCGGCGCATTCGGCAAGGTCATTGCGCCCGCATCCGGGTCCATCTTCGCCTTCCAGGTCCTGCCCACGATCATCTTCATCTCCGCGTTTTTTGCGGTCCTTTACCACATCGGGCTCATGCAGCTGATCATTCGCGGCATGGCCTGGATCATGCTCAAGACCATGCGCATCTCCGGCGCCGAAAGCATGAACGTGGCCGCCTCCATCTTCATGGGCCAGACCGAAGCGCCGCTCACCATCCGGCCCTTCCTCCCCCGTGCCACGCGCAGTGAATTGATGACCATCATGACCAGCGGCATGGCCCACGTTTCGGGCGGCATCATGGCCATGTACATCTCCCAGGGAGTGGAGGCGCGGCACCTTCTTTCGGCGGTGATCATGACCTCGCCGGGCACCATTCTCCTGGCCAAGATGCTGGTGCCGGAGACCGACGTTCCCGACACCGAAGGCCGCGTCGTGATCCCCAAGAGCGAAGAGCACAAGGAAGAGAACCTGATCGGCGCCATCGCCCGCGGCACCATCGACGGCGGCAAGCTGGCCATGAATGTGGCCATCATGCTCATTTCGTTCCTGGCTCTCGTCGCGCTGCTCGACATGCTGCTGGCGTGGGTCCACGGCGGACTGCCCTGGTTCCCGTCCAGCCTCGGACAGATTCTCGGCTTCGCCTTCGCGCCGGTCGCCTGGCTCATTGGCGTGCCGTGGCACGATGCGGGCGCTATCGGCAACCTGCTCGGTACGCGCATGGCGCTCAATGAAGTGATCGCCTACATCGGGCTGGGCGCGGAGAAGGCCTCGCTCAGCCCGCGCTCGTTCACCATCGCGACGTTCGCGCTGTGCGGCTTTGCCAATCTCGGATCGATCGGCATGCAGATCGGCGGCATCGGCGCCCTGGTCCCCGAACGCCGCAACGAACTCGCGAAGTTAGGCGTGCGCGCCATGCTCGCGGGCACCATGGCGAACTTAATCAGCGCCTCGATCGCCGGGATGTTCCTCGGTTAGCGCGAAGCACGATATCAAACCCATTCGTTGCCGTTCTCGGATTAATCCCCGAACCGCGCTATCCCCCGCGCCTTCGCCTTGGCAGCTTCTTCTTCGCGGTTCCGATGCGGCGCCGTGGTTTCGAGTGAAGCCAGCAGCCGTGCCGAAGCCGCCGCAACTTCCTCCACCGCCCGGTTGAATGCCGCTTCGTTGGCCTGCGAAGGCTTGGCGAATCCGCTGATCTTGCGCACATACTGCAGCGACGCGGCACGAATCTCCCCTTCCGTCACCGGCGGATCAAAGTTGAACAGCAGCTTGATATTTCGGCACATGCGGCCTGCTCCTCGCGAAGATCTCCTGCTACTGCTGATTATTTGCTTCTCCCTATCCGGCTTGCAACTTCGCAATCTGCGCCTTCGCAAGCAACGTCCCCGGGCTTCGCAGGCTTCCAAGCCTCAGGTTAGTGGCGTTGCGTTCGGCAACGATCGAATCGCGACGATACAAAACAAGGCTCTCTCGCCATCGCGCGAAGAGCCATGAAAGACGCGCCCTATGGCAACTTTTTCCCCGGCTGCACGCCCCGCGACCCCCCCGCGGCATACGAAAGCGATTGTGGTTCATCGCCTTCGCCATCGGATTCGTGATCGGGGCCGCCATCGGCTTCTATTTCATCAGTTCCAACTGGCCTTACCGCTATCGCAAGATCAGGCCGATGCTGGAAGACGATCTCGCCAGCCAGGTCGAAGTCACTTCTTATCACCGCACCTACTTTCCCCACCCCGGTTTTGTGGCCAACGGCCTTACGCTGCGCCGCAAGACCGCGCTGAATCTTCCCCCGTTCGGACACGCCCAACAGATGGTAGTCCAGGGCCGGTGGCGCGACCTTTTGCTGTTGCAGCAACGCGTGATGACCGTCGAAGTCACCGGCCTGCACATTGTCATACCGCCCATCGGCAGTCGAGCCAATCAAGAAAACTTTCCGCCCGGCAGCAGTTCCGATTTCACCGGCCCCGACACCGCGATCGAAATGTTCAAATTCCACAACACCGTCTTCGAGATCATGAAGAACGATGGCAGCCGGCTGATCTTCCCCATACGCGAACTGGACCTGGCGCACTTCGAGAAAAACCAGGCGGTGAACTATTCGGTCGACATGCAGAATGCAATCCCCTCCGGGCGCATTGAGGCGCACGGCACCTTCGGTCCTCTGAATACAAACCAGATTGGCGTCACCCCGGTGTCGGGCAATTTCACATTCACCACGGTCAACCTGGCCGACGTCGGCGACATCTCCGGTACCCTCGGGTCGAAGGGGCAATTTCGCGGACCCCTGAGCGCAATCGAGGCCCAGGCCGATAGCCTCACGCCCAATTTTTCCGTAGACAACGGCACACCCACGCGCATCGCCGCATCGATCCAGTGCACGGTGAACGGCACCAATGGCGACGTTGCCATCCACGACATTGAAGCGCACACCGGCAAAACGACAATCCACGCCATCGGCACCGTCCAGGGCTCGCCCGACAAGGACTCCTCCGGCAAGGCGAGCAACTTCGACATCGATGTGCGCGGCCGGCCGTGCGCAAGATGTGATGCGCCCCTTCATCCAGGATGACGTCCCCATCACCGGATCGGTCTGGCTGCGCAGCCACGCCTATCTCGCACCCTCCGGCGAGGGAGGCGGCTTCCTCCATCGACTGCATGTGGACGGAACTTTCAATGTTCCCGCCGAGCGCGTGGCCGACCGCGACACGGAGAAGAGCCTCTCCGACTTCAGCCAGCGCGCCCAGGGCAAGAAGGCGCCTGATCCTGGCGAAGACGCAGACAAGAATTCTTCGGCCGCAGCCGATGTGCTCTCAGCGGTCAAAGGGCCGGTGCAGATTCGGGACGGAATTGCTTCGAGCCAGCATCTCACCTTCAACATCCCGGGCGCACAAGCTGACCTGAGCGGCACATTCAATTTTCACAACAAAGTGGTTCACCTGGTCGGCAACCTGCGCATGGATACCGACATTTCGCACACTGTCGACGGGTTTCAAATCATTCCTTCTCAAGCCGCTCGCTCCGTTCTTCAAAAAGAAGCAGGCCGGTGCGCTGGTTCCCATTGCGGTCACGGGCAGTCCCGGCCACTACCAGGTCAGCCAGGATATTCTCCACAAAAAGTAGCATCGCCGGCAGCGCTACGGGCTGCACCTCGCCGCGCCTGCGCCGCAGCCGGTAGTAGATCGTCAGCAACGTCACCGTGCCGCAACTCAACAGGCTCGCCGCCATGCCCAGAATCAGCGACGGATCACGCTGATACAGCCCGTGAACAATTCCGATGGCCTGCAGCACGCTGAACCCGCCAAACGTGATCAGCGAGATGCCCTCGTCGCTCTTCTTGCGCCACACCGCGATCGCCTGCGGCACAAAGAGCAGGGCATTGCAGAGCAGTCCCAGGCCGAAGATCACGGCCACAAATTCCTTCATCCCTGTCCTCTTTCGGCGACCCGCCGCATGGCCGGACGGTGTCCCACATTCCGGTTCGGCCTTGGAATCGGGTAAATTTGACCGAATCCAGCCCATTTTTACACATAGATCGTGCAAATTTTTCGATGTAAATCTTTATTTTTCATAAGTTTAGTTCGCCAAACGGCCATCGTGACCGGCTCCGCATCACACCATGCTGAGGTTGAACCTTCGATGACAAAGATCGCATGGATCGTAGCAGGCGTCGCGATCGCCACCGGATTGGGCGCCACGTTTATTCCGCTCCCCGGGCGGAATATGCAGGATGTCCAGGCACAGGAGATGGCTCCTGCGCCGGCTCAGCCCGAAATCAAGGCGGCGCCCGCCACCCCGATCGCTGAGAAAAAAGCCGAGTTGGGCGACGACCAGACATGGAATCCGCTGTGGGACGAGTGGATTGAAAAGGCGCTGCCCCCCGAGTTGCTCTCCCCCGCGGTGGCCAAGGCTGTAAAACCGTTCTGCCCGCGATTCACCTCGTTGAGCGAGGTAGACAAGCGTACTTTCTGGGCCTATTTCTTCCAGGCGCTCGCCGGGCGCAGAAGCGGGCCTCGTGCCTACCCGGGACGTGCGCCACATGGACCCCGTACTTCAGGTCAAGGATGACGTGACCCATCGCATGATACGCCAGCAAGGCCTGTTGCAACTCACATACATGGACCAGGAGCGGTACGGTTGCGACTTTGACTGGGAAAGGGACAAGGAACTGGATGAACACGATCCGGCGAAGACCATCCTTCAACCCCGGAACAATCTTCTGTGCGGCGTGAATATCATTCGCAACCAGTTGATCGAACAGCATAAGCCGCTGTTGAGTTCAACCAGCTACTTCTCCACGCTGCAGCCCGGCACGATCAGCATCAAGGTGTTTCTCAAGCAGATGGCCAACGTTCCCGAACCGTGCGGCCGAAAGCTTCGCAAGGAGCGCGTGGAGCCGCCTGCGAGCGAGACAGCGGCGTCGATGCCCGCCTCCTCATCGCAGCCAGTTGCGACGGTGCGGTCGTCGTTTGCTTCCCAGGCCGGACCCAATATGACGCACTGAGGCGATTTCGTCGGTGTGCACGTCTGCACTCGTTGCCAGACTGATCCCTGAAGCCTGTGTCGTAAAGTATCCCTGATGAGTTCTGAATACTTCGAACAGGTTTCTGAGGCCGCGGTATATCTGCGCTCCAGGCTGGGCGCGCTTGAGCCCCGTCTTGGTATTGTTCTCGGCTCGGGGCTTGGCGCCGTGGCCGATGCCGTCGTCGAACCCGTGATTGTCCCCTATGCCGACATTCCCCACTTTCCGCAATCGACGGTGGAAGGGCATTCCGGCCGCATCGTAGCCGGGGATCTGGCCGGCGTCGCGGTCATCGTCATGCAGGGCCGCGTGCACTTCTACGAGGGCTATTCGCCGGCGGAGGTCACGTTCCCCATGCGGGTCCTGGGCGCACTGGGAGTGCAGACGGTGATTCTCACCAACGCGGCCGGCGGCATTCAGGATGGTTACCACATCGGCCAATTGGTCGCGCTTTCCGATCACATCAACTTCATGGGCTGGAACCCGCTCACCGGCCCTAACGAGCCGCGCTTCGCCTCCCTTCCTGGGACCGGCCTGCGCTTCTTCGACATGACAGAAGCCTATTCGAAACGTCTTCGTGTCCTGGCCAGCGAGGCCGCGGCGCAGGAGGGCATCGATCTCGTCGAAGGCGTCTACCTGGCCACGCCCGGACCCAGCTTTGAAACTCCGGCGGAAATTCGCGCGTTTCGAACCATGGGCGCTACGCTGGTCGGCATGTCGACTGTTCCGGAAACGATCGTGGCGCGGCATATGGGCATCGAGGTGCTCGGCATTTCATGCGTCACCAATCTTGCGGCTGGCCTGGGTGCCGAAAAGCTCAGCCACACCGAAGTCTTTGAAGCGGGCCGGCGCGTGGAACACCGACTCGCCGCACTGCTCACGCGGTTGGCTCCCGCCATCGCCGCGACATTTCCGGCGCAATGAGACGCGCGCGCAAGCGCGAAGTTGCGGGGAGCGATTCGCATCCGGCCCGGGCTCGCGTCCGGCCCCAAACGAGAAGCTTCCCGTTTTGAGTTGCCCCGTGCCATTTCTGATCCCAGTACAAAAGTTTCACTCGACATTCAATCTACTTCGCATCTATCTGCGTAGTCTGAATATGAGGCAATCCTCCGTGCCAACTTTGGAAACAATGCGGCTGAGAGCCGCGGTCTATCTGCGCCAGGGAATTTCTCCGCGCCGTCTCGCGCTGGCGCTGGCACTCGGCTTTGCCCTTGGGTGCATTCCGATCGTCGGACTTCCGACCGCTCTTTGCGCCATGATCGCCCTGACGTTCCGGCTGAACCAGCCCCTGATCCAGGCCGCCAATTACGCGGCCATGCCCTTCCAGTTGGCGCTGATTATTCCCCTTGCCCGCCTCGGCGCAAAGCTGATCCCCTTGACCACGAATCCCGGTCTCAATCTTGCCCTGCTGGCTCACTCCCCGGCGCAGTTGCTGGCGTACTCGCCGCGGCTGGTGATCCAGTTGGGCGGCATGGCGGGCCAGGCGTTGCTGGCATGGCTGCTCCTCGCTATCCCCGTCGTCTTTCTGCTCACTCCGGCCCTTACCCTCGTGCTGCGGCGCGTCCCCGCCCTCTCTGCTGCCAAGCCGGGCACTGAAGCCGTCCGCTCCTTCCTCAGCATGGACGCCTTCGCGACGTATTTGTTTTTGTCGCTGAGGTGGGATAGCACGATGTTTCCCAGCCTCGTCCTGAGACCTGACCGCAGTCTCATTCCTCGCGCAAGGTCCGGGCCGGATCAATGCGAGCAATCCTCAAAGTGGGCAAAAGGGTCGCGATCAGCGCGATCGATGCGAGCGTGGCCACCACCAACAAGATGGTCGTCACATCGTACGGGCGCACGCCGTAGAGCACGCTGCGCATGGCACGCAGAGCAACCGCGCTCAGTGCCAGGCCCGCCACGCAGCCCCGAACCCGCTGCGAGCAGCCCTGACCTGCCCACGTGCGCCATGGCCTGGCGAACACTGGATCCCAGCGCAATCCGGATCCCGATTTCCCGTGTCCGCTGCGCCACCATGTTTGCCACCAGGGCAAAGATGCCGACTGTGCTTAGCAAGAGCGCCAGGCCCGCCATGGCACCCAGCAGCGCCACTTCGATTCGCTGCGTCGCCAGGGCCTTGGCCTGCAAGTCGCTCATCCGGAAGAAGCCGGAGAAGGGAAGCGCGGGGTCGACGCTCGTGAGTGCCCGCTGCATTTGTGCCGTCAGACCCTCCACCGGCGCGGCAGTGCGCACGATCCAACTCGGCTCGAACCAGACGTGGACGCCCAGCATCTGGGGCCCGATCTGCGTGGCCGGGACGTACATGGTTTCTTCGCTCTGCAGCGGAGCCGTGGGGTTGAGACCGGAGGAAAGCTGCGTGTCCGACACGACGCCGACAATCATGGTGCCCTGATCGAGGGTGCGGCCTACCGGGTTCTCCCCGTGAAAGAATTTGTCGGCGAAGGTGCGGTTCACAATGGCCACCGGCTGCGCGTCGGGCCCGTCCGCGCGGGTAAAATCGCGGCCCGCCAAAAACGGCATCTCCAGTGTGGCGAAGTAGTCCGGCGTCACGTAAATCACGTCGGTGCCCACAGTCTTGCCGGCCTGGGGACCATTGTGGAGTTGCACGCCGCCATTCAGAGAGCGCTCGAACGGCAGGCTAAGGCCCACCGCGGCGCTGCGGACCGCGGGAATTCGCCGCATGGCTGCGACGCTCTCGTCGAGCAGACGCACGAACTTTGCCGGATCGTGATACCGCGCATCGTCAAGCGATGCCTTGGCCGCCATTACGCCGTTTGGATTGAAGCCGGGCGGCAAAGTTTCCAAATGAATCAGGGTGCGAATCAGAAGGCCGGAGCCGGCCAACAGCACAACCGTGAGAGCCACCTCGCCGGCAATGAGCACCTGGCGGAGGCGGAGGCGTTCTCCGCCCGCCACCGCCCGGCTGGCCATGGACGAACGAAGATCGACGCGGCGAACCGAAAGAGCCGGGAGCATCCCGAATAACACGGCGGTCAGAACCGACACTGCCACCGTAAATGCCAGCACGCGCAAGTCGAGCGGCACACTGGCGACGGGGAGAAAGCTCTCCGGAAGGAGCGAGAGCAATCCGCGCAGGGCACCAAAGCCTACCGCGATTCCGGCGGCGCCTCCGATCACTCCAAGCAACAGGTTCTCGATCCAGAACTGCTTCTGAACCTGCCAATGTGAGGCGCCCAGCGCCAGCCGGGTGGCTACCTCCGGTATGCGGCGCACTGCGCGCACCACCGCCAGGCCGGCGAGATTGGCGCAGGCAATCAGCAGGATGAACCCGGCGGCCAGCATGAGCGCAAGCGCCTTCGGCCTCAGATACGAGGTCTGCCCCTTTTGCAGGGGAACAAAGTAATAGTGGTACTGCGATCCGGGATTGCGTTGCTCCATATGCGCCACGTGATCAGCCCATGCGCGGCTCAGTTCGGCGTCGGCCTCCTGCCACGTAGCGCCATCTTTCAGGCGGTTGATTACCAGGTAATTGGTGCCCGTCCCCTCTCCGTCGCGGCTCGGCTGCAGCGCAGTATAAAGATCTGCGTTCAGTGGAGTTTCCGCGTTTTCCGGCAGCACCCCGATCACGGTGTATGGCTCGCCCTTGAGGTGGATCGTTCTTCCCACCAGGTCGCGGTCGGATGCAAACGTGCTCTGCCACAAGCCATAGCTCAGGATTGCGGCCTTCGGCCCGTGAGGCAGGTCTTCCGTCTCGCTAAAATTGCGTCCCAGCAGCGTATGGACCGCCAGCACATCCAGATAGTGCGCGGAGATGCGCCCCTGGTGCACATAGCGCACCTCCTCACCCGCCTTCAGGTTGACGCCCGAAGTGAGAGCGCTGGATACCGCTGAAATCACCGAGGGAACGTTGTCCCGCAGCAATTCCCATTGAGTTCCGTCGACCCAGTGCGATTCATCGGATGGTTTGGCGCCCTGGACGCGCATGAAAATGGTGCCCATGCGCTCCGGGTGCGCATAGGGCAGATCCTTCAGCAGCAATGCGTTCACGATCGAAAAGATCGCCGTGTTCGCGCCGATGGCAAGCGCAAGCGTGACAACCACCGTCGCGGTAAACCCGGGGTTACGTGCCAACTGCCGTAGGGCATAGCGAAAGTTTTGCCCGAACGCACCCATACCGACCTCCTGCGCAGACCCGCCCACGTTGGAAAGAGTACGCGAGCCGGCCTCGAATCGTTCCGCATCTGATCTTCTGATGCACCCCGGGACGCCCGGTATGGCAACCTAGAAAGCTGGAGGAGTTTTCGCCGACATGTCTACCCAATCGAATGCCGCCCTGACCGTAGACCCCATGGCCGCCGTCTGTGTGTGTTCCGAACTGCACGCCTGGGAAGCCGGGGGCGCCCAGTCCGCCGAAGCGCTTTCCACCTGGGTCAGCGCCCGCCTGGCCGCCCACGAAGCCGCCCTGGCCGCCCTCCTTGCCATCGATACGCCGCGCACCCCGGAAAATACCCTCCGCCTCTTTGACGCCGCCATCGAGCAGCTGAACCTCGCCGGTTCTCAGGCCGGCGTGCTCAACTCCGTGGCTGCGGACAAGGCGGTTCGCGACCAGGCCCAGCAGGAGGCCCAGCGCATCGCCATGGCCGGCTCGGCCCTGAGTCTGAATCGCGCCGTTTACGACGCTCTGGCCGCCATGCGCATCGACGGCTGCAACCCGGCGACTACCCACTACGTTGAGCGCACCCTGCTCAGCTACCGTCTCGCTGGCGTGGACAAAGACGACGCGACCCGCGCCCACCTGCAGTCGCTGCACGAAAAAGCCACCCACCTTTCGCTCCAGTTCAGCCGCAATATCCAGGAAGGCGCCAAGACCATCGTGGCCACCCAGGCCGAACTCGACGGCCTGCCGCCCGACTACCTTGGCCGCCACCAGCCCGACGCCGACGGCCAGATCACCCTCTCCACCGACCAGCCCGACATGCAGCCGGTCATGACCTTCGCCAACAGCGCCGCCCTGCGCGAGCGCATGTTCCTGGCCTACAACACGCGCGCCTACCCGGCCAACAAGGAGTTGCTGGAGCAGCTCCTCGCCACCCGCCAGGAGATCGCCACGGTGATCGGTTTCCGCAGCTGGGCCGATCTGGCCACGGCTGACCAGATGATGGGCTCAGCGGCCAACGTGCGTACGTTCCTCACCAAACTCGACGAGGCCAGCCTTGACGGTGCACGCCGCGAGGTGGAACAGGTCCTCGAATTTGCGCGCGGCCGGCAGCCCGGCCTTTCGTCCATCGACATCACCAGCCGCGGCTACTGGTACGAGCAGTTTCGCCGCTCGGCGTACGACTTCGACTCCCAGTCCGTCCGGCCCTACTTTCCCTATGACAAGGTCGAGGCCGGCGTGCTCGAGACCGCCGCGCGCCTGTTTAAGGTCGAGTTCCGCCCCTCCGAGGTACCCGGCTGGGACCCTGCCGTCTCGGTCTTTGAAGTGCGCGAAGACGGCAAGCTGGTGGGCCGGTTCTATCTCGACATGCACCCCCGCGAAGGCAAGGACAAGTGGTTCTCCGCCGCGCCCGTGGTCACGGGAGTGCGCGGCCGCTACCTGCCCGAAGCCGCGCTCATCTGCAATTTCCCGGGAGGCGATCCGAGCGAACCGGGCCTTCTTCAGTACAACGACGTGGTCACGTTCTTCCACGAGTTCGGCCACCTGATGCACGCCATCCTCGGCGGCCACACCGAGTGGGCCGGCCTCTCGGGATTCGCCACCGAAGGCGACTTCATCGAAGTTCCATCGCAGATGCTCGAAGAATTCTTCCGCGACGAGAAACTGCTGCAGTCCTTCGCCCGCCACTACGAGACCGGCGAAGTCCTGCCCACCGAACTCATCCAGAACCTGAAGCGCGCCAGCGCGTTTGGCCGCGCCGACGGCATGCGCACCCAGCTTTACTACACCACTCTCTCGCTCGATCTGCACGACCAGGATCCCGCCGGCATCGATCTCGATCGGATCATCAAGCAGCTCTACCAGCGCTTCCAGCCCTGGACCTGGCTCGAGGGCAACCGCATGTACTCGAGCTTCGGGCATCTGACCGGCTATTCGTCGAACTACTACACCTACGCCTTCGACAAGGTCATCGCCCTCGACTTCTTCGCCCAGTTTGATCCGGCCGACCTGCTCGGCGGCGACGCCGGCGCCCGTTATCGCAAGACAGTGCTCGAACAAGGCGGCTCGAAGCCCGGCCGCCAGATGGTCCGCGACTTCCTCGGCCGCGACGAAGAATTCCAGGCATTCACAAATTGGCTCAACGAAGAATTCGAAGAACAACACCTGGCAGGTGCCCCATCCTAATGCGGGCGCGGGTGCCCATAGATGTGAGTGCCCCATCCTCGCCGCGCCTTTGTTTTTGCGGCTAGGATGGGATAGCACGATGCTCGCGCGATCATGTCTTTGCCACAGGAGGTCGGATGCCCAGCTACCACATCGCCCAGGTCAACATCGGCCGCATCCGCGCCGAACTCGATGATCCCATCATGGCCGGCTTCGTCAACCGCCTTGAGGAGATCAACGCCCTTGCCGATGCGAGCCCCGGTTTCGTCTGGCGGCTTCAGACCAATGAGGGCAATGCGACTTATTTCCGCCCCTTCGGAGACGAGCGCACGCTGCTCAACATGTCGGTATGGAGAGACGTTGCTTCGCTTCGTCACTACGTCTACCAGACGGCGCACCGCGAATTGCTCCGCCAGCGCCATGCCTGGTTCGAGAAATTCGAAGGCAGCTACACGGCGCTGTGGTGGGTGCCCGTGGGCCACATTCCCGGCATCGACGAAGCCAAGCGCCGCATCGCGCATCTCGACGTGCACGGGCCCACGCAGTTCGCCTTCACTTTCAAGTCGGTCTTTGAGCCCGACGACGAATTCCAGCAGCGAATCGACTGGTCCTCCTTCCAACCCTGCCCCGCAACCTGACGCAATTCTGTCCGCTGTTCACTGTGATGACTCCGTCTGACTTTCGCCGCATCGCCCTCAGCCTCGAAGGCGCCGAGGAAGGTTCGCACATGGGCTCGCCCGATTTCCGCGTGGGCGGCCGCATCTTCGCCACCCTTGCGTCGCAGGCTCAGGGCTACGGAAATCTCATGCTCACCCCCGATCAGCAGGCCGTGTTCGTCGCGGAAGCGCCCGATATTTTTATTCCCATTCCCGGCGGCTGGGGCCGCAACGGCGCCACCCATCTGAAGCTCTCCGCCGCCAACGAAGACCTCGTCTACGGCGCACTCCAAACCGCCTGGAAGCTGCGCGTCGAGAAGAACCGCACTGTCAGCAAAAAGACCCGCGCTCCCGGAAAGAAGAAAAAGCCCGCATCCGAATAAGGACTGGTTCATCTCTAGCTCGTGAGATTCGGACCAGGATCTCTCCATTGGAGGCTGGCGTGAAGGTAGGAGTTTTAGGATCGGGCGATGTGGCCAGGACGTTGGCAAGCGGTTTTCTCAAGCACGGGCACGAGGTGACATTAGGCTCGCGGACCCCGGACAAATTGCAGGACTGGGCCACCGGCAATCCAAAAGGCAAGACGGGCACCTTCGCCGCTGCGGGCGAGTTCGGCGAAATGATCGTTTTGGCGGTTAAAGGGTCCGCCGCCTCTGAAGCCCTGCGCCTTGCCGGGGAAAAGAATCTCGCCGGCAAAGCGGTGATCGATGCGTGCAACCCCATCGCCGACGCTGCGCCTGTCAACGGCGTGCTCTCCTTCTTCACCTCGGGGAACGAATCCCTCCTGGAGCAACTGCAGCGCGAATTCCCGGCCGCTCACCTGGTGAAAGCGTTCAATTCCGTAGGCGCACCGTTCATGATCAATCCTCAATTCGATGGCGGCAAACCCACCATGTTCATTTGCGGCAACGACGCCGCGGCAAAAAAATCGCTCAGCGGCATTCTGGATCAGTTCGGCTGGGAGACGGCCGACATGGGCGCAGTCGAAGCCGCGCGCGCTATTGAGCCTCTGTGTATACTGTGGTGCATCCCTGGTTTTTTGCGTAATGAGTGGACACACGCGTTTAAGCTCCTGAAGAAGTAAATTGCTCCCCCTGGGTGCCCCGCCTTTGCCGCGTCTTTCTTTGCGGCCAGGACGGGTGTGCACGAAGCTGATCCGCGTTCATGGTGTCCCATGACAAGCACCAAAGACTTTCAGGGCCGATGGGCCTTGATCACTGGCGCCAGCGCGGGGATCGGGGTCGCGCTGGCTCATGAACTCGCGCGCTGCGGCGCAAAGCTGATTCTCACCGCCCGGCGCACGGACCGCCTCGATTCCCTGGCCGCGGAACTTGCCGCCCAGGGGACTGAGGTCCGGATCGTCACCGCCGACCTCAACGACCCCGCCGCGGCGCAGCAGATCTACGACGCTACCGAGGGAGCGGGGATTTCCGTCGACATCCTCATCAACAATGCCGGCCTTGGCCAGTACGGCCCGTTTCATTCCAATCCGATCGAGCAGGAAGCGAGCCAGGTCCGCGTGAACTGCGAATCCATGGTGCGAATCGCCCGGCTCTTCGTGTCCCGCATGGTCGACCGCCGCCGCGGATGGGTCCTCGTGACCGCCTCGACCGCCAGCTTTCTTCCGTTGCCCTATCTCACGACCTATGCTGCCACCAAGGCCTTTGACCGCTTCTTCGCCCTCGGTCTCGCGCAGGAAGTGAAGCGATTCGGCGTCAAGGTGACGGCCCTGTGTCCGGGACCAACGGAGAGTGAGTTCTTCGATGTCTCCGGCGCCGGAACTCTCAAGCGCCGCGTGCAGTCGGCTGAAGACGTGGCCCGCATCGGCATCGCCGCTCTGGCCCAGGGCAAGCGCACGGTCATCCCCAACTTCGCAGGCCGGTCCACCGCTTTCGCCGTTCGGCTACTGCCGCCCGGACTTATCCCCTACCTTGTCGAAAAGTTTGCGCGGCCCTCCTAGCGTTCCAACTTGATTTGCATTCCTCTGGTGTCGCACTGCATGATTGCCGAGTACCGTGCCAGGCACGGCAGATTGCTCAAGCGGAGAAATGCTTTGCCCAAATTCGTGATCGAGCGCGAAATTCCCAACATCGGCGCCTCCACGCCGGAAGCCTTGAAAGCTATTTCACAAACGTCCTGCGGTGTGCTGCGCAAACTGGGTCCGGAGATCCAGTGGCTGGAGAGCTACGTCACGGACGACAAGATCTACTGCGTCTACATTGCGCCCGATGAAGCTATAGTGCGGCGGCATGCCGAGATGGGCGGCTTTCCCGCTAATCGCATCTCGCAAGTGCGCCGGATCATCGACCCGACGACGAGCGAGTAAGTAAGTTCTCCCAATCACTGAAAAGGTTGCCTGCGAGCGCACTTATCGCGTCGAGTAATTAGTGCGCGTGTCAATCGAAAGTCAGGAACAACGTAATCCGCCCGTTCGACATCTCACTTGCCGTGTGTGATTTATCCGTAGCGGAGTTACCCGCGATACGGACTTCAAGACAAGGAGATCAGGGCAATGAAACTGGATCGTTCCCCCCGGCCCTTCCTGCTCGGCGCAACCATTCTTATGGGCAGCGCTATGGTAATCGCAGGCTGCAACAAATCCCATCCCGACGAGAAATCCGCCGTGACCACTTCGCTGAACAGCAACAATCTGAATAATGTCAGCGTGTCGCAGGACCGCGACAAGGGCATTATGACCCTCAGCGGCAACGTCGACGGTGAAGACGCCAAAAAGCGTGCTGAGAAGTTCGCTCAAGAGGCGGCTCCCGACTACACCATCGCCAATGAGATTGGCGTGCGTCCTCCGGAAGTAGCCAACGCCGGATCGGTCGCCTCCAACCTCGATTCTGCCATCGAGGACAACTTCAAGGCTGAAATCAAGGCCCATCAGAATCTCGATGACCAGAGCATCCACGGTTCAGCAAAAAATGGCACGCTGGTGATCAAGGGCAGTGTCAAGACCAGCGCACAGAAGAAGGAAGTCGGCACCCTGGCCAAGCAGGTGCCCAACGTGCAGCAGGTTGTGAATGAACTGGAAGTCAAGCCCGGAAAGCATTCCACGCCCAGTTCCTAGCCTGGCTCAAACCAGCCGGCACCAACTTCCCTTCAACCCACTCAGCCACTCGCCTTGGTCTTCTCCGCCGCGGAGCAGATCAGGGCGAGTCCCTATGGTCCCTAGTCCCTATGTTCACCCCACCGACATCACCAGCTTGCCAAAGTGGCTTCCTTCCTCCATGCGGGCCAGCACCTGCGGAGCGTTGCTCCAGGGAAAGTCCTCGCCGACCGGGCGCATCTGGGTAAGCGCGATGGCCTTGTTCATTTCCAGGAAATCCTGCCGCGAACCGACATAGATTCCGCGAATGCGCGCCTGCTTGTGCAGAATGGCAGCCATCGGCAGTGGTTCGCCCGGAGACGACAGCACGCCCACCTGCGCCACCGTTCCGCCCATGCGCAAGGCTCGCAGGGAGCGGGGAAGCGTCCCGATTCCACCCACTTCGACGACCAGGTCAACGCCCTCCCCGCTCTGCTCCACGGCCCAGCGATCCCACTCCGGAGTTTCGCGGTAATTCAAACCCGCATCGAGTCCCAGGTCAAACGCGCGTTCAAGCTTCTGGTCGCTGCCTGAAACCCCCAGGACGCGGGCTCCCCTCAACCGAGCAAATTGCAGCGAAAAAATGGCGACACCCCCGGTGCCCTGGATGAGCACGGTGCCGCCGGGCTTGAGATCGCAGGCGCACAGAGCGTTCCATGCGGTCACCGCTGCGCAGGGCAGCGTGGCCGCCTCCTGGTAGCTGAGGTGGTCGGGAATCGGCACCAGCCCGTTTTCGTTGAAAGCCACGAACTCGGCCAGCGTGCCATCGATATCGCCGCCCAGCGCGCCCCTCACCTTGGCCGGAGTGGGCGGGCCATCCAGCCAGTTCTGCATAAAGATGCCGGCCACCCGGTCTCCCGGCCTCCACTGGGTCACACCCGGCCCCAGCGCCATCACTTCGCCCGCGCCGTCGGAGCAAGGGATCCGCGGCAGCTTGAGTTTGGGGTTATAGAGACCCTTCACCATCAACAAATCCCGAAAATTCAAAGAAATTGCATGAATTTTCACCAGCACCTGGCCGGGGCCAGGTTCCGGGGTCGGACGTTCCGCAAATTCCAGAGAATCAACGCCAAAAGACGAAATCTGCCAGACGCGCATTCGCTCTCCTAAGTCCTGTTGGGCAAGCAATCTTGTGCCCTTGGATGCTCCCCACGGCACAATGTGGGGTGCATTTTAATAAAACGCTCGTAAAATGAAGATATGGCTCGTGGTTGGGAAAGTAAATCTGTGGAGGAACAGATGGCAAGCAGCCAGCAGTACGCGCCGGTCCATGTCGGAGTTGAGTTTTCGAACCAAGTGGGCAGGCGCGAAGCGGAACACCAGCGTGCACAGCGTTTACGGCAAAAACAGGCCCTGGTCCTGCAAAAGGAGAACATCCTTTCGCAGCGAACCTCGAATCCGGCGCGACGTAATGCGCTGGAGGCGGCCTTGGAACAGATCGAGGCCCAAATCGCTGAATTGAACTAACCCGCATAAGGCGGGTTTTTTAGTGCCCGGAAATGAGGCCCGCAGGGACTCCAGGCTCGCTGCATTCCGAATTCAGCTCTCGCGGTGAAACAGGATCGAATTCGCCTGGTGGACGGTCGTCATCGACACCCGCGCGATGTTCACATGCGCAGGCCGGCTGGCAGCCCAGACGATTACGTCGGCGACATCCTCCGGCGCGAGCGGCTTGACGCCCTTGTACACTTTGGCCGCCCGCTCGTGATCCCCGTGAAAACGCACCAGGCTGAAGTCCGTTTCCACCATGCCCGGGTCGACGCTGGTCACGCGCACCGGCGTTCCCAGCACGTCCTGGCGCAATCCGTCGTTGATCAGGCGCTCCGCCGCCTTGGTGCCGCAGTAGACCGCGCCCCCGGGGTAGGCCAGCTCGCCGGCGGTTGATCCCAGGCTGATCACATGGCCGCGCCCGCGCACCACCATGCCCGGCACCACCGCGCGGGTCACGTAGAGCAGCCCTTTCACGTTGGTGTCGATCATCTCGTCCCAGTCTTCGGTCTTGCCCATGTAGAGCTTGTCGAGCCCGCGGCTCAGCCCTGCATTGTTGACCAGGATGTCGATTTCCCCCCATTCCTCAGGAAGCGAATCGATGGCATTCTGTACAGCGCGATGATCGCGCACGTCGAGATCGATGGAGTGTACCGCCGGCGCCCCGCGCTCCAGGCAGGCCGAGGCCACTTCCGCGAGTTTGCCGGCCCGGCGCGCCGCCAGCAGCAACCGCGCGCCCTCCGCCGCAAAGCCAACCGCCGTGGCCGCGCCGATCCCGGCACTGGCACCGGTGATGAAGACAATCTTTCCTTTAAGACTCATGCAAGTATCCTAACCAATTCACCGGCCGATTCAGGGTGACGGCAACAGCGGACGTATGTGAGTTGATGTCTTGAGTGGCTATCTCGGGTGCCGCACAAAGAGCTCGCCGCATCCCCGGTTTCGTTGATCGTCGCGAACGGCCGTGATAGAAACGGGTCATGTTCGATGCATTTATAAGATTTGGCGATGGCAGAACCCTGCACTGCGCAGACCCCGAACAGTTGTCTGCAGCTTTTCTCGACGCTGCCACTGGATTATGGGTCGACATCTGCGCTCCCACCGAAGCCGATTACGCACTTCTCAAAGACTTATTTGGCTTTCATCCGCTTGCGGTCGAGGACGTCGTACATGAGGTCCAAAGACCGAAGCTTGAAAGCTATGCGATGGTGGGGGACAAGTTGAAGCAAGACTATTTTTTTATGGTCATTCACGGCCCCGCCCTCGACCCGGACCCAACCCCAATATCATTTGTCCCAGGGACACCCTTTTCATTCCGGAACTGAATGTACAAGAAGTCCCTTGTGCCACCGACCAGCAGCACCAATTCGTTCTGAACCAAAAGGGGGTTTATCTCCGCCTCTGTCTTTGGGACGATCTACATCAGCCGTTCCAACATACGAAATACCGGCTGAGAGTGGAGGGCGTCGACTACGCGGGCTCCACCGATTCCACTGGAATGTTGGAACAGGAAATTCCTGCCGACGCAGTCGACGGCGAAATCACGATCTTTCCTTTCCCCGACGATCTGTCGGACCCGGGCTATACCTTCACGCTGAAGTTAGGCCATCTCGATCCGATCGATGAGGACAGCGGGGTCGACGCCCGGTTGATGAATCTCGGATTCGGCCCCACGGACACCGAGGACCCCGAATCGCCGGACGATGACAGGGGCCAGGCGCTCAAGACATTTCAGGATCGGCTCGGTTTGGAGATCACCGGCGTGGCCGATGACGCCACCCGCCAGAAACTTCAAACGCTCCACGATGGCGAATAGGGAGACGCAGGTTAAGAATGGGGGACAATCCAGACAGTCGGGCTTCGCGAGTGAGGGCCGGTGCGGCTCACAAGACCACCCTGGTGACCACATGGCGCGTTAAGGTCACCGGCATCGAGTTCATTAACGACGTCCACCTCAAGAAGCCGCCCGATCAGATCAGGATTTCCGTGGTGGACCAATGGGTCCTGCTGGCTCCTTCGCCCGGAGGGGAAGAGAGATCTCGGCATTGGAATTACGGTGCCTGCATTACTTACATTCAGCTCATGAAGACGATGCTGGCGATGATCGGCATCCAGGCCCGACTCTCGTGGGTATTCCCCAAAACCACGCAGTTGCCAGACGTAGACACACCGATCACCCTCTCCGAAAGCGATGTAGTCGATTACGCCAGCGATAATCCAGACCTCCCGACACAGAAGCACGAGTTTGTTGGCAAGTCGGGCGCCAAATGGGAAGCAGAAGTAGTGCTCATGGAAAGGCCGGAAAAGAGCGGATGGGAGCTGTTTGAGGGCTGCCTCTTCTGGAAAAATCGGTATTACCCGGGAGCTATCCCGATCGGCAAATATCCCCAGTCAGTTCAGGACTCTCACCAGGGTTTCAGCTCGGCATTGGACGTTTTGAGATGGTGGATCACTGTTAGTCACGGTAAGTTCCAGCGGTTCATGGTGTGGAAAGCCGAAACACCCACCCTTCTGTTCTTTGACCGCGACGGCATTGCCTATCTTGACGCATACAAAATACCCCCTGAAGATCATCTGCCGTTTAACCAATAGCGAGGCTTCGATGAATATTGGGGATCTGCCATTCGAAGAGCAATTGATGCATCTCTCGGCGGAGCCGAAAGCGGGCCCGGAGCTGCAATCGCCCTTTCTGGGGCTGATAGTGGCCGGATGCGGACACCCTCAAACGCCAGTCGTCCGAATCGGCTCTTGCGGATTCGGAGCTCATTGACGACACAATCGACTGGATCGACATGGTGCTTAAGCCTGAGTGGGTGGATCCAGACCTGCAAAGCAGGCTGGTGGCTGCCACCGGTGTCGTCAACCGCCGCGATGCATTCCTCGCCAGGTATACGATCGGCAATGCGAAAATTCAGATCATCGTCACGCGATTCTCGATACATCTCGTGATTTCGCCTGGCTGGGGATTGAGGCAGGTGGAAGCCCTGGCGTGCGCCAACGCGTTTCTGAATGTGCAATTCGATCCCGAGAATCCGTGGATAGGCGGGCCGTGGGCAATCCTGCCTGTTGATGGATTCATGTTCGGATACCAGCGCCTCACCCGTCTGCGCGAATGGCGCGACAGCCTCGACTACCTCAGCGATGGCCGCGCGGTGAAGTTCTCGATCAGGAAGGTCCCACCTCAGCCGCTGGACAGCAAACCCGGCAAGACGGGGCACGGGCCGACTGAACAAGCCGAGAGCCGCTGGTTCCAAAGCCGCGATGAAAAGCGCAACCGCAGCGATGAATCCGAGAGCGACTACTGACCTCCCCATTTCCGTCTCTCCTGGACAAAAGTCCAGCCAAACGCTGACCAGCGACCCATCGCGATCCCCCACAAAGTCCACCAGACGGACTGAAGGATCATCTTCGTAATTAAGAGAATTCTAGTAATAAATCGTTCGCCATGTCCTGCACAGTGGTGACACCCCAACGCGCGCCCTGATCGAAGAATTGTGCCAATTGCCGTTCGGCTCCCGGCTCGGTGGCCGATTCACTGGAGCGACCCCACCTCGAATCGAGCGAATTAGCGGCCGGGACGCAGTTGAACAAGAGCTCACACTTAGCGTGGATGGGATCGTGTCGGGTCCCATTCAAACGGCTGTCGAACCAACTCGGCGAAACGATAGGTCGACCGTGCGTGATGCGCATCTTTTAATGCGAAGAAGATTTGGCGAATTGCCTACCTGAAACGAACACCTTGGAGTTCACTTATGCTGAAGCTTTGCACTCTCATGACCTCTGCTCTGATCGGCTGCGCGCTCTCTGTCACGCAGGCGCAACCTATTTCTGTCCATATGTCGCCTGGCAATTTCGAACTTGCCTCCTCCAGGACAACTCCCTCTGGCGATGGCATTCAGTTCGGAGAGTTCCTTGGGCGGCGCGCGCTCTATCTTCCCTCTGGGCTGTTAGACGTGAAAGCGGCGAGGTTCCGCGATGGAATCGTGGACGCTGACGTTGCGAGCAAGCCAGACGGTCTTTTTCTCGGGATCGCTTTCAGAGTCGAATCAGAAGCCAACATGGAAGTTCTCTACCTGAGGCCCGGTGCATCCGACACAATTGAGGCGATGCAGTACACCCCGCGTCTCAACGGTGATGCCATTTGGCAATTGCTAAATTCCGACCACGAGAAAGCGAAGGCGCATATTCCTCCAAACCAATGGATCCATATCAAACTCGTCGTCCGCGGTCGAACTTGCACAGTCTTCCTGAACGCCAGCAAGGTCCCTACGCTTGTGGTCACAAATCTACGATTAGGAGACAGCGAAGGAGGAATCGCTCTATGGTCTCTGGGCGGCGGTGGCTATTTCAGTAATCTAAGCTACACCCTTCTTCCAGCCCGGAACCCGTTGCCCGATCTTCCGCCATTTCGCCGGGTCGGCTTGCTCTCGAACTGGGAACTATCGCCCGCATTTGATGCTGGAGATGTTGATGCTGATAAGTATCCGGCGTCCATCCCTCAATGGGAGAAAGTAAATGCGGAGGATCCCGGATTCGTGCTTATAAACAGATATCGGACCAGTCCAGCGATGTTTCCGATGCCCTCCCGCGAGAAAATGCGAATTGGCCACGTCAAAGGCGCCAAGGTCGTATTTGCCCGGACGTATGTCTCGTCTGTGGCGGGGGAGGAGAAGATCCTCAAACTTGGTTACAGCGATGAGATAGTCGTTTATCTGAACCAGAAACCGATCTTCAGTGAGAAGAATGCAATGTCGTATCGCGACGATGACGCACTCGGTACATTTGGACTTAACAACGCGATTCCGATTCACTTACAGCCGGGCAAAAACGAACTACTCGTAGCCGTCACGGAATACAATGGCGGCTGGGCATTCCAGTGTGAGTTGTCTCCTGATTACAAGCCTAAGTGATCGGCGAACCTTAAAGGCTCGCGGCTTGATGGCTCGGTGCCGGGTGCCCTAGGTCTCGATTTTGAGACCTGGGAGAGCACGGAACCTCGAGTCGAGGAATATTTCAGAGCCTGAAACGTCAAAAGTTGTTACGCGGGCCCTTTTTTGCCTGTGCTTCGCCGCTGCGCCATGCGGTACTGCGCCACGGCCCAGTCTTCGTTACCCAGTCCTTCTGCCTTTGCTTGAGCGAACACATCGGTCAGCTCTTCGGCGAGGCTGAGCCGCACGCCGCGGCTCTCGGCCGCTTCGCGCAGCAGGCGAAGGTCCTTCGCGCCCAGGTCCATGCTGGCTCCGGCCTCTTCGGGCGGATGCAGCATGACCTTGGCATAGGCCGCGTAGAACGGCGATTGAAACAGCGCGTTGTTGACCGTCTCGATGAACAATTCCGGATCGATGCCCTGCGAGGCCGCAAACACAAACGACTCGCCAAGCGAGTGAATCATCGCGCTGATCAGAAAATTGCCGCCCAGTTTCAGGGCATGGGCCTGGCGCGGCTCTTTCCCGATGATGGAGATGCCCCGCGAAAGCGGTTCCATCAGGGGACGGCTTCTCGCTACGGCATCATCCGCTCCGGCCATCACGATCCACAGCTTGCCCTGTTCGGCCATATTTGGCCTGCCAAACACCGGCGCCGCCACAAACTCCTGGCCGCGCCGCGCATGCTCCTTGGTCAACCGCTCTGAAAGCGCAACGCTGATGGTGCTCAGCGAAATGTGCAGCGCGCCAGGCCGCAGCGCACTCAGCAGCCCGTTCACTGGCAGGTCCCTGGGCCCGAAGAGAACCTCTTCGTGGGCCGCGTCATCGAAGAGCATGGTCATGACCACGTCGCTGGCGCGCGCCACGTCGGCGGGCGTGGCCGCGACCTGCGCGCCTTCCCTGGCCAGGGCCTCCGTTCTCTCCCGGGAGCGGTTCCACACCGTCAGTTCGTGCCGCGCGGCCATCAATCGCCTGGCCATCGGCACGCCCATCTTTCCCAAACCCAGAAATCCAATCCGCACAGCGCACTCCTCCCCGCAATCATCCTAAGCACAGAGTCACAGGATTACACGGCGGATTCAAATTCAGCAGCTTAGAGCGCGGGCGCGTACGGCATGGAACCGCGGGCATTGCGCAGCGCCACCGCCCACCAGTGCAATCGCGCCAGCAGAGTGGCCATCGTTTTGGCCGCCCGCTCCGGCTGGCGCAGCATCCCGGCATCGTCGAACTGCTCCCACGCCCCGGCGAAGCTGACCGAATCGCGAATCGTCACCGCGTGCAATTCCGCAAACACCAGCCGCAACTGTTCCACCGCCCGCAGTCCTCCCGAGACTCCGCCATACGAAACGAAGGCCACCGGCTTGGCCTGCCACTCCGCGCCCACCGAATCGATCAGCGACTTGAGGGCCGCCGGATAGCCATGGTTGTACTCCGGCGTGACCACCACAAACGCATCGGCCGCCGCCATGCGCTGCCACAGGTTCGCCGAACCCAGATGCCCGCCCCCCTCATGGCCCGGTTGCGGCAGCACCACCGCCGGATCGATCACATCCACCGTGTAGTTGCCGCTGGCCCGAATCTGCTCCGCCGCCCACCCCGCCACCTTGTCGCAAAAACGTCCCTTGCGCGTACTGCCATAGATCAGCGCGATCCTGATTTGCTCGTCCATCCGGCTTGTTCCTCCTTGAATTAGCCCTTGGGCTAAAATAAGAGTACGACCTCAAGTTAACTTGAGGTCAAGGGGTCTCTATGGGCAAACCCAACCAGCACGGCTCCGCAGCCGCCATGACAGTGGGCGAAGTGGCAGCCCGCAGCGGCGTCGCCGTTTCCACGCTTCACTTTTACGAGTCGGCGGGATTGATTCGAAGCTGGCGCAATCAAGGCAATCAGCGCCGCTACCCGCGCGAAGTGCTGCGCCGCGTGGCTGTCATACGCGTCGCCCAGCGCGCGGGAATTTCGCTGGCCGCCATTGGCGATGCGCTCAAAGCACTCCCCGATGAACGCACACCCACAAAAGAAGACTGGTCGAAACTCTCGGCACGATGGCGAGCGGACCTCGATGACCGCATCGCCCGGTTAACGCGATTGCGCAATCAACTCGATGGCTGCATCGGTTGCGGGTGTCTCTCGCTGGGAGTCTGTCCCCTCTACAACCCCGCGGACAAGCTTGGAAAGCTCGGTCCAGGGCCCCAAATACTCGACCCTTGCCAGGGACGTTGACTGGTTACACTGAATCTTCCATGCTCCGCACCGTTCAAGCGACGCGTTATGTTCTGCCTTTGCGCGAGGGCGGCTCGCTGCCCGCCATCGTCGAGGCCGACGATCTCGGACTCTACGTGGTGAAGTTCCGCGGCGCAGGGCAGGGAATTCTCGCTTTGATCGCGGAATTGATTGCGGGCGAAATCGGGCGTGCGCTGGGGCTGCGCGTGCCGGAGATCGTCTTCGTTGAAATCGATCCTGCCCTGGGCCGCAACGAGCCGGATTACGAAATCCGCCAGCTGCTCAAGGCCAGCCCCGGAATGAATCTTGGGCTCGACTATCTTCCGGGATCGACGATGTTCGATCCGGCGGCACGCGACACGGCCCCATCCGACGAAGCCTCGATGATGGTCTGGTTCGACGCATTCACGCAGAATGTCGACCGCACTCCCCGCAATGCCAACCTCCTCGTGTGGCATCGCAAGCTTTACCCGATCGACCACGGCGCGGCGTTGTTCTTCCATCACGACTGGCCCACCATGAACCAAAAGATCGAGTCGCCTTTTCCTCAAATCCAGCACCACATCCTTTTGCCCTGGGCGACAGAGATCGAGGCGGCCGGTATCGTGGCCCGGCAGAAACTCACCCCAGAGTTGCTGGATCGAATCGTCGCGGAGATTCCAGACTCGTGGCTGGCGGCTATTCCCGGGAATCTGAATCCGGCGGCACGCCGCGCCGGCTACCTCGACTTCTTCGTTCGGCGGCTGGCCGCGTCGCACATCTTCGAACAGGAGGCGATCCGTGTCCGCGCCCATTAGGCCCGCGCCCGCCACATTTGATTACGCCATCCTGCGCGTCGTGCCCCGCGTCGACCGCGAGGAGTTCATCAATGCCGGCGTAGTCGTATTCTGTCTCGAAAAGCGCTACCTCGAGGCACGCATCCTGCTGAACGCGGACCGCCTCAAGGCCCTGTGGCCGGAAGTGGACGTCGACTTGGTGCGCGAGCATCTGGATGCCATTCCCCGCATCTGCGCAGGCGATCCGGCCGGCGGCCCGATTGCCAAGCTCTCTCAGCGCGAACGCTTCCACTGGCTCACTGCGCCGCGCAGCACCATCATCCAGCCCTCGCCGGTGCACACCGGCGTCTGCGACTCGACCGGCGGCGTACTCGACCGCCTCGCCACGCAGTTTCTGAGCGCTTGAGAGCGAACGCGCCCACGAATCTCCGTGCCCCATCCTTGCCGTTTTTTTTGCGCAAGGGTGGGAGACCTCCAACCTGTGAGTTGTGGTCGCTTCTCTATTGCGGCGTCACAAGCTGATGCGCGATGGCAAACAGCGCCAGTTCCAGCCGCGTGGAGACGCCGGTCTTGTCGAAGATATTCGACAGGTGGCGCTTGACCGTTTCTTCGCTCAGCCCGAATTGCTTGGCGATGTCGCGGTTGCTGCAGCCTTCCACGATGGAGCCAACCACCTCGAGTTCGCGCGGCGTCAGGCCGTAGGTCTTGCGCTGGGGCACGGCGGCCTGCTGCATCAGATCGTGCAGCGCTGAAACCAGGTTCACCACCCGCTTGCCGCCAATCCAGTAATCCCCGCTGATCACGGTCTTGATGGCGATCTGCAGGTGGCCGGCCAGCGCATCCTTGAGCACGATGCCGCGGGCGCCGATATGGAGAGCCTCAATGATCTGCTGCGTCGTGATCGTGGACGTGAGCAGCAGGATCTTGACGGTCGGCGTGCCGTTCATGATGGCGCGCATGGCATCGAGGCCGGGCAGGCGCGGCATCTGCACGTCCAGGAGCAGGATGTCCGGCTGCAGGTCCAGCGTCTGGGTGATGGCCTCATCGCCATCGGAAGCCTCGCCCACCACTTCGAATCCCTCGTGCTCGGTGAGCATGTTGCGCACACCGATGCGGACTACGGGATGATCATCTGCCAGTACGATTCGGATCGGTCGTTCCACGAGAAGGATGTTCCTCCGCAAGCCGGCACGCTGCAACCGGCGCTTTCGTTTGTTGTACGAATCCAATACAAACGCAGATTCCGCAGGGAGCTGTGAATCAAGGGTGAATCGAAGTCAATTTGCCTTGAAGCAAACTTCAGAGGCTTAGTCCTTCATTGCTCTGCTGAATGTAATGTACAGGTTGAAGCCCGCACTCTTCAGCACGGAATATGTCCCCCGCCCGTCAGGCCGGGAACTCAGCCTCAAGCATACGCCGCAGGTTTCGCCCGGCCGCTTTCAATTCCAGAAGGAGGCCCGGAACGTTATCTAATTGATCACCTGTGGCCTCCAGCTGTGCTCCCAGGCGACCGGCCTGAAGTGCTCCGGCCATACCGCAGCCTCCCTTGATTGAGTGGCCGATGCGCCGGATTTCCTGCGCGTCTCCCGCAGCGAAGGCATGTTGCAATGCGGCTGTCCGCTTGCCCAGGTCTTCAACGACCGCGGCGTATATCTCGCGCACCGCGGCCTCGGACATCATGTCGCGCAACTGCGCCAGAGTCTCAGCGCTGATGACCGGGGCATCTTCCATCTCGATCGCGAGAGGCGTGGGATGATGCTGCTCGATCAATTGTTGCAGCGCCTGCGGACCGAAAGGCTTGGACAGATGTCCGTCGACAGCTACCCTGACGTCCTCGGCGACATCGCTGCCGCTGATGGCGTAAATGCTGGCCTTGGTTCTTGCCCGCAACTCCTCTACGAGGCGAACTCCCTTCAAGCCGGGCATCTGCGCATCCATCAGGATCACTTGCGGAGTGCAGGTTCCCGCATCGAGCATGGTAATCGCTTCATCCCCCTGCGCCGCTGTGTGGATGGTGTATCCGGTCATGGTGAGTACCGTGGCCATGACCTCGCGGCTGACCATGTCGTCGTCAATAATCAGAACTGTAGGCAGATCGCGACTTGCGCCGATGCCGAGCATGGCAATAGTGTGCCACCTTTGGCCCGGCTTTCCGCAAGTTCATGCCCTGCCGAACCCGTTTGGATTCAGTTTCCAATCACCAGCACCTGGAAGCTCCCGTCCACCGGGCTCAGCTTCAGGGTGCCGATTCCATTCACGGGCGGGTGATCGAGTTTTGCGCCATACAGCGTCGTCACCAGGTAGACCAGTCCGGTCGACGGATCGATGGCCATCGTCCGCGCCTGCTGCATGGTGGGCAGATTCTGAATCACCGCGTAGGAGTCAGTCAGGTGCTGGCGAACGACGGTGACGCTTCCATAGCCGCCGCCATTGGCGGTGAAAATCAGGCCGCGGTTGGGGTCGTACCCCATGGCATCGACCCCCGGACCGATGGTGAGTGCGGCGAGGGAAGTGCCGGTGTCCGTCGCGAGCACATTGAGTTTCATGTTGGCGCAGGCTGCGAAGAGCCGGGCGTGGGCCGCGTCCACCGCGACGGCGCGGGGCTCCTGGCATTCCTGGCCGAGCCGGAACACTCTGAATTGGGAACCCCAGCCCATGGTCGCGAACCGGCTGAAATTAAGCAGCAGGGAACCGTCTGCGGCGACCGACCCGTCAACCGCCCTTAATTCCTGCGACCGGGGATGCTGCGCCCAATCGACGATGGCCGGACCGTTCAGCCGGCCCACCTCGTTGAAATTGGCAATTGCGAAGAAGACATTGCCGGCCCCATCGGCCTGGGCGGCGCCGAGTATGCCGCATACCTGGATATCGGCGACATGGGTCTGTTTGCCGGGGTCGATCACGCTGATCAGCGAATGATATGCGGGTGGAGGCGGCGATCCCCCGGCATACACACTGCACGGGTCGCGTTCTTCTCTTGTAGGCGGCCGATTCTGCCGCGGCGGGGGCGCAGGCGTGGGCAGAGCGCCGAACGCGAACAGCATGCCCGTCTCCGGCTCGAACACCAGGGCGCGCGGGCTGGACGCAACCGGAATCTTCCCCAGGATCTGAAATGTGCGGCGATCGAAGACCCGGATCAGATTGGCTCGAGCATCGCTGACGTAACCGGTCTGCCCATTGGGATCGAGAGCCACGGCGCGCGCTTCACCGAACCCCGTCACCTCGCCGGCTATCGTGCCTGAATCGATGTCCACGACCTGCACGCGGGTCTGGTGGGTAATGAAGAGTTGCCGCGCAATGGGGTCGAGAGTCAGGTAATCCCAGTTGCCCAGGCCGCCAATAACCCAGGTCTTCTTGATGGCGAACGGCTGCCCCGGAAGCTCATCAGGCGTGGGGATAGGGGCCTGCTGGGCGGACAACAGCACAGACCCCGCCGCCCAGAAGATCGCGAGCGTTGTCGCGACACAGCCCGCTCGACATTCCTGATCTCTCATGTAAATTGGACGCGATTCTGCGGGAAGCCGCTCGCCGAAGCTAATAGCTATTAGCTGTCAGCCTGCTTCATTCGCTTGCCGCGATCTCGTGCAGCCAGCCGGGAGCCTTGAGTAACTCCCTGGGCCGCGAGCCATCCGCGGGACCGACCAGGCCGTCACGCTCCATCAGGTCGATCAGGTGCGCCGCACGCCCGTAGCCGATGCGAAGCCTGCGCTGCAAGAGCGAGGTTGAAGCTTTGCCAAACTCGAACACCAGCCGCACCGCATCGTCGAACATCGGATCGTTCTCGTCCGGATCGCTGTTCGAGCCTTCGACCGACACCCGCTCGTCCTTGGGCGATTCCAGGAAGCCTTCCACGTACTCGGCCTGGCCCTGGTCTTTCCAGAACCCCACCACGGCGGCGGTTTCCTTCTCGCTCACATACGGCGCGTGCAGGCGCATCAGCCGGCTGGTTCCCGGAGGCAGGAACAGCATGTCGCCGCGTCCCAACAGCGCTTCGGCCCCGTTGGTGTCGAGAATGGTGCGCGAGTCCACCTTGGTCGCCAGGCGGAAGCTGATGCGCGTGGGCACGTTGGCCTTGATCAGGCCGGTGATCACGTCCACGCTGGGCCGCTGCGTGGCCAGGATCAGGTGAATGCCCACCGCGCGCGCCATCTGCGCCAGCCGGGTGATGGATTCTTCCACGTTGGCGCGGTCCAGCATCATCAGGTCGGCCAGCTCGTCGATGATGATCACGATGTAGGGCAGAGGCGCTTCCTCTTCCCCATCTTCGGAGTCCTGTCCGAACAGCGAAAGGGTGGAACCCTCGAAGAGCTTGTTGTACTGGTCGATGTTGCGCACGCTGCGGCTGGCGAGCAGCTTCAGGCGGCGCTCCATTTCGCGAACCGCATTGCGCAGCGCATTGGCCGCCAGCTTGGGTTCGGTGATGATGGGCGTGAATAGATGGGGGATGCCCTCGTACATGCCCAATTCCACCCGCTTCGGGTCCACCAGGATCAGGCGCACCTGCGACGGAGTGGTGCGGAACAGCAGGCTCATGATCATGGCGTTGATGGCTACCGACTTGCCTGAACCGGTTGATCCGGCGATCAGCACGTGGGGCATCGAAGCCAGGTCGGCGGTCACGATGCGTCCGTTGATGTCTTTGCCCATCGCCAGGGTCAGGCGCGCTTTCGATTTGGCAAAGGTCTCCGATTCCAGCACGTCGCGCAGATGAATCGTCTCGCGCTCGTGGTTCGGAACCTGGATGCCGACTGTGCTCTTGCCCGCCATGCGCTCGATCAGGATGCTTTCGGCCCGCATGGCGAGGCACAGGTCGTCGGCCAGGCCGGTGACGCGCGAATACTTGACCCCGGCCTCGGGCTTGAACTCGTAAGTCGTCACCATCGGCCCGGGATTGATCTGCACCACCTGGCCGCGCACGTCGAACTCGCCGCATTTCTCCACGAGCACCTTGGCTTCTTCGCGCAATTCATCTTCGCGGATGGCCTGCGGTCCGCCGCCGGCATTGAGCAGGGTGCTGGGCGGGAGCTTGAATCCGCTCACATGCTTCGGAGGTACGGTCGTGGTGCGCACATCGGCATCGGCGCGCTCATGAATGGCAATGCCGTTTCCGGCCGGCTGCTGCGGCGCGGGCGGGTCTGTTCGCATGGCCGCCACTGGCTCCGGCCGCATGGCGCCGCCGGCTCCGGCCGCATCGGTGCCGCCGGCTCCATTCGGTTCGGCACGGGCCCAAGCGAGCCGGGTGCCCCAGGTCTCGATTCTGAGACCTGGGATCCTGCTGGCCCGCCTCGCATTTCCGCGAATGCCTGCGCCGCTGCCGAGCGCATCGGCGCGGGCGCCGCCGGCATGGCCGGCACAGGCCTCGGTTGGGTCACCGGGGGTTGTGGCCGCACGGGGACGACTGCCGGACTGGGTGTTTGTTCCGCGCGCGCCGCAACGGGGATCTCCGCCCCACTTTCCCAGATGCTCGGCCGCCGCGTCTGCCCAATCGGGATCTGGTCCCCGGCTGCCTGGGCCGCGCTGCGCTGGAATGCGGGCTGGTCCACCGGATCGGGCTCCGGCACGCGATGACGCCGCCCGAACAGCGCGGCCAGGCGGCTCGGGGGCCGCTGCATCGCCGTCTCCCCAGCCGCTTCGGTTCCGATCGCTCCCGTGAAGATGCGCTGGGCCGGCCCGGGATTGTTTTGCTCCTCGAGTATCTCGTCGCGCTCGGCCCTGCGGTCGGCACGGTCCTCGCGCCAGTTTCTCCACCGGTCACGCCACGACTGCCATTGGATCAAGCGATCGGCAACCATCTCTTTCAGCGCCCAGAAGCTGATGGCCGAAGCGAAGTAGACACCCGCCAGCGCCAGCACGCTGGCCACAATCCACGCTCCCTGGATGTTCAGGTATGCGACCAGCACGCCTGCGACCAGGCGGCCCAAAACGCCTTCAACCGGAATGGCGTGCGCCCACCGCCAATGCCACGGCAGCAGGGCAAACAGCGCCGGCACGAACATCAGGGCCATGACGGCGCCGACGGCGCGCAGAACCACCGACGTTCCCGGCCGCGAACGCACCCAGGCCCAGGCCAGGCTGCCCATCCACAGCGGCACCAGAAAGGCGGTGAACCCGATCCATTGCAGCAGCAAATCGCTGATGAAGGCCCCGAAGGGCCCGACCCAGTTGACCACCATGCCCGGCCCGGCCGAATCGGTGGACGTGTTCCACGACGGATCCGCGGTGTGATATGTGGCGAGGGCGCAAAGGAACAGAACCGAGATCAGCGCCAGGACGACGCCGAGGAACATGTTCAGGGGGCGGCTCCGCGTGGGCGCGAGGGCTATCTGAATGGGCTTCATCGTGGGGTCCGCCTCCCGGTCTTCGGCCGCCGCGCAAGCCTAAAGGAGCGATCGGCCAGTCAGGCGGACGGAGATTCCCAGAGCAATTCCCATTATCCCCGGCGGCAAGGTGAAAACCGGTCAAAACCCGGGAGGGGGAACCAGCGGCATTACCCGCAACGTCCCGCTCTCTCCGAAAGAGGATAGTGTCGGGGCAGGTCAGGGCTGAAAAGGTGCGAAGTGCAAGCTCCTAGCGAGCGACCTATCCAGATTCCGGCACGCCCGCGTCACGGTACTACTTTAGGCATCTTCTTAATGCAGCGTTGCCACGCAGAACTGCGTGGCAACGCTGCCTCACAATGAATCAGCGCTCAACCGGCTTCAGTCATCGTGGTGCTTGACCGGGGCGAAGTAGTTGGAAGTGACATTTTGGGAGACTTTGTGCCCCAGGAGAAAGCCCTGCACCAGGGAGTGGTGGTAGTGAAAGCCTGCGTAAATTCGTGCGCCTTCTACCTCGCTTTCAAGGTCATAAACGTTCTGGAAGTCGTGAGTTGTGTTCGTAACCGCGCTGGTCACGGTGAGGTGCACTTTGGGGGTTCCGAAGTACTGCTCCAGCGTGTTGGCGAGCGAACCCGTGAGACACGCATGAGCGGCCGGATACTCGGGATGCCCGGGCGTGGAGCCCAGGGGAGTCCATGCCGGGTCAGCCACCGTCAGCGCGTTGCCGTCGATGTCGCCGTTCTGAATGGCCGTGACCGGACGCCAGAAGCTGAAGTGATACTTGGCATTGAAGCAGCCGATATAAGCGTCGGCGAGCGAAGTGAAAGACATTGCCATCAGGCGCGAAGTGTCCAGAAGGCCCAGGTTCTTCTCCATGGCCAGCAACTGGAGCATGTGTCCGTACTGGGTCGTGGTGTGATCGGTCCAGAACCGGCCGATTTCGGTCTGGGCCGGGGTGCGGACGGTGCTGTTCGCCGCTCCCAGCAACTTCACCTGGTTGTAGTCTTGGGCCCATTCCCGGCTCTTCAACGAGGGAGGCGGCTCATCCGGCAGGAACTGGGCGGGATTATCGAAGGTAAACGGTCTCATCTGGCCTGCCCACGGCGTCACCAGCGATGTAACCCCGGGAGTCGGGATGTAGACGCCGGGTTCGGGTGTGGAGGGATAGGTGTACGGCCAGGGAACGCCCAGGCCATCGCCAGCACGCAAGGCGATGAGCGCGTTGGCTGAGGACTGGCCGACAGTTTGGCCAGCAGTCTTGGCGGGGCCGTCAGGGATCGCCGCCATCGACAGGTCGTAGTCCGCGGCAAGCGCCGCTGCCCGGTCGGGCAGCAGATGGAGCAGCACGCGATAGGCGGCCTCCACCGCAGCGGCGTCGGGCGATGCGTTCTTTGGCGCAGGAACGCTGTATTCGTAGGGCTGGAAGCGGCCTTCGATGGCGACGACCGAATTGTAGACTGCGAGCTCGACGTAGGCGACGTAAAGGCTCGTGGCTCCGGCAGAGGTGGCGCCCGGTTCGGTGCTGGCGCGTGCCTGTGTAATCGCAATATCGTTCCACTGCGTTACGACGTTTTGCGCCTGAGCGCCCAAGGGCAGCATGACGGCGAGACGAGATCGCAAGGCAAGGTGTAAGGCGGAGGGCGGACCGTAGTCGATCCGGGAATGCGCATTTTCATGGGGGCTCCTTTTGTTTCCTGTTGTTTGGCTGACGGTTGCCTACCACTCGCTTATCCCATGCCAAACAAATCGAGATGATCGGGATCTCGCGCAATCACGGTGACAAAGGAGCGAGGACCCGTTGGGTTAGTATTGTTCTGCCGTCGGCAATAAGGAGACTGAGGCCTGCGACGGGCAAATGTCCTTCGCTCTTTCGGATAAAATTCGGATAAAAACCTGATCGCCGTATGCAATCAGAATCCCTGCAATTCTTAGAATTCGGACCGTACAGGATTGATCGGGAGCAAAGGCTTCTGAGCAAGGGACTTGCCATTATTCCAATGGCACCAAAGGTGTTTGACTTACTCTTGGTGCTAGCGGAGAGCGGCGGCCGAACTCTGGAAAAAGAGAGTTTGTTAAAGACGCTGTGGCCGGACTCTTTCGTAGAAGAAGGCAGTCTCACCCGGAACATCTCTACATTACGGAAAGTTTTGGGCGAGAGTCCGGATGATCAAAAATACATCATGACCGTGCCTAAGCGCGGGTATCGCTTCGTTGCTCAGGTGCGCCCTGCAGCGGCCACCAATCAAGCGGCTATAGGAGCGGATGTCTCTGCCTTTTCTGGATCACGCGGAAGTCAAGGAACAATCCAGGCCGCTGGCGATCAACAGTCTCTTTTGGTTCGACCGCAGCAGCCAGATGTGGTCTGGTGGGAACGCCGGGAGATAGACTCTGCATTCCCGAGACAATCAATCGCTGTAAAGCCGTTCGAAAATACTTCTGGCGACAATTCACAAGATTATTTCGCCGCGATGTTAACCGAAGCTTTAATCAGCGAACTTGCGCGGATCCATAAACTGAAAGTGTTCCCCGGGTCCGTCATGTTGAAGCATTGCAGTGCCGTCGAAGCCCCTCGCGACCTGGCGGACGCATTGCATCTGGAGATGCTCGTCTCGGGATCGGTGATGCGGTTGAGCAACCAGGTGCGGATCACTGTGAGGGTAATCCACCTATCGACTCAATCGGAGATGTGGTCAGACAGTTATGATCGCGATCTGAGCGAGATTCTGGCCATCCAGAAGGAAGTGGCTTCCACCATCGCCGCTCAGGTTCGGGCCGACCTGACGCCCCACGAGCGAATGCAATTTAGCTCTGCCCGCATGGTCAAGCCGGAGGCCTACGATTGCTACCTGCGTGGGCGATTCTATGCCCAGCACCAAAATAGAGAGGACAATGAAACTTCCATCCTGGCTTTGGAGCGGGCAATCGCTATAGATCCAAGTTTCGCCTTGGCTTATGCAGAGCTGGCCCAAGCTTATGTATGGAAGCTTTTTCTGTTTGCCCCCCACGAAAGGGAGTGGGAGGAGAAGGCCTTCGTGGCTGTGGAAAAGGCCCTCTCATTAGACCCGCATTTGGCGGTCGCCCACCTGGCTCGTGGGCGACTCCTGTGGACGCCAGCCAACCACTTCCCCCACGTAAAAGCGATTCGGGAATATCGCCGGGCACTTGCCCTTAATCCCAGCTTGGACGAGGCGCGAAATCAGCTTGCACTCATATACTGCCACATCGGATACTTTGAGGACGCACTGCGAGAGTCGCAAGAAGCGGCCATTATTAACCCGAATAATAATCTCGCGGTCTACCGCATAGCGCAAACGTTTGTATTTCAAGGGAAGCACGAGCAAGCCTTGGCTGTTTTGCAGACGATCCCTCGGGATGTAAACCCGTCACTGATCGGGTATCAAACCGCTTGGATTCTTTTCAATCTCGGGAGGATCGAAGAGGCTTCGGCGATGATCGAGCAGTTACTGAGTGATTACCCGGACGATGACGGCGCGTTGTTTATTAGCATGCAGGCAGTATTAGCAGCTTCAGCGGGCGAAAAAGGTACGGCCCACGCAAGGATTGAATTAGCCATACAGAAGGGAAAGGGGTTCGGTCACTTCCATCACACTGCCTACCACATCGCTGTAGCGTTCGCCCTTATGAACTATGCAGAGCGGGCGGTCGAATGGTTGGAATTCGCTGCGATGGACGGCTTCCCATGTTACCCACTGTTCGAGAACGATGACAATTTGCGTAGCCTTCGGCGAGACGCCCGTTATATCAACTTCATGGCTAAGTTGAACCATCAATGGACTGCTTACCAGGCGATGTTCTGAAGTTACCCAAGGTTGCGGTGCCTTGCAAGGACCGCCTGTCCGTTTTCGACCTGTCCGCCGATCCGCGCCTGGACAAGATCCGCGGCGACCAACGTTTTCGCGCTGTGCTGCGGCGCGTAAATCTTCCGCATTGACGCCTAGCCCCCTCCTTTCGCTCTCTTGGCGAAAGGGTCGGAGACCAAAAAGCCAAATCCCGATTTCATCCCTCAGTGTCGGAGAACCCAGTTAGTATGGAAATTTGCCCCGGCGCGGACTATCCGCCGAAAATCCTGCTTCCCCAAATCAGCAGCACGATCCCGATCACAATGCGATAGATTGCGAACACGGTGAACCCATGCTTGCGCACCCACATCAGAAACCACTCCACCACGCCGAAGGCCACGATGAACGACACCACGAATCCGATGGCCAGCACAATCCAGCGCTCGCCGGTCATGGTCACGTGCGCTGCGGCCTCGCCGGCCGCCATCGCCGCCTTGCTGGGATGAATCTCCTTCAGCAGGTCGTATCCGGTGGCTGCAAGCATGGTGGGAATCGACAGCAGGAAACTGAACTCGAGCGCCGTGGGCCGGTCCATCCCCACCAACTGTCCTGAGGCAATTGTCGACATCGACCGCGATGTCCCCGGAAAGATTGCCGAGAGCGATTGGCACAGGCCGATCCAGACCGCCTGCCCGAAGGTCATCTCCTCCACGTGAATCGTGTTGGGCTCGAAGCGCGATGACCATGCGTCCACGGCCCACATGATCACGCCGCCCACAAGCATCGCAATAGCGATCACCGTGAGGCTTCCCAGGTTCTTGTCGCTCCACTTCTTCAACAGCAGCGCCGGAATCGATGTACAGATGAAAGCCAGAATCGTAAGCGACAACGGATGGGTGAAGAAGTTTCGTTCGCCGCGCTCGCCGCGCGGGAACGTGCGCCAGAATTCGAGAATGCGGCCGAGGTAAAGAAGCAGAAGGGCAAAGATGGCGCCCGCCTGGATCACGATGGTGTACATCTTCCAGTACGCATCATCGAGCGGGATTTTCATCAATGCTTCGGTAATCCGCAAATGCGCGGTGGAACTGACCGGCAGGAATTCGGTCAGTCCCTCAACAATCCCCAGAATTACAGACTGAATGTATGAATTCAAAAAGCCTCCGGAATGCGCTTGTGGCGACTTCCGCTTCGCGTACGTCTCGCGATCAAGTGAGCGAGAGCCTATTTCGATGATATAGCCCTGCATCGGCAAGGACTTATCGCAATCAGAATGCATCAAGGAACGTTTGAAAGAGTGAATGTTTCGCTAGAATGCGCCGGCATTGCGCCTTCCGCCGCAGTCAAATAAGTGTCGAGTTATTGCCGATCGATCCCGTAAACCGGAATCCCCTGGTCGATCTTGAAGGCGATGGCCAGCGCCCGTGCCGTATAGTCCGACTGCGCGAATTTATCCTTCATGCGCGCGGCAAGGTCGTGGACATGGGCCTTGGCGTTCTCGGCCTTCTTGTCGTTCTCGTCGGCATTGAACATGTCTACCAGCACCGCCTGTCGATACACGGCCTGGTAAAGCGCCTGCGCGGTGCGGGGGCCATCGGGATACTCGGCTGCATACTTTTCGTAATAATCCGACTCCTTCTCCGGGCACTTGGCCTGGCCCTGCCAGTCGCCGCACAGCTTGTTATCGAGGAGTGCATAGGCAGCCATCGCCGCCTGCCGCGTGCCGGGATGGAACTTGAGGATCTTCTTCATCTCGTCTTCGTCCAACTGCTCGCGCATGTAGGCCTCTTTCTCACGCGAGGAAGGGCGGGTGGACACGTCGGCCTTCTGGATCTGCCACAGGATGTCGGCGGCCCGCCAGGCTGCCTCCGGCGCAAGGGGCGAATCGGGATACATGTCGGCCAGCCTGCGATACAACAGGCGCGCCGTCTGCGCCGCATGCGCCGGTCCCCGGGGATCGCTGGCCAGCGCTTCCTCGTTGGCCGCCTCGCCCATCAGCACCTGGTCTCCATTGGCGGTCGTCTCGATCACGACCCCGCGCGCTTCCATCCAGCCCGAGATGGGAGGCGGTGTATCCTGCGGCGCCCCGATGAGCGGCGCGTCTTTTTCGCTCACTTCCTGAATGTCGGTGTTGGCGTACACGCGAATCCAGGGGCCGCTCTTTTCCGCGACCACCATCTCGCGGCCCGTCTGCACGCGGTCGATTTTTTGCGCACCCTGGTCGGGTGCAACGTAGAGCCAGGTCACGCGCAACGTCGTAGCCCTCGGCCCCGCCAGCGGCTTCTGCAGGTTGTCCTTCTTCGGTTTCTGCTCGCCGAGAGCCGGAAGCACGCCCAGCAGCAGGGCGCAAAAAGCAACAGAACGGAGAGAAAACACGCGGCAGATCATCAACGGCATCATACTGCGATAGACGTCAGTCGCTCTCGGTCAGCACTTCCGCCAGCATCTTCGGATCGACATTTCCGCCGCTCACCAGCGCCACCGCTTTGCGGAAGGGCGGCAGTTCCGCCGCATGAAAAAGCAGCGCGGCCGTGGTCACCGCCCCGCTGGGCTCAGGCACCAGGCGCGCCGTGGCCACGATGGCCCGCATCGCGGCGCGAATCTCGGCTTCGGTGACCGTGATGATCCCATCCACGTACGCCTGAATATGCGCGAAGTTGCGCACCCCGACGCTCTGCGTCCGCAATCCGTCGGCGATGGTCCGGCTGGTCAGTTCCGCCGGCCAGGTCACAATTCTGCCGGTGCGAAAGCTCTCCGCCGTATCACCCGCCAACTCCGGCTCAATGCCAAACACCCTGGCCTCGGGCTGCAGTAGCTTGACGGCGGTCGCCGTGCCGCTCAGCAAGCCTCCACCCGAGACCGGCGAAAGCACCAGGTCCACATCAGGCAGTTTCTCCACGATCTCGAGGCCGCACGTCGCCTGGCCGGCGATGATCTGCTCATCGTCGTAGGGCGGGATCACGATATAGCCGTGCTCGCGTACCAACTGCTCTGCCACTTCCAGCCGTTCGCTCGAGGCCATGCCCACGTCGACGATTTCCGCGCCCAGTGCCAGGGTGGCGGCGCGCTTGATGGCCGGGGCATTCGACGGCATGACGATCACCGCTTTTGCTCCCACGGATCGGGCCGCGTATGCGACCCCCTGCGCATGGTTGCCGCTCGAGTAGGTAATCACGCCGCGGCGGAGTTCCGCCGGCTTGAGCTGCAGAATCTTGTTGGCCGCGCCCCGCAGCTTGAAGCTGCCGATGGGCTGCAGGCTCTCAGCCTTGAGCCATACCTCGCGCGAAGTACCCGGGCCGCTGACGCCCTTGAACGGCGCCCGCACCAGCGGAGTCTTGATGGCAATGTTCGCGATGCGCGCCGCCGCCGCGCTGATGTCCTCGATCGTCACCAGCCTTTCTGTCATGGTGCTCATGGCTTGTCCACCGGCTCGGCGCCCGAGGTGGCCTCCGTCTCCCAAAGCACGGTAAGCACTCTCCAGCGCGAGCCGTCGAATAGCGCCTGGATACTATTCACGCCGTGCTGCGAAGGCTTGCCATCCGGGGTGGGGCGGATCTCGTACTCCGACCAGAGCGCGGCCATGTGCCCGTACTCTTCTTTGGTGACCTTTACCTGCCGCTCATAAATCTCCTGGTTGCCCCGCTTCGCCACGGCTTTGATCCACTCATCCACAGTGAGGTTGTGCGGACCCACCTTCCCCGACGCCTTCAGAATAGGCGTCAGGCGGGCGCCCGGAAGCAGCAATTCGCGGAGGCAGGCGCGATCCTTATTGCCCGGGCCGCTTACTGCGTCATCGAGTGCTTTCGTCAATTCGTCGAGCGTGGTGGCGGCAGGGCAAGCGGAAACGTTCGAATCGCTCGCGGGCGAATCGGACTGCGCGTTTATCCCGGGTGCGAGAAGGGCAGCGGCGAACGCAAACAAGACAACAATGCGGCTCATACGCGGATTCTACCGAATCGGCGCAGCCATGATGAATCGGCAAAAACTTCAAATGCGGATAAAGACGGTGGGAGACGTCCTGTCCCTTCGATGCGTCCCCTTTGTCCGGCCAGGGCGGATGAACAATGATCTTCGGATCGATCTGAGGATCATTCAAGTTCGGGCGCGGCGCGTCAACCAGCGGATGGCCCAGGAACAATTCGTTCTTCATGGGGGGCAGCGTCTTGAAGGTTTTGAAGTCCGGTCCCTGCTGGGAAAATTTGTCCGGCATCTGAAACATCTTGTCGGGATCCACGCGGGGTGGTGTCGGCGACTGGCACAACGCCGCGGTGGCGGCGCACAGAAGCGCGAGCAATGGGAGTCTCATTGCACACCTCCTTATCAGAGGACGCACTTCGCCGACAAGGATAGCACCGTTTTTGTCGGCCTAGGAGGTTGAGGAAGAGGCGCAGTTTTGAAAGGGCCCGACTTTAGTCGGGCCGTAAAGGTCGCAGAATGAATGGGGCTTTAGCCACTGAGGGATGTTTTTCTACGTGATTCGTTTATCGTTCTCTGTTTTTCCGCAGCCTCCTAGACTAGGATTTCGTGCGGACCAGGAACGCCGTCTGCCAGCGAGCCGGTTCGTACCCGGTCTGTTCGGCAACCGCGCGCAACTCAACCTTCATCGGCTGCCCGGGAAACTCGGCCGCAATACAGGAAGCAGGCGTCGCCGCAATCGGAACGGCGAAGGCCATCGCCCGCCCAGGGTACGGCATCCGCCCGCTCTCCAGCGCGATCTGGTTCTCGGGATACAGCTCGTTGAAATATTCGGGTTGATCGTGCGATGAGGCGCCCAGCAGCCAGGGCCCGAAGTACAACGCCTTGCGGCCGGGCCGAGTCTGCACGCGATCGGTGCCGCAGAGCGAACATTCATCGTGTACTTCGCCACGATCTCATCGCCGGTTTTGATCCGCGGAACATTCAGGCTCGGCTCGCGCTTGCCGTTCGTGGTCACGACCACCGCCTCGGCCCAATCCGGCTTGCGGATCGTGAGGGAATGGTTGCCGGCCATATTCTCGACGACGAGACGAATCTTGCCTTCTGTCGCAAGACGCGATTCCGCTTCGATGATCGCGGTTTGCGATTTCCACTTGCCGTCGAGAGGCAGGTCGTAAAAAATCTTGTCGCCTTGCTGGCGAAAGACGCTGTCATGCACGTCAGGAAAGGCGCGCAAGCCGTGCAGCGTGCAGCACCACCAGGCCCTCACCTCGACGGTTTCCGGCGTGAAGTCCTCGTAGAGGACGGCATGACCGAAATCGCCGCTGGCAAACTGATTCATTGCGAATTCATTGAAGAGGACCGACTCCGCAGTTGCGAGGTACTTGTCGTCCCCCGTAGCCCGGTACAGCGCGAGATTCAGCCGCAGCCAGTCGCATTCCGCGCACCCCTCGGTGCGCTTCTTCTTCGGCGACCACGCCTCCGGAACTCCACTGGTGATGAGAATATCGCCCGAATTCTGGATGTCGTTCCACGCGGCAACCGTGCGATCGAGGTAAGCGCGGTCCTGGGTCGCGTGGTAGAGGGCGAGCGTTCCGCGCACGCTGCACAGGTAGCCGTGCACATGGTCTCCGGGCCTGCGTTCCATGCGGGCGGAGATGTCCGAGCACAGGTCCCGATACTTTGCGTCCTTGGTTTCCGCGTACAGCGCGGCGAGCCCCTCGGTTTGTTGGGTCCAGCAGATGTACGAGGTGGCGAAGTGTCCGGCGCCGAAATCATCGGCCATCTTCTGCGAGTTGAATACCGGGCCGATCCCCACCAGGAAATCGCCCAGCCTGCGCGCCGCCGCCAACGTCGCCGGATCGCGCCGCAGGTTGTAGTACTCCATCAGTCCGACCAGAAGCCGGCCGTTGCCCCACAGCAACGCAAGGTCGTCGTCGCCCGGATGCTGCGCATCGAAGCTCTTGCCGAAGTAGCCCTCCGCATGTTGCAGCGGCAGTGCCTTTTTCACGAATTCGCCGAGTGCCGGAAATTCTTCGCCGAAGGATGCGGAAGACGCCGCCAGCGCGCCAATCCAGCGCCCCGACAGGTCGCCGCTGAAGTTGGTAAAGCGTCGCCCCGGCTCTCCGCGCAGGTCTTCGAGCAGAAATTCCTGCGTATACTCCGGCTGGGTCCCGTGCAGCACACGGTTCAGCGTGTGGTGATAGCGATCGAGGTTTGGCTGGCCTGAGGTTCGTGCCCGCAGCCGGGCGCGACCTTTGGTGCAGGCGTTGTCGGCTGCCTGTCCGTCCAGCATCGCCGCTCGCGCCGCCATGGGAAGAGCAACAGAACTTGCCAGGAATTTTCTGCGATTCATAAAGCACCCTAATTTATATCTTTCTCTCTATCTATTTTTTACGAAATGACCAGATGAACGCGAGGCAGCAGTTCCGAGGCGCCCTTCCTGTTGCCTTTCAGGTATGTGACCTCGTGGTGAAAGCCATTGCTTTCCAGGGGCGAGTATCCAAGCCATCCATCGGTATGCACGATGCTCCCCCGCACGACGGAGTCCCGAACAAAGGGTATGAGGCATTCAGCCGAGGCATTCGGAATTTGGCGCATGCGAATCCGGCCGATGCCCTTCCCATCTTCCTGTGCGGCAACGACCACGAGCGTCTTCTCCAGGTTGAGCCGTCCCGGCAATCCTTCCTCGGGGCTGCCTATGTAGCCTTCATCACTCGACCTGGCCGTGCACCAGGTCTCGTCGAGGTCTGATCATGGCACGGCGCAGTTTGTGTAGCCATGTCCAGGCCGTCTCATAGCTCCGCAGACCCAGAACCCGCTGCAATCCGAGTGCGCTGGCGCCGTTCTTTTGCGTTGTTACCCACCACATGGCGCGAAACCAAACCGGTAACGGGGTTAGATTGTGCGACGACGTAAAGGGCTGGAATGTCGCCTAATCGATGAAGTTACTGAATACCTGGGTCTCGCGATTCTCGACTACTTCGGGACGCCTTCTGGATGCGCTTCGGCGTATTTTTTTACCGCTACCATCGTTCGGACATTTTCCTTCTCGAAGGAGCCGGTAATTAAAGGACGGAGCGGACGTAGGATTGCAGGCATAGCGATGTCCAAAACCAGCCAGCGATTGACAAGGGTATTCTGCCCTTCCCATTCGAAGGAATAGTGAATGTGCACGTCAACTGTCGCCCGCAACTGGGCTATGTGAATGATGTGGTGGAAGTCAATCGAGCCCGGAGGCTGAAAGCCGATCACAGTGCCCCACCAGTCTTTTCCAGGCTCAGCGGGTTTCCCGTCATGATACTTAGAGCCTAGTTGGACGGGGTATGGTACGACATCCGTGGTCTCTCCGAACGCGTCGGATTGAGGTAGCCAGCGCCCATAATTCGGCATGTCCGACAGAAGTTCGAAGAGCACTGCGGGCTGAGCCGCTACCTTCGCATTGTAGAATCTGTGCCACTGTGATTTTGCCATTCTTAGCCTTCGCCCTCGAGTCCAAACACGCACCATCGAAAGCTAAAAGCTGAAGGCTCAGATCTCCATGATCACCGGCATGATCAGCGGTCGGCGGCCGGTGGTCTTCTGGATCAAGCGCTTCAAATCGACACGCACCTTTTCCTTGACCATGCCGTAGTCGGTTTTCTGCTCGCCGCTCAAACCATCCAGAGTCTTCAGCACCAGTTCGCGGGCCTGCTCGGTGATATCGGCGCCGCCGAAGCCGCGCATCACCACTTCCGGCGGCTGCTCGATCTTGCCCGTACGCTTGTTGATGGCCAGCACCGCCAGCACGATGCCATCCTCGCTGAGGATGCGTCGATCGCGGATGACGAGGTCCTCGACCACGTCGATGCTCGAGCCCGAATCGATGAGCACGCGTCCGGCCGTGACCTTCTCGACTTTGCGCGCATCGTCCTTGTCGAGTTCCAGCACGTCGCCGTCCTCGATAACAATCGCGTGCTCCACCGCGCCGGTCTCCATGGCAATCTGTGCGTGTCTGCGCAGATAGCGATAATCGCCATGCACGGGCACAAAGAACTTCGGCCGCACCAGGTTGATGAGCAGCCGCATCTCTTCCTGGCACCCGTGACCGCTGACATGAATCAGCCCGTGCGATCCATCGTCGTAGATCACGTTGGCATCGCGGCGGTAGAGGTGGTCGATCACGCGGAAGATGCTCTTCTCGTTGCCGGGAATGATGCGCGAACTCAGCACCACGGTGTCCCCTGATCGATATGCGCATGGCGGTGGTTGTCCACCGCGGCGCGGCTCAGCGCGCTCATGGGCTCTCCCTGCGTGCCGCTGATCAGGATCATCAACTGGTCCACCGGGTAGTCGCGCATTTGTCCCGGATTGATCACCAGCCCGCTGGGCACATTCAGGTATCCCAGGTCCTGCGCGATCTCCGTGCTTTCCACCATCGAGCGGCCGATGATGGCAATCTTCCGCTTGTGTTCGCGCGCCAGTTCCATGGCGATGCGGATGCGGTAGATCGACGACGAGAAGCAACTGAAGAAGAGCTTCTTGCGGGCGCGGGAAAAGATCTCGTCGAGGCGCGGCCGCACCGCTCGCTCGCTGGGCGTATAGCCGGGCCGCTCCACATTGGTCGAGTCCTGCAGCAGCGCCAGCACTCCCCGCTTGCCATACTCGGCAAACGTGTGCAGATCGAATGCCTTGTCATCGAGCGGAGAGAGATCGATTTTGAAGTCGCCGGTGTGGATCACGACACCGACCGGCGTCTCGATCGCCAGGGCCACGCAATCCACCAGGGAATGCGTCACCCGGATCGGCTCGATGGTGAACGGCCCGATGGAGAACTTCTCCTTGGGTGCGATCTCGATGAGCGTGGTCTCGTCGAGCAGATGATGCTCTTCGAGCTTGCCTTCGACAAAAGCCAGGGTGAACTCGGTGGCGTACACCGGGACCTTGAGCTCGCTCAGAATCCAGGGCAGGCCTCCGATGTGATCTTCGTGGCCGTGGGTGAGCACGATGGCCTTGACATACTGCCTGTTTTCGACCAGGTAGGTGATGTCAGGCACTACGATATCGACGCCCAGAAGCTCCGATTCCGGAAACATCAGGCCCGCGTCGATCACGATAATGTCGTCTTCCCACCGCAGCGCCAGGCAGTTCATCCCGAACTCGCCCAGGCCCCCCAGGGGAATGATTTTCAGTTTTTGGATTTGCATTCCTGTCAGAACTGATGCTAACACCAACCAAACAGGCGGTCAGCGACAAGCTTCTGGCTTCCAGGACTCTGATCGCGTGTTCGCGTACCATCTCCGTGCCCCATCCTTTCGCCTTTTTCATGGCGAAAGGGTGGGAAAGCCAGGAACTCCGAAGCCCGCCGGACTTGGGCCTCGGTTTCGCTATAATCCTCGCCATCAGCATCGAGGTCTCCCTTGAAGCGTCTTGCCACACTCGCATTCGCGTGCCTGCTGTTTGCCGCCACTGCAATTGCCGAAAAACAGCCCTGCTCGACCGCCGGCGAAGACAATGCGTTTCTCGGCATCCAGACCGTGCGTCTGTGGCCGGGCGACGCGCCCCAGGCGAAAGGAAAAGCCTGCGAAGACATTCCCACGCTGACTATCTTCGCCCCGCAGCGCGGTCACGAAAACGGTTCGGCCGTCGTGGTGTTCCCTGGCGGAGCATACGTTGGTCTGGCCGCTAACCTGGAAGGCCGCCAGGTGGCCGACTGGTTCACCGCCCGCGGCTTCCTGGCCTTTGTTCTGCAATACCGGCTCAGTTCCAACGGCTATCTTCTCCCGGTGCCCCTGCTCGATGCGCAGCGAGCCGTGCAGATGGTGCGGGGCAGAGCGGCCGATTACCACATCGACCCCAACCGGATCGTGATCATCGGTTTTTCAGCGGGCGGCCACCTGGCGGCGCTGGCGTCGACACAGTTCGTTCCCGGCAAACCCGACGCCGACGATCCTATTGAACGCGTTTCCAGCCGTCCCGACTACACCGTGCTCGGCTACCCCTGGATCGGCGCCATCTCGACGGACACGTCGCATCTGAGCTACTGCAAGCTTTTCAACGTCATGGATCGCTGCGAGGAACTGCGGACGGCCTACTCTCCCGACCTGTTTGTCACCAAGGAAACACCGCCCACCTTCTGGTTCCACACCTTCAATGACGAAACAGTTCCGGTGGAACAGGGCCTGCGCTACTACGAGGCGCTCGTCAAGGCCGGCGTCCCGGCCGAAGCGCACATCTTCGCCAATGGACGGCACGGTGTAGGCCTGGGCAAAGCCGATGCCGCCCTCGACCAATGGCCCAATCTGCTGGAGTTCTGGCTGCGCGCACAAGGCTTGCTGACCGTGAATCAAGCCCCGAAGCCGTAGGTTGTCCCGGCGCCAGACGTGCGAAAGTTATGGTGGTTGGAACCGAACGGAAGACTCCCGCGGTGAGGAAAAACAGGGAATTTAGCCCCAAAAAATTAGAGGCGGGCCAACCGGAATCGGGAGTGGAAGGATTTCCCGAAACCGGCCGCCCGCTGGACCCTGAACCGGGTCTAGGTGGTACTTTTAAGTGTAGGCCAGTTTCACTGGAAAGCAAGCTATATTTTGCTTGTCTTTTTCCGATTCGTGACCACTATCACAGATGCCAGCCCAAACCACCCCAGCGCGTTGACTTGCCCAGTCCACCCTGATACAAAAAGAGGTTCTCTTCAAAGCGACATTGAAACTGACCACCTGATCGAACACCGGTTCTCCGCATGGACGAAATCATTCAACAAGTCGGGACACTTTTGCTCGGCGCCATCCCCACGGCTTTGCTCTTCATCGTGCTGGTGCTGTGCTACCAGTTTCTGGTGCAGAAACCCCTGAGCCGAACGCTGGACGAGCGGCGCGCCCGCACCGAGGGCGCTATCGAAGACGCACACCGGGCCATTGCCAAGGCCGAAGCGCGGGCTGCCGAGTACGCCAACAAACTCCGCCAGGCTCGTGCCGAAATCTTCAAGATCCGTGAGCAGCGCATCAAGCAGTGGAACGTGGAGCGGGACGCCGCGCTCGATTCGGCCCGCAAGTCGGCCGGGCTCACGGTGAGCCAGGCCAGGGCCGAACTGGAGACTGAGGCCGGAAACGCCCGGCAGGCGATCCAGGCTTCCGCCGCGGATCTGGCCGGCCAGGTGGTCCGCGCAGTGCTGCCGATGGCTGCCGGGGGTATGCGTTGAGAATCACCATTCCGCAATCACGTTGGCCGCAAAGAACTCTTTGGCTGGCATTGTTGACCGTTTTTGTCGCCGGATGGGCGATTGTGCCCCTTCGCGTGGCAGCCCAGGAGGCGGATCACCCCGCCGCCGCTTCCACCAGTCGGGCCGCCGCCGGCCACCGTGAGGGCGAGGCCGCAAAACTCCAGGAGGAAGCGAACGCGGAGGAGGAGAAGGAGCACGCAGCTTATTTGCACACGCCGCTCGTTGCCTCCATTGGCAAGGCGCTTCACCTGTCGGTCGAAACCACGGCAAACGTCTTCTTATTTGTCAATTTCGCCGTCATCGCACTGGCGATCGTCATCCCCATCGCCAAGATCCTGCCCAAAATCATTCGCAAGCGCAGCACCACGCTGAGCCAGAATCTTGAAACCGCCCGCAAGACGACCGCCGACGCCAACGCGCGCCTCGGAGCGGTGGAGGCGCAACTTTCCCGGCTCGACGACGAGATCGCAAAAATCCGTGCCCAGGTGGAGGAAGAGAGCCTCAAGGACGAAGCGCGCATCAAGGCCACCATCGAGGAAGAGAGAGCGCGCATCGTAGCCTCCGCCGAACAGGAAATCAGCGCAGCCGCGGCTCAGGCAAAGCGCGGCCTTCGCCACTTTGCCGCCGACCTGGCCATCGACCAGGCCGTCCGGCAATTGGTTCTGACGCCCGAGACCGACCGTGCCCTGATCGCTGAATTTGTCAGCGAGACCGCGCAGAACGGTGGTGGCGATGGCAAGCCGGCCGGCAGCATCAGGGGAGGGAAGAACTAGATGGCCGCCTTTGCTTCCCGATACGCCCGCGCCTTCGCCGATGTGGTGGCATCGGCCAAATTGGACACGGCTGCGATTGACCGGCAGCTCAACGACTTCCTCGCCACCTGGGACGGCAGCGCCGAGTTGCGCGATTTGTTCTCCAATCCGGCCGTTCCGGCCCCGCAGAAGGTGGCCATTCTCGACAAGATGAATGCGAAGCTCGGCCTGCAGCGCGAGTTGCGCAATTTACTTGCGGTGTTGATCAACAACGATCGCATCGCGCATATCCACGAAGTGGCCGACGCCTATCGCGCGGAGTTGCAGCAGCGCCAGGGGATACGCCAGGCGGAAATCGTGACCGCGCGCGAATTGAACGAAAATGAGCGGGGCTCGCTGTTGGCGGGCGTTGGCAAACTGGCGGGCGCCGAGATCCGGGCAACGTTCAAGCTCGATGAAAGCATTCTGGGCGGCGCGGTGGTGCGCATCGGGTCCACGGTGTACGACGGTTCGCTGCGCGGCCGTCTTGACCGGTTGAGAGAAGCTTTAATTGCCGGATAATCAGTGATCAGTTGTCAGTGATCAATGATCAGGATTTCTCCGGAGGCAGTCGAAGGATTGACAAGAGACGGTCGGGATTTGGGTTCGAAGGGGTCGGCATCGAGGAGTACGGAGCGGCTGACCACTGACCACTGATCACTGACCACTGAAGGACGCAAATGGCTCAAATCAAGGCAGACGAGATTACACAGCTTCTTCGCGAACAGATCGCGAACTACGACTCGAAGGTGCAGGTCGACGAAGTCGGAACCATTACTTCTCTCGGCGACGGCATCGCCCGCATCCATGGCCTCGACAAGTGATGGCCGGCGAGCTGCTCAGCTTTCCCCATGGCATCGCAGGACTGGCCCTCAGCCTCGAAGAAGATTCCGTGGGCGCGGTGATCCTGGGCGAATACACCGAGTTAAGCGAAGGCGACGAGGTCAAGCGCACCGGCAAGATTCTGAGCGTGCCGGTCGGCCCGGCCATGGTGGGCCGCGTGGTCAACGCGCTGGGCGTGCCAATCGATGACAAAGGTCCCATCGCCACCACGGAAACGCTGCCCGTCGAACGACTCGCGCCGGGCATCATCGACCGTCAGGGCGTCCGCGAGCCCATGGCCACCGGCCTCAAGGCCATTGACGCCATGATTCCCATCGGCCGCGGCCAGCGCGAGCTCATCATCGGCGACCGCCAGACCGGCAAGACCGCCGTCCTGCTCGACACCATCATCAACAACGCTAAAAACGACCTGATTTGCATCTACTGCGCCATAGGCCAGAAGCGCTCTTCGATTGCCCACGTAGTGCAGACGCTGACCGAAGCCGGCGCCATGGGCCACACCATCATCGTGGCGGCATCGGCCTCCGAGCCGGCCCCCATGCTCTATCTTTCGCCTTACTCAGCCACCGCAATGGGCGAATACTTCCGCGACAACGGCAAGCACGCCCTGGTCATGTACGACGATCTCTCCAAGCACGCCATGGCCTACCGCGAGATTTCGCTGCTGCTCCGCCGCCCTCCGGGCCGCGAAGCCTACCCCGGCGACGTCTTCTATCTCCATTCGCGCCTGCTCGAGCGCTCCTCCAAGATGAGCAAGGAGCGCGGCGGCGGCTCACTCACCGCGCTGCCCGTCATCGAAACCCAGGCCGGCGACGTCTCGGCGTATATTCCGACCAACGTCATCTCCATCACCGACGGCCAGATCTTCCTCGAAACCGACCTGTTCAACTCCGGCGTGCGTCCGGCCGTGAACGTTGGCCTCTCGGTCTCCCGCGTGGGATTTTCGGCGGCCATCAAAGCGGTCAAGCAGGTGGGGTCGACACTGAAGCTCGACCTGGCGCAGTACCGCGAACTGGCGGCATTTTCGCAGTTCGGCTCCGACCTCGATCCGCTCACGCAGAAGCAGCTCAATCGCGGCTCGCGCCTGACCGAACTGCTCAAGCAGCCGCAGTTCCACCCGCTCCCCTGGCAGAAGATGACGCTGATCCTCTTCGCCGGCACACAGGGTTACCTCGACGACCTCAAGATCGAGCAGATCCGGTCGTTCGAAGACGGCCTCTACTCGTACCTCGACAACGCGCAGCAGCAGTTGATGGACGAACTGACGCAGAAGAAAGCGCTCGATGACGACCTGCGCAAGCGAATGCATGATGCCCTCAAGGAATACAAGGCCAACTTCGTCAGCCAGCAACAGGAAGCTGCAGTTCCCGCGTAACACCAGCAGTCGTCAGTCACAGTTCGCAGCGCCCGGCCACCATGCTGAAAACTGACAACTAAAAACTGACGACTATGAACCACGAACTGTGAACTGAGAACTAAGCAATGGCAAACGTCCTCGATCTTCGCCGCCGCATTCGCAGCGTGAAAAACATGCGGCAGATCACCAAGGCCATGAAGATGGTCTCGGCCGCCAAACTGCGCCGCGCGCAGGAGCGGGCCATAGCCGCGCGTCCCTACGCCAAGATGATCACCAGCGTGCTCGAATCGCTGAAGCGCCGCATCGAAATTTACGACCCCGAAACCGGCAACCTGCGACACCCGCTCTTTGCGACCCGCGAAGAGAAGCGCGTGCTCCTGGTCGTCGTCAGCGGCGACAAGGGCTTCGCCGGCGCCTTCAACAACAACATCTTCAAGGCCGCCTTCCAGTTCATCGGCACCAATGACGGCAGGGAAGTCGACATCGAAGCGGTCGGACGCAAGGGCCGCGACCAGATGCGCCGCCGTTACCCCGTAGCGGTCTACGACGAGCAGACCACCGAGGACGGCCGCAAGCTGAACGTCCGCGCCGCTCGCAAGGGTGTCATCGAGATGATCGGTGACCATCCCGGCATGCTTGAGAAACTCGACGCCGGACGTGTCTTCGAACTCGCGCATAGCATCATCTCCCGCTACGTTCACGAGGAGATCGACGCCGCCTATATCGTCTACAACGAATTCAAATCCGTGATCCAGCAGCGCGTCGTGGTCGAGAAGCTTTTGCCGATCATCGATATCGGGGCTCCGCAGATTACCGGCGTGGCCGAGCCGACCGTGGAAGAGCGGGAGCGCGCCGCGGAAGCCGCCATCAGCGCGGGGGTGTCTCTCGAGCCCGCCGACACGAAACAGGCCGATGAAGAGGCCCAAAAATTCGGTACCGCCAACGTCGACTACATCTACGAGCAGCCGCCCGAGGAACTGTTCAACGGCCTGCTGCCCCAGTACATCGCGTCCATGCTCTACCACGCCATGGCGGAGTCGGTAGCCGCCGAACACGCCGCCCGCATGACCGCTATGGACGCGGCATCGAACAACGCATCCGACATGATTGACGCCTACACATTGCAGATGAACCGCGTGCGCCAGGCCGCCATCACCAAGGAAATCATTGAAATCGTCAGCGGGGCTGCGGCGGTATAAAGACAGCTTCCAGCTGCCAGCTCGTAGCTATTAGCGAGACGGCTCACTTAAGAAGAAGGCAGAAAATGGCAGAAAATATTGGCAAAGTAATCCAGGTCTCCGGTCCCGCTGTGGACGTGCAGTTTGAAGAAGCGACCATGCCGCCCATTTACCAGGCGCTGCGCGTCACCAGCGATGGTTTCACAGGTACCGACCCCGATCGACGTCGTTCTCGAGGTGCAGCAGCACCTCGGCGAAGGCCGGGTGCGCACCGTGGCCATGGAGGCCACCGACGGCATGGTCCGAGGCATGAAGGTCATCGATCTGGGCGGCCCCATCAGCGTCCCGGTTGGCAAAGAGACGCTGGGCCGGGTCATCAATGTCATTGGCCAGCCCGTGGACGAGCTCGGCCCCATTGGCGAGAAGCAGCGCATGCCCATCCATCGCCCCGCGCCGCTGTTCGACGAGCAGTCCACCCACGAGGAGATGTTCGAGACCGGAATCAAGGTCATCGATCTGATCCAGCCGTTCTTGAAGGGCGGCAAGATCGGCCTCTTCGGCGGCGCCGGCGTGGGCAAGACCGTCGTCATTATGGAACTCATCAACAACGTGGCCAAGAACCACGGTGGCTTCTCGGTCTTCGCCGGCGTGGGCGAGCGCACCCGCGAGGGCAATGACCTCTGGACCGAAATGACCGAGTCGGGCGTGATCAAGCCCGGCGATTGGGCTAACTCCAAGTGCGCCCTGGTCTACGGACAGATGACCGAGCCGCCAGGGGCGCGTCTCCGCGTCGCCCTCACCGGCCTCACGGTTGCCGAGTACTTCCGTGACGTCGAAGGCTCCGACACGCTGCTCTTCATCGACAACATCTTCCGTTTCACCCAGGCCGGGTCGGAGGTATCTACGCTGCTGGGCCGCATGCCTTCAGCCGTGGGCTACCAGCCAAACCTGGCTACGGAAATGGGTGAGTTGCAGGAGAGGATCACCTCCACCAGCAAGGGATCGGTCACGTCGGTACAGGCTGTCTATGTGCCCGCCGACGACCTCACCGACCCCGCCCCAGCCACAACATTCGCGCACCTCGACGCCACGACGGTATTGAGCCGGCCGCTGTCAGAACTCGGCATCTATCCGGCCGTCGATCCCCTGGGCTCCACGTCACGGATTCTCACCGCCCGCGTCGTCGGCCAGGAGCACTACGATGTGGCCCAGGCCGTCAAGCGCATTCTGCAGCGCTATAAGGACCTGCAGGACATCATCGCCATCCTCGGTATCGACGAGCTCTCCGACGAAGACAAGCTGACGGTTGCCCGGGCGCGCAAGGTGCAGAAGTTCCTCTCCCAGCCTTTCCACGTAGCCGAGCAGTTCACCGGAATGCAGGGCCGCTACGTCAAGATCCCGGATACTGTGCGCAGCTTCAAGGAGATCATCGAAGGCAAGCATGACGATGTCCCGGAGCAGGCGTTTTATATGAAGGGCGCCATCGAAGAAGTGCTCGAAGCGGCGGAGAAACTGAAGGCGACGGCGTAAAGAACAGTTGTCAGTGGTCAGTTGTTCCGATCTCGCTGCATGCCGCTTCAACTGAGAACTGAGAACTGAGAACTGAGAACTAAAAATGGCTGACGAATCCAACCAACTCCGCGTCCGGCTGGTCACCCCCGAGCGCATCCTGTTTGAACGAACGGCAGATGCGGTCGAGCTGCCCGCGAAGAATGGCTACATGGAAGTACTGTATGGGCACGCTCCGCTGCTCGCCGAACTGGGTGCGGGCGACGTGCGCCTTCACGGCGGGTCGGGATCTGGTTCTGGAGGCGAAGAAATCTACAACGTCAGCTGGGGATTCGTCGAGGTACTGCCCGACCGGGTCACGATTCTTGCCAACGACGCACTGAAGCCGGCAGAAATCAACGTGGACCGGGCCAACCAGCAACTCGACCGCGGCCTGAAAATGTGGGACGAAGCCGGCGAAAGCGAAGAAGCCTACGACGAGGCCCTCCACGTCATCGCCGAAGCCGAAGCCAAGCTGGCCACCGCTGCCGAAAAACACTGATCGCAGATTCGCACCAACAATTTACGAAACCAGGGGAAAGGCGCTGCACGCAAGCACGCCTTTCTCTTGTCGCCGACCCGCTGGTGTCCAGGCTGGTGAGGAGCGCATCAGCAGCCGCTTCACGGCTGCTTCTCCTCCACCGGCGTCGCCTCCCCCACCATCTTCGAAGTCACGTGTGTCTTCTCAAACTCCCGGTTTTGCGCATCGAGAATGATCTCGCGATGGAAGAAAAACAGCACATGGATCTTGAACTCCGTCGAGAATGACACCGGGAACCACACCCCATCCGGCTGCGGCGCGTACGTCACCGTGAATCCCAACCCCGGCAGATTCGTTCCCAGAAACGTCCGCACCGCGAAGGGTATCTTGCGCGCCATGCCGGTTGTCACCAGCACCGGCTGATAAGCGGTCGTGTCGATGAAGGCGTCTCCACTCCAGCCAAAATCATTCTTGTCCTTGGGCCGGAATGAGATGTGATACACATCGTGGCCATTCATGCGTTCGCGCCCGACCATGTGGAACGCATAATCGGCTTGATCCTTCGACGTCAGCGGAAACAGATGCGCACTGATCCCGTCTTTCGACTTGTCATGGATCAGATTCGAACGCATGTTTTCGACCAGGTCGCGATCCAGGCTGTCGTCCTTGATGGTCACCGAAATCGAGTCGTTATCTTCTTCCTTCTTGGGGGCGCTTTCATCCGGCGGAAGGGCACTGTAGGCAAGGTATTTGTGATTTTCCAACTCCCGGCCATCCAGTTTCAGCAGTTCCGCATGAGATCCGTCAATGGATGGCGTAATGCGATAATCAGTGATTTCCTCGCACATCACGTGGTTGCCGCTTCGAGAGACCATCTTGGCGTGCTGAACATACACGTAGTGGGCGCGTTCTGCCTCTGCCTGGTCCTGATTGGTTGCCACCTTGGCCATCACGGCTTCCGCCGCAGGCAGCGGAACGGAAGTCATGGCCTGTTCGGCGACTCCGGGCGGGCACGACCAGGCCACAAACAGGCACGACCAAACCAGGGTTGCTCGGGCGATCGCGGGTCGAAGGCAAATCATCTGGATGTACCTACGGGAGGAATGGGTACCGGGTTCCAGCTTCAGTCGGGTTGACACCGCCTGAACCTTTCAGTTGCGCTCGGAATGGGATCAATGTGACGAATGGAGGACCGCCCCACCCCTCCGCGTGCCTTCGTGAGCCGGGATTCCCTCTGTGCAATCCTGCCCCCCTGCGCCTACAATGCCACTTGAAATGGCAAATGCAAGCGAAAAGCTTTTCGAAGTAGCCTGTCCAGATTGCGGGGCGATGATAAAAATTGACGCGGCCACGGGGCTAGTCGTCAGTCACACGCCGGCCCCGCGCAAACGCATGTTTGAAGACCTCGAGATGGCGGCCAAAGCCATGCGGGAACAAGACGAACGGAAGGAGTCCATCTTCCGCCAGAGCGTGGACGCGGAGCGCAACAAGGCCGACCTGCTGGAGAAGAAGTTCGCCGAGGCGTTGAAGAAGGCCAAGGATGCGCCGGAGGGCAAACCCTTGCGCGACTTCGATCTGGACTAGGGACCGTCGGGCTTCAGGGCCACCAGCGGGTCCGTTCCGGCATCTCTTGTAGAGCGGCAGTTGAGCTTCTTCGAGAGCAACCGGCATGCTCGCGTGCGCCACCAGAACCCAGTTTCGGGACGGCGGCAATCAGTTCGCAACCGTCAAAGGAGAATTCATGGGCGTGACAGCGTTTCCTCATCCGGTGACTAATGCTAACTACCCGCAAGGTCAGACTGAAAGCATGGCGCAGCAGCAGGAAAGTCCCGACTGGTTGGGAATCGCCGTCGGCAGCACTTTCCTTGTCGGTTCGCTGCTGCTGCTGAGCGGAAAAAAGCGTGCGGGCCTGGTCGTTACCTCGGCTGCTTCGGCCCTCTCCCTGCTCGATCAGCAGGAAACGATCCGCGAATGGTGGAACGCCCTGCCTCAACACCTGGGCCACGCCCAGCGTATTCTCGACCAGGTGCAGGGCACCATCGACGACCTGGCGGCCAAGCGCGAAAAGCTGCGTACGGTGTTCAACCGGTAAACTCTGATCTCAGATTCCCAGTTGACGCCGCCCCGCCTCGCTGATGCGATGCGGCGTCCACTTTGGTTCCCACACCAGGTTCACGTCTACTTTGCTGACATCGGGAATCCCGGCGAGCCGGTTGTGCACCTGTTCGAAGATCAGCCCGCTGGCAGGGCATTGCTGCGTCGTCAGCGTCATGGTGACCTTCACCCACTGGCGCGGCCAGGCCGGAGCCGAATCCGGATCGGGCCCCGTCTCCACTCCATAGATCAACCCCAGATCGACGAGATTCAGCTTCACTTCTGGATCGAAGCAGTCGCGCAACGCGATCAGGATGTCGGCTTCGGTCAGCATTACTTCTCCATTGTCATCGACGCGCCCGAAATTTCCGAGAAGAGACGACCAGTCAGGGAAGGGAGCCGTGTAAATTATTGGCTCACGGCGAAGAGGCCGATCTGAACCGGTCCGAGTCTCCTGGCGGTTGTCGCCGGTGTGCCACCGACCGCAGCCACGCGTGAATTCGCACCCGCGGCGTCACGGTTTTCGACAACATAGGTTGTGCCGGCGTTCGCAGGGAATTCGATGACCGTACTCACCACGCCGTTCACAATTTTCTGTCCGGTTTTCACCGAAATCACATCGACCGGTTTTCCCGCCCAGGGACTGCGAATCTTGAGCGGCTGATCGGCTCCGGATTCGATCACCAACGTCGTGACTTCTCCATTCCTCGTCTGGACGTCAACCCGGGTGTTGCCGCGGACATAAACACTCCCGTCGAAATCCCACCCCGGTGGAATGGCGGGAGCCACACGGATGAGGCCGTCATAATCCTGGACCAATGCTTCCTGAAGCGCGTCGGCAACCACGCCCGTCTGCTCGACATAGAACTCCTTTGCGGACGCTTCCCATTTCGCCATGCCGTTGACGAAACCCTGAAACTTCTGTGTGGACGCAATCAGGGTCGAACCCACTTCGCTGCCCAGGCCAAGGCGCGCGGCCTGGATGGGATCGAAACTCCAATCGACCGCCGAAGTATTGGGACGATGCGCAAAAGTGCGCTGGGCAAGGGCAAACAGCGGCGACGTATCGCCGATGATGGAATACGGCCACACCGGCTCAAGCCCGATGTTTTCAATGTTGTGGTCCTCGGCGCCAGGCTGGTACGACTCGGCAATTACATCCGCACCATCCGCATCAGCATTAGCGGAGGGTGGCAGCAAGGTGCGCGGGCCGGTTGACTGCGTTCGCGGCAGTGGAGGGATCTTTGACAGAGCCGCCTGCATCTGCCGAACCAGGTCAGCATCCTTGCCAAGCAGATTTGCGGCCTGGATGGTGGCTGGATAGAGCGCCAGGATGGCCGAGATATCCGTGGTTGGATCGGTAACATCCCACTGCGTCTCGTGTGCGTTCGAAGGGCTGGTATGCAGCAGGCCGTCCGGCCCCGTCTTCTGGTAGGCGAGCAGAAAGCGGGCTGACAGAGGCCATCAGCGGATAGTTCTCGGCAAGGAAATTGCGATCGCCCGTAACGAGATACTGTTGCCAGACCCACAGCGATACCTCGGCCCCGGTGGTGATGGTTCGCGCGTTGTAATAGGGCTTGAAGTTGGCATCGCAATTTCTGCCAATCGCGGCCGGTTTCCAGGCGGATTCGTATTCGATGCCCGGCCCGTTGAAGCGCATGGTCTCCGGCACGCAAACTCCGGGAAGGCCCTTCATGTTCTCCCTCGTCCACTGCTCGATGCTGGCGAGGTTCTCCCGGTAGAGATTGAAGTACGTGGCGTTCAGCTCCGGCAGGCCCGCGCCGATGTTGGCCGCCACTTGCATGCGCAGGTTCCAGTGCCAGAAAGCCGATGAATCCCAGCGATGTTCGTCCTGGGCCGCGGAGATCATGTCGGCGATGCCGGCCTGCGAGCCCGGATACTCGACGCCCTTTTTCGATGGCCGCGACAAAAAGATAAATGTTGCGGAGATTCTCCATGTACTCGCCGGCGCCGTCCTTCGAGCTGATTTTGATCATCGCCGCGCGCGTCCAGAAATCCTTCCACCAGGACACGTGCGCGCCATCCGGGTCGGCTGATAATGACGCCAGTGCAACGTTCCTGGCATCTCCCGTGCCGTCATAATGAGGAGCCGCGACGATGACCCGGTAGTGCCCGTCTTCTTGCGGCTTGAACGAAACGGTAACGGTACGAGGGTCGGTGACAGCGGCGGAAACATCGCGCCCTTGCGCGGTGATGGCTGAGAGCGATCCGAAGGCGCGGCCCGATGCCCCGGGGTTCTTGTTGTCTACCCACGACTCGGCGAGAAATCCTGCCGGACCGTCGGCGGTTGCGCGCGGCGTCCGCGGCTCCCAGAGCTTCAGCACTGCGGTTTGCGGCTCGTTGGGATTCGCCCCGGTGACGTCGATGACCAGCGTATCGGTCCGAGGCTCGACAAAAGCCGTTGCGGTCATGCCCCCGCCCTGTTCTCGAAACTCGCCGCGATAAAGATCCAGGCGTCCGGAGTAATCCTTGGCGCGCGTGAGAACGGCGAGGCCTGGAATGACAACCTGTCCTGGCGACAGGCGATCCGGCAGGGTGTCGTTTCGGTTCAGCTGGGCGGTGAAGCCTTCGGCCGACCACACCGCGACGCCAAGGCTGCCGTTGCCGAGCGGCATGGCTTCGCCGGATTCGAGGTTCGGTCTGCCTAAAACGATGTCCGACCGGCCAATCACACCGGGGATATCGACCTGAAATGGACCGTTCTGCGCGGCCGAGGCAGTCTCTTTTTGCGGCGGTTGCGCCAAGCCAACATCGGTGAAAGCCCAACAGAAGAGGCCAAAGCAGACGGCACGGAGCGGCAGATTCTTCAAGCTGGATATCCTCTTGCGGTGGTGATCACCTCGAATTCTACCGTTCACCACCGCAATCAGGAGAGTGACCCAGACCTGTAACCAGGAGGCATTCATATGGGGATGGCATCCAGCGCTAAACGCTGCTATCGTAGTAGCAATAATCTGCCGATAGTGTCTTGTGGAGTGCCGCGAGGTTCGATGACCGCGGCGTCTGTCTCATTCGATACGTTGGGTGGCTCACGATGAGTAACGGACAGCAGGCAAAGGCGAATTCTGCACGTCCAGTACGGTCGGGTGGCGTACTCGTGAATTTTCCCACCGCTCCCGTCCACCCGCCCGAATGGCCGGCGACTCGAGCTGCGGAAGAGCCCACCGGTTCTAACCCTTCGTCCCACGACGAACACCGCCTGGAATTGCAGCTCTGTCGTTCCGACGAGACGCAATGGGACGATCAGAGCTTCTCAATGCCCCCCGGAATCACCGGCAGCGAGCCCGAAGCCGATCCCAGTGCCCTGTCCTTTCGAAGGACGAGTCGTCCGAAAATCCCGATCCCGCTCTTTCGCAACAGAACAGCCCTTCTGCGGACGTGCAACCGGAGTCTCAGCAGGCTGATGAACCCCTCGTTCAACCGGCCGTACCCATCCAGCCGAAGAGGAGCTGGTTGGAGCGGTGGTTATTCCCGGACACTTCTGGCCAGGACAAGAGAAGTGGCGCGCGGAAGCCGGCGCCGGGCCTGGTCGCCCACTTCTGGACCGGCGGGCCTCCCAAGTCGCAGCCCGTACGGGATATCAGTGCGACAGGCATGTACGTGGTGACTGAAGAACGTTGGTATCTGGGCACTCAGATCCGGATCACCCTGACGAAGACGCTGGAGGATGGGCCGCCAGGCGGAACGGTCAATCACGGTCATGGCAACCGCCGTCCGTTGGGGCAACGACGGCGTCGGTCTGGAGTTCGTTCGGAACATGCCAGAAAAACGAAACGGCACGAGCCTCTGCTTTCGGAGGGTGCGGATGGCGAGCAACTCGGCCAATTTGTGGAGCAGTTCGGTGCGACGAGTAACTCAGGGCAGAAAAAACCGAGGCACACGCAAGCGGTAAACCGCATTCAACGTTAGACTGCCAATTAGTTTTTGCGCTCGACGAGGTACCGGGCGACGGACTTGAGGCCATCGGCGCGGCTGCCGTAAGGCTCCAGGGCCGCAAAGGCTTCATCGATCAGGTCGGCGGCGTCGCGCTGGCTTTGCTCGAATGCCGAATACGGCCGGCCACGTCGCCTTTTCGGTGGCCAGATCCTTGCCGGCGGTTTTGCCCAGGTGAGCCGAATCGACCGTCATATCGAGCACATCGTCCACGATCTGGAAGGCCAGCCCGGCCTTGCGGCCGAATGTGTCGAGCGCGGCGACATCCGCTGCTGAAGCCCCGGCATAGACTCCGCCCGCCACCACGCTGACCCGGATCAGGGCTCCGGTCTTGGCGCGATGGATCGCTTCCACCAGTTGCGGCGTAGGCTTCAGATGCTCACTTTCGAGATCCAGCACCTGGCCGCCGATCATGCCCTCGACAGTGCCCGTGGCTCTGGCGATCAGGCCGATGATCTGGACAGTCGCTTCCGCGGGGCACTCAAGGCTGGCTAACACCTCGTAGGCGCAGGTCTGGAGCGCATCGCCGGCAAGAATAGCGATGGCTTCTCCAAAGGCCACGTGGCAGGTCGGCTTGCCGCGCCGAAGGTCGTCGTTGTCCAGCGCCGGCAGGTCGTCGTGAATCAGCGAATAGGTGTGAAGCATTTCGATGGCCGCGCCCAGCCGCTCGATTCCCTTGGGAACTTTGCCCGCAATGGTCGCGGCCGCCTGGATGGCGAGTACCGGCCGCAGCCGTTTGCCGCCGGCAAATGTGGAGTGCCGCATCGCTCCGTGAATCGACGCCGGAACCGTGTCGGCACTGGGAAGAAGCTCCTCCAGCGCCCGGTCGGTCAGCTCCGCGCCTTCCTGAATCAGCGATTTCACATCCGCACGCATTCCCATCATCATAACCGAGGTCGGAACCGCGGGTACTCCACCAACCACAGGCCTGTGACCAACACCAGCGCCAGCCCGCTGATCAGGCGCCCGATCAGAACGTCGGGCGTGGTCGTCCAGTCGACGGCCAGGTCGACGTGCCCCTTCGGAACCGGCACCGCCATCAGGCCATCCTGCCGTCCCGGGATCGGATTGACGTCAATTCCGTTCACGCGCACCCTCCATGCCGGATACCTGCGCAGACGAAGCACCAGCGACCCGGAGTGAGGGACCGTCGCTACCAGGCGCAGGTGCTCGGGCGATGCGCTTCGCCCCTCGTCAATGCGAGGATAGGTCGCATCGCAGCTGCCCTGGTCCGCTGACCAATCCGGGGTTGAAGCCGGATCGCCCTTCCCCAGCACAATGGCCGGATCGAGCACCAGGCAAGCGAAGGGCAGGCTTGTCGCGACCAGGGAGTTGTCCGCATCCACGGGCGCATACTCGTCCGTCCCCTCAAATCCGGTTCCCGCGTTGTAGTCGTCCAGCATCCCTCCGACCGCATCTTCGCTGTCACACCCCTGGAATAACGTAAAGTCCGCGACGCCCGCCGCCATCAGGAACGCCACGCCACAGACGACGTACACGACCGCCCGTCTCCAGCGCGACTCCGCCCACACCGATGCAGCAAAGAAGATGGCCATCGGTGCTTCCAGCACCACCAGCCAGCGCCATGGAAACTGCAAGAACTGAAGCTCGGGCAGCGCTTTCCATACCGGTTCAGAGAGGGGAAGCTGCAAAAGGAGGACCACGACAGGAATCAGGCCCAGGGGAACCCACCACGCGCGATCGGCGGGTAGAGTGCGCCGCCACCGGCTCACCGCCAGGCATAGCAGTGCGAGGGCGACCATGGTTATCGCGATGATCGAGACCCGGATCAACTCGATATCGTGCAACTCCAGGGACGGGTCCGGGTGGCGCGCGAACAGCCAGCTGTTCTCGATCCGCAGACCCGGATCGTCGACTGCCTGTCGAATAGCGACCCAGCGTCGCTCCCAGGCCGCCGGGACGAGGAAGAAGGCGCTCAGCCCCAACCCGAGCCCAATGGCAACAGCGGCGCGCAGCACCGGCGCCCACGATTTCGCCAGCACCGCGACGGTGAGCGCGACCCCGATCAGCAGGTAGGTGAGCATCACTCCCAGGGGTGCGTTGGACAGCCAGGCGCCGGCGACCACCAGGGTCAGGGGCAGGGCGGACCCATCCAATGCGCGCCGGACCAGCTTACGTGGTGGATCCGGCTGGGTTCCGCCCGGATTGCGCAGGATGAGCAGCAGCAGGATTGGAACCCAGAAGCCGCCCGTCAATTCGGCATACGCGGAGCGTTCGTAGGCGGTGAACAATGCGTAGCCAGAAAAGATGGCGACGCAGCCGGCCAGTGTGGCGATGCCGGCGTTGAATTTCTGGCGGGCCAGAGCTCGTGTCCCGAACCCTGTCGCGGCCAGCAGAATGAAGGTCATTGCCTGGGGAACAAAACGCCACGGCAACAGCACGCCCAGGACGGCCCCAAGCATCCAGGTCAGGGGCGGATAAAACATGAATCGAGGCTCGCCAGCCCCATAGTTGGGGCTGGGTGTCCAGTGGGGATATAGAATCCCGACCCGCCAGCTGTGAAGAGCGTCGAGCCAGGAAACAAGATGGAAATCAAAATCGTGGCCGCAGGATACGCCGCGCGCCAGTTGCGGCGCCATCGCGAGTGCCGCGCACAGCAGGATGATGGCCGGCCCCGCCATCCGCCGCCCGATCGATCCTTTACCCGTAACCCCTGATCCCTGATCCCTGATCCCTGTTCCCTGTCGTCTCATGGCATCAGGCGAAGGGTGTGTCGAGTCTGGGAAGCAACGGCCGCCGGGCTGAAGGGAAGCGCAAAGGTCGTTCCACCGTAGTAGTCGTTCCACTGATCGCGGAAATAGGCGCCATAGGGGTTTCCACTTTCGCCCAGCGCGATGTTCTCCGTCGATCCGTCGATGTTGCCCCAGTCCATCGTGAAGCGCTGCGAAGGTCCGAAGGTGCGGCCCACCTGTTTCACCGTGGTGGTATCGCCGCTGAGCGGGTATGGGCCTGTCCCGGCGATTCGCCCCACCACCGGCAGAAACGCGGATAGGGGATGTTCAATATCGATGACGTGCCAGCTCCCATAAACCCACTGGCTCAGGTCGGACGGCGCGGCAGGGTGTTCTTTGGTGCTCTCCATGCCTTTGCGCACGGCCTCGGCCAGCACCGCGTCCCAGTTCTTGTATCCGGAGGGAAGCCAGTCGGCATTGCCGTGCATGATGATTTCCTCTTCGGCGAAGTTGGATTCGGCCCAGCGGTAATCGCGGGAGAGGCTGCCCAGTTTGGGCTCCAGGATCAGGGGCCACAACGCGGCTCGCGCCTGGGTTACGAGCGAAGCAGCGGGCGAATCCACGGTCAGCTTCCCGTCCCAACTGCGCATGAGATCGGCGGCCTGGTGCATCCGGGCGTCTGTGCCGGTGGCGTGATCGATCGCATAGGCAAAGCGATGGGCCAACTCCTGGTCCACTTCGCTGTAGATATCGGTCTGCACGGCCAGCAGGTCTTTGGGGGCGAGCTGATCGTGGCCCTGCAGCGATTTGTAGATGCGCTCGGTTCGGTACGGATCCATCCACTCGAGCGTGAGCGGATAGGGAGACTTGTCGGTGGTTACGCGCGAGTTGGCGGTGGCCAGAAATCCCGACGGCGGGTCGAAGGCCGCGGGCATGGCGTCGAAGGGAATGTAGCCCTGCCACTCATGCTGCGCATCCTGAATGGGATTGCCTTTCAGCCCGCCGGGACGCAGCGGCACCCGGCCCACGGCGTGATAGGCAATGTGCCCCTGGTCGTCGGAGTAGACCACGTTCTGCGTTGGCCAGCACCACGCGCTGAGAGCGGTCGAGAACTCAGTCCAGTTCGATGCCGTGTTCATCGCGTACAGGGGAAGGGAATTAAGGGTTGGATCGTAGAGCGTCCACTTCAGTGAGACGGCTTTTGTTTCGCCCGGAAACATGCCGAAAGGATGGGAGTCAGCAGCGGCCCATGGTCTGTGGATTGAACATCCACGGTCACATCGCTTTTGCCGCGGACGTGGATGACTTCATGTTGGACAGCGAGCGGTTTCCAGGTCGAATCGCCGCCCTGGTAGTTGCCCTTGCCGTCGAGCTTCTCAACGTATAGATCCTGCACGTCGCCAAACAGCGCGGTGAATCCCCAGGCCACGTGGTCGTTGTGTCCCGCAATCACGAAGGGCATGCCGGGGAGCGTGACGCCGGCCGCGTGGAAGCCCGGCGCGCGCAGGTCGGCCATGTACCAGATGTTGGGCTCGGTGAGCGACAGGTGCATGTCGTTCGAGAGCAGCGGCTTTCCACTCGCAGTGTGTTTGCCCGCGATGACCCAGTTGTTCGAGCCCGGCGCGCAGCCGGCGCAGTCCGGCAGGCCCAGTATCGTCCGCAGACCTTGCAAATCGCCCAAATCATCAACGAGTAACGGGTGCCCCACCTTCGCGACGTATTTGTTTTTGTCGCTAAGGTGGGTTTGTGGTCCGCTCCGCACCCCCGCCTGCGTCCGGTCATCTTCCTCGTCGTCGCTGACCGGCGGCGGCGCCGGCCGCGGCTGGGTCAGGTCGATCACCTCGCCGGTCGGGGGCCGATCGCGCCATGAGCCCACCGGATAAAGGTCCGCTTCCAGTTTGGGATTGTTCAGTTTGGCCGCGATTTGCTGGCGCGCGAGCTTCACATCCCAATGGGTGTCGAGCATGTCCACCATCATCATGCCGATACTGATCGAGTCCGCCCCGCTCCACGGCTGCGGCCGATACATCAGGAGCCGGAACTCGGGCGGTAGCGCGTCCGGGTGCTGGGTGATGAAGAGGTTCACGCCGCGCGCATATGCGTCCACGCGGCGGCGATCATCCGTCGACAACTGGTCGTAAATGCGGCGGGCCGTGGCGCGGAACCGCAAAACGCGCTGAGCCGTGTCGTGCTTGACCAGGCCCCGCACCAAGGACCTCCGCCAGTTCGCCGTTGGCATTGCGGCGATAGACATCCATCTGCCAGAGCCGGTCCTGCGCGGTCACATACCCTTGCGCGAGAAACAGATCGTCCTGGTTCGCGGCCTCGATGTGGGGCACGCCATGGGCATCGCGGCGCACGGTGACGGGGGCGGACAGGCCCGCCAGCCGGACGTCGCCATCCAGCACCGGCAGGGCGGCCAGCGCCACCGAGTGCAGCCAGACCAGCCCGGCAGCGACTGCTATTGCGACCAGTACAACCAGGCAAAGCGCAGCCCATGCGAGTCCGCGAAGCCAGCGCCGCTTACGCGGCTTGAGTTCCCGCGCGAAAGTTGGTTGAGTCGATGAATCGAGAGCGTCAGGGTTGGCCATCGGTCAACCAACAGGATAGCTCGGTATGTCTGCCGATTGCTGCTTCCGAGCCAGTAACGAATTGAAACCTTAGCCCGCGAGCGGCTGGGCCGCCCTTTGCGGGGCGGCCGCGGGGTTCTGCCGGCCGTACAAAACATACAGAGCCATCAGCAGAAGGAGCATGACGGGGAACACAAGCACGCTTCCTTCAGGCCCATCCGCGCCGCCGCTCCAGAGCGGAGAGCCGGCCGGCACTGTAGTCATCAAGTGGCCGCGGGCCGCAAAGCCGCTGTCGGCCGTTCCGTAGAAGTAGGACTCCGCCCAGTCCCACGCGGTGTGGCACCCGATGGCCCACCAGGCCGATCCGGTGATGCGGATGCTGACACAGAAAACGAAACCGATGGCGGAGGCAGCCAGCACGCCGATCCAATTTTCGCCGTTGTTGAAGGTGTGAATGAATCCGAAGCCCACCGATGTTACCCACGCCGCCTGCCAAAAGCCACTTTGCGGGGATTTACTCCATTCGAGGTAGAGGCAGGGAAACAGGCCGGCCATCGCAACCGCGTACGTGCCCCAGGTTCCATGGCCCCTGGAGGTCAGCGCCAACCACAGGCAAATTGGGCCGACCGACGCCAGAGCCCACCAGAAATTGATGCCGCGCGTAAACGTGGAGAGTAGGTAGCACCGGAACGTGCCTTCCTCAAACAGCGCCACGAGCACAAAGGCGAGGCCCCACAGCAAGGCATATTTGAAGATGTGCATCCCCGACAGCGCCGAGCGGTCCGAAATGGACCCAGCCTCCCTGGCTCAGGATGCCAATCAACACCGAGACCGCGATAAACCCTGCCGCCAGGCCGCCCAGGAAAAGCGAGAGCCGCTTCGGGCCGGCCAGGTTGTAGTCCGCCACGCGGCGGCGCTCCAGCGCGGCAATGATCAGCGTCGCGGCCAGCAGCGCGGCTACCCATTCTCCCTCGCCGAGGATTGTGTTGAGGGGCGAACCAGACACAATGGTGAGTTTCTTCACATCGAAGACAAGGAAAGAGAGAAATGTGCCGAAGACAGGGGCGAGCACAAAGAGCAGAAATCCGAAGATCAGGAGCGACCAGCCGGCGCGGAGACCCTGGCTCCCGAAGAAGACCCAGTTCATATCGTCCGGGCGCGGAGTTCCGAACAGGGCTTCGGGCGGCTCGTGAACCGGCGATGCATCCTTGGATGGTGTGACAGACTCCGGGCCCATGGTCTCCTCAAAAAACGAACCAGAACTTATTGTGGGCTGAATTTCCGCTGCCAAGATTTTACGCGCAAGGGCCGGGAATGGTTCACGAATGGCCGCGAGTCGGAGAGCAGATGCCCGACCTGAGTTTCCAGGCGACAGAAGAAGCGGGTTGAAAAGCAAGCGAAGGCGGAAGCGAGGCATTCGCGGACACCTCTTTGCCTTACAACTCTTTCCTGTCCGAAAATCGGGGGCTTACCCGAAACTGAGAGTCCCCACCGTAGACAAGCCTACCTCTGGAGGCTCAGGCCAGACGTCGGGTGGACTGTTGTTGAACAGTCACCGACGGGTTGGCAGTGATAGGACCAGGGGTGCAGGCCAGGGAAGGACAGCCTGAGAATATAATTCCTTGGATGGGTTTCCATGTGTATTGTTCGGGGGCAGAATTGCTTCACCGTCTCCGGGCGAACGCTTCTGGCTTTCTCGGCGAACCCTACGCGGCATACCTTCTCGCTCTTGCAACTCAGGTCGACGACGAGGCGCTCACGTGGCTGCACAGATACGAGATGCAATTAGATTCGTTATGTGGGCCATACGCGGCGTTCCTGATGTTTTATAACGACGTGCGCTTAAATGCTGAGCCCGGTCCAAACCTGTGGGCGCCGAGTTTTGAGGAAGACCAAGGCGACCATGACATTGAGCATACCCCCTGGTCCAACGACGGCAGAATCGAGATTGAGCTAAAGCCGTCAGTCCTGAACGGCGGGGCGGAATCCGTTGATTCAGTGCTCAGGTTCGATCCCCGGGCACAGACTCATAATGAAGTACTAGTGACGTCAATGACGTACGAGTCGGACACAGTTGCCCGCGAACTTGGAATGCTTGACCAGCTTCCGTGTCTCATACTCTTCGATGACCCCGCTTCCAATGACGTCTATACCTTCTCGCTCGCGAATTCGGACGCGGGTACACTGCGCGACCTGCGAACTTTACTCTCAATGTTCCTAAATGATTCCGCCCATTCTGAGTATCTGAAGATGCTGGCTACGTGGCATTCCCACAATGCCAAGTTACTGCAACTTCGGGCGCGACTGGGAACTTTGCTCGAAAGCGTACCGAAGCGCCCCGACTACATTTATGCCGAACTGCGACGGGCAAGAGAGATGTTCATTGTGGGCCGGATGAAGGACTTTCGCACGACTGTCAACTTAATGGAGAGCAAAAGTGGGAATGTTGGGAGATTGCCATGGGGGCAGCTACGGACGATCACCAGCGACGCTACGCGTATGCTGTCGTTGTGCAGACGAATTCTGGCAGACGAAACCGCACAAGATCACCGGGCGAAATCCTTGGAACAAGCACAGCAGCTTGCCCGGCTGCCAGCGAGCGCTCATAGGGATATCACAGTCCGCGCACTGCAAGATCACGTTGAGTGCGCGGCTGAGGCGGCGGTTGAACTCATACTCGATTCGCTCAGCCTTGGGAAAGTGGAAGGCCTGCTCCCAGAGCCTGTCCGGCAGCTTCGACGCGATATCGACGAAGAGACAAAGATGCTGCAAGACTTGAATCAGGAGCTTGCTTCAATGCCGCGGCCATCCCTTTCACGACACGTAACGCACATGAACCGCTCGAAGCGGAACAAATCCATCATTAAGGGTACTCAACGGGTGCTCACGGAGGCGTCCACTCGAATCCCCTCGATACTCGACGCAGTTCGGAAGGGTGTTCAACTTTTCTCGTGAGACCACCACGGGTGCAACTCCTGTCCGCAGAGGCGCACCTGAGACAGCTGAGGATCCTTCGTCGCTGCACTCTTCAGGATGGCAGCGCTGTGGTGGTAGCAAGTTGTCTATTGGTCGTGAAGGGCAACCATGGGGTCGATGTGCGCCGCGCGCCGCGCCGGGATCCAGCTTGAGCCGATTGCGATGAGCGCGATGATTCCGGTGATGGCTGTGAAGACGATGGGATCGTGAGGCTGCACACCGACAAGCAAGTTCGCGCTCATGTGCGCCAGGCCATACGCCAGCACTACGCCGATTCCGACACCTGCTGCGGTCAGCACCGAAGCTCGGCCGCAGAATCATCGAGAGGACATCCTCGCGACGCGCGCCGACTGCCAGCCGTACACCGATCTCGCGGGTGCGCTCTCCAACCAGGTTCGCCATTACGGCAAAGATTCCGATGGCCGCCAGCGCCAGTGCGATTCCGGCATCGATGCCCAGCATGACGGCAACGTACTTCAGTCCCACCAGCGACTCGTTGAGGAACTGCTCGTAGGACATCAGCACGTCCAGGGGAAGCGACGGATCAAGGGCCGCGAGCGCCTTGCGCGCCGACGGAGCCAGCCCCGCAGCCGTTCCGTTGGTCAACACGGCGTAGGTGGCATCGGACGCCGGCAATTGCGCCGCGTCGAGGTACACTGCCGGTTGAATGGCCGGGAACCACATGCTGTAATGCACGTCCTCGGCGATGCCTACGATTCTCAGCCAGGGTTCGTGGCTGTTGGCGTCTCCCATACGGATGCGCCGTCCGATTGGGTTCTCGCCCGGAAAGTACTGCGCCGCGAACTTCCGGCTGACCACGGCCACGGGAGTCGAGTCAAGCGAATCGGACGGGGTGAATCCGCGTCCCGCCGAGATCCCGATATGAAATGCCGAAAAATACCCATCGCTGACGGGAAGCCGCTGCGCAGTCTGGAACTTGCCCGGCATCAACGGACGATTCTCAATCGCGCAGTCCTGCATCCAGCCGGTGTCGCTATAGGGGAGAGATCCGGTGACTTCGGCGTGCGTCACGCCCGGGATCTGCCGCAATTTCTCGAGACTGGCTGCATACCATGCCGCTTTCTTCTGCGGAGTGTCGTAGCGGCTTTCCGGCAACTGCACTTTGAACATCAGCACCTTGGCCGGCTCATATGCATCCGCCAGGTGGAGCATCGACCGCATGCCTTTTGAGATAAGCGCTGCACCAATCACCAGCGCAACCGCCAGCGAGATCTGGGCCACCGCGAAAATGTTCTTGAGGGTGCGGCTGCGCTGCGATCCGGTCGCGGTACGCGACCCCGACTTGAGCTGGTCGACCAGGTTGATGCGCAATGCTTGAACCGCGGGTGCAAACCCGGCCACGATGCCCGCGAGGACGGCGAGCCCAATCGAAAACGCCAGCGCCCGGCCATTGAGAGAAATATTCGACCAGCCCGACATGTAACGCGCCACGCGTTCGGGCATGGTTATGAGCGTCATGCGCAGGTAGAACGCACCGAAAAGGATGCCGCCCACCGCGCCGATCAGCCCCAGCAGGATGTTTTCCGTGAGCAACTGGCGCACAAGCCGGAACCGGCCGGCTCCGAGAGCCGTCCGCATGGCGATTTCCGGGCGCCGCGCAATGCCGCGCGCAAACTGCAGATTGGCCACGTTGGCGCAGACCACCAGGAGAACAAACAAGGTCGCTCCCATCACCAGGCGGTAATAGAGCGGGGTGAACTCCCCGTTGATCCCATCCAGCAGGGGCTCCACACGAACGGTCCAGCCGCTATTGGTCGCGGGATAGGACTTGGCTAACTGCGTCGCGATGGTGCGGAGGTCGGATTGCGCCTGGAGGACCGTCACTCCAGAACGCAGCCGGCCAATCACCATGTAGTCTCTCTTGGACCGTTCGGCCAGTTGCTGCTGCGTGGGCGCCAAGGGAACAAACACATCGGCGGTGGAGGGATACTGCAGGCTCTTGGGCATAACGCCGATCACCGTGTACTCGCGCTGATCGAGCTGAATTCTCCGGCCCAGCACCTGCGGATCGGCGGCGAATTTCGTCTGCCAGAAACCGTAATTCAGCACCGCGACCGCGTCCTGGCCGGGCGTCGATTCTCCGTTTACGAAAACCCGGCCCAGGAATGGCTGAGCGCGCAGCACCGTAAAGAAATCCGCGGACGCCGGCGCAACACTCACATGCGCAGGATCGCCGGTCCCGGTCAGGCTCATGTCTGCCAGTGCGTAGACTGCCAGCTCTTCAAACGATCGGTTCCGCTGGGACCAGTCGACGAAGTTGGCCAGGGCGACCTGGTAGAGATCGCCTTCCGCCTTCTGCTGGGCCACGGTCATGACTCGGTCCATCTGCGGCACCGCCAGCGGGCGCAGGACGACCGCATCCATGCTGCTGAAAATCGCCGTATTGGCGCCAATGCCGATGGCCAGGGTCAATGCCGCCGCAATCGTGAATCCGGGCGATTTCCGCAACTGCCGCACCGCGTAGCGCAGGTCCTGGAGTATCGTTGGCATCGGTTCCTCCGAAAACAATTCTCGATCGTTACAAGAAGCTGTCCGATTTATTGCATTCCGTCAGCCAAATCGAAAATCCCGAAATTTGGGCGATTCCATGCAAGTTAGGGCCAACCGCTACGGGAGGGAATGCAAAGCCGCGTCCACAATCGCCAACCATTGTTCGTAATCGAACAGTGCGCGGTCCGCGGCTCGGCTGTCCGGTTCCCTGGCGACGTCTCCTGAGGTTGTTTTATCTTCTTACGGGCGAAGTGATCCGCGTCACGAGATTGATCCCGCTCCTTGACACATTGAGCCGAGCCCTTGATCCTTAACTGTTCCGGGATTCAACTTCGGTCCCATGGGAGGGGTGCGGGTTTTGCGGGTTCGCGTCTTTTATCACGACAAATGTTTCGACGGAGCTTGCTCAGCCTCGTTATTTACCCGCTTTCATCGCGAGCGCATCGTCACCGGGGCCAGCTACGAGTACCACGGCCTGGTGCACCGGGCCGGCGCCCTCTTTGACGAAGACGACTTCACCGGCGATGAAAACGCCATCGTCGATTTCAAGTACTCCGCATCGCCCCGCATCACGTGGTGGTTCGATCATCATCAGTCGGCTTTCCTCACTCCCGCAGGACCAGGCCAATTTTCGCGCCTGCCAGGAGGATCCGGCCTGCGCTTCCCGCAAGTTCTTCGATCCGACTTACGTTTCCTGCACTGGATTCCTGGCCCACATCGCCTCGACCCGGTTCGGATTCGACACCGCGCCGGTAGCGGAGTTGATCCACTGGGCCAACATCGTGGACGGCGCGCTCTACGAGAGCCCGGAAGCTGCCGTCGAAATGGCCCAGCCGGCGATGAAGCTGACCCTGGTCATCGAGTCCAGCCAGGATCCGGAGTTTGTTCCCCGGCTCATTCCGCTGTTGACGGAGATGCCTCTGGCCGAAGTTTTGAGCCAGCCCTTTGTGGCCGATCTTCTGCCGCCGTTGCTGGAGCGCCACAAGCAGGCTCTCGAACTGATCCGCAAGTCGCAGCGAAGACCGCGACGGCACCATCTTCTTCGATATCACCGACCATCCCCTCGAAGGATTCAACAAGTTCATCCCCTACTACCTGCATCCAGATGCCACCTACTCGATCGGGCTGTCGAAGTCGAGCTTCCGCACCAAGGTAGCCGTAGGCTCCAATCCCTGGACCAAGGCCGATCCGGCGAAGATGGTGAACCTGGCGCAGATTTGCGAGCGCTATGGGGGTGGCGGCCACGCCCGCGTCGGCGCCATCAGCTTCCCGCCCGACCAGGAAGACCGCGCCCGCGCGGCCGCGGCCGAAATCGTGGCCGAGCTGCGCGCGAAGAATCCACTTTAAAGCCTCGAGCCGCCGGCGATGAGCGAATTTCTGTTCGCGTATGGCACCTTGCAGCCGGGCCTCGCGCCAGAACAGGTTGCGGATGTGGTTCGCGACCTGGTGAACGTGGGGAAGGGATCGGTTCCGGGAACGCTCTACGATCTTGGCTCTTTCCCGGGGGCGGTGTTGGAATCGAACTCTTCACGTCGAATTTCCGGGACGGTTTATCGCCTGCCCGCGGGCGCCGACATTTTGCATAGGTTGGATGAATACGAGGAGTACTATCCGGAGTCACCGAAGGCCAGCCAGTTTATTCGCACGCTGTGTTCTGTTCAGTTAACGGACGGCCGGATATTGGAATGCTGGGTCTACGAATACAACGGCAGCACAGATCGCGCACTCATGATTGAAAGCGGAGTTTATATTTCCGATTAGCGTGACGCCATTGTACGGGTAGGGAAAGATCCCTACACCTTCACACGCTGACTCGGCCATTCGGGCTTGCGGCGTTCGAGGAACGCTTCTACGCCTTCCCTGAAATCCTCGGCCGACCGCTGTTGCGCGTTCGCCTGGATAGCTTCTTCCAGTTCCTCGTCCAGGCGGCGGCTGGCGTGCTTGGAGAGCAGCCGCTTCACTTCCTGCATGGCCTGCGGGCTGTTCAACAGCAGACTCTGGGCAAGGGCGTTGCGCGGTTCCCATCAACTCATCAGCATTGACAATCTGTGTGACGAGCCCCATCTCCAGAGCCTCGTGCGCCTTGATCAACTTGCCCGACAGGAGCAGTTCGCGGGTGCGCAATTCGCCAACCTGCCGGAGCAGGAAGGAGGCCGCGATGGCCGGCACAAAGCCCACCTTCACCTCGGTGTAGCCGAACTTGGCCTCCGGTACCGCCAGCGTGAAATCGGGGATGGTGGCCAGCGCCATGCCGCCGGCGATCGCGTGGCCATTCACCGCCGCGATGACCGGCTTGGGGAAGTCGTACAGAGTCCGCAGCACGCGCGCCATGTTTTCCGCATCGCGTCGCGAATCCTCCAAGGTCTCCGCTTTCATCGTGGCCAGGTGCTCCATATCGAGCCCCGCGCAAAATGCCGGCCCCGCCCCAGTCAGGATCACCACGCCGCAATCGCTCTTCTCGCACTCCTTCAGAGCCTGTGTCAGTTCCTCGATCAGGAGCGGGCAAAGCGCATTGCGCTTGTCGGGCCGATTCAGGGTGATCGTTTCCACTCCGTTGGCGGACTTGGTCAGGATGTGACGGAAACGGGACATGCGCAATCTCCCCCCACCGTTGGTGCTTTGCCTCGCAAGCGGCGAGTGATGCTTATCGTAGCGCAAAATTGACCGCTCCGCGGTGCTCCTGAGCACCGGGTTCTCAGAGACCCAGGTCGGTCGCCCGCCGCTTCATGGCCTCAATGCAGAACGCGATATGGGCGTCGAGGTCGACGCCCAGTTCTGCCGCGCCCAGGATCACATCCTGGCGGTTGACGCCCTTGGCGAAGGCCTTGTCCTTCATCTTCTTGCGCACGCTCGGTGCCTCCACGTCGGCGATGGCTTTGGTCGGCTTGACCAGCGCACAGGCAGTCAGGAAGCCGGCCAGTTCATCGCACGCAAACAGGACCTTATCCAGATGGGTGACCCGCGGTACGCCGGAATACTCCGCGTGTCCCAGGATGGCGGTGCGCAGTTCCGGCGGCCATCCCTGCCGCTCCAGTTCGCGCACGCCCACAAACGGGTGTTCCTCCCGCGAGGGGTGGCGCTCGTAATCGAAATCGTGCAGCAGGGCGGTCGTCGAATAAAGCTGGAGCAGCGCCTCCCGCTCCGCTCCCGACAGGGCGAGCCTGTCTGCTTCGGCCTCCCCGTAGGCGGTCACGCACGCCTCCACCGCCAGGGCGTGCTTGCGCAGGCTTTCGCTCTGGGTCCATTCCGTCAAAAGCTGCCATGCATGCGCGCGGTCAAACGAATTACCACATTCCAGGTTTGTCGTCATCAAAAAAATCTCCGTGTTGCTGCATTTGGTTCGTGTTTCTTCGGGTTTTTCAGGGTATTATAGGGAGGACTTAGGGTTGACCCTTAGTCTCTACTTGACAATTATGGTTCATCCACCGCAAAGTAGCACAAGTAGTGGTGCTGAAAAGCACCCCGGTCGCCCTGCTCTGGCGCTCCGCGAACAACCAATGGCCACAGCTCTTGTGAGTGTTGAGACTCGCGAAGTCGTGCGCTGCGAGTACTGCGCCCTGGTGCAGTACCGGACCAGCAATTCCCTTTGCAGAAAATGCCATAAGCCGCTGGATATCGAAGAGCCGATCGTGCTCGGGCCGCAGCCGCTGCCCAGCCCCTCGGTTCACAACGCGGCGGAAGCCGGCTTGCACGTGGCTGGCCAGGTAAGGGATATCCGCAAAGCACGCCATCTGAGCCAGCGGCAACTGGCCAGCCGCATGCAGGTCCCGCGCACCTACATCTCCAAAATCGAAAACGGCAAAGCCATTCCCACTCTCGGTTCGCTCGAACGGCTGGCGGAAGCGTTGGAAGTCGACGTCTGCCACCTGGTGCGGGATGCGCGCAGCCGGCGCGATGAGGAGGTTGCGGCGATCCTGGCCGATCCGTTTCTGGCCGAGGTTGCCGCATTGCTGCCGCGCCTGGATTCGCTGCAGCGCACCCTGTTTTATGGGGCATTGCGGGACAAGGCTGCGGGGCAGCGCCGTACGGCCTAGTAATCCGGGCGCGTGATGCCTAGCCGCGCGAAGCCAGGGAGACCTGTCGCTGGTTCCTGACTTCGGTGAGCGACGTCGCCAGCGCGTGGTGCGGTTCGTAGAGTCCCAGCAGCGATCCCCCGGGCAGCCGGATGCTGCTGGCGATGCCCCAACCCGCCTCCAGAATTTCAGTGTGTTCCACACCTTTGGCCGCCAGCAGATCGATCGTTTCCCTCAGGCTGTCGCACATCAGGTAGACGGTGGCCGCGGCCAGGTTCTGTCCCGCGTGAGGCTGGGTAAGGTGCTTCTCGGCGGGGTGAATGCCCACCTCGGCAGGCGGAAGCGCAAATATCAGCCATCCCTCGCCGGCATCGACATGGGGGAAGTTCAGCACGTCCCGGAAGAAGGCGCGATCGGCCTCCGGATCGACGCTGTTGAGCAACAGGTGAACGCCGTGAATCATGCAGGGATTTTAGCCCCATTCCACCCCGGGCGCGTTCAAAACTTCGCCAATTTCGGCATCTAACAACTTGAATTGCGACCCTAGCGCGGTTGTGCTAGGGTCGATAATGATTTCAGTCCTTCCGTCTGATTCACACCATTTGCGGCTGGGCGGAAGCAGTGCCGTGGGCCCGGGTTGCGGGCCGACGGACAGAACAGCCGCCCCCCAAGAACAGGCAAACGGAGTCGCCGGATCCGGAGCAAAAGGCAGGTCATTTGTATTCTCCAGGCACGTTGCGTATTCATGAGCTCACAACGGAAGAGCGCGCCGTTTATTCGACGCTGAAACCGGAGTGCCTGCCCAAGCATGTGGCGATCATTATGGATGGCAATGGCCGCTGGGCCGGGAATCGTTCCCTGAAGCGCTTCCTCGGCCATCAGCAGGGCGCCAAGAGCGTGCAGCTGGTTACCGAGACCGCCTCGCGCATCGGCCTTCCCTGGCTCACCCTCTATGCATTTTCACTGGAAAATAACCTTCGCCGTCCCAAGGCGGAGGTCAATTTCCTCATGCGGCTGCTCAAGACCTATCTCGAGAACAACGTCCAGCGCATGATGGACAACAACGTCCGCATCCGCTACATCGGCCGCACCCACGAACTTCCGCGCGAAGTCCAGGACCGGATGCAATGGGCCGCCGACACCACCGCGCACAATACGGGAACCACCCTGACCCTGGCGCTCAACTACGGCGGCCGCTCCGAGATTGTGGACGCCGTCCGCTCTCTGGCCGAAGAGGTCGCCGGTAAGCACCTTACGCCGGAGCGGATCACGGAATCCGACATCAATCGCTATCTCTACACCGCCCACATGCCCGATCCCGATCTGCTGATCCGCACCTCGGGCGAGATGCGAATTTCGAACTATCTTCTGTGGCAGATCGCCTACACCGAGATCTATGTCACCGAGCGGCTATGGCCCGATTTCCGCGGCATCCATCTGCTCGAAGCCATCGCCGACTTCCAGCGCCGCGAACGCCGGTTCGGAGGCCTGAGCGACAGCGTCGGCGTCACCGACGAAGAAGCCGAGCACGCAAAGATTGCGGCCAGCTGAGCCGACCAAGCGAAGCATCGCTCCGATCATTGAACCAACTCCCTGCTGGTTCAACGCGCCCCTTCCTCCGTGCTGTATCCTCAACCCATCAATGAAACGTGTACTTACCGCTGCTGTCCTGATCCCCCTGGTTCTGGTTGTGGTGTTTCTCGGCCCCCGATGGCAGTGGCTTTTCACCCTGGTGACGGCCGTCGTGGCCGCTCTTGCGAGCTGGGAATATCTGACCCTCGCCCGGCTGAAGGGCGCAGAAGCCCCACGTCTTGCGGTCGCGATCGCTATTTTGGCGCTGTTTGCCGCCACCTTCCAGTGGCCGGATCAAGTTGCCTCCATCCTCGGTATCCTCAGCCTGACCCTTCTTCTGGTCTGCACCTTCTCCAGTCCCATCGCGCGCGTGCTTCCCGACGCGACCAACGCCGTGTTCTGCCTGATTTACACGGGGTTCACCTTGATCTCGCTGCCGGCACTTCACGCCCAGCACAACGGTCCATCGCTGGTGGTTTTTCTGCTCTGCGTGGTGTGGGCCGGCGACATCGCCGCCCTGTATATCGGCCGTCCATTTGGCCGGCATAAACTGGCGCCCACCCTCAGCCCCAACAAGACATGGGAAGGCTCGATCGCGTCTGTGGCCGGAAGCCTGCTTGCAGCGGGCGGACTCCTGGGCATTTCGGAATACCTGGCTGGCTGGAATTCGGTGGCCCTGTCCTATGCCGATGAAATCTGGTGGTACTGGCTTGTCCTCGGCGGTCATCGTGAACATCGCCGCCCAGGTGGGCGACCTGGCCGAGTCTGCGCTCAAGCGTTCCGCCGGCGTCAAAGATTCTGGAACCCTGCTGCCCGGCCACGGGGGTATCCTCGACCGTATCGACGCCCTGCTGCTGGCCGCTCCGGCGCTATGGTACGCTCAACTTATCCACCAGCGGTTCTAGAATTTGAAACCACCCAGTTGTTCCTAAGACATTGAAAAAACTCGCCATTCTCGGTTCCACCGGCTCCATCGGCCAAAGCACCCTCTCCATCGTCGAACAGTTTCCGGACCGCTATTCTGTGGCAGCGCTGGCCGCTGGCCGCAATGTGGACGAAGCCTTTGCCCAGGCCTCCGCTGGCGTCCCAAGGTCGTTTCCCTGGCCACCGAAGAGTTGGCCGCAGAGCTGACCGCTCGCCTGCGCAAGGCCGGCATCTCCGCGATCGATGTTGTTCATGGAACCGAGGGCACAGTCGTCTGCTCCACACTGCCCGAAGTCGACTTCGTCGTGTCCGCGATCGTCGGCGTCGCCGGTCTTGAAGCCACCCATGCCGCGATCCTGGCCGGCAAACCGGTCGGCCTGGCAAACAAGGAGTGCATGGTGGCGGCGGGCGAAATCCTCACCGCTGCCGCCCGCGAGCGGAATGTCCCCATCCTGCCCATCGACAGCGAGCACAACGCCGTCCACCAATGCATGCGCGTCGGGGCGCATGCCGAGGTCAAGACCATCTGGCTTACCGCATCCGGCGGACCCTTCCGCCACCTGCCGCTCGAGCAATTTGCCTCCATCACCCCCGAACAGGCCCTGAAGCACCCCACCTGGGTCATGGGCCGGCGCATCACCATCGACTCGGCCACCATGCTGAACAAGGGCCTCGAGATCATCGAAGCCTGCCGCCTCTTCGATGTTCCGCCCGGCAAGGTGCGGGTCACGGTTCACCCTCAGTCCACCGTCCACTCCCTGGTTGAATACGTGGACGGCTCGATCCTGGCCCAGATCTCGGTCACGGACATGCGCCTGCCCATTCTCTATGCGCTCGCATACCCGGAGCGCCCGGCCTCGAACCTGACCTTCGATCTGGCCTGCCCTGCGCCATCTGGACTTTGAAGAGCCCGATTTCCAGCGTTTTCCATGCCTTCGCCTGGCCTACGAGGCGGCGGAAAAAGGCGGCTCCCACTGCATCGCCCTCAATGCCGCGGACGAAGTCGCGGTCGAAGCATTCCTCCAACGCCGCATCCCCTTCACCGGAATCCCGGATACAATTGAAAGAGTGCTCGCTTCCACGCCGGAAGCGCATCCGGCCACCATTGCCGAGGTGCTCGCGGTGGACCGGGAGGCGCGTCGACAGGCTGGAACGCTGGTGGCGTAGTTCGCGTATCTCTAGTTCAGCAAGCCAGGGAGCGAACCGCCGAAGGATTTGTCGCTTAGTCTATGCAAAATCTCCACGAAGTTGTAGTTGCCATCGTCGCCTTCATCGTCCTGATCGGCGTGATGGTTGTGGTTCATGAATTCGGCCATTTTGCCGTGGCCAAGCTGTGCGGCGTCCGCGTTGAGTCGTTCTCCGTGGGCTTCGGGCCTCGCCTCTTTGGCATCAAGCACGGCGATACCGATTACAAGATCTGCCTGCTGCCTTTGGGCGGCTATGTAAAGATGACCGGCGAGAACCCGTCGGAGGGCGAGCCGGTAAACGATCCCGGCGCCTTCAATGCCCATCCCCGATGGCAGCGCATGCTCATCGGACTCGCAGGGCCGGTGGCCAATTTCATCCTGGCCTTCGTGCTCATGGTCTTTTACTACTACTTCTTCAATGAAGTCCCCAAAAATGTCGTAAGTCAGACCTCGATTGAATGGGTAATTCCCGGCTCGGCCGCCGCCCAGGCGGGCATTGAAACCGGCGACACTATCCGCCACTTCGATACCGTCGACAATCCGGACTGGATGCAGGTAGGCAACCGTTCCTCGCTCAACCTCAACCAGACCGTCCCCGTCACTGTGGATCGCGGCGGAAAACAGGTTCAGCTGTCGCTGCATATCCCCCAAGTGCCCAAAGGGCAGGATTTCGATCTAAACGACGCCGGCATCCTTCCCCAGATCAATCTGGGCCCCATTGGCGTGGATGAAGTTCAACCCGGGACCCCGGCCCAGAAAGCGGGCTTGCGCAAGGGCGACCAGATTCAGACCGTCGATGGCCACGAGTTCCACTACGTCGGCACGCTGCTGGCCTACATGCAAGCCGGCCAGGGCAAGCCTCTCACCCTGGGCGTGCTCCGCGACGGCAACCCGATCACGCGTCGTTGCTACCCCTGCCCGGCTCGATTCCGGCTGGAAGCTCGGCTTTCAGGCGATGGGAACCCCGTCGCGCATGGACCCGCTGCCGTTCCCGAAAGCCGTTACCCAGGCCAAGGTCTTTTGCCGCGACAACTCGTTCTTGATCGTCGAAGTGCTGGGCCGCCTGTTTACCCGCAAGGTCGCTGTGTCGCAGCTTTCCGGTCCCGTCGGTATCGCGCGCATGGCCGGCCAGGCCGCGGAAATGAAAGGCTACCTGCCCAAGTTCGGGCTGGCCGCTGCCATCAGCATCAACCTCGGCATCCTGAACCTGATGCCGTTTCCGATTCTGGATGGCGGGCTGATTCTGCTGCTGCTGATCGAGAGCGTGCTGCGCCACGATATCAGCATCAACGTCAAGGAACGAATCTACCAGGCAGCCTTCGTGGTGCTGGTGGTCTTCTTCGCTTTCATCATCTTCAACGACGTGACCAAGCTGCCGATCTTCACTCATATCAAGCCGTAAAATCAGCTATTCAAGAGAGCCCGCACCATGCCCACAATCACCCGCCAGAGGGTGCGCTATGCCGAGACCGACCAGATGGGCATTGTGTATTACGCGAATTACCTGGTCTGGTTTGAAATTGGCCGCGTAGAAGTTCTCCGTAACCTGGGCCTGACCTACCATGAGCTCGAAACCCAGCACAAGCTGATCCTTCCGGTGGTCGAAGCGACCTGCCGCTACCGCGCTCCGGCACGCTACGACGATGAAATCCTCATCGAAGCGCGGCCTTCGCTCCTGCGTGGATCCGTGCTCAAATTCGCCTACCGCATTCTCCGCGCGGCCGCTGATGGGGAAGAGCCAGGGCTACTGGCCGAAGGCGAGACGGTCCACGTGGTTTGCGACGAAAACCTGAAGCGCATGGCACTGCCGGAAGAATATGCCAAGGCTCTCAAATCCATGATGACGCCGGGCTGATTGCCGGGTTAGCGCCAGCAGTTTTTGGGGCAAATCCCCTGATTTCTCACAAACCACGGCTCTCGTCTTCGTGATTGCATAAAAGAATGCGCGTGCTTTTGCATTTTCTTTCTTCTTTTTTGTCACAATAGAGTTGGAAGAGCGGATCGAAGTGCGGAGTAGCTCAGAACCCAAGGCACCGAAAGCAATTCGGTGTCGTTATGGACCCTTTAAACCCCCCAAAACGGCCCTTTAGAACCGTTTATATTTGCGGGATAGCGCCCATAACCACATAATCTTCAGTTACTTGCAGACGATGAGCGGCGCCGGGATGGGTACCCTCCCCCCCGTCTTGTGAAACTGTGAAACTTTAAAACTGTAAAACGATCACTTCGATCAAGCCATTGACTAAGCTTTCAGAACTCGCGATGCGGATCGAGCGCCTGACCGCGGCTCACGCCGATGCGTTCGCGATTCTCGAAGAGTATTACGAAGCGGTGCATGTTGTGCAGCGCGACAGCCCGGCGAGCATTCGCAGAATCATCAATGAGCCAGGATCCGGAATGTGGCTGGCTTACCTGGGAAACGAGGTACAGGGCTGCGTCGTGTTGCGAAGGCTGCCGTCGATGCCGCACGCGAGCGAATGCAAGCGGCTTTATGTTAAACCGGCCGCGCGCGGAAACCATATTGCCGACAGGCTTCTCGATGCACAGGAAGAGTTCGCGAGAAACAACGGCGTGGAATGGGTCTACCTCGATAGCTACGACGACTTGAAGGCCGCCATTGCCCTCTATGAACGGCGAGGATATGAACGGTGCGAGCGCTACAACGACAATCCGCAAGCGACCCTCTTTATGCGGAAGAGAATCGCCCCGGAACCCTGAAGCGTCACAAAATCATCTGTAACCACTTACAGAAGTGCGTTCATTCGTCAGAAGCCTATCGTTGCACTCTCCTCAACACCACCGGGATGCTGGAAGGAATCTTCCACGAAGCGTCGATCGAGGGATCTGAGCCGTCAGGCGCAGGTCCGATGGCGGGCGCGTCGACGGCCTTTTCGGGAGGCTTCGGCATCTCCCAGCCGAGATTGATGGAGCGTTGGAGTTCGATCCGATCGCCTTTCACCGTACCGGTGTAGGCATTGCCTGCCGCCTTGAAACTGATGGCGCTCCCGTCCACTTTTCCGTCGGCAACGGGAGCCGGCACATCCATGCCGCCGATGAAACTGACGCCCGCGCCCTCCACCGAACCAGAAAGCGTGCTGCCATCCTGTTTGAGCGAGTAGACCGAATCTCCGCCGGCAAGAAACGCCAGGACCTGGGATCCTCCGGGCAGTGGCTCCGGCCTCCACAAGCCCGTGATGCCTGGACCTGTGGGTATTTCGCGCTCCCACACGGCCACTTGCGGGCGGAGCGTCACTGGTCTGGCGGAGATGGTCACCGTCGCCGGAGAAAGGCCGGGCGAGGTCGCCTCGACAGTGATGCTGCCGCCTTTCTTTGTTGACTGCACCACCGCCATGCAGCATCCCGAGAAGGCCTTGCGCGACGATCCCTTGTCCGACCCATGGTCGGTGGGATCCCCGTTGCCGACTCCGATGAGCTTGCCTCCACCGGAAATCTTGAACGTCACTTCATTGTCAGTGATAGGCACAACGCGGTCCTGCGCATCCTTTACTTCGACCGCGAACATGGCCACATCTTCTCCATCGGCAGACAGTTCATTCCGGTCGGCTTTCATCACGAGCGTGGCTGCCGGCCCGGTAGTTTCGCGCTTGGCCGTCATGACGACCTTGTCGCCCTTGTAGCCGCGCGCTTCGATCGTGCCGGGCGCGTACTTCACATTCCATGCCAGGTGCGAATCCTTCTTCATGTCCTTTGCGCCCAGGCTCTGGCCGTTGTGGAATAACTCCACCTTGTCGAGGTTCGAGTGGACCCAGACCGCAATCTGTTTTCCTTCCATCCCGGGCCAGTTCCAATGCGGAAAGAGGTGCAGCACCGGCCTCATCGTCCACCAGGACTGGTAGTAGTAGAAGGTGTCCTTGGGAAATCCGCAGGTGTCGATGATTCCGTATTGCGAACTGACATTGGGCCATCCATTGGGCGATGGTTCGCCGCGATAATCGAATCCGGTCCACACAAATCCGCCGGAGAGCCAATCGCGTGCATTGCAGAAGCTCCACCAGCCTTCGGCCGAGGCGCGTCCGGTGGTGGTGTAGGGATCGTACGAACCGACGTAGCCTTTGGAGGGATCGGTGATGTAGATGCCGCGCGTGCCTACGGCGCTCACGGTTTCAGTGCCCATGACTGGCTTTTCGGGATGCGCCTTGTGAAAAGCCTCGGCCTGCGGGTCCATGTAGTTGTATCCGGCAACATCGCAAACTACCAGCCCACCGGCCGTACCGATGGCGCCCGTGGGCGCGATCGATACCGGCCGCGAGCCGTCAAGCTGGGTTGCGAGAGCCTTCATGGCGGTCAGGATGGACAGACCTTTTGGGGTATTCGCCTGGCCTTCTTCGTTGCCCATCGACCACATGAAGACGGAGGGACGATTGCGATCGCGGCGGACAAGATTCGCGAACTGGCTTAGGCCTTCCGGGTTCGACGACATCATCCGCGTTTCGTCGAACACGAGCATGCCCAGTTCGTCGCAGGCGTCGAGCAATTCCGATGTGGGCGGATTATGTGAAGTGCGAAGCGAGTTGCAGCCCATCTCCTGGAGCTTGCGGATGCGGTAGTACTGCACCGCGTCGGGCACGGCCGCTCCCACGCCGGCGTGGTCCTGGTGATTGCAGGTTCCTTTCAGCTTGACGGGCTTGCCGTTCACGAGAAGTCCCTTTTCGGCGTCGAACGTCGCGGTGCGGATGCCGAAGCGGGTCTCATAACGATCGACAATTTCATTGCCGGCCTGGATCTCCGTTATCAGCTTGTACAGATTGCGGTCCTCGAGCGACCAGAGGAGCGGGTGGTTCACTGTGATTTTCTTCGGAGCTTTGCGCTTCTCCCACGGGAATCGACATCGCCGCACTGGCGGTGCGGCCTACCTGGTCGCCAGATGGACCGAGCACGGTCGAGATGACGCGCACGCTCTGCGCGGCTTTGCCGTCATTGCTTACTTCGGTGCGGATGGAGAGACTCGCTTCACCGGGCCGGATATCAGACCGCACGAACGTGCCCCACTGCGGCACGTGCACGGGATTGGTTTTCACCAGCCACACGTGGCGGTAGATCCCCGCTCCCTCGTAGAACCATCCGTCGCTGGAGGTCGCGTCAACTCGAACGAGCAGGACGTTCCTGCCGCCGGGAGTGGCGAAATCAGTGAGATCAAAACTGAAGGGATCGTATCCGCCGCTGTGGCGGCCGATGTAGAAGCCGTTGAATACCACCATAGTTTCACGGTACGAGCCGTCGAATTCGATGGTGATGCGCTTGCCTGCATCCTCGGCGGGTAGATCGAAGACGCGGCGATACCAGCCGACGCTGGTGGCCGGGTATTTCCGTCCCAGGGGATAAAAACCTTTGTTCGCGAGGCTGGGGTCGTTCTGGAATGGCAACTCGACGGCCCAGTCATGGGGCAGGTCCACCGCTCGCCAATCGCCGTCATCAAATGCAAGGGTGCCAGCCGGCATGAAGTTTCCGGTCTTCTGGAAATTGCCGGTCTCGCCGCTTCCGAAGCCGAAGTCTTTGGCCGGATCGTCGGCGTTTCCGAAATGGAATCGCCAGCCGAAATCGAGAAGCAGGCGCTCGCGTCCGGCGCTGATGTTTGCCTGGTCGTTGGTATTGCGCGCGATGGGCTCGAAGGAAGTTTCGCCGGGGCCGCCTGGAATTTCCATCGCGGCGCTTATGGGTCCCATGGTTTGCACCGCGGCTACGGCAGCAGGCGCCATCAGGGTAGTCTTGAGGACATCGCGGCGTGAAAAGGTTTTCATTGAGCCTCCCATCAAACCCGGTTTGCGGCCTCGAGGGCCGGAAAACAGATGTGAATTGTGGTCAGAATTCTTGGCGACCGAAGTATACGCCCTGACCTGACTGTCGACAAATTACGGTTCAGGGCTTGGCGCGCGGGGGTTCGCGGGTGGGGGGACCGCGAGCGCCGGCCGTTGCCGGCGTCCAATCTTCACTTCATGCTGCTCATCGTGGGCGTGACCCAGGAAAAGACGAAGTCCGTAATTTCGGGGAACTGCGCCACGATCAGGCCCAGGGCCGGAACCCCGATGAAGCTCACCATTCGCAGCCAGAAGTGCGCTCCCAACGCTCCGGGTTCCGTATTGGTGATGTGGCTCAGGGTGCTGTCACGATCAAGGCCGGCGAACACTACACCCACCACCGCTCCGATCAACAGCAGCAGCAATAACAGGGCCAGCGAAATCGTGGGGCGCGGCGTGAAGGGGTAGAACCCCACCGATAGCGCGATGGCGGCGAAGATGCCGGCCATCGACAGCACCATGGTGCGCATCCGGCCGAGGAGGTTCTGCAGATAACCGACATACATCAGGCACACGAACTCTTCGCCCGCCTGTACCGCCGCGTTGCTGCTCAACTTGATCCGCTCCCGCGCTGTGGACCCTTCGGTCGGCGTCTCCTGCACCGCCATCGATTCCCGTTCGTCTTCCCATGCCGGCGCCAGCAGATCCTCAAGAATGACCTCGGAGCACGCCTGGAACGTGAGCCGGATGGCGTGCGCGCTCATGTCGTTCACCATGGCGAAGTCCTTGTCGTCATCGCCTCGCTTCACCACAAAATGCTGTCCGGCCTGCCACGCGGTGCGCACAGAGTCGCGCAGAGCGAGGGTTCCAGACTTGGGGAATTGAGCGCTTTCGAGTTCATTGCGCAGGTGAACCAGCGACTCCATCTGTCGCGAGAAGATCTTGTGCCGGGAGCGAGACGACGTGCCGCTGAATCTCCACAGCGATCGCATCGACAGACCCTGCAATGCTCCGAACGTACGGCGCAACGGCAGAGCGATCCAATGCCTGAAGCAGGCGGTTAAGACCAAGCCATGTGGAATAGAATTGCATGGCTCCAACGAGAACCAGGTAGAGTGCGACGGCGATCAGGACATGAAGGGTTCGATTGAACGCGGCGTTCTCCATGGTGTGCAAAACCATGTCGAAGGCCTCCATCCACGCCCGCTGCAGGACTAGAGCCAGGAGGGCGACAAGAAGAAGGGGAAGCAGGTAAAGCAGGAGCGTCGATTCGCCGAAGGGTGGGAAGGGAATCGCCGTCCGCTCGATGCCTTCGGCCATCCGGTTCCCGACCTTGGACAGGCGTTCCTGCGCACTCCGGGGAAGAACCGGACGTCCGTTGCCCAGCAATGCCAGTCCCGACAGCGATTGCCAGAACCACCAGTAAAACCCGGCGAGCAATGCGATCAGCGACACCACAGGTGATACACCGCTGGTCAGATGGACTGAGCGATAGGCGGTAGTCACGGCGCTTTCACTGGGCTGGCCGAATTCATAAATCAGCCAAACGGCAACAGCGAACGCTCCGATGGCGGCAAACATCGACGCGGCGAACACACGATACATGGGTCGGGGGGATCGGTTCCGGCGCTTGGCCTTGCCGATTTTCTGCTGTATCGCCTCAGCCGGCACCCTCGCAAATGGTTCGCTCCACCATCGTAGTTCGAGCAGTCGCGAGCCCGAACGCGGCTGCCGCGGCGATTCCCATGATCACCACCCAGACTTTGTCCGGGGAGTCGAGCCACTTGAAGATCCTGCGCGGAGGTTAGAAAAAGAATGATCAGCAGGGAGCAGATCACCGCCCAGCCTGCGGCGATCAGCGCCGGTCCGCGCCAGCTGTCGAGACGCGTGAATTGCACGAACATGCCCAGGTTGGGGCGTCTATATCCATAGCGGCAGGCGAAGTAATGCGTCCCGAAGATCAGCAGCGCGAGCACGCAGAAGAACCGCCACGAGCTGGAGAGGCTCAACTGCGGCCTGCGCGGCCGGTTCTGCCCGTCGGGCGCAGGTTGGTTTCGGCTCTTCTCAACCAATGCAAGGTTGGAAAAGCGCTTCGTGTTCTCCAGTGGCTCGTTCAGCGTCGCGAGGGGCCAGTATCCATCCCGCCCGATGACTGAAAGCCACGTGGCAGGCTGCGAGTTGGATGCCTCGGTCTGCTTATCCCAGAAGGGAAAGGCATAATCGGGAATGTCTGGCTTGCCGGGGTGTACGAAAGGCTTACCTGAGTGAATTTCTTCCAGAGTCACCTTGGGATCGGTGATCAGAAAGCGAGCGGCCAGGTACGAGCCCTCCATGGTGTAACTGCCGAAGGTCCGGTGCGCATGCTGAGGGGTATTTTCCACCTGCTGCGTCCAGTCCTGGCCGCGGGGAAGGAGCGGAAAACTGGAAAGCGCCGTTATGCCTCGGAACTCGGTTGAATCGACCTCCCGCCCGAACAGGAGATCCGATCCCATGGTGACAAGGTATGCGGAGGGATACGCCCGATGCAGGAACCGAGCCAAAAACAGGTAATCGAGACTGTTGGTGCTGCGGAGCATGATGAACCGGATCCCATGCGTCTGGAGCGTGTTGACGATTCCATACATCTGCGCTTCCTGGGTGAGCGCAATGTTGGCGCCGCCGAACAACTCAACCGTATCCGAGCCGTTGCGGTCACTTGCTGAGGATTCCGGACGCAGAACCGTGTGCGGCGTACCAGACGATGTATCGCCTTTCGATCCGGATGAAAAGATCGATTGCTCCTGGTATGCCGAACGAAGGGCAGAGATGTCGCGCGGATAGTAGAGGTGCACGGGCCGGTCGCTCGGCGGATAGTCCGAAATGCACGAGCCTTCCTCGTCTATCGCCTTTCGCTCCGCTGAACGGGCAGCCGCATCGACATCATTGGCCGGCCCCGGATCCCGCGGGCGGGGAGCCGCGTCCGGCAGGCCCCCATAGGCGGTCTCGTCTTCAGACAAAACCGCAACCTCCGCCAGGCGGTGGCCTCGATCCTTCAGAAATCGGAAAAAGCGATCCGTCTGGAGTGCGTCGTTTTCCTCGAAATCTGCAATGCGGACTGGAAGTCTTACTGTCGTCGGCGGAACTCCAGCGAAAGGCTCCGGATTCAACGTCCGCCCCAACCAGCGCCAGGAACCGCAACCACGGATGCGCCCTGTATAGAGCAGGGTGCCGGAGAATGTGTCCGAATACATGCTCGACTCTTCGAGCGCGCGCACGTAAGACGGCAAAGAACCGGAGAAGGTGGGACCAAGCACGCGCAGCACATTGTCCGGCCGCGTCTTGCTCGCATACTTATCGATCCAGCGAAGCGCATTGTCCCATTGCGTCCGGTTCAATCCCCCGGTGGGCTTTTCGGTGACTACAAACACCAGCATTCCGCAGCGAAATAGAGCATTCCCTGAGAGCGGAGCCCCGGGGGCCACATCCTTGCAGTTTTTATCACCCACGCCGGACATGGCTTTCCGGAATAGGAGCAAACCCGGGCACATTTCCCGGCTGGCCGCTTCTTTCTGTTCGGCTTCCTGTTCTGCATGGTTAGTGGATTCGGTGCTCTTCCACGGAAGCCAGGATGAATCGTAGGTATATTTCTCGTCCTGCGCGGCCTGTTGGACTGCCTCCAGGGTGCGGTCGAATTGCAGACTCAGGTGGGTATGACGCGGATCCGGAACCGAGACAATCATGAGGCGGATGCCCTCCGGCAGTCCTCCCGGCTGCAGCTTAGCCGCGTCGTTGGCTCCATAAACGAAACGATTGACCAGCTCGGCGATTTCGCCATCGCCTTCTTCTCTCTGCTGCGCATTCTCGGGATTCGCAGGACTGGCGGACGGATATTCGAAGGCCGGGCACGTGGCGCCGATGCGAGCGGGCATCTTCGGCGCGGGCTTGATCGTCTCGGCGGCGTTCACCTCGGACGTTTCCCTGATCGTCGCCGGTCCACTCGCAAACCGAATCCCAGTGAGAAGGAACGCGAACAAGGCCAGAAGTCCCGTCCCACGCTTCATGATCCGTCTCCTTGGCGAAATGACTCAGAATGCAGGGGACCCGAACAAGAAACGATCCGCGGAGTTCTGCGTAACCAGACATCTTCAACTGACTTGTGCACTGAACTCCCGTTCCGTTTCAATGCGGAGGACATATTGCCAGAAATGAATTGACTTAATAACCCGAAATGCCGGCGTAACGGGCCCCGAACAGTTGGAATACGATGTTACAGGTTCTCGAACGAGGGGTCACCAAATAATTCACCTCCAGGCGAATCGAGTCGCCTGATTCATCGAGGCAAGAGGTGCCTCGGCTGGTATCGATCGAGTGATGGGACTGCAGCGACCGTCGCTCTGCGCTTTGCTATTGTTACTAATACTTTGCTCGTGTGGGCGGAACGCAGCTGCCTGTTCTCTGCTGACTCACGAGCAACTCGTCGATTCGATCGACCTTGCCGACCTCGCTACCGTGAAGACGATGTAACCAGCGCGCAGCCCAAGCCGTATTCGACATATTGCGACGATCAACTGGATGAACCGTAATCCACGTTGGAGTGTGCCTGGCGAGCATCGTCGTCTAGGATGTAGACCGGGAGGACCGCTCGCATGTTTTTGTTCAAGCCGATCGGTTTTGTTGAAAGTCCCTATAAGGAATCGTCCGAGATTCCCAAGGGCCTGGGCGTCAAACACGATGCGGAAGGCATTCTCAGGGTTCTTCCGGAATTCGAGCCCGGGCTGCTCGATGTCGAGGGATTTTCCCATCTTTTCGTGATCTGGGCGTTCGATCGCACCACAGGCTTCGACCTCACCGCCTGTCCTCCATCCGATAACCGGCCGCACGGGGTATTTGCCACCCGCTCGCCTCGCCGCCCGAACCCGATCGGGCTTACAGTGGTGCAGCTTCTTGGCCGCGATCATGAACGACTTCAGGTGCGCGGAATTGACATGCTGGATGGCACACCCATCCTGGACATAAAACCATACCTTTCCAGTGTCCCTCAAGAGACTTTGCGGCGCGGCTGGCTGTCCGAAGCGGAGGCGCGGAAGGCCTGAAAAGGATGCGCGCCAAGGCGCGCCGGATGCCCTTTGTAACTCGAAAATAATCACTAAAGTAAGAGCCTAGACCGGGGCTCCTGAGCCAGTCGTTAGCGGGCGTTTAGCGAAGCAACTACTTCTCCGGCGCGGGCATCGAACCGAAATACTGGTATCCCCGACCCGTGCATTATGCCTCCATAGGCTCGTTCAGAGTTCCGGCCGTTTCGAGCATCTTCACGACCGAGGCGTCCACGGACCTCCCCACTCAATTTCGCTCAGGAGTCTGATCGAATGGCGTCCTCCGTTCAGCAGTCAGAACTAGGGCAAGGCGCCGAGGGCCATTTTCCGCCAAATGGTCTCGAGCCACCCGCCGATTACATGGCAATCATTCTCGAGAGTCTCCAGACAATGAAGAATGGAGATTTCAGTGTGCGCCTTCCAGTTGCGTGGACGGGGTTGGCCGGCAAGATCGCCGACAACTTCAATGAGATTGTCGCGACCAACGAGCAGATGGCATTCGAGCTCAAGCGTGTCGGGCAGGCGGTGGGGAAAGAAGGCAAGACCCGCGAACGCATCCGGGTCGAGCGGCGCCGGGGCGCGTGGGACGATATGGAAGTCTCGGTCAACACACTGGTGGAAGACTTGCTTCGGCCCACCAACGAAGTGACCCGCGCCATCGCCGCAGTTGCGCAGGGCAATCTCACGCAGACCGTCCGCCTGGACGTGGACGGCCGACCGCTCGAGGGCGAATTCCTCCGCTCCGCCAACATCGTCAACACCATGATTCAGCAGCTCGGCATTTTCACTGCCGAGGTAACGCGCGTGGCCCGCGAAGTAGGAACGGACGGCAAACTGGGCGGGCAGGCCGTGGTGCCGGGCGTGGCGGGTACGTGGAAGGATCTGACTGACTCGGTCAACTCGATGGCCTCGAACCTTACCGGCCAGGTGCGCAACATCGCGGAGGTGGCGACGGCTGTGGCCAGCGGCGATTTGTCGCGCAAGATCACCGTCGATGTGCGTGGCGAGATCCTGCAGCTGAAGGAAGCCATCAACACGATGGTCGACCAGTTGCGCTCCTTCGCATCGGAAGTGACGCGCGTGGCTCGCGAAGTGGGCACGGACGGCAAGCTGGGCGGTCAGGCCGTGGTGCCGGGCGTGGCCGGAACATGGAAGGACCTCACCGACTCGGTAAACGCCATGGCCGGCAACCTCACCGCGCAGGTCCGCAACATTGCCGAGGTCACCACCGCCGTGGCTCGCGGCGACTTGTCGCGCAAAATCACCGTCGACGTGAAGGGCGAAATTCTGGAGCTGAAAGACACCATCAACACGATGGTCGACCAGCTCAACGCATTCGCCGGCGAAGTGACACGCGTGGCCCGCGAAGTGGGTACCGAAGGCAAGCTGGGCGGCCAGGCCAGCGTGCCCGGCGTCGCCGGAACGTGGAAGGATCTCACCGACAACGTAAACTTCATGGCCGGCAACCTCACCGGCCAGGTCCGCAACATCGCCGAAGTCGCGACAGCGATTGCGAACGGCGACTTGTCGCGCAAGATCACGGTCGATGTCCGCGGCGAAATTCTGCAGCTCAAAGAAACCCTGAACACGATGGTGGACCAGCTCAACCGGTTCGCCGGCGAAGTGACGCGCGTGGCCCGCGAAGTGGGCACCGAAGGACGCCTCGGCGGACAGGCCAACGTGCCCGGCGTGGCCGGAACGTGGAAGGATCTTACTGACTCCGTCAATTCGATGGCCGGCAACCTCACGGCCCAGGTAAGAAACATCGCCGAAGTGACCACGGCCGTGGCCCGCGGCGATTTGTCGCGCAAGATCACGGTGGACGTGAAGGGCGAAATTCTCGAGCTCAAGAACACCATCAACACCATGGTGGACCAGCTCAACGCGTTCGCCGGCGAAGTCACGCGCGTGGCCCGCGAAGTGGGCACCGACGGCAAACTCGGTGGCCAGGCGCAGGTATCCGGTGTGGCCGGAACGTGGAAGGATCTTACCGACAACGTCAACTTCATGGCCTCGAACCTGACCGGCCAGGTAAGAAACATCGCCGAAGTGGCGACCGCCGTGGCCCGCGGCGATCTTTCGCGCAAGATTACTGTCGACGTGAAGGGCGAGATCCTTGAACTGAAAGACACGCTGAACACGATGGTGGACCAGCTCAACGCGTTCGCCGGCGAAGTCACGCGCGTGGCTCGCGAAGTGGGCACCGACGGCAAGCTCGGCGGCCAGGCGCAGGTGCCCGGCGTGGGCGGCACGTGGAAGGACTTGACTGACTCCGTGAATTCCATGGCGTCGAACCTTACGGGGCAGGTCCGTAACATCGCCGAGGTTTCGACGGCTATTGCTTCGGGCGACCTTTCCAAGAAAATCACGGTGAACGTCAGCGGCGAGATTCTCCTGCTCAAGGAAACCATCAACACGATGGTGGACCAGCTGAACCGGTTCGCCGGCGAAGTGACGCGCGTGGCGCGCGAAGTGGGCACTGAAGGACGCCTCGGCGGCCAGGCCAACGTGCCCGGCGTGGCCGGCACTTGGAAGGATCTTACCGACTCCGTCAATTCGATGGCCGGTAACCTCACGGCCCAGGTGAGAAACATCGCCGAAGTCACTACGGCCGTGGCCCGTGGCGATTTGTCGCGCAAGATCACTGTGGACGTGAAGGGCGAAATCCTGGAGCTCAAGAACACCATCAACACGATGGTCGACCAGCTCAACGCGTTTGCCGGCGAAGTGACGCGCGTGGCCCGCGAAGTGGGCACCGACGGCAAACTCGGCGGCCAGGCGCAGGTGCCAGGCGTGGCCGGCACGTGGAAGGACCTTACCGACTCGGTCAACTTCATGGCCGGCAATCTGACAGCGCAGGTGAGAAACATCGCCGAAGTCGCGACCGCCATTGCCAACGGCGACTTGTCGCGCAAGATCACGGTCGACGTCCGCGGCGAAATCCTGCAGCTCAAAGAAACGCTCAACACCATGGTCGAGCAGCTTCGCTCCTTCGCTGCCGAAGTGACGCGCGTGGCTCGCGAAGTCGGATCGGAAGGCCGGCTCGGCGGCCAGGCCAACGTGCCCGGTGTCGCCGGTACGTGGAAGGATCTCACCGACTCAGTGAACGCCATGGCCGGCAACCTCACCGCCCAGGTCCGCAACATCGCCGAAGTGACGACGGCCGTTGCGCGCGGCGACCTTTCGCGCAAAATCACGGTCGACGTGAAGGGCGAGATTCTCGAGCTCAAAGACACCATTAACACCATGGTTGACCAGCTCAATGCATTCGCCGCTGAAGTGACGCGCGTGGCCCGCGAGGTCGGTACCGACGGCAAGCTGGGCGGCCAGGCCGTAGTCTCCGGCGTGGCCGGCACGTGGAAGGACTTGACCGACAACGTCAACGTGATGGCCGCCAACCTTGACGGAACAAGTGCGCGGCATTGTGAAGGTCGTGACCGCGGTTGCCAACGGCGCACTGACACAGAAGCTCACCGTGAACGCCAAGGGCGAAGTGGCCGCGCTTGCCGAAACCATCAACAACATGACCGACACGCTGGCTACCTTCGCCGACCAGGTGACCACAGTGGCCCGCGAAGTCGGCGTCGAAGGCCGTCTCGGCGGCCAGGCCAACGTGCCGGGCGCCGCAGGTACGTGGAAGGACCTTACCGGCAACGTAAACCTGCTGGCCGACAACCTGACCAACCAGGTGCGCGCCATTGCCGAAGTGGCGACCGCCGTGACCAAGGGCGATTTGACCCGCTCCATCCAGGTGGAAGCGCGCGGCGAAGTGGCTGAGCTCAAGGACAACATCAACACGATGATTGACAACCTCCGGCTCACCACGGACCGCAACACCGAACAGGACTGGCTCAAGACCAATCTCGCCCGCTTCACCGGCATGTTGCAGGGCCAGCGCGACCTGGGCACGGTAGGCCGCATGCTGCTCTCGGAACTGGCTCCGCTGGTCAATGCGCAACAGGGCGTGATCTACCAGATGGAGAGCGAGGCTACGCAGCCGGAAAGCGCACTGGTGCTGCTCTCCACCTACGCCGACACGCCGGAAGGCCACCTGCGCGAAATCCGCATCGGCGAAGGACTGGTCGGACAGTGCGCGTCGGAAAAGCGCCGCATGCTCATCACCGACCTGCCCAGGAAGGCCTCGCCTATCCGCTCCGGTCTTTTCCAGGCTGTGCCGAAGAACGTGATCGTACTGCCGGTGTTATTCGAGGACCGCGTCAAGGCGGTCATCGAACTCGCCAGCCTGAGCGCCTTCACCGCGTCGCACCTCTCGTTCCTCGAGCAGCTCACCTCGTCGATCGGCATCGTGCTCAACTCCATCGAGGCCACGATGCAGACCGAAGGCCTGCTCAAGCAGTCGCAGCAGCTGGCCACTGAGCTGCAGACGCAGCAGAAGGAGTTGCAGCAGACCAACGAACAGCTGGCGCAAAAAGCGCAGCAACTCGCCGAACAGAATTACGAAGTGGAACGCAAGAACCAGGAAATCGAGCAGGCCCGGCGCGCACTGGAAGAAAAGGCCCGCGAACTGGCGCTGACCTCCAAGTACAAATCGGAATTCCTGGCCAACATGTCGCACGAGCTGCGCACGCCGCTCAATTCGATTCTCGTACTCGGCCAGCAACTCGCTGAGAACCCCGACGGAAGCCTCACGCCGAAACAGGTCGAATTTGCCCGCACCATTCACGGCGCCGGAACCGACTTGCTCAATCTCATCAGCGACATTCTCGACCTGTCGAAGATCGAATCCGGAACCGTGTCGGTCGAAGCGGAAGAAATCTTCTTCGGAGCGCTGCTTGAAACCGTGGCCCGACCATTCCGTCACGAGGCGGAAAACCGCAGGCTCTCGTTCGAAGTTGCGAGCGATCCGCGCATGGGACGCAGCCTGGTCACGGACTCCAAGCGCCTGCAGCAGGTGCTCAAGAACCTGCTCTCCAACGCGTTCAAGTTCACTGAGCAGGGAAGCGTCAGTCTGCGTATTGCGTCGGTTCCCAGTGGCTGGAGCCCGGATCATCCCATTCTGTCCGGCGCCGGCTCCGTGATTTCCTTTGAGGTGTCGGATACCGGCATCGGGATTCCAACGGAAAAACAGCGCATCATCTTCGAGGCATTCCAACAGGCCGATGCTGGCACCAGCCGCAAGTACGGCGGAACCGGGCTGGGACTGGCCATCAGCCGCGAACTGGCCAACCTTCTGGGTGGGGAAATTCAGCTCCGCAGCGTGCCCGGAAAGGGAAGCACATTTACGCTATACCTGCCTCAGACCTATGTCGGCCCCGCGGCGCCCACCATCGTCAAGGCGGATCGGCCGGGCGCATCGACTCCGGCTTTGCCGGTGTTCCTTGCCAATGTCGCGGCCGTTGAACAGGAATCGCGGATCGAGGACGACCGCAACAATCTGCAGGAAGGCGAGGCGGTTCTGCTCATCGTCGAAGACGATCCGCACTATGGACGCGTGTTGTGCGATTTATCGCGCGACAAGGGCTTTAAGGTGTTGCTGGCGCAGACCGGAGCTGAAGCCCTGGCCCTGGCTCGCGAGTACGGCCCCACGGCCATTTCCCTCGATGTCTTCCTGCCCGACATGCTGGGTTGGACTATTCTGAACCATCTCAAGCAGGACTCGAAGACGCGCCACATTCCGGTCCAGATGCTCACCCTCGATGAGGACCGTCACCACGGTCTGGCGCGCGGAGCCTTCTCTTTCGTTACCAAGCCGACCTCAACAGAGGATCTCGACGCGGCAATCACCCGCATCCGCGACTACTCGCAACCCCGCCGCAAGCGCCTCCTCGTCGTCGAAGACAATCCCGCCGAACGGATGAGCATATGCGAGCTGCTGGGTCATAAGGACATCGATATCGACACCGTCGATGACGGGGCGACCGCTCTGGTGGCCCTCAGAACGGGAGGCTACGACTGCGTGGTGCTCGATCTGCGCCTGCCCGACATGACGGGCTTCGAGGTGCTGGAGAAGCTGCGCGACACGCCCAAGCTGCAGGATCTGCCGGTTGTTGTCTTTACTGGGCGCGAACTCACTCCGGAAGAGGATTCACAACTCCATCAATTTGCCCGCAGCGTTGTGGTCAAAGATGTCGAGTCGCCCGAGCGTCTGCTGGATGAAACGGCGCTGTTCCTGCATCGCGTGGTTGCCGACCTGCCCAAAGCCAAGCAGGATATGCTCGACCGGCTGCACCGTTCCGACGATGCGCTGGCAGGCCGCAAAGTGTTGGTGGTCGACGATGACGTGCGCAACATCTTCGCCCTTTCCAGCGTGCTGGAGCGCCGCGGCATGACGGTTCTTTCCGCCGGCACCGGGCGCGAAGCAATTGAAACCATCGAAAGCACCAACGATTTGGCGATCGTTCTAATGGACATTATGATGCCTGAAATGGACGGTTACGAGACCATGCAGGTCATTCGCCAGAATCCCGCACTGCGTCGCCTGCCCATCATCGCCCTCACTGCCAAGGCGATGAAGGGCGACCGGGAAAAGTGCCTCGAAGCAGGCGCTTCAGAGTACCTGGCCAAGCCCGTCAACACGGAGCAATTGCTATCAGCGCTTCGCATGTGGCTGCATCGTTAGCGGTTTATTCAGGAAAGGGGAAACGATTTGAGGAAACGGGAGTGAGGGCCCTATGAAGGCAGACGAAAAAGTCAATATCTTGATGGTCGACGATCAACCAGCCAAATTGCTGAGTTACGAAGTAATTCTGGCAGAGCTGGGCGAGAATCTCATCAAGGCGACGACTGCCACCGAGGCGCTCAGTGTCCTTTTGAAAACGGATGTCGCCGTCGTGCTGATGGATGTGAGTATGCCCGACCTCGACGGCTTTGAATTGGCCGACGTCATCCGTCAACATCCGCGGTTTCAGAAGACAGCCATCATTTTTATTTCCGGAGTTCACCTCACCGATTCCGACAAGATCCAGGGTTACCGCAGCGGCGCGGTCGACTACATCTCTGTGCCCGTTGTGCCCGAAGTGCTTCGGGCGAAGATAAGCATCTTTGTCGATCTGCACCGCAAGACCCGCCAGCTGGAAATGCTGAACAACGATCTGGAGCGCCGAGTGGCTGTGCGCACCGAAGAGCTGCGCCAGCGCGAGGAACAGTTCCGGACGCGCGCCGACTTGCTCGAGCTGGCCACCGAAGCCATCATGGTACGGGACCTGGAAGGCAACGTTCAGTTCTGGAACACCGGCGCCGAGAATCTCTACGGGTGGCGGTGCGAAGAGGTCCTGGGACGCGAAATGCATGCGGTGCTTCACACTGTGTTTCCTGTGTCGAAGGAAGAGATCGAAGTTGCCGTAAGGGAGAATCGGACCTGGCACGGCAATCTGCTGCAGAAGACCCGCGATGGCAGCGAAATCGTGGTGGCTTGCCGCAAGACGATGAACCGTGAGGGCAACGCGATTCTTGAAGTGAGCCGCGATATTACGGCGCAGGTGCAGGCGGAAGAAGCTCTCCGTGAAACCGAGAAGCTGGCCGCCATGGGCCGCGTCGCTGGCATCATCGCTCACGAGATTAACAACCCGCTGGCGGCTATCACCAACACGCTGTACCTTGTTCGAAATCATCCGTCACTCGACGACACGGCCCGCCACTTTGCCGACGTGGCGGAGCAGGAATTACAGCGCGTGTCGCATATTACGCGCCAGACGCTCAGCTTTTATCGCGAGTCCAAGCAGCCCATTGCGGTCAACCTGACCGACCTGCTTAACGACGTGCTCGAATTGCAGGAACGTGTGCTTCATTCCAGTCATATTCAAGTGCAGAGGGAATACGCCTCCACGCCCGTTGTGCAGGGATTCCCGGTGGAACTCCGCCAAGTGTTTCTTAATCTGATTGGGAACGCGATACAGGCCATGTCCGGGGGCGGCAAGCTGCGCGTATTCGTGCGCGAGACCACCGATTGGGGACGGCAGCGTCGCGGCATGGCGATCTCCATCCTTGACACGGGAGTGGGGATCAGGCCCGAAGATGCCCGGCGGCTCTTCCAGCCCTTCTTCAGCACCAAGTCCACGAAAGGCACGGGGCTGGGCTTATGGATCAGCAAGGGCATCGTGCAGAAATACGATGGCAGCCTTACCTGCCGCAGTTTCAGAACGCAAACGGGGTGTCACACGTGTTTCCGTGTCTTTCTGCCCATCGCAGGGGCGTCCGGCATTACAGCTGGACCGGCCAGTGATTCACAAAAACTGGATCAGGAACCGTCACATGTCAACCATCGTGCGTGGCAGACGGTCTAGCGGAACGGATCTTCGAGTTAGTCGGACGAGGCCTCGACAATGAACCTGTGTATCGACCTCAGCCCCACAACTTCAGCATCGGCCCTGACGTGCCGCCCACTGGATCGCTCGCTGGAAAGGCAAGTGTCGCCATGCGCTTCTGCGCGGCGGCATCCGGCGCCGAGCGGCAGATGTCCCAGTGCTGATCGGGTGGATATGCGCCGACGACAAGAAAATCGTCGCTGGCGGTCAGGCAGCAGTGACCGGTTCCGGTGGGCAGGAGTGCGATATCGCCCGTCCCGCACAGTAATCTCGTGGCCACCTTCTCCGCCCAAAACAAGTTGCGCTGAGCCGGCTGCGAATCCCAGTACTTCGTGGGCTGTGGAGTGGTAATGATGGTAGAAGTACACGCCGTTGCGCCATTGCGGCGGCCAGCCATTCTTCGAAAACAGCGCCTCAAGCGCAGACGCCGGATCATCCCCTCGCTGCGCCAGCGCGCTGCGATACAACAATACCGGCAAGCGCGGATTGTTGGGCATCCATCCATTTCGTTCCAGGCGCAAAACCTCTGGTCCCGTTTCAGTGAAGCCGCCGCCTGCAGATTCGCTCCTGGCAAACGCGCGAAGCCCGGGAGTAGCTCCCAAGGCAGTCACAATCTGGTTGAAGCGCCGACGGCTCAGGTCCATGCATCCTCCCGCTGGATATTGGATGATAGCCAGGGAGTTACGGTTCGACGGAACCGCACTCGAGAGCTCGCTTGTTGCTCCCGGATGCCGATCTCAACTATCGTTCCAAGTGCAGCCCAGGCGAACGCGAGTTCCGGCTGAAAACGGGGTGACCTCATGAGCCTCTATTGCGCCGTCGGCAGCGAGCACAGCGACCTTTCGCCCGAACAGTTGAACCACCTGCTTGTGGAAAGCCTTGCCCGTCTCGGCTGCTGCTCCAGCGTGCTTGCCATACCCCCCGACATCACCCGGCTTCATTCGCAGGCCGGCATGCTCACCCGCCTGGTATGGCAACACTACCGCGATCACCTCAAGGCCGTTTTGCCGGCCCTGGGCACACATGCGCCGATGCGGCCCGATCAGCTTACGCGCATGTTCGGCGACATGCCGCACGAATTATTCCGCGTGCATAACTGGCGTACGGACGTCGAAACCGTGGGCGAGGTTCCGGCCGAATTCATCTATCAGCAATCCGAAGGCAAGCTCAATTTTCCGTGGCCGGCGCAGGTGAACCGCATGCTTCTCGAAGGCGGCTTCGACCTGATCCTCTCCATCGGGCAGGTGGTGCCGCACGAAGTGATCGGCATGGCCAACTTCAACAAGAACATCCTGGTCGGCACCGGCGGACGCGAAGGCATCAATCGCAGCCACTACCTGGGCGCCGTCTACGGCATGGAGCGCATCATGGGCCGCGCCGAAAATCCCGTCCGCGCCATCCTCAACTACGCATCCGACCGCTTCCTCCGCCATGTCCCCATCGTCTATGTGCAAACCGTGGTTGGCCGCCGCGCCGATGGCACGCTGGCTGTGCGCGGGCTTTACATCGGGGACGACCAGGAGTGCTTCCTGCGCGCCGCCGACCTCAGCGTCAAGGTCAATTTCGAGCATCTCGACGAGCCCATCCGCAAGGCCGTCGTCTACCTTGACCCGCACGAGTTCCACTCCACGTGGATCGGCAACAAGGCGATCTATCGCACCCGCATGGCGCTGGCCGACGGCGCGGAGTTGATCATCCTCGCGCCGGGCGTCAGCACCTTCGGCGAAGACATGACCATTGACGCCATGATTCGCAAGTACGGTTATCACGGCACGCCGGCCACGATTGCGGCCGTCGATGCCAATCCCGACCTCGCCGCCGAACTCGGCGCCGCCGCGCATCTGATCCACAGCTCGTCTGAAGGACGATTCAAGATCACCTGGTGCCCGGGACAACTGAGCAGGGAAGAGATCGAAGGCGTGGGATTCAGTTATGGCGACTTAGCCGAGATGTTGGAGCGCTACGATCCCGACAAGTTAGTGCATGGATACAACAAGGTTGGCGGCGAAGAGATTTTCTACATTGCCAATCCGGGGTTGGGACTTTGGGCGCACAGCTCGCGGCTGGTCGCGGCGTAAATGCGATGGCGTTAATCTGAAGTTCTCACAAGCTTTGAAGCCTTGAGTCGTAGCTTGATCGAAACCATACAGTTTCACAGTTTCACAGGCCAATGGGGGGAGTGTACCCATTCCGGCTCCTCTCATCGCCTATAAGTCGCTGAAATAAATCTGATATGGGCGCGATCCCGCAAATGTAAACGGTTCTAAAGGGCCGTTTTAGGGGGTCTAAAGGGTTCATAACGACACCGAATTGCTTTCGGTGCCTTGGGTTCTGCGCTGAGGCCGCACTTCGATCCGCTCTTCCACCTCTATTGTGGCAAAACCGGTAGAAAGAAAATGCAAAAGCGCGCGTTTTTTGCGCAATCACGAAGATAAGGGCCGCGGGCTGTGAGAATTGGGCTTAGCTCACTATGTCCAACTCTTTCAGCAGGAACGCATAGTCGAACGCGATCTCCTTCAGGTAGTCATAGCGGCCGCTGGCGCCGCCGTGGCCGGCTTTCATGTTGGTGACCAGCAGCAGTGGCGTGTCATCGGTCTTCAGGGTGCGCAGCCTGGCCACATACTTTGCCGGCTCCCAGTACATCACCTGGCTGTCGTGCAGGCTGGTCTTGACTAACATGGCCGGATAACTGCCGCGGCTTCAAGTTATCGTAGGGCGAGTAACTCAGCATGTACTTGAAGTAATTCTCCTCATTGGGATTGCCCCACTCTTCGTACTCCGGCACGGTGAGCGGCAGCGACGCATCCAGCATGGTATTCATCACGTCGACGAACGGCACATGAGAAATGACGACGCGAAACAGGTCGGGCCGCATGTTGACCACCGCGCCCATCAGCAGGCCGCCCGCCGATCCGCCCTCGATGGCCACGCGCGCCGGATCGCCGTAGCCGGCCGCCGTCAGATGCTCGACCGACGCGATGAAGTCGGTAAAGGTGTTCCGCTTGACCAGCATCTTGCCGGCGTCGTGCCAGGGTTTGCCCAGGTCGCCGCCGCCGCGGATGTGCGCGTAGGCCATCACGATGCCGCGATCGAGCAGGCTCAGGCGATTGGAGTTGAAGCCCATCGGCAGCGAGTATCCATAGGAACCGTAGCCGTAGACGTAGAGCGGATTCTTTCCCGGCTGCCGCTGGTCTTTGCGATAGACAAGCGACACCGGCACCTCGACGCCATCCGGGGCCTTGGCGTGCACGCGCTCGCTGGCGTAGAGGTCGCGGTCGAAGCCGCCGGGGATTTCCAACTGCTTCAGCAGGGTGGATTCGCCGGTCCTCAGGTCGTACTCATACACCGAACTGGGCGACACCAGCGACTGATACGCATAACGGAACGCCGTCGACTCGAAGATGCGGTTGATGTGGGGGTGGGCGCTGTAGGCCGGTTCGGGAAAGGCAATCTCGCCCATCGATTCCGCCACCGCCGTGTCCCCGACAAATCTCCACACGCGCAGCCGGGGCAGCCCGTCTTCCCGCTCGCAAGCCACATAGAACGCGCTGAAGATGTCGACTTCTTCGAGCATCACGTCGGGGCGATGCGGAATGCGCTCGATCCAATTCTCGCGCGCGGGGTCGGCAACCGGCGCCGTCACCAGGCGGAAATTGCGGCCCTTGTCATTGGTGCGGATGTACCACTGGCCGTTGCGATGGTCGATGGAGTATTCGTGCTCATCTTCGCGCGGGCAAATGACCTTGAGTTCGCCTTCCGGTTCGGTCGGCGGGCAAGCACCCAGGACTCGCTGGTGGTGTGGCTGGCCGATTCCATGACGATGAACTTGCCGTCGCGGGTGCGCCCGGCGCCGACATTGAAGCGCTCATCGTCATCCTGGTAAACGAGCACGTCGGCCGCATAGGGCGTTCCGCGCATGTGGCGGTAGAACTGGAATTGGCGCTTCTGCTCCTCGTCCTCCACGGTGTAGAACAGCGTGAAATTGTCCGCCGCCCACACCACCGAGCCCACGCGCTCCACCGTGCCGGGCAGCAACTCGCCGGTCTCGAGGTCCTTGATGTAGAGGGTGTACTGGCGGAAGCCGGTGAAGTCGACCGTGTAGGCCAGCCAGCGCCCGTCGTCGCTGATATCGATGGCGCCGATGGCGAAGAAGGCGTGTCCTGCGGCCAATTCGTTGCCGTCGAGGAGGACTTGCTCCCCGGCATCCTCTTTCGGGCCCGAAAATGTCCCGCTCTTTCGGCAGTGGATGGCGTACTGCAGCCCCTCCTCGGTGCGGGTGTAGTACCAGTAGAGGCCGTCGCGATAGGGAACCGAGACATCGGTCTGCTTCACGTGGCTCAGCATCTCGTTGTAGAGCTCGTCGCGCAGGCCGGCGAGGGGAGCCATGACCGACTCGGCGTAGGCATTTTCAGCTTCGAGGTAGGCGGTGACGTCGGGATTTTCCTTGTCGCGCAGCCAGCCGTAGTCGTCCGTGAGCGTTACGCCATGGAGTGTCGTTTCCCTGGGATCTTTGCGGGCCACGGGAGGCTGTAGAGTCTGAGTTTCAATCATGTCGTATTCATTTTAGCTTTTAGCTCCTAGCTATCAGCCGGCAGAGCGCAGACGTGCGTTCATCGAGGCTAAGAGACCGGACTCGCGTTCATCGGGCGCTACCCGGCAGAGGTCAGATAAGGAATAGCCAAGGGCTAGCAGCTAACAGCTCGTCGGGAACATTCCCAACACCATCCACGTACAATTGAAAGCGATGGAAGTGCGTAATCGCTCGTTTATGACTCCTTTTCGGCTGCTGGTGGCCGTAGTTTTACTCGTTTCTGCCTCGGTTCTCCCCGCCGAACGGGTAGAGGACCTGCCCAAGCCCACCGATTACGTCAGTGATTTTGCCCATGTGCTGTCGCCGGCGGCGATCGCGCGCCTCGACCAGATCTGCACCCAGCTCGATCACACCGCGGCGAACGCCCAGGTCGCGATCGTCACGGTGCACACGCTGGAAGGCGAAGATGCCGCGGACTACGCCAGCCGCCTTGAAGACAAGTGGAAGATCGGCAAGAAGGGATCGGATCGGGGCGTGCTGGTGCTGCTCGCGGTCCAGGATCGCAAGCGGCGCATTGATGTGGGCTATGGCCTCGAGGGCATCCTTCCCGATGGCAAGGTGGGCGACATTGGCCGGGAGATGGTTCCATACCTGCGCGCCAACGATTTCGATGGCGCGGTGCTTTCGGCGGTAACGCAGATTGCGCAGGTGATCGCGGCCGATGCCAATGTCGCGCTCTCGGATGAGGATCGCGGGCCGCCGCCGGCGCACTATGGCCAGCGGCCGGTCAAGCGTGGCTTTCCCCTTGGCGGGATCATCTTTCTGATCATCATCCTGGTGTTCTTCGGCGGTTTCCGGTTCCTCGCTTTTCTTTTTGGATGGAATCTGCTGTCTGGCGGCTTTCGCGGTGGCGGCCCCTTTATCGGGGGCGGCATGGGCGGAGGCGGCTTCGGCGGCGGTGGGGGCGGCGGCGGAGGCGGTTTTGGAGGCTTCGGCGGCGGTGGTTTCGGCGGCGGCGGAGCCGGAGGGACTGGTAGGCGTTCCCGATAATCGTTTGAAGGGGTCCGCCGCGGCGGACCGGAGGAGAAAGCACTGTATGCGTCGTGGCGTTTTGATTTTGCTCGTTGTGGTAGCGGTCTTCGTGTTTGCCGGTCTTTTCATATACGGCAGCTTTGTGAGTGCGCAGCATCAACTGGTGGCGAAAGATGAAAACGTGAAGGCGGCATGGTCGCAGGTCGATATCCAGTTGCAGCGGCGCGCCGACCTGATCCCCAACCTGGTGGAAACCGTGAAGGGATTCACCAAGGAGGAAAGCACGGTGTTTGGCGATATCGCCAATGCCCGCGCCGGCCTGCTGAACGCGCATACGCCCAGCGAGAAGATCCAGGCGAATGGGACCGCTGGACTCGGCCTTCGGGCGGCTGCTCGCACTGACCGAAAACTACCCGCAACTGCGCTCGAGCGATCAGTTCATGCGGCTGCAGGATGAGCTTTCGGGGACGGAAAACCGCATCAGCGTGGCGCGCCGGCACTATAACGAGACGCTGCAGCGACTACAACACCTTTGTGCGCCAGTTCCCCAACAGCATCTGGGCGGGCATGCTGGGCTTCCACCAGAACGACGCGTATTTCGAGGCCAGCGCGGCGTCGCGAACAGCGCCCAGACGTGAAGTTCTGATCAAGGATCAACCCCAAGCACAAAGGCCATCCCGCCCGGGATGGCCTTTGTGCATAGGTTGAAGTTTGCGAGAGCGCTACTTGAACGAGGCGATGGCGCTGGCCTCATCGTCGTAAATGTCGAAGACGGTGTAGAGCTTGGTCAGCTGCAACACGTCTTTGACTTTCTTGGTGAGGCTGAGGAGCTTGACACTGGCGCCCTGGTTTTTGGCCGTGGTATAGGCGCTCACCAGTTCACCCAAGCCGGAGCTGTCGATGTAGTTGACGTCGCCCATGTTCAGCAGGATCGTTCTCGATCCCTTGCTGATCAGGTCGCGAATGGCCTCGCGCAACTGCACACTGCCCTCGCCCAGGGTAATCCGCCCGTTAAGGTCCAGAACGGTCACACCGTCCACTTCACGGGAAGCAATAGTAAGTGCCACAGAAATTCCTCCTTTTCGAGTCGTTACGGTTATAGCACCTTTGGGGGGCAGCCTTGAAAGGAATCTGCAATTTGTCCGAACCATGGCTCGGAAATGAGCCACGTTCGCCTCCGTCGTGCCTAGGTTTTTTCGCCCGCCGGCGGGAGATGCTTCACCAGCGTCAATTCGGTTCCGGGATGCAGTTGTCGAAAGTTTACCTCATCCATAAACGACCGGATGATGAAGATGCCGCGGCCAGTGCCGCGGAGCAGGTTCTCCGGCGCAAGGGGATCGGGGAGGGTTTCCGGATCCAGACCCTTGCCCTGGTCGGTGATGATAAACACCAGGTCCGAGCCGGTGTTTTCGAATGTGGCGGTGATTTGCTTGGAGGGGTCGTACTCGTTGCCGTGAAGCACCGCGTTTACGGCGGCTTCGCGCACCGCCATGGTTACGTGGAAGCGCGTGTCCTCGTCGAGGCCGGCCTCCTCCGCCAATTTGTCGGCGATGGCCTCAACCTCGTTGACGCTGTCCATCGTCGACTTCAGAGCAATTGTCTGCCGTCCTGCCTTCGGTCCGCTCAAAATGGTCCTGAACCCGCCTCTTCCGGGGCGAAGAACGGTTCCACGCCCCTGTTGCGCCCCTCAGCCACCTTGCACGAAGTTTCATAGCTGGACCCGATTGTGTCAAGAAGCGTTCTGAATCGGCCTGCGTATGGCGTACTGAATCGCGGGAATTTTCTGTTCCACTCAACTCGCGCCGCAGGGCCTGGGTTGGGGATTGTGAACCGGCATCGCCGAATGGTGGTCCGAACCGGCTACACTTTCCTCATGCACCAGCCTCGCACCACAGCCCGCGTGAGCCTGACCGCGCTGCTCGGCACGCCGGTGACCGACTCCAAGGGGCATCTGCGAGGCAAGCTCAAAGACATCGCAGTGGCCACCGGCCCGGATGCGGGCAAGGTTGCAGGCCTGGTGCTCAAAACGCGTACCGGCCTCGCGATCGTGCCGTCGCAGGAAGTGATGGAAACGCCGGCGGGGACCCTGGAACTGCGCTCCGCCGGTACCCTCGTGCCGCTCAAAGACGAGGGGAACTATATCTACCTGCAGCAGGACCTGGTCGACCGCCAGATTATCGACATACACGGCCGAAAAGTTGTGCGCGTCAACGATGTCGAACTTGAATGGCTGGGCCATGGAGCGGCTCACCTGCTGCGCGTGGCCGAAGTTGAGGTCGGGTTGCGCGGCGCACTGCGGCGCGTCTTCAAGGGCGTGCTGCCGCGGGCAACGCTGGAGGCTTTCTCGCGGCGCTTCGCGGCGCATGGCATTCCATGGCAGTTTGTCGATGTCATCGAGGTCGATCCGGCGCGGCGGGTCAAGCTGCGCATCGAGTACGAACGCCTCGCGGAGATGCACCCCTCGGACCTGGCGGAAATTCTCGAAGACCTGGCTCCCGCCGAACGCGAAGCCGTCTTCACCTCGCTCGACGAGGAAGTGGCCGCCGAGGCGCTCGAAGAGGTCGATCCCAAACTGCAGAAAGCCCTGCTCGAAAAGCTCGACGAAGAAAAGATCGCCGACATCGTCGAGGAGATGGACCCCGGCGCCGCCGCCGACCTGCTGGCCGAACTGCCCGAAGAACAATCCGACGCCATTCTCGAGGAGATGGAGCCCGAGGAGCGGCACGAGGTGGAAGAACTCCTCGAGTTCGACGAGAAGTCGGCTGCCGGAGCCATGACTACCGACTTCGTTTATGTCGGGGTGGGGGGAACGGTCGCGCAGGCGGTGCAGGCGCTGCGCAATTTCGACGGCGATCCGGAAAGCGTGACCGAGGTGTATCTTCTCGATGAGAAGAGGATGCTGCGCGGGTCGATCGCCCTGGCGCGTGTCGTGATGGCTCAGCCCGAGGCGCGTCTCGCGGTGCTTGCCGAACCGCGGACCCTCTCCTGCCCCGCCGACATGAGCCAGGACGAATTGGCGGAAATGTTCGACAAGTACAATCTTCATTCCCTGCCGGTGGTCGACGCCCAGGGCCGCATGGTGGGCGTGGTGCAGGCCGACCACGTCATCAGCTTCCTGCGCGAAAAGCTGTAGAAACCGCCCGCGTGTTCCAAATCACACGTCTTCGCAGAAAACTTAGAATTACGTTTGACATACGACAGACTGTGAAACAATTCATAGATGGTCCAGTTTCCCAAAATCATTCAGGGCGGCATGGGCGTCGGGGTGTCCAATTGGCGCCTGGCGCAGGCTGTCTCCAAGCTCGGGCAGCTCGGTGTCGTCTCCGGCACCGCGCTCGATCAGGTGTTTGTGCGCCGGCTTGCCGACGGCGACTGGGGTGGCCATATGCGCCGCGGGCTGGACGCTTTTCCCTTTCCGGAGATGGCGCGCCGGCTCTGGCAGGAATACTTCATTCCCGGTGGGAAGGCCAAGGATGCGCCCTACCCCACGACTCCCATGCACCAGCGTCGGGATCCGCGCAAGCTCATTGAACTCTGCATGGTAGCCAATTTTGTTGAAGTTTTCCTTGCACGCGAGGGGCACAAGAATCCGGTGGGTATCAACTTCCTCGAGAAGGTCCAGTTACCGCACCTTTCCTCGATTTACGGAGCCATGCTGGCCGGAGTTGGCTACGTGCTGATGGGGGCTGGCATTCCCCTCCATATTCCCGGCGTGCTCGACGCCTATGCCGCTGACCGTCCCGCGGACTACAAACTTGCCGTCACCGGCGCCGTCCAGGGCCAGGGCGAAGACACCATGATGCGCTTCGATCCCCTCGAATTTGCGGAGGGTCCGCTTCCCGCGCTCACCCGGCCAAGATTCCTTGCCATCGTGTCCTCCAATACGCTGGCCACAACCATGCTTCGGCGCGCCAGCGGACGGGTCGACGGCTTTGTCATTGAAAGCCCCACTGCCGGCGGCCACAACGCTCCCCCGCGCGGCAAACTCCAGCTCAGCCCGGCCGGAGAACCTGTCTATGGCGAACGGGACCGCGTGAACCTCGCCGAACTGCGCGAGCTTGGTGTCCCTTTCTGGCTCGCCGGCGGATTTGGAAATGCGGAGAGACTCCGCGACGCCCTCGACCAGGGCGCGGCCGGCATCCAGGTTGGCACCGCGTTTGCCTTCAGTGAAGAATCGGGCCTGCGGCCGGACTTGAAGAAGCAACTGCTGTCAAAAGCCGTGGCCGGCACAGGCGAGGTGTTTACGGATCCGCTGGCCTCGCCAACCGGGTTTCCGTTCAAGGTCGCGCAACTCGAAGGAACCTCGTCCGCGCTGAACGTATACCAGGAACGCAAGCGGGTCTGCGACCTGGGCTATCTGCGTGAACCCTACGCCGGTCCCGACGACAAAATTGGCTACCGCTGTTCCGCTGAGCCCGTTGCCAACTATCTTGCCAAGGGCGGCAAGATCGAAGACACGGTGGGGCGAAAGTGTCTTTGCAATGCGCTTCTGGCCAATATCGGCCACGCGCAAACCCGCAAAGATGAGACGGTGGAGCCGGCTCTGGTCACCGTGGGTGACGACCTGAACACCATCGCCGGCTTCCTCGCTCCCGGCCGCGATTCGTATAGCGCAGCCGACGTAGTCAAGTCCCTGCTCAGCCTGGTCCATGACGTCTTCCAACAGCCCGGGCTGTCAGAGCCGGTCCTTGCGGCGACGGCATAGATCTGGTCGCTAGGCCTCGTCGTCTTCTTCAAGCAAGGCCCCCAGCCTGTCGAGTCTCCGTTCCCATACCGTGCGATGATTGCGGATCCACTGCTCCAGGGCGTCGAAGCCTGCGGATTCGATCCGGCAGGTGCGAACCCGGCCCAGCTTTTCTGTCCGCGCCAGGCCGCATTCTTCGAGGATCTGAAGGTGCTGCGCCACTGCCGTGAGCGTAATGCCCAGCGGCCCGGCCAGGGCCGAGACGGACACCGGCCCCTGGCTCAGCCGGTCAAGCATCGCCCGCCGCGTAGGGTCGCCGAGGGCGTGAAACAGGCGGTCGATATTGACTTTGGGGTTGGGCATAGCGGGCTATTGCCCGAGTTCCGCGGCCAGCTTTTCCATCAGGCCCTTCCAGCCGGCTTCGAGCATTTCCGGCGTAAGGCCGCTCTCAAAGAACGCGCCCTGCTGGGTGAGGATAAGGTCCGTCCCGCTACCGTTGGGCAGCAGCTCAATCGTCACCTGGGATGCCAGGATGCGTTTCGTTTCGAGATCCATGGTCGAGGCGGTCACGATGCGCTGGTTGGGGACAATCTCCTGGAAGCGGCTTTGGTTGTTGATGGTCATGCCCGCTACCGGCGTTCCTTCCCTGAGCTTGTAGCGCTGGGTTAATGCTCCGCCCACACGGAAATCCGATGTGAACTCTTCGAGGTTATGACCGTCTCCCTCGCCATACCAACGCCGCGCTTTGGCGGGGTCAGAGAAAGCGGCAAACACGGTTTCCGGCGGCTTGGGAAAACTGCGCTCGACGACGAATGTGCTGTGAACTACTTTGGGGTTTTCCATGGGGAATCTCCTTTGTGTACAAAACTGAAGTAACAACTTCAGTATTGATCAGACTGGGAAAATAGTCAAGTGGATACTTCAGTATTTTGGAAAAGAGCGCCCTGCCCGTTAGCCTGACCGGAGAGAGCATTCCCCGGGAGCAAGGACCCGGTCGCCTATACTCGTGCCCATGCAAGAAGCACGTATCCCGACCCTTCTTCTGTGTTTGTGGATCCTGAGTTTCGCACTCCTGCCGGCGCACGGTCAGGGCGCAACTATCGTGCCGCCACTGCACACCGACCGATACGAGATTGTGGATTCCGCAGGTCATCCCCTGCGGCTCACCTCGGTGAACTGGTACGGATTCGACCAGAAGGAATATGTCGTCGGTGGTCTCGATCACGCTCCACTGGATGTCATCATCGGGCAGATCCGGCAGATCGGCGTGAATTCAGTCCGGTTGCCCTGGGCCAACGAAACCCTCGAACATGATCCGCCGGTACCCGACTATGCCGTCGCGGCCAACCCTCAGTTCAAGGGCAAGCACGCGATGGAAGTGATGGATGCAGTCATCGCGGCACTGGCGCGCGCGCACATCCTGATCATTCTCGACAACCACATGAGCAACGCGGATTGGTGTTGCAGCGAAACCGACAACAACGGGCTCTGGTACAACCAGGAGTACCCGGAGACCAACTGGCTTGCCGACTGGCAAACCATTGCGCGCCGCTACCGCAAGCAGCCGTGGGTGATTGGCGCCGATCTGAGAAATGAACTGCGTAGTTCTGCGGCGTGGGGTGGCCCTGATCCGAAGCTCGATTGGCATGCGGCAGCGGAGCGCGGCGGCAAGGCCGTTCTCGCGGCCAACCCGCAGCTTCTCGTTATGGTTGAGAGTCCCGAGTACTCCACGAACTTCACCGGATTTGACAAGCTGCCGGTGACGCTGCCTGTGGCCCACAGGCTGGTCTATTCGCCCCACGCCTATTCAGTGGAAGGCCATAATTTTTCCAGCTTCGACGAATTGAAGCAGGCATACGAGGCTCGCGCCACATTTCTGCTGCACACCGGGCCGGCAACTCCCCTCTGGGTCGGTGAGTTCGGCACCTGCCAGACCCTCGACTGCGGTGGGAATTCCGACTGGTTCAAGCTGTTTATCCGCTTGCTCAAGGAGAATCCGCAGATTTCGTGGAGTTATTGGCCTCTCAACGGAACGCAATCCACCGGTGCCGGCCGCAAATACGACGCAGTCGAGAGCTTCGGGCTTTTATCGACCGATTACCGCCGCATAGGCGCGCCCAAGGTTGTCGAGCTTCTGCGCACGGTGGAAGGCGGCCCCTAGATACTCCGCTGACTCGTGACAAATTCAGCTTTTCGGCACATCCGCCGGACCCGCTCCGCCGACGCGGAAGATGCGCGGGACGCGAGCCTCCGGGGCGGGCAGGGCAGGGAACTGCGCATGGGGCTCGGTCTGGTACCAGTACGCAACGGAGTAGAAGTTGTCTGAACGGTGATTGGCGTGGCCGTGCTCGATGGTGACCTTGATCGACTTCTCAAACGTGATCGGGCTCTCCGTGTGCCAGCGATACAGGCAGTAGCGGCCGCCGATTCGTTCGGCATCGACGATGTACGGTGCGCCGTTGTGCATATAGGCAAAGGGCTGGCCGTTGAAGTCCCACGCGCCGTTGAAGTAGTCCTCGGTGCCGGTGCCATTGATGGTCGGCAAAGTGTCGCCGTCGATGAAAATCATGTCGTCGCCCTCGCCAAACCAGAAGTCCTGGTTCTGCTCGACGGCGTGGGTGACGCCAACGAAGTGTCCGCGCCCCGTGGCGTCGAGAAAGACATAATTGCCTTCGCCGTTCAGGTTCTTCTTGCCGTTGATGTCGTCGCCGTACTCGTTGCCCCAGTTGTCGGTCCAGCCCTTGCAAGGGGCGGCCTGCCGATACTGTGCGTGAAAGCGGCCGACATCCGCCGGGAGAGACGGCAGGGTGACATAGTCGACGGCAAAATACAGGTTGTCGGTGCGCACCTTGCCCTCGTTGGTCACCGTGAGCTTTGCGCCGTTAGCAAACGGCATGTCGAAATACGAGTTCAGTGCCTTCACCGGAGCCACGGCCACCAGGGCCGATTGGTAGGTGAAGTACTCGCCGAGGCCAAGGCCGAAGAAGTCCCCGATCGGTGTCTCGATGGAGGGCGAGCTTTCCCCATCCCACCACGCGCGCAGGACCAGGTTTTTGAGGTGATGTTGATCAGGCGAGTTGATGGTGAACCAAAGGTGAGTGACGACACCGGCTCCCTGCACGTCGAGGAGCGTCGCGGCCTGCCCGGGATCAACAGGCACGGCGTCGTTGTTGCCGCCGCTCCGGTCCCAGCTCGAGGAGCGTCGCGCCTTGTAATTGCGAAGCCGCGCCATGGCGAGCAGGTTTTCCGGCGAATCGGCTGGTGTTTCAGCCGCCCCGGATGTCGGCGTGCTCGCCGCAGCCAACCCAGCAGGGCTCCCGTCGATGCCATTGCTCCAAGCACTTTCCGCCGCGTCGCAGAATTCGCACTCAAATCCTTCGCTGTCATTGCGCCATCCCTTCCTCAAGTCGTGAAAGCGTGTTGTAGCCGCGCGCGCCCGGCGCTGTCAAGCCCGTGAACTGGGGGTCGACTGAAACACTAATGAGTGTCTTTGTTCACAGGCTCGCGAAAGCTGCGCTCCACTTTGTCGTTGGGGTCGGTCGACACGGGACCGTCGCGCCACAGCCAGCGCATCATGTCGGGCAGAATCGCGCCTCCGAACTTCTGTCCATGGAGATTCATCCCCCAGGTGTAATTCACGTCGTAACCCTTCTCGGTGAGCGCCTTCATGAGCCGCACATTCTGGTAAAACCAGTCGAGCCGCTGATCGTAGACGGGCTTTTCGGGGCGGACGCCGCGATTGTCATTGCGCCCATCGCACAGAAAAATCCGGATCGGTTTCTTCTCGCTGGCCAGCACGCGCTCCGGATACACATCGCCGCCGCGCAGATTGACGAAGCTGCCCACGTTGCTCAACACCTTGCGGAATTCGTTGGGCCGTTCCCATGCGACGATGAACGCCGCAATCGCGCCTGAACTCGAGCCGCCGATGCCGTGCTGGTCAGGATCTTTCGAGATGTTGTAGTCCTTCGCGAGCGCCGGCATCAGTTCTTCGGTAATCACGCGCGCATACTTGTCGTCGGGCGTGTTGTATTCGGTGGGGCGATTGGTCGTGTGATCGCCCCACTCCTGCGGGGTTGGCTCGGGCTGCTCCGGCGTGCGGCCCGGATTGATGAAGACCCCAGCATGACCGGAATCTCACGCCGATAGATCAGGTTGTCCATCACGTTCTGCGCGCGCATGTCGCCGTCGGGATTCTTGAATGCCTGTCCGTCGTTGAAGACCATGAGGCTGGCAGGAACAGCCGGATCGTATTGCGCAGGAACATAGACCCAGTACGTGTGCTGCGTTCCGGGGTAGACCTTGCTTGGCAGCGTATAAGGCCCGCGGATTTCGCCCTTCGGTACTCCGTCCTGCGGCATCGAATCCGGCCCGAGCCGATACTGCGAATCGGGAGACGGGGCAGGCGATGGCGGGGTCTGCGCCGGCAGAGGGCTCCGAGCCGCAAGCATGGCCGCACTCAAGAGCAGCACTCGGGTCAGCTTCATCGGGTTATTCTCTCTTCACAATCCGCAGCCTGGTCCTATCTCCAGCGGAAGATCTTCATCGTCACCGCAAACGGAATCACCAGCCATGCGAGCAGAATTAACATCGGCATCACCAGGTGATCGAGGCCGATTCCCTGGAGCATGTTGCTGCGCAGCGCGTCGATGGCCGCGGTCAGCGGTAGAGCACGAACGAACGGCTGAATGACGGCAGGGAACCGCGTCGCCGAGAAGAAAACTCCGGACAGAATCCACATGGGCAGCATCACCAGGTTCATCAATCCCGATGCGGCTTCCATGGTCCGTGCGCGCGAAGCGATCAGCAGTCCCAGCGCGGAGAAAGCAAGCGATGTAATCAGGCAGATGATGGCGAGGTCGAGCAGCGATCCACGCAACGGCACTCCGAAGGCCAGTCGCGCAAACCCCACGAACACCGCCACTTCGATCACAAGCATCGCCAGGCGCGACAGGATGAACGACGCCATATACTGCCAGCGCGGCATGGGCGAAGCCACGAGGCGCTTCAGCAGTTTCTTCTGTCGTGATTCGACGATGGAGAAAACGATGCCCCAGATCGCCGAGCCCATCAGGTTCATCCCCAGCAGGCCGGGTATCACAAAGTCGATGTAACGCGCGCCGGTCTCATGGATGAATTCGTTTTGCGATGCGACCGCATCCTTCCGCCCCGCCGCGGTCTGAATGGCGCGCTCGGCAAGCAGCCGCGCGCTGCGCGCATCGGGATTCGTCGGGTCGTATTTGTAAGTCACGCCCTGTGGGGTCTCGATCGCAAGCAGATTGATTGTGCCGGTCGCCAGCGCGTGGGTGCCTGCCGCTTCGTCCATCGTGGTTGCGGACAGGCCTTTATCCGCAGCCAGGGCCTGCGTCAACTGTGCCGTGGTGGCGCCTACCGGCAGCACATCCGCCGGCCGGTTCCGGAACGCGATCCCCAGGCCCACCGCCAGCAGTATGGGAAAGATGAATACCCAGAAAATTGCCTCCGGCTCGCGCAGGAACAGGCGGAACCGCGTCGATGTCAGTTGGTATAGAGGGCTTTCCTCGAGCTTACTCATCGCGCAGATTCCTCCCCGTGAGTCCCACGAACACGTCTTCGAGTGAAGCGGAGTGGGTGCGGAATTCGCTCAAGTGAAGTCCCATCCGCGTGAGCGTTGAAAAGACGCGCGGCACGGTCGTGTGCAGATCCGTGACCGACAGCTGGTGCAGTCCGGCATCCACGCGGTGCGATTGCACTCCGGGAATTTCCTTGAGCGCGTCTGGCTCGATCTGTCCCCGCGTCGCATCGGCGTTTGTGACGGCAAACTCCACGATGTGGTCTCCGCCGGTGGAGGCGATCAGCTGCTGCGGCGTGCCCAATGCGATGATGCGACCGTGGTCCATGATGGCGACGCGATCGCACAACCGCTCCGCCTCATCCATGTAGTGCGTCGTCAGAATGATCGTTCTCCCGGCGTTTTTCAACTCATCGACGAGGTCCCAAAGATGGCGCCGCGCCTGCGGATCGAGCCCGGTGGTGGGCTCATCGAGAAACAAGAGTTCGGGATCGCCCACCAGGGCGCAGGCCATCGCCAGCCTTTGCTTCTGGCCGCCCGATAATCCGCCGATCCGCGCCGAGCGCTTCTCTTCCAGTTGCGCAATGCGGATTGCCTCGTCCACTGAAATGCCCTGCTTGAAGAAACTGCGAAACAGGCGCAGTGTTTCCTCGACGGTCAACTTGTCAGGGAACTGGGTTTCCTGCAGTTGAATACCGATGCGCTGGCGCAGTTCTTTGGCTGCGGTCTTCCAGCTCAATCCCAACAGGGTCACGATTCCGGCATCGGGGGGCGTCAGCCCTTCGCAGATTTCGATGGTGGTGGTCTTGCCGGCGCCATTCGGTCCCAGCAATCCGAAACATTCCCCGCGCATCACCTCGAGGTCAAGATGATCGACGGCCACCACATCGCCGAAGGTTTTGCGCAAGCCGCTCAGCGACAGGGACGGCCCGGAGTAATCTCTCCCGTTCGATGATTTGTAAGCCAAGATGAATTCCTCGCAGAAAGACTACCGTTTGCCTCCCCGGCGATCAACCGGCAAATTCCCGCGCGCCGTTCACACGGCATTCATGCGGATCGCGCGCCGCAGCGTCCTGTATCATGTCCCGATGCACCACAAAGCGTGAACGGTGACGCCATGACCATTCCTGCGCCCTCCTACGATTCGAAATCGCAATTGCGCAAAACCATGGGCTTCTGGGACGTGCTGCTGTTCAATATTGCCACCGTTCTTGGTCCGCGCTGGATTGCGGCCGCGGGCCACAACGGCACATCGTCGATCAGCTTGTGGGCCATCGCCGCCATCTTCTTTTTTGTCCCCGGAGCCCTGGTGATCAACGAGCTTTCTTCGCGGTTTCCCGAAGAGGGCGGGCTATACGTGTGGTCGCGCGAGGCCTTCGGTCCGTTTCACGGATTTGTTGCCGGATGGACGTACTGGATCTACACCGTCTTCTATTTTCCCGGCCTGCTTCTCGCCAGTGCTTCCATGTCTGCCTACATCATTGGCGGGCGTGGAGCAGTTCTAGCCGAGGACCGTACCTTTCAGCTCACCGTGTCACTGGCCTTGCTGATTGTTGCAGTCGTTCTCAATATCATCGGGCTCAATATCGGCAAATGGCTTCAGAATGCCGGTGGCGTAGGAACATATGTGCCGCTCGTAATGCTGGTGGGCGTAGCTGCACTGGTCGCGTTTCGCCATGGCTCCGCGACCCATTTCACGTTGCGCAATATGCTCCCGGCGTTGAACTGGGACACGGTGAACTTCTGGTCGCAGATTGCGTTTGCGTTCACGGGTCTCGAACTTGTGTCGGCAATGAGCGAGGAAGTGCGCGACCCGCGCCGTACCCTGCCGCGCGCCGTGTTTGGCGCAGGAGCGCTGATTGCGCTTATGTATATCGCCGGCACGTTCGCCATTCTCGCTCTCGTGCCCGCGGCCGACCTCGATCCGCAGAGCGGTGTGTTCCACGCGATCACCCTGGGATCGATCGCGCTCGGCGTCGGCTTTCTCGGAATAGTGGCAGCTGTCCTGGTTACCGTCGGCAATGCGGGCGGCGTGGGCAGCACAGTGGCGGGTATCGCGCGCGTGCCATTCGTGGTGGGCATCGATCGCTATCTGCCCGCGGCGTTCGGAAAGATTCATCCCCGCTGGAAGACGCCGTACGTGTCGATTCTTGTGCAGGCCATCGCCTCCGGAATCATCCTGCTCGCCAGCCAGATCAAGAGCGCGACGGTCGCCGAGGCCTATCAACTGGTGGTCGACGCCGCCATCATTCTCTACTTCATTCCCTTCCTGTATATGTTCGCGGCCGTGATCAAGCTCGCGCACCGCAAGGATCGAACCGATAATCCCCACGCCGTGCTGGTGCCGGGAGGAATCACCGGCGTATGGATCTCGGGCGGTCTGGGGTTCATCGTGATTCTTGTCGGCATTCTTTTCTCGCTGGTGCCGCCCGGTGATGCTTCCAACAAACTCGTCTTCGAACTCAAGCTTGTTGGCGGCACACTGGCCTCCATCCTGCTGGGCCTGTTCCTCTACTGGCGCGGCGCGCGATCGAAACAGGCGGGCCTGTAAGCGGCAAGCAAGTTATGGTCGCGCCTCCAGCTTTCGCGCGGCGAGATATTGGTCAATCGCTTCCTGCCAGTCCTTGCCCGACCGCTTGTCGCCTTCCGTCATTGCGGCCACGTGTTCGTTGCCCGCCGTCGTCACCGCGGTGCGCGCGTACACAACGTTCACGCGTGTGGTGGTTGCATCGAGGGCGGTGAACCGCACATCGATCGTGGTCGCCATGATGTCCGGAATGAAGTACGCATACTGGAAGTGTCGCGCCGCAACATCGAATTGCGTGATCACCCAGACGGCGCTAAACGGTCCATGCTTCACCGTGAATACCGCGCCGGCCTCGTCGTGCGCCGGCTGTGGATGAATGAACTGCGGGTCCCAATGCTTCCCCGCCCAGGGACGCTCGCCTTCCGGCCCGAACAGGGGAGCAGTCTCGGCAAGAGGAAGGTGGACCGTGACATCAAAACTGGTGCTGGTGTGCATCAGGGGCTCCGAAGCCGGATGGTGCTGACTGCGCGGAAACCGGGCCGGCCAGTCCGGCGGCCGCCATGACGATCGACGCCAAAAGAATGTGGCCGATGGGTTCGCGTCATGGCTCGGATCATGGCTCGATTTCCTCGAATGTGTGGCTCTGGTCTGCCGTGAGGGTCAGGCCGTACAGCTCCTTGAACTTCTCAATCGCCTTGAGAGTCTCTGGCGAAAAGGGCGTCTTGTTCTCAAAGGCATGCAGCACGATTCCTTCGAGCAGATCCCCGAGCGTCATGTCCTTTAATTCGGCGACCGCTTTGAGGACTTTCAACAATCGCTTCTCGATGCGGACTCCGGTCTGCACGCGCTCGATCTTGATGGGTTCGGGATGGAGTTCATTCGGCTTCATTGGTACCAATGTACCAATATACGAGTGTGCCGTCAATCGCATTTCTCGGCGTCGATCGGGATTTAGAGCACGGCCACGCATCTTACTGGAGTCGTTAATCCGGCCTTGTCTTGCGGCGCATCTTGGGGTTCAATTCGCCGGCGAGTACCGGTTTCGCATAACCGCGTTTGTCCTGTTATGGTCAGTGAGGAATTTCTGATTGAATCCCCAAGGAAAGCTCAGGCATGCTCAGGCGTTGGCGAACCCGAATACTGCTCTTTCTGGCTGTGCTCGGGCCGGGATTCATTACCGCCAACGTCGATAACGATTCGGGCGGGATTCTCACCTACTCCCAGGCTGGGGCGCAGTTCGGGTATTCGCTGCTCTGGACCATCATTCCTATCACCATTGCTCTGATCGTGGTGCAGGAGATGTGCGCCCGCATGGGCGTGGTGACCGGCAAGGGCCTGAGCGACCTGATCCGCGAGGAATTCGGTCTGCGCCTCACGGTAGTGCTGATGCTGCTGCTGGTGGTGGTCAACTACACCAACGTGGTGACAGAGTTCATCGGGATTGCTGGTTCGCTCCATTTGTTCCACGTTCACAAATTCATCTCCGTGCCGCTTTGCGCTCTCCTGGTCTGGTTCATGGTGGTGCGCGGAAACTACAAGAGCACGGAAAAGATCTTTCTGATCGCATCGACTGTCTATATCGCCTACATCTTCACCGGCGTGCTGTCGCAGCCCAGCTGGCACGATGCTTTGCTGGCAACCGTGAAATTGCCCGCGGAGAAGGTGTGGCGGGACAAGTCTTACATCTACATGGCCATCGGAATCGTCGGCACCACTATCGCTCCGTGGATGCAGTTCTATCTCCAGTCCTCGGTGGTGGAGAAGGGAATTCGCGTCAAGGACTATGCGGCTTCGCGTCTTGACGTCATCGTGGGCAGTTTTTTCACCGATCTCGTGGCCTGGTTCATCATTGTTGCCTGCGCGGCCACTTTGTGGGTACACGGCATGGGCGGCATCCAGGTCGCTTCAGATGCGGCCGAAGCCATGCGCCCGCTGGCTGGCGATTATGCCTTTCTCCTCTTCGCCTTCGGGCTCTTCAACGCCTCGCTGTTTGCGGCTTCCATTCTCCCTCTTTCGACGGCATACACGGTTTGCGAAGGCCTGGGACTGGAATCGGGCGTGGACAAAAATTTCAAGGAAGCGCCGACTTTCTATTGGCTCTATACGGCGTTGATCGCCGGAGGATCGCTTACTGTCCTGGTGCTTCCCGATGCGCAATTAATCAATTTTGCCATTCTCTCGCAGGTGTTGAACGGAGTGCTCCTGCCGGTGGTCATCATTCTCATGTTGCTGCTGATCAATCGCCGTGACCTGATGGGCGATTACAAGAATTCTTCGTTGTGGAACGTGATTGCCTGGGGAACCAGCATCATCGTGATTGGCATGACCATGGTGATGCTGTGGGGAATGATGCCGGGGCATTGAGGGACAGCTGCGAAAACTGAGGAGCAATAAGCTGCTTTAAAGCAGCTTACCGTTGGCCAAGTCCCGGATCAGGCCGCGATCGGCAGCCAGGAAATCGAATTCCGGCAGGTCTTCGAGGCGGGTCCAGCGCACCTGGGCGAAGATGCGGTTCTCCAGGTCGCCGGAGAACTCCCGCACGGCAAAGAATTGCAGGTCGACTGCGCCGCCATGGCGATAGTTATGCCGGACATGCGTGACCCGCGGTCCGATTGTGGCCTGTATGCCCAGTTCCTCGTGCAGTTCCCGCGCCAGCGCCTGCTCCGGGGTTTCGCCAGCCTCGATCTTCCCGCCCGGGAATTCCCATTGCAGGGCCATGGGTTGATCGGGGCGCCGCTGGCAAATCAGGACTTCTCCGCCGCGGACGATCAGCGCTGCGGCAACAAAACGGAGAGCGGGCCCTGGTGTCCGTGGGCCCGCGAGCTGCTGAGGTCCTTCCACATGGATAGTTTACAGGGTCTGCAAGCTTAGCAGAATCTGTGCGTTGCCTTGCACCTTGCCGAGATCGATACCCCGGGGCGGCAGTTCTCGACCCAAAGGGGAGCTATTCTCCGTCGACGGCCGCCTCGATGCCTTCGGCCGCTGCAGGCCGGAAGTATCCCCAGCCCTTGCGCGCCGCGGCTTCGAGGAGCGCGGGGGAGGGGTTGACCGGGAACGCGTGGGCCGCAACGTCGAGCATGGCAAGGTCGTGCACAGAGTTGCCGAAAACGGCATCGGGCCGGGTCAGACCTACGCGCGCGAGCGCGGCCGCCTTGCCTTCGTCGGTGGGCACGTCCACGATTTTGCCGCCAATGATGCCGGCAGCCGTGGCGACTTCAGCGGCAAGGACCCGCTCCCCGGGGATGCCGAATGGCCGAACCCCTTCCGTGACGACCCATTTGTTGGTGGAACTGACGGCCCACAACTGGGCGCCTTGCCGGCTCAGCGCGGCTACCAGGTCTGCAATTTCCTCAAATACGCGTCCGCGCACGAATTCCTCTACGTACTGGGCGGCGGCCGCCTGCAACTCCAGTTCGCGCAGCCCGGCATAGATCTGCACCATCTCGCCGCAGATCTGCAGTTCGCTTACCTGGCCGGCCCGGTACGCCCGGTGCCGGCTGTCGATCCAGTCGCTGGTGGAGCGGGAAACAAGTCCCTGCTCGATCGACCACACCATGAAACCGTAGCCCGAGTCGCCGCTCCATAAGGTGCCGTCACAATCAAAAACGGCGACCTCGGGTTTGAGATCCAGTACCTGTTGCTTGAATTCCTTCGCCGACCACTGGGGGATTGCAATCTGTGCCGATGCCAAGCGCTTCTCTCAATCTTTCTTGAAAAATCCGTTCACTTCTATCTTCTGTCAATTGGCGCAGTTTTGCACGTGAAGCTTCGGAGAACCCGGCATGCCGCGGTAAATCAGACCGCGTCTTATTTGCATGGACAGAGTTCCGCCTGCTATATCTGCAAAGATTCCGTTACCAGATTTGGAGACCATTCGATGCGTTGGAAACACGCTTGCCCGTGGCTGCTGCTGTTGACTCTTTTCCTGGCCATCGTTGCTGGTCCGGTGGTTCTGGCTCAGGAATCGGCGGGGGCTTCATCGAGCGCGACCTCCATACCGGAGTCCCGCTTGATCCAGCCGGAGGCGCTGGTTCAACTGCTGAAGGCCGGAGAGAAAGAGAAGCCCCTATCCTTCAAGTGGGTTCCCGTGTGATGTTCTCGCAGGCTCACATACCCGGGGTCTGATTACGCAGGTCCGGGTTCTCAGGCGTCGGGCATCCAGTCTCTCGAGAACACGGTGGCATCGCTGCCCAAGGACAAGCAGATCGTCCTCTATTGCGGTTGCTGCCCGTGGAATCGCTGCCCCAATGTCGGTCCGGCTTACAAGCGGCTCCATGATCTTGGATTCACCAACGTCAAGGTGCTCTACATTGCCAACAACTTCGGGGACGATTGGGTGAACAAAGGCTACCCGGCGGTCAAAGGCAAGTGATAGGCTCATTCCAGCACCACTGCCACCGCGAACCCGTCATATCCTCGCGCGCCCACGGTTGGGATTGCGGTAGCGCTGAGCCGTGGGTTGCGACGCCATCATTTCCGTCATGCGCCGCACGCCCTGAATGTCGGGATCGGTGGATTCGGCATCGAGCACTTTGCCGTCGCGGACCACGTTGTCGGCAATAATTACTGAGCCCGGGCGGGAGAGCTTCAACGACCAATCAAGGTACTCCGGCAGGCTCTTCTTGTCGGCGTCGATGAAGACCACGTCGAATGGCCCGTCTCCGCTCTCATGCATTGCGCGCAGGGTCTCGCTCGCGGGCCCGACCCGCACCTCAACCCGCTCCAGCACGCCTGCAGTCTTGAGATTTGCGCGCGCAATGTCGGCATGGTGGGGATCGATCTCCAGCGTCACAACCTGGCCGCCGGCGGGTAGCGCGCGCGCCAGCCAGATGGTCGAGTAGCCGCCCAGGGTCCCGATCTCCAGCACGCGCCGCGCGCCCGAAATCCGCACCATCAATTCGAGGAATTTGCCCAGCAGTGCGGGCACATCGATCGATGGCAGGCCCGCCTCGCGATTTGCCTCCATGCTCGCCGACAGAGCTTTATCCTCCGGCGCGAGCAACTCGCCGAAGTAGCGGTCCACGGCCGCCCACACTTCCTGCATGATGACCCCCGGGGGAAATTATTTGTCGCGCGCCACCACGAAATCCGGCACCCACAGCAGGGCGCGCTTGAAATCCGAATCGGGCAGGGAAGCGAGAGCCTGCCGCGACTGTTCGGCATAGCGATCGGCCACGCTCATGGCGTAGGCCACCGACCCGTTTCGGGTCAGGATCTCCTGGATCTGCTCGCGGCACACATTCTCAAAGCTGCGGTCGTCAAGCACGCGCTGGATCGACTGCCGGTCTGCGGCGGTGCCGTGGTCGATGGAGTGGATCACCGCCAGGGTCGCCTTGCCCTCGCGCAGATCGCTGGCCACAGGCTTGCCCAGCACTTCCTCGGTGGCGGTCAGGTCGAGCACATCGTCGACGATCTGGAAGGCCAGGCCGACCGCGCGCCCGTACGAAGCCATGTTGTTTTCCTGCGTCTCAGTGGCTCCGGCAAGCACCGCTCCCAGCCGCATCGAAATGGAAAACAGGCAGGCGGTCTTGCGGAAGATCAGGTCGTAGTATTCGGCCTCGGATACCGCCTTGCCCAGCTTTTGAATCTGCAGCAACTCGCCTTCGACCATCTGCTGGGTCAGGCCGATCAGCAGTTCAAGCACGCGCAGGTTCTTCTCTTCGAGAGCCACGCGAAAGGCCTGCATGTAGAGCCAGTCGCCCGCCAGCACGCACTTCTCATTGCCCCACCGGGTATTGGCGGAGGGCCGTCCGCGCCGGGTGTCGGCGCCGTCGATGATGTCGTCGTGGACAAGGGTGGCCGTGTGCACCATTTCAACCACCGTGCCCAGCCGGATGGCGCTGGGGCCGCTATAGCCGAGCATGTGCGCGGCCAATAGCAGCAGCGACGGCCGGATGCGCTTGCCCCCGCCCTCGCGCAGGTATTCGGCAATTTCGGTAATGGTGCTGACGCTGGAGGCGGCGTCCTGGCCCAACTCCTGCTCGATTGCCACGAGGTCGTCTCGTAGAAGATCGAAGACCTCTCTCGCCGTCGCTATCGCCAGTGTGCTCAAATTTTCTTCCTGGTTCGGACTGCTTTGGCCGGCACGAATCACGCCCCTCGCCACTGCTTGCCCTAGTTCGTTCGGTAATTCGTAAACTGCAAATCCAGGCCCAGGTCCTTGCCACGCAACATGGCGATGATGGCCTGCAACTCGTCGCGATCTTTGCTCGATATTCGGACAGTATCACCCTGGATGCTGGCTTGCGCCTTCTTTTTTGAGTCCTTTACGAGCTTGACAATCTCCTTCGCCTTCTCCGCCGGGATGCCCTGCTGCAGGCTGATCGTCTGCCGCACGCTCTGGCCGGCAGCCTGTTCCAGCTTGCCATAGGTCAGATTCTTGAGCGAAACGCCGCGTTTGACAAGCTTCTGCCCCAGGATCTCCTTGACGGCTTCCAGCTTGTACTCGCCTGCCGAGGCTAACTGGATCGAGTCTTGCCCCTCGAGCGTGATGTCGGAGTGGGAGTCCTTGAGGTCAAAACGCTGGCGAATCTCTTTCATTGCCTGGTCAATGGCATTCCGGACTTCCTGAATGTCGACCTTGCTTACAATGTCGAACGAATTATCCTGGGCCATACTTACCTCGATTTGCCGGTGCCGGCCTCCGGAGTTACCGGGACCAACCAAACTCTAGTTTCCCACGTCAGGGGCGGTGTCTAACCCTTAATTCGAGAAAGGCTTCGCCGGGATCGAAAAGCGAGGGGTAGTTTTTCCGCTCAAAGACGCATCTTACTCCCGGAGCCGGCCGGGGAAATGCCGGCGAACAAGCGATAAAAGTTTTTGGTCGTGACGGAAGCGACTTGTTCGGCGTTGATGCCGAGCAACCCGGCCAAGACCTTGGCCGTTTCGCCGACCATGGCGGGTTCGTTGCGCTTGCCGCGGTGGGGCGCCGGGGCCAGCCAGGGCGCGTCTGTTTCGACCAAGAGGGCATCCACAGGTACGCGTGCCGCGACATCGCGCAGAGGCTGGGCCTTGGGATAGGTCAGGTTTCCGGCGAAGGAGATGAGAAAGCCGAGATCAAGCGATCGCCGCGCCTGTTCCCACTCCCCGCCAAAGCAGTGCATGATGCCGCCCAGGCCCGTTCTGCCCCAAAACTCCTCCAGGACCAAAAACAAATCGTCCCAGGCGTCGGAGGCTCCATCCTTCGGCCGGCAATGGATCAGGATCGGCCGCTTGCGCGCCGCGGCAATCTCAAGCTGCCGAATCAGCCCTTCGCGCTGCACATCGTGGGGCGCGCCTTCGTGGTAATAATCGAGGCCGATCTCGCCGCAGGCGATCACTTCGGGCTCGGCCAGCAGGCTATCGAGCTTCGCAAGCGCCGATTCGTCGGCTTCGGGTGTGTTGTGCGGATAAATGCCCGCGCTGGCGTACAGGTGTGGCAGACCGGGCATCCCGTTGAATTGGCGGCAGAGATCGCGGGCCTGGTGCATCTCGGCCGGCCGTTCGCCGATGCCGATCGAGAGCACCGCGCCCACGCCCGCTTCATGCGCGCGGCGAAGCATTTCTTCGCGGTCGTCTGTGTAGCGCGGGCTGTCGAGGTGCGCGTGGGAATCTATAAGCATCTTTGGGAACGGAGCGACCTTGTTAACTCATTGTAAATGTGGCTCCGCATTTCCCGCTGCTGCCGCAATACGCCTCAACTCGCCGTGATCCAGCCAGTCGAGCGCGCAGTGCTCGCAGTCGTCGATCACGACGTTCCCGCCGCCATAATAAAAGTGGGTCTCCATCGGCTTGTGGCATTGCGGACAGCAGATCTTGCGTGTCAACTCGGCCGGGTTTGAGAACAGGCAGAGCCGCCGCGCCTTTCTGCTCAGATCGCAGTGCCTCGATGAGGGTTTCAAACCGGCCCATGGCGACCAGGGTGCCGCGGCAGCGCTGACAGTGGCGAATCCCCACTCCTGCCAGCGTCGCGTTCATCAGCGGAATCGCGCAGATGGGACACGACACGCCCTCGGCTTCGTCGAGAATCCGCACTCCATCATCATCCGGATCAGGGAAGTAAACACCCTTGCAGTAGTCGCAGACCAGCGAAGCCTGCCCTGCCGTCAACCGCATCGGCGCGCCGCATGAGGGGCAGTTCATTGGGCCTTTCCGCACTCCGGGCAAAACCTGGCGTGTTCCGGTACGGATTTCCCGCACGCCGGGCAAAATCCCGCGGCTGGAGCCACCGCGGCAGCCGCAACTATCGGGCGCATCATCGTCTGAGCGAAAGCCGCACCTGCTCCCACGCCTACGCCCATCGCGGCAGCGCCCCCGGTATTGGCAGCGGCAAGTTTAAGCGCCTGCGCCGCCTCGAACTGTGTGTACCGGTTCAGGTCTCCAGCCAGGTTCACACCGATGCGCTGATCCATCACTTCCTGCAGCGCCGTCGGGCAACGAGATGTTTTCAATCACGAACTGGTTCAACTCCAGTCCCGAGAGCTGCAAACGCCGGCTTCAGCTCTTCTGAAATCAACTGGGCCATTTTCGTCTGTGTTGACGCCATGTCGAGGAACGAAACATCGCTATTCGCCAGGGAACTTGTCATGCGGGCCACGATGGTGTTTCGCAGCTGGCCTTCCAACTCCGCGGCATAGTAGCTGTCACGGGTTCCACTCACCTGGGTGAAAAACGCGCGGGGATCGGCGATGCGATAAGAGTAGATTCCGTAAGCGCGCAGCGTTACGGCGCCGAACTCCTTGTCCCGGATCGTGATCGGAGTCGATGTGCCCCATTTCTGATCCATCTGTAGACGCGTGGAGAAGAAATAGACGTCGGACTTGAAAGGAGACTGGAACTGCTTGTCCCAGTTCTTCATATCCGTCAGCAGAGGCAGATTGCGGGTAGTCAGCGTGTGCAATCCCGGCAGCAGAACGTCTGCGATCTTCCCTTCATCGACGAAGAGAGCCAATTGTGACTCTCGCACGGTGAGTTGACCGCCGGTCTGGATCTCCATGTCCTGCATCGGGTAACGGTATGCGAGGATACCCTCTCCCGGTTCATTCCATTGAATGATGTCGATGAACTGCTTGGCGAGAAACCGTCCCAGAGTCACTTGCTCCTCCAGAGCCGGCAATGACAGGCACTTAATGGCGGCTCGAGAAGAGAATCTCTAAACAGGAGGAGGTTTGGAAATGTTCGCGATCACACGACTTTGTATGCAGGGGTGTCCCAGGTCTCACCTTTGAGACCTGGGCGTGCATCCTTCTATTTACTTCAGCCGCGCCCCCAGGGGCACTTCTTCCAGAAATCCTGCCAGCACCGGCGCGCCATCCGGGAGCGAGGCGGCCAACAGCATGCCGTTTGATTCGAGGCCGCGCATCTTGCGGGGGGCAAGGTTGGCCACAATCACGATCTTGCGGCCGATGAGTTTTTCCGGCTCGTAGTGCTCGGCAATACCGGCAAGGATCTGGCGCTTCTCGTACCCTAAGTCCACTTCCAGGCGCAGCAGTTTGTCGGCTTTCGGAATGCGCTCCGCCACCAACACCTGGGCTACCCGCAGCTCCACCTTGGCGAAGTCGTCGATGGTTATATGCGCCGGCTGCGGCGGCGCTTCAGGAGGGTTTTCGGACGTTCTTCTCCTTGGGATGCAGCGGGGCGCCTTCCGGGGCGTCCGCCGGTGTGGAACTGAGACGGCTGCTGGCCAGTTCAGCCGGCACCTGGTGTACATGCGCCGTCTCAACCGGCTGTTCGGAATTCGTGGGAGCCGCCGTGGTGGAAGTCACCTGATCGCCTCCCGGTTCCCCGGCAGCGCCCGCTTCTCCGGGGGCCGACGCGGGGCCGTCAACCGATCCGACTGATGGGGAGGCCGTGGCGCGCGTGGGAGCGCCTTCCTTGCTTTGCCCGGCCGCGGCCTCCACAGCGCTCGAGTTGTTTTGATCTTCGAGATTTTGCATACGATCGATCGCGTCCTTTTCTGCGCGGGGGAACAGCGGCGCTGGATCTGTGAAGCGGGTTCCCGCCTTTAATCCGCCCCATGCGAGGTTGGTGAGAAACGCCTGACTGGCCGCGTCTTCCAGCGAACCCAGGCCTAGCTGGTGCCACACTTTCGCCGCTGAAACCGGCAGGACGGGATAGACCAGCGCAGTTATGATGCGGATGGCCTCGGCCGCGTTGGCGAGCACGCGTGCCTGCATCGCGGCGTGGTCTTCGTCGGAACGATCGGCCGGCTTTTTCCAAGGCGCATTGGCGGTCAGATACCCGTCCGTCTCTGCCACCAGCAGCCACAGACTTTTCAGCGCTTCAGAGAAGTTGAGCTCATCGAAGGCCGGCCCGAACTCGGCGATGGCCCGCTCGGCAGACTGGCGCAGTGCGGCCTCGGCGAGGGTTTCGGGGCCCGCCTCGGGCAACGCCCCGCCGAAGTACTTGTGCACCATGTTGACCACGCGGCTGACGAGATTGCCATAGCCGTTGGCGAGATCGCCGTTGTAGCGCCGCACCAGCGCATCGAAGCTGAAGCTGCCATCCTGCCCGAAGGGAATTTCCCGCAGCAGGAAATAGCGCAGCGCGTCGGCGCCCAGCACGGCGTCCACTGTTTCCGCGCGCACGATGTTGCCAATCGACTTCGACATCTTGGTGTCGTCGAAGAGCAGCCATCCATTGGCCTTCACCGAGCGCGGGGGCGCAATGCCCGCCGCCATCAGAAACGCCGGCCAGTAGACGCAGTGAAACCGGCTGATCTCCTTGCCGATGAGGTGCATGTCGGCCGGCCAGAATTTTTTGAAGTTCTGGTCGTCATCCGAGCCGTAACCAAGGGCCGTAATATAGTTGGCCAGCGCGTCGAGCCACACATACACCACGTGCTTCTCGTCCCAGGGCACGGGAATGCCCCAGGAAAAGCTGGTGCGGCTCACGGACAGATCCTTAAGCCCGCTGCGCACAAATGAAATCACTTCGCGCCGCGTGGATTCGGGCTGCATGAAGCCGGGATTGGCTTCGTAGAACTCGAGCAGCTTGCGCTCGAAGGCCGAGAGCTTGAAGAAGTAGTTCTCTTCGCTGACAGTTTCGGTGATGCGGCCGCAATCGGGGCAGGGTGCGCCGGGGGGCACGTCTACCCAGGCTTCATCCGAGACGCAGTACTGGCCGGTGTAGGTGCTCTTGTAGATGAAGCCCCGGTCGCGAAGGGTCTCGAACAGCTTCTGCACGCCGCGTTTGTGGCGCGGTTCAGTGGTGCGGATAAAGTCGTTGTAACTGAGCCCAAGCCGATCCCAGAGCGAGCGAAACTCGCCCGAAATGGCGGTCGCAAACTCCATCGGCGTGCGCCCGGCCAGCTTTGCCGAACGCTCGATCTTCTGCCCGTGCTCGTCGGTGCCGGTCAGAAACCAGGTGTCGATGCCAAGCGCCCGCTTCCTGCGCGCAATGGCGTCGCATACGATGGTCGAATAGGCATGCCCCAGGTGCGGCCGCGCGTTGACGTAGTAAATCGGCGTGGTGAGATAAAAGTGCGGAACTGGAACGTCGAATTCGTCATTGATATCGAGGGATTGCAGGTTCGCGTTCCAGGACCATCCAGTCGGAACGGCGATCATTCCCCATCTTACGGTATCGCGCGAGCCCGGCCGCATCGCACTGACGGCCGCCGCACCGCCGGGGGTCCGTTGGCGCCCCCGCCGGTGGTGTTAGAATCGCCCTTGAAAATCAAGCATTTCTGAGGCCCCGACGTGTATCTGGAATTGCAGAAAAGGCTGGCGGAGCACCTTCGCAATGCCCTGCGAGCGAAGTATGAGATAGAAGTCGAAAACATCCCGCTGGAGATTCCGCCTGACCTGAAGTTCGGCGAACTGGCCACGCCGATCGCTTTGCAACTGGCCCGGAGCCTGCGCAAGGCGCCGAAGATCATCGCGCAGGAGATTGTCGCCGCGCTTGGTGAGGTGGAGGGGTTCGCGGGATTCGAGGTGGCAGGGGCCGGGTATATCAATGCGAAATTCGATCGGAGCTGTGCACTGCGTGCGCGGCATCGCCTAGCCCAGACGTGCTGCATGATTCCGGTAGAGGCTCTGAGGTCAGCCGCGTGCATTCGCTGTGTGGAGCACACCAGCATCAATCCCAACAAGGCAGCGCACATCGGGCATCTGCGCAACGCCATTCTTGGGCGACACCTTTGTGCGCCTGCTGCGCGCTGCCGGGCAGAAGGTCGATGTGCAGAACTACATCGACAATACCGGAGTGCAGGTGGCCGATGTGGTGGTGGGTTTTCTCCACCTCGAAGGCAAATCGCTGGCCGAAGTGCGGTCGCTGCTTGATGCAACTCGACCGAACCCAGGGGAAAGAATCGACTTCTACTGCTGGGACCTCTACGCGCGCACCTCGCAGTGGTACGAGCAGGAAGGAAGAAGAGAATGCCGCGCGGAAAAAGCTTCGCTACGAGACGCTGCACGAGATCGAGCATGGCGGCAACGAGACCGCCGAAGTCGCCGAGTTGATTTCGACTGCCGTCCTGCGGCGGCATCTTGAAACCATGCTGAGGCTGGACATCGAGTACGACTTCCTGCCCCGCGAAAGCGAGATCCTCCACCTCAAGTTCTGGGAGCGGCCTTCGAGCAATTGAAGCAGACGGGCGTGCTCTACTTCGAAGACCGAGGGCAAGAACAAGGGCTGCTGGGTGATGCGCCGGCCCGGAGCCGCAGCGGTCGAAGGCGAGATCGACGAGGACGCCAAGGTCATCGTGCGTTCCAACGGCACCGTGACCTATGTCGGCAAGGACATCGCCTATCACCTCTGGAAGTTCGGCCTGCTGGGCCGCGACTTCGGCTACAAACCGTTCTTCCAGTACCCCGATCGCGAGTGCTGGATCTCGACCACGCAGGGAGTCGAGCCGCATCCGCAATTCGGCGGCGCAAGCGCGATCTACAACGTGATCGACGTGCGGCAGAGCGATCCGCAGGCAAACCTGGTCCAGGCGCTGCGCGGCATGGGCTATCACCGATCAGGCGGATCACTGCATCCATTTCGGCTACGAGAAGGTGGCGCTCACGCCGCGCTGCGCCGTCGAGCTCGGATACGAAGTGGCGCAGGAAGACCTCGACAGCCCTTACATCCTGGTCAGCGGCCGCAAGGGCTTCGGCGTCAAGGCCGATGACCTGATCGACAAGCTGATCGCTGCCACGCGCGCCGAGGTGGATGCAGCGCCAGACCGGCCGCGACGAAGCCGAGCGCCAGCGCATCGCCGAACAGATCGCCATCGGCGCCCTCCGCTACTTCATGCTCAAATTCACGCGCAACTCCGTCATCGCGTTCGACTTCAAAGACGCATTGAGCTTCGAAGGCGAGACCGGACCTTACGTGCAATATGCGGTGGTGCGCATCCGCAACATCTTCCGCAAAGGGAACACGACGCCGGAAGAGGTGCTGGCCGAATTTGGCGCTGCGAGCGGCAGCTTGCGCGACTATCTGAGTGGCGATGAGAACGAAGACATCTGGGCGCTGTGGCTGCGCGCCGGGCGGCGCACCCTGGTGCTCGACCAGTGCATCTCCACTTCGGAGCCCGCGTACCTGGCCAAGCATGCGTTTCAGCTGGCGCAGGAGTTCAGCAACTTCTATCACAACCACCACATCCTCGCGGAAGAAGATCCGGCGCGCAAAACGTTCCTGCTGGCCACTGCCGCGGTGGCTCTCCGCGAACTGGTGACGGTGCTGAGCTGGCTGGGCATCGAAAGCCCCCAGGCGATGTAGCCTTCGCCATAACGAATATATCCATACCATTTTCTGTGGTTTACGCCGTGCATCGACGCGAAGGGCGTTACTCACCCCATCTATAGAACCCCAGCGTAGGCGCAGATTGCGCTTTCCTTCGTTTTCAGAAGCGAAATATACTTGACACCATACACTGTATGTAATACAGTATGTGAAGTACAGTGTACGAGGAACAGTATGACGCTCCCCGAAAGCACTTTCGAGAACCTCCGCCTCGAACTCCGACGCGGCTGTCTCACGCTGGCTGTCCTGGTTCAACTTCGCAGCGAGCATTACGGATACACATTGCGCAAAGACCTGGCCGACCGTGGGCTGGTCATCGACGAAAGCACGCTCTACCCATTGCTCCGGCGCCTTGAGACCCAGGGCCTGCTGGTCAGTGAGTGGCGCGAGGAAGAAAAGCGCAACAAGCGGTTCTACCGCCTGTCCAGCGACGGCGAGCAGATACTCGGCCAGTTGTTACAGGAGTGGCAGGCCATCAACACGTCCATCTCGAGCATGTTGTAACCACGCAAGCTCACCCCAGCGACGAAGACCAGTCGCTGGGGACCCCGAAAAGGAAGACGCCATGGAACTTCTTGATCGTTACCTCCAAGCCGTAAAGAAGCACCTGCCCTGGCAGCGGCAGGACGACATCATCGCCGAGCTCCGGGCCAATCTGGAGTCGCAACTCGACGAAAAGCAGGAAGAACTGGGCCGCCCTCTCACTCCCGCAGAAGCCGAAGCATGGATCCAGCAGCTGGGCTCTCCGGTCCAGATGGCCTCCCACTACCAGCCCCAGCAATACCTCATCGGCCCCGCCATCTATCCCGTGTATCTGTACGTCCTGCGGATAGCCTTGATGTGGGCTCTGGCCATTTACACGCTCGTGGCCACAATCACGCTCGTGCTGGGCTCATCCATCAGCGGAGAGGCTGTGGCACAGGCTGCATTCCGCCTGCCGTCGATCGTTATCCAGGTGGCTGCCTGGGTCACGCTGGTCTTTGCCGCCCTTGAATTTATCGCCGCTCGCTATCCGGGGAAATGCCCGCCGATCGCCGGACTGTATGGAAAGTGGTCGCCAAGCGAGCTTCCGCCCCTTGAGCCGGCGCGCAGGCCCGGAGAGAAGCGGCCGAGTTACGCCCAGGCCGTCACCGAAGTCATCTTTGGCTTTGTCGTTCTCGCATGGCTGGTCCTGGTTCCCAGGCATCCGTTCCTCATGTTCGGGCCCGGCATGGCCATCCTGCACGAGTCGCCTTTCCGCCTCAACCCCATTTTGTTGACCTTCTACTGGTGGATTGTGGGACTCAACGCACTCCAACTGGCGTGGCGCTGCATCGACCTTCTCCGCGGAGCATGGCAGCACCCCGGGCCACTGCGGCACATCGTGTCAAAGCTCTTTGGCGCTATCCCTCTGGTGCTCCTGGCCTACCTGCCCGGCGCCGCCTACGTCCTCCTCAGGCATCCTGAAACCGACATGTCCCGGTACGCACAAACCGTCGACTCCACCAACCGGGGAATCCACATCGGCCTGCAGGTATTGTGCGTGATCGTGATCCTTCAACTGGTATGGGACATCGCGCAGGCCTCGTGAGTGTTTTGCGGGGGCCACAGGAACCGCGGTAGTCAGAACTTTGCTTCGAACTCCCGGAAGCGCCGTTCCAATTCCCACTGCGCGGCCGCTTTCTCGTTGCCATCGAGAAATGCCTTGCAGCTTGCAGCCGGCTTCTCCGCTCCGGCGGGTGTTCCCTTGCAGGCAGTCGGTCGCGATGGTGAATTCGTCGGGCTTGGCCCACAGGCTCTCACCGGAAAGGAAGTTGTGTTCCATGCCCGTGCGCGCCAGTTGCTTCAGGTCCTGGTAGCTCAGGTGGTATTCGAGCGCCGCCCGAACATATTCGTGCGTAATATCGATGCGGCTCACACCCTGGTCGTCGGTCGAAAGCGCCACCGGCACATGCGCCGCCCGATAGGTCTGGAAGGGATGCTCCGCACCCTTGATGCCCAGGATGCCGTCGTTCGACGTGAGATTGATTTCGATCATCACGTGTTTGGCGGCCAGCTCTTTCAGCAAAGCGGGGGCGTCGTCTTCGTACATCACGTCCACGCCATGTCCGATCCGTTCCGCGTGGCCCATCTCCACCGCCTGCCGGACGTGAAACCGCATCCCGTCGGGCGGAACCATCCCCGGAGCCAGTTCACCCGCGTGCAGCGAAATGTGCACCTTCGGATAGAGAGTATGCAGGTACTCGATCATCTTCATGTGCAGCGTGTAGTCGCGCATGGCGACCATGTAGTCTTCCGGCTGCACGAAATTGATCCCCACCCAGTCGTCCGAATGCTGTTCGATGCTCTGTTCCACGGTCTCGAACCCAAGCAGCGTCTGCGCGAAAACCTGTTGCGGCGAAAAGGCACGCAGCACTTGATAAACGAACCGCACCTGCACCTGGCAGGCAGGCGACGCCTCCGGGGTTCCGCAATGCTGAAGGCGATTGCGTAACTCGATCGCGGTACGGATGTCCTCCCGGTCGGTCGCAACCTCGTCGCGCAGCCCGTGATCGAGCAATGCCTGGCGCATTTGCGCGAGGTCCGGATTCCATCCCAGCTCATGCGCAGTCCTGGCCGCGTGGCCGAACGATGGCGTCTCCAGGAGCTCGAGATACTGCTGGTTCTGCGATGCCGCGCGCCGGGTCACATCGTCGATCCAGTCGCCGGTATGCCGCTTGTCGATCCCGCCGAATCGATCGAATGTGGAGAAGAACTGGTCGTGCCCACTGTAGCCCGTCGTGGGCACAAAGTTACGCATCGAAAATGCGTTGATCAAGTGATCGTACAGATCCTGCTGTGCCTGAGTGAGGTTCCCCGAAAGCTCGCTAGCCGCAACCAGGGGTGGCGGGCAAGGCTCCTTCATGGTCTCACCATGCTCGTTGCGGGCAAACTTCGACTCCGCCGGGTCGATGCAAAGCTTGTCCTCGCCGGCCACCCGGATCAATGTCTCTGCATAGACTCCCGCCTGCAGATGGAAATGGAGGTCGGCGCCCTTGGGAAACTGGGCCAGAAACGACTGCACGGCCAAGCGGCCCAGTGCGGAACGCGGCATCGTATGAGCGGGCAGCACGCGCCTCTGAAGATCGCGCCTCTGGTTTTGCGACTTTGGGAGAATTGGCAGGAACCGCCTGCGCCCACACCGAGACAGAAGCGTAAGGGCAAAACGCGGCGGCAGTCGCGAAAACAGCCAGGCAAGCCGAGTGGAAAAATGGCCTAAGCATAAGTGCTTTTCAGTGTAAGGTCTTGGAGCGGAGAAGCAACGCCATTTTGAGAATGCCGAGGGGTCGATGTTCGGAACTCAAAAGCCAGGAACAGGTAGTTTGGCGTGGTGGGAACTGTGTTGATATACTGGCAAAGTTGTTGCAGCGCACTGGCCTTGGACCCTCCCTCCAGCCGGTTCCGCCGGCATCCCGCACAGGATAGTGCAAACTTGAAGTCTGCAGCTGAGGCCAGGTAGCTCAGTGGTAGAGCGCGGCCCTGAAAAGGCCGGCGTCGGCGGTTCAATCCCGTCCCTGGCCACCATTTAGAATCAATAACTTACAAAGGATTTCAACAGAAACCTCCCATTCGGGGGGCTTTTATGTTTTCTGTCTAAATATCTTAATTTCAATAATATACGAGATTTATAGTGTTGGTTGCGTATTGGTCGCGCAAGGTTTTCCCAGAATTCAAGCATCTTCTAAAACCCTTAGAATGTTCAAGATGGGAAGCTCGTAGAATCAGCGACACCAGCCCTTCTCAAAATCGCTCCATTTGGTGAACTGAATCATCGCTTGGCATGCGGGTTAGTTCGATTAGTAGAAGGGAGTTGCCGAGAAAGGGGTTATGCAGCAACTTGGAATTCCCCGCAGGCCTCAGCCGTGTCACGGCATTCTCAGGAAGTTTCGGGAATTGACGGGCTCAGAGAGGAAAGCACGGTAACGGTAGGAAGCCGATATTGTGAAGGCGTAGTTCGGCTGGTTAGAACGCCAGCCTGTCACGCAGGAGGCCGCGGGTTTCGAGTCCCGTCGCTCCCGCCACAATCTCACGCCATCACTCGCTCAAGCTTGTCCATCAATGCATCAGTAATTTCGCACCAAAGCGACAGCCAAATAGACAAGAATCTGACCTGAACAGTCTCCATGAGGAGGCCCAAAGTGTTCCGACGGTAGTTCAAACACCTACCTGAGCTGCCATTTCATTCGGCATCGTTGCGCTCCTTGTAGGAGGGGCCGACGCGAACAGCATGTGAAGCCCTTCGACAAGCGTCGGGTCGGCCAGAACCGCATCCCTTAGCGCTATGTACGTACCTTCGCCGTCGCCGTACACCGAGGCGATTTTTTTGAAATCGAATTGCCTTGACGGTTTGCGACACCGGAATAGTAAACGATTTCCGGACCAATTAAACCGATTTATTTGGCTTGATCACGTCGGCAGTTACTCGATATATTCGAGCATTCCGGGAAAACGAAACCCGGCAACAGCCTTAAAAAACGCCCGAAGGAAGGGCCACACCGCATGAAGTACTTCGCCATTCCGTCGCTCGCCGTCTCTTTCTTCTGCTCGGTCGCACTCGCCGCGGCTCAGCCGTCCGAACGCTGTGCCGAGATCACGGGGCTCACTCTCAGCAACGTCGAGATTACTAAAGCCGAAATGGTTCCCGCGGGCGCGAGCGTTCCGCCGCCTTATCCCGGCGCCCCCGCCATTGGCCCTTTGCCCGCGCATTGCCGTGTGGATGGTGTCCTAGCCCGCCGTAAAGGAGCGGACGGGCAGGAGTTCGGGATCGGGTTCGCAGTGGCACTTCCGCTCCCCGACGCATGGAATGGAGACTTCATGATGCAAGGCGGCGGAGGTGGCAACGGGATTGTCTCTTACCCCACGGGCGCGAATTACGCCGGTGACAAGCCGGCACTTGCCCGCGGTTTCGCTGTAGCCAGCACCGACACAGGCCACAAAGCGAAGACCGGCCCCTTCGACTTCAGCTTCATGCGCGATCAGCAGGCCTATCTCGATTTTGCGTTCCTCGCCAATGCCGAGGTCGCAGCAGTCGCTAAGCAGATCATCGCGCAGTACTACGCAAAACCTGCTTTATACTCCTATTTCGTCGGATGCTCCACCGGCGGCCGCGAAGGCATGATCCTCTCGCAGCGATATCCCACGGCGTTCAACGGAATCGTCTCGGGAGATCCAGCGATGCGCACCGGCCTGTCAAATCTCGCGATCGCCCAGTGGATTCCAGTGGCCTACAACCAGGCCGCCCCCAAAGACGCTTCCGGCAAGCCGCAGATCGACAAATTCCTCACCGATGACGATCGCAAGCTCTTCATGGACGCCCTGATGAAGCAGTGCGATCCGAAAGACGGCGTGGCCGATGGCCTGATCTCCGATCCACTCGGCTGCGATTTCGATCCCGCGGTGCTTGCCTGCAAACCCGGCCATAGCGACGCTTGCATCCCGCCCCAAAAGATCGCCGCCATCAAGAAAGCCTTTGCGGGACCGAAGAGCGCATACGGCACCCAGGTCTATCCTGGATTCCTTTATGACGCCGGGATCACCATGAAAGGTCCTGTATCGGGTTTGCTGGCCCTGGGAAAGAACGGCCTCTTCGGACCCTACTCGACCGCGACCGAGCTCGACGTCGACAAGACCGCGCTCCAAGCCTCCGACCCCCTGGTCGAGCCCGCATCCACTAACCTGTCGACGTTCTCGCTCAGTGGCGGCAAACTTATCTTCTTCCACGGCGACAGTGATCCCTGGTTTTCGCCGCTCGACACGCTCGGCTATTACAAATCGCTGGCGACGACGAATGGCGGCGCCGAGAACGTGGCCAAATGGAGCCGCATGTTCCTCGTCCCCGGCATGGCTCACTGCGGCGGTGGACCCGCTCTCGATCGCTTCGACATGCTAACTGCCATCGTCAACTGGGTCGAGAAGGGAACTGCCCCCGATTCCGTGATAGCCACGGGCCAGGCATTCCCGGGTCGCAGTCGTCCGCTCTGTCCGTATCCAAAACATGCGCACTACATAGGAACCGGCGACACCCAGGACGCCCGCAATTTCCAATGCCAATAACACCCAAGCTCATCGCGAGAGTTTCGCAACCGTGACTAATCAAAGTGGAGAGACATATGAAATGCCGCCTGATGGGAATTGTTGAGTGCATCTTCGCTTGCACAGCAGCGCTCGTCCTTGCTTCATCTCTTCAAAATGCAATTGCTCAGGACGCTGCCAATCCTCCGTATCTGGATCCTCAGCTTTCACCCGAGCAGCGCGCCGCGGACCTGGTGCACCGCATGACGTTGGCTGAAAAGGCCACCCAGATGCAGAACAACTCTGCGGAGATCCAGCGGCTCAAGGTCCCGGCTTATCAATGGTGGAGCGAAGCACTGCATGGCGTCATCAATGAGGGCGTGACGGAATATCCTGAGCCGGTCGGCCTGGCCGCCACATTCGACGCGCCGGGCATTCACACCATGGCGGCGCAGATCGGCATTGAAGGACGCATCAAGCACGTGCAAAACCTGCGCGAGGGACATACCGGCATCATGGGCGGCCTCGATTTCTGGTCACCCAATCTGAACATCTTCCGCGACCCGCGCTGGGGCCGTGGACAGGAGACCTATGGCGAAGATCCCTTTCTGACCGGCCGCATGGGTGTCGCCTATGTCACCGGCTTGCAGGGCACCGACCCGAAGTACTATCTCGCCATCGCGACACCGAAGCACTATGCCGTGCACAGCGGCCCCGAGCCGACCCGTCACTTCGCCGATGTAGATGTGAGCAAGCACGACCAGGTGGATACGTACGAGCCGGCATTCCGCGCCGCTGTCGTCGAAGGGAAGGCCGGATCTGTGATGTGCGCTTACAACGCGATTAATGGCGAGCCGGCCTGCGCCAATCAGTTTTTGCTGCAGGACCAATTGCGCGGCAAGTGGGGTTTTCAGGGGTACGTTGTGTCCGACTGTGACGCGGTCAGAGATGTGGCTGCCAATCATCGCTATCGTCCGACCCAGGCGCAGGGCGCCGCGATCTCGGTGATTCGCGGCATGGACAATGAGTGCGTTACTTTCACCTCGCGGTTTGGCGAACCCGTCGAGAAAGCCTATGTCGATGCCGTTCAACAAGGGTATCTGCCGGAAAGCACTCTCGATACCGCACTGATTCGGCTCTTCACCGCTCGTATCAAACTCGGCATGTTCGATCCTCCTGACATGGTCCCTTTCACAAAGATTGACGAGAAGGAACTCGACAGCGCGGAGCACCGTGCGCACGCGCGCAAACTCGCCAACGAATCCATGGTCCTGCTCAAGAATGACGGCCTGCTTCCGCTGAAACCGAATGTCAAGAAGATCGCCGTCATCGGGCCTCTTGCCGACCAGACCAGGCCGCTCATCGGAAACTATGCCGGTCAGCCCACGCACATCGTGTCGATCCTGGATGGTCTCAAGGCCGAGTTCCCCAACGCGGCCGTCACCTTCGTCCCCGGAACGCAGTTTCTTCGGACGGATGGAACCTCGGTGCCCGACGCCGTGCTCAGCACGCCTGATGGCAAGCCCGGACTGACGGCTGACTACAACGAAGGCATGCGGCGCGGTCAACCGGCTCCGGGGGCGGACACGAAGCCGATCGTCAGCCTCACGGAATCCAACGTGAAACTCACCGAAAGCAACGTGCCGGCAGAGATTGCCGCGAAGAAAACCTTCGGCGTGCAATGGTCTGGGTTCCTGACCCCCACGGAGACGGGCGACTTCCTGATGGGAATTCGCTGCGAGGGTTTTGGAAGGCTTACCGTCGATGGCAAGCAGATCGCAATGGCGTTCGGCGGCGGCACGCGCGGACTTTCATCGAGCGTGGGTCGCGTCCACCTTGAAAAGGGTCGCAAGGTTGCGCTGGAGATCTCCTACGGAACCAGGAATAGCAAGCCGCATGCGGAACTGATCTGGGCAAAGTACAACGGCGCTCCTTCACCGGAAGCAGTCGCCGCTGCGAAGAGTGCCGATGTCGTGGTTGCCGTGGTTGGCATCACAAGCCAGTTGGAAGGCGAAGAGATGCCAGTTACGGAACCCGGCTTTCTTGGTGGAGACCGCACCAGCATCGACCTGCCTCAGCCGGAAGAGGACCTGGTGGAAGCTGTGGCGGCCACGGGCAAGCCCCTGGCTGTCGTTCTAATGAATGGCAGCGCCTTGGCGGTTAACTGGATCAATGAGCACGCCAACGCAATTCTTGAGGCGTGGTATCCCGGGGAAGAGGGCGGCGCGGCAGTGGCAGAAACCATGAGCGGCAAGAACAACCCCGCCGGCCGCTTGCCGGTGACCTTCTATACCGGCGTCGATCAGTTGCCCAACTTTGAAGACTACGCGATGGCGAACCGGACCTACCGCTACTTCACCGGCAAGCCGCTCTATCCCTTTGGATACGGACTCAGCTACACGAAATTCAATTACAGCAACATCAACCTGTCCACTCCGGCCGTCACTGCCGGACAGCCCGTGGGCGCCGATGTAACTGTGACCAATGCCGGTAAGGTGGCGGGAGACGAGGTTGTGCAGCTCTATCTCAAATTTCCGGACATCAAGGGCGCTCCCCGCGTCGCTCTGCGTGGATTCGAACGCATTCATCTCGATCCGGGCGCAAGTCAAAAGGTTCACTTCGACCTGAATCCGCGCGACCTGGGCATGGTGACCGAGGAAGGGAATCCGATCATCGCGCATGGGGACTACACCATCAGCATCGGGGGAGGCCAGCCTGACACAGGAGCGCCTGGCGCGACTGGGCACATCCATGTCGATGGCCAGTATGCTCTGCCCGAGTAGAGTTGAACGCGAGTCCTGCGTTCCATGCCGTAAGCAAAGGAGAGGCATTCATGTCTGAATCGTCGAAACGCAATGTTCTTACTCGCCGCGAGGCGCTGCTTCTCTCGGCCACAGCGGGCATAGGCGTGGTTGGGGGCGGGTCTGGCTTCGCTTCCGACAGCATCAAGACTGCGGCACGTCAGGAACGCGGCAACTGTTCTACGCCTGCTTCGGCGGTTGCGAAGACGCAATACGGCAAAGTACGCGGATTTTTGGATAGTGGTGTTTTCACGTTCAAGGGTGTCCCCTATGGCCAGACGACGGCCGCGGCGAACCGCTGGCTTCCGGCCAAGCCTCCGGCGCCTTGGACAGACGAGTATCCGGCATTGGCTTATGGGGCAAATTGCCCGCAGAACCTGCACACCTGGACGAGCCCGGAACAAACGTTCCTCTTCGATTGGGATGATGGCTGGCAAAGCGAGGACCTGCTCAAGCTGAATATCTGGACGCCCAGCCTGACGGGTCGACGACCCGTGATGTTTTACATTCACGGCGGAGGATACAGCTTCGGATCCTCCTACGAATTGCCCTCGCACGACGGCGCGCAGATGGCGCGACATCACGACGTCGTACAGGTCTCCGTCAACCACCGCCTTAATATCCTCGGGTTCTTTGACGTCGCGGAGATCGGCGGGTCAGCTTACGACGGTTCCGCAAACGTTGGCATGACTGACCTGGTGGCCGCGCTGCACTGGGTTCACGAGAACATCGAGAACTTCGGGGGCGATCCGGACCGGGTGATGATTTACGGCCAGTCTGGTGGCGGATCGAAGGTGACAACTCTCATGGGCATGTCCTCTGCCGCGGGACTCTTCCATCGTGCCGCGGCGCTATCAGGCGGCGGCGGCAACATTCCCACGCGGGAGCAGCAAACCGAAGTTGCGCGCCTGGTGATGAAGGATCTTGGCCTCGCGCCGAACGACATCGACTCGCTGCAGAAGATGGAGTGGAACAAACTGATCGCCGCCGGCAACGCGGCCGCGGCCAAGATTAATCCACCGGGGCCGCCTATGATGGGGCCGGGCGCGCCGGGCAAGCCGCGCGTCGGGTGGTCACCATGTGTCGACGGCCACATCATTACCGTGCGCTCGTTTTTTGACGCTGCTCCGGAGATTTCGAAAAACGTGCCGATACTGATCGGGTCTGTTACAGAAGAAGGCAATCGAATGTCGTCCCGTCCTACAGAAGACGAGTGGCATGGCAATCTGACAAAAACCTATGGCGACGAAAAGGCGACCGCCATCGTTGCGGCGCTGAAGAAGGCATATCCCAAGAAGAAGATTCAAACCTTGTCATACATGTGCAGCGGAAGCCCCGGATTGAACGGCCTTGCCATGCGCAATAACGTGGTGAAAATGGGGCGGCTGAAACACGAACTTAAGGCCGCGCCGGCATACGCTTACTACTTCACGTGGCAGACGCCGATCTTCGATGGCCTGCCTGGCGCATGGCACACGGCAGATCTACAATTCTGCTTCGACAACACCAGGCGCTGCGAACAGGGGACGGGCAATACACCCGAAGCGCAGGCACTAGCAAAAAAAATGGCCGCATCCTGGGCGGCATTCGCTGCAACTGGAAACCCGAGCATACCGGGCCTGACCTGGGCGGCGACAGACACTGAAACCAACAGGACGATGATTTGGGACAACGAGTCCCGCATGGTCGATGACCCCGACGGCGACGCACGCAAGATCATCTTGACTTGAGGCTCGCTCTGGCGGCTTTCGCGTCACCCCGTCGCATTGAGTTTCAAAGCAATGATTGACTGCGTTTGCGGTTCAAGTCACGGATAGGTACCCCGGAAACGGTGGTTATGACATTTTGGACCTTCCGTCCGGGGCGTAATGTTTTGATCTTCAGATTCCAACCCGAAGTAGGGAAGGGAAGCAAGGGGATAAAGATTGTTTGGTGGATTGAGGCTCCCCAGGCTGAACCTAAAAGGTCGGAATCTTCCGTGCGCGAGCGGCGACCGGATCCGGGCAAATGGACGAAGTTGTCGTAACCTTTTGTCGTAACATTTGGAGCGTTTTCTCGCGTTTTCCTGTATTTTCAGGGCATGAGATGTGTGTCCTCATTATCGGGGTTCGAATCCCGGGAGAGATCAGAAAAATCTTAAATGCTAAATATGGCGAGTCTCGGCGAGTGATTTGGAGATTTCACTCGTCAAGAAGGTCGATCGGGTCTATCGGCAGCAATCACTTGTCCGTGAAAGCGGTTTGAACGAAGCCGCAGGCGCCGCGGACGCTCGGTTGTGCCATATTGGAGCCGTATGAGCCTGGAAGGGTCGCCATATCGGCTTTGCATCGTAAAGTGCCAACTCGTTGATTATCAGCGGGCTGCGATTCAAAATCCGGGGCCTCTACGCGATTCCAGCACGCCGCTGGAACGGCAAACAGATTCCCGGGATAGGCGAATGGATCATGAACCGCGCGACGATTCCCGTAGCCGACTACAAGGCGCTTGCCCCAAATTTCAATCCCACGCAGTTCAACGCAGCGGAGATTGTGGGCCTGGCGAAGGCGGCCGAGATGAAGTATATCGTCATCACGTCCAAACACCACGACGGCTTTGCCATCTTCGATTCGAAGGCGGATCGGTTCAACATCGTGCAGGCGATACCGTTCAAGCGCAATCCTTTGAAGGAGCTTGCGGCGGAGTGACAGGGCACAGGGCATCCGGCTGGGGTTCTATTACTAGCATGACGAGGATTGGACAGCACCGGCTGGCGTCGCTTACAGAACTGGCGATCACAAACCACCCACGTTCCACTGGGATCCTGCGCAGGACGGCAACCTTGCGCAGTACCTGGAAATCAAGGCGATTCCGCAGATCAAGGAGTTGCTAAGCAACCACGGCGAGTTTCCGGCGATTATCTGGTTCGATACTCTCGGGTGTGACCGGCAAATTCCATGTAGATGGACAGTACGCATTGCCTGAGTAGCTTCAGGCGATTCGAGCGGAGCAGTAAGAGAATCGCGTGATTCGCGGATCGCGTGCGCGGAAAGCGCTCCTAAAAATGGTGGAGAAGTGCTCGCCAACGTTGATACTCAGGCGATTGTGGAACGCCGATTGTGTGATCTTCAAGTCGGTTCCACTGGACAAGAAGGAGATACTGTTGACGGTGCCGTCGGACACGCCGATTATGACATGCATTCTCCATTGCCCCCTGTTTGTCCCCGGGGGCAGCCACTAGTCTTCTAATCCCGTACACTCCCGCCCAGAGTTGTCTCCATAGCTAATGGGCTCTGCGCGCCCATCGCGGTTGTTAAAATTCCATGCTGCCGCCACCGAAGGGCGGATGCCCTTTCACGTTCGGATCATAGGCGTGGAGAGCGGCACGCTTGTGCTCGGGAACGAACTCATCCCAAGCTGTGACAGGATCGGGCACGGGCAGCGTTTCGGCTGTCTCAAAGTGGACGGTGACGATTTGCTGTGGTGCAACGGGGATTGCATATGTGCCCGTGCCGGGAAGTGTAGACTGGGTTCTCCCAGCCAGATCGGTTCGACGAACCGGGCCGTGGGGCAGGTTCAGTTTAACGTTTGCCGTGCCAGCCAGGCCCAGACACTCGGCAAACCGCAACTCTATGTAACCCTGTTCACGGCGCACAGCTTCGACGACGATGTTCTCCGATGTCTCAAGGTAAGAGGCAAAGGGCGCTGGCGCGGCATTCGCCAGAACAATGGGTGGCTGGTTATACTCCCACGCCGCGCGTGGGATCGCAGCCTGAGCCCATGCGGCCGCATGCGGACACAACGCATAGGGCAACACATGGCGCCCCTTGCCGGTCGTCCATTCATTAGGGAATTTGTGGTACTCGTCCTCCGCGTTGAGGAGGTAAATAATGGGAGTGTTGCCATTGATTTCCCGTCCGGTCAGGCCGCGGTCGAACAGCGCAACGCCTCCGCCTCCCGCCAGTTGAAAGTCCATCCAGCGGACGGCGGGGACGATTCCCCGGTTCCAGCCGGGCAAATCGCGCTCCGGCCCGGACCAACTGCTGTAAGCAAATCCGTACGGGATGCCGCGTCGAATCTCGGTGACATTTTCAGCCAACGGGAATTCCGCGACGACGACAGTGTAATTGGGAACATCGTTGAGTTCGGTCTCGAAGTCAATGCGCGGATAAGCTTGATAAAAACGTACGCAGCGGTGCAGCGCCGACCCGCAGAAAGTTCCCGCGGCTTCCAGCGTTGTGGCCACCGGACCGCGAAGAATGCGAACAATGGATTCGCTATCGCTCGAAGTGGCAAAGCTTGTGCGCCCCGGACGCGGCGGCATGAAGTCTCCCGGATTGCGTTCTTCCTTTGTGGGCCTTTCAGCAACCAGGACGTTGGCTGGGCCGGCCAGCAGCTCACGGCCCGAGGGCTTGAGGCGCAGGCTGGCAAGGGCGCCGGTTTTCAGGTCGATGCGTGCTGAGTAGTATTCGGTTTCGATTGCCGCAGCTGGGTCGATGGGCTCAGGAGTGGTGGGCGGCTTGTTGGAGAGTTTGTGGGCGCCGACGCTGAATGGCGGCAATGACGGAGCACAGAGGACTGACCCGTCGGGCAGCGCTTCGCAGTCGATCCCCTCGATGGTGGTGCTGGCAGGCAGGGCCAGAGCGACGGGATCCGTTCGTTGCCAGTTGAGAGAGTTAAAGATGCCGAGTCCTTCGCCCTTCTTCAGCAGTGACATGCCTGCCCCGTCGAGCAGCCGCGCGGTGGTTTTGGCGACCCAATCAAACCGGTCCCGGACATCCCAGGAAGTGCCGCTGACAAAAACCATGCCGCCAGCCGAGCCCCACAACGTGTTTCGATCCATATTGAGGCACATCAGAATCCAGGCGTGATAGGTGTCAGTGTAAGGATACGGGAAGGTTCCGCGCAGGCTGGCGACCGCCGAGAGCATCTCAGCGGCTTGCAGCGCCTGTTCGCTGCGGCGGTAGCGGGTCTTTACCTCGGGATTCTCGATCCAGAATGCGTCGAAGTCATAGGCCGTGCCTGCGTGGTTAGTTGGGATCGCAATCTGTCCGGAGCGGATGCGGGGCAGAACAGCGTCAACGTAGTCGCTGAGCGTAGTGAAGCGAATGCGGTTGTGTGAACTGAGGCCCTGCCACTGATCCAGCAATTTTGACGGGTACTCCTTGACTTTGGGCGCGCAGGAGTAATCGTCACCGCCGCCGAGAACAAGAATCGGCGCTCCCTCGGGAGTGATCTTCTCCTTGCTATCGAAGAAATTGTCCAGCTCATGAAGTTGGCCGGAACTCAGTTCTGTTTTGCTTGAAAAGATTGCGCCGGCTTCACTGTAGTGACCGGGACTGAGAGTCAGAATTTTGGACCCGTCCGGTGACACCGACCAGTAGATGGATTTCCCGGTGGGATTCTTGCGAGTGTAGACCATGGCATCGAGGCCAAGTCCTGAGGCTATCTGAGCCATCTGTTCGTGAGTGCCGCATACGTCGATGGTCCAGGCATAGCGGGGGCGAAGACCAAAAACCTGCTCGTACCAGCGCAAGCCAAGCACGCCCATTCGAACCAGCGCCTCTCCACCCGAGAGATTGACGGTGGGTTCCAGGAACATGCCATTTACCAACTCGACGCGCTTTTCTGCTACTCGCTTCTTAAGATCAGCAAAGCGCTCCGGACGGAAGTTGAGGATCGCGACGATGTTGTTGATCTCTGAGAGAACAAATGAGTAGTGCGAGTCGGCATCCACCCGATCGAGATGAGTGATGTAGCTATTGGCGCAGTAGACGCGCTCGCGCGAGAAAGTCGTGAGCCAACCGCAGCTTGCCGGGTGGAAATTGGGAACGATGTAGACATCGCGCGCGCGCTCAGACGCTATTCCGGTCCGTGAAATCGACGCTTGTGTGCCGAGGGCGGCGAGAAGTGCAACAAAGTCGCGGCGGCTCAGGCGCGCGCGTCGCTTTGCAGTCGGTCGGATACTCGCGGAGGGAGAAAGCAGCAAAGAACTGCGAAGTTTCATCGGATCCTCCATAGCTCGGACCGCAATTCGCGACCGGGTCAGTGGATCGCCAGCCGGACGGTCGAACAAAACGCGGAATTCGCACTGGAAACGAAGCTTGTCAGATATTTCGACCAGCCCCACGGGCTCGCGATTCGAGCCGGTAACGCACGCCGGTCGCGATGGTATCCACTCAATGAATCACATCGACGATTGAGGCGTCCAGTCCGCTCCACGCGGCGGCACCCTCGTGCGTCAATTTCTCGTGTGCTTCGTCCCAATGCAATTTCGTAATCGACCCGCCGCCTTTTTCGTATGCATAGGTTGTCCCGTCGTCGGTAAATAAGGTGAAGTCCGCATCCGCGCCCGGGTACTCGCGGACAGAGGCAATGGTCTGCGGCTGTCCTGCGCTCAGGACCGAAGTCGTAGATGGATCGGAATGGATCAGCAATACTCATGTATTGCTGATCATAAGGGGGTAAATCCACGCAGGAGCTTTGGCGAGGAAAACTCGCGATCGCATCGCCCACACCGGGCTGCGACTGGCGTCAGGTGTTCGTTCAGCAACATCTTGTTGCATCAAGTTGACATATCCGGTGAAGTCGGATCGATGGATGGCGATCATCGAGGACGGGACAGACCGCCGGCCCGGATTCCGCCTTGACATTCGTAGAATTGACGGCCTAAAATGCCCAACGTTAACGGTAAAGTAGTCGTATCGAAGTAGATACGACGAAGTTTCGATTCCCTGTTTCAAATCTGGGTTGATCGCTTCTTTTTTTTCGCGATGCGTTGCTTTCGCAGTTTTTTCGCCAAGATAGTTAACGGTAAAGTTCGCGATCTCTGAAGACGAAGAAGAAGCGAGACTCGCGCCGTCACGCCGAGCTCGCGAGATATTTACCTCATTTTCGTGATGTGTTGGTGGAGCAGCTTTTAAGGAGACAGTATGGCAATCTTCGCAGGAGAGCACCGGAATAAGCGCTGGTTTCCCTACATGCTTTTGCTGGTTGCTGAGCATCGGTGGGTTGATGTCCCCGGCCGCGGTGGCGCAACAGGCAACAGCCAGTATCAACGGCGTCGTCAAGGATCCGACGGGGGCTGCGGTGGCGAATGCCCAGGTTCAACTCACGAACGTCAACACGGCTGTCGTGAGGACAACTACCACCAACACCGACGGAATCTATGCTTTTCCAACCGTTGTGCCCGGTGCTTATACGTTGCGGGTTTCAGCTTCAGGCTTTACGACAATCACGCAACCCGAGACGACCCTCGAAGTGAGCCAGACTGCTACGTTTGACTTTCAATTGAAGGTCGGCGCAGCGCAGGAGAACGTGACCGTAAACGCCGAAGGTGCAGTGCTAGAGACGGCAACTTCGGAACTGGGTACGGTCGTTGAGACGCAGGAAGTCAAAGACCTGCCTTTGAATGGCCGCAACTTCACCCAGTTGCTCACGATCACAGCGGGTGTGGCAAACATCAATCGTGACCAGAGCGCGAACGGAGGCGGCGGTTGGGCCGGCAACTCGCTAGGAAGCTTCACGTTCCCGGCCATCAACGGCGCTCGCAACCGTAGCAACTATTTCATGCTTGACGGCGTCAACGACCTAAACACCATGCTGGGCATGTACAACTACTCGCCGATTATCGATGCTATTCAAGAATTCAAGACTCAGGGTCACAACGATCTTGCCGAGTATGGTAGCGCCGCCGGAGGCATCGTGAGCGTGGTGACCAAGTCCGGGACCAACCACTACCACGGCGCCCTTTGGGAGTTCCTGCGCAACTACGCGATGGATGCGACGGGCTACTTCAACGTGGGCAAGCCGCCGCTGAAGCAGAACCAGTATGGCGCTTCTGTTGGAGGCCCTGTCTCGATTCCTCACCTTTACAACGGCAAGAATCGCACCTTCTTCTTCGCCGCCTGGGAAGGCTACCGCTACCGCAATGCTAATAAAGGCGGAGCGCTCGGACCGACGGATGCGATGCGCAACGGCGATTTCAGCGCGCTGGGCGTCGACATCTACGATCCGGCAACGACGAATCCCAGCGGCAGCTCGTACACGCGCAAAACGTTCACCGAGGAATACAACGAACCGAACGCATCCTTGACGAATTGCCCCACCACCACCAACTGTATCCCGACCAGCCGCTTCGATCCGATCTCGGTGCTGTACCAGGATCTCCTCCCGCACGCCGGCGAGTTGATTAATGGGAACAACATCTACGTTTCTCAGCCTCAGCAGACCGAGCAGGATACGGGAACCGCCCGAGGCGATCAGAACTTCGGCAACAACGACCAGATCTCATTCCGCTACAGCCAGTTCAACCAGAATGTGTCGAACGTAACCAACGTGATCGGCACCAACGCGATCCACGTTTGGGGCCACAACTATGTTGGACATTGGACCCACACCTATAACCCGAGAACTTTCTCCGACGTCTACTTCGGAAGAAACTATGGAGTCACGATCACGGAGACCATCTATCCCTCGGATACCCCGGCGTTCATAAGCCAGTTGCAGACCAACGGGATGCCGACCACCTTCCTGACCCTGAACAACACGCTTTGGGCGCCGCAATACACTGCGAACGGGTACTTGGGGCTAAGCGGCTCGCAGTTGCAGCAAACCGGGCTGGCTGATAACTGGGAGTTCGGTGGCACGTTCACCAAGATGCTGGGCAGGCACACGATCAAAGCCGGGGGCGATTTCCAGAGCAATAACTTCCTTTCGCCGATCGCCTACTCCAACGAGGGCTTTGCAGCCCAACAGACCGCGGGCCTTGGGGCCCAGCAGGGCATAGGAGGAAACGCCTGGGCATCTCTGCTGGTCGGCAATCCAGTAAGCGCCGGCTACCGCAATATCCGCGAGTATGCCAGTGGCGGCTGGACCGATGGGCTGTTCATTCAGGATCAGTTCAAAGCGACGAGCCGTCTTACAGTCAACCTGGGTTACCGCCAGGACCTCGTATGGACGCCGATCTACGGAACCCACCAGGGAGGCCCGGGGAACTATTACACCGGCAATGCCAATCCCATCACCGGCCAGTATCAGCTCAACGCACTTCCGCCCAACTGCTCGGCAACGCAAGGCGCGCCGTGCATTCCGACGGGGATCTATACGGCGTCGAGCACGCCGGCTCCGGGCGGGCTTCCTCCGAACGCTTACGTCAGCCCGTCTCTCCGCGTGATCCAAAACTCGTTTGGCAACTGGGCCGGCCGCCTTGGCTTGGCCTACCGCCTCGGGGACAAAACAGTCCTTCGCGGCAGTTACAGCCGGTTCTACGATGCGTGGTCCGCGATCGTTCAGCTCTCACAAAACTTCGGCGGCAACTGGCCGGCGGTCAACACCATTCAGAACAACGGCTTGAACCTCAATACTCAAACGGCGAACACAGCCGATCCGCTCAGCCTCGGCAGCGGCGGAGGGCTGGTTTATCCCATCAACGACTTCAGCCAGGTCAGCCAGTGGATGGTCGATCCGAAGTTCAGGACCCCCTACATGGATCAGTGGAACATCGGAGTGCAGCGGGAGTTGCCTGCGAATATAGTCATCGACGCGAACTACGTCGGTTCGGTCGGGAGGCACTTGGACTGGGGCCCGACGATGAACACCCCGCAGCCCGGACCGGGCGACGTACAAGCCCGGCGGCCCTACCCTTACATGCTGCAGCAATGGTTCGACCAGAGCGTCGGCGAAAGCCGGTACAACGCCATGCAGATCACCGTCAACAAGCGTACCAGCCATGGCATAACCTTCCTGGTGGCCTACACCCTGGCGCATTCCGACGACGACGTGTGCGGGATCGGGGCGAACTGTAATTCGACGAACCCGTACAACCGGCGCGGCGACTACGGCACCTCCGACCTCAACCAGTTGAACGCGTTCTCGGCGGCATTTACGCTGCAGTCGCCATACACTAACTCTTCCAACAAGGCAGTTGCGATTCTCGCTGGTGGATGGGCTCTCAACGGCATTGGCCAGATCAGTTCAGGGCTGCCATATGTGGTTACGACCGGTAGCGACGCTGAGAACATCGGCTGCTGCCTCCAGGAACGTGTTGACGTGGTGGGTAACCCGAAGGCCAATGTCCCCATGAATCCCACCGAGGTTCAAGTGTTGAACCCCAGCGCCTTCGCCGTGCCGGCGGCGTATACCTACGGCAACGAAAAGACCAACCCGTATACGTCGGCGAGGTATCTCAATCTCGACATGTCCCTGTTCAGGAACTTCCACGTGGGACTCGGGGAATCGCGATTCTTCGAGTTCCGCGCCGAAGCATTCAACCTCTTCAACAATGTGCAATTCGGCGTTCCGAACACCAGCTTCAACGCACCGCTCGACAGCGCCGGAAATCCCACCTTCGGAACCGTCAACAGCCAGCAGAATGCGCCTCGAGTTTTGCAATTGGCCCTGAAGTTCAATTATTGAGCCGCGTCTGCGGTTGAAACTCCCGATGGCGCCGCTGTCGCAGAGAATTGCTGCAGCGGCGCCATTTGAATTAAATCCATCGAGTTTCGCATTCTGTATGATCGCTGGAGTGAAGGAGAAAGCTTTCTCGGTTGATCCGGGTGCGATGCGGCGAAGAACCTTTCTCGGCGCGCTGGCGGCACTCGTGACCAGCAAACTGGGATGGGCAACTCCCGGTTCAGTTCAGCAGCCGGCCGCTGCCGCGCGCACCCAAGCGGACCGGGGCTCGGCGCCGCACATCACGTTCGAGGACATCGCTCCAAAAGCCGGCGTGCATTTTGTCACGGAGAACTGCCCTACTCCGGAAAAGCACCAGCCGGAAACCATGCCCGCTGGCGTTGCGCTGTTCGACTACGACGGAGACGGCCTGCTCGACATTTACCTGGTCAACGGAGCCGAGATGCCGTCGCTGGTGAAAGCGGGACCGAAGTATTACAACCGCCTGTTCCACAACAACGGCGATGGAACGTTCACGGACGTCACCGAGCGCGCCGGAGTGGCCGGAGCCGGCTATGGGATGGGCGTGGCAGTGGGGGACTACGATAATGACGGCTGGCCCGACCTGTTTGTGGCCAACGTCAATGGAAATCAACTCTTTCACAATAATGGCAACGGTACGTTCACGGACGTAACCGCGAAAGCGGGCCTGAGCGGCGCCCTGCACAATGGCCGCAAAATGTGGTCCATCTCGGCGGGCTGGTTCGATTACAACAACGATGGTCTGCTGGACCTGTTCGTCGTGAATTACGTCGAGTGGGATTCCGCGTTTCGAACCGGCCTGCACGGGTCTGAATGGCCGCGGTTACTGCCACCCCGGCAGCTTCGCTCCGCTTCCCAACACCCTCTACCGCAACAATGGCGACGGAACGTTCACCGACGTTTCGGCGGAAACGGGGATCTCTGCAGTGCTGGGCAAGGGGATGGGAGTCGTGTTTGCCGACTACGATGGCGACGGTTTCCTCGATGTCTTTGTGGCCAACGACAACAGCCCCAACCTCCTGTTTCATAACCTGCAGGGAAAGCGATTTGAAGAGGTGGGACTTCAGTCAGGTGTGGCTTACACCGATGAAGGCGCAGTTCTTGCGGGTATGGGCGCAGAGTTCCGCGATCTGAACAATGATGGCTTGCCGGATATCTGGCACACAGCCATCGAGAACGAAACATTTCCCTTGTTCTTGAACCAGGGCAAAGGACAGTTCGCCAATGCCGGTCAGGCGAGCCGGCTCGCGAATCTCACCAGGCCGATGTCGGGTTGGTCCAACGGTGCGGTCGACCTCGATAATGACGGTTGGAAGGACCTGGTGGTTGCGCGCGGGAACGTGATGGACAATATCGAGGAGATCTCTCGGCATTTTCGATATGCCGAACCGAACTCCGTGTTTCGAAATCTCGGCAATGGGCAGTTTGCGGACGTAAGCGCCACGGCCGGCGCAGACTTTACGCGGCCTGCGCCGTACCGTGGACTCGCATATGGAGACCTGGACAACGACGGCCGCATGGACCTGGTCGTGACAGCCCTGGGAGGCCCGGTCCGCGTGTTTCGAAATGTGACGGAGACCAGCAATCACTGGATCCTGTTGAAGCTTGTGGGAACGAAGAGCAACCGGATGGGGATTGGCGCACAGGTTCGGATCACCACGGACGACGGGAGAAAGCTCTATAACGAGGCGACGACCAGCACGGGTTATGCCGCGTCCAGTGACCCGCGCGTTCATTTCGGCCTGGGCGGCTCGCGCACGATTCGCGAAATCGAGATCCGCTGGCCATCGGGCACGCGCCAGTTGCTGCGCGATGTGACTGCCGATCACATCGTGGAAGTGACAGAGCCGCGCAGCGGGACTGAGCGATAAGATGGCAAACGAGGTGGAATGAAACCGAGGGCCATCATGAACCGGCTGCTGGACTTCTGCGGCGTGCTCCTGGTGTTTATTGGCGCGGGCTCGCCGGTGCAGGCGCAATTGCCGGATACCTGCAAGCTGCCGGCATCGGCCTCCCACGCGCCCGCGGGCACCCCGCCTGCAAGGGTTTATGACGCTGAGGGTGCCTGGTTTGCGGAGAAGGGAGATTTCAAGTGTGCGGTCGCAGCGTTCGAACAAGCGCTGCGGCTTGAGCCGCGTTCGGCGGAGGCCCACTTCGATCTCGGACTGGTCCGGCAGCGCCAGGAGCGGCCCGCAGACGCAGCCAAGGAGTTCCGGCTGGCCCTCGAGTCAGATCCCGGGTTGCTGCAGGCGCGTTGCGCGCTAGGCTCCGTGCTGGCAGACCCGGCGGAGGCGGAAGCCAACTTTCGCAAGGCGCTTGAATTGAATCCGGATTTAGTCTGCGCATTGGATGGGTTGGCGCAGGTCCTGCTGAATGAAGGACGATATGATGCCGCTCTGGAGTACTGGCGCCAGGCGGTGCGGATTGAGCCTGACGACGTGGACCTGCGTCTCGCGTTGGCAACAGGTACATACAAGTCTGCCAAGGCCAGGGAGAACGCCGGGATGCCGCCCATCGATGGGGCCGGAGTGGCGGATGCTATTCACCTTTTCGAAGAATTGCTTAAAAGCCATCCCGACTCGACGGCTGCACACTTTACGCTTGCCAACATTTACGCAAATGAGAAGCGCTATCGCGAAGCGGCGGATGAATACCAGCAAGTCACCCGCCGGAATCCCGCCGATATGGTCGCGCTACTCGCGCAAGTGAAGGCGCTTGTGAATGTATCCGCATTCACTGAAGCGCGTGCGCCTGCTGAAGATTATGTGCGCAAGAAACCGCGCGATGTTTCGGGACATGTGCTGCTCGGCATGGTGTACCGGGGATTGGGTGATTATGCCAAGGCAGAGCCGGAACTTGAGCTTGGAGCCGCCGGGGAACCGGAAGACTTTGACGCGCAATATCAATTCGGGTTCGTCCTGGCGAAACAAGGAAAACCGCAACAAGCATTGCCTTATCTGCGGAAAGCCGTTGCGCTGAAGCCGGAGGAGAAGTCGGCGCAGTTCCAGTTGGCGGCAGTGCTGCGGGCTCTTGGCCAAAAGGAGGAGGCAGACCGGATTGTGGAGCAGTTCCGGAGAACGACGGACAATGAGTTCCGGAACAGCCAGCTTGCATCTGAGGGCAGCAAGGCGAATGAACTGCTGGAATCGGGGAAGGCGGCGGAAGCAGCGGAGATTTACCGGCAGATGCTCGAACAGGATCCGCACAGCGCCTGGACGGCTTACAACCTTGCGTTGGCGCTGGAGGCCACGCAGGATGCGAACGGAGCGAAGGATGCCCTTGAGACGACGCTAAAGATCGACCCGAAGAATGCCAAAGCAACGGCGGAATTGGGCCGCCTGGCGCTGTCTGCGGGCGATCTCGTCTCCGCACAGAAGTGGCTGGAAGCCGCACTGGAACTGGACCCGCAACTGGTAGAAGCGCGTGGAAATCTGGCCATGGTCCAGGCCAAAAAGGGCGACCTGGGTTCCGCCGAAAAACTCCTTCGCCAAGGTCTTGAAGACGATCCGAAATACAAGGAAGGCCATCTGAACCTCGGCCTGATTCTTGCCCAGCAAGGCCGCATATCCGACGCCGATCAGGAATTGGACAAAGCCGTCGCGCTTGCGCCGCAGGACGCCGCCACGTTGTCCACCGTGGGCAAGGCGAAGGCGCAGATGGGCAAGTCGAGCGAGGGGATCGCGCTTCTTCGGAAAGTGGTGCAACTGGCGCCGGATCTGGCCGCGACCCACCTGGACCTGGCGCTCGCGCTTGCCGACAGCTACGACCTGCCGGGCGCATTGGAAGAAACCACCGAGGCTGTCCGCCTTGCGCCCCAGTCCGGGGTTGCGCATTTTAATCGCGGGCGAGTGCTGTTTGACCTGGGCCGCAGCACTGAGGCGGAGCCCGAGTTCGAAACAGCTTGCCGCCTCGTTCCACAGTTGGCGGAGGCGCGATATTTCCTCGCGCTGATCAAAAAGCAGGCAGGCGATTTGCCGGCTGCGGCCAGCCTGCTCGAAGAGACTGTGAAGCTGGAGCCCCGCAATGTGATGGCCTGGTATTTGCTCGGGCAATGTCGCGAGCAGCAATCCCAGTCCGCGGATGCGATCGCGGCGTGGCGGCGGGCAATCGCCATCGATCCAAACTTCAGCCAGGCACTTTTTGCTCTGGCGCACGCATTGCGGCCGACGGATCGTGCGGAGTCCGAGCAGTTCATGGCGCGCTATACCGCCGTACAAAAAGACCGACGCATCCTGGACCGCGCGGCTACGCTCGCCAATAACGGTGTGGTGGCGGCGTCGGCTCACGACTGGCCGGAAGCGACGCGACAGCTGAAAGACGCGCTCGCCGAATGCGGAGATTGTGCGATGAAGGCCGACCTGCACAAGAAGCTTGGCCTCGTCGATTGCCAGGCTGGCGACCTGGACGATGGCGAAAAGGAACTGCTGGCCGCAAACAAGCTCAAACCCACTGATCCCGAGATCCAACGCGCCCTTGACTTGATTGCCCGGGCACGAAAGCAGTCCTCCGGATCCGTCGCCGGGAAGGCGCAATAATACTTATGATCCGGGGACTCGTGCCGCTTGCCGCAATGGTCGCAGCGATGTGCGCTCTGCTGGCTCTCGGACCGAAGCTGTTTTCGCAGATGGCTTCGGGGAACGCAAAGGATGCGCCTGTGCGTCCTCTCCCTCCAGGAATGAAGGCACCTGAGGTGGATTTCCGCGATGTCGCGGCGCAGGCGGGACTCACCGCTGAAGTGATTTCCGGCGAGATCGATCAGACCTACATCGTGGAAAACACAGGCACTGGGGTGGCGATCTTCGATTACGACAACGACGGCCTTCCCGACATCTTCCTTCTGCAGGGCGACCGTCTGCACAATTTGGGTCCTCCACTTACGCCGCATCTTTATCACAACAAGGGTGGGCTTCACTTTGAGGATGTCACCGCCAAAGCCGGCATCGGCCACCTCGGCTGGTCGCAGGGAGTGTGCGCCGGCGACGCGGATAATGACGGCCACGTGGATCTCTTCATCGGCCAATGGGGGCACAACGTGTTCCTGCACAACATGGGAGACGGCACGTTTCGTGACGAGACGAAGCAACGCGGCCTGGACCGGCCGGAATCACGATGGAGCACAGGGTGCGCCTTTATCGATTACGATCGCGACGGCTATCTCGACCTGGTGGTGGCCAATTATGTTGACTTTAAAGCCCAGGAAACCCCGGCGCCGCGCGACAAGAGTGGATGCAACTGGAAGGGAATGCCCGTCCCCTGCGGCCCGCGTGGCCTCAAGGGCGAGACGATGACGCTGTATCACAACGACGGGCACGGTCATTTCACCGATGTCACCAAGCAGGCAGGGGTCGAGACGCCCCGTGAATACTACGGATTCACCGTCCTGACCGGCGACTTCGACAACGACGGCTGGCCCGATTTCTATGTCACTTGCGATTCGACTCCCAGCTTGTTCTTTCACAACAAACATGACGGGACATTTGAAGAGACGGGCCTGGTGAGTGGACTCGCCGTGAATGAGGACGGCCGCGAGCAGGCGGGCATGGGCGCCACGGCAGCCGATTACGACGGCGACGGACGCATCGACATTTTCAAAACCAATTTTTCGAGCGACACGAACACGTTGTATCGAAATCTCGGGAACGGAACCTTCGATGACGTCACGAGCGCGGCTGGTCTTGCGGTACACACGCAATATGTGAAATGGGGGACGGCATTCCTGGATTTCGACAACGATGGCTGGAAAGACCTGTTCATCGCGGACGGCCACGTGTATCCGTTTGTTGAGCAGTACCACCTGGGAGAAGAGTTCAAACAGCCCCGGCAGCTGTTCTGGAATCGCGGCGACGGGCAGTTCTTCGATATGTCATCGACCGGCGGCCCCGGCATTACGGCAAAACATTCGTCGCGTGGAATCGCCGTGGGAGACCTCGATAACGACGGCTCGGAGGAGATACTTGTCGTCAATCTCTTCGAGCCGCCGTCTTTACTCAAGAACTTCGCGCCAAGGGGAAACGCTCTGCTGGTTCGGGCGGTTACGGCCTCCGGCCGCGATGCTATCGGCGCCCGCCTGACGCTGACAGCGGGGGGGCGAAAGCAAGTCGACGAAGTCCGCAGTGGCGGGTTCCATATCTCGCAGGGCGACTTCAGGGTGCACTTCGGTCTGGGCCGTGCGATCAAAGCCGACCTGACGATCCGGTGGCCGCAAGGCAAGACCGAGACAGTAACCGGCGTGGACGCGAATCAATGGATCGTGATTCGCGAAAGTAAAGGCATCGTCGAGCGCCATCCGTTCGAACATACATCTCCATAGCACCTGATAACGCACTGCCCAACTCACCGTGCTTGTGTATCCTAGCTAAGTGCGATTTTGACTGCGGCCCCGTAGCTATTGGCAATTGGCAATCCGAAGGGCAGTTGCACGTGCAATGCATCGGCCTCTTGGGTCCACGTGACCTTCGCATCCGAGCCCACCACCGTGACATTCTGAACCTTGCCCGGATTGGCCTTGCTTGACGATCCAAACGAAGTAATCTGCGCCTTCCGTTCCGGCCATCCCATGAAGATGGCGTAAACCACGTTGTTTGCCTTGTTGCGCGTGAAGCGGATGTCTTTGCTTCCCATCGCGCTGATGCTGGCGCCCTGGAAGGGTCCGCTGGTGACGGAATTGGGACCTTCGCCGTAGACCGTCCACGGCCGGGTGTCGAAGATGGCTTCGCCGTTCACCTTCAGCCATTCTGCAATTTCATCGAGGACCGCCGCCTCTTTGCTATCTATGGTCCCGTCCGGTTTGCCAGGAATATTGAGGATGAACGTGCCGTTTTTGCTCACCGTGTCAACGAGCCAATGAATCGCATCGCGCGGCGGAAGGTAGCTTCCAAATGCGCCGGGACCCTCAAACAGGCTGCGCCGGTAATGCCATTCCCCGATGCAGGTCTCCGATTGCCACGCGTAGGGCATGATTCCGCTCGTCAACCCTCGTTCGTAATCGGCTACCACCGCCTTGGCCAATTTGTCAGGCACGTTTTTGACGTTGAGCACGGCCTCCATCTTGCCGTGCGTTTTCAGGTTGTGGTTGTAAAAGTACGCCCCCACGTTCATGCCGCCCCATCCCAGTGGGAGCAACGCATTATCGAAGTAAAGCAAATCGGGATTGTGCTGATCGATCAGGTCGCGGGTGCGGTCGTAGAAGTTCTTCACATATGAAGCATCCGGCAGAGCGTCTTTGGGATGTTTGGGGCCGTAGAGCATCTGCGGATCGAGTCCGTCCCACCACTGTCCCTTGCCTTCGGCGCGGGTCATGCGCCCGTCATACCCCACTCCCGTAAAGCGGCCGCTTTTGTCGGCGCCGTGCGCGGTCTGAAACCACCACCAGTTGCGAGCCTGGTGCACGGTAACGCCAAATCGCATCCCTTGGCGCCTGGCTGCCGCGGCCCATTCACCCACCACGTCGCGATGCGGCCCGTGGTTGACCGAGTTCCACGGCTGATGCTTCGAACCCCAGGCATCGAACCCGTCGTGGTGATTGGCCAGCGCGATAAACAGGCGTGCTCCCGCACTTCTGTAGCGTTCGATCAGCGCTTCCGGTTCCCAGTTGAGGAGCGTCCACTGAGCGCACAGGTCCTTGTAACCGAACTCGGAGGGGTGGCCATAGTGCGAATTCTGGAAGCTGTAATCGGGCGATCCCTCCTCATACATATTGCGTGCATACCAGTCCCCGAATTCGGGCACACACTGTGGGCTCCAGTGCGCCCAGATTCCGAACTTGGCGTCGCGATACCATTCGGGAGCTTCGTACTGCAGCAGCGACTCCCAATTCGCTTGGTACGGCCCATCCCCGTTCAGGCCCTCAACCGGCGCCTGCATTGGCACACCATCCCACGACCCGCCGGGCAACTCGGGAGCCTCGCCCCATGCGGTTGGCGACCAGTCAGCAGTGTTCAGCTTTTTCTCCACGATCTTGCCATCCACCAGCGAATAGAAGGTCCGCTCGCTCTCCGGGGTGGCGCAGAACTCCTCATACGTCTGATGGAGCTTGTTGAAACCGGCAGTCGGGCCCGCAGCCGATTGTCCATTTGCAGGGATGGCCCCGGCCGCCGCGGCAGCCGCGATCAGCTTGCAGAACTCTCTTCTTTGCATTGTCTGTCTATCCTTTTTTGCTTCGTAGTATCGGGCGGCGCAACCTCGGCGAGACTACCCTGAGTACAGCGCCGCGGCTGTTTTGTCTGGTTGAACACGCCTCAGGCGTTCCTCGGCTTCCTCGCTCCAATATCCGCAATCCAACTCCAGGAAAACTGAGCTGTACGGGATCGCGAGCGTCGACTTGAGAATCAGAATGCGAAATAGCTTGCCGGCCCGATCCAGCCGGGCAATGATCTCTTCGTGGGCAAGCTCGTGCGTGTTGTTGCCTGCCAGCTGCCGGATCATCTCCTTACGGAGCGCGCTCACTCCGGGCGCATCCTCCTCCGCGACCTGCTTCAGTTCAGCATCGAGATAAACATTGGTTCGAACATGAATAGACGCGCCGATCGCGTCGAGAACTTTCTTGAGAACTTCGGTGTGATCGCCACCTGTGAACACCGTTTCAATGCCTGGGTTCGACTGGGCAGGATACGCCGAGTCGGCGACCACGATCCAGTTACGATGGCCATACAGCGGCAACAGCCGCTTGAAGCTGGACTCCCACGATTCGGATTCGCGATCAGGATTCGTACTCACTCGGACCCTCCTGTGTCTCTGTCCGGAGCGGGTTCTAAGCGATGCGGCGTGCGTACCCAAAGCAAAACCTTGCCAGGACGGCGCCTGATTGGGCTTCGCAGGACAATGTGCATTGGCTACTCCGCATTGGGGCACACGGCAACCTTTCCGCAGCGTCCTGAAGCCATCAAGCTGTATGCTTCATGAGCCTTGTCGAGCGGGAACCGGTGCGTGACGATGTCCTCCGGGTGAAGGTTCCACCGCACCAGGCGCTCGACAAGTTCTTCCATCAGCCACGTGGAAGTGACCCACGATCCGTAAATCGCTTTCTGATCGTGAATGATGTCGGGGGATGGATTGAATGTCACGGTGCCACCTTCGCCGACCATCGCGATTTTGCCCCATTTGCGGGTGGCTCGAATGGCGATGGCGCGAGCTTCGGCGTTCGCGGAACAGTCTACGGCGCGTTCAACACCCAGCCCACCGGTGAGTTCGCGTACTTCGTCGATGTTGTCCGGGCCGGCCGCCACAACTGAATCGCACAGGCCCAGTCGCAAGGCTAGATCGCGCCGCTCTGCGGAAATATCGATACCGATGATCTTGTTGGCTCCCAGTTTGCGGCACAAAGCCCCAGCCGCCAGACCGACGGGGCCAAGACCGGTGATCAGGACGGCGTCGTTCCCGCTCACCCCGATTTTTTCGAGAGCCTCGTAGACAGTGCCGAATCCGCAAGCGACCTGGGCTCCGTCGAGGTAAGTGAGTGCACCGGGAAGAAGAATCAGGTCTTTTTCTTCTGCGAGAAGATATTCGGCCATGCCGCCATCACGCTGCCAGCCATAAGCTCGGCGGTACTGAGCGCTGGTACAGGAAATCATGTACCCGCGGCGGCAATCGTTGCACACTCCGCAGCCCGAGATGTGGTACACAAGAACGCGATCGCCAGCCTTGAACCGGCGACAGCCTGGGCCGGTCTGCACGATCAGCCCGGCGGGCTCGTGCCCGGCAATGACTCCCTGGTAGCCTTCAGGGCCCTTGCCAAGGTGCTCACGGTAGATGCAACGGATATCGGAGCCGCAGATGGTCGATGCTTTTACCTGGAGCAAAACCTCGCCATGCCCCGGTTCGGGTATGGAAACTTCCCTTATTTCGACGTCACTGTTTCCGGGTAGAAACGCTGCTTTCATCATTCCTGACATACTTCGTTTCCGTGAATGCTCGGCCGGGTCGAGAAGCTGCATCGTACGAAGATCATTCCGCCAACGGCCTAGGCCGGTGTGATGACCCCATTCGGATCCCAAAGATCTTCCCAGGACTGGTTGTCCTTCCAGAGAAAGACCTGTCCCTTGATCAAGCGACAATTGCGATCGAGTTTCTCGATTGTGGACATGTCTTCCTGTGTAAGCGGTTCTCCGGTTACTGCGAGAAGATTGCCAAGAATATTGCGCGGGTTCGCCGAAAACGGAATCGGGATCTGTCCTCGCTGGACAGCCCACTTGATGCATACCACCGCGGGATGCACGCCCAGCCGGCGCGCGATCTGACAAATTGCCGGATCCTCGAGGGGCGACGTGTCTTCGGGTGTGCGGTCGCGTTCGGGCCGGGCGGGCGATCCGATGGGGGAAAACGCAATGGGCTGAATGCCGTTCTCGATCAAATACCGAAAGAACTCCGGCTGCTGGAAATGGGGATGAAGCTCCATTTCATTTGCGACCGGCTTGATCCTCGCGTCGCGCAGCAGCAGCCGCATCTTGGGAACGGTCATGTTTGACGTCCCAATATGACGAACCAACCCGCGATCAACCAGTTCCTCCATCTTTCGCCAGGTGCGCATGTAGTTTTCGTGAATGTATGGAACTGCGTGAGGCGCTGCGCGAACCGACATCGCAACCAGGAGGATGATGGTTGGGGAAGGGCCAGTGAATCAGATAAAGATCGAGATAATCGATTTGCAGGTCGCTCAGCGGATTTTCGACAAGCGGCAATGACGTCGTCTTCGCCATGCTTATCGTTCCATAGCTTCGAGGTGATCCAGACCTCGATCGCGGCGGAGGCCTTCAGCGAAGATTCCCTTGAGCACGCGCCCGATTCGGTCCTCATTGCCATAAACAGACGCACAATCGAAATGGCGATAGCCAAGGGAGACAGCGTACCGGACCGCATCAGCTACCTCGGAATGCGTGACATGGTCCGATCCGAAGGTTCCGAGACCAATGGCGGGAATCCTCGCCCCGGAACTCAAGGTTCGGGAGGGCACGACGGACGGATCGACCCCTTCAGCCGATATGAACCGGGTCTGCGGTGCAGACGGCATTCAGCACCTCCATAGTTATCGATAACTGTACCGAACGAGAATAGTGAACACAACGTGACGTTGTCAAGGAAGGGGGAGAGATTACCTGGGAATCACGAGGCAAGAGTCCGATGGTTGGCCGGGAGGTTGCGTTTTCGAGGTACTTGTCTCGCCGCACGCCGCTGCGTCGATCGGCGCACGACCAACTCCGGCTTTAGTACGACACACTCGGGTGCCGGGGGCGCTTTTGCGTTCAGAATCCCAAGGGCGATCCGGGCAGCTTCCTGCCCGATCTTTCGGCTTTGCTGGTCGATGCTGGAGAGGGGAACACGCAAGGAGTCATCATAGTGAAGATTTCCACTGCCAATAACGGCGATGTCCTCCGGAATCCGAACGCCCGCATCCAATGCTTGGATCATTGCTCCCATCGCCAGGGGATCGTTGAAGCAAAACACACCGTCCGGCCTTGGCGTCAGGCTCAATAGCCGGCGCATTGCTTCCGCCCCGCGCTGTTTGCTCTCAATATCTCCCCGGTGCTCCATGATGATGTAACTGTCTGGGACGCGCAGCGTGGATTGCGCTAGTGCTTGTTTGTACCCTTCCAGGCGGCGAATGCCTGTGCTGGTTTCGGGGCCGCGAATGTGAGCGATCCTTTTGCAGCCGATGTCGATCAGGTGCTTCGTGGCCAGCCTGCCGACAGCCTCATCGTCCACCCCGATGAAATTTGCTGTCAAACCAGGCAGGATACGGTCGATCAATATATAGGGAGTCTTTTGCCTTTCGATTCGAAAGAAGAGGTCAACGGTCGAGCGGCACGAAGCAATGATCAGAATATCGAGCCGTCGTGCCAGCAGTTGATCGATTTCCTGCTCCTCCATGTCGGGGTCTTCCTCAGACGAGGAGACGATCAGGTAATATCCGCTTTGTCGCAGCGCCTCTGATAGGGACTTGGCGATTTCCGCAAAAAATGGATGGAGCAGGTCTGGAACGACCAAGCCGACGAGGTAGGTACGTCCGGTCACCAGGCTGCGTGCAGCCAGATTTGGTCGGTAATCAAGCTCTTTCACGCGGGCAAGAACTCGCTCGCGAGTCTCGTCACCGATGTCCGGATGATTGCGAAGCACCTTGGAGATGGTAATCACCGAAACTCCCAGGTCCTTTGCAATGTCCTTCATGCGTACGCTCATATTTGCCGTCCAGTATATAGAACCTGCCCCGCACGCCATAGTCGCGTCTTGAGGGCCTTAGTCGCACTATGCCGATTGGCCAACAGATCTCGTCGTCAACCCGCGAACAGTCAAGCCATGGCACACATTCGCTGGACCCCAAAAATGACAGCTGCGCATTGCCATAGTAGTACTTTAGCCGAAAATTTACGATAACTTTAGCGTTACGTTGTGTACGCGCCGCTGGTGACCATCCTGCCCGCAGTGAGACGAGTTTGCACTCAGGCACACAGGAGTTCGCGGGCGGAGAGATACAGCTAATTAACTTCGGCCGGTTGTTTGGCGATTCTGCCTGTGGTTCTACGTTGGATTTCACAGGAAACGCGGGGTTGAGACTCGTGCTTTTCCAGGTCTGAGAATCCAGATCTGGGGCACACATTCTTGGTGCTTGATTGAGATTCGGGCCACCCGCCCCCCTCCACGTCGGTCCATAGCACCGATCGATTGGTCCTGGGTATGCCGCTGCCCCCAACGCTTATCATGCTCGCATGAAGATCTGCGCAGTCCTTTGCCAGCTCGGAATGGTGTTCGCCAGTGTCCTGGTCATCCCTGCCGTCGCCGCTGAACACAAGATTCGCGTGCTTATAGTTGACGGATTCAGCAACCACGATTGGAAGCAGACTACGGTTCTGTTGCGCGGCGTCTTGCAGGCAGCCGGTGGCTTCGAAGTTTCGGTCAGCACCGCGCCGATTGATCCCAACACCGCGGCTTGGGCAGCGTGGCGGCCACGGTTTGCCGACTACGACGTCGTGATCCAAACCTGCAACGAGGGAGCAATGAATGGCCTTCTCACAGGGGTGAAGCCGAAACCGGATTGGCCGGATGCTGTGAAGATGGACTTCGTGGACTTCGTCCGCAACGGCGGTGGCGTGTATATCTTCCATGCGGCGGAAAATGCCTTTGTAGGTTGGAAGGAATATGAAGACATGGTTGGGCTTAGCTGGCGCGATGCGAGTTATGGTGCATCGATTCGTGTGGGCAAGAATGGGGAGTTGGTGCGGATTGCACCCGGCGAGGGGGGAGACACGAGTCATGGCCCGCGTGCCGACAGGCTGATAACGCGAATCGGCGACGACCCAATCCACGCTGGAATGCCGAAAGCGTGGCTTACCCCGGACTCGGAAGTCTACGTTTATGCGCGCGGTCCGGCGGAGCGGGTAAAGGTGCTCGCCTATGCCGAGGACACTGTGCCGAGATTGGGTATGTCGTGGCCTGTGGAATGGACAACCACTTACGGCAAAGGCCGGGTTTATGTTTCGGTTTACGGCCATGTCTGGCCGGGGGATGTGCAGCCGGCGGGAATGCGCTGCGCCGCTGTGCAGACCATTATTCCGCGCGTGCTGCAATGGCTGGTTGGGCGGCAAGTGACCTTTCCGGTGCCCAAGGATTTTCCTGGGATAGCCGCCGTTTCGGTTCGGAAAGAAATCGAGATCCAGTAAGGATTCAAGACGGGTCCGATCGAAGAGGCCTTCGACTCTGTTGCCAGGTAGATCGCGTTCCCCTTACCGAACCTGTTGACGGTTATGGCTGGCGAGCGGTCTGCCGTGTTTGTGAAGCGCGAAAGGACGGTCGCGGTTGAAGGCTCGAGGACTTCATAACGATGGACGCCCCCGTCGATTGAAGCTCCGTCCAGTTCGAACTGCAGGGGAGACGGAACATCATAGAATGCGTTCGTCTTCAACCCAAATACGTCGCTCAGATGCCCTGGCAGCGGGGTCTCGAACCATTGTCCATGCTCGTCAACCTTGGCTGAAAATGCCGTCATTACAACGGTACCTCCGTCGCTCACATATTCCCGAATTGCCTTTGCGCTTGCGGCATCCATGACGTAATCGGCGGGCACAATCACCAGCTTGTAGCGCGAAAGGGAGTCGTGCCCGATGTTGATGATGGCGGTGTCGATATTCGTGCGAAACAGCGGCTCGAAGGCGCCTTGTACCTGCTCGGTATACGAAGGCTTGAAGTATTGAAGTGTCGTATTGGACGGTCCGTTGGGATGCGAATCGATGAAGGAATCGAAAGAGTAGGCGATGGCGACTTCAGGATGGCTATATCGCGGAAATCCGAATTTCGAAAGCTGCCTGAATTCCGAGGCGATGCGCGAGAACTCGTCAACTTTCCACGACGGTGTGCCGTCATGGTCGACCAGACCGAAGAGCGCCTGCTCCTCGCCGCCACGATGGCTGTTGAACGTCCATGCCAGAATCCCTTGCGCGCCCATCATGAGTGCGAGATAGGCGTACATGCGGCTTCGCCCGGATGTTCCGTAGTAGCCGCCCCCGCCCGCCGTGAACTCGTTGAACCAAATGGGTGTCGCCAGAGCCCCTTGGTCATCAGGGCGCCCAGCGATCCGTTGACCGGCTCGCTCGGATAAAAACCTTCGGCGCCGTAGGAAACATATGATTTGTACGTGGCGAGATAGTCAAAACCTCGCCTCGATGCGGTATCCCACAAATTCGAGATCGACGGAACGTCCGGCATATTGCGATCGCGGATCGCTTCGAGTTCCTTTAACCTCTCTACAGTCACCTCAGACCAATAGCGATGAAGATCCAGGTAGCGCTCGGAAGGTCCAGGCCCGTCGGCGAGGGGCAAGTCGACGTCCTCGAAGCGACTCAGCCGGCGAGACCACCGATGTGTTGCCCAGGACTTGTTCAGTTCCTCAATCGTTCCGTACTTCCCTTTGAGCCACGCGATGAACCTCTGCCGGTCGGCCTCCGAATATGACATGAAGCCGTTGCCAATCTCGTTGTCGTAGCCGACGGCAATCACTGCGGGATGGTGGGCATACCGTTTAGTCAGCACGTCGGCTAGGATCCCCACCTCCCGCACATAGTCCGGGTCGCTGATGTTATCCATGTAGCGTTCCGCGGGCGGCAGACGCGTGCCATTCTGGGCCACGATGTCCACACCCGGGTAAGCGCGATGCAGCCAGATAGGGGCCGGCATGCCCGGAATGTCCAGGATCACCCTTATTCCGGCGGCCTACATCTTGTCGATGATCCTGTCGAACCACTCGAATTCGAACTTGCCCTGCGAGGGCTCAAAGGAATCCCAGGACAGGTCGCCCATGCGCACCACGTTGAAGCTGGCGCGCTGCATGATTGCGATATCGTTATCAATTTGTTCTCGGGAACGATCGATGGGCTGATAACAGGCGCCCACGAATAGCTGTCCGGGACCAGGCCAATTCCGATGGCTGGTTGTGTCCTCCGCGCCTTGTGCGGGTCTCGCGAGCCCAAGATGGGCAGAGGCCGCCAGTAGCAGGGCAAAGAAGTAAGAGCACCTTCTCAAGTAAGTTGTCTGGCGGACCCTTTCGCTCATCGGCTCCTCTCGGAGAATGAATGCGGAACCTCGATCAATTGCTTGCCTGGTTGCACATCAGCTTCACCAGGTGATTTCTACGAGCTGAATCGCCGAGGCCAGGTAAGCCCCGACGAAAAGCAACGCCATCGCCAATGGAAACTCAGTGAAAAGTCACATAGTAGGATATCCCGCTTTTGAGGTGCATCACCCCGTCCGCACCCACAGGAATGGTTTGGCCCGTCGCAGTCGCACCCGCGATGACCTGTCCCGCAGGCGGAACGAGCCGGATCTCTCCATCGGCCGCCGAGTGCAGTTCCAGAGATACTACCTTCCCGTCCTTCCAGCGCATGTCCGCCGCTGCGCCGCCCCGCAACCGCAGTCCTTTCAACCAGCCTTCCGCCCACTCCGCGGGCACAGCCGGTAGCAACTCGACCTGCACCGCTTCCGGCGTCCACCGCGATTGCATCAGAGCCTCAAGCATGCCGTTTGCCGCGCCCAGGTTGCCGTCAATCTGGAACACGCCCGGCGGATGGGTATCCATCAGGTTGGGGAAGGTCGATTGCCGAATCATGACCTGCAGGCTGTCGTATGCCTGCTTTCCGTCGTGCAGGTGATCCCAGAAATTCACCACCCACGCTCGAGACCACCCCGTTTGGCCGCCGCCATAGGAAAGCCTTCGTTCGAGCAACACGCGCGCGGCCTTGGCCAGTTCCGGGGTCTGCTCCGGTGAGATCTGCGTTCCAGGAAACAACGCCCACAGAGGTGAGATATGCCGATGACCGGGTTCAGGCTCGTCATAGTCCCGCTGCCATTCCTGCAGTTGCCCATGCTTGCCCACAGCAAACGGCGGCAGCTTGTCTGTTGCTTCTGTCACCTGCTTGAGAAAGGCCGGGTCTTCGCCTAGAATCCGTCCCGCATCGAGCGTTCGCGTAAAAAGCTCGCGCACAATCTCGATGTCCATCGTGGGTCCCATCGTCAGCGAGTGGTCGCTTCCGTCCGGCAGGCGATAGCGGTTCTCCGGCGAAATGGACGGCCCTGACACGAGATGCCCCGCGCCGTCATCGACCAGATAATCGAGGAAGAACAGCGATGCATCATGCAGGATGGGCCATGCTCTCGTGCGCAGAAACTCTTTGTCGAGCGTGAATGCGTAGTGATCCCACGCCTGCAGCGACAGCCATGCGCCGCCCATCGGCCAGATGCCCCACTGATACCCGTCAATCGGATCGGCATCTCCCCACAAATCGGTATTGTGATGAATCACGAAGCCGCCCGCACCGTAATAGATACGGGCAACCTGCGTTCCGGTGCCGGTCGCGGGCGTACGCGCCATGTCGATCAGGTTGATGAGCGGCAGCATCGTATTGCCCAGTCCCGCCGGCTCCGCCAGCCAGTAATTCATCTCGGTATTGATGTTGATCGTCCACTTCGATCCCCAGGGATTGTCGATGCCCGCCGCCCAGATGCCCTGTAGATTTGCCGGCAGCCCGTCGGGCCGCGACGAGCTGATCAACAGATATCGTGCAAACTGAAAATACAGCTCCTGCAGACCAAGATCGTCGGAGCCTTCACTCACCCGCTTCACACGCTCGTCCGTGGGCAGGTCATCGCTGGCGCCCTGGGTGGGACCCAGGTGCAGAACCATGTTACGGAATATCGGCCCATAAACCGCTTCCTGTCGTGCAAGAATTTCCTCTGCGCTCCGTTTCCGCGCGGCACTCAAGGCGCGTTGACATTGCACGTTTGGGTCGCCGCCGACAAACGGTCCGCCCTTGAAATCCGTAGCCGCGGCAATCAGAATCGTTACGGAATCCGCGTCAGCAACCACGATCTCTGATCCTTCCGCATGCACGGAGCCACCCGCGGGTACAAAGAGCGACTCTCCCGCAAACTTAATCTGGTCCTTGTGATCCGCTCCCTCGCGCAGAATCAGGGTGTCCCGGCCGCGCGCAGTCACAGTGAAGTCGGCGGGACGATCCATGCTTGCACGGAAAGCGATGGCCCCCTTTCGGTCCGCCGTCAGCCGCACCACGATGACTTCATCCGGAACCGAAGCAAACACCTCTCGCGTGTAGCGAACGCCCTCCATCGCGTAGGTCACTCGCACAACTCCGCTGCCAAGATCCAGCTGCCGGCGATAGTCGCTGATCGCCCCGTGTTTCGACGAACGCAGATACAGATCGCCCAGGGTGCTGAACCCCGGCATCCCCGGCGGGATGCCGATCATGTCCTCCTGCGCCATCTTCTCGGCGGCCGAGATCTTGGTCCCGTCCAGCCCCTTGGATTCGAGCAGCAGCTTTCGGATTTGCGGGATCGCTTCGTGTGCGCGCGGATTGAGCCGATCTGCACGGCTGCCTTTCCAGAGCGATGACTCGTTCAATTGCAAGTGTTCATCTGCGCCCGAGGTCTGGGAGCCGTCCATCAAGGGCGCGTTCTTCGGCGAGACCTGCAGGTCTCCATTGTTCGCACCCGCATTCGCGCCCCCGAAAACCATTGTGCCCAGCCTGCCGTTGCCGACCGGCAGCGCATGGTCCCAGATCGGGGCCGGTGTTCGGTACCAAAGGACCTCGCGTGGGTTGGCGTTCTGTGCCCTCGTTACCTGGCCGATGACTCCCGCCCAAACAGAAAGTCCTGCAATCGCAAACAGCTTCGTAATTTGGATCATCGTGTCGGATGCACCGGAACGGACAGCGTTGAATAATCTACCTTCCATGAGCTGAGACTGGCTGTTGAACGGCCGGCTGGAACAGTCGCGGCGCAAAGTCTTTCAAGTCGCGGCGCCACGTCTGCCATTCATGATTCGTACCGGGTGACTCGTAAAAGACGTGCTTGATGTTCCCTTGGTCAAGAGCCGCGTGCAAATTCTCTAGTCCGGTCTTCATACGCTCAGGCTCGTCGGTTCCCACGCCGATCCACAGAAGATGCACCCGTTCCGCGAACGCCGCCGGATCGGCCATCGCGCCATTGAAAGCCGTCTTGGTATCCAGCTGGTTGTTCCCCATCGCGAATACATTCGCCGCTCCGCTGAATCCGCCGATGTACGAGAACAGATCAAGATGATTGAACGTCACCTGGAACGTCTGCATGCCGCCCATCGAAAGGCCGGCCATCGCACGGTGATCGCGATCGGGAAGCGTTCGGAACGTCTTGTCGACAAACGGAATCAGCACCTGCGTCATATCGTCTTCGAATGCGCCCATCCGCTCTTGCATGACCTTCATGAACTCAGGCGAGCCGAACGGCTTTCCCGTCAGATCAGGGACCTGATACCCGGCGCGGCTCGCATACCCGTTCGCCATCACGATGATCATCGGCCTCGTGCTTCCGCCGGCAATCAGGTTGTCGAGAATGAAATTAGCCTTGCCCTGCCGGATCCATCCGGTCTCGTCCTCACCGCCTCCGTGCTGCAGATAAAGCACCGGATAGCGAGTCTTTGTCTGCGTGTCATAATCCGGGGGCAAGTACACAATTGCGTGCCGCCATGTCCCCGTCACGCTGGAGTGATACCAAACCTCGCGCACCTGCCCGTGCGGAACATCCTGGGGGAGGTAATAGGTCGCGCCCGCTTCAGGCACTTCGACGGCGCTGGCCCATTTGCTTCCCCCAAAGTAAGCAGTGCTGCCCGGATCGCTTACTTCCGCACCGTCCACGATGATGGTGTAGTAGTGAAGTCCAGGAGCCATGGGCGGCGTCGTGACGGTCCAGAACCCGTCCGTCTGCTTCTCCAGATCCACCTTAGGTCCGCTCCAGAAATTCAGCTTCACCTTGGTGGCGTCAGGCGCCTTGAACCGGATCTGCACCCGCGAGTTGCTGTCGACCTTGGGATACTGCGCATCCAGAACGTTCGATGTCGCAGGCTTAAAGTCACCATTGTCTTGTGCGTAACAGAAACTCGCTGCCAACAGCGCCCAAATTCCAATCAGTCTCATCGCATCCCTCTGTGCTCGCCCCGTTCTCAAGGCAAAGCCGCCTCGGAGCCTATCGCCCGGCTCTCTACAATCAGAGGCATGGTAGCCCATCGGCAAGCAATAATAAAGCGATTTATTCTTCTCCTCAGATTGCCTTCCCCAGATGGATAGTCACTGCATGGCCATCGTATCTCACCGTGCGATCGATGCCGTTATCCGATCCGATTCCGATGCCGCGGCCAGGCAAAACGACAACCACGCGAAAGGTATGCTCGCCTTTCATGCCCGGGAAGGTGCCCGATCGATCTCCGATCGAGAGTGTCCTGCGGCGATCATCCCAACGAATGGGGATCGTGGCTCTGGCACCCGTCTCATATCCATAGCCATCGCCAGCATCTTCATAGAAGAGTAGATTTGCGTCTTTCCCTGCATAGACACGGAGATCCAGCGGCTCTGCGAGTTCAGATGCCGATTGCACGACCGGCCCCATGGGAACGATGCTGCCCTGACGCACGAATATAGGAATCCGATCCAACGGCGCACTGGAGACAATCGATTGGCCTCCCCGGTATGTTTCCCCTGTCCAAAAATCAACCCAGCCGGCGCCGGCCGGCAGTACGAGCCTGCGCGTCGTGGCATGGGATTCTGTGACTGGATTCACCAGGAGGGAATCGCCGAAGAGGAATTGATCGCCGATCGTCTTTAGCGAATCGTCATTGGGGTAGACGAAAGGTAGAGCCTTCATCAGGATTTCGCCGCGGCTGGTAACACCCCAGGCCGCGGAATATATGTAGGGCAGAAGACGATAGCGAAGCTCATCGTACTGTGTGAGAATCTTCTGCACTTCAGGACCGTACTTCCACATTTCTGTTTCGGATCGAAATCCGTGGATGCGAAAGATGGGGCAGAAAGCGCCGAACTGGAACCATCGAATGAGCAGTTCCTGGTAGTCCGTCGAAGTGTACTGGTCGGCAGGGCGGAAGAAACCACCAATGTCGGTTGTCCAATAGGGAAAGCCGGACATGCCGAAGCTGAGGCCGGCCGGGATCTGCCGCCGGAGTGTTTCCCAGTTGGCGGAAATGTCGCCAGACCAGGAGATGGAACCGTTGCGTTGCTGCCCCGTGTACGCTGACCGCGACAGAATGACGACACGCTTGCTCTCAGTGGTGGCTCGTTGCCCCTGATAGACCGCCGAGGTCTCAAATAACGGGTACGCGTTGCGAACCTCCTTTCCGGGTCCCAGAAAAGTTTGGTCGGTTTTGAGAGGGTCGCCTTCCGGTTCTGAGGCGTCCAGCCACCAGCCATCCAGCCCCTTCGCGAACAGATTGCGATCAATATCGGACCAGAAGGCCTTTTGCGCTTTGGGATTGAAAAGATCGGCCCAGTTCTCGCGTTCTTTGGCTTCGCCCGGCTCTGCGGTGCTGGCGGCGCTGGTCAGAACCAGATGAGCGTCGTCCATTTCACGATTCACAGCGGTTTCGGCTCCGAATTTCGCCCAGACCGATATGACCATACGGAAATTCTGGCGATGCAACGCGGACATCATCTCCGATGGGTCGGGGTACGCGCTTTCGTCAAAGCGCATCGCGTTCCAGCCATACTTTCCCCAGTACTGCCAGTCCTGCACCAGGACATCTACCGGAATCTTCCGATTGCGAAATTCAGCGGCTGTGTCGAGAATTTGTTGCTGGCTCGAGTAGCGTTCGCGGCACTGCCAGAACCCGTAGGCCCAACGTGGCAGCAGTGGCGCCTCACCAGTGAAATTCCTGTACTCTGCCAGGACCTGGCTTGGCTCGGGACCATACATGAAGTAGTAATCGACCGAGCCTCCGACTTCAGACCCAAAGCCCATTGTGTTCGAGGGAGTACGCAGAAACAGCCTGGCGTTGCCTCCCGTCTCGGCTGTCACTTTGTAGATTGTATTCGCCGTGAGGTGTATTTTTCCGCCTGCTGACCATGGTAGCCACATGTTCTTTAGATCAATGACCTTCTCTCCATTGACTGTGAGGCACAGCTTGTCCCTTCCATTGCCGCTCAGCAGGAATCCGTATTCTCCCTCCCCACCGGTTTGAAACGTCCCCGAGCCATTTTCGTCCAGGTGAATCTCCTCCGTCGCCGGATTAAAATCCGTGAGCGACGGGTTATTCCACAGCAAACCGTATCCCTTGCTCGAAATAAGAAACGGGATCGCGATGTCCGAGTTCGCCTGCAGCAACCGAACCGGTATGTCGCGCAGGTTCAGAAATCCTGTTTGATGTTGCCCCAGTCCGTAGAGTGCTTCTCCGGGAGATAGCAGGAACTCCTGATGGATTCCAATGCCCAATCCCTCCTGGTCGGGAGCCTCGCCCGTGCGTTCTTTGCGCGGTTCCTCGGCCAGGATTGTCTCTCCCTCAGGCTGTGAAAAGCGGACAGTGCCGGTCTCTTTGCTGATATCGATTTTCAGCTTGCCAGTCCGAAGATAGAGATGCGAATCATCTGACGCGGTAGTAAACGCCGTGTCGGCACAGGGGCGAACGATAGTCGGCACAACCGCTTTTGCTTGCACAGGCGCTGTGCCGGCAAGGACGTGGATGACTCCCTCGGAGCAGACCTCGATACGAGTCACTCCCGTTGCCGCGCGAACAATTGCACCATTCGCCGTCTTCTCGACCGTTTGGGCATCGCTGCGGACTGAAGCAGCCGCGAGCACCAGAATGATGCTGATCGTGTGAACAGAGATGAGCTTCTTAAAGGTGATCGCAAACATGAATAGAGGCTCTCCTAATGTGAGCTACTTGTGGCTTATGTCTGTGGAACCTTGTTCAAGGGCAATGCGGGCACGATCGTCCCATTGGCGCCGCAGGCGTTGCGACTCTGCAAAGGCTTGTTGTGCCGCGTTCCTGTCGCCTTGCTTCTGATACAGCCGGCCCAGTTGATAGTGAAGACTGCCATCTTCATCTGTAGACAGCCCTGACTTGTACTCCTCAATTGCGGCTGGAATCCGGTTCGTCTCTGCATAAACCTGTCCCAGGAGCGCATGCACGCGAGGCATGAATTCCGATTTCAGATGGGTGCATTTCAACAGGTAGGGCTCCGCCTCGGCGAAGAGGTTTCGCTGCACGAGAATTTCGCCCGCGAGCAGGTTTGCCTCAGGATCATTCGCTTCCTCTCTCAGAAGGGAACGGTCGATCTCAAATGCCTCATCAGTTTTCAACTCGGAGAAAAGCACGATCGCGAGGCTCAGCCGCGCAACCCGGCTTTCGGGATCGAGACTGACTGCTTTGCGGTACTCCGCTTCAGCGTTGTCCCACTTCCGTTTTTGCCGGAAGACGTCCCCGATCAATACATGCATGCGCGGCGAATCGGCATCAATTTCACCGGCGCGAGTCAGTGCGGCAATGGCGAGTGCTTGATCGGCCTTGCTCTCCCAGTACAGTCCTTGCACCAGGGTTACAGGATTCGCCTTCAGACGCTGTGCCGCCATCGAGGAGGTTTGGAAATCGCCTGCAAAAAAAGAGCAAGAAGCAAGCAGCTGAAAGGGACCGCTCCCCATGGTTGGGAGTGCCGGCTTGAGCGCTTCACTACAATCTGCGTATTGACCGGCCGCATCATACCGTTCCGCGTCTTGCAGGGGAGAGCGCTTCGGTAGTTGAAGGTCGCGGTTGATCCGATGTGCTCATCGAGACCTGCGTGTCTTCCGAGAGGAATGCTCCTTCGACCAGGGGCCCAAGGTTGACCGAAGTCGCTCCGGCACTGCGTTGCGCGTTAGCCATATCGACCAGTGATTTGACTTGATCCATCGAAACCGCATCACGAAACAAAGAGAGGTTTGAACGAACAAAATTCGGATCGGCCCCTGCAATTGACAAGAGAGCCTTCAGCGCACGATCCGGATGCCCTTCGGCCAGATCGGCGATTGCCAATCCGAGCTCCGTCAACGCACAATGAGCGCCAGTCCGATTCTCAATATCGAACTGCTCTCGCGCTTCGGCGACCTTCTTTTTGCGAAGCAGCACGATGCCGAATTCTGCGTGGCGGCAAGGCGCAGCGGTCGGCGAAGCGATTGCGCTTCTAAAGGCATCTTCCGCCTGCACCAACTTGCCCTGTTCAGAAAACACTTCGGCCGCTCGTAACTTGAAGTATGTCGAGTCTCCATAGGTGGAGGTCATGATGCGTGCATCTTCCTCCACCTGTTGCAGGTATGCAGTCCCGAGCGCGAGCCAGGCATTGCCGTCGTTGGGTGTCAGTACAGTCGCGCGAAGGTAGGATTCGGCAGCGCGATCACCGCGACCCTGCATCGCATAGGCCCTTCCCAGAGAAAGCGCCGCCTGCACATCACGGGGATTCAGCCGCGCGGCATCCTCGAGGCAAGGGATTGCCAACTCGGCGTGCTTCGATTCGAGGTACTCGATACCCAGGAACAGTTGAGGAACAAACAAGGAAGATTTCAGACGTATGGCCTGCTGGAAGCTCTCTATGGCTTCAGAGGACTCTCCCGACTCGTGATACATGAGACCGAGGTTCGTCCACAATTCCGGAATCGATGGATCGAGCTCGGACGCTTTTTGATAGGATTCCGCAGCGGCATGAAAATCCTTCCTGGACTGGGCTTCGCGAGCCTTAGCCAGGAAGGATTGCAGGGTCTGGGTGTGATCCTCTGCAGCGCGGAACGCATTCACTCGCAGCGGAGTGAATGCGATCGCGATGCAAATGGCATATACCATCCGGGGCATAGGCTCTCTACCTATACAGCTTGAGAGCTAATTGCACTTGGCGCGCTCCCTGGGTATTGGTGACTTGGCCAAACGTCGTATCGCCGATGTTGGGATCAGGAGCGGTGAAATTCGCGTGGTTTGCGACATTGAACATTTCTGCCCGGAACTGAAGCCGAAAATCCTCCTTGAAGTTGAACCATTTCTGGATCGCCAAATCGGTATTTACGTAACCAGGAGCACGCAGATTCGAGAAATAGCGGGGCGCATCGCCGAATTGAAAGGCCGGCGTCTGAACAAAGGCGGCAGGGTTGAACCAGCAGATGCCGTGTCCAACCGGATCGCCGTTCTGGCAGCTGCCGCTTTTGGGACCGACGCCCGAGACAACCGTCGCATGCTGATTGCCGCCCCAGACGCTGTTGGGGTTGGCACCTCCGTTTCCAATGCCTAGAGGGAAGCCTGCCTTGAAATTGGAGATTCCCGAGATCTGCCATCCACCCGCAATAGCGTTCTCGACGCCATTCATGCTGGATCCGAACTTCTTCCCCCTTCCCACCGGGAGTTCGTACACGTAATTGAGCACCACTGATTGAGGAATGTCAGTCGAATCAACACCCCACTCCGCACCCAGGTCATAGAAATTGCGGATGGAGCCGATACCTCCGAAACCGCTGTTGATTGAGCCCCATTCTTCCGGGCCTCCCACGTCGTCAAGAAATTTCGAGTAGGTGTAGGAGGCCATGAAGCTGAGCCCCCATCTCTCACGATGGGTGAAATTGGCCTGCAGCGCGTTGTAGTTTGACTTCCCGATTGGCTCCTGACCGGCCCCATCTCCGCCGCAGAATTCCGGATAAGGAAGCAACAACTGCGCCTGAGGTACCGTGGCCGCGTCAAGTCCGCACGAACTGCTCGTGACAACTCCCTGGAAGGGATTCGTAACCAACGTGTTCAGCGCCGTGCCCATGGAGAGGTACTTGGGATCGAGCTGCCCATAGTTCATACTGCCCAGAATCATCCCTGTGCCGCGATTCCCCACATAGCTCAGATCGATCAGATTGTCGGTGGTGAATGCATATTGGAACCCCAACATGAACTGCTTCACCTTTGGGTCGGGACGATGAGGATTGATTCCGCCGCCGCCCAGGCCGACGTTTGTCAGGCCGCCCAGCGAACTGCCGGTGACCGGAAGGATTCCGGTCGAAAATGCGCTGGTCAGAGGTTGATACGGCGTGAGCCCATCGAGCGTTGCCGTCCAGTTTGTGCTTTGTGAATAGCCTGGATTCGGTCCTGCGCCGAGCAGGTTGGTGGAGTAGAAGAGTCCGAATCCTCCCCGCATTACGAATTTTGGCGTGAGGGAATACGAGAACCCGACGCGTGGAGAAAAATCGTTCCAGTTGGGATTGTACAAATCGCGGTTACCGGGAGAGCTGTAGACGATTTGGCCATAGACGGGCCGGCCGACCGCGACGCTGACCGGATTGAGGGCGTGGTAATCGAAATGTGCCTGTTGGTTTTGCCGCTCTCTCACGGGTGTCTGCACCTCATAGCGCAATCCAAGATTGAGCGTGAGATTCGGCCGTACCTTCCAATCGTCCTGGAAATATCCGCCCAGGAAGTACTTCGTCGGTGCGGGAAATGCATTGAAGCCTGTGTAGCCACTGGATCCTGCGCCTGACATGAATGAAGCGAACCCGTCTCCTGTACCACTGGTGGGGTTGGTCGGGTCGGGTCCCACGGTCATGGTATTGCTGAAGTCAAAGACCGTCGGGCTGATCCTTCCTCCAAAGATCTGGCTGAGGACACCCATAAAGCCAAAGGTGAAAGTCTGACCTTTGCGCACCTTGTTCATGTCAACCGATACGCTTCCTACGTTGTTTGGTGAATGGAATTCGCCGAATCCGCCGCGCGCTCCCAGCGGCGCATATCCCGAAATGTTCACCTGCGGGAACTGCGGAGAGATGGTGTCGATCTCACCCGGCAAGCCCAGCGTCGACGACTGGAATCCATAACTTTGGGTGTGATTACCCTCGACCCATCGGTTGAACGTGGCGTTCGTGTTGAGCACGAAAGTCGGCGTAAAAACATGGGAGCCGCCCAGGGCAATGCTGTACCGATTGTTTGGATTTGTAACCTCCGGCCCAGCAACGTTGTTGGCGCCATAATAGGCCGGCGTGCCCGACTTGGTTTCGAACTTCTGCGACCATCGCCCGTATATGCGAGTCTTTTGGTTGAGATTGTGATCCACGCGAATCCCGTACTCATCGGAGAAAGTCGGTTGCGCGGCGGTGGTATTGAAGTTAAAGCCGCTCCCCGGGTTCTTCGGCGCCGGCCAGTAATTCCCGGTGGCGAAAGTGTTTGCCAGCGCATCGACCCCCCCAGTCCCCGACGCGGGAATCATGTTTCCCGGGTAGGGGTCGCGAATCGTTACTGTTGATCCAGCGCTCGGCCCACTCGTAGCGATGACTTGTCTGGTGGTGTAAGGGTTATAGATCTGCCCCTTGTAGATGGGCCGACCCAGTGCGTCGGTGCCGATCTGGCCGCCGAGCAGGGCCGAAAAATCTCCCGATTCAAATGCAGGCGTAGGCACGACTTGACTGTCGACGCCGGAATTGTTAAGCCGCAAGCCCTCGTAATTAGCGAAGAAGAAGGTCTTATCGCGCTGTTTATAAATGCCGGGGATGTAAACCGGTCCGCCACCAGCTGCCCCGAACTGCTGGCGATGGTCCGGGGTCTTCTCGATACCATTCCGATTGTTGAAGTACGTATTGGCATCCAGCGCCTGGTTGCGAAGGAAATCATAAGCTACAAAGTGGAAGGCGTTCGTTCCTGACCTGGTGATCACATTAACTACGTTCCCGGTGCTCCAGCCATATTGCGAGCTGAAGGAGTTGGTCTGGATTTTGAACTCCTGGACATCCTCGGCCGAGGGAACATAAATCACCCCGCCCCAGCCCATGGAAACGTTCCACCCTCCGTCAAGCATGAATGCGGTTGTACCGAAGAAGCCTCCCCCAAAGCTCAAGAAGGATTCATCCTGGTCTGCAGTGTCTTCTGCTCCGCCAGCCGCCAGGAGTTGCTGCTGCGTCTGGTTGTTCACCGAGGAATTCAGCAGAACCAGGCCAGTGACGTTTCGCAGGTTTAAGGGAAGCTCTTGAATTTGTTTTGTGGACACCTCCGTACTTACGTTGGCACTCTCGGTTTGGAGTAAGGGAGCCGCCGCGGTCACGGTTACCTGTTCCGAAGTCCCGATCGTCAAAACAATGTTGGTCGTAACAGAATCTCCGACCCGAAGCACGATTCCTTGCTGCTTGGTGGTGGTGAAGCCAGAGGCTTCCGCAGTAAGGGTGTATGTGCCGGCCGGCAATAGTGAATACGAGAATTGACCGGCCGAATCCGTCTTGTATTCCCGAGTGATACCCTTTTCCGGATTGCTCACCCTTACTGTTGCGTTTGTAACCCGGGCCCCCGATGGATCAGAGACCGTCCCCGAGAGGGACGCTGTGGAGGTTAGGGACTGCGCCCGCAAGGGCGAGGCGGCGTTCAAACAGGCGAAAAGGACCAGCAGGGTTATCAGATGCTTTGCCAGGCATACGGCTTTCACGGGGCCTCCTTGATTGCGTGCAACTTGCAGATTCGCTTGAGCTTCGGATACTACTCCGGAGAGGCCTTCCCCTCCTGCCGGTTCATTCACGCGAGTTGGTGCGATGCGGAGCGAAATGCCCGCACGGCGGTAAGAAAACGTTGACCCAAGCGTTTTCCGCAAGGTACTGTACGGTGCCGTTCGAAAGCATTTGGGCAGATCGTTGCGCTTGTCGGGACGAATCCAGGGGGAGTACAGTACTGTGAAAATGCAGTTGGGGGTGGACGATGGGGAACACCGCTGAGGTCGTTCATTCTCAGGACCGAATGTCGGGTTCACACGAACCGCTCGCAACTCAGGTTCAGAAGACTCTGTACGACATCCTCAAGAGCGTGCCTTTTAGGGCCAGCAAGCAATCCCAACAGCTGCTGCAGTACATCGTGGACCAGAGCTTGGCCGGGCACCTCGAACGTCTGAAAGAACGGATCATCGGGGCGGAGGTGTTTGGCCGCCGTGTCGATTACGACACCAATGAGGATCCGATCGTCCGGGCGCGCGCCGCCGAGGTGAGGAAAAGGCTTGCTCAGTATTACGTTGGAGAAGGCAACGGCTGCCAGATTCGGATTGAAATCAGCCCAGGATCGTACCTTGCCACTTTTTCAGATCCCGGCAAAGCCCGTCTCAAGGAAGCTGTCGCAGCTGAGATACTTCCGGTTGGCCCCCAGGTCCAACAAGAGGCTATTCCGCATCCTGAATCATCAGTGGACCTCCCTCACTCCGCGCCTGACATTTCAGGTTTCCGGCGTTTCCGATTAGGGATTCTTGCAATTGTCATGGTGCTCGCCGCCTCAGGAATAATGGCCTACCTCCTCAGGCCACGGAGCCCTCTCGAAAAGTTCTGGTCCCCACTTCTGGGGACATCGAAATCTATTCTGATTTATACCGGGGCGAACCCTGTGTATATGCCCAGCGATCAGCTAATTGAGCGCTACAAGGCTACGCACCACCTCAGCGACCTGGACACGGCGGGACACGAGTTTCTGATTCCGATCTCCGAGGATCAAAAACTGGGAGCGGGTGATCTGCTGGAAATGAAAAACGAGTTTGCGACGCTCGGTGATGTGTCAGCCAATGTCAGCGTCGCCTCTCTCCTAACCCATTTCAACCACGCCTTCGATCTCCGCTCCGGTGAGGACGTAGCGTTTGGCGATCTGCGGCAGTCTCCCTCCGTCCTGATCGGCGCCTTCAACAATCCATGGACACTGCAGATGACCGGCGACCTTCCGTTCGTCTTCGGAAGTGGGCTGACGATAAAGGACCAATCGGACCCGAAACGCCAATGGCACCCCGTCTATTCGTCCGAAAATAAGATCCAGTTGGATTACGCACTGATCGCTCGTCTACCTTACTCAAAGACTGGAGAGCCTCTCATCACGATCGCTGGGATCACACAATCCGGCACTCGCGCAGCCGCCGAGTTCATCACTTCCCCTCAAGGAATCCGCGACTTGGTTAGTTCAGCGCCGGCCGGATGGTCGAACAAAAACGTCGAATTCGTATTACAAACAAAGGTCGTCAACGATATTCCGACCAGTCCAACGGTGGTCGCGGTTCGCGCCTGGTAGGGCCACGCAAAAGAAAATGGGCTTGGTTGTCCTGGAACTCTTGTTGCGTTTCACCTGAAAATCTGACAACGGGCACCGGCCCGGTCCATTTGTTTGCTGTTGACGGCCCGCTGACGCCGTACCTGTCGAAGCGGCTTATAAAGCAGACGGTGCTATTGGCATCGGAAGTTCTTTGCGTCCTGCGTGTCGCCGGTTCCCGTGTATTGCGCGTGCTTGGGATAGGGGCAGAGCGGGCGGCTGCGGCCCGGGAATGCTTGTCCCGTCGCGATTACCAAATCCGGTGCTGTCCCCTTTTCGACCCAGTTCACCACCGCGCTCAGCATGTCGAAATGGTCGAGAGCCGGGCCACCGCCGCAGTGCGCCATCCCCGGCACGAGAAACATCCGGCTCCATTGGGCGACTTTGTCCGCGCCGCCATTGCTGACCGCCAGCGATTTGTAGTACTCGAGCGTGTCGAGAGGCGAGAACCATGGATCGCTGTCTCCGTGGAAGAAGATGAGCCTGCCGCCATTACCAGAGAAAGTGGACAGATTGGTTGAGGCCGGCTCGACGAGCGAGTCGGATGCGTGTAGTGCTTCCTTGTCCACGTCGATTTCAGTCGCAGTTGTGTACGGGCCGAAGAGGCCATTGGAACCCAGCGCCAACAGTCCCGGCGCGAACCCCGTCATGGTAATGCCCGCGTCATACAGGAAGCCCGGATAAATCTGTGTGCCGTAGGCGTTCTTCGGACCCGCAAAAGCCTTCTTGATGGCCGCAACCTTCTCCGGTGCGATGCACCCCTCGCTTTGGCCGGTCTTGCATGACAACATCGCGGGATCGAAATCACAGCCGAGCGGATCGAAGATCATCCCGTCCGCCACTCCATCCTTCGCGTCGCATGCTTTCATCAGCTCCTTCATGAAGATCTTGCGGTCGGCTTCGGTGAGGAATTTCTCGATCTGGGGCTTGCCCGATGCGTCTTTTGGGGCCGCCCCGTTATACGCCACCGGAATCCACTTGGCGATAGCCAGGTTGGAGAGCCCGGTTCGCATGGCCGGGTCACCGGAGACGATGCCATTGAATACCGTGGGATAGCGCTGCGAGAGGATCATGCCTTCGCGTCCGCCGGTCGAGCAGCCCACGAAATACGAGTACGCCGCGGGTTTTGCATAGTAGCGCGCGATGACCTGCGTGGCGACTCCGGCTACTTCAGCGTTGGCCATATAGGCGAAGTCGAGATACGCCTGCTGGTCGCGCATGAAGGAAAAATCAAACGGGCCCGTCTTCGCCTTGTGTCCCGTATCGGTGCTGGAGACAGCAAATCCGCGGGCCAGAGCGGGAGTGTCTCCGGAGTAGGAGGCACCGGCTGGATAGGCGACTACGCCGTTGCCGCCGCCTCCGCCCTGCATCACGAAGTCGCCGTTCCAGGCATCTTTGTCGGGCAGCGCCACGGCAAATCCAATTCCGAATTCCTCGCCACCAGCGCCCTTGCGGCGGTGCATGACACCATCGACACGGCAGTGTGGAGGCAAAGGACCAATCGTGGGAGCGCCTGGATACGGCGGCGGCACGGTGGTGCCGGCGGGAACGGCGACGGCCTTGGTAATCTCGACGCCATCGATTTTGAGATGAGCGAGATCGGCGCAGGAGTTTGCCGGCTGAGCCTTCGAGACCGCGAATACAAGACAAAACGCCACGACGACAAGCAGGGATCTTGACTTCAGCATGACCGTACACTTCTTTCTCTCGAGCAGAGTTGTCTTCATTGCGCTGTTTCAGCAACCGGGAAACGGTAAAAGTTGACGCTGATGGGCGCGACCGTGAACGAACGGGGAAGGTTGCCGATGGCAGTCTGCTTGATTTCGACCTGCGGCGGCTGGCCGACGCGGTCAGACGCATCGAGGTCAGCGCCGGTCAACTGCGAGACCGTAGAAGGTCCTCCGAGCCGAATGCCGCTGACGTTGAGATTGAACTTCTGCTCCAATTCAGTGGCATTCACCACGGCAAGCGTCAGGAACCTGAGGTCCGGGCTGAGCGCTGCGAACATGTCGAGTGGATAAGTCGGACTGCCCGAGTTTGTTTTCGGCTGATCAGGGCTGGGCGGATACTTCGGTTCAGGTTGCGGCGAGTTGCCGGAGAGCCCGACGGGAATGGAACCTGGGAAGGCGCTGCTATACATCTTGAACACGAGTCCGAGAGTGTCCAACGTAGAGGCAGTGCGGTTAAAGTCCAGGGTCGAAGTTCCCATAGTATGCGCCGCCATGGTAAGGAAATCGGTATGGCGAAGCATCTCGTTGAAGATCATTCCGTAGGCGAGAGCCTGCTTGAGACTGGGAGCACGGCCGAAGCCGCCCCCAAAATAGGCATACTCGTCGATGGACAAAAAGATTTTTTTGTCGAGTATTGCCGGGAAGCGCTGCTGGTAGCCCTGCCATTCTTCTGCTTTTGAGCGCACGAAATTCGCGGGGTAGCGCGCATATTCGAGCGTCGTCTGATCCACCTTGTCGAAGGCTTCGTCGTTAGGCGCATCGGGCGGCAGCGTCTTTGCTTTCCCAACGTTGTAGCGCACACCAGGCCGCGCGTACCAGTGCTCGGCCATGCCCTCGAAGTTGCCCCAACTGCTCTTCAGGAAGCCGCCGGTCCAGTCAAAGTCGCTTCCATAGGCGCCGGCGAGGTTGCCTACGTACTTGGCGCGCAGCGGCCCCGGAACCTGCCCATCCTCCAGCATCTCTCCCGAGGCAATCAAAACGATCGACGGGTCCGCCTTGCGCATCGCCTTGGCAAAATCGTTGTGCTTGAGAACGAAGTACTTCAAATCGGTGCGCCCCAGTTGCCATGCGCCCCATGGTTCGTTGCCGATATTCCAGAACTTGATGTGGTACGGCTGGGGATGACCGTTTTGCGCGCGCAATGTTCCCATGTACGTGGTGGCTGGCCCATTCATGTATTCCACTTCCTCAGCTGCCGAATGAGCGTCGCCGAAGCCCGCGTTCACGCTGATGTAGGGTTCCACGCCAATCAGCGTACAGAACTCCGCGAATTCGTCTGGACCGAGATCGTTGGGCTGCATCTGGTTCCACGCAAAATCCCAATCGGGAGGCCGCTTGTCAGGATCGCCGATCGCGTCATACCAGGTGTAGTTGGACGTGTAGTTGCCGCCAAACCGCCAGAATCCTGACTTGATCTGGCGCAGCAGAGTAATCGTGTCGGGGCGGAAACCGTGAATGTTCTCTGCCGGCATGAGGGAAACCGCGCCGATATGAAAGTTGCCGCCGCCTGTACCCGTGATTTCGAGAGAGGCATCTTCGGAATCGGTCTTCGCTGTGAAGCTGAGCAGGAATTTCTTATACGACCCGCTGATCGGCGTTAGGGAGATGGCCTGCCGCTCACTCTCGCCTGCTCCCCAAACCAGCGCGACTGTTACTTTGCTCCCGGTCGTGCCGCGCACCCAGATCCGGCCGGTGTATTGCTGCCCGCGGACGAGCGCAAGACCCGATTGCCGGATGCCGTGCGGTATTGACGCATCCAGGGCGATGCCAGGGCTCTGATCGCCCACAAACGGGTGGTCTTTATCCATCACCACGACGTCGTCGGGACCAACCGGCCACCATCTGCGAAGGACGTTGCGGGGCGGGCCGCCCTGCGGCCGCGGCGGAGCTTCTGGCTCCCTCGAGGAGATGGGGAAGTAGAACTTGCGATCGTCGAGCATTTCGGCCCAGAGGGGGCCGTACATGGTTTTGCCGATGTGCTCGATAAACATCCCGAAGACGTAGTTCGAGACCGGTTCGGCGGACTGTTTCGCATCGATGTTCGCCACAATCGGCTCCGCTGCGGACGTCGCGTTTGTCTGACCCGTGGCCACTACGCGAGCAATCCACATTGCCGCCACGCAGAAGAGCGCAATTCGCATTCTCATTGGCCGTCCCTTTCTCTCTCCGAGCGCCCTAGGCGCGTGGTGCGTGCGATCGCGGAGTCCGGGCTTGACATCGGTGCCCTTGAACCATCCCACTATACAGCCGCGCTTTCCAGGCGACAAATCGAATAAATCGGTTTATTCCTGGCCCATAGGTCGATATAGGATTGGTTGCGACTCTCAAAAGATTGGGCACTACAATGAATTCGAGGTTTCTCCCCAAGAGAAGAGGGTTGACCTGGAAGTCAATCTTCAACTGCCAGACCACACCGTTGGATGGCAGTGGACTCGGGTTACGAGGTCACTGCGTGGATCCACCAGACACAATGTGTCTGATACGGCGCAATGCGCATTTCTTTTTCGGCCATTGATTCACAAACCGCGGCCGCCGGCAGGATGTTCGGCGCGAATTTTTGTCGGAGCCAAGGGCCCACCTGGGCGGAGACAGTTGATTACCTGGAGGGCTCCGATGAAGGAAGACCTTTCAAGTTCCCGAGGAGTTCGGGTATCTCGAACTCGCGAATTCTTGATTTGGTTTGGTTGACTAATGTGGAGCACTGTAGCTTTGAGGTCCTTTGCTGGGAGGCTCCGCGCCTTTCACAAAGGCCTTATCATCGGCGATATGGCCTGATGCGAGCCGGCCCCCTTTTGCCCATGAATAGACGGAACTTCCTCAAGACCTCGATGGCGGCTACCGCAGCGGTCCCCGTGTCGGTCATCTCGAACCCGTTCCTTTCCAGCGCTGATCAGACTGCGACCGAGCGGCGGGTGACCATCCTGATCGTCGACACGGACAGAGTCACTACGCCCATTGATGAGCGGATCTACGGCCAATTTCTCGAGCACATCAACCATTCGGTGGAGGATGGGCTCTTCGCCGAACAGATTCGCGGCGCCGGATTCGAGGGCGAAGACTTCAAAACGTATTGGGAATCGTCCTCGAGCCGCGGTGGCGTTGAGATCGCGAAAGTCGATTTCCAGAACGGCACGAAGAGCGTACGTCTACACGTTGAGGGTGGCCGCGCGGGCATCCAACAAGGGCGTCTTTTCCTCGATTCGGGAGTAAAGTATGACGGTTCGCTCTGGGCCAAACGAGAGAAGGGTTCCCCGCACTTGATGCTTCTCGTCAGAACGTCCACCGGCAACCTAATTGCGTCGATACCGTTGGTGCTCACAGGGTCGGACTGGCAGGAGGTCCCCTATTCCTTCGCCAGCCCTATGCGGGACACACAGGCGTCGATCGAAATCGCCATAGAGGGCCATGGTGCGATCCTGCTCGACTTCATCTCGATGATGCGCGCCGACGTCCGGCGCGATGGCATGCTACGCCCGGACCTTCTGCAGGCCCTTCGCGGTCTCCGTCCATCGTTCATCCGTTGGCCCGGCGGCTCCTTCGCTTCCACATACAAGTGGAAGGAAGGCATCGGCCCATACACCGCGCGCGGGTACCACCCCAACACATTCTGGGGCGGCTACTCCGACTACTACGGCTTTGGGACAGATGAGTTCCTGGGACTTTGCCGGAAACTCACGGCAGAACCCCTGATTGTGCTGCCGGCCCCGGGCACCAAAGCCGAGCAGGTAAAGTATGCGATCGACTGGGTCCACTACCTGAATGATCCGCCGGCGACCGAATGGGGACGGCTGCGCGCCTCCAACGGCCATCCCGAGCCGTACGGCGTGAAGTTATTCCAGATCGACAACGAGCCCATGAATAACGGCTTTACGCCGGAGACGTACGCTGAAATCGTTAACGTCTATGGCGCACGGTTGCGCGACATTGCACCCGACGCGCGCATTGTAGCGTGCGGGCAGAAGCGCTCCAGTGACATGGACTGGAGTGAGAAGGTTATCGACCTCGCCGGAGAGAACTTCGACATCCTCGGCTGTCACAATTACGAGTACGAGCCCCGGAATTTCGAGACCGGTCTGAGGCGCATCCGCGACTACCTCACGAAGCTACGGGAGTATGTGCGCGCATCGAAGCACCCGCACATCGAGATCGGGGTGCTGGAGTGGAGCCTCCAGCACACCTACGATTGGCGGGCGGGACTCCATACCGCCGGCAGCCTGATGCTCTACGAGGAACTCAGCCCCGGCCTGACGATGGCCTGCCCTGCGCTGCTCATGCGAAACACGACAGACGATCCAAAGTGGACTTCCTTCATCTATCACGACCACGTCTCGTGGTTCCCCGGGGCGGGTTATGTGGTCGAGAAGCTCTTTCGCGATCATTACGCGGAGCGCTACCTTTCTTCCGCAACCGGCGCCTTTCGTGATGTTCCTGACCGCAAACAACTATTGGACAAGATCTCGACCGCGATTCCGGAAGAGTGGCTGCCCGGGTCCGTCGATGCCGTCGCCACGGCGAGCGCTGACGGCCGCCGCATCGTCATCAAGGCCGTTAACTATCGCCCAGAGCCGAATATCCTGCTCGTTCGGCTTCACGGAGAGGGTGTTCCTGAGAAAGCCGTCGCGACGATGCACTCAATCACGGCAGGCCTGCTGGATTCAGCGTCCCTCGAGCGGCCGGATGTGATCGCTCCGGTGAGCCGGCCATTGAATTACGCGAAGGACTTCTCCGTGGATCTGGAGCCCTACACGGTTGCCCTGGTCGAGATCCGGGCGGAATGAGAGTCGCCTCGGGACTTATGATGAGCGCGCCAGATCACAGCGATCGGCTGAAAACGACAGACTGAGAGAAGGGAACTGGAACAGCAATCACAGGGGGCCTGTCTCTTGCCTCAGGTAAGTTTGAGGCCAGCTTAGCAAGACGGTAGTTGTCGTAACTTTTTGTCGTAACATTTTGTCCGTTTTCCCTCGTTTTCCTGTATTTTAAGGGCATGAGATAGGCATTCCCAGTCAATCGGGAGCGTGACTCATCATTCTGAAAAGAAAGGAGCTTACAGACAGGTCAGGAAAAACGCAGGGAAGAAGAGGAACCGTAGGACAGCTGACTCTGGATTAGCATATCGCTGGTCGCGATCTGACGAGTACTGGCTTCTACATGAGTGGAAAGGTGAAGCTCCCGTACGAAGATCCAAGACCTTTCGCTAGGCAAATTCTAACGAAAGGTTTGCGCCTGTTCCTTTTGCAAATCCTCCAGCGATCCGACGTTCGAGCCGTCAGGCAGTTTAAGCAAGGTCGGCCCGGCAAGGCCACGACGATCTAAGACACCCACGACCAATACGCGACCATCGTACGGACTACACGAGCCCAAATAATCCTAAATGGTCCTAAATGAAAACCGCCATAACCTTAAATCTGTCAATCGTTTCTGCTGATTCCAGTCTACTTAGTGCCCTTGCTAGGCGGCCCTGAAAAGGCCGGCGTCGGCGGTTCAATCCCGTCCCTGGCCACCATTTAAATCAATAACTTACAGCTATTCAAACATTAGCCTCCCCTTCGGGAGGCTAACATGATGATTCCTGATGATGGTCGCGTATTGGTGGTGGATTATGATGACATCCTCGAATCAACTGCCATGGTTTTCAGGCCAGGAATGACGTGGGTAACGCCGCATCAGGTCGCGACGCACCTGCGGATAGAGCCTCGCCCAGAATCCCGCAAGGTCGGTGGTGGTTTGCACTGGCTGCTGATTGGGCGCAAGAAGATGAAGTACAACTGGAATGCGTTGCGGGCCAATTCGGGGTGTCTCATCCATACCGAAAAAGTCCTGCAGTCGGGAGGCAATCCATGGATCCTTGCCGTGCTGGTAATGTACTTTCACCTGGCGGCCGCCTCTGAGGCGCAGCGTCCGCGGCGCATTCTCCCGAAGGCGATGGGTATCGAGTTTCTGTTCGAGCCAGGTGACAAAGCCGTTGGCCGCGCTCTTCAGTTCCGCGAAACTGCGCCGTCCGCGGCAGAATTCCTTGAACGAATTCGACATGTTTGGCGATTCAATCCCGGCGAATTCCAGACGGCCCACAAGGTCGTCTAGCAACTCGCTGTCTACAAAGCGTTCGATCCCCGATTCGAGTGCCTTTTTTGCGAGCAGCTCTGCGGCGGCATTCGGATCAGGCTCGGCGTCGCTTGATTCCTGCAGGATCAACTTCTCGTATAGAAGGCGGCTTACTGAATCCACACGGTCCGCCTGCCGATTCCAGAGGACCACCGTCTCTTCCCGCATACGCTCTGGAAATAGATCCAGGAGCCACTCGGGCTCCACACGGGCGATAAGGCGAACCTGCGACAAGGGCTTTTCGGTTCGATCCTCCGCATCAAGGGCCACGAAGAGAGGAAATGACGGCGGCGCGCCGACGATCTCTGCCGCAGTGCCATTCGAGAGCATAACCTGGCCGCCAGCCTTGCGCTGCGCCATCCGATCAGGGAAACCCAAAAGCACGGATTGAAGCAAAGCAGCATCGTCATGCTTTTGCGGCTGGGACGGACGCACCAGCCGAAGCAGATGGCGTAACTGCTGCTGAGCTGAATCACCCAGCGGTTCGTCGATGGCTGCCAATAGATCATTGTGCTCCAAGCGTTCGCCCGAACTGAGCAGTGCAGCGGTGATGCAGGCTGCGCGGCCCACGCCCCGGTCCACCGCGGCCACAATCATGCGCGACAAGCGTGGATGCAATGGGAGGCGCATCAACTTTCGGGCATCATCATCCGTGGCTACTAATAGCTCAAGCAGCTCTTCAGCATTCTTGATAGCCATTTCCGGTGGGGCATCGAGCCACTCGATCAGGCTAGGATCTTGAATGCCCATAGACCGTAACGCAAGGCAGAGCTGAGCCAGATCGCTGCGTAGAATCTCCGGCGCCTCATAGTCTCTGCGCGTCTGGTAGTCCATCTGCGGATAGAGACGAATGACTCGGCCCGGGGCTGTCCGAGCTGCACGACCTGCTCTCTGGCGGGCGGATGCCTTGCTGACGCGCCCGAGGCGCAGTGTTGGCAATCCTGTCCATGAAGAGTATGTGGCGATTCGCGCCAGGCCGCTGTCAATGACGGCAGTTACTCCATCGATGGTAATCGAACTCTCGGCAACGTTCGTGGAGAGGATCACTTTCGGTTGTAAGGCAGGCGCCACGGCACGATCCTGTTCTGACGCAGGCAGGTCGCCATGCAGCGGCAAAAGGATCCGATTCGATCGACTCGCCAGCGGAGCGCAGGCTCTGGCCGCGGCTCGAATCTCGGCTGCACCCGGCAGGAAGACGAGAACCTCTCCCGACTGCTCGTCGCGCAACACCCGTTCCAATGCATCTCTTACCTGCTCATGGAGAGGCGCAGAGGAATACGCCGTATGCTCAACCGATAGATCAAACAGCCTTCCCGCCGAGCGTAGCACCGGACAGGCATCGAGGAAGTGCGCGACAGGCGCCGCATCCAGGGTAGCCGACATGACGATGATGCGCAGATCGGGCCGCCGGCGTTGCAAGCGCTTTAGCAATGCCAGGGCGAGATCACTCTCCAGGTGGCGCTCATGAAACTCATCCAGAACAACGGCGTCCACACCATCCAGTTCAGGATCGGAGAGCAGGCGGCGGGTCAGTACACCCTCCGTCAGGAAATGTAGCCGCGTTCTCGGGCCGGCCACCCGCTCATACCGAACCTGATAGCCAACCGTCTGGCCCACATCTTCATTCAACTCCCAAGCCACACGCCTGGCCGCGAGACGAGCCGCGATCCGCCTCGGCTCCAGTACCAGTACCTGGCCACTAACTGCAGCCAGTAATGCCGCTGGAATACGAGTTGTCTTTCCAGCGCCTGGCTCGGCCTCGATGACGAGATTCGGGGTGTGCCTGAGAGAAGCAATAATATCCGGGACGAGGGCATCCACGGGAAGCGGAGGTTGTCGGCGCACATCTACTATCCAATCGCAGCGCTTGAATAGAGTCAATCTCCAGAACGTCCTTCCCCGAGATGGCCAGATGCGCAAACAACGAGGCCTGCGGACCACAGCGGTCCCATCCTGATCCGCTATGACCGACTATTGTTGAAACATAGCAGTATCCAAATTATGGAGATGTCCGTGATGGTCGATCTCAAGCGGCGCATTCTTGCTTCCGCCCTCGCGGCCGCATTTGTCGGGGCCGGCGCACAGGACTCATTTTCCATTCGTCACGCGGTTCTGCCCGGCGTGTCGGTCCAGCCTATTTTTGCGCAAAGCCAGGTTCCCGATACGCCCACACGGCCCCTCTATGAGACGCGAGCGAACCATGACCCCAACGGTACGGGGAAGTTCTATATGGGGCGAGAAATCGCTCAGGTAATGGGTCCAGGCGGCATAGAGTGGCTGGACCGGCCTGACCGTGAAGAAGAGGAACACCCAGCCAAGGTCCTTGACTCATTGGATCTCTATCCTGGAGAGGTCGTTGCGGATCTAGGCGCGGGCTCGGGATATTTCACGTTTCGAATCTCGCCAAAAGTCGGCGAAAGCGGCAAGGTATTGGCTGTCGAAATCCAGGAGGCGATGCTAAATACCCTCCGAGCACGTGCGGCCACGATGAAAGCGACGAACGTGAAAGTCGTGCAGGGCAGTGAGACAGATCCTCACTTGCCGGTAAGCAGTGTAAACCTCGTGCTTGTCGTGGACGTTTATCACGAGATGGCTTATCCGTTTGAGGTAATGACGAAAGTTCGTGAAGCCCTGAAGCCGGGGGGGCGTGTGGTCTTTGTGGAGTATCGCAAGGAAGATCCTGCGGTCCGCATCAAGGAAGTCCACAAAATGTCCGTGAAGCAGCTCGAGAAGGAAATGAACGCGGTCGGGTTAGTGCGCGTGCGCACGGTGGAGACACTACCCCTGCAGCATATCGTTATTTTTGAGAAGCGCGATTAGGCTCGCCATCCGAACTATACGCCGAAAAATTCCTTCCTCCCGCGTCCTCAACGTTCTGCTTGAACTCATTCTGAGGCCCTGACTCCATCCCCTTCGGCATCTTCCACCCTCGATCCCCATGTACTGGCCGTTGATCATGCATCCATGATGTTTACGACCGATTCGCCAGACAGATGGCATCCGGACGCCCACGGAGCAGAAATGTTAAGCGTATACTCATCTTAATCATCGTCAATCGAGGGAATCATGCGCGGCGGGCACGCAAAACAAGTGGTGTATCGATATAACGGCCACCTCAGCTCTGACGAGATCGAGTTCGATGCTCACGGCGATCTTGCCTTCACAAAGGGCGACATTATTCGAAGACCAGGAAGGAATTGGAGAGTAGAATCCACTCGCCTGGAAGAAGCAAGAGGGCGTAAGCCATTACCGTCGTTATTGGTGTTTTTGGTCGATCATCCTGGCTGAAGGACTGCAGATCCTGGGACTTGACAATGCTGCTGGTTGTCACTGGGTGAGCCTTCGCATGCTTTTCCCCTGTAAGATCTAGTCGGATCTCGTCTTCTCATCCGCAATCGCGCATTCAAGCTACAGATCTTCTGACAGACTTCGTTGTATGTCCTGGGCGACCTCATCGATCGATGTATTCGGACCGAGTTGTTCGATTTCTTTGCTGTTTTCCATTCCCGCAATCCCACCTTAAAGTAGTTGGGTGATCCAGCCTATTGAGACAGCTTGAAATTGGCACGCTCATCAAGTTGGATTCGAAGCCCCTGTCCTTCGTCAAAATATGGGCGCTTTAAATGCTTGATTTAGCCGTGGTTCAGAGTTTTTTTTGAGTCCTGGCGCATGGAGACGCCCGTCGTGCCTTTATCTGAATTTTCGAATGACCGTTGTCGTCCTTCTGGTGATTCCATTCGTTTGTCGATGCTCTCGGCCGCCACTCCAAAATGCTTGTTCGGGGTGCTTCTGATGGCTTCCCTGTTCTCTGCCGTGGGAGACTCGCAGACCCTAACCGTGGTATCACCTCTAAGGCTCTCGACGTCTGACCCGCAATTGCAACGGGCTTTCGATTGGGCCAAAGATCAGGCACTCCACTACGTCTCGTCCGGACAGGATCCGGTAAAGGACTGGTACGAAGCTGCTCTGCCTGGCCGGAGCGCTTTTTGCATGCGAGACGTCTCGCATCAGGTCATGGGCGCTGAAGCACTGGGACTCTCTGCGCAGAACAAGAGTATGCTGATGCGTTTCGCGCAAGGCATCTCCCAAGCAAGGGATTGGGCCAGCTTTTGGGAGATCGACCGCGAAGGAAAGCCCTCCACTGCCGACTACGTTAGCGACGATGACTTCTGGTACAACCTGCCCGCAAACTTCGACGTCATGAATGCCGCATTGCGGATGTTCGTGTGGACCGGGGACTCTGCCTATTCCACGGACCCTGTATTTCTCAACTACTACCGCCGCACGGTGACCGACTATATTCTCCGGTGGCAGTTGGAGCCGCGCAACGTGGTTTCGCGGCCGCGGATCATGAACCGCCACCTGGCCTCCGGCAAGTTCGTCGAATCCCGGGGCATCCCGGGATACACAGAAGAACGTAAAGATTTCAACCTCGGTACCGATCTTTTGGCTGCCGAATATCGTGCGCTCCGACTCTATGGGGAACTGCTGCGAATGCTCGGTTCGGCCGGATCACCGACCTTCGATGCTCAGGCCGAGGGCATCGCTCAAATACTGGAAACCAGGGCGTGGAGTTCTCCATCGCGTCATTTCTACAGCGCGCTACGAGCAGAATGGCGAGGGCGTCGGGACAGGGGATGCGTTCATTCTTTATTTTGGGGCGGCGACCAATCCGGAGCATCGACGGCTGGCTTTAGAAGAATTGAGAAGGCAGACACGGGAAGCGGCTCCAGGCATTGAAGAGCAAAGTTATCGCCCCGAAATTCTATTTCACCTGAATGCTCCCGAAGAAGCGTACTCGCAAATCGTCGATCTCTCCCGGCCCGATCGCGAGCGCCGCGAATACCCGGAGGTTTCGTATGCGATTATCGGGTCGATTGTTACCGGAATGATGGGCGTGAACGTCGTTCCCGCAGAGAGCCGCGGAACGGATCAGATGTTGGCCCGAAAGGTTGTCGTACAGACGTTGCCGCGGCTCTCCATACGAACTTCCGAGGCAGAACTCGACAAACTTCCGGTCCGCCAGAATGTGATCAATGTGCGTCACCTGCGCAACCAGAGCAGTTCGATCACGAATGTGTCCGGACCGACCTTCACCTGGCGCGCCAGTTTCGACGGCTCGGCGCCATATCTCATGGTGAATGGCAGAAAGGTGCAAGCAAACCGAGACACGACATTGCTGGCCACGCCAGTCATCTCTATCGATGTTCCCGTCGCTCCTGGTCAAACAGTTACGGTTGCACGATGATCCAAGCGGCATGGCAAGCGATTCGATCCGCACATCTTCCGCAGCACAGGCTGCACGTGGAAGGTGGTCGAGCAAGCTCCTTAGCGAGTTGCCGCAAAACGTCCTCGACAAGCAGGACTTGCCGTAACTGCTTTCGAACAAGGCATCGCAGTTGGCGATGGTGTTTATTGTTCGTTGGCCCTTCGCCCAGGTAGGTCTTGAAGTAGTCGATGAGCTTCTGATACGCGTACCGTGTCTGGGCCAATCCCTCGGTGTCCCAGCCATGCGGTGCGTTCGGCAGCACGGTAAGAGTAACGTCTCTGCCTTGCAGGATGAGCCGCTGCTCCAGGGTCACCGAATCCTTGAACAGGACCACCTGATCCTTCATCCCGTGAATGATCATGAGATGATCCTTCAGCCCCTCTGACTTGAGAAATGCGGAAGACTTGGCATACTGCTCCATATGGTTCTGCGGAGCCATCATCGTGCGCATTTCGCCGGTCAGCGCGTGGAACAGACTCGTCGCCGGAGCACCCGCAACCCCCGCCTTGTAGACGCCTGGATGAGCGAAGAGCGAGGTTGTAGTCAGCAAACCGCCGTAACTGGAGCCCCAGATGCCGACGCGCTGCTCATCCACATAGCCCTGCCCGACGAGATATTTCACACCGCTGTACAGGTCTTCCACGTCGACGCCGCCGTAATCCTGCGCGATCCGTTGGCGGAATTCCTTGCCATAGCCGGAGCTTCCGCTGATGTCGATGTTCATGATCACGTACCCCTGCTGTGCGAGGTACTGGTCAAGACCCCACGTTGGATGGAAGATCCGCCCTCCCCACTGGTTGTGCACCGAGTTGCTATACACCGAACCTAAGATCGCAGGGTACTTCTTCGTCCTGTCGAAGTTGGGTGGCAGCGTCAGACGCGCATGCAGATTAGTCCCGTCGTGCACGTTCGGAAAGTCCACGTACTGCGCGACCGCCCAGCGGTACTGCGAGAACTCCGGAAGCGGTGAGTGAGTGATTTGTCGTTCCGCAGCGGGGCCTGCCGCGGTCGTGTCCACTAGATACAGATCGGGCGGCGTGCTGTCGCTGGAGAAGACATCCGCCAGAGTGCTGCCGTCAGGAGATGCAACCGGCGTGTGGGTTCCGTGACTGAACGTAAGTTGCTGCGCAGCGCCTCCGCCCAACGGAACGCGATACATCTGTCTTTCCTCGACGCGTCCCTGGTTGGTCACTACGAACAAAGCTCTCGCAGAGGCCGAGATCGTAGATGAGAACACTGCCCATCGACCGGATGTAACCGGCGTTGGGACTGAGTCGCCGAGCGCCTTATAGTACACGTGATAATCGTTATCGCGGTCGGAGGTGAAGTAGATTCCTCTTCCGTCAGGAGCCCAGTCACTCCACCATTCGGCAGTGACGTTCTTGGGATCGCGCTCACGTAGCAGCAGCGTACATTGACCTGTGTCGCTATCGATCGTGAGCAACCGCCTGTCCTTGATGTACAGATCGCTTCGATCGACGAGCAGGCTTCGGTCATCGGGCGACCAGCTCACGCCAAAGATCAGGTCCAACGGGTCGCCATCCAGCGCCGCCCACTTTACGTCCCCGCCCCGGGCGGACAAAATGCCCAGCCTCCGCAACTCCGAAGGCTCTCCTGGGAACGGCCTCTTCACCTGCACCAGCGTGGTCTCGTCAGAGAGATAGTTTGGTATCCCTCGCACCGGCATGCGGCTACGATCGGCCTCAATGAAGGCGATTCGTGTGCCATCGTTCGACCAGTGAACCTCCTCTGCGCCTGCGTCCTTCGTTGGCGCTGCATAGACGCGCTGCATGGCGACTGGGGCCCCAGTGAAGCGAATGACCCACAGGTCGCCCCCTTCGGTCATCACCGCGACGTTGCCCTCATTCTTCGCGTTCGCCGGAGCAGAGACGACCGCCGCCACATCCTGCAATGCCTCGGCAATACGCTGAGGCTGCCTGCCGGGCTCTACCTCGAAGAGTTGTCCATGCAAGAGGAACAGCAGGTGCCTGCCATCGGGAGCCCACACCACAGACGAAATGCCATGATCAGTTTCGGCTCGTTCCACCTGCTCCAGCAGCTTGATGTCCCCCGTACTGGCAGCGGGCATCATCGGGCGCGGCATCGAAGTAACTCGCTCAGGCTTACCTGTCGCCACATCCGCTACCCATACGTCAAGGAAGCTGGTCCCTTCGTCATTCCATAGGAAGGCCAGGCGTCGGCTATCGGGAGACCATTGTGGCTGTTCCGGCTTGGTCCCGATCACCCACGGGAGCGTATAAAGCCGTTCGATCGTCAAAGGCTTTGCAGGGGCATTCTGCGCCTTCAAAGGCAGTGCGCAGCTACAGGCAAAGCAAACAATGAAAGCAGCGACAGTCAGTCGAAGCCGAATGATCATCACGGTTTCCCCATCGTCTTCGCAGGTTCATCCATCTTCGCCGGCACCTCGGACGGATCGTGCAGCAACTCCCACCGTTGCAAGGCAATCGGGACGTTTCCATTGTTCCAGACGAAGTCGTTGAAGCGGAGCAGAGAGAATGCATCGCCCTCACTCCGCCGCGCATCTGCGAGCAGCTCATTGATCTGCAGCTTGCCAATCTGGTAAGAGATGGCCTGACCCGGCGTGCTGGCAAACATTGAAGCCTCAGAAAGCGCCGTACGATGATCCATTGGCACCGTCCGTTCCAGGTAATCAGCGGCCTGTGTCAGCGTGAACTGGCCCAGCGCCAGCTTCACATCCACTTCCACGCGCAGCGCACGAAGTCGCATGAAGCTGTAGATCGTCTTGCGGGTATGCGCATTATCATCAAACAGGCCTGCCTGAAGCATCATCTCTTCGGCATAGAAGCCGATTCCTTCATTCGCGCCGGAGTCGTAGTAATGGCGTCGCATCGGATCAGGGTTATGCCACCCCAGGCACAATTGGAAATAGTGCCCTGGTACGCCTTCATGCACGAGGATTGAACGAGGGTCCTCTGCTGTTGACCGATAGAAGAACCCCAGCTCCGTGCTTGGATTGCGGATGTAGCTCGTGCCATCCTCGTCTAGCCTGGAAGGGCCGGTCAGGTCATCCGTTTCCGCGACGCCATCGAAGGGCTCAAGATACGCGGGCAACAGCAGGTTGCGATAGTGCTTCATCCACGCTGGCACCGTGAGAATCCTATTCGCCTCAAGAAACTGACGAACCTTCTCTTCCTGGATCTTCTCCGCAGCAATCTGCTCGTCGGCGCTCTTGAAGATCGGCGCTGGGGGCATCCCCTTCAACCGCTCCTCCTGATACGCTTCGAAGTCAACCGAGCGGCTCCATTCCTGCCTGCTCATCGCCAACAGCTCTTCCGGCGTATACGGTATCAGCGCCACGTTCCGCAGGAAGTAAAGGTAGTTCTCCCGGCCAATCGCAGTCTCTTTTGCGGCGGTTGGCAGCTTTGACTGTAACCAGGTGCGGTAACCCTCCAAGGCTTCGATCGCCGCTGGAGTGGCCGCCAGCAGATCCTTGCGGTTTGTCTCAGTAAGCTCGGCGCTGAGTGCGCTCTCTGAACGTCGCGTCCGGTCTCCGATGTCATCCAATAATGCGATGGCCAGCTCCGCGAATGGGGCACGTATGTCATCGAGGTTCTCCTCTGCGTCGTGAATCGTGGATGGGATCTGTCTCATCCGGAGTACGATCTCGTGCTGCCGTGCCGCAGAAAAGGGCGGTGGTTGCAGCAGCAACGCCACCACCGACCCTACCGTCTGGTCGAAGTAGAATTGGGGGTCTCGGCGCCACCTCTGTTCGATCATCAACTCCCACCTGACTCGCGCGAGCGCCGAACCCAACAGCCTGTAATCCACCTGCTGTTCCACCGATGCGCCTGAGCCCGGAGCCGCCCGTCTCCAACGTTCTTCGTACGCGGCCAACTCGCTCTTTCGCCTCATGATTGTCTTCGCAGACCAGTCCACGACAAATTCGGCCGGCCTCTCGATTCGTGGAATATCATCCGTCGAAAAGGGCTGCTCCTGGGCACGCCACTGCCAGAACTCCGCCCCCAGATCCTGAACCGGGTCATGAAGACCGTTTGCCTTGGCCAGTGGGGCCAGAGACAATAGAATCGCAAGAGCCAACCACCTGCCTGCAATCAAACCCGTACCTCCAAATCCACTCGCGCCGGGTCATCGGGCGCTCTCAACGGCTGAACAGAAGATCGGGGCAGGCCAAAGAAAAAGAGGCTCTGCACTGAACCTTGAGACGCGAGCATTGCGTCAATGACTCAGGGTGCGAATATTTAGGATATCCCGCCCCTCCTCGGGGGTCACAAGGCATCCCCTATGATTCCGGCATATCAACGGTCGCTATTCCCTTGACTCAGCCGGCCTATGAGTTGATCCGATGTGAGACCTGCGCGAGTGGATCGCCGCACAGATTACGCTGACGCAGGCTGGCTTTGAGCCCTGAAAACATCAGGATCATTCCCTGCGCAGACTGCCAGGTCCTGGAATTAGCCCACAGTGCGAAGGAGAGATCAAACTCCGGAGGCTCACCACGATTAGGAATGGGACTTCAATAGATGTGACCCACGCCGAACATTCCCTCCGGGGTAATATCCGAATGCGGTGATTTGACAATGGAGGAAGGCCGCTAGAGCCGGTCCCAATAATCCAAAGCGGTCGTGGTGAGTGTCCGGGTGAATTGTTCCGCTCCCACCGTTTTTCCAAGACGTGCCGCCTGTCCGGCCCACATCTGCATGTATTCAGTCGATAGTGCCTTCTCTGAGGCGATACGGAGTGGCAGGGTGAGCATCGCAGCAAAGGGAAATGGAAGTGCTGCGTCGGAGATAAAACCGCCCTCTTCCAGATAACGGTTAACAATACCTCGTGCGGGACGTCCGCTGAAGAGGTTCGTCACCGCCGTGCCATCGTCGCCGACTTCCCGAAGTGCCTTACGATAGAGCGGTGATATTTCAGCTTCGGGGCAGAAGAGATAAGCCGTTCCGATCTGAACTGCTGACGCCCCTAGTGCAAACGCTGCGACGATGCCCCGAGCGTCGGCAATTCCACCTGTAGCAATCAGCGGGACCTTCACCTCATCGGCTACCTGTGGCAGCAAGGCAAACAAGCCGGTCTGGGTGACCGGATTTTGATCCAGGAACATGCCGCGGTGTCCACCCGCCTCCAGGCCTTGCACGATTATTGCGTCGCAACCCCGCTGTTCGAGCCATTTCGCTTCGGCAACGGTTGTGGCGGTAGAGAGAATCTTGACGCCCCGGTCTTTTAGCCGATCAACGTGACTGGACGCGGGAAGACCGAAATGAAAACTCGCTACTGCTGGCCCAAGCTCTTCCACCAATGCGCAGGTTTCCTCGTCGAATGGCATGCGCAGTCGAGATTCCGATACTGCCTCGATATCAAGTCCCCACCTCACATAGAAAGGGGCAAGAAACGCCTTCCATTTCTCAATGGCGGCTTGGCTTGGAGCGGTCATCTTATGACAGAAGAAGTTGAGATTGAAGGGTCGAACCGTTTCTTCGCGGACTTTCCCCACTGCCGCACGTATTTCATCCACGTTCTTCAATGCGCAGGAGAGCGATCCGAGTCCTCCAGCTTTGCAGACCCCGAGCGCCAGCGTTACAGAATCGGCGCCGGCCATTGGCGCCTGAATAATGGGCGTTTCGATTTCAAGCAGATTAAGGATCCGTTGATCTGGCCATTGCCGCATGCGCATTCACCCCGCAATCAAACTTATTCTCTCGGAAAGTCCGTGTGCAATTTCGTCAAGGTGAAAGGGTCTTTTTCCATGGAAGACGCACGAATTCATTGAGGATTCGAAGCCATGAAGGGAGAAATAGTCTTGCTGGAGCATAAGAGCTTATGTATTATTGCGCTGATCGGAGGATGGCATGCCGAATCCTCAACCCAGGCGCCCCAACAGCTATCCGGATGATGCGCCGCCATGTGACCCGCAGCTTCCCCTTCTCGCACTGAGGCACCGGATGGACCATCAACTTATGTCCGCGAGGGCCTTCTCTGAGTACAACGTGACGGCGTGGCTGCTCAAGAACGGTAACTCGTCGGAATATATCGTCAAACACAACCAGACGATCAAAGAGACGGAGAAGAAGAAACCCTCCGACCCGGAGAATCCGGCGCGGGTGGGGCTTCACTCTGAGGTATTTGCAGCCGAGGATCTCAAGGGCCGTCTCGATGTGCTAAGCGGAAAGACACTGGTGACGCAGATCTTTACGGAGCGCATTCCGTGCTCGGAGTGCCGCACTATGCTTGCAGGTGCTCCATTTCCAGGGATCAAATACGTGCCGCGCTACTATTACCTTGCCTACCATGACAAAAGGTGGCAACAGGAACAGGCTGAGGGAAGCTGGGGCGCGTTTCTGATGCACTGCTACAGGCTAGTGGACTAAGGCGAGGTGCAGCCACGAGATTAATGGCCATGGCAGTCTCAAGGAGCGACTGTCCTTTTGACCTTGCCCCTCGTGCTCTGTACGAGTGTTGAGGGGATTGTGGGCGATGCGGACATTACCGCGGGGTAATGTCCGCAATGGCGGTCATCCAGTCTTTACGGTCAAGAGTGATGTCGTGACCCGATCGATAGCGGGGCGTCCGAGAGCAATAGCTGTTGGCCAATGGGCTCACGTTGACCCTCCAACGAAAAGTCACCCGGCGATTTCAGCCCCTATGGCGCGATTCTCAGGTCCTGCTTCCCGCGGATATCTGAAGAGGAACTGCCGATCAGCAACTCCATTACTCCCGGCTTCACCTCGAGTTGCTGTGTATTGTCGTTCCACGAGGCAAGGGAGGCTGCCTTGATCGGAATGCTGATAGTTCTCTTCTCGCCAGGCGTCAGCGTGATGCGCTTGAACCCCTTCAACTGTTCCTTCGGGTCGCCGGGCTCCACGGGCACACGACGGACATACAACTGCACCACCTCATCGGCGGTCCTGCTCCCCTTGTTCTCGATGTCGACCGAGACCGTGGTCTCTGCTGTCCTGGAGATCGACGACGCGTGCACATTGATCTTCGAGTACTGGAAGGTTGAATAGCTGAGGCCGCTGCCGAACGGGTAAAGCGGCTCGCCTTTGAAGTACATATAAGTGCGGCCATGCCGGATGTCGTAGTCATCCATTGGCGGCAGTTGCGTTATAGATTTTGGCCATGTTTGATTCAGGCGGCCCCCTGGGCTGTATTCGCCGAAGAGCACTTCAGCAACTGCATTTCCCTCCTCCTGTGAAGCGTGAGCGGTGAACAGAATGGCCGGAACGTGGGACTGAGTCCATTCAATCGCGTAAGGGAAACTCGAAACCAGAACCACGACCGTCTTGGGATTCGCGGCATAGACCTTTTGTATGAGACCTTCCTGCGAAAGATCGATCGACTCCCGATCCCTTCCTTCGCGTCCTTCGGTTGTGTCAGCGCATGGCTTTGTTGAGGTGTCCGTGTTGAAGAGCTGGCCGCTAAGTTTGTCGCCGCAGACCGGATGGTTTCCGACAACCACGATGGCGATCTCCGCCGCCTGCGCGTCCTTCACCGCGGCCTCGATGTCGCTTCCGTCGGCGTAATTAAGGATTGTGGCCGGATCCAATTTACTCTTGATGCCATCAAGGGGAGTTACGGAATAGGGATACTTTCCCGCATACATGTCGAGAAGGTTGTCATTGGCGCGTGGGCCGATCACGGCTACCGACTTCAGATGTCCTCGATCGAGGGGCAGCATGTTGCTGGCATTCTTCAGTAGCACGATGGACTCTCTCGCAGCCTGGAGCGCGAGAGCCTTGTGCTCCGGTGTATTCCACGGCTCCGGTTCGCCAAGTGTGCCGATCTTTGCGTACGGATTGGCATTCGGTGAATCGAGCAGTCCGAGGCGGATTACCGTGCGGAATTTGCCTCGCAGCGCGGCGTCAAGATCGGCCTCGGTCAGCAGCTTTGCGTCGATTGCCTTCTGCAGGCGGCCGGGCAGGTCGGGGACAAACGTCAGTATCTGCGAGATGCCGGCCTTGATCGTGTCGGCCAGCGCTGTCTGCTGATCTGCGACATATTTGTGGCCGGTCACAAGTTGCTCTACCGCGGTCGCATCGGACGAAATTATGCCATCCGCGCCCCATTTCTTGACGACCACATTCTCGATCACCGGATTTACAGTCATGGGGACGTGGTTCCACGCGTTGTAGGAGGCCATCAAGGACGTCGCGCCACCGTCCTCGATCGCCATGCGAAAGGGCGCCGCATAGTAGTCCCAGAAAAGCGCCGTGTCATAATTCGAGCTGGAATGCCCGCGCGTCGTCTCGTTGCTGTTTGACAGGAAGTGCTTCAGCAGCGATGCAGTTTCCCACTGGTTCGGCGTATCACCCTGCAGTCCATGAACAAATGCGGCCGACATGGTTCCAACGAGAAAGGGATCTTCTCCATAGCTCTCATTGTTTCTACCCCAGCGCGGATCGCGCGCAAGGTCGGCATTCGGGCCCCAGACCACGAGCGCCGGATGCTTGTATTTCGGATTCTGCGTAATATAACGGGCCTCATCGGCCTGCACCGCAGCAACTCTTCGGATCAACTCCGGATCCCAGGTTGAGGCCAGGCCGATGACCTCAGGGAACGTAGTCGTGGTCACGCTCGGTCCGCCAAAGCCGCCACTCTGCACCAATCCGTGCAGGCCTTCGGAGCCACCAGTGTCCGGAATGCCTAAACGCGGCACCGCGGTGCTTGTGCCAAAGCAGGCCTCCTTCTCCTGCAGCGTCATGAGCGAGAGAATGTTGGTTACCCGATCTTCAAGAGTCAGCCGCGGGTTTTGAAAAGGATTCGATTGCTGCGCATGAATCATCGGCGATACGACAATTGTGGCTGCCGCTATCAGGGTCCATTTCGTACTTGATTTCATGAGACTCCCCGTTTGGATGGTTGCCGTTCGCATCACTCAACGCCGGCGCAGAGGCCGGTGGGACGAAGGTTCGGCGGACGCACCCACTATAGCTACCTGAACCCCCGCGATCAAATCGCGGGCTGTAGTCAGGTGTCTCTCATGCTTATCGATCTCCTCTCGATGAGTTCCGGTCGGTTCGTGGTAATGGGGAAGTGTGGAGGCAGCCGGATCACTGGCCGGGAGGCACACCGCGGACGAAGACCTAAGGCTGATGCCTCATCGCTCTCTGAGCCAGTTCACTGATAAGGCTACTCACCGTGAGAATCGCTAACCCTGTTCCTCTTTGCTAGTACTTCTGCCAGTTTCTGGCAGCGTAGGGATTCTCTACTTTCATTTGCAGAGGCACGAAAGATTGCACTCCTGTCGATAAAGTGCCAAGGCCCACCGAAAACCGGTGAAGACCCTTTAGAAGCGGAACCTTTCCCCTGTAACTGAAAATCCGCTCTCCCAGCGATATTCATCCAGGATACGAGGATGACGACCCCAAGAATCAGCGAAGAACGCAAGGCTGTTTCGGAGTCAATTTCGACGCCAGAGGCGCACAAACGCCAGATGCCCCAACGAATACCCTTTCGCGAGCAACTCCCCCAACCCACCTTTGAATACAAGTCCGCCCTCGGAAGGTGGCTCGCACGTGGCGAGTCTCTGGATGGCCACGCTGGTGCCGAGGTTTCAACCCATCCATGGTGGAAGGTCATTTGGCTTACCGGAGTAGATTACTTTTCAACACTGGGGTATCAACCCGGCATTGCACTGATCGCTGCGGGGGTTGTTGCACCGATTGCGACTCTGATTCTTGTGCTCGTCACCATGCTCGGCGCACTGCCTGTATACATTCAGGTCGCTGGGCGAAGCTTCGCCGGACAGGGTTCGATCGCCATGCTCGAAAACCTGCTTAAAGGTTGGAAGAGCAAGATGCTGGTGCTCGTCCTGCTCGGCTTCGCGGCTACGGATTTCCTTATCACGATGACTCTATCGGCTGCCGACGCCGCAACGCATGCTATTGAAAATCCCTTTCTGCACGGATACCTGGGCGATCATCAGGTTCTTGTCACGCTAGTATTTCTTACATTGCTCGCGGCGCTCTTTCTAAGGGGCTTCCAAGAGGCGATCGGGCTTGCGACATTTGCCGCTATCCCTTACCTCGTCCTAAACCTGATCGTGCTCGGACGAGGGATGTGGGAGGTGGGGAAACATCCCGCCTTGTTCACAGACTGGCGCTCGATGTTGGCTGTGAAAGGTGACTTATCTCTGGTGATGGTGGGCGCACTGTTAGTATTCCCGCAACTTGCGCTCGGCCTGAGCGGATTTGAAACAGGGGTCTCGGTAATGCCCCTCATCGACGGGGGAAAGGCGGACCTTGGTTACAACCCACGCCATGGAGGTCGGCCAACGGGGAGAATCGGTAACACCCGCAAGTTGCTGGTGACTGCGGCTTCGATCATGAGCGTGATGCTGATCCTGTCGAGCTTCGTGACAACTCTGTTGATCGGCCCGGAGGACTACGGGATCGACGGCAAAGCCAGCGGAAGAGCAATCGCATTTCTGGCTCACAAATACATGGGCCCAGGTTTCGGAACTGTCTACGATCTGTGTACGATTTTGATCCTCGGTCTCGCCGGCGCTTCAGCGATGGCAGGACTTCTCCACCTGATTCCTCGCTATCTGCCGCGCTTCGGTATGGCACCGCGCTGGGTAGCCCTCTCGCGCCCTCTCGTGCTCGTGCTCTTCGCTATCGACGTTGTTATTACGCTGGTCTTCCATGCGGATGTCGAGGCCCAGAGCGGCGCCTATGCGACCGGCGTGTTGGTCCTCATATTGTCGGCGGCCTTTGCGGCGACTCTCGCTCTGTGGCGCGAGCGGCGTTGGTTGGTCGCAGCTTACTCCGGAATGTTGTGCCTGGTATTCGCCTACACCCTTGCCGATAACTGCATCGAAAGGCCGGACGGGCTGATCATCGGAGCAATTCTTACATTGCTGCTTATGCTGGCGAGCGGGCTGAGTCGCTCGTTACGCTCCGTTGAACTTCGCATCTCCGAGGGCTTTTTCGCCGACGTTGAGAGTTGGGAAATAGGGCCGGAACTTCGCGGAAAGAAGGTTCACCTCGTTCCAATCAAGAGTTCCTCGGCCGATGCGCGAAATAAGAAGAAAGAAGAGATCGCCACGCACTATAATCTGCGAGGGCCGTTCCTCTTCCTGCATGTGAATCTGCTTGACAACCGCAGTGAGTTTTCTGCGCCGCTCGAGGCGATGATCAGGAAAGAGGGTAGTGATTACGTCGCGGAGGTCTACGGTGCGATTTCTATTGCAAACTCTCTTGCCTACGTCAGCGAGTGCATTGATCCGATATCGGTGTTCATTGGGCTTACCCGGCGCGATTTGATGACGCAGGCCGTGCGTTTCATCCTCTTTGGCGAGGGCGAAACCGGACTCATGTTCTACACCATCCTTTTGCGGTATTGGGATTCCACCCCCCCAGGCGACGTACGCCCTCTCATTTTCCTAATGAGCGACTAAGACGAATGCTGCCAAGACCTTCATCGGTCAGGAATCCACAGCACCACGATTGACTTCGGCATCCGTAATTTTCGCTACTTGTACCTCATCGCGCATCCGGTGGTCGTTCCCATCGAATCCGTCACTGAAATTCACGTGGCGGCCAAACCGGAATTCACTTTCCATGAGTGTCCTAATCTCGCTAGACCAATATAATCGTGGTCTTAAGCGAGGGCGGTCCAGCTTAGGGGCGACAACGTTAAGTTCTTTCTCTCTGGTTCCCGATGGCCTAGTGAATTTTTGACAAACCCCTCAATTTGATCATTTAGGAAAGAGACGCCTCGACTCGTCGGTGTCTGGCGAGGTGATGACTTAGGGCGGTTGTCATGGATCAGCGTAAGCATGATTTCTGGCCGTCTTGCCGCTGCGTGAATTCTGTGTGGGATCACGTCAGAAAACCCGCCGAAGTTGAGGAATGGATTTTAGGTATCGTCTGAACCGGGTCAGCGCACCGATGGGTCTGGAGTGGACCCCGAAATTGAGACAGGCGAATAAGACCCATTTCCCAGCGAATGGAGAATTGTGTCATGGGTCTGAATCGACGGAAGTTCACGCGGGAGTTTAAGGAAGCCGCCGTTCGGCGGCTGGAGTTGGGGGCATCGGTGGCCGAAGTGTCCCGTGCCTGCGAGGTAAACCCGAACGTTTTGCACCGCTGGCGGCGCGAGTTGCGCGAGTTTGGCGCTAAGGCGTTTACCGGACCGGGCCGGAATCGCGCCGATGAAAATCGCATCGCTGCGCTGGAACGAAAGGTGGGGCAGCAGGTGGTGGAGATCGATTTTTTGCGGGGATGCTTGCAGCATGTCGAGGAGCAGCGGAGGCTGCAGGCATTGACTACCCGCAACTCGTCTACCCGTACCTCGAAAAGCAAATGAGCCTGGCCATCCCCATCACGACCAGTGAGCTCTGCCGGCTGGCCGAGGTCAGCCGTGCGGGCTTCTATCGCTGGAAGGCCCAAGCCCCGTCAGCAGACCCGGACATGGAACTGCGCGACGAGATCCAGCGCATCGCTCTGGAGTTCAGCTATTACGGCAGCCGCCGCGTCACGCGGGAGTTGCACGAGCGCGGCTGGCTGGTTAACCGCAAGAAGGTGCAGCGGCTGATGCGCGAGGACAACCTGTTGTGCCTGCGCAAGCGCCGGTTCATCGTGACCACCGACTCCAATCATGCTTTGCCGGTGTATCCGAACCTGGCGCGGGAAATGGTGCTGACGGGCATCGATCAGCTATGGCGCTCCGACATCACCTACGGCACGCCCAGCCAACGGAGCCCGCCTGCATGGGGGTGACGTTGCTTGAGCATGTTTGGAATGCAGTGCCCGATGAGTTTGCAGTCGGGAACCTGCCTTTCCTCTGCTGCGAGAGGAAATGAGCCGAAGCGGCGTTGACTTGCTGACACTGGCAAGGTGACGAAGTCCGCGGGAAATGGGGCTTGCGGCGAAGCGATTACGCCAAGATGAGCTTCTAGGCTGAGCATGGGACGGTTGAGGAACACGAATCTGTTGAAACGCATCTGAGGGTTGAAATGTCACCCCTGCCTACATCGCTTAATAGGCAGGACGCGAATTGTCGTCGAACATATGTAGGGTTGATCGACGACACGAATGCTGAGTGGATACGTATGCCGGTCGGCAGGGAGCCATGGGGAGCGCGTAGCTAGACCATGGTGTTTGCGACGACTTGCGACAAGCAAGGAGAAAGATTGCGACAGGCAACCTCGCCCATGTGATGAAGTCCAGCATGTGAACTGGGGAAGGTCTGCACAGATATTAAGGGAGTGTGCCCCCGATGATGTGCAGGCTGGCGGAGCCTCCGTAGTAGTCCGAGGCCGGGAAATCCGGCTACATGGCGAAGGGAGGCAGTTGAAGTGGTTTGCTTGGTTAATTAACTGACTAGAGTGAGGTGAAGACCTTTGATAATCAGTGAAATGCAAAGCAAGCTGGCGACATGGTCGACGGAGAACAGAGAACGCAAGTTCGATCGCCTCCTGAGACTGATTGCTGACAGGAACTGGCTGAGTGAAGCGGCGCGCATCACGCTGGCATCCAGCGGAGCACGCACGCCGGGTGTTGACGGCGTCGACAAACACATGATGGAAGCGAATCTCCAGCATGAACTGGCGACTATACGCGAGGAGTTGTTAGCGGGTTCGTATCGTCCGCTACCGGCGCGTCGCGTCTACATACCGAAAACAAACGGAAAACTCAGGCCACTCGGTATCCCGAGTCTTCGAGATAGAGTTGTGGAACGTGCAATGCTGATGGCGATGGAACCGATATGGGAGAGCGATTTCCACTCGGCTTCCTATGGTTTTCGGCCTGCACGTAGCGTACACCACGCGATTCGCATGGTGAAACTTCAACTACAAGATGGAGATGAACGAAGTACTGCCGGGCGCTGGATCATAGAAGGCGACCTTGCCAGCTACTTTGATACCGTTCATCATCGTCTGTTGATGAAGGGAATCCGTAAGCGGGTTGCCGATCAGCGATTCCTTGCCTTGCTCTGGAAGTTCATCAAGGCGGGTTGCGTTGATCGCGGTTTGTTTCGCGCCTCAAGCGAAGGTGTTCCTCAGGGTGGTGTAATTTCACCGCTGTTATCCAACATCATGCTCCATGAATTCGATGCTTGGATGGAGAAGAACTTCCTGAACAAGAAGGTGCGGAAGGATCGGTGGGCTTGGAACTTCGCGATTCTCAAACAGCGTCCCATCGCTGTTCGAGAGCAACGGCAATGGAAACCTGCAATCTCCTACTGCCGATACGCGGATGATTTTGTGATCGTTGTCAAAGGAACACGAAAGCATGCGGAAGCAGTACGCGAGGCATGCAGAAAGTTCCTTGAAGGCAAGCTGAAGCTCACATTGAATATGGAGAAGACCCATATCACACATGTGAACGACGGCTTTGTGTTCCTCGGTCATCGTATTATTCGCAAACGCGGACCACGCGGCAATATGCGGCCTGTAACGACTATCCCGTGGGCGAAATATCGTGGCTTTGCCGAGCGGTTAGTCAAGCAACTGTCGGGCAATTATGGCATGAATCGGATGGATATGGTGGAGAGTCTGAACCGGCAACTCGCCGGGTGGGCGGCTTTCTATCAATATACCGACTTCACAGCAACTGTGTTTAATAAGGTGGACCGTACTGTCTTCTGGAAACTTGGTTATTGGCTTGCGCGTAAGTATCGGCGTGGCTTCAGGTCGCTGATGCGTGACCATGTCCGGGTCTCCGGAGACAGGACGTGCCAAAACGTGGGTGCTGACAGGACAGAACAGTCGGGGATTTTATGGCGCGGTAGCGCTTTCGCGACTCGTCACCAGCCGCAAGGGGCGTTTCACTTGGCGCACGCCATCAGAAAATCCGTACATCCTGCGCGATGAAACACGCAAAACCCTCAAATCGCGCTATGCTGACGTCACCTTTGCTATGAGCAACACTTGAACGGAAAGCCGGATGCGCTGAGAGGTGCCTGTCCGGTTTGGGGAGGAGAGACAGGGAAATAGTTCGACTACGCCCTGTCTCTTACTCCACTTCGGCTGGAAACGGAGTTCGTGTATCTGGCGGTGGTCTTGGATGCGTTCTCGCGCAAAGTCGTCGGCTGGGCGCTGGACCGCACGCTGGAGGCGACGCTGACCATCGAAGCCTTGCAGATGGCGCTCAGAACACGTAAGCCTGCTGCCGGCCTGGTGCATCACTCCGATCGCGGCGTGCAGTACGCCTCGGGGGACTACACCGATCTGCTCAAAGCCCACGGCATCCAGATCAGTATGAGCCGCCGCGGCAATCCCTACGACAACGCCCAGTGCGAGTCGTTCATGAAGACGCTCAAGTACGAGGAAGTCTATCGCAACGAATACCGGGATCTGGCCGAGGCGCGCGCCCAGATCGGCGCGTTCCTGGACAAGGTCTACAACCAAAAACGCTTGCACTCGGCGCTGGGCTACCTGCCTCCGGCCAAATTCGAAGCGCAACTGACGACGAAAAACATGGAGGCGGCTGCGCCGCAACTGGTCGCATGAGTTTTCTCAGGCATCAGCGATCTTTCCGTCCGATGGGGAAAGAACAAACCGGGAGCAGGCCTGGCGCCCACTCCCGGCTCTCATCGGCTCGGATGAGTCGCAGCCGATTATTCCTCGGCGGGTCGGTCTCCACCGGAGCCCGCTTCCGCTTCATCGGCTGCGGTCAGAATGCTGTACAGTGGTCCTGCCGGTCGAGCAATTTGCAGCGAACGGCAAACAGTGTCTTATTCGGTTGTCTCAGCCAAGGGGTCCACCCCAATTGAACCTGATTCGACTGATGGAGCAGAACCCTCATAAGGCCGAATTCACGCGGCCTTGTTTTATCCCATGATGGTCTATGAGCGTGTAGTGAACTCCTCGAATCTGCTGAGCAATTCCGCGTCATAATGTTCGGCATATGCACCAAGGCCGCGCGGCACTGAATCGTTTCAGGATTATAAAGCCGCCGATCAAAGAAGATCATCGCGATTCGCTCCGCGCACCCGCTGTGCTCGATTCATATCTAACCCGAGGCAAATTGGGCGATTGGGTTTCAGCAGAGGCTGATGTTGCATTTCGACATCCGCACGGCCGTGCACATTTACCGGGAGGCGGAATCGGTGGGGAATGCAATCCGGACGGACACTCCACCACCCGGGCGATTTGAGGCGCTGATGTTGCCGTTGTGAAGTTTCACTGCCCTCTCAGCGATGGCGAGTCCAACACCGAACCCACCTATTTGCGGACTCCGGGCGGCGTCCACCTTGTAGAACGGGCGAAACACAGACGCCAGTTCTGATTCCGGAATGCCCGGACCGCGGTCACTCACTTCCACGACAGACATCCGGTTCTGGTCATCCCGGCGCAAGCGGATCTCTACCTTGGTCCCAGCTTTGGTGTAGCGGACGGCGTTACGGACGACATTCTCGATGGCGCGGTAGAGCAACTCCCGCCGCCCGTCGACGATGCAATCGCACTCCGCATCAAGATCAACGGAGGCATCCCTCTGTTGCGCCTCGTACGATGCATCAGGAGTCATCTCCTCGAGAAGTTCCTTCAGCGAAACGTGCTCGAACTGGCCCGGGCTTTCGGCCGCTTCCATGGAGGAAAGGGAAAGGAGTTGGCCGATCAACTGATTCAGACGTTCGGTCTCGCGTTCGATCCGATCCAGATGCGTGTTCATGGTGGAATCGGCATCTTCCCGGGAGAGTTCCAGCGCCACGCTCAGCCGGGCCAGCGGAGAACGAAGCTCATGCGAAACGTCACGCAGCAGGAGTTTCTGCGCATTGACCAATGACTCGAGCCGCTCAGCCATGTGGTTGAAGCTGCGTACAAGGGCATCGAACTCATCCCCTTTAAAGAACTGGCCTCGCGGGCCGGCCTCGGGAACGCGAGTGCTCAAATCGCCCTGTGCCAATCGCAGGGCAGCTTTGCGGAGGCGAACAACTGGACGAGTGAAGATGAGCACCAGGACAAAAGTGGTGAGCCCACCCACGGCAATGGCGACAGGCAATTGAGGCGAGGCGAAGTGATACAAATCTTCGTACCACGTATGCTGTTCGCGGTGGATTGGAACAACAGCAATGAAGATGTAGACCTTTCCGGCTGCGGAGACAGCCGGCGCATTCCAAATCGTCACACTTCCAACCTGGCGGGCCTGGATGACAGAGCTGGATCCTGTCAGCACCACATGGGCAGATTGCGCCGCGCCGCATAGAATCTTTTCACTGGTGTCGGCAAGAGCAAGGTCCTCATGGCGCTGCTCCGCATAGGCGGTGAATCCGGCACACCCTCCCGCTTCAAATCTGCTTGCGCCTTCGATTGCGTTCGCAGTCAGATTGTTGAATGCCGGGTCCAGGAGGAAGTTCGGACGAGGATAACGATGCGCAAGAATGAATGCAGTGGAAATTACAAAGATCAGGCTTTGCGCAATCCAGAAGATGATAAATATCTTGAAAAAAAGGCCACGCATCGTGTTAGTTCTCCCGGCTGTCAAAATCGCGATCGAGAACCAGTTGATAGCCGACACCTCGAATGGTCTTCACTCGATCCTCTTCTTCGTCGCTCGCCAGCTTTCGCCGCAGCCGGCTGACGTGCATGTCCAGGCTGCGATCGAATGGGTCGAACTCGCGACCGAGAACCGCTTGCGATAGCTCATCGCGGCTTAGCACTTTACCGGGAAAGCGCATCAGGGCTTCGAGGAGACCGAATTCTATATCGGTTAGTTCCAGCTTTTTGCCGGCCTTCGATACCTTGCGCGCGGCCATGTCCAATTCGAGATCCTGGACTCGAAGCTGAGTTGCAGGACTGAGGGCAGTATAATCCTGCCGGCGGAGAACAGCCCGCATGCGTGCCAAAAGTTCGCGCGGGTTGAAGGGCTTGGGCAGATAGTCGTCGGCGCCGATCTCCAGCCCTACGATGCGATCGACATCTTCTCCGCGGGCTGTCAGGAGCACAACGCTGACGCTTGACTCCTGGCGGATTCGCTTGAGTACCTCGAAGCCGTCCATTCCGGGCAGCATGACGTCGAGCAGAATCAGAGACCATGGCCGTTGCTGCGCTACCTGCAGACCTGAATCGCCGCGATGCGCCGTCTTTATGCGAAATCCATGTTTGCTCAGGTACTCAGTGAGCATCCCGCAAAGTTCAACATCATCGTCGATCAAAAGTACATCTTCCACGCAACTCTCCGGCTATGAACAGGCTACGCCGTTGCTGGGCTCGTGAGACAGGAGAAATGTAACAAATGGTAACGAGCCGGTGACAAATCGTTACATTGCTTTACGCATCGTGACCGCACGCCAGACCGCCTCGAGTTCTCCTAAGAACAGTTCATTCGGGGGTGTATTGATGATGGTGAAGCGAGCTACTTGGGCCCTCTTACTCATAGCGGTTCTATGCACATTGGCAGTCCGGATTCCGGCCGCAGCTGAGGATAAGACGGGTGAGATCCGCGGCGTGTTGTCCGATCCAACGGGCGCTGTAATTCCCAACGCAAAGTTGGTGCTGAGCATCCAGGGCGGCAGTTCTCAGGCGGCGACGAGCGGCCGGGATGGCAGCTTTCACTTTATTGGTGTCAAGCCCGGGAAATTCTCCCTCGAAATCAACGCCAAGGGGTTCGCCCAAACGGCGGTGGACGAGATTGAATTGTTGCCTGGACAAGTGCTGCAGGAGAACGTGACGCTCCAACTCCCCGTTGACCAGCAGCAGGTGGAGGTGACCGGAGAAGCCACAGGCGTGAGCACCAGCCCTGACAATAACGCCAGCGCGATCGTGATCAAGGGCAAGGATCTCGATGCGCTCTCAGACGATCCCGACGAACTGCAGAGCGAACTCACCGCACTGGCCGGTCCTTCGACTGGTCCCAATGGCGCGCAGATTTTCATTGACGGTTTCACAGGCGGGCAGCTTCCGCCGAAATCGTCGATTCGCGAGATCCGCATCAACCAGAATCCATTCTCGGCGCACTATGACAAGCTAGGCTATGGCCGAATTGAAATCCTCACCAAGCCGGGAACAGACAAGATACACGGCAACCTGATGATCATGGGCAATGACTCGGCCTTCAATTCGCTGAACCCATTTGTAAGCCAGGAGCCCCCCTACTACACCGCTTTCGCCAATGGCAGTATCGGCGGCTCACTGGGCAAGAAGACATCGTGGTTCGGCAGTGCCTTCTACCGCAATAACGCCTCAAATTCCATCATCAACGCAGAGGTTCTCGACCCCAGCGGCGACGCATACAACTACTCGGCCGCCGTCTCAAATCCCCAATCCAGGCTCGATATCAGCCCGCGATTTGATTTCCAGCTTGGCGACAAGAACACCCTCACGGTGCGGTACATGTTTGATCGCCAGGTGGCGACCAACAGCGGGGTGTCTCAGTTCGCGCTCCAAACCCAGGCATACAACGTATCGAACTACGAGAACAGCCTCCAGGCCAGCGATACCCAGATCATCAACGCGAACACGGTGAATGAGACGCGGTTTCAATACATTGGCGCGCGCGACAGTCAAATTGCGCAAAGCATCGATCCCACTGTCACGGTTCAGGGATCATTTACCGGCGGAGGCAGCAATGCCGGCATCGTGCGCGATAACCAGGACCGGTTCGAACTGGAGAACGTCACCACGAAAGCGAAGGGAGCCCATGCAATCGGATTTGGCGCGCGTCTTCGGCTCACTCGCGACTCCAACTTCTCGACCTCCGGCTTCAACGGCAACTACATTTACTCGTCTCTCTCGACGTACTCGGCCAAGACGCCGTCTGAATACGATGTGACTGCCGGCAAGGCAAATGCGAGCGTCGCAGTCTTCGATGCCGGAGCATTTTTCCAGGACGACTTCAAGCTCCGTCCGAACCTCACGCTGAGTTACGGCCTGCGTTTCGAGGCGCAGACCGGGATCAGCGATCATAATGACTGGGCGCCCCGAGTATCGCTGGCCTGGGCGCCAACCGCAGTGCCAAAAACGGTAATCCGCGCCGGTTACGGTTGGTTCTATGATCGTTTCAATTCCACCTACATTCTGGACTCTGTCCGCCAGAACGGAATCAATCAGCAGCAATACGTCGTGAAGAACCCGTCGTTCTACGAGAATGCGCCGTCAGCCAGCACGCTCGCATCGCTGAGTTCGGTTGCTCCAACTATCTACGAGCTTTCGCCGAACCTGAGAGCCTCACTCAACATGCAGGCGGCGATCGGCATTGAGCACCAGTTCGGCAAAATTGCCACGACCTCTGTCACATATATCAACTCGCGCGGAGTTCACCAATACCTGAGCGATAACGTGAACGCGTTTCTTCCCGGAACCTTTGATGCGACAACCGGCACAGGCACTCGTCCGAATGGCATCAACGAGAACATCTACCAGTTTCAATCAGGCGGCGTGTACAACCAGAACCAGTTCATGCTGAATTACAACGTGAAGGCGAAGCGCGTGTCACTGTTTGGCTTTTACATGCTGAACTTCGCCAAGGCCGATACGTCCGGCGCCACTTACTTCCCGACCAATCAATTCGACCCCGGCGCGGACTACGGCCGGGCCAACTTTGATGTGCGCAACCGCTTCCTCCTGGGCGGAAACCTGCAGGGTCCGTACGGCGTTTCATTCAGCCCCATGCTCGTGGTGGATTCCGGAGCACCCTTCAACATGACCATTGGGCAAGACCTGAATGGCGACAACCAGTTCAACGACCGTCCCGCATTCGCAACATCCGCAAGCACCGATATACTTCGGACCAGCTACGGAACATTTGATCTGAATCCATCGGCGGGTGAGGCACGCATCCCATACAACTATGGCATCGGTCCGGGCCAGTTCAGCATGAACATGCGCATGAGCAAATCGTTTGGAATCGGACCGAGAGTGGAGGGCCGGCATCGAATGGCGCATTCGGAGGTCCTGGCGGAGGACCGCCTGGAGGAGGCCCGGGGGAGGTGGCCCTGGCGGGGGTGGCCCGGGGGGAGGCGGCTTGGGTCCGAACGGTCTCAGCAGCAGCGGTGGGCCGCCGCGGTTCGATCAAGCGGCTGCACGGCGGTACTCACTGACCTTTGCCGCAATGGCCCGTAATGTCTTCAACAACGTGAATCTTGCACAGCCGGTTGGCGTGCTCGATTCGCCGCTCTTCGGTAAGTCAAATGCGCTGGCTGGGGGCTTTTTCTCCTCCTCCGCTGCGAACCGGAGCATCGACTTGCAGCTGACCTTCAATTTCTAATTGTGACTCGGAGGCGTTTTGAATCATAGCAAGCAACGTCTTTCTCGGCGGGAATTCCTGACCGCGGCCGGTGCCGGCAGTGCATTGCTGCTTGCGCCCGCATGGCTAAATGCTGCAGCCGATGAGATTGATCCGCGCGTTGCGCGAGTCATGACCGCGACGATTGGCATCGACATGCATAACCATGTCTATCCCGCGGGGACGGAACCGCATCCGTGGCATGGCCCGCAAGGTGGTGTCCCGGGTGGTGCGAGCAAGGCGGCCAGACGCCGCGGCAGGAGGATGAGCCGCAGGCTCCCGAGCTTTTCCTGGCAGAAGAGATCAAACGGTCAGGGCTGACCGCCGTCTGTGCGAGCTATGTGCTGGATTTCGCGCAAGAATGACAAGCCAGGCGATGCGCGCGATAACTTCCTTCGCTGGCTCACGGCGATCGACACGCAGCTGAAGAAGGGGTCCATGCGCCGCGCGCTGAACCTGAAAGACCTCGAAGCCGCGCACGTACATGGTCAACCAACCATCGTCCAGACCGTTGAAGGGGCGCAGTTCATCGAGGGGCACATCGAGCGAGTGGAAGAGGTGTACCGGCGAGGCGTCCGGCACCTTCAACTCCTTCACCAGAATGACGATCGGGTGTCCCCCTTAGGCGATGTGATCACGTCGCCGGCTCACCTTGGTGGTCTGACGGCTTTTGGCGGAGAGGTGGTGAAGGAGTGCAACCGGTTGGGAATCCTGGTGGATCTCGCTCACGCCACTTCCGAGACGGTGCTGGGCGCATTGAAGGTAGCCACGCGGCCGGTCATTATTTCGCATACGGGCCTCGACAGCCGAACGGGTGCCAACCCCAGGATGGCAGAGATGATGAAGCCCCACCTGATCAGCAAGGAACGCGCTAAAGTCGTCGCCGACGCCGGTGGCGTGATCGGCGTATGGACCAAACTAGCTGACTCGCCGAAAGAGTTCGTGGAGAACATCAAAGCAATGGCCGACGCCGTGGGCATCGACCACGTCGGGATAGGAACCGACTCAGATTTGCTTTCTTCGCGTGTTGGCCAAGGTACGAACAAGGCGTGGCCGGGGCTTACGGGAGGGTTTTTCTACGCGGTCGTGGGCGAGATGCTGCTCCAAGGCTTCACAAATGACGATATCGGCAAAATCGGCGGAGGAAACTACTGTCGGGTCTTTGGCAAAGCTACGGTTGGACCCGTGTGAACGAGAAAACTCATTTGATCGTCGTGCAGTGGGGTCTTGTGCTATCCGAAGTTTCAAAATCGACACCGTGGGCACCTCAATCTGGTGCGATAACTGAGGCCATAGCCCGCGCCTCGCTGGGACTGCCCGTCCGGCCACTGGTAGAAGAAAGCTTCTAACACAACCTTTTTTATGCACAAAGAGCGCCGATGCACCTATACTCGATGCGAACATTCTCCCGTTCGAAAGGGCACGCCACCTGTTTCCATCTCGCAATCATCAAATTCCAAAACATTCTGATGGGAGAGGGCAAGATGAGTCTGCTGCAACGATTCGATTCGAACAGTGAGAAACTGTACGCGGCAGTATGATGCGGCGAGCCCACAAACATAGAGCACGATTCGAAAGAACCGTTGACTATTTTTGGTGCGGGTCGTTCAGCGAAGATGGCGGCATTTCCCTCATCTGGCTGCGCGCCGTCGCAAAGCGCTTCAAACGAGTTTGGATCGGAGTCGGACAATGGTCATACGGCGATTGAGCATGAATTACCAGCTGTCCTTTAGCCAGGACTTAGACCGCGCTGTCGATGAGTCGTTTGTAATGGGTCTAGGAGGATGGCAGCTCCACCGAGCAAGCGAATCCTGCCTCCGCCAGAGGCTTGAGGGTCTTGAAAACGGATTATCGGCAATACATTGGCTGCAAACCTATCGAAAAGACATCTTCGCCATAACTTCAATGCGCAACGTTCTTCTGATCGAGGGATCACCCCTCCCGGTGAGCCACCTGCGGGAGGAGGATATCATCAAGCAGGTTGCGCACTTGCTGAAGAGCGGTGTTTGGCATGTTTGCGAGCCAGTCATGCGAGTCTACAACGTGTTGTTGGCGCAAGAACCTGCGATTATGCCGGTTCCACGAGGGGTTTTCGCACGCTCAGCTCCGCCGCCTCCTGTCAGCGATATACCCGACCCAGCTACCCTGGCAAGAAATGCCGATCAGGCGGCGATCGCGGCCGTTCTTACGCGGGCGGCAATACGGGCCGATGCATTTTGTGAAGAGTGCGCCAAAGCAGGCAGGAGGTAGGGAGGCGGAGCTGAAGTTCCCGCAGGGCAGAATAGTCAACCTGGAATCCCATGCGCCGATGCTAAACCTCCGTGCTATACTCGCTTTCGCTCTCACTAGCGGAGCATTTCCCTTTATATCCTGGGTATTTCATCGGGCTCGGAGGTTTGCTTGCTCACGATCCGTCATGAACAGATGGCTGCGCTTGGCAAGGCAGCCGAAGCACGATTCCGCATCCACTGCGTAGAGTACCTGCACAAGATCCTGCCCGATATATGCGCCGCCATGACCCCGGAGCATGTGGTCCAATCAGTCGACCATGCCATGGCGATGTGCAAGTTCTACGGGTTTACGCGCGAGATCGACGTTTTACGATACCTCAACCTCATGTATGTCTTCGGGTTCGGCTTTGATCGCGACCCCGGTTTGCCATGGGCGCGAAGGATTTTGAACGATCGATCGCATTCCCCGAAGTCCCGGTTCGACTGGCTATGCAGCCACGCGGTGTACGAAGCTGGCCGGCCGGGAGGACGACGTTGAGTTCGCCAACGCCCCAGACTGGACTGCTTCCTCAGCCGCCGCAGGATCCGCCGCAATTGGCGCCCCCGGACCAGTTGCCCGCCATGAACAATGTGGCGAGTTCGGAAGGAAGCTCGAGCGACTTCAACGAGTCCGAGGGGGATTGCCCATTGATCTCCTGGTTCGCCATCCGGGTGGTTCACAAACCCAATGACGATGACGAAGAACAAGAGGTCGAGGGGCTCACCTTGAACGTGAAGCTGAGCAACGCGCCAGACCAGACGCGCGTGACCGCAAAGGAGTCCGACAACAAGATCAGCGCTCTAAGTCCGGGAGGCACCGGTCAAATCGTGAGTACGGATCATTCCGACTCGGTTTGGGAAGTGGAAACAGACATTCCGTAGGGGAGAAAGATGGCGCGCGTTTTCCTTTCCAAAAGTGTAGCCACCGAATACACGCCTTCGCCGGACGAGACGCTCGAAACGATCGTAGCCACCAAGTGCGAAGTGAACGTTCCTCCGATTACGGTGGACGAAGTATCCTTGTTCAACTGGGGGACCATTGAGCCAAAAGAGGTTCTGCGCGCGCTGATTGAGCTGGTGGGATGCAACGAGATCAACGAAGCCCAGCCGGCAAAAAGCAAACTGAACGTGGCTCGGGGTCCCGGCGGCGGCAAGATCCTGCTCCCCAAAGTCTGGAAGAAATCGGGCCTCGCTTACGAGAAAGTACACAAGCTTGTCGTCAAGCAGCAGTTGCCGGCGACAGCAATTTCTATCACTTCGCTGGACAAGTGGTTCCTGCCCGGAGACGAGAGCTGCGATATCGGGTACTCGCTGGAGGGCCTGCACGATCGCGCTCTCAAGGTGGATGCGACCGTTTACGCGAGCAACTATGCCAAGGCCACACCCACCAACGACGGGGAGTTCGTCAAGTACACGTTTATCGATATCCCCGACACTCCCATCATCAAGAAAAGCATAAGCGCCGATGCCGCGCAACGAAGCACGGGAACTGAGAGTTCGTGGAGGGGAGAAAGCGAAGCGCCGGCCGGCGTTCTCAAGCCGCGGGCGCCCGCCGCGCGTTACATCAACGCCGCGTCATCGCCCTATACCGTCACCCTGCGGTACTACAAGTCGGAGTCGCAAAAGAAGGCCATGCTGCGCATGTCGTCCTTCTGGCCTCAGTGGTCCGGGACCGGGGTGGGCCGCGCCGTCGTGGACGACTCCCTGAAATTCAAATGGACACTGAAGAACTGCCCCGGCGGGATGCAGGGGCAGTTCCAGATATTCGACAAGGACGGCACAATCGTCTGGCGCCAGGCGCTGACCCCGGCCGAGTGCGGCAACGGCGAACACGAGCACAACTGGACACAGGGCAAGCCGCTTATTACCGAAGCGAAGATGCCCTACCGCGTCCAGATCCAGGTCCACACTGATAAAGACACCTCACCCGGCCTTGGACTGGCCGGCATGCACACCGAGGTCCGGCTCTTCACGCATCCCAGGATTGGCACCTACGGCGCGGACCACGAGAAAGAGCCGCAAGTCCTCTCCTTCGCACTCGCTCCCTACTATTCGTTCAACGGGGCCGCGCCGGCCGAGGATTCGGCCAAGGGCAGGAAGCTGCGACTGGCGAAGGCCGGTTATCACCCCGGACCCATCGAAGACGGTGAAGCACAGGCGCCGTATCTCCAGGCAATCAAGGAATTCCAGCGCGATCATGTGAAGCCGCCCGCTCTCCCCAACCCGCCCGAGCGGCTCAAGGCCGACGGCACGATTGACGGACCCACCAAGAGTGTCCTTGCGACACTTGCTCCCGGGCGGCGCCCGCTCTTCGGCGACAATGCCCGCGCGGATCTGACGGCTGATGCCGCGATCAACACCGCGCTCAATACCCATGGCGCAGTCGACGGAGGTGGAAAGTTCACTCCTGCCCAGATCGTCGGCTGGGTCGACGACCGCCAAAACTATACCCAGTTGGATATTGCCGGCACGGCCGCGAACCTGCGACCCAATATGGGACTTGAGAACTATCGCGGTCCGATGGGACAGGCGGGGGATGGCAAGCAAGCCAAAGACGACACGTCGATCTGCCGTCCCTGGTTGCCGCTTGAAGTCGGGATTCCGCTCATGAAGAAGGCCGACGACCTCCAAAACGCCGCCCCCACAGTGCCGGCACTCACCGATTCGATGCGGAACGCAACCGGCCCAATCCGAATCGACTGGACTTTCCGGGACCTTACTCCCGAGTACAAAGTCGACACCACTGAGTACCCGGCTAGCCGTGTGCGCTCTCTCCAATACCTGACTACCATCATCGCGAGAGTGAAATCCACACATAACGGCAAGGACGCCTGGAACTGCCCAGCGAGCCTGGGAGGCATCCGCAAGGCCAAATACCACAAACTTGCCTTCGGAGTCGACGGTCGTGCCGACGGGCTCGCTAACGAAAGCCTCATGCCTTGGAGTGCCTTGGCCGATGATGGTGTCACCACCGTCTGCTCCGTCGCGCACGACGATCTGGGCCAGGACGCTGCCCGCCTCTATGCGCCCCGGGTGGGTAAGGCGGGCGTTTACCTTCATCCCTCGATCATCGGTGGAGACGGTTACCAATTCCGCGCCCAGGTAAGCTTTCGCGATATGCCTTTGGGTGACACCCACCCCAACTGGAAGGTCCTGCGAGACCGGTATGACGGAACCAAGCTGCCGCAGGCGCACACCACGGGTATCCGGCTGTGGCGAAAGGAAACCTACCGCGCTCATATCCAATGGACAAACACCCACCACTGGGGTGCTTACGACCCAAGGAGCGCCAAATTCTACGAACCGGGCATGGTCCACTTCATCCGCGAAACAACCGCAGCTTGCAGCTTCAGACCCTCGGGACTCTTCCCCACCGCGGCGGATGTGGCAAACTACCGCACCGTCGTGTCCACCGCGATTCCAAGTGCGGCTCGAGGCGTGGCTCTCGGCCTTAACACCAAGTCCGACAGGTATCGTCCTGGCGCGGAAATGACGCTCAACGATAATTTCATCTGGCCCTGGTCGACGGCCCGGCATCTCGGCGTCCAGGGCGTGCCGGCACCGGCTACCACCCTGGCCAACTACGAATCAGTCTATGGCCGGCAGATTCAGGGCGACACGTGGTATCGCTTCTACGAGCCTCTCGTTGCCTCCTTGCTATCGGCCATCGAGGGCGCTCACGGACTCATGCGGGGACATCTCATCGCCGAATTCAAAGCGTTCCCCGCGTACTACCTGGAAAAGTACTACTGCGGAGTTAACAATGCCCATGGCCATATTCTGATTGAGACGTCCGCAGCGGGAGGATCGGGTGTCGGAGAGCAGTGCAGGCAGATCGCCTGTACCGGGACTCTCGAGTCGAGTGTCAGGGAGACCTATCGGTGCAATCAGTGTGGCTCCCAAAAGACTGCATCGCTCACCAAAGCTTTGGCGGGAACCCCCTGCACCACACCATGCACGGGAACGCTCCGCCAGCCTACGTCGGTCTCCGATTGGTTCAAAAGCACCATAGGACGCCAATCCGTCACGACAACGTATACCTGTGATAACTGCGCGCGCACCATATCGGTTGCCGAGACCCCGGCCACCCGAGGAAGCCGGGACGGTACGGCTTGCGGCCTGGTATGCCCACGCGGGGGCACAATGCAAGCTGTTCCTGGAACCCGAACCGCTCAGGAGATCATTGGACCGAGAAGCCAACCTGGGTCTCGACTCGATCGGCGCACCGCTCGGGGGCTTGTTTGTGGATACTGTCGAACAAGCGCGGACGTTCTGGGCGCACGAAGTGGGGCATCATAAGCACCTCGAACACGCGGGAGATAAAATCGGGCATGCCACAAACGCCGCGCAGCACGACCGCGCCCCGAATACTGTGGACCCAAACGTGGCCGCCGATCTCGATCCGAACTCGCAAAAGTGGGATCGCGACTGCCTCATGAGCTACGTCAACACAGACGCTATCGATGCCAGTGGTGTTGACGACCGGGGATACTTTTGCGGCAAGTGCCTTCTGAAACTGCGTGGATGGAAGGTCGAGGGAATTGCCGATCCAGCCGGCAACGTGGGCGGGCCATAGTCAATTACTTATGCGATCAAAATTCACGTTCGCAGCGATGGTCTCGGCGGGAGTCGTCTTCCTGGCAGTGCTCTGGTGTGTTTCCCGATTCAATTGCCTTTCTGCGCAATCGCCGCAAGCGGCGAGGGGGAAGACAAACGGTATGGCCAATGTCGTAATCGCAACATTTGCAGACAAACCCACTGCGCTTTCTGGACAATCGCTGACGGTCCGCACCGTCCTCGACAACCGCGGTGGAGAGTCCACACAAGTCCCGAGCCGGGAGTCCCCAAGCGCCTTTACCTACTTCCTTCGATCTCAGACCGCGGGGGGGCCCGTATACGGGCTTTCCCAGGCCACAACCGATCGCCGCCGTTCTCCCGAAAGGCCAAGCAATCCCGTCTACGAGATCGAAACTCTTCCCCCCGGAACGAAGTTCGAAAGGGAGGAGGACATCGCCGATTTCTCCGACGAGGGCTTCAGGCCCGGCAAATACTGGTTGACCGTCCGCATCGGAAACAACGGACCCGAATCCCCTCGCTCTGCGGTCAGCATTCTGCCTCTCCAGGTCGAGAGCTTTTCAAGCGTCGTGAGTGCAAATACGCTTTCGACCGTAGTTGCGCACCGGCGGCTGGATGGCCAGTCCGTAATTCTGCATCGCGATTCGCTCGTCGATGATCCTCGCGAAGGCGTGTTCTTCTCCCGCCAGATTCTGCCAAAAGGAGGTCCGGTCAGCGTCGCGACCTCCATCGATCTGGTACCTGCAGGGAGCGGCCGCTGGCTGGCATGGGCGCATGATCGGGACGCTGACCGCGTGCGTCGGCTGGGGGAGTGACTTGGAAATCTAACCGCTCCCAGTCCCGGCGGAAGGGCCATTGCTAAGCCCCGGTTTTCAGATCGGCGGAGGCACTGGCCTCTTCGGCGTCGTCTCGCCCACGGGCCGCCTTACCACCTATCTCGCTACCGCTTCCGGCCTGAAACCGCACTGGAGCGCCGATCTGCCCGGGGCCCGCGGCAAGGTGGAATGGAACGCGCAACCCGACGGGTCGGTTACAGTGGCATGGGAAGAAGCGGGCTCCGGCCGCATCCTGCGCCAATCCTTCAGCGCGGACGGTCACCCGGCCGATGCCGCGCCCGGGTCGCTTACCCCAGCTCGGCCCGTTGCCTGGGGCCTTCCCGTGACCGGCCCACCTGTCGTATGGGTCCTGAATCCGGATAAAGACGGCTTCTCCCTCACCCTGATGCCCAGATCCGGCGAGCGCAGTGTCACCCATCTTCCCGCCTTGGAGAAAGCTACCTCATGGGACTTCTATGTATCCGCCCAAGGGACTTCCGCCGGTGCCGTGGTCTCAAATGGAAAGATCTTTTTCACCCCGTTGAGCAGCCCTGCCTGGAAAGAGGTCTCCGATGCGCCTGGAGCGCTGGGGCTCCATATTGTCTCTCTCAACGGCCGCTCGTTCTGGGCGGAGTGGATCGAGCCTGGATTCGGCTTTCGACGGATCAGCCTTCGATAAAAACGGCAGTTTAGAAATCAACCAGAATGACATCTCGACGTTTGGACCAAGGGAACGAGCCGGCTCCTGAACGCAAACTCGGGACCCCGCCGTATCGCGGGGACCCCGTACCAGTACCTCAAGGCAGGGGATGCACGACGGAATTCGTAGTCGGCACACAGGATATTAGAGCGAGGATGGAGCGGTCATTGACGGCCGCGCCGTCTCCTTGGTTCGTTTAGGGGCGTTTTGGAGGTGCCCCGTGGCGGCAATCCACCCGCGCTCAATGTGCGATTCAAACCGGGGAAACCCAGAGTTCATCTTGCACTTTTGCGACGGCGCTACACCACAGACCGGGCAATGGACATATAAAGAATCGACAATTTTACGCATAGAATTCATTTACCCGAATTGAGTAGAAAATGACGGCAATTCAGAATCGCCGCGACGCCGAACCCGCTGGACCGAGTGGTTCGCGAGAGACGCCGGATGCGCCGCGCTCCCTTGCCTTAGCCAGGGGCTTCCGCCGTCGCAGCCGGATTCGCTAAGGGTGGACAGGAGGCGGTTCGGCCACGCCGCGCGGGAAGAGCCTGTCTCGCACTCGCAACATGGGAAATTCGACGAGCTTGGTGACAAGAACGCCGAGAGCGATCGCGGTGGCATATTGGACGATGAGCAGAGCAAGCCATCCCACCGAAGGAGGAAGATGAGAGCACAGCTTCATGGCCGGCTCACGAACCGACAGGTGCCATAGATAAATTCCGTACGAATAACGACCGATCCATGCCGTGGCCCTATAGAGCGGAGTTCGAATCAGCGCGCCCTGGTAGCCGTAGACAAGAAGCAACAGCGCCGAGAAGCAAATGTAATTTACTGTATAGCCCACCGTTGACATGTAAGCGGATTGGTGGCCGGCGCTAACGAGCGCAATCGCAAATACGAGGATACTCAGAAAAGTCAGGAGCAAGCGGCGCTCCAGAAGCTTGTCGAATTGACGGCGCGAGTTATACATGAAGTAACTGAGCAAAACGCCAAATAACAGGCTATCCAGGCGGGTGTGGGTCTGCCATTGAGACATCCCGGGACCGTTCGCAATATAGCTTGCCGTGCGGATGATAAGAACTGCGAGGCAAAGAGAGAGCAGAGTCGGAATGACGTGATTGCGAGTATGGCGATTCCGATGGATCCAAAGGAGCACGACTGGAAGAAACAAATAGAAATGTTCCTCGACAGCCAGGCTCCAGGTGTGGCTGAGCGAGGTGCCGGCATAATTCTGTATGTTGAGCAGGTTCTGCCACCAGAAGGTGCTAAGAGCATGGCGCTGCACAGCTATCTGAAAGAAAATATAGAAGTAATATGCCGGCCATATTTTGAACATTCTCCGAACCAGGAATCGCCCTATCCGAATCGTTCCAGATTTCATCCATTCCTGTACGAGCAAGCCGCCGACCAGGAAGCCGCTGAGAACAAAGAACAGATCGACTCCCATCCAGCCCACGTGCTTGGCTGCGGACAGGATCTGCTCGACAGGATGGTTCATGTCCTGCCGGGTCATCGCATGGTAGTTAATGACGAGCAGGATGGCGAGCCCGCGCACGAAATCGAGCTGAATGACACGTGGGCCCAGGCCGGCCGCGGCAGGACGAGTCTTATCGCCCGCCGTCAGCATGGCAAGAGTCATAATTCCTCCGCGGAATTCAAGACTGCTGACGAGCTTGCAATCTCATGGGTTGAGACTTGTCTATTTCAGCGCGTAGCTCCTGGCGTCAGATGCGATTTCAACCGTTCGACCGACACCGACCTTGGTTGAAAATCCGCTCTTGGCTGAGACCGTCACCTCGGCGGGTCCGAGATTCTTGATCTGGATTCGCCAGGCGCGGCCCAGCGAGTCGGTGGCGGGCGGTGGAAGGGGTAGAAATACGGAAGAAGGCGCATTGATGAGCTCGACTCGCATTCCCCCCCACTGTGCCTGGATGGCGGCGCGATTCGAAGTGAGGCGCACGACGGGCGTATCTTGCATCGCCATTTGTCCGATGAAAAAAGCAGCAACGACAAGGATATTTCTCACGCTAACCCCCAAAAGTTTGACTTTGGCCACGAAACAAGATGCAGGACTTCAGCAGCCTGGCGGTCCTAAGGCGTTGGGAAATCCCGTAACATTCGACGGAGCGCCGACGAAACCGCAAAGGTCTCCGCACCATGAGTTGAAGAGACCCGTGGGCCTGGAGTCTACACAGCATCCACTCCGGCAGGAGAGAACGAATGACCGCGAATGGTGAGATAAAACAGAAGTTCAACGCGGGTTGAGACTCCAAGTTTTTCGAAAGACCGGAACAGATAATTTTTTACCGTATGTTCACTCAAACTCAGTTCGGCGGCGATGGCGCGATTGGTTTTACCTTTTGCAGCCAATCGCACGACCTGTAATTCGCGATCAGTAAGCGCGGGGCAATTGATGGCCGTGAGCGGACTTGGGGCCGGCAGATTCCTGATGATATCAAGCAAATACACCGCTTCCTGTCCCCCTGCCCAGACGTAGCCCTTGTGTACGTGCTGAACGCAGTCGAGGAACTCAAGCATCGGTTGTGTGCGGGAAAAGACTCCACGGGCGCCGGAGCGGAACGCGTTGATCACGGTGTCGGGATCGGATTGATTAAGGATCATGACGATTTGGACGTTTGGATAAGAGCGGTTTACCGCATGTGTCAGGTCGAATGCGTTTCGTGGGCCGAGACTCAAGTCCGAAGCGATTACGACGACATCCGCCGGACGGGTTTCAAGAGTCTTCAGCAGGTCAGCCGAATTTACCGCGTGAGCTTCACAAATCCCGCGTCCTGCCAGCGCGTGCGCCAGAAGATCGCTGCTCATCGGGTCACGATCGGCGATCAAGACCCGAAATTCAGGCGAAGCGCCGCTTTCATTGTCTACCACGGTTTGCTTCCGACCGATCGTCGAAAGAACGAACTGACGACCTTGGACTCGAGTCGCCCGCAGGTCGGGGGCTTGAGGAGAGGGTATTGGCAACGTAAGAACCTCCTCAGTTGAGGTGGACAACACGACGACATCACGGCCGTCATGGTCTGATCTGGATCTTTCGTTGTTTTGTTCTGGTAGGCCGTCTCGAAGTCGACTTCGAGAGAAGTCGTTCAGAACAGCCGCGAATATGAACAAAGAACAAGCCGAGCTGAGAGAGCTGACATCAACACCCGGAATTCTGTTCAGACTCAGTACATGCGTGGGGAACAAGTGCGCAATGTACCGATAGGTTCGTTCTAACCTGCTACTACGACTCTAGCGGAATTGGCGAAAATTGCAAACCATAAAACTTTCTCCTCTAGCGTCGAGAGAAAACACACTCCGCGAAAATTCCGGGAAGTACGGCGGTCTTGATTGTTCTCTGGAGCAAGAACCCTCCTGCTCATGACACGAGCGTCTCATGAATTTTCAAACGTTCGGCGCCTTGTGCCGTATCGAGTCCGTCGTTAAGTTGAGATCAGCGTGATGACTCTCCTGGCCTTCGAGTCCGGCAATGCAAATCGGTCGGCGGTCCGCTACAGGCTGCGTCTTCCGGCGATCATTCGCTGGAACGATGGAACGGAGCACACGGAAGGCGGCTTCACCAATGATGTTGCAGTGGACGGAGCGCTGATCAGCTCGAGTAAATGTCCTCCGGTGGGAACCAATGTGCGAGTTGAGGTGTTGGTGCCATCGCCGGACAACGAAACCGCAGACATACCAATCGAGTGCGAGGGAAAAGTGGTTTCCATCCTGAATGCTGTCGGATGCAGGAGATTCGGCGTACAAGGGACCTTCAAAGAGTCCATAACCAACTCCGAAGGTTCGTGAAAGATCCCCGTTACGATTGCTCGTCGAACTCATCGACGAATTTCTCCCTGTCGATGTGAACAACGCAAGAACCATTCATCACCAGCATGAGGCCGTCCCCATCTGCCTCGAGTTGTCTACTGCCTGAGCGTCAAACCCTGGCGTCTCGATGGCTAAGTTCAGCGCGAAAGCTTTTGGAAATCGCACATGGGACCCACAGGGCGAAGCTATGCCCGCCGCGGGTCGGGGAGGTGAAACATGATCCAGCCAATTGTCGAACCCCAGCCATCATGGTTTGCGGTCACCACCAGATCGCGCCATGAGAAAGCCGCGGCAACGACATGCCACGGTCAGGGGATCACCTGCTTTCTTCCAATGATTGAAGAAGAGAGACGTTGGAGCGACAGGAAGAAGCGTATCGCAAGCCCGGTCTTTCCAGGCTATTTGTTCGTTTGCATCGAAAGGACGGCAGAAGCTCAGGTTCGCGTCCTCAAGATACCGGGCGTCGCGGATTTTGTGAAGAACCGGCAGGGGCCGATGGCCGTCGCGGAACATGAATTGGAGAACGTTCGCAAAGTTTTGTCGCGCGGAATACCGGTGGCGGCGCACCCGTGCCTTACGGCAGGGGATCGGGTCCGAGTGACGCGTGGACCCTTGGCGGGCGTGGAAGGGGCCTTTGTACGGGCTGGAGGACGGGCCCGAATCCTGATCTCGGTGCAATTGATCCAGCAGGCAGTGGCCGTGGAAGTCGAGGAAGCAGACGTTGAACCGTTGTCGAATGCGGATCTGCGCGTTTGCGCGTAGATACCGAGGCTGCTGTCTACCTTGATGAAAGTGGAGTTCTATATGACGACGTGGTTTCGAACCGTGATGATGAGCTGCGCAATAGTGATTGGGCTTGCCGCGAATATGGCGGGGCAGGCTTCGGCAACGGGTGGTGACTCGTCCGTCGCCCAAGGCGCAAGCACTGGTTCAGTCCCCGGATGATCCACAGTTGAAGGAGCGCGCCCCGCGATACGCTATCCAAAAACAGGATGTGGTGCTGATTTCATTTCCTCTTTCTCCTGAGTTCAACCAGGCCGTTACGGTACAGCCGGATGGATTCATCAACCTGCAAAACGGGACCAGCATCCACGTTCAGGGACTGACCGTGCCCGACATGGCGAAGGAAGTGGGCCATGCATATGCCGGTGTGCTGCACAATCCCATCGTCAATATCGACTTGGAAGACTTTCAGAAGCCTTTTTTCTCGGTGACCGGCCAGGTTGGCAAGCCGGGACAGTATGAACTTAGGAACGAAATCACGGTCAGCGAAGCTCTGGCGGTTGCAGGCGGTTTACAGCCAACCGGAAAGACGCAGGTATTCCTGTTCCGTCGCACCCCGAATTCCATGTATCAGGTTGAAAAAATCGATATGAAGCGCATGTACAGCGGAAAGAGTGGGAGAGAGGATCCGACGATTCAACCCGGCGACATGGTGTATGTCCCGGAGAAGTTTATTACCAACTTTCGTAAATACGTCCCCTACAGTATCAACGCCGGATGGTATATGTCAGGGATCCAGTGAGCGAACCTGCGGACAGAGCGGCAACAAGAGGCGAGAAAGCAGACCCTGGAGGGCAGTCATGAACGAGATACTGAAGGCGTCCCCGGCACGATCGCAAATAGAATCGGACATTAGTCTTCGCGACCTGGCCGCGCCGCTGTTTCGGCGCCAGAAGCTGATGATTCGCACGTTCCTTGTCTCGCTTGCCTTGTTACTGCTTGCGGCTTTGGTTATCCCCCCCGCATTCAAGTCGCAGATGCTGGTGATGGTGAACCGGGAGCGGGTCGAGACCCCGGTCAGCACCGGCATCACAACAGAGATGGTGACCGCGGGCACACCTGTAACGGAAGAGGAAATCAATTCAGAAGCCGAATTGCTCAAGAGCCGCGATGTGCTGGAGAAGGTGGTTGTCGCAAACGGCCTGGCAGAGAGACACGGCTTTTCGGTCTTCGACCTGCTCCATCCCAATGAGTCCAAAGAAGACCGGATCGCCAGGGCGGTAAAGTCGCTGGCCCAATCATTGAAGATCAAGCCTGTCATCAAGACCAACGTCATCGATGTGAGCTACAGCTCGTCGAATCCGCAGCGCTCTTACGGAGTACTGAAATCTCTTGGGGACCTCTATGTGGAGAAACATGTTGCTGTCCATCGACCAGTGGGCTCCTATGAATTCTTTGCTGATGAGACGCAACGATCCAAGGATGCGATGCAGGCGGCGGAGGAGAGGCTTAACAGGTTTAACAAGCAGCAGGGAATTGCCGCCCCAGAGATGGTGCGTACGGATCTCGCTCTTCAATTGACTAACTCTGTCGGCGCACTCCACACCGCCGAGCAGACCATTGCTTCGGATACCCAGAGGATGAGGAGCGACGTGGAACAGATGTCCGCGACTCCTTCACGGTCCCAGACGCAGGAGTCATTGCTTCCGGCCGATCGGCTGCTGGAAGATCTGAAGGCGCAGCTGCTGACGGCCGAAACGAAGCGCAGTCAACTGGGAATGAAATATGAACCATCGTATCCGCTGGTGCAGGAAGCGGATGCGGAGATTGCCCAGGCGAAGAAGGCGATCGCTGACGCCGAGGCCACACGCTACATGACCAAGACCACCGATCGCGATCCGACGTACGAGCTTCTGCGGGAAGATCTCGCCAAGTCGCAGGCCGATCTCGCGGCGCAGCATGCGAACTGGAAGGCAACCCGCGCCAGTATCGCGAGCATGCAGGCAGAAATGGTGGACCTGGACAAACAGGCTCTGCAACAGAAAGATCTCATCCGCGACGTGAAGGCGGCCGAAGAAAATTATCTTCTCTATCTCTCAAAACGGGAGGGAGCCCGTACCTCGGACGCCCTGGACAGAAGCGGGATTGCCAACGTCGCCATCGCCGTCCCTCCAGCTATTCCTGTTCTGCCATTGCTTGGACTGCCGCTTCTCATGGCCGGCGCGGTTGGCGCGTCCGCCATGCTCAGCGTGTCGCTGGGGTATGCCGTCGACTATTTCGATTCCTCGCTCAGAACACCGGCACAGGTTGCGCATCTGCTGAATGTGCCGATCGTGGTTTCGCTTCCCCGGAAAACTGCCTGACGCATTCACGCAGATGACAGGTATCCGGGTGAACGAACCCCGTGATTCCTTCACCCCATCAAGGATTGGCTCGCGGCTCGACCGGCCGGGACTACCCGAGTGGTCTCGTACCGTTCCTGCGTGTTGAGCTAAGGAGAGAGCAGAGAAATGAGTACAAATGTGGCGTATTTGCGGTCCAGTGAGAGCGACACTCTCGTCGAAGACCAGGACCTGATGAGTGTCAGACCTTCCGCGGCAAAAGCGGTTTCGGAATTTCTGGACAGCGAGGAGTCCGTCAACCCGGAGCTTCTGGAACTGGTGCAGAGGATCTTCCTGGTGCGCGCGGAAGAAGCACCCCGGGCGGTGGCGTTCGCGGCCATCGACGGAGACGGCGACAGCGGCCGCATCTGCGCGTTGGTTGCGCATCTTCTTTCCAAGGCATCCCGGGGAACAGTCTGCATTGTGGATGCAAACGTCCGCGGTCCTTCGCTTCACACTCTATTGGGCGCGTGCTGCCAGGGTCCAACCGAAGCGCTCGCGAGCAGCGCTCCCATTCGTTCATTCACGATTCCCCTATCAGCGCGGCTCTCGCTGGTGCCTGCAGGCGCCATCCGGAGTGAGTCAGAAGATCTACTCAGTCTCGATCGCATGCAAACAAGAATCAAGGAACTGAGGAGTCAGTTTGACTGGGTGATCGTAAACGCGCCCCCACTGAACCGCTACGTGGATTCGCTTGCCCTTGGACAGTTGACCGACGGCCTTGTGCTCATCATTGAAGCCGGTTCGACGCGACGAGAATCCGCGCAGGTTGCCGTCTCCAGCGTGCGGTCGTCGAACATACCGATCCTGGGTGCAGTGTTAAACAATCGAACCTTCCCCATCCCCGACAAACTCTACGCCCTCCTGTGAGCACCTCCTCTGCGGAGGAATCGGCAAATCCGCGCCATTCCCGCTGAATCCAGCCCGCGTGCACGTCTCCGGGTTCTCCGCGGGACAGCGGGCACGCTTCCCATCTCTCCGGCAACGCGTTGTTCACAGGCCAAAGCTCAAACGCCTGTTGAGGAGAAGACCGTGATCGATCTAAGACATCATCTCCCGCTCAGTCTTTTGAAAATCGTCGACATCGTCATCGTGATCTGCGCATTCGGCCTGAGCACCGTTTTGATGGTGCGGGCCCAGGGCGCGGTCTCGTTGGCCACATTCCTGGCCATGAGAACGAAGATATCGAACTTCTTTCTTTTCATCCTGACGCTGTGGCTATTTCATTTGGTGTTTCGCCTCGGAGGCATCTACCGCTCCCGAAGGTTGTCGACCAAGCGCGCGGAGCTCGTTGAAATTGTCGGGGTGGCGACGGTTTCCAGTGTGTTGCTTACCGCGGAGGCTTACCTGTTCTCGATCCGGATGCTGACGCCGACATTCCTTTTACTCTTCTGGGCCATCACCTCCGTGGCGCTAAGCCTGTTTCGGATCGTGTTGCGTAGCGGGCTCGCCCACGTCCGGGCACAAGGAAGGAACCTCAGATACCTGCTCATCCTTGGGACCAATTCGCGAGCGATCTCATTTGCGCGCAAAATCATCGCAAATCCGGAAAGCGGCTATCGGTTGCTCGGCTTTGTCGATGAAGAGTGGGGCGGGACTGCCGAGTTCAAGAAAAGCGGCTTTGAGCTTGCATGCGAGTATGCGAACCTGCCTGAATTCATGCGCCGCAATGTGGTGGACGAGGCCATAGTCTACCTGCCCTATGCTTCATTTCACCGTCATTGGGCAGAGGTGGCATCGCTTTGCACCAATCACGGCACCACGCTCCGCGTCGACCCCGACGCGTTCGGATTGAGCGTCCAGCGCTGGCATGCTCGTGAACTGGACGGCCTTCTCTATTTCTCCACCAAGACCCGTGCCGCGGACCAATCCGCACTTGTGATCAAGCGAATGATCGATATCGCGGTCTCCGGCAGCCTTCTCGTCCTGATGGCGCCCATGCTCCTGCTGGTAGCCCTGGCAATCAAGCTGACTTCCCCAGGGCCCGCCCTGTTCCTGCAAGAACGAGTGGGGCTTAATAAGCGGAGATTCAAGATTTGGAAGTTCCGGACGATGGTCGTGAACGCCGAAGGGTTGATGACGGAACTGGAAAGCAGGAATGAGGTGTCGGGGCCGGTGTTCAAAATCAAAAACGACCCGCGCATTACGCGTATCGGCAAGTTTCTGCGCAAAAGCAGCATCGATGAGTTGCCGCAACTGGTGAATGTTCTCAAGGGAGATATGAGCCTGGTGGGGCCGCGGCCGTTGCCGGTGCGCGACTACGAAGGGTTTAACGAGGACTGGCAGCGGCGACGATTCAGCGTGATGCCCGGAATCACCTGCCTTTGGCAGGTCCATGGACGGAGCGGCATCTCGTTCGACCAGTGGATGCGCCTTGATCTTCAGTACATGGACGAGTGGTCGCTGTGGCTGGACCTGAAGATCCTGGCCCGCACTTTGCCGGCGGTAGTGCGCGGCTCGGGAGCGGCCTAGAGGCCACGCCATGAAAATCCTGCTCGCTCACAATTATTATCAGTTGCCTGGCGGAGAAGATGTTGTATTCGAGCAGGAGCGGCAGTTGCTCGAGCGGATGGGCCACCGGGTGATCACGTATACCCGCTCCAATCTGGAAATCGCAAGCGCCGGCAAAGTACGGCGCGCCGGCCTGCTTAAAACCATCGTCTACGCGCACGACAGCCGCGATCACGTGGCCGGAATCCTGGAGCGGGAACGGCCCGATGTTGTGCACGTTCATAACACCTTGATGATGATCTCTCCGAGTATCTTCTCGGTGTGCTGGGAATACGGCATACCCACGGTGCAAACGCTGCACAATTATCGACTGATCTGTCCCGGGGTCACTCTCTACCGGCAGGGAAGGGTATGCGAGGACTGCACGCAAAAGAGCATGATCCATGCCGTGCGTCACCGCTGCTACCGGGATTCGGGTGTGGCGACCGGAGCAGTCGTGACCATGTTGAAGTACCACGAAGCGGCCGGCACATGGTCGAACAAGGTCAACGCGTACATCGCGCTCACGGAATTCGCGAAACGCAAATTCGCAGCCAACGGTCTGCCGGCAGGCCGCATTCACGTCAAGCCGAACTTTGTCGATCCCGACCCGGGTCCGTCGCAGCATTCCGGAGAGTACTTCCTCTTTGTCGGGCGTCTCTCGGAAGAAAAGGGCGTGAAGGTGCTGCTCGACGCGTGGGAAGGTATGACGCAACAAATCGCGCTCAAGATCGTCGGGGATGGGCCCTTGCGACCCGATGTTGAGGAGTGGATTCGACAGCATCACGGCGCGAACGTGACTTACCTTGCCCAATGCAGTCGCAGCGAGACGATTGCCCTGATGAAGAATGCGCGCGCCGTGATCGTGCCCAGTCTCTGGTACGAAGGGTTCCCCATGGTGCTTGTGGAGAGCTTCGCCTGCGGCGTTCCGGTTATCGGATCCCGGCTGGGCGCCCTCGAGGAGTTGATCGACGACGGCATAAACGGGATGCATTTCGACCACGGCGATGCCGGGGAACTTGGGAAGGCGATCCAATGGGCCTGGGCCAATCCGGCGACCGTTCGCTCCATGGGACGCATGGCGCGCCTCAAGTACGAACAGGAGTACAGCACCGCTGCGAACTACCGCCAGCTTCTCGCGATCTACCAATCGGTTCTCGATCGCGCGTGAGCTACTCATTCATTTATTCCAACCATCATGGAGACTTTGCATGAGTGTCGCCATCATAACGGGATCTGCGGGTTTGGTGGGATCAGAAGCTGTCGGGTATTTTTCTGCCCTGGGAATGCAAATAGTGGGCATTGATAACGGCATGCGAAAGGCTTTCTTCGGGGAGTCAGCCTCGACTCAACGGGTTCGGGATCGCCTTGTCCGAGAGGTCCCCGGCTATGTGCATTTCGATGCGGACATTCGAAATTCTTCAGATATTTTGCGCGTCTTCCAACGATACAAGAACGACGTTTCGCTGGTGATACACACGGCGGCGCAGCCATCTCATGACTGGGCGGCATCCGATCCGCTGACTGACTTTACGGTCAATGCGAATGGAACATCCGTGCTTCTTGAAGCCACGCGAAAGTTCTCCCCGGACGCGGTATTCATCTTCACCTCGACAAACAAGGTGTACGGCGACACACCAAACCGGCTGCCCCTGGTGGAAGAGGAGACACGTTGGGAGATCGACAAGGCCCACCCCTATTACAAGGCCGGCATTCCCGAGACGATGTCGGTGGATCACACGCTTCACAGTCTATTCGGGGCTTCGAAGACGGCGGCCGACCTGCTGGTACAGGAATATGGAAGGTACTTCGGGATGAAGACCGGGTGCTTCAGAGGAGGATGCCTCACCGGCCCCAATCACTCGGGAACGAAGCTGCACGGTTTTCTGGCTTATCTGATGAAATGCGCGGTCACGAACACGCCCTATACGATGTTTGGCTACAAAGGCAAACAGGTTCGGGACAACATTCACAGTGCCGACTTGATCCGCGCCTTCCATGAGTTCTACAAACGCCCCGGATGCGGTGAAGTCTACAACATGGGCGGTGGACGATATAGCAACTGCTCCATGCTCGAGGCGATCGATCTCTGCCAGGAGATTGCGGGAAATGAAATGCAGACCGAATATGTCGATGACAACCGCCGCGGGGACCACATCTGGTGGATCAGCGACGTGACCCGGTTTCAAAGCCACTATCCAGCATGGGCGCCAGAGTATGACGTCCCGCAGATCCTGCAGGAAATTTATGAAATGAACGTGGAAAGGTGGACCGAGGAATGCGCAATGCCGGTAAAAGAAATGTCATTGGGATCCTGATTGACGCGGTGGACTATGACGGAGCGCTGGAGGCGATCTTTGACGCGGCCGGACGTCGAAAAGGTTTCGCGGTGTCGGCCCTCGCCGTACACGGGGTCATGACCGGCGTGCTTAGCCGCGTCCACAAGTACCGGTTGAACCACTTCGATCTGCTGGCGCCCGACGGTCAGCCCGTCCGGTGGATCCTGAACTGGGTGCATCGCGTGAATCTCCCGGATCGTGTGTACGGGCCAAACCTGACCCTGAAGGTCTGCGAGCGAGCCGCCGAGGAGCACGTGCCTGTATACCTCTACGGCTCAACGCGGGAGATTCTGGATGATCTTGTGCGCTCCTTGACCAGCAAGTATCCCGGACTCCGAATCGCAGGTTGCGAGGCTTCGAAGTTTCGGCCGCTTACCCAGCCAGAACGCGATGCCCTGGTTTCCCGGATTCGCAACTCCGGGGCTGCCATTACCCTCGTGGGACTTGGGTGTCCGCGGCAGGAGACGTTCGCGTACGAACTGCGAGAGGCGCTCTCTATGCCGATCCTCGCAATTGGCGCGGCCTTTCCATTTCTGGCGGGACGGATACCGCAGGCGCCACGCTGGATGCAGGATCGAGGGCTCGAGTGGCTCTTCAGGCTTCTCAGCGAACCGCGCAGGTTATGGAAGCGCTACCTCTATCTCAATCCGGCCTATGTCGCGCTGGCGATGATTCAATGCCTGAAGCTCAACCGTTTCTCTACCGCAGGCGTGCAGCCGCTCGTAGAAGAACGGGTGGGATGACCTGATCGAAGAAAGCGCTCGCGGTTTGGCAGCGGCATTGTCAATGCAAGCACGCATCCCCGAATAAACAAGGAAGGCGCGGCGAGGACGAACTCTATGGCGCAATCAATTTCGGGCAGTCTGACAAAAAATGTCCTATGGCTCCTCAGCGGCAACGGACTGAAACTCGCACTGCAAGCCGTCTATTTCATCATGATCGCGCGTTCTCTCGGACCCGATCAGTATGGAGCGTTTGTGGCGGCGGTGGCGATTGCGGCGGTGCTCTCTCCCTTTGTGGGATTGGGAACAAGCAACCTGCTCATTCGCAATGTGGCGCGGGACCACAGTCTCTTCAACGAATCGTGGGGGAACGGCCTTCTGGTTACATTCACCACCGGCGCGCTGGGTGTGGGATTGGTGCTGGTCTTGCGCCATTGGCTGTCGTCGCATATCGGAGGCACAGTCCTGTTACTGATTGCGGTGGCGGACCTGGTGTTTGGAAGAATTACGGATTTGTGCGGATTTGCATTTGGGGCGTTGGAGCGGTTCGGAGCCACAGCCCACATCAACGTATGGATCAGTCTTTCGCGAGTTGTGGGGCTGGGCGTCCTGGTCGCGATGGTGCCCCATCCAGGCGTAGAGGCGTGGGCCGTGGTTTATCTTGCGACCGCGGTTGCGACTACGGTGGCTTCCGCCGCCTGGGCGCTCGGGTCCCTGGGACTGCCAACGCTGGGAATGCGACGACTGGTTCATGAACTGGGTGAGGGGATCTACTTCTCCGTGGGATTGTCGGCACAGACGGTCTATAACGACATCGACAAGACGATGCTCGCGAAGTTGGGAGCGCTCGAAGCCACCGGAATCTACGGGGCCGCGTACCGTCTGATCGACGTAAGCACAGTGCCGCTGCGGTCCATTCTCTCCGCGGCCAATCCCGGATTGTTTCGGGCAGGATCCGGAGGGATGGACCAATCGCTGGAGTACATGAGGCCCCTGATGATCAAGGCGGCCCTCTATTCGGTTTGCGTGATGGCCGCCCTGGTGATATGCGCGCCGGTGCTGCCGCACCTGCTGGGAGCCGAGTATAAAGACGCGGCATCCGCACTGCGCTGGCTGGCCGTGCTCCCGGTTTTAAGAAGTGTGCACCTGTTCCTGGCAGACGCTCTTACGGGCGCGGGTTACCAGCGTATGCGCTCCATCATTCAGGCCGTCGTCGCGATGGTGAACGTACTGATTAACATGTGGATCATTCCTCTCTATTCATGGCGCGGCGCCGCCTGGTCGAGCATTGCTTGCGATGCTCTGCTGGCCCTCGCGCTGGGGACTGCAGCATTCCACCAGGTGAAGGCGCAGCATGCCACCATCGAAGCAACGCAGGAGGCCGCTTAAATGTCCTTGAGCGAAGAGACTCTGGTTAGCATTCTGATCAATAACTACAATTACGGCCGCTTTCTCGGAGATGCAATCGAGAGCGCGCTGGGCCAGAGCTACCCCAATGTCGAGGTCATCGTTGTTGACGATGGCTCGTCCGATAACTCTCGTGAAGTGATGGCGGGCTTCGGCTCTCGGATCAAACCGATCTACAGGGCCAATGGCGGGCAGGCGTCCGCATACAACGCGGGCTTCGACGCTGCGAATGGCGAGATAATCTGCCTTCTGGATTCGGATGACCTGCATCTGCCGGATAAGGTCGCAACGGTGGTGAAAATTTTCGAGCGAGACCGCAGGCTGGGATGGTGTTTTGACCGCGTCCGCAAGTTCCATCACGAGACTGGGCAGCGGTGGGAAGCTGCCGATGCGTTCGCCTATGGTCGATGGGATGTTCGGGAGGCGACAATCGCCGGGAAACCACCCTACGTTCCAACGGCCTCGTCCGGATTCTCATTCCGACGACGCACCCTTGCGAGGATCTTCCCAATGCCTGAGCTGATGCGATTGCACAGGGTGCTGTCCGGATGCATACCTGAAGTGGATGGCGCTCGCAGATGAGGAAGGTTGGTTTGCTTCCGAGGAACTCACTCTGATGAGAATTCATGGCAACAACGTATTCACAGAACGAGTGGACGGCAAAAAACGCCTCAGTGGTCAAATGGAGTTACTCACCGGCGTAAGCATGTACAGGGAAATGCCCGCACCTTCGACCCCTCGCAAAGAAGGTACTGGCGCGCGGTCTTGGCAAGCTCCGGGCACATGGTGGTATCAAGCAGGACATGCGGCAGCAATATCGATCTCTGGTAGGCACGCTGTCCCCCTCCGAAAGGGTGGAGATCTCCCTGCGGACATTCTACTGGACAGCTTTCGAACATCTCAGACGCGGATAGGAGGCAACTGGCCAGCCAACGGAGATGGATGAGACACAGTTGTCCCTCCATCGAATCCCCGGACGAAACTGGCGACTCGCTATGGTCATTTCAGCCAAATTCGTGAGAAGGCTTCACATACTCTTCGTGATCGTGACGCTGATCATTTCAACCGGCGCGTTTCTGTCTCTCTTTATCAACTTCGACGCCCCGAGCGAGGCCAGCGAAGGATCCGGCGTGCTGAAGGCCTTCTGGGGAATCGTGTACCTGGTTACGGCCGTCAGAGTCGTGGCCAGACGAAAGTTCATTGCCAATGCTCTAAGAGTGAATCGCCCACTGGCAATCCTGGTGACCCTGACATTTGTCTCCGCTCTGTGGTCGATTGATCCGGGAGTTACGATCCACCAATCAATAGGCTTGTTATTCGGACTCTTGTTCGCCGCAGACATCAGCACTACGTTTTCGATCAAACAACAACTGCAGATTGTTTGCATCGCTTTGGTTGCTGTCGTGACGATGAGCGTAGTCGTGCAAGTGGCTTTTCCGCAGTTTGTGCCCGGATCAGACCTCGAGGGCGAGGCATGGCACGGCGTATTCGCGCGCAAGAATGAGTTGGGGCGGATTGTGTGTGTTACTGCGACAGCGATCCTGCCACTGGTTCTGCGGTCGCGTTGGAAGACCCTGTTGACAATTGGGATCGCAGGCGTCCTGACTGCCTTATCGAGATCCGTAAGCGCCATGATCTACCTGGTGGTCATGGTTGGGGTCACCAAAGCGTGGTCGATGGCGTTCCTTCCCCCTCGCCTTAGAAGCCTGATCATCGCATGCGTGTTGGGCACTGCAGGTGTGGCGACCTTTTTTATTGGCACCAGCTTCAACGAGATCACAACCATGATGGGCAAGGATTCCCACCTCACCGGCCGGTCCGACTTATGGAGCAACGCACTACTGGCCATCGAGGACAGACCGCTCCTCGGGTACGGATTCCAGGCATTCTGGGGTGTGGACTCTCAGCCTGCAAGAACAGTCAGGCAGGCCGCGGGTTGGGAGGATGCGCCCCATGCTCACAACGGATACATTGATCTCACTCTGAGCATCGGGTTGGTGGGCCTGGTTATTTACCTGACATCCGTCGCGTCTAGTTTCCGGCGCGCTACACAATACCTGCTCGCGGGAGAGGACTCCTATCGAAGATGGCCACTTTCCTGCCTGACATTACTGTCCGTCTATCAGATATCGGAAACCACAATCATGAGCGGGAATACATTCTTCTGGCTCGTGTTTTGTTCGCTTGCGATTTCGCTGTCGCTCAAAGAGAAGGTGATGCCGCATGCTTTTTGGTGGAGATCCCGGCATGTGCATGTGTCAGACCGTACGCCAGGCACGCTTGATCCGACATGCTGACTAAGAGAGGCCATGGAAGAGTAGGAGATAGTGGAGCACCGTTTCCGTTTAACAGGAGCGTTTATTCGCAATAAAAGTAACGAGACGGGGCCCAGCAGTTCGAATACTCAACCGGAGGTCATAAGGAATTGCGACAGCTGACCGTCGAGCAGAAGCAGACGCTTAATAAGGATGGGTTTCTGATCCTGTCCGAGTTCGTCTCGAGCGACGAGACAGAGAAACTTCGGGTACAAATCTCGGATCTCTTTAGAAGACAAGCTGGTTTTGACGAGGGAGCGTATGGAGATTTGGCGCCCAACCAAAGCTCGGATAAAGCTCCAAACTCTCCCCAGATTCATTTCCCGGTAAACTATGCCCCAGATCTGCATAGATCTCCCTGCTTTACTGAATCGCTCGCGATCGCGAAGGATATCCTCGGGCCATCTGCTCGATTCTTTTCGGAAGTGGTCATTTTGAAGAAAGAACGAAATGGCTCTCCCACTCCCTGGCATCAGGATGAAGCTTTCCGCGACCCCCACTTCTCGTATCGCGAAGTTACAGTCTGGATTGCTCTTCAGGATGTTAACGAGAACTCGGGATGCCTTCAGTTTCTACCAGGGAGTCACATTGGGCTCGTTAAGACACATCGCGTCGCGGGGGAGACATTGAATCGCTTGCGCTCGAGTGTGAGGGACGAATTGGAGGGGACGCGAATGCAGTTTCGGCGATAATTCCGGCGGGTGGCTGCACGATTCACTACCCAAGAACCCTCCACTGCTCCACGCCAAACCTGTCCGCGAATACGCGAATCGCGTATGCGATCACTTTCGGAGTTGAACCGATACTCCTGGACTCGCCTGTTGGATCCCCCTGGCTGGAGCATAGAATCCCCAGCCTTAGAGCTCGCAGAAACAAGTGGATGCGGAGAGGTGGCCTGGCGATAGCCGCATGGAGAAGACTTTGCCGTGGTGAATTAAGAGGATGGCAGGGCTTCAGGTACTGGGCCAGGCATACGATCCAAGCGTTGAAGGGAAAGGTCGCCTGAAATCGGCAAATGCCTCTAATGGTCAAGCTAGCACGGAATAGTGGAGTGACACTTTTGAGCCGGAGATCCTTCAGCGCGTTGTGTGCCGCGAGCTACGGGTCACGTGTACAGAAGAATTTTGAAGGGAAGGAAGCCGAATCCAGCATGCCGAAAGTGCTAATCATACAATCCGAAATGAAGCACTACCGACTGCCGTTCTTCACGGGACTTCACGAGGCTCTCAGGCGCGATGGAATTGAGTTAACGGTTGCGTACAGCAATTCGCACCCGAAGCATGCTTCACGCGGCGACAGCGTCGAACTTCCTCCGGAAATTGCACACAAAGTTCCCGGAAGATGGTTCTTCGGACGGCTTTTGTATCAACCCCTCTGGAAAGAAATCATGGCTTCCGACCTTGTGATTACCGGGTCAGAAATCAAATATCTCACTAATCCTATTCTTCTCCTGATGTCGAGACTTGGACTGAAGACTGTTGCATTTTGGGGGCTCGGACCCAACAGGCATCCGGACCGCTCTCCAATAGCGGAATGGGTCAAGGCTCGCATGTTTACCCAGGTGGACTGGTGGTTTGCATACACAAGATCGGTCGCTGAGTATCTTGAAGGACAAGGGATGTTAGCTGAGCGAATTACAGTCGTACAGAATTCGACGACACAGGCGAGCTTTGCGGATGATAGCCTCGATATCGGACGACGAGGCGCTCATCGCCAAAACAAAGCTAACTCGGATCCGACCGGAGTGTGATCGGTCTCTACTGCGGATTGATAGGCGAGATCAAGGCAATTCCACTTTTGCTCAATCGGCGCGCCTTGTAAAACAGAGGTTGCCAGAGTTTCATCTCGTTATCGTCGGCAACGGTCCGGAGCGCGCCTGGCTTGAGGACGTAATCCGGGAGGATCCATGGATCCACTACCTTGTATCGCGGTATGGCCGCGAGAGCGCTGTCTGCTACCGGATTGCAGACGTGTTCGTATTGGCAGGGACCGCCGGTCTCGCGGTGGTCGATAGCTTTGCCGCTGGGCTTCCGCTGCTGGCGACGCAACTACCACCGATCCTCCCGAGATCAGTTATGTGATTGAAGGTGACAACGGGCTGTTGGCTGCTCACGAAGCACAATCATTTGCAGCCAGTATCGCGAGCGTTGTGACCAATCCCGAGTTGATGTGCGAGTCTGAAGGCCGGCGCGCGGAAGAGCGGGAACAAGTACACGATGGAAGCCATGGTCGAGAGGTTTGGAAAAGGTGTGCTCGGAGCGCTGAGAGCATGGGGCGCGGCGCGAGCGAAAACGCCGTTCGGGCTATCCCGCCGTCGCGTGAGCAAGTTGCGGTCAATCATGCCCAAACCCAGGAAATGAATCCATGAGCCCAATACTACCGAGAAGCGTCCGCCGGCACGACGGACTTCGATGCAGAGAGGCGCACGGAAGAGGCGCCGGATCTCCGCAAGGACATCCAGGGACTGAGGGCGGTCGCCATTCTCATGGTGCTCGGATATCATGCGGGGCTGCCGGGCTTCGGAGGGGATTTGCAGGCGTGGATGTGTTCTTCGCGATTTCCGGCTACCTGATCATTGGGCTTCTGGTGCGCGAAGCGGAGTACTCATCCGAAATTGATTTTGGTCGATTTTACGCAAGACGCATGCGAAGGCTTCTTCCGGCCGCCTTGTGCATGGTGGCTTGTACGCTTCTGGCAGGATTGGCGTTCTTGTCCCCAATCGAGCTTACTAGGCTTGCTGCTTCGGCAACCACCGCGGGCGCCTACGCTAGTAATCTCTGGTTTCTCAAGCAGTCGGCAGATTACTTCAACAGCGCAGTTGGGTCGAATCCTCTTCTCCACACCTGGTCTCTCTCCGTCGAGGAGCAGTTCTACCTGGTTTGTCCGGGCCTGATCGCTCTGTGCATAAGGAAAGGGAGGACAAGGCGCGCGCTCATGGTTGTGTTCCTGTTTGTTGGCGCGATGTCTTTCGGTGCCAGCATATGGCTGACGCACAGTTTCCAATCGATTGCATTTTTCTCGCCTCTGACCAGGGCATGGGAGTTCGTATTGGGCGGGCTGGCCAGCCTGAGTGCAGAACGAAAGACGTTTGCAGCGTATCTTGCACCCAGCAATGGCTTGGCTGGGAGCTGCGCTCGTCATCGGCTCTGCCGTTTTCTGCGACCGGGGATCGGCTTTCCCGGTTTCATGGCGGCGATTCCAGTCGTGGGCACGACACTTCTGCTCCTATGTGCTCGCGAAGGCACTCGCAGTCGAATCTTGACGCGCCTGCTCGAGTCCCGTGCCTTCCAGTGGATCGGAGACATTTCCTATTCGCTGTATCTTTGGCACTGGCCGGTGCTGGTGTTTGGGGCAATTCTCTTGCGTGACCGAAGCACGACGGCCATCACACTTCCGCTGCTGGTCTTGAGCGGACTGATCGCAACCGCTTCGCATGAGTTTCTGGAGAAGCGGATTCAGCTGGCCGGCAGCGGCGCGGCTTCAGTCCGGCATTGGATCCCCGTGGGCTTGGCGATGACTGCAACCGGGATCGCGGTAGGACTCGCGTTCACGTGGCTGGGCAATCGCAGTCAATGGCTGTCTCCCAATGCTGTCTACGCGCATGCGAGCGCCCCTGACGCGATAGAGGACAGGGATTGTCTGACAGGATTTCGAAGCGACCGCCTGAAGCCATGCACATTCGGGCCGGACAGGGGAGAAGCTGTTGTCTTATGGGGGGATTCGCACGCTGCCCAGTGGCTTCCGGCTCTCCGGTCTGCCGCGGAAACGAAGGGATGGCGGCTGATCCTGCTGGTCAAAGCTTCATGTCCGAGCGCGATGGTCCCGGTCTACAATCCCCGGCTTCGGCGGAATGAAGAGGAGTGCGTTCGCTGGAGGCGCGCCGCCCTTTCGTATATCAAGTCGATTCGACCGAGACTTGTGTTGATCAGCAATTCATCGGCATACGTTGCGAGGCCGGGATTCGCGGACGAATATGCCCGACTGTCATCCGATGAGTGGGAAGATGGAGTGCGCTCCATGCTCAACGCTGTGAGCTCGAGCACGGGCCTGGTCGTATTGCTGAGGGACACGCCGCGCCCCGAAATCGACGTGCCCGTGTGCCTGGCGCGAGCAGCAAGCCATCCCGGCATTTTCTCCAGCCGGGAATGCGATGTTTCCCCGAAGCGTGCTCTGGCCGGCGCGATCTGGCAGACTGAGGTGTCGGCTGCAACGGGGTTCACCAATACTGCGCTTCTCGACATGACCGATCAGTTCTGCACAAGCAATCTATGCCCTGCCAGGGCGAATGGCATCGTGGTGTACCGGGATGGCAATCACATGTCGCTCGATTACTCGCGCTTTCTCGGCAAGCCGCTGGCAGGAGCCCTGGATTCGATTTTGGAGCAGTTTCAGGCGGCCTCCACACGCGATTCTCGGGTCCACAACTCCTCGATGCCGCCTCCTCGATCGTGATGCGCGCCTTGTGCCGGAAGGCTGCCGCCTCGACAAAACGTGGCGCTAGCGACGACTGAAACGCAAAGCAAGGATGAAGGCAATCAAAATGACCGTATCGATGACGGAATGCCCGGAACAACAGCAGGTTCCAAACGCGGCGCGCGCGTGGAATGAGCCCCGGCGCGTGATCGTGTATTGCGACCACCTTCTCTATGCGTCGGAGACCTTTATCAAGGCACAAGCCACGGCGTTGACTCAATATCGGGCCGAATATGCGGGTTTGCGGCGCGTCACCGGTCTGGATCTGGGGAATGCGTCGATTCACGTGATGAATCAAGGCGGCA